>JANQED010000128.1 GCA_028278545.1 Anaerolineales bacterium
CCCGGCGTGGACCTGGAAGGTGTCAGGGGGATCACCACCGAGGAGGCGTGTCTTGAGGACGGCTTTGGCTTCGACGCCGGAGCCGCCGGCGACGGTGGCATTGATGACCTCGACCTCGGGGTACATCTCATTGTAGACAGCGATGAGCGCTTCCAGAGCAGGGCCTTCGTCACCTGCCCACCAGGAGTAGATCTCTAGCTGACTGCCCGCGGCGACCTCTTCTTCTGGGGCTTCCTCGGCCATCGCCTCTTCAGCAGCAGGTTCTTCGGCAGCTTCTTCTGCCGGGGTGCAGCCCGCCAGAACCAGTGCAGCTAACAAGGTGATTGCAAGTAAGCTATACCACAATTTATTTTTCGGCATTTTCTTCTCCTTGAAGTAAGTTGACTAAAATTCTTCCTCGAATGATAAATGGGTGTTTGCATTTTGTATTCGAACTTTTCACCTCCTTCGATTACGGGTACTCTTCAGATACCTTAGCAGATTTATTACGACAAGGGATTTTCCATCAGGGATGATGAACTAAGGTAAAATCAATTTTGCGGTCAACTGTGTTTTTGTGACCGCCAGGGTTATGAAAACACATGATAACCCGTTAACAAATCGTTAAAGTCTATTATACGAACATGGAGAAAGCAACTCAACTGGTTTTTGGACATCCTGCGGACATCACGCGGCCAAATGGTTGCGCTCCTCCGAGAAACCGCTTGATAGAGCACTGATTTGTCTTCAAATTGCTAAATGATCATGGATCAAAGAGAGTTCAAGAGCCTTTTCAGGGATTTGATCGCCCATCTTTACGACTATACTGTATTAGAGACCCATCCCCTGATCACGGTGGTCTCGCCGCCGCCTGATTTCCGCGGCAGTCGCGGGGAATATATGCGCAAGTTGATACTCGAGGATATCGAGCGTTTCAAACCTGCCGGAGAAGAGTCCCTGCACGACGTGAATTGGCGGCCGTACCATATTTTACGCAAACGTTATGTAGAGGGAGCGGGCCTACCGGAGATATCACAGGCTTTGTCGCTTAGTGAACGGCAGATTCGACGGGACAACAGCCGGGCGCTTCAGGCCTTGTCTGGCCGTATCTGGGATCAATTGGTAGCCGGAGATGTCCTCGAAGGGGGTCAAGCGTTTGACTCTGAAGCAGATCAGCAGGCATTTGATTCAAGCCTGGAGATCCTGGACCTCAACGGCATCATCATGGGCATTGAAGGGGTTCTGGAGAAGCGCATCGGCATGGATGGCTATTCTCTGAGGTTGACATTGGATCCCAACCCCATCCTGGTGATGTCAGACCGTATCGTCATCCGGCAAATACTCATCGGTCTGGTGGGTTATTTGATGAATTTTCCCTGTGAAGGTGATATGCACCTGCAGACTGAAAAGATGAATGGGAAAGCCCAGGTGGTCATTCGCTGCTCGCTGTCCGGCCCCTGGAGCCAGGCTGAAGAGAGCGATCATGCCGAACTGTTAGAGTCTGCCAGGTATTGGAGCCGGCAAATGAAGGGTGCTATCCAGATTTCTCTGCCGCCGGAAGGGGAGTCTGGGAAGATCGAACTGGTATTCTGCCTGCCGTTGGCTGACCAATCCATCATTTTGGTGGTTGACGATCAAAAACCCACCCAGCAGATGTTCCGTCGTTTCTTGAGCCGTTCACTGTACCAGGTGGTTGGGATCACCGATCCGGGCGAGGTGCTGGCGCTTGCCCGTCAGCTCAAACCCAAGTTGATCACGCTGGATGTGATGATGCCCAAAGTGGATGGCTGGGAGATTCTCCAGGCACTGAAAATGGATTTGACCACCAGGGATATCCCCATTCTGGTGTGTTCGGCCTGGGAGGAGCCTGAACTGGCCCAATCATTGGGAGCAGCCGGATTCTTGAAGAAGCCGGTCAGGCAGCGTGATCTGCTTGCTGAGCTTGAGCGGCTGAATTTGTAGCCCGGGGGTAGATCGGTTTCACGTTTTCCAGAATGGCGTTGAGTACTGCGCCCATCTCTTGCTTGGAGAAGGGTCGTCTCATCATAACATCGAATACCTGTCTCCCATTGGTATACAGGATTTGGGGGAAGTCCATCGCCGAGATGATGATCACGGGAACCCCATTGATACTCTGATCACTTTGCAGCTCTGCCAAGACTTCCCAGCCGTTGATGTCGGGCAGGTCCAGGTCCAGCAGGACAGCATCCACCGCTTTGTCTCTTAAGTGGTCGAGGGCCTGTTGACCTGTATAGGCGGTCAGGAATTGGAATTCCGCGGGAAATTCTTCTAAGTTATCGGCGGCCTTGAGCGATTTGGTGACGAAACGCACCATGGCCGGGTCATCATCGACCACCAAAACGCGAGAGACTTCCTTCCCCAGGCGCTGCACAGCCTGGATCAGGTCACCCCGGTCAACCGGCTTGACCAGGTAATCATGCACGTTTTCAGGCAGAGACTGGAAGCCGTCCAACATGCCGGGCAGGAAAATGCCGATCACGGGCAGGTCGTAAGGCAGGTCACGTAAGCGCAGCCTGCCCTCCAGCGAGATCGATTTATCGACGAAGATCGCCTGGGGATAGTATTTCACTACACATTCGGGCAGTTCGTCGATCTCCTCCACGGTGATGATTTTGAAGGTGTCCAGGCTTTGCTGAACGACTCGCCCCGTCAGAGAGTCAGCCGCAACCAGCAGAGCCAGGGGCTGCTCCTCGCCCGACATATACCGGGGCAGTCTTTGCCAGCCTTGATGTTCGACGATCAGCTCCATTTCCTGGGTGGCATCCAAAACCGGGATCGTGAAATAGAATCGCGAGCCTTTGCCGAGGTCGCTTTCGAGCCACATTTCGCCGCCGTGCAGTTCGATGAAGCGCTGGCTGATGGCTAGGCCCAAGCCGGTCCCCTCCCGGCGGCGCCAGGAATCTTGTCCGACCTGACGGAACGCTTCGAAGACTTTGGGGATATCTTCCTCCGCGATGCCCGTTCCGGTATCTTCTACTTCTATGAGCAGGAAATCGCCTTTTTTCTCCACGCTTACCATGACCCCGCCTTCTTCGGTAAAGCGCAAACCGTTGTTCACCAGATTCAGCAGCACCTGCCTGATGCGCGTTGCATCGACAAAAATCAGAGGCAAATTGGCTTCACATTTCGTTTTCAACCACAGTCCCTTTTGAGCAAAAGCGGGCTCCGCCATTTTTTTGGCTTCCTCGACAAGCTCTTGAATGGATGCCTGATCCCGGTAGATGGTCATCTGTTGGGCGTCTATTTGCCCCATATCCAGGATGTCATCGATCAGGCTCATGAGATGGGTGCTGCTGCGATAGATCTCTTGCACGTCCTCGAATAGCCCCGGAGGCCACTTTTTGATGTTGGCGTAGGTTTCGGGCGAATTTGCCATCAGGTCGCTGAAACCCAGAATAAAATTCAACGGGCTGCGCAGTTCGTGACTGACGGCCAGGATGAAGCGATCCCGGTCTTCACGCGCTTCTTCCGCCTTTGTGCGGGCAAACTGGAGCATCTGGTTCAGCCTTTCTAATTGGTAATTGGTCTGGTTGCGCTCCTTCAACATCCGGCTGATTTCCGCTCGACGGTCCCGGGTTTCATCGAGCAGTTCGCGCGCCCTGTGATAGTGGTAAGAAGAAGACGATAAGGCAGACAGCAAATTGTTGGATAGTCCCCAGCCAAAAAAGCCGGTGAACAGGCTCCCTAGGATGATGCCCACTGCGTAACCGGAATCTAAAGGGGGTAGAAAAGCTGTTCTTTGGATGGTCAAGATCAAAATGATGATCAGCCCTTCCACCACGATCGTGCCCCATCGCCCGACGGTTGCCGTGGCGATGAGAGGCAGGAAGGTAAGCATCAGGGTGATTTCAGGGCGATGGTAGAGGTGATAGGCCAGCAGGATGACAAATGCCAACCCGACTTGCCAGATCAATTGAGCAAATAAATAGCTGTGCTCCACTAATCTGATGGTCGCGACAATCAGAACAACTACGGAGATAGAAACCAGCCATATCGTCGAGTTGAACGTTCTAGGCCAGGCTAAGGTGGCGACAAAATGCCATAACATATACAGCACGCCCGTCGTGAAAATGATATTGCGAGAGGTGGTTTGCAATAAATCGCGAGTTTCTGAGCCCCTTGCCAGGGTATTTTTTAGCCAATCCATCTTCAATACTCCATTCTGAGCCGGTTCCACCAATTGTACATGAAAGCGCCCGAAAGAAAACAGGCTGTGAGCGGTGCTCTGCACCAACTCGCAGCCTGTTTCTTCGCTCTGGGTCAGCAGCCCAACTACGTTGGGCGAGTCTGGGAAGCGCGTTGTGATTAGAATCACTATGGAATTGTGAGAATTGTTAGGATATCGCAGTAGAGACGCTCCACCGGAGCGTCTCTACAAAAGAAGTCTATTTTAGGTATTCATCCAATGGTGGCGAATACCACGAATGATATGAATACGTCCAATTGTATTCGCGCCATTCGAACTTATTCGCGATCTATTTTTTGCGTTCGAAATTCTTGCCCGTGGCTAATTCGACACACTTATAGGCACCATCGTAAATGCCGATGCTCTTATTCTTGACGATGCAGTCACAGTACATCTCCAGGAGATCGCTTTCGTGGGTGAGCAGGTCGATGGCTTGCAGCGTTTCGGGAATAGTGCGAACTTCAACAGTGCCATCACCCAGCTCTGACCCGCGGATCGCCCCCCACATCTCGTGACCGCCGACGCGTTCGTTGAAGATCTTAGGGATGGGGTAGAAGGCCAGTTCGCTGGGCTTGGTGATCAGCACATCTACTACTCGCATCAAATAGTTGGAAGCGTATACGGCGTGGAAGGTGTTGTCGAACAAGAAAACGTGCACTCCCCCGGCTGACCCTTCGCGAATGGAGTCAGCAAAGGTTCGAGTATCTTCCCAGGAGAAATGAGTTTGAATGAGATCGCTGTGATCAGTTAATTCCGCTTCCAGCCAGTCCCAGTTGTCCTTATGGTCCCCCAGGTTTACGAATAGAGTGACGTTGTCCTGCTTGACCAGGGGGATGCAGTGCTCGATCATGGCTTTGAAAAGCTCCCGCTGCGCGCCGGCGCCGCCCATGGTGATCAGGAATCTGCGCGGCGCGTTATCCCGCATGCGTTTCAGCCGCGCATCGCAATCGACTTCGATGTTGTCTACCAGTTCATGATCGATGTGATGGCCGACGTAGTACAACTCGTCCGGCCTGACTGGGTTCATAACCTTGCCTTTGTCGTCGAAGCCGCGCATCACTCTGAAGCCGTAATACCCGGATGGGGATTGTACCCCGTGCTTGGCCCCCTCTGTGAGTTGGAAGGCCATGGGCCAGTTGTCGAACATCATGTCAACCACATTGGTCATCCCGGCGGCTACAGCACCCATGCAGTTCCACATGTGTGAGGTGAGCACAGGAATATCTTGTGGCAATGCTTCGTGCAGGTTTCTGAAAAGCTCACTCATCTTGTAATCTTTTACATTGGTCTTTAAGAAGCGCCACGGCCAACCCACGATCCAGGCGTTCAGGAAAGCGTTCAAACCGGGCAGTGTGCGGTTCCCAGTGGTGACTGACTCCCAAACGTGTTCATTGAAAAACTCGTTGCGCTGCGAAATGCGGGAAAAACGGCTGTACCAGGTGTTGCACCAGTTGATCACATCGGTGGTGATGCCGGGGATGGACAGCAAGTCCAACCACAAGGGGGTAAAGCCCATTGCCCTGGCCGCCGAGGCTCCTGCCATGGCAATGCGGTAGTGTCCAAATCCCATACGGATGGTGCTGATCACCACGGAACCCTCTTTCGCGATCGGCTCTCCATGGTCTTGGCGCAAAATATCCTTTAGCCCAAAGATATCTCCTCCGTAGGGGTTGTCTTCCAGTGATAGGGTGTATTTTTCGTTAGGGTCATAGTTGAACTTCTTGGCGAGCATGTTTCCCCATCTGATAGCCTTGCGGGATTGTGCTTTATTGAGTTTGTTGCCATAAACGATAAACTGGCCGTCTTCCATTTTCATAATATCACTCTGTAAAGAAGAATAGATCGCGCCCTGCAACCTGGATTTCATTTCCTCGAATGCTGGTCTTCAAGGGTTGGTCAGTAAAGTTGAATACAAGGGTGGCATCCCCTCGTTCAATAGCGATCATGCCCGAAGGGAGTTCTTCGAGAATGTCAATTTTGTGCCAGGAAGTAAGATGCTTGACAAAGGCGATTGCCTGATCGAGAGAAGGGTAAAATCCAAAATAATAGATTTGCCCATTCCCGATTTGCTTTTGAGTGATGGCAGCTTTACCTTGGAATGGTTCAGTTTCATAGGAGGCCAATACATTGGTGCCCGAATCTGGGTTTAGTGCTTCTGCCCAGAATGTGACCTCGCTACTGGTATTCAAAATCTCGCTCTGGAGAGGATAGCTGACTCCCGAGGGTAGGGGATGCCATTGAGCGACCGTTGCCCCCACGAGCCCTTTGAAGACACCGGGAAGGGGCAGATCAGTGACTACGTTCGTGCTGGTCTTGAACCCTGAGCGGATTCCCAGCATCACAGTTCCACCCTGTTCAGCAAAATCATGCAGCCTTTGCGCAAGTTTTTCAGATCCGAGATGAGCAGTTGGTGCAAGCAGGATCGTGTATTCGCTCCAATCTGCTTCGCGAGAAACCAAATCCACATTTAGTCCCAGTTTCTGACAAGCCCTGAAAAAGACGAATAGATAGCGGAGGTAGTCGAACCCCTCTCGGTGGGGCTGGTGATCGATGGCCCAGAGATCGTTGTAATCCATCAGCATAGCAATCGGTGCTTTGAGCGGTTCTTCGCTAATTTTCTCCATCAGCTCTCGTTCAGATTTCATAGAGAGAAGGTCATGATAACCAACATCGGGACTGCCATCATGCTTCCGCAACCCCGAGTGGTGCTGCTCCAACCCAAAGCGCGAAGCCCTCCAGCGAAAATAGACCACTGCCTCTGCTCCTGACGCTAAAGCCTGCCAGGTCCACAGACGCAGCGCGCCGGGACGAACACCGGTATTGGTGTGGCTCCAATTGACCATCCCGGTCTGATGTTCCATGATCCAGAAAGGGGCCTGCTTTAACCCTCGCGTCATACTGTGGAAAAAACCTGTGATCATGGGGTCGCCAAGATCGTGGGAATATTTCGGACGGCTTTCTCCAGGGAAATAGCGATCATCGCCCCCCATCTCGGCATATCCCGTGGGGTAGGAGTCCCAGGAGATGAAATCCAGGTTTTCGGCCAGGTCGTAGTAGTCGATATCGGTAAGGTTGCCGATAATGTTATGGGTGATGAATTGGCGTTTGGCGATTAGATTTTTGAGATTGGATATTTGAATGTCTTGGTATGCTACCCAAGAGTCCGAGAAAAATCGATGATAATCGAGCACATGACTGGGGTTGGGTTCGGCGACGGTCAGGTTTGGGGGTTCGATCTGTTCCCACTCATTGTAGACCTGGCTCCAGAAGGCCGTTCCCCAGGCATCGTTGAGAGCTTCCAGGGTTTTGTATTTTTCTTCTAACCAGCCGCGGAATTTCGCGGCGCAGACATCGCAGTAGCAGCGCGGGATATAGCAGGCGAATTCATTGTCGATTTGCCAGCCAATGACCGAGGGATGATTCCCATACCGTTCCGCCATAGCACGGACGATCTTCTCAGTATGATGCTGAAAGGCAGGGTTGTTGGGGCAGTAATGCCGCCGAGAGCCGAATCGCAGCCTGCGACCCTTTTCATCGACCGGGAGAATGTCTGGGTGAGATTGAATGAGCCAGGCTGGGGGTGCGGCAGTGGGTGTGCAAAGCACAATCTGGTGACCTTCATCTACCAGTACCTGGATTGCGTCATCCAACCAGGCCCAATCGTAGTCTCCCTGGCTGGGTTCCATCAATGCCCAGGCAAACTCGGCGATGCGTACAATGGAGATTCCCGCTTCGCGCATTTGTTGCGCATCGATGGGCCAGCGTTCACGAAGCCAATGTTCAGGGTAGTAGCAGACTCCAAGTTTCATAGTTGTTGTGATGATGAGAGTATCGGATTTTGCTAAAAGAAAAGGGTATACAGAATGGTGGCTAGTATACCCTGTATACCCTCAGCAGGTAATTGTCTATTTCGTAGAACCGAGTGTCAGTCCTTCGATGAAGTAGCGCTGCAAGAAGAGGAAGACCAGCAACGTTGGCAGGGTGCCGATGAGTGCTCCAGCTACGATGACGGGCCACTCGGTGACGTACTGACCTTGCAGGGTTGCTAATCCCGCAGTGATGGGTTTGAGCTTATCGCTGCGAAGCAGCACGATGGCCCAGAGATAATCATTGAAGATCCAGGTGAACTCAAGGGTGGCAATAGCTGCTATTGCAGGCAGAGTCAGGGGCAGCATGATCTGCCACCAGATGCGGACTTCACCGCAGCCATCAATGCGCGCTGCCTCGAGGATTTCGCCAGGGACGGTACGCATATAGTTGCGCAGCATAAAAGTGCAGAAGCCAAGCTGGAATGCTGTATGGAAGAAAATCAAGCCCCAATAGGTGTCATACAATCCCATCCAATCTGTCAGGCGGAAGACCGGGAGCATGAGCACCTGGAAGGGTAGCAGCATTCCTCCCACAAAGGTGAAGAAGATCAGGTGGTTGCCCTTGAACTTGAATCTCGCCAACGAATAAGCTGCCAGTGATGAAAGAAACAGGGTCAAACCGAGAGAAGGCAGTGTGATGATGAAGCTGTTAGGCAGGTAATGGCTCAATCCGCCGCGCTCCCAGGCAGTTCTGAAATTCTCCAGGGTAACCTCTTTGGGCCAGGAAATGAAGCCGTTGTAGAGGATGTCATCAAAGGTTCGGATAGATGTGACCAACCCGGTCAGCATGGGTACCAGCCAAAGGAAAGTGGCTATCACTAATACAAGATAAATCAGTACTCGCCAGGGTGAATTGAAATATGTCTTTGCTGTTTCCATTTTAATACTCCATCTCATCCTGCATCACGCGCCTGAGGTAAACGAAAATGAAAACTAAGCTCAGGAAGAATAACATCACGGCAATTGAAGCCCCGTAACCCATCTTGTAATTGTTGAAGGCCTCGATATACATGAAATTGGCTAGAACGGATGAAGCATGGGCTGGTCCACCACGGGTCATTACTGAAACCAGGTCGAAGGCTCGCAGTGAGTCGATCACGCTGATTACCAGCACGATGACGGTCACCGGTGTGAGCAATGGCAGCAGGATTCTCCAAAAAGTGTGCCAGTTGTTGGCCCCGTCGACATGAGCTGCTTCCAGAAGTTGAGGGTTTACGCTCTTCAATCCAGCTAGATAGAGCACCATCACGTAGCCTATTTGGCGCCAAATCGCAACTCCGATGATCGACCAGAGCACAAGGTCGCGGTCGCTGAGCCAGCCTGGTCCCTTTTCGACCAGGCCTGTCCATGTCAGGAAGTTGTTGATCAACCCGCCTGAAGGATGGAACATCCAGCCCCAGATCAAGCCGCTGACCACCATGGCCAGCACCATAGGCATATAGAAACTCATCTTAAAGAATTTCTCTCCCGGAATGGCTACATTCAATACCATCGCCAACCCTAGCCCAAATACCACAGGTATCGTAATGAAGGCTAATAGCCATTTCAGGTTGTTCGTCATCGAGATGTAGAACACCCGATCATCGAAGAGTTTGACGTAGTTTTTGATCCCGATGTAGTTAGGCGTAGTGAGGCCGTCCCAATCTGTGAGACTGAGATAGAAGGTGTAGAACATCGGGCCGATAACCCAAACGATGTAAATAATGACAGGGACAATCAGAAATAAATAAGGAATAATATCTCGTCGGGATTTGATCATCTGCTGCCTCCTCTAGAAAATTTGGGGGCGACGGATTTCCGTCGCCCCCGGCTGAAGGAGAATAGGTTGGCTATTCGCTTTCGAATATTTCTTGGCGGGTCGCTTCCAGATCTGCCAGCAAATCGTCGATCAGTGAAGGATCATCCCAGAAGGCCATCATGGCGTTCATGCCTTCGTCGGCCATCTCGGGGGTAGTGTCACGATCGTAGAACTGAGCAACGAAGTCAGCGCCATCGATCAGCGCCATACCCTTCTGCTGGGTCTCGGTGAAGATGCTGCGGTCAACATCACCGTTGGTGGGCAGACGACCGAGTTCTTCAGCGAAATAGGTCTGAACTTCAACAGAACCCAGGTATCCCAAGAAGGCTTTGGCGTTCTCAACGTTCTGGGAGTTGGCAGCGATGAAGAAGCCATCGGTTGGGGCATCTTCGCCAATCGGCACACTGGGGTCAATGATGGGGAAGCGGAAGAAGTCCAGGTCTGCAACAGTCTCTTCGGGCAGGTTGTCGCGAATGAAATCACCCATCAGGTACATGGCGGCATCGCCAGTGATCAGGGGTTCCAGGGCCTCAGACCAGGAATAGGCAGCCGCATCATCGATGAAGTAGCCCTTGTCCAGCAGATCCTGCCAGTAGGTGAAGACATCGCGCACGCGCGGATCATCATAGCTTTCCTTGCCCAGCATCAGGTCGATGTGGAATTGCGGGCCATTGACGCGCATGTTCAGATAATCGAACCAGGCCGCGGCAGTCCAACGCCACTTTGTACCAATGGTGATGGGGATTTTGCCGTTGTCTTGCAGAACCTGGCAGACATCCAGGAACTCTTCCCAGGTTTCGGGGGGTTCGAGGCCCAATTCTTCAAAGACAGAAACGCGGTAATAAACAGCCCACCAGTACCAGGAGGTCGGCAGGAAGTATTGCTTGCCGTCAACAGAGCTCATGGCCTGGAAACCCTTGGGATAGCTCTCGTTCCAGCCTTCGCTCTCCCAAACATCGCTGATGTCCAGGATCTGGTCATTGTCGATGAAGAAGCGGGCGCGGTTGCCAGCGAACCAGGTCAGGACATCGGGTGGGGTGGAGGCGGTCAAGTAAGCGCGAATGGCCTGCTTGAAATCCTCGTGTGCCACGGTGCTGTGAATGACCTCGATGCCAGGATTCTGCTCAGAAAACATGCTGACGATTTGGGCATCAGCTTCACGAGGTGCGGGGTCGCTCATGTAGGAGTTGTAGATCACCACAGATTTCTCAACGGGCACCTCTTTTTCAACCTCTACCTGAACTTCCTTTTCGACCTCGACGGTTTCGACGATCGTTTCCCCTTCTTTTTCGACGACAACAGTCTCGATGACGGTGACAGTTTCGGGTGTGCAGGCAGTCAGGGCTAATGCGATGATGGCCAGCAGGCCTAAAACGATCAAAAATGATTTGCGGTTCATAAAATCTTTCTCCTCTTGCGTAGAAGTTTGATAGGATAGATTAGCGTTTTAGTTCTTTCTGGGTTGGCACCTCCTATGTCGATATAGCTGGCCCAGTGGATTGACGTTGAATGAGTTGAGCCTGCTGCAATAAATGTATTGGAGAAGTTTCACGCTCTTCCACTGTATCGATTAACAAGCGTGCAGCATCACGACCGATGGAAAGCGGTTCTTGATGCATGGTTGTCAGCGGGGGATCAAAATATGAAGATAAGGGCATATCATCAACCCCGATGACAGATAACTCGTCTGGAACAGAAATACCCAATTCTCGTGCTGCACGCAGTACGCCGATGGCCATGCGATCATTTTGAGCAAAGATAGCTGTGGGGGGGGAAGGTAGCTTGATTAACTGCTGGAGAGCTTGATATCCCGAAGTAGCTGCCCAATCTCCAGCGATAACCAGACTGGGGTCTGGGTTGATACTGTTATCCTGGAGGGCTTTCTCGTATCCTGAGCAGCGGTCTTGGGAGCAATCCTCTACCATCGGCCCAGTGATCGTGGCAACTCGACGGTGACCCAGTTCAATCAAATGCTGGGTGGCCTGGCGAGCCGCACCGACATCGTCCAAGGCTACCGAGCTGACTGTATCCCTCTTGCGTGGGCGCGCACCCACGAATACCGTTGGAGCACCAGGGGGCAGCAGATTGTGTCGGCCATCAGCATATGGGTTGATGACAAACAATCCCTCGGCTCTGCGACTGGTGAACAACTCCTCTACCAGACGTGAAAACTCCTCTTCCGTGGGCGCGGAAGAGGCGATTAAGAAGTAATCATGCTTGCGGACTTCTGCCTTAGCTCCTTCGATAATGCTGGCAAAGTTAAAGTCGGTCAAGTTGGGAGAGATGCAAGCTAATGTGCATGTACGCCCCCGGGCCATGGAGCGGGCGATGGCGTTTGGACTATACCCCAGTTCCTCGATAGCAGCTTCGACCAGTGCACGCGTTTCCGGGCGGACGCGCTCGCTGTTGTTGATCACGCGCGAAACAGTCTGGTGAGATACGCCAACGTGTGCTGCTACATCTCGGATGGTTACTTTGGAACGAACCAAAAGGACCGCCTCTAGTTACAAACGAAGTGATGTTACCGATCACGTGACCGGTAACATACATCATAGCGATTCTTTTCGCCCCTGTCAAGCGCGTTGTGATTAAAGTCACTATGGAATTGTGAGAACTATTAGGATATCGCAGTAGAGACGCCCCACCGGAGCGTCTCTACAAAAGAAATCTATTTTAGGTATTTATCCATCCAGCGCAGGATGTGGTTCAGGCGGACAATGCGCCTGTCGGTGCGGCCCTGACGGGAGAGACCGTGGGGCTCTTCGGGGAAGCGCACCATCTCGGTATCGACCCCCAGGGTCTTCAACGCTATAAAAGCCTGCTCTCCCTGTTCAATGGGGCAGCGGTGATCGTGCTCACTGTGGATGATCAGCGTAGGCGTTTGGGCGTTGCCGATGTAAGCCAGCGGTGAGTGTTTCCAAACCTTTTCCAGGTCTTCCCAGGGCGGTTTATCCCCTAACACTTGCTGAAAGATCCAGTTCAGGTCGCTGGTGCCCCACATACTGACGAAATTGCTGACCACACGTTGAGCCGCAGCAGCCTTGAACTGGTGGGTGTGGCCGATCATCCACAAGGTCATATAGCCGCCGTAGCTGCCGCCGGTGACTCCCATGCGCTCGTGGTCGATATATGGCTGTGCGGCCATATGGTCAGCCCAGAGCATCAGGTCGGCATAGTCGGCATTGCCCCAGTCCCCCCAGATGGCCTTGGCATGTTCTTCACCATATCCCTGTCCCCCGCGCGGATTGCTGAAGTAGACCACATAGCCTTGCGCCGCCAGGTAGTAGAACTCGTGCATGAAGAACTCGCCGTACTGCGCCAGCGGCCCACCATGGATTTCGAGGATGGAGGGATATCTTTGGGAAGAGTCGAAGCCTGGGGGCTTCAGAATCCAACCCTGAAGAGCGTTGTTGTCCCGCCCTTCGAACCAAACCTCCTCAACCTGGCCGAGGTCCACCACACCTAACCAGGCGTTGGTACGCGTGATCTGGCGGGATTCCCCGTCCCCGAGATGGTGCACGAAAACCTGCCCGGGGTCTTGCATCGTTCCAAAGAAATAAGCCATCGTGCTGTGGCCGCGGTCGAAATTATACCCGCCGACCACGCCTTTCTCTTCGATCACGGTCTGCAAATTTTCGCCCCGCACGTCGATTGTCATCAACTGCCCGCAGCCGTGTTTGCTGACCTGGAAATAGATTGTCTGGCTGTCAGGTGACCAGGTTGGGGGAAGCGCCAGTGCGCCGCCAATGTTTAAATCGTTGAGCGTGGCATTCTCGATGCTGAAATCCAGCTCCTGGGTCAAGTTCTCAGATGGGGCCGATCCGTCGAAGGGGACTACCCACAAATCGGTGTTTTGCCACCACTGGTCGTGGCCCCGCTGGGCAAAATAGGCAATCCACTTCCCGTCAGGGGAAACGCGCGGCAGTTGGGTATTGCGCCCGGGAGTTTCGATCACTCGTAGTTCGCCCCCGTTAGCGGAGACGATGACCAGATCGTTGTCACCATAGGTCAAGTCGGGGTCAGCGTTGCGGTTGGACTGGAAGACGATCCATTTCCCATCCGGCGACCAGGTGGGCTCGGCTTCGTCGAAAACTGGATGATCGGTGAGCTGTGAGGCCTGCCCGCTTTCGATGTCTACTGTCCAGATGTGCCAGCGTTCCTTAGGTAAGAAGCCATACCCATCGAATTTGTAATAAGCGCGGTCGTAGTGCCGCTGGACGATGCCCAATTTTTTCTTGGTCTCGTCTTCTTCTCGCTCGATGGCTTCGGCGTCCTTCGCCCGGAATTGGAGGACGATTTTCGAGCCATCTGGAGACCATTCGTAAGCTCCAAATTCTCCTTTTAGATCGGTTATGGGACGGGCTTCGCCACCCTTTGTGGGGATCAAATATAGCTGGGGCTGTTTTTCATCCCCGCGGTTTGAGATGAAAGCGATTTGCGATCCGTTCGGTGACCATTTTGGATGATTGTCTCCCTGGTCTCCATAAGTGAACTGTTGTGGTTCACCCCCGTCGGCAGGGGCGATCCACAGGTTGCTGTATTTCTTTTCGGAAAGAGGATCGACACGTTGTTGGGCATAGATTACCTGATCCCCATTTGGTGATATCTGCGGGCTTGAGATTAGCTCGAACTTATATAGGTCTTCTGCGGTGATCGTGCGTTTCTTGTTCGTCATTGTGCTCCTAATTTGATGGTAGAGGCGCGTCTGGACGCTGCATGTTCGTCGTTACCCAATCGGCTCGAATTGGGCAGTGAAGTGACGCAGCAGTTCTGGGGCGTAGGTGATACGATAGCCGCGGATTCGCTCTTGGCGTGCTTTGATTTTCTCGAATGTCTTGACAATATAATCCATGTGAGCCTGGGTATATACCCGGCGGGGGATTGCCAGCCGGACCAGCTCCATTTTGGGGTGGATCGTCTCGCCAGTACTTGGGTCTGGATAAGCAAAGGCCACTGATCCCAGTTCCACGCCGCGGATGCCCCCTTCTAAATATAGCTCGACGGCCAGGGATTGGCCGGGGAAATCCGCCGGGGGGATGTGGGCGAGCAGGCTCCCCGCGTCGATATACACAGCATGACCTCCGGGGGGTTCGACGATAGGGATGCCTACCTCCAGCAGCTTCTTGCCTAAGTAGGCTGTCTGGCCCAGCCGGTAGGCCAGGTAATCCTCGTCCAGGCCTTCCCGCAGTCCGGTGGCGATGGCGTCCAGGTCGCGGCCAGCCAAGCCGCCGTAGGTGGGGAATCCCTCCCGCAAGATCAGCTCATTTTTCACTTTCTGGAAGAGTCCTTCATCGTTCATAGCCAAAAAACCGCCAATGTTGACGATGGCGTCTTTCTTGGCGCTCATCGTGGCCCCGTCAGCCAGGGCGAAGGTCTCCTGGGCGATCTCTAAGGTGGTCTTGTTCTCGTAACCCGGCTCGCGCAGTTTGATGAAGTAGGCGTTCTCGGCGAAACGGCAGGCGTCGATGAAGAAGGGGATTTCGTATTCTTTGTAAACATCCGCCACGGCTTTGAGATTCTCCATCGAGACCGGCTGGCCGCCCCCGGCGTTGTTGGTGATGGTGATCATGCCGAAGGGGACCTTATCCACGCCCACTTCTTCGATGAAGGCGCGCAGCTTGTCGATATCCATATTGCCCTTGAAGGGGTGGCGGTTGCCGGGATCGAAAGCCTCGTCGATGACCAGGTTGGTGGGGCGGCCGCCGCGGGCGCGGATATTGCCCTCGGTGGTGTCGAAGTGCATGTTGGAGGGGATATATTCCCCCTCCCCTAGTGCCACCGCGCAGAGGATGTTCTCCGCCGCGCGCCCCTGGTGGGTGGGGACGAAAAAGCGGAAGCCAAATATCTCTCGCATGGCCTCCGCTAATCTGAAATAAGAGTTTGCTCCGGCGTAAGATTCATCCCCTTCCATCATGGCCGACCACTGGTGCTGGCTCATCGCGCCCGTCCCGGAGTCGGTCAGCAGATCGATGAAGATCTCCTCGGCGCGCAGCCCGAAGACGTTATAGTTGGCCCGCTTCAGCGCCGCCTCGCGCGTCTGCCGGTCGATCATTTTGATCGGTTCTACCATTTTGATGCGGAAGGGTTCAGGGGGGTAATTGACCATTCACTGCCTCCATGAGTCTCTTTGTGGGACCTGGGCGCTACTTGCGCCTACGCTCATCAGTTTAACATGCTTCGGGAGTGATTCCAAGGGATAAAGCGCGGGGACGGCGAAATGGTATACTGGTATCGGATTTTCCAATGACCCATTTACCGATTCGCTGGATCGCTGACTCGCAGATTCGTTGACTCAAACCCTATGCTTGAAATCATCTCCTTCACCCTCGGACCTGCCTTTACCAACGCCTACCTGATCGCTGACCCGGAGACCCGGGAAGCCGCCGTCATCGACCCGGCCTGGGATGGTCACAAAATCCTGGCCGAAGCCCAAAAACGGGATTGGCGCATTGCTCACCTTTGGTACACTCATGCCCATTTCGACCATTTTGGTGGCGCGGCTGGCGTGGCGGATGGCTGCGACCCCCTTCCGATGGTCGCGCTGCATCCTGACGATTACCCCCTCTGGCGTATGAAGGGCGGTGCCCAGTTCTTCGGCCTCAACCTGGATGATCCCGGCCCTGAACCGACGATTGATCTGGCGCACGGTCAGGTTCTGACGTTGGGGAGCAACCAATTTCAGGTGCGCTACGCTCCCGGGCATACCGCGGGGCACGTGATGTTCTACTGCGAGGCTGAAGAAGTCCTTTTCAGCGGGGATGTGGTTTTCAAGCAGAGCATCGGGCGCACCGACCTGCCCGGCGGGAGCTATGAAACCTTACTAAACAGCATCCGCGAGCAGGTGCTCACGCTGCCCGATGAAACGCGCATTTTGTCAGGTCACATGGGTGAGACCACGGTGGGGGAGGAGCGGCGCTCAAACCCGTTTTTGCTGCACGGGTGATAGCAAAACCCTCCTCACCAGCCTGGCAAGGAGGGATTCTTCGACAGGAGCATTCACCGCTACCTGTTACCTTGTATACTTGTCTACCTCTTTGTCCCCTAACCCCTAACCCCTAACCCGTCCCCCCCTACTTCGCATAATCCACTGCCCGCGTCTCCCGGATCACCGTCACCTTGATCTGCCCTGGATACTGCATGGTCTCCTCGATCTGCTTGGAGATATCGCGCGCCAGTTGGATGGAGGCCAGATCATCGATATCTTCGGGTTGGACGAAGATGCGCACCTCGCGGCCGGCCTGCAGGGCATAGGTTTCTTTGACGCCTTCGTAGGTGTTGGCTATCTCTTCTAAGGCGCGTACCCGCTTCAGGTACTGCTCCAGGCTTTCGCGCCGCGCCCCGGGCCGCGCCCCAGAAATGGCATCGGCGGCCTCCACGATGACCGCTTCTACGCTCTCTTGTTCCGCTTCATGATGGTGAGAAGCGATGGCGTTGACCACTCTAGGATTGACTCCATAGCGCTTGACAAACTCCGCCCCGATCTGAGCGTGGGTGCCCTCCACGTTGTGATCCATGGCTTTGCCCAGGTCATGCAACAGTGCACCGGCCTTGGCGACTTCCACATCGGCGTCTAATTCGGCCGCAATGACCGCCGCCAGCTTGGCCGTCTCCACGGCGTGCGCCAGTTGGTTCTGCCCGTATGAGGTGCGGAATTTGAGGCGTCCCAACTTCTTGGTGATCTCCTTGTGCAGGCCCGGCACCCCGGCCTCGAAAGCGGCTTCCTCTCCCGCTTCGCGGATCACGCGCTCGACTTCTTTGCCCTCTTTCTTGACGATCTTTTCGATGTGCGCTGGGTGAATGCGCCCGTCCAGGACCAGCCTTTCCATCGAACGGCGGGCGACCTCGCGCCGCACAGGGTCGAAAGATGAAATGGTCACGGCTTCAGGCGTGTCATCGACGATCACATCTACGCCGGCAGCGCGCTCAAAGGAGTGGATATTGCGCCCATTGCGCCCGATGATGCGCCCTTTCATGTCGTCGGATGGCAGGGTGACATTTGAGGAGGTCACTTCCACCACGTGTTCCGAGGCCACCCGTTGGATAGCATCTGCCACCAACTTGCGGGCGCGGCGTTCCCCTTCGTCCTGGGCCTCAGCCTCGATTTGCCGGATGATGCGCGCCATATCATCGCGAGCTTCCTTTTCCACATCTTTCAGCAAATAATCGCGGGCCTCGTCGCTGCTCAATTTGGCGATCTGCTCGAGTTTTTCCCTGGCCTCAGTCTCCATTCTTTCGAGTTCATTCCCCTTGCGATCCAGCGCGCTCTGTCGTTTATTGAGCGACTGTTCTCGCTTCTCCAGGCGTTCGGCGCGGACGTCCATTTGGTCATGGCGGCGCTGCAGGCGGTCTTCCGAACGCGAGACCTCTGCCCGGCGACGGGAGATCTCTCCTTCTGCTTCTTCGCGGGCCTTGAGCATCTCATCTTTGGCCTGGAGTTTGATTTCCCGGGCCTCTTCTTTAGCGTCCAGCAGGATTCTGTCGCCCTCTTCTTTTAGCTTTAAATTTGTTTGCCGGACTTGGAATGTCTTCAAGAAAAAGCCGATGGCGGTGCCTAAAATTGCGGCTACAATGATGATTCCAATTTGAAAGTCCATTTTTATACCTCGTTTCCAGGTTTATGATCGTGATTTTGGAGGAAGCGTTCTTACTGATTGCCGGGTAAATGCTGCTTGAACGCTTCCCGGGCCGGGATGTCCGCCTTCTGGCTTTGGGGTGTCACCCGGCCCCTGCGTTGTCTTGTTCCTCGGCCCAAACTCGTTCAACCACACTGGCTGTGATCGCATAATTGAATCCACGACGGGTCAAGAAACCTGATAATTTTTTCCGAAATTCGGGCCAATCCAGTTTAAGGTACTTGCGGGCGTTCTTCCTGGCGGCCCGGTAGGCGAGTTCCTCCTCGTCTATTTCCTGGAGGGCCTCGTCGATGATTTCCTGATCGACGCCTTTTTGGCGCAGCTCACTTCGCAATGCCCGCCGACCGCGAGGCCGAAACGTCGAGCGGTTTTCGACCCAGGTGTTGGCGAATTGGCGATCATCCACCAAGTTGTTGCGGCGCAGGCGCTCTAACACCTCTTCGATGGTGCCTTCTGGTGTATCGTGTTTGTTCAGGTTCCGGCGAATCTCGGCTTCGGTGCGTACCCGATAGCTGAGGAAGTGCAAAGCCCGGTGATAGGCCTTCTCGTCGGCCTCGGCCTGCTTGAGCTGACGGATCTTCTCTTCGTCGAGCTCCTGCCCAACTTGCAGCCAGGCAGCCACTACCCGGTAAAGCCCAAAGGCGTATTCATCGTCCAGATACACGCTGACCCGCTCAGGGTCCCGTTTTTGGGCTTTCAACGCCGTGATCTTCTTTGCCATGCTCCAAAAAAATAAAAATGCCGTGGCAAATCTCCAAGCCACGGCTGCGCGCCTTATCTCTCTGGATCTCAGTTTTGTATGATGCTTTTTGCCGCCAGGTATTGAATCGATAACCTGGGTTGATAAATATGCTAAGCGAAAGCGGCCCTTTGGTTTCCTTGTTTAACTGCTTGTATTCCTGTTCAAGTGACTAATCATAACCTGAGGGCTGAATCCATACGGTATTACGTTATCTGAGATCTAGTTTCAAAGCCATGGCCGCGCGCAAGATAAAAGAATGGAATGAAACTCGCGCGGCGAGAAGATTTGAATGGGACTCACCGGAGTACTCGGGTGAGTTCATTCTAGCCGAACGATGTGTTCGGCAGTCCAGTGTCAATGTTCGAGCGGCATCAGCGGGGGCGGGAGCAGTTCTCCGCGAAGGTTCGCTTCGATCTCCTCTGCCAGTTCCCAGTTTTGGTGCAGGAATTCTTTGGCGTTTTCGCGCCCCTGCGCGATCCTCTGGTCACCATACGAGTAGTACGAGCCCCGTTTGCTGATGATCTCCATTTCAGTGGCTAAATCGAGCAAGTCACCTGCTTTGGAGATGCCTTCATTATACATGATGTCAAATTCCGCCGTCTGGAACGGCGGAGCGACCTTATTCTTGACCACGCGCACCCGTGTGCGGTTGCCAACAACTTCCGAACCGACCTTGATGCTCTGGACACGGCGCACATCCAGACGCACAGAGGCGTAGAATTTGAGCGCCTGTCCGCCAGTGGTGGTCTCCGGGTTGCCATAGACCACGCCGATCTTCTGGCGGAGCTGATTGGTGAAGATCACCGCCGTGTTGGCCTGTTTGATGGCCCCGGAGAGTTTGCGTAGCGCCTGGGACATCAGGCGGGCCATCAAGCCCATATGGGCGTCGCCCATGTCTCCTTCAAGTTCGGCCCGGGGCACTAAGGCGGCCACCGAATCGATCACCACCACGTCCACCGCGCCGGAGCGCACCAATGTTTCCGTGATCTCCAAAGCCTGCTCGCCCATATCGGGCTGGGAAATGAGCAGGTTTTCCACATCAACACCGCATGCATCGGCATAAACCGGGTCCAGGGCGTGCTCCATATCGATGAAAGCCGCTGTGCCGCCCAGTTTCTGGGCCTCGGCGACGATGTGCTGGGTGATGGTCGTTTTTCCGGAGGATTCGGGGCCATAGATTTCTGTCACGCGGCCCCGGGGGATGCCGCCCACACCAAGAGCGATATCCAGGGAGAGGGAGCCTGTCGGGATGGCGTCCACCGTCAGGTGACGCGCGTCACCCAGTCGCATGATGATCCCCTCTCCAAATCTTTTGGTGATATCACCTAGAGCATTGTTCAGCGCAGCTTGCTTCTCTTCGCTCACGGTGTAGATTTCTCCTTATTAACCAAGTGTTAACAGTTTAACATGATTGCCTTGATAATGGAAGCCCCCGGGGATTCTCGCCAAATTTGGGTTGCGAAAGGCATATTTTCATCGGCGGATGGATGAATCAGGTCATGTTTCCGTTTCTTTGGGTGACAAACGCAACTGTGTGTCTCGATAACTTTTGGCAAAATAGGGGGTTACAGGTATATGTCAAAGCATAGGTTCAGGTTTCGAATACCAGCCTGGGAACCTGTCCTAAAAGGAGTTTGAATTGATGAGCCGAATCACTCGTGAAGACGCCCTTGAATATCACCGTCTTAACGGTAAGCCGGGCAAAATTGCCATCCTGCCCACAAAGCCGCTGCATACCCAGCGCGATCTCTCTCTGGCCTATTCTCCCGGTGTGGCGATCCCCGTTTTGGAGATCGCCGATGACCCCAATCTCGCTTACGAGTACACCTCCAGAGGCAACCTAGTCGCGGTGGTCTCCAATGGTACCGCCATCCTGGGTTTGGGGGATCGGGGTGCCCTGGCCTCGAAGCCGGTCATGGAAGGCAAGGGCGTGCTCTTCAAAGCCTTTTCCGATATTGATGTGTTCGACATCGAGGTGGATACCCATGACCCTGATGAGCTGATCCGGGTGGTGGCGGCGATTGCGCCCACCTTTGGTGGTATCAATCTCGAAGATATCAAAGCCCCAGAGTGCTTCTACATCGAGGAGACGCTGAAAGAGATGCTGGACATCCCCGTTTTCCACGATGATCAGCACGGCACGGCGATCATCTCTTCAGCGGGCTTGTTGAACAGTTTGGAGATCGTTGGCAAAGATATCAGCGAAATCAGGATCGCCATCTCCGGGGCGGGCGCTTCGGCGATCTCCTGCGCAGACCTGGCGGTTCAGTTGGGCGTGAAACGTGAGAACATCTTGATGGTGGACAGCCGCGGCGTGATTTACAAAGGACGGGAGGGGCTGAATAAGTACAAAGAGCGCTTTGCCCCCGAGACGGATGCCCGCACCCTGGCGGATGCGGTGCGCGGCGCTGATGTGTTCTACGGCCTCTCTGTGGCCGATGTGCTCACGCCTGAGATGGTCAAGACCATGGCCGAACAGCCGATCATCTTCGCCATGGCGAACCCTGATCCCGAGATCAAATATGAGTTGGCCAAGGAAGTCCGCCCCGATGCCATTGTGGCGACTGGCCGTTCGGATTATCCCAACCAGGTCAACAATGTCCTGGGCTTCCCCTTCATTTTCCGGGGGGCGCTGGATGTGCGCGCCAGCGCCATCAACGATGAGATGAAACTGGCCGCTGCTCATTCCCTGGCTGCCCTGACCAAAGAGGATGTGCCGGACAGTGTGTTACGTGCGTACAACGTCGATAGTATGAAGCTGGGGCCGGAATATATCATCCCCAAACCGCTGGACGCGCGCGTATTGATCTGGGAGGCTCCCGCGGTGGCTAAAGCGGCCATGGAAACGGGGGTTGCCCGCAGGGAGATCGATCTCGATGAGTATCGCGAACAGCTCGCTTACCGACAGGGGATGGGCCAGCGGGTGCGCCACTTCATCATGAACAAAGCCAAAGCCGCTTCACCGAAGAAGCGCGTCGTCTTCGCAGAGGGCGAGGAGGACAAGATCATGCGCGCCGCTGCCCAGGTGGAAGAAGAGGGCATCGGCATCCCAATTCTGGTCGGCCGTCCTGAGATCATTCAGGAGAGAGTCGAGGCTTTGGGGTTGCGCTGCTGCCCTCAGATTGTCAATCCCCGCACGTTCGATCGCCTGGATGAATATGCCCAGGCTTTCTATGAACTGCGCCAGCGCAAGGGAGTCACCACCGGTGATGCGGCTGATCTGATAAAGGAGCCTAATGTCTTTGGCCCGATGATGGTCAAAATGGGTGATGCGGATGCCTTCGTTTCCGGCCTGACTTACCAGTACCCCGAAGTTTTGCGCCCGGCGTTGCAGATTCACCACACCCGCCCCGGCGCAGACAAAGCCGCCGCCGCATATATCATGGTGGTGGACGACCGGGTGTACATCTTTGCCGATGCAACCGTGAACATCGAGCCATCTCCCGACGATCTGGCGGAGATCGCCTGCCTGGCGGCGGATTTAGCGCAGCAGTTGGAAATAGAACCGCGCGTCGCGCTGCTTTCCTTCTCCAATTTCGGTAGCACGCCGCATCCTTTGACGGCCAAGATGCAAAAGGCGCTGAAGTTGATCCGCGCCAAGAACCCCGGTCTGGTGGTCGATGGTGAGATGCAGGCTGATACAGCGGTGGTCCCCGAGATCATCGACGAGCGTTTCCCCTTCAGCCAGGTGAAGGATGCCAACGTGCTCATCTTCCCCTCGCTGGAAGCCGCCAATGTGGCTTATAAGCTGTTGGCTCGCCTTGGTGGGGCGATGGCGATTGGCCCCATCCTGCTCGGTGTTGGCGCTTCCGTGCATGTTTTGCAGACTGGCGACGAGGTGCGCGATATCGTCAATATTGCCGGCGTGGCCGTCATGGATGCTCTGAGTCGGGAAGAATAAACCGTGTTAGGTATTTGAGCAAGGAACCGTGTTCCGCTCTTCGGGCGCGGGGACGCGGTTCCTGCATTTATGGTAGGATTCGGGGGTGCAAAAGCCAATATTCCTGTTATCCGTGTCCAATCTTCCTATCGATTTACTGAGGAACAGCGTTTTGTGGTGGAGGGTAGATTTTGACTGACGTAACCCGGATTTGTTTCGTTTGTTTAGGCAATATCGTGCGCAGCCCGCTGGCGGAGAATATGTTCCGTCATCTGGCCGAGCAGGCCAAACTTGCCCATAAGTATGACGTCGATTCGGCGGGCACCTCGTCCTGGCATGTAGGCGAAAAACCAGACCGACGCATGAGGCGGGTCGCTGCCGGCCATGGTTTCAGCTATTCTGGCCGAGCGCGGCAGTTCAAGCGCGACGACTTCGAGAAGTTTGACTTGGTCATCGCCATGGACTCGGATAACCGCTCGAATCTATCACGGCTGGCGCGCACCGAGGGGGAGAGGGCCAAGATCCACCTGATGCGCGAATTCGATCCTCAGGGAAACCCCACCGCGCCGGTCCCCGATCCTTATTATGGTGGCATCGATGGCTTTGAGGAAGCCTTCCAAATCGTCAAACGCTCGTGCCAGGGGTTGTTGGATGCCCTGGAGGACGGACAGGTATTGAAAAAGTAGGCCGGGCAAATAAGGTTGCCCACTTGCTACTTGTCTACTTGTTTCCTTTATTCCCACGTATCCCCTCCCCCGATGATCCCAGAACCTGTTCAAACCTGGCTAACTGAAAATGGATATGGCAGGGTGGCTTCTTCCCATGCTGTTGGCGGCGGCTGCATCAATAACGGCATGATGCTGGAAACCACATCGGGGAGCTCCTTTTTCCTGAAGACCAATCGCAGCACGCCCCCGGATATGTTTGCCAGAGAAATGGACGGGCTGTTGGCCTTACAGGTGGAAGGTGGCCCTGTTGTCCCTCAGCCATATCTCTATGGGAATAACTTCATCTTGATGGAGGACTTATCTCCCGCCCCGCCTTACAGCGACTACTGGCCTGAATTCGGTCGCCGCTTGGCGGCGCTGCATCTTCACACCAACGCACAGTTTGGTTTTGCCCATGATAACTACATTGGCAGCACCCCTCAGCCCAACGCATGGACGGATGACGGCTATGCCTTCTTCGCCGAGCGGCGTTTTTCTTATATGACCCGCCTGGCTCGCGAGCGCGGCCTCATCGGCGCGGGAGATGCCGGCGCGGTGGAGCATCTCGCTACCAAGTTGCCTGATCTGATCCCTGCGCAACCGGCAGCGCTCATTCATGGGGATTTGTGGAGCGGTAACGCCATCTCGGATTCCCTCGGTGCCCCGGCGATCATTGATCCGGCGGCGCATTTCGGTTGGGCCGAAGCCGAGTTGGCCATGACGACATTGTTTGGCTCTTTCCCCCCGGCCTTCTACCAGGCTTATGAAGAAGTGCGCCCCTTGGAGCCAGGTTACCGTTCTCGTTTTCCTATCTATAACCTCTATCACCTGCTTAATCATCTCAACATCTTTGGACGCAGCTACTTGTGGCAGGTACAATCGATCATCCGCCAATTTGCCTGAATTCCCCACTCGTCCGCGTTTGCCAATGGCCCGCCTTTGGTGCTCGTGGTTTGGATCAATATGTCAATAAACGCCATTCGCTTCGAACACATCCAGGTCAAAGATCTGCATGAATTTGCCGAACGAGTTTTGGGGAACTCGAAAAAAGGTCAATTCGTGCCCATCACCCTGCAGCGTGCCATTGCTCATGCCAACAACCCCTACGCGTCCAAAAATGATGTTGGCCTGTTGGTGGCTATCGATGAAGATGACGAAGTGGTGGGCTATTTCGGTATTTTGCCCCTGCTGCTGCGCAACGGGGATGATTATTTCAAAGTCAACTGGTTCACCACCTGGTCGGTGTCCTCCAAAGTGCGCGGGATGGGAGTCGGCGCCCAGCTCATGAGCGAGGCGCTCGGCCTCAATCAGGATTACTTGATCGTGGGCAGCGTCCATGCCCGGCGGGTGTGCCGCAAATATGGCTTCTGGGAGCGCCAGCCCCTGACCTATTTTTGGCTGGACACCACGGGTATGGGACATCTCAACCCACTGGTCTGGCTGCGGCGCGGCTATCGCAAGCTGATGTACCTGTTGCGGATTCGCAGGGAAGTCAAATTGAAGACTCCCTTCATTGAACGCCTGGACGGTTGGGTTGGGCCGGTTCTAAAGAGATTCTTCTATCTCCTGATCAGCGGCCCCCAAAGCAAAGTTTTAGCGAATATCCGCTTTCGGGAAGTGGACCGTATCCAAAGGGAACCGGCGGCGCAGGCCCACCGCTCGTCGGTCGAACTGCACCGCGGGGTGGATGCGGTCAATTGGATGCTCCAATACCCCTGGGTGGTCGAGTCTGGTCATTCCATCACCGAGGAGATGGATTATTTCTTCAGCGATGCCCGCCCGATGTATCGCCTCATTGCTGTGGAAGTCGCCTCTCCCGAGGATGAATACAAGGGCTTTGTGGTTTTCTCGATCACCCAAAAGGGCCATAAGTTCATGCTGAAGACTTTGGATTACCACTTTGCTAATCCCTCCGATCGACGCTATGTGCTGGCTTTGGCGGTACACTACGGGCGCGATTTTCTGGCGGATACCATCGAAATCCCGCAGGAAGTTGCTGGGGATTTGCGTCCCCGTCTGATTGCTAAACTGCTTTTGCACAAGAAAGAACGCATCTATCAATGCAAGCCCAGGGATGATCACAGTCCCCTGGCGCAATGTTGGGAAGATATCACCCTGAAACTCGTCGATGGCGATATGGCCTTTTCATGAGCGCTTGCCGTGGGCCTAAGTGATAGTGGCTTTAGAAGCTGCTACAAGCTCCAATTTTGCCCATCTGGCTGAGGAATCCGGCGTCCTGACGTCGGGGTTGCGGCTAAAGCAACTTATACGAGAAAATCTCGCGAGTCTTTATCAAACAATTATTTTTAAGCAGAAGTGATGAAGAAAATCCTTACCTGGTTGCTTGAGAGATTAGCCAGATTAATCCCTCTTTGGCTCTATCCTTTGTTCGTGCGCAGAGCAAGCATCGATTTCTTCTACCATGCGGTCTCTGATGAGCCCATGGAGCATGCCCGTCACCTCTATCCCGTCGTCCCGGTGGCGCAATTCGAAGAGGCCCTGCTTTTTCTCAAGGAGCGCTATCAATTTATTTCCTACGCCCGCCTCCATGCCGCCCGTATCAGCGGGGAAGCGCTGCCTGCCAATGCTGTTCACCTCTCTTTTGACGATGGTTTTCAGGAATGTTTTTCAGTAGTGCGGCCGATCTTGATGGACTATTCAATCCCCTGCACCTTCTTCCTCACCACCGATTGGATTGATAACCGCGCCATGTTTTATCGCAACAAAATATCCTTGTGCATCGACCGTCTCAGGGCCGATCCCTCGACGCTGCCCAGGCTGGGCTCGTTGACGCCCGGCGACCTGACACTGGAAGCGACGATCGGATGGCTGAAAGAGCTGCGCCTGCCGGATGAAGATGTAATTAACCAGGTTTGCCGCCAATTGGCTGTGGATTGGGAGAAATTCCTCTGTGAAAGCCAACCCTACCTGACCACTTCACAGGTTCAGCAGATGACCGCCGAAGGGTTTACCATCGGTGCGCATACCAAAACCCACCGCAAGCTGAGAGATTTGTCGGATGCCGAGATCGAGGAAGAGATTGTCGAATCTTGCCGGGAAGTCCAGGGGATCACCGGCCAGGAGATCGTGCCTTTTTCCTTCCCCCATTCGGCCTTCGGCATTGACCGCGGTTTGTTGTTCTCAATTCGGGTGCGCTATCCCTTTGTTGGCTTGTTGTTCGATACCAAGGGGGTCAGGAAAGATGATAGCTTCATGGTCAACCGCGTCTGGGCCGAGCGGCCGCTGACACCCGAACGTGTACTACATCCCTTGCCTCAAGTGCTGCACAATGCCTACCAGGAAGCCTGGGTGGATGAAGTAATGGGGCTAGCCAGGAGAATCAAGACCTAAACCCGCTTTGACCCAAGCTGGTAATCATCGTCCGGTTTATTGGCAATCCTTATCTTCCCAGGGCTAATTGGACGAAAACGAACCTGTGATGTGAAATAGTTCTTTAATAGGGCTTAACCCAAATTTGTGAAATCCTATATCTACCTGGCGGGCGATCTTCGGTAGAATGTTGATTACTGGTAAGGCGGAGCGCATTTCATTGATGCAGACAATCCACAAAGCTCACAATTCTCCCTCATCTTCCCATGGTATTTTGCTCTTAAACACCGGTACGCCGGACGCGCCAACGCCCTCAGGGGTGCGCAGGTTCCTGGCTCAAATGCTCTCAGACCGGCGGGTGATCGATTATCCACGCTGGTTGTGGTTGCCGTTGCTTTATGGGGTAATCCTGAACGTCAGGCCACAGCGCTCTGCGCGGCTGTATCAACGTATTTGGAGCCCCGATGGCTCCCCCTTACTCACGCTGACCCGCAGTTTATGCGACAAATTGCGGGCAGCACTGGCAGCACATTCCTTAGGGTCGGTACATGTTGAGTTTGCCATGCGTTATGGCAATCCATCCATTCCCGACGTTTTGGCCTTATTTCAGCGATCTGGGATTGAGCGTTTTGTCATCCTGCCGCTTTTCCCGCAGTATTCAGGCACCACAACCGGCACCATCCTTGAGCAGGTTTTTGAAACCTTTGATTCTTGGCGCTGGATGCCTGAGATCAGAGTCATCAACGATTATCACGATCATCCCGCGTATATTAATGCCCTGGTTGAAAGCATTTGTTCTAGTCAGAATGACCACGCTGGAAAATGGTTGTTCTCTTTTCATGGGATTCCCCAACGATATGTGAGGGCTGGTGATCCTTATCCTGCCCAGTGCCAGCGGACAGCTTCCCTTATGGCGGAGAAACTTGGCCTGGAACCGGAGCGGTGGCAGGTGGCCTTTCAGTCTCGTTTTGGCCCCGAGGAGTGGACTCAGCCGTATACTGATCGGGTATTGGGGTCTTGGGGAGAAGCTGGAGTGTCCGGCTTAAGGGTGATTTGCCCCGGCTTTGCGGTGGATTGCTTGGAAACGTTGGATGAAATAAACCATGAAGGACGAAGGACTTTTCAGAACTCGGGTGGTGGGGCTTTTGAGTACGTTCCCGCTCTGAACGACACTACCGGTCATGTCCAGGCGTTGACGGAGATCATCCTTCAATCGGGAAACAATCTCTGATTGCCTGAAAAGCCTTTAAAGGGGGTGAATCTAGGGGCATATCGTTGGGTAGGGGGGTGATTAAGCTCGATTCGCCTAATTTCTTCTCTTCAGTAGGCGAAAACCTGCATTGCAAAGAGCTATCAAATCGGACAATTTCACTTGCATTTTAGCGAGATTTCGTATATACTGTGTTCAATTATGGGGCAAAGTGGATTAAAGTGGTATAAAATGGGTGCCGACGCCGGGTCTTCCGGCGTTCTGCTCTTAACAATGGTATAGAACATATGTTTCTTGGACAGTACCGCCACACGCTTGATGAGAAAGGCCGTTTGACGATCCCGGCACGCTTTCGCGCGGGATTGTCGGGAGGAGCATACCTGACTCAGGGCTTTGATCATAACTTGCGCTTGCTGACCGAGACAGCGTTTGGAGCGATCTACGAAAGACTCAGCCAAATGAAAACCACTGATCCCACCGCCCGTGAGTTACGCCGACTCATTTTCGCTACCGCCACCCAGGTCGAGCTTGATCGGGTGGGGCGGATACTCATTCCTCAGTTTCTGCGTGACGTCGCCAGCCTAGAGAGTGATGCTGTCATCGTTGGTGTTGGTGAAGCGATCGAAGTATGGTCTACAGCAGCCTGGGAGGGGCAAGTTACACGATTGGGTGATGTGGACGCCAATTCCCAGCGATTTGCGGAGTTAGACCTGTAACGGGCGATGATCGATCGGTTGATCGGACGATTGAAATTGCCCGAACGATGCTGTCATGCACGAACCTGTACTTTACCAAGAAATTATACACGCATTATGCCCCCATGACGGCAATTTCTATGTCGATGGTACGGTAGGCTCAGGCGGCCATGCCTGGGGGATTCTAGAGGCCAGTTCACCCCATGGCAAATTATTAGGGCTGGATTTAGATCCCCAGGCGTTGGATCTTGCCAGAGAAAGGTTGTCGCCTTTTGACGATCGCGTGACTTTGGTGCGAGCATCCTACACGACGTTAGGCGTGCAGCTCGAAGCCCTGGGCTGGGATTCTGTTCAGGGCATCCTGCTTGACCTGGGTGTCTCCTCCATGCAGCTCGATTCGCCAGAGCGTGGCTTTTCCTTTCGCTCGGATGGGCCACTAGACATGCGCTTTAACCCTCAGGCTGAGATGAATGCATCGGATTTGGTCAATGAGTTGCCTGAGGGCGAGTTGGCGAACTTGATCTACCGTTTTGGGGAAGAACGACATTCCCGGCAAGTGGCGCGGGCCATTGTGTCTGCCCGGCCATTGCATACTACTGGAGAACTAAAAGAGGTTGTTTCAAAGGCAGTAGGCAGAAAGCAATCTCGAGTTCACCCGGCGACGCGCACGTTTCAGGCACTGCGCATCGCTACGAATAAAGAATTGGAAGCAGTAAAAGATGTCTTGCCTGAAGCGGTGGCCGCGTTGTCCCCCGGTGGCCGCTTGGCAGTGATTTCCTTCCATTCGTTGGAAGATCGGATCGTGAAACACTTCTTCAGACAGGAGAGTGTGGATTGTATATGCCCGCCCGAGCAACCGCTTTGCACGTGCGGTCATCGGGCCACATTGAAGTTGATCACTCGTAAACCGCTCCGGCCCGGGCAAGCCGAAATCGATGCTAATCCTCGAGCACGGAGCGCCCGTCTCAGGGTGGTCGAAAAGTTGTAAGCGGGCATGAGACTTGCAAGGTAAATAACGAGTTTTTTACTGGTAAATTGATGCTCGTGCACAAAGCGCAATTTGCTGAAAACTGTCTAAAATAACGATGGATCGTGTACTCGATTTCACTCAGGCTTATTCACAAACCCCTTGGCGAAAGCAAGTTCAAGGGATTGGTATCTTTTTAATTGCGCTGGTCGTGATGCTCATGGCTGCCAGTGTTTTCGTTAGTGTTACCGCCCAAACAGCAGCCTTAGGCAAGGAAATCCAACGATATCGCCAAAACATCGAAACCTTGGAGTTCGAGATTGCTAATATGGAATCCCAATTGGCTATATTGACTTCGACATCCGTGATGAAACGACGCGCCATAGAGCTGGGGTTCCGTTCGGCTACGTCCGAAGAGATTACTTATATCAACGTGCCTGGGTACACGGGCCGCGATCATATCGAGTTGGCTGAACCAGCCCAGCCCGTCGTAAGCACTACATTAGTTCTATCCCCTAGATACACGCAGTCATGGGTAGATTGGCTGTCCCAGCAATTTCGGGCTCCGCTTATCCCCCTGGCAGAAGTAGAACCATGAACGAAAAGCATAGTTTGCGCTACGCCAGCATGGGCCTGACGTTCGCTTTTGTAGGATTTGCGATCATCTTTCGGTTGTTCCAACTCCAGGTTGGATCACCTAATCAAGATATCCAGGTTTATGAAGCGATTGATGGCAAAGAATGGGTTACCCTGACTCCTGCTCGCGGGGATATCTACGACCGCCATGGCCGTTTGATGGCCGGCAGTCAGTTGATTTATGAAGTGGCTATTGAATTGTACGAAGTGCTGAACCCTGCCACCATTGCATTGGTCACCAGTGTGGAGCTGGGGCTTGATTATCACGAGGTTCTCCTCCAGGCAAGCCAGAGCCCAGCAGATGCGCCCTCTACACATATCACCTTAAACTACTTCGTACCCTATGAAAAAGCGCAAGAGCTGTTGGACTTACAAAAGGCATTGGATAAAGACCCAGTCAAAGCAGGGAAGAGCGCCGATGGCAAGTTGCACAGCTTGTCAGGATTGGTCGTTACCCCACGTTTGGATCGAAGCTACCCGGAAGGGGATCTGGCCTCCAATGTGTTGGGATTAGTCGATAAAGAAGGCAAAAGCCATAACGGGGTCGAAGAAAAACTCCAATGGCTCTTATCTGGTGTGGAGAAGCAAGAGATCGTCTCTACCAATCCATATCTTGCCATGGACCTGCCGGAAATCTCTGATGGTGCGAGTTTGATCCTGACCATTGACCGTGAAATCCAAGATGCTGTTGAAGAGATCTTGGATATCCATGTGAAAAAGACGGGCTCATATGCGGGCAGCATCATCGTTATGCATCCTCGCACCGGTGAGATTTTAGCCATGGCCTCGGTGCCGCGCATGGACCTAAGCGGTGAATGGAATGTTGGCGAGACATACCAGGAGGGTCATGCCTTCAATATGGCTATAGACGGGTATGAGCCAGGTTCAGTTTTCAAGATCATCACCATGGCCGCGGCATTGGATTCTGGCGTGGCCACACCAGATACGCCATTCACGGATACCGGGGGCCTCAATGTGGAAGGCTGGACTATCCGCAACTGGGATGGCGGTGCCTGGGGCCCTCAGACGATGACGACTTGCATGGAACATTCCTTGAATGTCTGCCTTGCTTATATTTCCACAGAGTTGCTGGGTCAGACTCGTTTTTACGACTATGTAAAAGCATTCCAGTTTGGCCGGCCTACCGGTATCGAGTTGGCCCGGGAGTATCCCGGTCATGTTCGTTTCAACAATGAAGATAACTGGCATCTGATCGACCTGGCTACCAACTCCTTTGGGCAAGGGATCGAGGTAACACCGTTGCAGATGTTGAGGGCTGTTTCCGCAGTAGCCAATGATGGCAAGATGGTTACGCCGCATATATTGAAGGCGGTTGTAAACCGCGGACACCAATACGCGATTGCGCCCGAGGTGGCTGGGGCGCCGATTTCCGCTGAGACCGCCCATACATTGTCAGAGATGTTGGCCCAAATTGTCGAAAGTGAGTCCTACACTGAAATGCCTGACAACATTCGCGTGGCAGGCAAAACCGGCACAGCGACAATTTATAACAGCAATTTTACGAATGCCTCTTTTGTGGGGTGGGGCCCAGTTGATGATCCGCAATTTATGGTCTACGTCTGGTTGAATAAGCCTACCGTATCCCAATGGGCTTCATTGATGGCCTCGCCTGTCTTTGTTGATGTGGTGGAGCGGTTAATTGTCTTGATGGATATCCCCCCCGACCACGTGCGCCTGAGCATGGCTGCCGAGTAGTGTGAGGTCAAATGCTGACTTTAGCTGATGTGCTAAACGCTCTCATCGAACAACGGCCTGAATGGGCGAATCAGGTGATCACTGATGCCGTGGTGGACTCGCGCCAGGTTATCCCCGGCGCGCTTTTTGTGGCAATGCCTGGTGAACAGGTCGATGGTCACAATTACATAGCAGATGCCTTTGATCGAGGGGCCAGCTTTGCCTTCGTGCAGCAAGATTTGCCAGAAGGAATCCCGGTGCTGGATTTGCGAGGCAGTCCGCGACTTGAACAGTCGTCTATCCCCGAGGTTCCTTTTGCCCTGCGGGTAGAAGATACGCTAACAGCATTACAGCAGGCCGCGGGCAGTTGGCGCCGCCAATTGGACCTGCGGGTGATTGGCATCACCGGCAGTGTCGGTAAATCGACCACCAAGGAATTGGTTGCCTCTGTACTTGATCAGCGTTACAGCACCTTGAAAAACCCGGGCAACTTGAACAATGAGATCGGCCTGCCGCTCACACTGCTGCGCTTGAGCGCCGGACATCGCCGGGCCGTGCTGGAGATGGGCCTCTACGTACCGGGTGAAATCGCCTTCCTGTGTGATTTGGCGCAACCTCATATGGGGGTGATCACAAATGTGGGCACCGTGCATGCTGAACGGGCCGGTTCTCAAGAAGCTATTGCTCGTGGAAAGGCTGAACTGGTAGAGGCTTTGCCGCCAGCGCCTGAGGGAGTGGCGATCCTCAATTACGACGATCCGCTGGTGAGAGGCATGGCCGAGAAGACCGAGGCTCGGGTCTTTTATTACGGCCTGGACCCTCAGGCGGATTTATGGGCTGATCAGGTTGAAGGCCTGGGATTGGATGGGATTCGTTTCCGCTTGCATTACCGCGGTGAAACCCTCCATTTGCGAATTCCGTTGATCGGTCGTCATTCTGTTCACACCGCTCTCCGGGCAGCGGCTGTGGGTTTGAACGATGGTCTTTCCTGGCAAGAGATCATCAAAGGCTTGCGCTCAGGGCACACCCAACTACGCCTGGTAGCCGTGCGCGCTGAAGGCGGCGCTTTGTTGTTGGATGATACCTACAACGCCTCCCCACAATCTTCATTGGCGGCTTTGAATATGCTGGACGAGATGGACGGGCGTAAGGTGGCTGTCTTGGGAGATATGCTCGAACTGGGGCCTTATGAGAAAGAAGGCCACTGGAAAGTGGGTTTGCGCGCTGCCGAGGTCGCTGATGTTCTGATAACCATTGGTGATCGAAGCCGACAGATAGCCATAGCGGCACGAAGAGCCGGATTTCCAATGAATAAGATTACGGAATTTGAGAACAGCAAACAAGCTATCGAGCATTTGCAAGGTCGCTTGGATGAAGATGATGTCGTGTTGGTGAAGGGTTCTCGTGGTATGCAAATGGACCGCATTGTGGCTACGCTGGAGGCGCGTCAATGACCCAAACCACCCTCGCTTTGGCGTTAGCTGGGTTCAGTTTCTTATTGACAGTGATTTGGGGACCGCCCTTATTGCGTATTTTGAGGAACTTCAAAATTGGTGAGATGATTCGCATGGATGGCCCCGAGCGGCACTTCTCCAAGCTCGGTACCCCAACGATGGGCGGCGTGATGATCGTATTGCCTGTGGCACTGATCACCATTTTGCTCAATGCTGCCTCATTGATTGGCCCTACTGAAGTTCTGGGGAGTTCGGTTTTGCTGCCTCTAGGGGTGTTGGTGCTGTTCTCATTGATTGGCGTGGTTGATGATTGGCAAGGCCTGCGAGGTCTGCGCCATGGGGAAGGAATGCGTGCAAGTACGAAGTTCCTCTTGCAAACGATTGTAGCATTTGGAGCATCCTACGGGCTTTATCATTTTCTCGATGCACCGCACCTCTATATGCCCGGCTTCAATATCGATTTCAGGGTCGGTCTGTGGTATTTCCCGATCGCGATGTTTCTGATTGTTGGATTTTCGAACGCAGTTAACCTGGCTGATGGTTTAGATGGCCTGGCTGGACTTATCTCAGCCACCGCTTTTGTGGCTTATGGCGGTATTGCTGTTCTGCAAGGACAAGAGTTTTTAGCACGTTTCTGCTTTACCTTGGTGGGTGCGATCTTTGGGTTTTTGTGGTTCAACGTCCACCCGGCGCAATTATTTATGGGCGATACGGGCGCCCTAGGATTGGGCGCGACATTGGCCGTGGTGGCCCTGATGACTGGTCAGTGGGCAGTTCTGCCCATTATCGCGATCATCCCGGTGAGTATTACGTTGAGCGTGATCATCCAAACGGGCTATTTCAAGATCACCAAGCGTCTCCACGGCGAAGGTCGTCGGGTGTTCAAAATGGCCCCTCTGCAGCATCACTTCGAGCTCTCTGGTTGGAGTGAGACGCAAGTGGTGCAGCGTTTCTGGTTGATTAGCCTGATGGCGGCGATGATCGGGGTGGCGCTTTCGGTGGCGTGATGAAGAAAATGGATTGGAACGGTCAACGAGTGCTGATTATCGGCGCGGCCCGCCAAGGGACAGCCCTGGCGAGCTATTTAGCCATGCATGGTGCAAAGGTTGTGCTGAATGATCAGCGCGAGGCCAATGATCTCGCTTCGGAACGTCGATCGCTGGCAGATTTGCCTGTTGAATGGGTTCTAGGAGGTCATCCTCTGGAATTGCTGGATGATATCGATCTGGTCTGTGTCTCAGGTGGTGTGCCATTGATGTTGCCTCTGATCGTTGAAGCCCGATCTCGCGGGATTCCGCTGTCGAATGATTCACAGATATTCCTCGATTCTGCCCCCTGCAAGGTGATCGGCATTACGGGTTCAGCGGGGAAGAGCACCACGACTTCATTGGTTGGTCAAATATTGGAGGAGGCGCTCGACATTCGACAGTCTACCTTCAACCGTATATGGGTGGGCGGCAATATCGGGAATCCATTGATTGCCAATGTGGATGAAATGACTCCCGACGATGTGGTGGTGATGGAACTGTCCAGCTTCCAACTGGAATTGATGAGCTGCTCCCCAGATGTGGCTGTGGTGCTCAACGTGACCCCCAACCACCTAGACCGCCATGGCACGATGGAGGCTTATACGGCGGCAAAAGCCCGAATTTTGGATTTCCAAGGGCCTGAGGATACGGCCGTTTTGGGGCATGATGACCCCGGAGCCTGGGGTTTAGCGGACTCCGTTCGGGGTGATCTGTTCACCTTTGGGGAGACGCGGCCACCCAAAGGTCGGCCTGGCACTTTCCCGCACGAGGGCTGGGTCACGCTTTGGGATCGAGAATCCCCCCAAAAAGTGCTTCCCATAGATGCCGTTCGTCTGCGAGGAGAGCACAATTTGTTGAATGTTTTGGCAGCCTGTGCCATTGCCGCGGCTGTTGATGTCCCCACCGATGCCATGAGAGCCGGTGTAGAAGAGTTCCCAGGCGTTCCCCATCGCTTGGAATTCATCCGTTCTTGGGGCGGCGCAGACTGGTACAACGACTCGATTGCCACTGCCCCGGAACGTGCCATTGCGGCGATCCGCTCATTTTACGAACCCCTAGTGCTTTTGGCGGGCGGACGGGATAAAGACCTCCCCTGGGATGGCCTGGCGGCTTTGGTGCGCCAGCGAGTAGATCACTTAATTATCTTTGGTGAGGCCGCGGAGATTATTTCTCAGGCCCTTGACGCTGCGGGCCCTGCGGAACGCCCTTATTCGATCTCCGTATGCCGGGGTTTGGAGGAAGCGGTACGAACCGCTGCGGAGACCGTCGAACCTGGAGATGTGGTGCTGTTGGCCCCTGGTGGAACGAGTTTTGATGAGTTCAAAGATTTTGCTGAACGTGGAGAATGCTTTAGGAAATGGGTCAAAGAGTTAGCCTAGCCACTCGCCGTCAGACAGATCGTTCTGAGACGGCCTGGCCGTCGCCTCGGCTGAATATCGATGTGCCGCTGATCCTGGTGATGCTCACCTTGATTGGGTTTGGTCTGTTAATGATGCACTCTGCCAGTTGGAATCCTTCATTGCAGTTGACAAGAAGTGAAACTGACATCGGCTCGCCGACTTATCTGTTTTACCGGCAGATACGTTGGCTGGGGGTGGGATTCCTGGCCTTGATTGTTCTGACCTGGGTGGATTATCACTATTGGCATTATCTTTCGATTGGTGCGATGGCGCTCACCCTGGCAGCGTTGGGCGGTGTGCTGATTTTTGGTGAGACAGTTGATGATGTCACACGCAGCTTCCACGAGGGGTCGGTTCAGCCATCGGAGCTGGCGAAATTTGTGATCGTGATTTACCTATCGGTTTGGTTGTACGCCAAGCGGGATCAACTGTCAGATATAGGCTATGGATTATTCCCTCTCGCTGCTATCGTCGGGATCACTTTCGGTTTGATCATGCGTCAACCTGATTTGAGCGCGGCGGGAATGGTGATGATTCTCGGCGGCCTGATGTATTTCCTGGCGGGAAGTGATGCAAAACAGACCGCGCTCTTATCCTTGATAGCAGGGCTGGCAGGTTACCTGGTCTTGCGCTTCAACCCCACTGATAACGACCGTGTGGCGTTTTTCAAGCAGGGATGGAACGATGTCCTGTCATCATCGGATCATGTCAAGCACTCGCTGGTGGCGTTCGTACGCGGCGAGTGGTTTGGCGTGGGCATCGGCCATGGCACATCTAAACTGACGACTTTGCCTTTCCCCCACACGGATAGCGTTTTCGCCGTCGTCGGTGAGGAAACCGGGGTGGTGGGTGCCTCGATCTTGGTGATACTGTACGCTGTGCTGTTCTGGCGCGGCCTGGTCATCGCCAATCGTGCTCCTGATGGACTGGGAGCCCTTCTGGCCGTCGGGTTGACTTTGTGGATCACCCTGGAAGCCTTCATGAATATGGCATCGCTGCTTGGCCTGATGCCCTTTGCTGGCAACACCCTGCCGTTTTTTAGCATCGGTGGCTCCAACCTGGTGACAACGATGGCAGCGTTGGGCATCGTTTTGAATGTGTCGCGTTTGTCTGAACGCAAGCAAGTAGAAGAATCACGGAGGACTTTTGGTGCGATTGTTGATCTGCGCGGGCGGTACCGGCGGCGGCGTGTATCCCGCCCTCGCCGTTCTCGAAGCACTCGCCGCTGACCATGACGATTTGGATGTTCTATGGGTAGGCAGTGAAGGCGGCATGGAGGCTGACTTGGTAGCTCAAACAGATGTACCATTCGAGACCATCTCAGCGGCTGGCGTGCATGGTGTGGGTTTACGAGCCTTGCCAGGCAACCTGTTTCGACTGGTGCGAGGGTTCTTCTCTGCCCAAAAACTATTGCGCCGCTTTCGTCCTGAGGTGATGTTCTTTACTGGAGGTTATGTAGCAGTGCCCATGGCTTTAGCCGGATTGCGAATCCCTTCGGTTCTCTATATTCCAGACATAGAACCGGGACTAGCCTTGAAGACGTTAGCGCGTTTTGCAGATCGTATTGCTGTGACAGCTGAGGATTCGCGCCGATATTTCTCCAAACGAAAGGATATCATCGTCTCCGGATATCCCACCCGTCGAGCGCTTCGTTCCTGGGATCGTGGGCAAGCCCAAGAGGCCCTGAGTCTACAGCCTGACATGCCGACATTATTGGTATTTGGCGGTAGCAAAGGGGCGCGCTCGATTAATCGCGCTTTGTTCCTGGCTTTGCCCGAATTGTTGGCTGAAATGCAGATTGTTCATATTACCGGTGCGTTGAATTGGCCAGAAGTTGAGCAAGTCCGCCGGAAACTTTCTCCGGCACAGCTTGAACGGTATCATCCTTATGCATATTTGCACGAAGAGATGGGCGCGGCCTTCAAGGCTGCCGACTTGGTGCTTTCTCGGGCTGGCGCTTCCAGCCTGGGTGAGCTGCCTCTTTTTGGACTGCCAGCAATTCTAGTGCCTTATCCTTACGCCTGGCGCTATCAGAAGGTCAATGCCGAATACCTGATGCGGCACGGAGCCGCCATAATGGTGCAGGATGCCGAACTGCCGGAGAAGATCGTCCCGCTGGTATGTGATCTGATGCGAGATGAGCAGCGACGTGCTCGAATGAGCGCAGCAATGCGGTCGTTGAGCAAGCCTGAAGCAGCAGCATCTATCGGGCGTGCGTTGGTCGAACAGGCTGGAGCTAATGCAATTTGAGGATTGAACAATGATCAGTTTGACGGTCGTCTTTTTCATTTTTGTGTTCTTCTTCGCCCTGATCGGGGGATTACGGGGTTGGGGCAAGGAAGTACTGGTCACTTTCAGCGTGGTGCTGACCTTGTTCATAGTTTTGGTTTTTGAGAGGTTCAGTGGCGGTATCGTGAGTCCATTCGTGAAATTGGATAAACAATATGGCTATGTTGCTCAGGATGAGGTAGCTGATACAGATATATTCGTCCTCCCTCCTGAAGAGATTGGCCCTTTCAACGACCTTGATGCTGCGGCACAAAACGATTATCAACGCCAGTTTTGGATTAGGACCATCGTTTTGCTCGTGTTGGTGTTTTTCGGATACCAGACAGTAACCTTGACGCGTTTGGGCAATAATGACAGAAGGGGAAAGATCCAAGACTTCTTGCTAGGGTTGTTACTCGGGGCCTTAAATGGGTATTTCATCATCGGCACTATCTGGTCTTATATGCATTCAGCTCATTACCCATTTGCCCCGTTTATTACTGCTCCCAATGACACGGACCCCTTGATTGCCACGGCCAAAACGCTGATCAACATCTTGCCGCCTTTTTGGCTGGGCACGACACCGGTGATCTTCATTGCTATTGGGTTATGCTTTTTGTTTGTATTGGTGGTGCTTATTTGAGGCAGCACGTGCATTTCGTTGGGATTGGTGGAACAGGCCTGTCGGCCATTGCCCGGGTGTTGCTCGAGCGCGGACACACGGTCAGTGGTTCAGATCAGGAGTATTCCCCCTTGGCACAGGCTGTCGAGGCTGCTGGGGCCGAAGTCTTTGTGGGCCACCAGGCTTCGAATGTGAACGGCGCAGATTTAGTTATCCGTTCCTCGGCGGTGCCAGAGGATAATCCTGAAGTTCAGGCAGCCCTTGCCGCGGGCGTTCCTGTGCTCAAACGGGATGAGTATCTCGGTAGCTTGATGGAAGGGCAGGTTGGTATTGCGGTGGCAGGTTCCCACGGCAAAACCACCACGACAGCCATGCTGGCCTGGGTGCTCAGCGCACTCGATCAAGACCCATCGTTTATCGTCGGCGGTGTGGTTTCAAATTTGGGTATTAATGCCCATGCTGGCAAAGGTGATGCCTTTGTGATCGAGGCAGACGAATATGATTATATGTTCTTGGGATTGAAGCCCCAAATCGCGGTGATTACAAACGTGGAACACGATCACCCTGATATGTTTCCCACCGCTGAGGTGTTTCAGCAGGCTTTCCTGGATTTTGTGAGGGTTCTGCCGCCCGATGGCGTGCTTGTGGCTTGTGGAGACGACCCCGGAGCCTCCGACATAATGGCTGAGGCGATTGATTTAGGTTGCCGCGTGGTGAGCTATGGTTGCGGATCAACAAGCTTCGATTACTACGCTGCAAAGTTGAGTCTCAACGATCTGGGCTGCTTTGATTTCGATGTGTTCCGTGCTGGTGAGCATTTGACCCAAGTTTCTTTACAAGTGCCCGGTGATCACAATGTGAGCAACGCTCTGGCAACTTTAGCAGTAATCGATCAACTTGCGCTGCCGGTGAAGGATGCCGCTGGGGCATTGGGAGAATTCCTTGGGGTTGGCCGCCGATTTCAAGTGCTCGGAGAGGCTGCTGGTGTGACGCTAATCGACGACTATGCCCATCACCCCACCGAGATAAAGGCGACCTTAGCTGCTGCCAAGGCGCGCTATCCAGATCGCTTAGTTTGGGCAGTCTGGCAGCCGCATACATATACTCGTACCAAGACCTTTTTCGATGAGTTTGCCACGGCTTTTGGTGATGCGGATGTTGTGCTGGCGACTGAAGTGTATCGCTCCCGCGAAGCCTATGACCCGGATTTTTCGGCTGAGCAGGTTGTAAGGGCCATGAATCATCCTAATGCCCACTTTTCCGGTTCCTTAGGCGATACAACCGCTTACTTGTTGGATAACCTACACCCGGGTGATGTGGTGCTTATGCTCTCCGCTGGGGATGCAACTCAAATCACCCAAGATGTGTTGGCTTCGTTATTGGATGATCGGAAAACATAACTTTGGATCGTGAATGAGGACGCTCGATGAACAAAACCAAACAAAGTATTCAAGCCCAGACCATGATCTTGTCAACATTGCGCTTAGATAGCCAATCACAGCCACCGCATAAATTGGTGCGCGTGAGCCGTAAACGCGGAAATCAATTGGACGCGTTGGTTACCGAGGAAACGGTATCCAAAACCATAAAGCGGATAAGAGTGCTGTAACTGCATGCCATGATTCCTACGACCACCCTGCCATTTGAAATCCTGCGCTCCGTTTTTGGCGAGAACATGCAAACGGAAGTATCTTTGGCGCGCTATACAGCCGCCCGGGTAGGTGGTTCCGCGGAAGTGCTCGTTGATGTGAACTCGGTGGAAGAATTGGCTCATGCCGTGACAGAACTTTGGATGCTAGAAGTGCCCTTCTTTATTCTTGGTGGGGGATCGAATGTGCTGGTCAGTGATGCAGGTGTGCAGGGCGTGGTGGTTCTGAACCGGGCGCGTGAGATCAGTTTCGATCAGGGGAACGATTTCCCTACGGTTTGGGCGGGTTCGGGCACAAATCTGGGTAATCTGGCCCGGCGGACCGCTGCACGTGGGCTGTCGGGCCTGGAATGGGCCGCAGGGATACCTGGAACGGTCGGAGGTGCTGTTTTTGGCAACGCCGGTGCGCATGGCGGTGAGGTGGCCGGTTGCCTGGTGATGGCAGAAATCTTGCATCGAGATGGGAATACAGAGAAATGGTCTGCTGATGAGATGGGATACGCCTATCGATCCAGCCGCTTGAAGCGTGAGCGATTGGCCGCGACGATCTTGTCGGCGCGATTTGCTTTGGAACATGGTTCTCCCGAGGAAATTCAGCAGAAGATGGATGAATTCGTTGCATTCCGCCATCGAACGCAGCCCCCTGGGGCTAGCATGGGCTCCATGTTCAAAAATCCCCCTGGGGATTATGCCGGGCGCTTGATCGAAGAGGCTGGCCTTAAAGGCACCCAGGTTGGTGAAGCGGAGATCAGCCAACTGCATGCCAATTTCTTCATAAACCATGGTGATGCTGCGGCGGAGGATATTTTCGCCTTGATTAAATTGACTCGTGAGACCGTGGCCGAGAAATGTGGCGTGGAGCTGGAACTTGAAATTGAATTGGTTGGAGACTGGCAGGCAGATATTGGATTGTGATGACAGGTAAATGGATCGTAAATTGAAGGTTGGCGTGATTTTTGGTGGTCGGTCTGGGGAGCATGAGGTCTCCTTGATGTCCGCGCGTTCTGTTTTGGACGCGCTCGATGCGGATAGATACCAGATCACAGAGATCGGCATCACTCACGATGGAACCTGGCTGGTTGGGGAGGACGTGCTGGCGTGCTTCCTGTCAGGAGAGGTCGATCACCTAACCCCGGTGACGCTGCTGCCCGACCCAACCCGCAGCGGGATTTATGCTATCCGTGACAGTGATCGCGGCGAAGCCATACAGCATCTGCAGGACTTCGATGTTCTCTTCCCTGTTTTACACGGTACTTTCGGTGAAGATGGCACCTTGCAAGGGTTGTTTGAGATGGCTGATGTAGCCTACGTTGGCGCAGGTGTTTTGGGCGCCTCTGTAGGGATGGATAAAGGCGTTTTCAAGGCCGTAATGCAGGCCAATGCGATCCCGGTTGTGGACGGCATCATCGTGCTGCGCCGCGAGCTTGAAACCGGGATGGATGATGTGCTTGACCGTGTCGAAGCTATGGCTGACTATCCCGTTTTCATCAAGCCGGCTAATATGGGCTCTTCCGTCGGCGTAAGCAAGTCTAAGAATCGCTCGGATTTGCTCGAAGGGCTGATGGAGGCGGCGCGCTTTGACCGGCGAGTGTTGGTCGAGGCAGGAATCAACGCTCGTGAAATAGAGATCAGTGTGTTGGGCAATGATGACCCTAAGGCCTCCATTCCTGGCGAGATACGCCCGGCGGCGGAATTCTATTCCTATGATGCCAAATATCACGATGACCGCTCGGAGGCCCTTATCCCCGCAGATATCCCTGCTGAGACTGCTGAGGAAATGCGAACGACCGCCGTGCGAGCTTATCAGGCTATAGATTGCGCGGGGATGGCACGGGTTGACTTTTTATTAGATAAGGATAGCGGTGAGTTCTATCTCAATGAACTGAACACCATCCCTGGGTTCACCCAGATCAGCATGTATCCCAAGCTATGGGAAGCTACTGGATTGCCTTACCCAGAATTAGTTGACCGTCTGATCGAGTTAGCCTTGGAGCGACGCGCCGAGCGCGACCGCACTGAATGGCGTTATGAGCGTTAGGAGATGACGAAGAGGAGACAGCCCCCAAACCGTTCTGATAGGGTCCGGGACAGACGCCGGAGCAGCAAACCCTCTGCGCCCAAGCGGCGGCGCAAGCAGAGCAATGTTGAGCGCGGGAATCCCCCGGTGATGGTGCGCGGCACAAAGTCTACCAGCGCAGCAAAGCGACCCAAAAAGCGAACCAGACGCGTCAAACGTCGCTTTGATATCGCTCTCCCAACCCCAGGCGTGGAGGTGCGTTTGCCAGCTATCCCCTCGATCCGGCTGGGTTGGCGGTTGCTTTCCTTTTTACTGGTATTGTTGCTATCGGCAGTTTTGTACTATATGTACAATTCGCCAACCTACCGGATAACCGATGTGCAGATCGATGGGCTGGTTCGTCTTTCGGCTGATACGATCAACCGTTCGTTGCTGATTTACAACAAGCCAATCTTCATGATCGAACCGGAAGTGTTGGCAGATCAAATTATCAGCACCTATCCTGGTGTTGTATCAGCCTCAGTGTGGACGGGTTTCCCCGCCAGAGTCGAGGTGATGGTTGAGGAAAGAGAGCCTGTAGTGGCCTGGGAACTGGGTACGGAGACCCAATGGGTAGATGCCCAAGGGATGTCCTTCCCCAAGCGCGGGGAGGCGGAAAACCTGGTTTGGGTTGTCGCATCCTCCCCCCCCCCCGCCCCGATCGTCCTGGAGGATGAGTCCACAACGGAAGGAGATGAATCTCTGAAGGCGTTCATGTCATCTGAGATGGTCGAGTCGATCTTAGCTTTGAGCGGGAATGCCCCAGAGGGCGTCCCGATTGTATTCGATGATCGGCACGGTTTTGGATGGCGTGACCCAGGTGGCTGGGATGTGTATTTCGGTACGTCTGCGGCGGATGCCGACATGACGATGAAACTATCTGTCTATGATGCCGTAGTTCGACGTCTGAGCACGGATGGGATACGTCCAGCCATCATTAGTGTGGAGTATTTGCATGCCCCATATTACCGTATGGAGCGTTGATGATTATGGATGAGCCTGTAATTGTTGGTATTGATGTTGGCACGACCAAAGTATGCACTTTGGTTGCTCGTCTGGAGAGCGACCAACAGTTGCGTATTTTGGGTGTGGGTATAGAGCCTGCCAAAGGAATGCGAAAAGGCACAGTGGTCGATATGACGGCGGCTGGGCAGGCTATCGCCCGCTCGATTGAGAAAGCTGAACGCACATCGGGCTTAGAGATCGAATCTGCTTTGGTGAGTATGGCGGGTGCACACGTCTCTTCGGAGAACAGCCGAGGGGTGGCGGGCGTTTCAAGCCGGACGATTGATGACGAGGATGTCATCCGGGTGGTGGAGGCCGCCAGAGCGGTGACCATCCCTCACAACCGCGAGATGATCCATGTCATCCAGCGGGGCTTCGTTGTCGATGGACAGGGCGGCATTCGCAATCCGGTTGGCATGCATGGTTACCGCCTGGAAGTAGAAACCCACGTGATCACTGCATCGGCGGCCACTGTGGAGAATCTGCGGCAGGCGGTTGCGGCTGCGGGTGTGCGCGCCAGCCAGTTTGTGCTCAACCCCCTTGCTTCCGCCGAAGTTGTGCTCTCTGAGACGGAGCGGGAGATGGGTGTGGTGGTTTGCGATATCGGCGGCGGTACCACGGATATGGCCGTTTATATCGAAGGCGATGTGTGGCACACGATGGTGTTGGGCATCGGCGGCAACCATATCACTTCGGATATCGCCCACGGGCTGCACCTGCCGGTGAACCACGCAGAAGAAATCAAATTGCAGCACGGCTATGCCCTCGAAAAGCATGTTGATGCCGAGGAGGCTTTCTATATAAACCCCTTTGGAGAAGAGAACCCGGTGTCCATCAACCGCAAGGAGCTGTCTCATATCATCGAAGCCCGCGTCGAGGAGATCTTTAGCCTGGTGATGCAGGAGATCAAACGCTCTGGTTATGACAGCTTGTTGCCTGCCGGGATGGTTTTGACCGGAGGGGTCAGCGCTTTGCCGGGTATTCGCCAGTTAGCCAAACAGGTGCTGGGTATGCCGGTGCGGGTTGCCCAGCCGGAAGGCTTGATCGGCATGGTGGATCAATTAGATTCTCCCGCATATGCAACCAGCGTAGGTTTGCTGCGGTGGGCCATATTGATGAGCGATTTTGTCAAAACCTTCGACCTGCGTCGTGCACGCCCGCCTCGGGTAAGCAGCGAAGTCGATTGGAAGAAGATGAGAGGTTGGCTGCGGCGATTGTTGCCGTAGATAGTTTAAGGAAATTAATGTGTCTGGTTTTAAGACGTTTGGTAAAATGGGTGAATCCTTGTGTAAATTTCTTTTGACGCCGGAAAACGAGCATGTTTGTGCGCAAAGGAGATTTTCTAAGGATGAATCGAGGAGGATTCAATAATGCATACAATGAATCAACCAGAGTCATTTGCTCGCATTAAAGTGGTTGGTGTAGGCGGTGGAGGCTGCAATGCCGTCGATCGAATGATCGAAGAGGGCTTGCAAGGCGTTGAATTCATCGCGGTCAATACGGATGCCCAGGCGTTGGCACTCTCGCACGCCACAACCCGCGTTCGTATTGGTGATAAACTGACGCGCGGCCTGGGTTCAGGCGGCGATCCCGAAATTGGGCGCAAAGCCGCGGAGGAGTCGGCTGAAGAACTCTACAATGTGCTCAAAGGCTCGGATATGGTCTTTGTCACCGCGGGGATTGGCGGAGGTACGGGGACGGGTGCCTCTCCGGTCATTTCTCAGATTGCCCGTGAGATCGGCGCGCTGACGATTGGCGTGGTCACGCGTCCTTTCACCTTCGAGGGTGCTCGCCGCATCAAGTCAGCGGAAGTGGGCATCACTGGGCTCAAGGAGCACGCCGACACCTTGATCGTCATTCCTAATGACCGCCTGCTGCAAATCGTCGATAAGCGTTCATCTTTGCAGGAAGCCTTCAAGGTCGCTGATGACGTTCTGCGTCAGGGCATCCAGGGTATCTCAGAGTTGATCACCATTCCTGGTTTGATCAACCTTGACTTTGCGGATGTGCGGACGATCATGTCAGAAGGTGGGGCTGCTTTGATGGCTGTCGGTATGGCAGCGGGTGATGACCGCGCTCGCGATGCTGCTGAGCAGGCTATCTCCAGCCAACTGCTCGATATAACCATCGATGGCGCTCGCGGGATTCTGTTCAACGTGACTGGCGGGCAAGGGTTGACGCTCTTCGAAGTCAACCAGGCGGCTGCCATTATCAAAGAGACCGCTCATCCTGATGTCAACCTGATTTTCGGCGCCGTGATCGACCCCGACATGGGAGAGAATTTGCGCATAACCGTTATTGCCACGGGTTTTGAAAGGTCTGGTATGCCGCGCAATATCATGGAGCGCGCTCTTCGGCCACCTGAGGTCACTCCAGCGAAAAGTGAGGAAGGCGAGTTCAAGCCGCGTACCTTGAATACAGAAGACCTGGATATCCCCACATTTTTGAGGAACCGAGTCCGGTCCGATAGTTAGTTTTCCAGTTAAAAAAGTAGAGATAGCCGGCCCTCCTCCTGGTCATCTCTAGTTATCTGTATAGCCAGGCTCCCCGCTAATGCTTTCGGGCGGGGAGCTTGGGTTTTGCCCCCGGTCTCCCCTCGGGCATTGATTGTCCTGAATGCCCGAATCACGCCACAGTGCTTCCTTTTCTTAAAGATTTAAATATTTTAAGGTATTCGCACTAAGGTCGCTTGCATATATAGATCAAGCGTGCTAAAATGGTCACTCCCAAAACCGCTACATGTGAGGATTTCGGGTGGTGGTACCCCCAAATATGGGGGTTCCCTAAGGATGATTTTATGCTGTGTCCTTATTGCCAGAATGCGCGTTCACGAGTAATCGATACCACAAAAGATAAGCGTGGGGGTGTACGCCGTCGTCGAGAGTGTCTTAAATGCGGGCAGCGTTTCAGCTCTTATGAGCGTCCGATTCTGGCAACACCCTTACTCATTAAAGAAGATGGTACCCGGGAAGAGTTCGACCGGGAGAAGCTCTTGCGGGGCATTCAAATCTCGTGTGCGAAACGGCCCGTCTCCGCGGCTGATATCCAGCGGTTATCGGGGGAGATAGAAGCGTCTTTGCAGGCTTTGGGGAAAGCAGAGGTATCTTCACGGGTGGTGGGGGATATGGTTATCGCTGGTTTGAAAGAATTAGATCATATAGCATATATCCGTTACGCGATTGTTTATTTGGGGTTAGATGATCTAGCCTCTATTCGCAAAGAAATCGATCGTTTGCTCGAGGCGAGCTAATCGAATGGGGTTTCATCAGTGGGGTATCGTTTCGCCATGTTTTTATTATCGTCGCAGGAGTGATTAATGGTTTTAAAAGATGTGAACACAGAACAAATACCTTCGTTGCCAGAAGACGCACGCCAGGTGGATCTGTCGGAAAACGCATATCAGGTGTTTAGGCGGCGTTACATGCGTCGAGACAAGCATGGGCAACCGGCTGAGACGATCGAAGGTACTTTCTGGCGAGTGGCTTGTCATATCGCAGCTGCTGAAGGAGGATGGGGTGAAGATACCTCTGAGGTGGCGCGCCGGTTTTATGATCTGCTTGTCGAAAAACGATTTCTGCCAAACTCCCCCACCTTCACTGGCGCGGGGACGCCTCTAGGACAATTGGCTGCCTGTTTTGTGCTGCCCCTCAGCGATGATATGGGGCGCTGGCATGATGGTATTTTCCAAACCCTGCGCAATGCAGCTTTGATTCAGCAAACGGGTGGCGGGAATGGTTTTTCATTCTCGCGCCTGCGACCAGCGGGATCCTTCATCAAGACCTCTGCCGGAAAAGCGACCGGCCCGGTGGGGTTCTTGAGTGTTTACGATAAAGCATTCGGGGAGATCGCCCAGGGCGGTACGCGCCGAGGGGCGAATATGGCCGTCTTGCGGGTAGATCATCCCGATATTGAAGATTTCATCACCTGTAAGACCGATGAAAACGCCATCACAAACTTTAACATCTCTGTGGGGATCACAGATGCCTTTATGCAAGCCGTCGAAGATGACGATTTGTGGGAATTGCGCTTCCCAGACATCGATCATCCGGATTATCGCAAGTATAGCGGGACGATTGAGCAAGCTGAAGCGGATGGTATACCGATCAAAATCTATAGACGCGTGCGAGCTAGGGATTTGTTCGATAAGATCGTCGCGCAGGCCCATCATAATGGCGAGCCGGGAGTGCTCTTTTTAGATGCTGCCAACCGCGCTAATCCTGTTCCGCAATTGTATGCTTTAGAGGCCACAAATCCGTGCGGCGAGCAATTTCTAGGCCCTTATGAGAATTGCTGCCTGGGCTCGGTCAATCTGGCTCAGCACATGGGACCTGATAATTCTGTCGATTGGTTGAAGCTGCGGACTTCAGTTGAGTTGGCGACGCGTTTCCTGGATGGTGTTGTCGATGCCAACGCTTATGTCCCTGATGTACCGGAGTTGAGAGAAGCTGCTCTCAATGCCCGGAGGATTGGATTGGGCATCATGGGCTTGGCAGATTTGATGTACCACATTGGCATCCGGTATGGTTCTTCTGAAGGGCAGGAGTTCGCAGCCCAGGTAATGGAGTTTGTGCGCTATTACGCGATGCGTACCAGTATCGATCTGGCGAAAACAAGCGGCGCGTTCCCGGCAATCTCAGGGAGCATTTACGACCCGACCGATATGACCTGGGAGCCGCCTTCATCGATCGTGCCATACCGGATGGATTGGGGCCGTCCACAGTTGGATTGGGATGAGATCGTTAAAGGAATTCAGCAATATGGCATTCGCAATGCGGCTCAGACTACCATTGCGCCTACGGGCACCATTGCCACAGTAGCTGGCTGTGAAGGTTACGGCTGCGAGCCGGTCTTTGCGTTGGCTTATATCCGTCATGTGGATGATGGTGGCGAGGATCTGGCACTTACTTACTCCAGCCCGTTGTTTGATGAGGCCTTGGTCGATGCTGGCTTGGATGAAGATGAGCGTCAGCAGATTATCGAGCAAGTATTGGAGAGCGGCACGTGCCAGAATGTGGAGATGGTGCCGGAACACTTGCGTGACACCTTTGTGGTATCACAGGATATTTCGGCGGTAGAGCATGTTCAAATGCAGGCCGCCTTGCAGGCCTTCGTGGACAACAGTCTCTCTAAGACGATCAATTTTCCTGAAGATGCTATGGAGGAAGATGTCGCCACGGCCTATAAATTGGCCTGGGAGTTAGGCTGTAAGGGGACAACAGTTTACGTCACCGGCTCACGCCATAAGGTCGTCTTGGAAACGCAAACTACGGCTATGGGGAAAGGAGATGGTGACAGAGCGATTGTCCCCCAGGCGGCTCATTTGACTCTTTGGCATGATACCAAGAAGCCACGCCCGCGCCGTTTGAAAGGGTACACCTATAATGTCAACACGCCATTAGGCAAAGCCTTTGTGACCGTCAACGAGAATGGGGACGATCAGCCTTTTGAGGTGTTTATCACATCTGCCAAGGCCGGCTCGGACACTGCTGCGGTCTCAGAAGCGATTGGCCGTTTGCTCTCTTACACATTGAGATTGGCATCCCCCATTGCTCCGCGCGAGCGGCTGTACGAGATTGTGCTACAGCTCTCGGGGATTGGCGGCGGACGCCCCTTGGGGTTTGGCCCCAACCGGGTGCGCTCCTTACCCGATGGCGTCTCTCAGGCTTTGCGCGAGTACCTGGATCACTCCCTCGATGAGTACGCCTGGCGTGAAGTCGACCGCGACAACGGGCAGCCTGATGAACCTTTTGGATTGCCCCACGATGGCTTAGATGACTCTCTCCAAGGGTCTTTTGAAATCGGAGATTTATGCCCGGATTGTGGGCAGGCAGCCTTGGTCAACGAGGAAGGCTGTAGGAAATGTTACGCCTGTGGGTACAGTGAATGCTGAAGAACCTTTAGGCATCCGGTTTGCTTTCTTAAGGCAGATACACCACATTCTCTGATATTTGGCTCGACGTCTGTCTCTGGTGTGGCACCTTTGACTTGTATTACCGCGCCCGGTGAGTCTACTCTTCAAACTTGTTAGGTCATGATTTAAATAATTTGGTATCATTTAACAATTATGCGAATACTCACATCATGTTTTATCGTTGGAAAGGGGGATTTCCCGAAAAGAAATATGATACTTTAGAAAATTCATCTGCTCACAACAAAGAATAATGAACAGGCTCGCGCTACTCCATTTAACCCCCTACATCGTTTCAATGCTGATTTCGTTAGGCGTGTACGCCTATACCTGGCGCCGCCGGGAGGTAGCTGGTGCAGCAGCCTTTTCGTGGTTTGTATTGTCGGAAATATTGTACACGCTGGTCTATGCTTTGGAGTTGGTCAGCAATAGCCTGGACGGAAAGCTTTTTTGGGGGAATTTGCGCTTTGTCACTACGGTTCTTGGCCCCTTAGTTCTATTGAATTTTGCGATCACTTTTACGCGTCGAAAACTAGGCCATCCTCGAAGGGTTTGGACACCGCTACTGATTGTGTCATTGTCCTTTATTCTAATCCTTTATACAGATAAGTATCACCACCTGGTTTATCCCGTGGGATCGATTGCGCTCGGAGAACCCTTTTCTCCATTGGTTTATGAATACACGCCAGTTGCCTGGCTCTTCATTCTCTATGGCTATACTGTGGGGTTTTTGGGTATTTTGCTTTTGATTTCCAGGTTGATCAGTGCTCGAAAGCTCTTTCGCCCCCAGATGATAGCTGTCGTTCTGGGCATCTTGATGCCGCTTGCCGGTGTTCCGATTGCCCTGACTGGTGTGCAAATATTCGGTCTGTTGGACCCGACGTATGTTGCTTCGTCAATTGGGAGTATCATCATCGCAATGGGATTGTTCCGGTATCGATTGTTTGATATCGTGCCCGTTGCCCGGGATATGCTCGTCGAGAGTATGCAGGATGCTGTATTTGTGCTCGATACTCGAAATCGCCTCATCGATGCTAACCCTGCGGCATTGGCATACCTGAACAACGCCGAGATGGAAGTGTTAGGTCGATCAGCCGAAGAGGTGATCCCTGATTGGGATAGTTTGGTGCACAAGTATCGCGATGTTCAAAATGGCACCTTTGAGACTTTTGTGGGTGAAGGGGTTGAACGCGCTGTTTTATCGTTTAAAATCACCGAACTCTTGAATGATAAGGGAAGCTCCGCCGGCCATTTGGTCGTCGTTCAGGATGTCACAGAGCAGAAACGCGCTGAGCAAGAAATCAGGAGCAGCAATCGGAAATTAGAGGCCCTCAATGTTGAGCTAGAAAAAGCTAACGAACATCTGCGGAAGCTCGGCCAGGTGAGAGACGAGTTTTTCGGCAATGTCTCCCATGAACTGCGTACACCTATTACCAATATCAAACTACACCATGACTTAATCGAACTGCAACCAGAGCGCTCAGAAGAGTTTTTAGAGACTTTGTCCCGCGAGACGGATCGCTTGTCTAATCTCATAGAGAGATTATTGATGCTATCTCGTTTCGATCAGGGGATAACGAAATTCGAGCCGAGCGCCTTTGACCTTGAAACCCTGGCCCAAGAATACCTGGCGGATCGTCTGGCACTGGCGGAGTCCAGGGGGTTAACACTGAGTGTTTCAGATGTGTCGGATGGTGCCGTTGTGTGTGCAGACCGTGATCTTGTTGGTCAAGTTTTGAGCATACTTTTGACAAACGCGCTGAATTACACGCCAGAGGGCGGCAATGTGCTGATTAACATCCTTGAGCGTGAAGATGGCCCTCGCAAATGGGTCGGATTCAGTGTCAAAGACTCAGGTATTGGCATTTCTCCAGAAGATCAGAAACGACTCTTTTCGCGCTTCTTCAGAGGCAATGTGGGCCGTAAATCGGGGATTTCGGGAACGGGGTTGGGGTTGTCAATAGCCAAAGAGATCATCGATCGGCATGGTGGAACGATAAAGGTCGAGAGTGAGGGCATCCCGGGGGAAGGTTCAACCTTTAGTGTTTGGTTACCCTTAGAAAGTTGATTCGCAATCGTACAGGTTATATGTTGGGGTGGGGCCAGCGGATTGGGATCGGCAGCCAAGCCTAAATCCACGTGTGAGCATCCCGTCAGGGATTACGATAACTTGACATTCACTTCCTTGCGCCAAATATTGGGCGCTGGCCTTTTGGGTGGGAGGGGTATAATCCCAGGTTGATAACGATCCCTGAAAAATTCGGGAGGGTAGAATGGCAAACACCACCATCGAACTGATGCACGAGCACGGTTCTGTACGATCCTACAAATCTGATCCGGTGCCACGGGAGATGATTGAAACCATCGTTGCCGCGGGACAGCGCGCTTCGACATCATTCAATTTCCAGATGTACAGCGTCATTGCCACTATGGACGATGAGAAACGCACACAATTCATGGCGTTGTGTGGAGGGCAGAAGCATATCGGACAGGCGCCAGTTTTTTTGACATGGTGTGCAGACCTCAGCCGCTTAGCGCGTGTTAGCGACGTGCAAGGTTATACCCATGAAGCTGGGTATATGGAAAATCTGCTGCTTGCGGTTGTGGATGTTTCCCTGATAATGCAAAATGCCGCATTATCTGCTGAATCCCTCGGGCTGGGCTTCTGCTATATCGGGGCCATCCGTAATAGCCCACAAGAAGTGATTGATTTATTGGCCTTGCCTGAGCTGGTCTTTCCAATATGTGGCATGACCTTGGGCTGGCCTGAAAACCCGCCGCGCATCCGCCCGCGATTGCCTCTTGAGGCGGTGCTCCATTGGGAGGCGTATGATATCAACGATAGAGAATCCCTTGAGGCTTACGATCGTGAGATGATCGCGACAGGCATTTACAGAGGACGCCAGGTATCCGCCGGTAAGGATAAGCCTGAAACCCGCTATGGGTGGATGGAACACTCTGCTCGCCGCGCCTCCAAGGTTCTCCGTCCGCACCTTCGGGAAGCATTACTAAATGCGGGTTTTGAGATGAAGTAAACCAGGTTTCGATGAATCTACGCCACATTGAAGAAGCAGCATTGAACGCCTGGCTGGCAATGAAACAGATCCTCTTCGATGGCTGGGTATTACGGTTTTCTGGGGGACACAACAAACTCGGCTCTCGTGATTCTTACCGCTATTGGTATCGCGCCCCGGAGTCCATGTGACGAGCCCTTCTTGGCAGCGTACACTATGGATTCTTTTCTTTGCCCAGTTGATGACCGCCGTGGGCTTTTCGAGTATTTTCCCTTTTCTCCCCCTTTATGTAAAATCCCTCGGCTCTTCCACGGGTATGAGCGTTGAATTGCTTTCGGGGTTGGTGTTCTCTGGCCAGGCGTTCACCATGATGATTGCTTCCCCGGTCTGGGGCGTGTTAGCCGACCGTTACGGCCGTAAGTTGATGGTAGAGCGGGCATTGTTCGGCGGTGCTTTGCTGCTTCTTTTGATGGCCTTTGTCCGCACTGCGGAGGAATTGGTCATCGTCAGGGCCGTTCAGGGTCTGATCACCGGGTCGGTGGCCGCGGCCAGTGCCCTGATCGCCGCGCAAGCGCCGCGCCGGCGAATGGGCTATGCTATGGGAGTACTGCAAGTAGGTTTGGGCGCAGGCATTGCCATCGGCCCATTGATCGGTGGGGCGATCGCCGATGTGTATGGCTACAGCACTTCATTCTATGTGCCCGCCGTGCTTCTTTTTGTGGCCGGTCTATTGGTATTGGTTGGAGTTCAAGAGCAGTTCATTCGCCCGACAAACGAAGCTAGCGGATATCGCAGTTTGTTGGGCCAATGGCGTACCCTTCTTCTAACCCGGGGCATCCTGATGACTCTCTCAATGCGCTTCATGACCAGTTTAGGTCGTATGACCCTTGTGCCGCTGGTTCCATTTTTTGTCGAAGAACTGATGAGCAATGCCGAGGCCTTGAACACCTTCACCGGTTTGGTGATCGGCATAACCTCCGCGACCACAACATTGAGTTCCATTTTCTTGGGCAGGCTTGGGGATCGTATTGGGCACCGGTTGGTGTTGATCGTCAGTATGCTGTCAGCGGCTGGTTTGTACGCGGTGCAGAGTTTGATCACAGCGGGATGGCAGTTGTTATTATTTCAGGCGCTGGTTGGGATAGCTGTTGGAGGCATAATCCCCATGATCAGTGCCCTGTTAGCCCATTTCATCCAAAATAGCGAAGTGGGTGCGGTCTATGGATTGGATAATTCTATCAACGCCGCCGGTCGTGCGGTGGCCCCGATGGTCGGAGCTCTGGTCGCCAATCGCTATGGGGTAAGGTCCACGTTCATCGCCACAGGTCTTATCTTTTTGGTGGCCTGGTTCTTGGCGATCTGGCGGCTGCCTGAGACTGAGCGCGAGTCTCCGATGGAACAGAATGTCTGATGCTATAATCCTACATGCGCAGCTCATGCTCAAATCATCCTTTCCAGTCTGGTTGAGACCCTAATAAAAGGAGAACGTCCATGGCAAAACATCTGGTTCTGGTCGCCGGGAACATCGGCGCTGGAAAAACATCGCTGACGGAACGATTGGGAGACCGCTTGGGTTGGCGCACGGCATTTGAGTCTGTCGCTGATAACCCCTATCTATCTGATTTCTATGACGATATGGGAAAATGGTCCTTCCACTTACAGGTTTTCTTCCTCGGTCACCGGGCAGACCAGCACATTGATCTGGCTCATGACCCCCAATCAACCATCGCGGACCGCAGCATCTACGAAGATGCGTATATCTTCGCCCGGGCCTTGCATCACCTGGGCAACCTCTCTGAGCGGGACTATCTGGCGTATCGCCGCCTCTTCGAAATCGTCACCGATAGCCTGCCTTCTCCTGATCTGTTGATCCACCTCAAAGCCCCGGTATCGGTGTTGATGGAGCGCATTGGGCGTCGCGGCCGCAAGATGGAAAGCGGTATTACCGATGAATATCTCAGCCTGTTAGAGTCCTTTTATGATGACTGGATCGATACGTTTGACATCTGCCCTGTTTTGACCATCCGCTCCGATGATCTGGATTTTGTCCACAAGAAGGGACACCTTGATGTTGTCGTGCAGCGCATTCAGGATAAGTTAGCTGGCAAGGAGGTAATTGTCTTCCCCGAGAATGGCTGATTTTGCCGGTATTTGGCGTGTTTCTACGACCTCCCGGTGGATCAATTCCCCGGGAGGTCTCTTTTTTTACCGGGATTTTACAAAGTGTTAGAGTTGTGTTGATCTCCGCCAGTTATCTTTAATGTCGTAGAAGATGATTTACGGAGGTTCAAAATGACTAAAAGACTATCCATCCCCTTATTGATCGCCATCTTATCTGCAATGCTGATGAGCAGCATGGCCCTGGCAGCCGAGGATACGCCTCAAGGCCGCGGGCAGAGCATGTATGGTGAGATCGTCGCTGTCGCTGTTGACGGTTTTACCGTACAGAATCAGGCTGGTGAGCAGGTTACTTATCTCATTGATGAGAAAACCAGCTACAGGTCTTCAGAGATCGAGGAGCCGGGTCTCTCGGATTTGCAGGTTGGCGGCAAAGTGGCTGTTTTTGCACCAGGAAGGCCCCCAGAGAGTCCGACAGCTCGCCTGGTGATCTTGCTGCCCGATGATTTCGACCCCAGCCAATGGGCGGGCGTTCGGGCACGCGGTGAAATCGTCGCGGTTGACCTGGATGCGGGCAGCTTCGTCCTGCAAACCAATTCCGGCGAGGAACGGCCCTTTTTGGTTGACGACACAACCCGATACTTCGGTCAGTTATCAGGCTTGCGTGATTTGCAGAGTGGTTGGGAAGCTGGTGTCGGTGGCGTGGAGACCGATGATGGCGACCTGTTAGCTAAATTCGTCATTGGTGTCGATATTCAGAACGCCAAAATCCACGCTGGTACGATCACCGGGGTGATCCCTAGCGCGGGAACATTCACCCTGCAAACTCGCCAGGGTGAAGAATGGACCGTCGCTGTAGATGAAAACACCCGTTACAACAGCAGGGCTGGCGAAATTGCCGGCCTTGATGATCTGGTTCCAGATATGGTGGCGATGGTCTATGGTTCCCCTCAAGATGAGGGTGTTTTCCTGGCAAAACGCGTCATTGCTGTAGATGTCGAAGACCTGCCCAACTACGATGTAAAGGCCTTTGGTCAAATTACCGCTGTTAGCGAAGATTCGTTCACCATCCAACCCCGTAACGGTGATGAAAGGACCTTCTTGGTTGACGAAGAAACCAGCTTTCGCGCCCGCGAGGGCGAAGTGAATGGTTTAGATGATCTGGAAGACGGCATGTTTGCCCTTGTGGGTGCGTACGAAACGGAAGATGGGCAGTTGCTCGCTAAACTGATCTTCGTGAGAGCGCCTCAGACCCCCTAAGTGCATTGTTAGGTTTTAAGAAGTTCAACTTCTTGCTAATTTTCTGGAGATATAGTGCAGATCAAAGAAGTTGAACTTCTAGATGGGTGTGTAGTGTTAGCTTTGCAGGGCACTCAGGCTGCGATTACATAACAAATTGCTTTAGGATCGTATCGACGATCAAGCCCAATAAGAACCAGCTTCCAAAGCGCTTGTTATGGTGAAATGCTGCTGCGACGAAGTAATTGGGCCACACGTCTGGGTAATCATCGGGTTTCTCTGCCGGCTTGGGGGCCTGGAACATGGGCCAAATCTCCAAAAATACTTTCACATTTAGAGCCACGATCAACATAAACGGTGTGAAAAAGCCTGTTGCAATCAGATAGAAGGTGAAAAGATACTGGAAGATCAGCATTCCCATGACAGTGAAACGAGATATTTTCTCGCCAAGGACGACAGGCAGTGTGCGGATATTCTTGTCCCTGTCTACCTGGTACTTGTCGATGTGTTTGCCGAAGATCACCCCGGTAACTCCTAAGGCGTAGGGTAAACTGGCGATCACCACGTTCCAGTCCCACCCACCTGCGATCACATAGTAGCCGCCACCGATCATCAACGGCCCCCATACGATAAGGACGGCGATTTCCCCCAGGGCGATATATTTCAGCGGCCAGGTGTAAAATAATACGAAGAAAGCCCCTAATCCCATGAACCACAGCGTCGACTCGCCGCGCAGGAAGATCAAAGCCACCCCGCAGGCCGCGGCCAACAACCCAGTTACCGCGGCATAGGTCAGCAGCCCTCTTTTGTCCAACAGCCCATGAACCAAGGGTTGCAGCCCGTATTGGGAGCGGTAATAGTTGTCTTGATCGACACCACGGGTGAAATCGGTGTAGTCATTGAGCAGGTTGTTGGTGGCATGGGCCAGGATCAGCCCAAGGGTAACCAGAACCCACAACCCCAGATCGAAATTTCCCGCTCGATAAGCAAACATCCCCGCCAGCGCAGCCGAGAGGAAGGTCATGACTAACACGGCTGCACGAGTGGCGATCAACCACTTCGAAACGATATCGAGTTCCTCCCACTCCGCTTTACTAATGCGGGGGATGACGCGCAAGGCGTTTCGCCACATCGCAATATTCATAACGCACTCCTGAATTAATTAGATAAAATGCGTCGGAATTATACTATGGTCTTTGATTAATGAAAGAATGGGTAGTAGAGCAACTCAGGCCAATTCTCAGCCTAGAGTGTCGATCACCTCGTGCAATATCTGGCTGACGATTTCAACCTGTTCTTCCGTCATCACGCCTGAAAAAGGAATCGCGAGTCCGCGGCGGCCTAAATCTTCCGTGATGGGGAAGTCGCCCTCTTTATACCCAAAGCGTTCGACCATATATGGCTGCAAGTGAATGGGGATGAAATAGGGCCGGCTGGGGATGCCGCGTTCTTTAAGCCCCTCGGCGACTCGAAAGCGGTCGATTCCGGGAGCGAGCCGAATCACATAGACGAACCAGCTCATGCGCGTTGTGTCAGGAATAACTTTCGGTGTTTCAACACCGGGTATCTCATCCAGCCGCTCTTGGTACCAATTGGCGACTTGTTCCCGTTTGGTGAGGAGTTCATCGAGGCGGCTCATCTGCACGCGCCCAAGAGCAGCGCTCATCTCGTCAATGCGATAGTTGTAGCCCAAATAAGTGTGTTGCAGCCAGGTATCGCCGGGGGAGCGCCCCTGATTTCGCAGTGCGCACATGATATCAGCGGCCTCATCATCGTCGGTGACGATAATTGCCCCTTCTCCGGTGGTGATCTGCTTGTTGGGGTAGAAGGCAAATACGCCATAATCGCCCAGGGTCCCCGCGGGACGTTTCTTGTACTCAGCACCGATTGCTTCGCAAGAATCCTCGATGACCGTGAGATCGAACTCTCGAGCAGTTTCGAGGATAGGGTCCATATCCGCCGGTTGCCCAAAGACATCTACAGGAAGGATTGCTTTCAGTTGCGCCTCTGGGGATGCTCCTTTCCGGGGAAGCCATTTTCGGTTTGCCAAATCCCCAGCGGTCAAGTCCTTCGCCGCTTGGTGAACCTGCTGGGGATCGATATTGCCTGTCAGAGGGTCTATATCTACAAATATAGGCACAGCACGCTCAAACAGCAGCACATTCGCCGATGCAACAAATGAGAACGGCGTGGTGATCACCAGGTCACCGTCTTTGATATCTGCGGCATGAACACACAAATGCAGACCGGCGGTTCCTGAGCTGACTGCAATGGCATGTCGGCTACCGATATGATTTCGAACGGCGTCTTCGAAGCCTAGTGTCTCTCCCCCCATGCTCAGGCGCGTGGTTTCCAAGACGGCTTGAACGGCCTCTTGCTCGGTTTCTGTCAGGTCAGGGGCTGACATTGGCACAAGGGGGAAGGCGTTGGAGGGGTTTGTTTTCTTCAAATGGGAACCTTCTCTACACGTATGAAATCATAGCGCGTCGTGATTGACGGCGGCTGGAGGTTGAAAGGGGAGTTGCGGTCAACCAATTACGGCAGGAATCATACCATAACAACCCATATGATAGAATCTCTCAGTATGTTTCTCCCAGCGGATGTTCCCTTGTCGAAGCGCATCTTCGATTTATCCTTGACCATACCGGGTTTGATCCTCATTTCACCACTTTTAGCGGTCGTGGCTATTCTACTGCGACTCTTCCATGGTAAACCTGTCTTATTTAGCCAGGTGAGGCCTGGCTATCGAGGTGAGTTGTTCGCAGTATATAAGTTTCGCACCATGACCGACCGCCGCGATGATGCTGGAAATCTGCTCCCAGACGAGCAGCGCTTGACCAGGTTGGGGCGTTTTTTGCGGGGTACCAGTCTGGATGAGTTGCCGGAGTTATTCAATGTGTTGCGCGGTGAGATGAGCCTGGTAGGGCCGCGCCCTTTGTTGGTGCAATACCTGGAGCGTTACTCTCCTGAGCAAGCACGCCGCCACGATGTACTTCCAGGGATCACAGGTTGGGCGCAAATCAATGGCCGCAATGTGCTTTCTTGGGAAGATAAGTTCCGCCTAGATGTCTGGTATGTTGATCACTGGTCTTTATGGTTGGATATCAAAATTCTGGCATTGACCTTCTGGAAAGTGATCAAGCGCGAGGGGATCAGCCAGCCCGGTCATGCAACGGCGGAAGAATTTATGGGAAATTAGGTAAAAGCGAAAGGCAGAAGGTGGGAGACTAATTGCCGTCGGCTAGACACTGATCCCTATCAACCTGCCGCTAAAGACAAACATGAATTATATCGGTGAGATCGCTGCTCTGGCCACATCGTTGGCCTTTTCTTTTGGTTCGACTTTTCTGACCCTTGGCGGACGCCGCGTTGGCTCGATGGTGCTCAATCGCACGCGCTTGCTGCTGGCGATCCTGTTCCTCGGCGTGACTCATTGGGCCACGTTGGGCATCCCCCTGCCGTTCCAGGCTGAACCCCGTCGCTGGCTGTGGCTGGGTCTATCCGGCATCGTCGGTTTGGTGCTGGGGGATATCTTTCTTCTCCAGGCTTTCGTGTGGATTGGGCCGCGCCTTTCGATGTTGATGATGAGTTTGGCTCCAATCTTCGCCGCCTTCCTGGCCTGGATATTTCTCGGTGAGCGCATGGTGTGGGGGCAGATTGTTGGTGTCGTCTTCACCGTGACGGGGGTGGCATGGGTAGTGCTAGAGCGCAACGGCAACAAGAAAGTTGCTAACCCCCATTTCGCCCGCGGCATCCTCTATGGGCTGGGTGGTGCGATTGGTCAGGCAGCCGGGCTGGTGCTGGCGAAGAACGGCCTGGGCGGCGACTTCTCGCCCATCTCAGCCAACCTCATCCGCATGATCACGGCGGCATTGGTCTTGTGGGTGATTACCTTGATCCAGCATCAGGTCAAAGCGACTGTGTTGACTTTGCATCGTAATCGCCGTGGGATGCTGCATATTCTGTTGGGCTCGTTTTTTGGGCCTTTCCTGGGTGTCTCGCTTTCGATGTTGGCGATTCAACATGCCGAGATGGGCGTAGCCAGCACGCTGATGGCCTTGCCTCCGGTCTTTTTGCTTCCTATAAGCTATGTTGTCTTCAAGGAGCGCTACGGCTGGGGAGCCATCCTGGGCACTTTTGTCGCTACCGCGGGTGTTGCGGTGCTGTTTCTGGTATGAACTGTGTTGGGGATCGTGGATTTCATACAGTATAATTCTCCCGCAATGACGGATTCAAACGATCTTTACCGCCAGCTTTACCGCATCCGCCGCTTCGAGGAGACGGTCTTAGATAACTTCTCTAAGGGAGTGTTTTTTGGGACGACGCACACGTATTTAGGGCAGGAAGCCAATGCAGTTGGCGTGCTGGCGCATCTGCAGGATGGCGAGATCGTTTTCAGCAATCACCGCTGCCATGGGCATTTTTTGGCCTATGGCGGTGATATGCGCGCGCTTTTTGCCGAATTGATGGGCAAGTCCACAGGGGTTTGCGGCGGGCGGGGGGGCTCTCAACATCTGCACTGGCAGAACTTCTATTCCAACGGCGTGCAGGGCGGCATCCTGCCTGTCGCTGCGGGCATGGCGCTGGCCGAAAAACGGAGGCAGAGCGGCAAACTTGTCATTGCCTTTTTGGGTGACGGCACATTCGGTGAAGGCGTGCTCTATGAGGCGCTCAACATGGCTTCGTTGTGGGAGGCGCCGATTTTGTTTGTAGTCGAGGATAACCGCATTGCCCAGACGACGCCGGTAGAACTGGCCCTGGCCGGGTCGATAACCTCCCGGTGCATGGCCTTTGATATCCCTGCGGTTGAAATCGATTCCAGTGGCGTGTTGGAGGTCTCGTCGCATGCAGAGCGGTTATTGGATGAAATCCGACTTCAAGGTGGTCCGCGGGCTTTGGTCGTACATACCTGTCGGTTTGGGCCTCATTCCAAAGGGGATGACACGCGAGACCCTGCGGTGGTTGCCGCCTTCAGGCGCGAACGTGATCCCCTGATGATCCATGCACCCCGCCTTGACCCGGAGGCGCGCGCCGCCATCGAAGCTGAAGTCAACCTTGAAGTGGAAACGGCCTTTGCCCAGGCGATGGATGATCCATGGCCGGTCGCTGATTGGCAGCCGTCCGTGCAAACGACCCAACATCAACCATCAACATCCAGCGACCAACCTAGCGTGCTTAAATCTCTCAACGCCGCCCTTCATCAGGCCCTTTCCAAAGATGATGGTTTCGTTGTATTGGGTGAAGATATCCTGGATCCTTACGGGGGAGCGTTCAAGGTCACTCAGGGGCTCTCAGAAGCGTTTCCTGAGCGTGTTTTGACCACCCCTATCTCTGAAGCGGGCATCGTCGGTGTGGCGGCTGGGATGGCTTTACGCGGCCTGAGGCCGGTTGTGGAGATCATGTTTGGGGATTTCGTCACCCTGATCGCCGACCAGGTGATCAATCATGTTGCCAAGTTCCGCTGGATGTACAACGATCAGGTGCGAGTCCCCTTGGTGATCCGCACGCCGATGGGCGGGCGGCGCGGTTATGGCCCCACCCACAGCCAGACGCTGGAGAAGCTCTTTTTGGGTGTGCCGGGCCTGCGCGTCGTAGCGCCTACGGCCTTGGGCGCCCCGGGTGATTTGCTGGCCCAGGCCATTATAGATGACGACCCCGTTCTGTTTGTGGAGAATAAGCTGCTGTACCTGCAAAAACTTCACCACGGAGATGTTTTGAGCGATTTTGAACTGCACAGTCATTCAGTATCTGGCACATATGCGCCTACATACACCCTTTCGATGCGGGGAGCGCCCGCGCCGGGGCTGACCATCCTGGCTTATGGGTACATGGCTGAATTAGCCCGGCAAGCAGTGTTCCAACTGGCGTATGAGCATGAGATTTTTGCTGAGTTGGTCGTGCCGACGCAGCTTTCCCCCTTTGAAAATGATCCCATCAGCGCATCCATTGGGCGCACGCGCAGAGTATTGGCCGTGGAAGAGGGCACCCTGACCCTGGGCTGGGGCGCAGAAATCCTGGCTCGCGCATCTGAAGAGATGGGGACTAATTTGCTCGTTTCTCGGCGGGTAGCGGCACGGGATTTGCCCATTCCCGCCTCGGGTCCGCTGGAACAGGCGGTGCTTCCCGGCGTCGCCGATATTGTCGAGGCTGCCCGAAAGATGGTATAACATATGCGGCGGCTTGCTACGCTGAATATTCTGTTACTCGATTCCATTGTTGCTCCGGGAGTCGGAGGAGTCTTCATGAACGGACGATTACCTTGAAAGGGTGGGGCAGGCTGAATTGGGCACACATAATTCCATAATCATCCCCCTGATCAACCCCAACGAACCCGAGGCCTTGCTGGCCGACTTGCATGTTGAAGATGGTCAGCGGGTTGCCGCGAACGAGTTGATCTGTACGCTGGAAACGACCAAATCTACGGCTGAGGTGTTGGCCGAGGGCGAGGGCTTTATCGTTGGGCTGCGTTTCAATGTCGGTGATACGGTGCGGGCCGGGGACATTCTGTGTTATCTGGCTGACTCGCCTGATGAGTTGCCCCAAGAAGCAGAATCAACAGCGTTGGATGCCGGCAACCAGGTTGAAGGTGAGACCGAGGCTCCCCCTGAAGGGCTGCGCATCACCCAACCAGCGCTGAATCTGGCCCGGGAGCTAGGCGTCCCATTGGATGCATTTCCGATAGGCCCCCTCGTTACTGAGCAGATGGTCAGCGCGCGGGCGCGGGATCAGGAGGTCGCCTTCCAAGTCCCCAAGGGCGAGTTCGATCCCATGGCGATCATCATCTATGGCGGCGGTGGACATGGCAAGGCGCTGCTGGACTTATTAAGGGCCTTGGGCACTTACCGCATCGTGGGATTCGTGGACGATGGTCTTGCGGCTGGCGAGCAGATCATGGGGGCACCGGTCTTGGGCACCGGGGAGGTGCTGGGGGATTTGTTCGATCAAGGTGTGCGCTTGGCGGTCAACGCCGTGGGCGGCATTGGCGATGTGGCTGTGCGGGTGGAGGTCTTCCAACGCCTGGCGGAGAACGGCTTTAGCTGCCCGGCGGTGGCCCATCCAAGGGCCTATATAGAACCAGGCGCAACGTTAGCCCCGGGAGTGCAAGTATTCCCAAACGCTTATGTGGGCAGCGATGTCCGGGTTGGTTTTGGGAGTATTGTCAATACGGGGTCAATAATCTCGCACGATTGCACCTTGGGCAACTATGTCAATATATCCCCTGGAGCCATCCTGGCAGGGGAAGTCGCCGTAGGAGATGGCGCTCTGGTGGGGATGGGGGTGACGGTCAATTTGCGAGTTGAGATCGGCGCTGGTGCCCGCGTGGGGAATGGCGCAACGGTGATATCTGATGTGCCCGCCAATGGAGTGGTGCGTGCCGGAACGATCTGGCCGGATAGATAAGGGACCTCGGAAGCCAGGATTTGATCACTTTCTCCTGGTTTACGCTTGCCAATTCTTTGGTATAATCTGCCCGCTGACTAGACCGGTCGGTGGCCAGAGAAAAATGGCTGCTGGCTTGGAGACCTGCTTTTAGTAGCAATAAAATGAATTAAGGAGATAGCAGACGTCATGTCGCTAGAAAAAGAAGCTAAACAAAACCTGATTACTGAGTATTCGCGTCACGATAATGACACGGGTTCCCCAGAGGTCCAGGTCGCGATCTTAACGGAGCGCATTCAACAACTTACGGACCATCTGCGGACCCACAAACATGATGAATCTTCCCGACGAGGGTTGTTGAAAATGGTTGGGCGTCGGCGGCGACTGCTTAGATATCTTCGCCGTAAGGATTACCAGCGCTTTGTTGCCCTATCGACCCAGTTAGGTATTCGTAAAGTCTAGTGTGAAATATCGAAGTAGGTGGATCCGCAGGTCTCCATCTACTTTTTTGGGCGTAATTTATCGTACTTTCGTCTGTCTATCCGATAACAGTGTTTTGTGGATGTGCTTCGCACATTGCTTGCGTGCACATTCAGTTTTTATGAGCCCGCCCTTAGGTTGGGAATTGGGAGATGGAGATAACTCAATTCGTTGTCTAAAACTCCCAATCCCTAACCGGCGGGACAATGGTAGGAGGTACCATGAAACCCGAAGTAAAACGTTATGAAGTATTGGTCGGCAGCAAGCCGCAGATTTTTGAGACCGGTCGATTGGCTGGTCAGGCTGGCGGTGCTGTGACTGTTGGATGCGGTGACGCCTTGGTTATGGGTGTTGCCACGATGAGTGCTGAGCCCCGTGAAGGGATCGATTTTCTACCCCTGACAGTGGATTACGAAGAGCGCATGTATGCTGGGGGCACGATCCCCGGCTCTTTTTTCCGTCGAGAGGGACGCCCCTCGGAGAATGCGATTCTGATTAACCGCCTTACAGACCGCCCCCTGCGGCCGCTCTTCCCCAAGGATTTACGTAATTCTGTGCAGGTGATCATGTACGCCTTTTCGGCGGACGACATCACCCCGCTGGATATCCTGGCTATCAATGCGGCTTCCGCGGCTGTGACCATTTCGGATATCCCTTGGGACGGACCGGTTGGCGCCGTGCGCATTGGGCTGATTGATGGTGAATTTGTGGTCAACCCCACCTACGATGAGATGGGCGCGTCAGACCTGGATTTACGGCTGGCCGGAACCCGAGATGCGGTGCTTATGGTGGAGTGTGGCGCGAATGAGCTGTCCGAAACGCAGATTATCGAGGCGGTGGAATTCGGTCACCAGGCCATGCAGCCAATCATCGAGACCTTCGAGAAAATGGCTCAGGAAGTTGGCAAGCCCAAACGGGAATATCCCTCTTTCGTTCTCGATGAGCAGTTCAAGAAGGATGTATTTGCGCGTGTGGAAGCTCCCCTGAATGAGCTGTTCGATCAAACCCTCCCTAAAGCGGAAGCTAAGCAGGCCATGCTGGCGTTCAAAGCGGATGTTATTGCTGAGTTCGCTGGTGAGGACGAGGCGCTGCTCAGTGATGCTAAAGAGGCCTTTGATGCCGCTCATAAAGCCGTTGTGCGCTCTCGCATCTTGAATGAGGGCACCAGGCCTGATGGCCGCGACTTCACCACTGTGCGTCCGATCTGGTGCGATATCGACACCAGCTCGCGTGCTCATGGTACCGGTCTCTTCACACGTGGTGAAACCCAGGTGATGACCCTGGCTACTTTGGGAACGCCGCGTGACGCCCAAACGATGGACAACCTGACCCCGGTGGAAACCAAGCGCTATATCCACCACTACAATTTCCCACCCTTCTCCACCGGTGAAGCGCGCTTTTTGAGGGGCGCCTCAAGACGCGAGGTGGGTCACGGGGCTCTGGCAGAACGGGCGCTGCTGCCGATGATCCCAGATGAGAAAACATTTCCGTACACCCTGCGTTTGGTGTCTGAAGTGTTGTCGTCCAACGGATCCTCGTCAATGGCCTCGGTTTGTGGTTCCACACTGGCGCTCATGGATACTGGTGTGCCCATAAAAGCCCCCGTTTCGGGTGTGGCAATGGGCTTGGTAAAAGAGGGTGACCGTTACGCTATCCTGACCGACATCCAAGGTCTGGAAGATCACCTTGGCGATATGGATTTCAAGGTGGCCGGGACCGATAATGGCGTCACTGCCTTGCAGATGGATATCAAGATCAAGGGTCTCACTGCCGAACTCATGGCTGAAGCCCTTGCGCAGGCTAAGGAAGCTCGCGCCCACATCTTGCGGCAGATGTTGGAAACCATCGCTGAGCCGCGTCCGGAATTAAAGCCCCACGTCCCGCGCATTGTGACTGTTCAAATCCCTGAAGACAAGATCGGCGCGGTGATTGGCCCAGGCGGCAAGATCATCCGCGGTATTCAGGATGAGACGGGCGTTCAAATTGACATCGAAGAGGATGGCACCGTGTTCATCGCGTCCTCTGATGGCGAGGGAGCCCGCCTGGCCCGCGAGCAGATCGAACGGCTCACAGAAACCCCGGAAGTAGGCCGCATCTATACCGGGAAGGTCACCGGCATTCAGGATTTTGGTTGTTTTGTCGAGATCACCCCTGGTACAGATGGGCTAGTTCATATCTCTCAGCTTGACACACAGCGCGTACAAAGCGTTGAAGATGTGGTCAAAAAGGACGATGAGATCACGGTTATGGTGACAGAAATCAACCAGCGCTCGGGAAAGATCCGCCTCTCACGGCGGGCCGTACTCGAAGGCTGGACTGTGGAAGAAGCGATTGCCAGCGACCGCCCGGGAGGAGGGAAACGACGACCTTCGAAACGTCATTCCTCCAATCGGCGTGATCGCGGCCCAAGACGAGATTGATACTTCATCCAAAGGAAGGGGGATCGCTGTGAAGAGAACAGGCTGCGAGCGTCGCAGCCTGTTTTTGTACCGTGTTTCAGGCCGGTGACCTAGTGGATTGTCAGGTTTTAAGAAGTTCAACTTCTTTTAATTGCTTAAGGATGAAAGCAGATATGTAAAGAAGTTGAACTTCTAGATGAATTTACATGTATTAGCATTGCCGCGCACTAGGGAAGCTAGTGGTTGTTGTAACTTTTTGGTGATGGGTGCATCTAAATACTCGAAACAAGCCCAAATCGCTTGGTAAAATACTTGGGACTATTGTCGTCAGTACCCATTGAAAACAGTTGAGGCTTGAAATGTCTGAAAATAATGTACACAAAATGATCATCATTGGCTCAGGCCCTGCCGGGCTTGCCGCTGCATTGTATGCTTCCAGAGCCAATTTGGAACCGGTCGTGTTCACAGGTATGTTGCTGGGTGGACAGGTTGCCAATACGCATATTGTGGAGAATTATCCTGGGTTCCCAGATGGCATCAGCGGCCCGGATTTGGTCGAAGCCTTTAAGAAGCAGGCTGAACGGTTTGGTACGCGCATTGAATTCGACAACGTCACGGCACTCGATCTCTCGGAACGCCCCTTCAAAGTCACCACCTATGGAGGCGATCACTACGCCGAAACCTTGATTATTACCACTGGCGCCAACCCGCGCAAATTGGAGATCCCTGGCGAGGAAGAGTTCACGGGTCGAGGAGTCTCTTATTGCGCGACCTGTGATGGTCATTTCTTCACCGACAAAGATGTTGTTGTCGTGGGTGGCGGGGATAGCGCCATGGAAGAAGGGCTCTTCCTGACGCGCTATGCCAATTCTGTGACCGTGGTTCATCGCCGCGACGAACTGCGCGCCGGGAAGTTGATGCAGGAGCGGGCCTTCAACAACCCCAAGGTCGAGTTTATATGGGATACCGTGCTTACGGAAATCGAAGGAAATGGCGTTGTGCAGTCCGTTCGATTGCAGAACAAGAAGACGGGTGAAGAATCACGCTTCTCCACTGATGGGGCCTTCATCTTCATCGGCCATATCCCCAACACTGAACTCTACGAGGGGCAGCTCGAGATGGATGAGTTAGGTTATCTTGTCGTAGACAAGTATATGCAAACCAATGTTCCCGGAGTCTATGCTGCTGGAGAGGTGGCGGATTCACATTTTCGTCAGGTGATCACCTCAGCAGGGATGGGAGCGGCCGCAGCCATGCAGACGACCCATTTCCTTGAAGAACAATCTAGTTAACGATTTCACCCCCTGGCATTTCAAAGCCGGGGGGTGTTTTTATATCTGGAAAAATCTGGTAAGAATAGTAGAATTGCATCGTTGTCATAAATATTTATCTCTCAACCTGGAGGAGGATTGAATGAGCAAAAAAGTCTCGATTATTGGCGCCGGGATGACAGGATCGACAACAGCCCACTGGCTGGCGCAACGGGAAATAGCCGATCTTGTATTGGTAGATGTTGTCGAAGGGATGCCTGAGGGCAAGGCCCTGGATTTACTGGAGGCGATGCCAGTGATTGGCAAAGATGTCTCTATTACAGGTGCGGGAGGGGCTGGCTTCGAGGCTACGGCAGGCTCGGACATCATCGTTATCACTGCGGGATTGCCTCGCAAACCGGGCATGAGCCGCGATGATCTGCTGGCGGCGAATTCAGAGATTGTTGGCAAAGTTGCTGAGGAGACCATTAAGCTCTCCCCAGATGCAATTTATATCGTGTTGACGAATCCATTAGATGTGATGACTTATCTTACCTGGAAGAAGACCGGACTGCCGCCGAACCGCGTCATCGGGCAGGCTGGCATTCTCGATTCAGCCCGCATGCGGGCCTTCGTTGCCCTGGCATTGAATGTCAGCGTGGAGAATATCAATTGCTACGTGTTGGGCGGTCATGGGGATTCTATGGTACCCCTCACCCGGCATTCCAATGTGGCCGGTGTGCCTCTGCACAAAACCATGTCAGCAGAGCTTCTGGATGGGATCGTCGAGCGCACCCGCAGCGGTGGAGGCGAGATCGTCAAACTGCTCAAGCAGGGGAGTGCCTATTATGCACCTTCTGCTGCCATCGCCCAGATGGTAGAGGCTATCCTGAAAGATAAGCAGCTCATCGTGCCGGCGGCGGTCTATATGCAGGGTGAATACGGGCTGAAAGACATCTATTTTGGCGCTCCGGCCCAGCTTGGGGCCAACGGCGTTGAAAAGATCATTGAATATGATTTGAATGATGAAGAAATGGCCGCACTCAAGCAATCTGCTGAAGGCGTGGCCGCCAACACCGCCAAGTTAGGGCTATAAAAGGACAGATTGATAGAAAGGATCGAGATGATACTCAAGGAGAAGATCGCTGCACAACTGCCAGAATGGCAGGAGCGGGTCGGTAAACTGGTCAAAGAAAATGGGGATGTTGTTGTTGGTGAGGTGAATGTCAGCCAGATTTATGGAGGTATGCGCGGCGCCAAAGTGCTGGTGACCGATATCTCTTACGTGGACCCCCAGGAGGGCATCCGTTTTCGTGGATACGCTATTCCCGAGCTCTTAGAACTACTCCCAAAAGCCCAGGGTTCTGATTTCCCGCTTTCAGGGGGTCTCTATTATTTGCTGCTGATTGGCGAGATTCCTACCTATGCAGAAGCTATGTCAGTCGAGGAGGAATGGAAAAGCCGTGGCGAAGTGCCGTCATACGCTTTAGATGTGATCAGAGCGATGCCTGCTGATACGCACCCGATGACTCTGTTCTCGCAGGCCATTTTAGCGATGCAAAATGACTCTGTTTTCGCTAAGCGTTATCAGGTGGGTATGCAGAAAACGGAATATTGGGAAGCGATGTTAGAAGATGCTCTCAATCTCACGGCCAAGCTGCCCGCCATCGCAGCGTTTATTTACCGGAAGAAGTTTGGTGACGGAGAGTTCGTTGCCCCTCGTGCAGACTTAGATTGGGCTGGTAACTTTGCGCATATGGTAGGCATCCCCACCCAGGCATACCAAGACCTTACCCGCTTATATTTCTTCCTGCACTCCGATCACGAAAGCGGTAACGCCAGCGCCCACGCGACCCATTTAGTAGCCTCCGCCCTTTCAGACGTGTATTATGCTTGTTCTGCCGGCATCAACGCTTTGGCGGGGCCTCTACATGGTTTGGCAAACCAGATGAGTCTCAAATGGTTGCTGAGCGTTCGGGAGGAATTCGGCGGTCTGCCATCCGAGGAACAATTCGATAAATACTGTTGGGACACGCTGAATGCTGGGCAGGTGATCCCTGGGTATGGCCATGCCGTTCTGCGCCAGCCTGACCCCCGTTACACCGCCCAATTCAAATTTGGTCAGCAGTTTATGCAAGATGATGAACTCTTCCAGTTGGTTGAGATGGCCTTTGAAGTGATCCCCAAGGTGCTTGGGGAAACGGGCAAAGTCAAGAATCCCTGGCCTAATGTGGACGCTGTCAGCGGAACGCTGCAATATCACTATGGTATACGCGAGTTCGATTTCTATACCGTGCTCTTTGGCGTCAGCCGCATCCTTGGGGTGACGGCCAATGCCGTTTGGGCGCGAGCCCTGGGGCAGCCCCTCGAACGACCGAAGTCGCTTACCACGCGAATGCTTGAAGAGATTGTTTCGCAGAAAAGATAAACTGTCTCGAAATTAAAAACGGCGGGTGATGCGAACCACCCGCCGTTTTTGGTTCTTGACTTTGTCTAAGGAGTCGGGGTCACCACTTGCGCCTCACCAGTCCAGGTGAAAACGCGCGTCATACTGGCTGCTCCGGCCGTATCCCAGATAGCCTCTCCGTTTTCATCAGTGCCGATCTGTCTGACAGGCATGATCCACCAGCGATACACATGAGGGGCGCTGGTAGCTGCTCGGAACGAGGCCGGAATGATGAATTTAGTGTCTTCCACGTAATCCAGGAGTTTACGGCCCTGGCCTTCGGTGATATCTTCAATGTTGACCGCGTAAGCTTCGTTCTCCCGCAGAGTGCCGACCGCGGCCCATTGTAGGGTGACAATATCATCTTCCAGGGTGAAATAAGAGCCATCGGCAGGCAGCAGCAGGTTCGGGGCCGGGTAGGGAGGTGGGGCCGTTGGTGTGAGCGTCGGCCCGGGGGTTGCTGCCCGTTCACACAAGGGGATGGTCAAATTCATCCCCGCGTAAACTGTGTTGTTGACCATGCCGTTATATTCCTTGATGGCATCCATCGGCACCGCGTAGTTCGTCGAAATACTGCTCAGCGTGTCGTTCTCTTGCACGGTATAGATGACCTTCTCACAGGCAGCATAGGTCGCTTCTGGGCCGCTGAGCGTAGCTGTGGGGAAGGGGGTCGTTGTTGGTGTGGGATGGGGAATTAGCAGCTCTTGGCCATCGAACAGGGTAGCACAATCTGCTGGCAAGTTGTTGAGCCGCACGATGCTTTGCACCGAAATATCGAAAGCGACAGCGATGCCTCCACACGTATCTCCTGATTTGACGATGTAAGTAAAGGGTGTCGGAGATGGTAGCGGAGTTGGGGTAGTGGTGGGGGTCGCTGGTGTGGGTGTCAGGGTGGGTGTCAGCGTCAGCGTCAAGGTTGGGGTTTGGGTAGGTTCGACTACGCGCCCGGTACGCTGTAAAGCGAAAAAGACCATCACTGCACCAATCGTCAGAAAGACGGCCAAGAGACCAATAGCAGCAGGTAGGCTTAGGGTTATTTCCGGCATGCGGCTGCCGCGCAGTGCTCGCGACGATCTATCGGAGGTTTCCCCTTTTTCTGCCAGTTCGCTCCCGCAAACCAGGCAACGCGTCGCATCCTGACTGAGTCGAGTGCCGCAAGTCGGGCAAAGTTTTGTTGAAGTCGCTGAATTTTCAGTGGTCATAAGCAGATTTGGGTTTTGAAAGCGTAGTGCCAGCTTCCAGACAGCGGCGATGATTATACCAGCCTTTTTTAAGCCCTGCGAATCGACTTTGGGCCTGCTGCAATGGATGAGAAACGGCTGTCTGCAAGGGATTTTCAGTCAATTCTTGTCAAACGTATTTCACGTTTAACACTAAACATCCCTTTTTAGCAACTGGTTAGCCAACTCGGCCAGGGCTTGCCCCGCGTCACCTTGCGGATCGGCGTCTTCAAGGGACTGGAGGGCGCTCGAGGTCAATCGTTCCGCTTCGTCTTGGGTGAAGGCCCGCCCACCCTCGGCTTCAAGCTGTTTGGCAATCTCGGGCACTTCCCCCTGTGTGACTGGGCCTTGTCGCCAACGCTTTGCAAAAGCCCCATTTTTCTCTAATCCATACAAAACTGGCAGTGTCTTCTTGCCCTCGACCAGGTCGCTGGCTACCGATTTGCCTGTGAGATCGGTGTTTCCCCAAATGCCAAGGTAATCATCCAGGGCTTGAAAAGCCAACCCCAGGTCGCGTCCGAAATTCCTGTAGAAGTTGCGCGTCTCGTTATCCACATCAGCCACCAGCGCACCCAGTTCTGTGCAAGCAGCCAGCAGGGCGCCGGTTTTCCCCGCTACCATGGGCCAGTAATCTTCGATGGCTAGATCGGTTTTTTCTTCATAAGCGATATCTAGATATTGCCCCTGGGTGAGATGCAAACAGGTTTGTTGAAGCAGGTGAGTTGCTTGCAAGGCGATGATCGGGGAGGTGGTTTTTTTCAATCCCATCACCGCTAAATGTGCCAGGGTGAACATAGTATCGCCGGCGTTGATGGCCTGTGCCAGGCCCCATATCTTCCACACAGTGGGCCGGCCACGCCGCAAAGGGCTGTTATCCTCGATGTCATCATGGATCAAGGAAAAATTGTGCACCAGTTCGACAGCCGCGGCGGCGGGCAAGGCATTTACCCACTCTCCTCCCGCGGAAGCCGTTGAAAGCAGCACCAGCAGTGGGCGCACGCGTTTGCCGCGCGCTTTTGGCCCAGCGCCTTCCCCCTCCCAGCCCATATGGTAAGTCGTCATCTCGTGCAAACCCTGGTAATGAGGCTCCCTGGCAGTTTTGACGACTTGTTGAAGTTCCGATTCAATCGCCGGGAGGCATTGATCGATGAAGTTTTGAAGTGCCATATATGAGGTTAGATATTCTGTTTTGTGAGAGGCTTGTTTCGAAGTTCTTCCAGGTTACCCGCCCCCACAGCAAACATGGTTACCTGGATTTCACGTGCGACCTCGTGAATGGCCAGGATTGTGTCATCCAACGAGCGTGTCGCCGCTTTGAGGAATGGCCCTGCCATGCCGCCTAGGGTGGCCCCCAGAGCAATGCACTTGGCGATATCCAGGCCGGTGCGCAGCCCCCCCGAGGCGAAAATGGGGGAGTCGGGCGCTGTTCTGCGAACCATGACGATAGAATCTGCCGTGGGGATGCCCCAATCGGGGAAAGCGGCTGCCAGACGCGCTTGACTTTCATTTTGAGCGCGATGCATCTCCACCTGGGCCCAGGAGGTACCTCCCGCCCCGGCAACATCAATGGCGGCAATACCCGCGTTGATGAGTTGACGGGCGGTTTGCTCCGAGATGCCCCAGCCCACCTCTTTGGCGATCACCGGAATGGTGAGATTGTCGCATACTCCTTCGATCTTCTTCAATAAACCCGCAAAATTGGTGTCCCCTTCGGGCTGCAGGGCCTCTTGTAAGGGGTTCAAATGCAAGATCAGCGCGTCAGCTTCGATCATATCCACCGCGCGCTGGCACTGGTCTACACCATACCCGTAATTGAGCTGGATCGCTCCCAAATTTGCCAAAAGCAGGATATCTGGGGCCACATCTCTGACTTTGAAGGTGACAGCCAGATCAGGATGCTCGATGGCGGCGCGCTGGGAGCCTAAGCCCATGGCTATACCGGTCTCTTGAGCGGCCTGTGCCAGGGTACGGTTGATCTCACCTGCTTCATCCGTTCCCCCGGTCATGGATGAGATCAGAATGGGCGCCGCCATCGAACGGTCGAAGACTGAAAGACTCAGGTCCACTTCTTCCAGATTTAATTCAGGCAAAGCTTGGTGGATGAAATGAAAACGTTCCAGCCCCGTGGTCAAGCCGGAACGTACATCTTCATCCAAATTTATGCGAATGTGATCTGCCTTTCTGGCACTTGTAGGCGTAACTTTTGGCATTGATCAGTGTTCCTTAGGTGTGAGGCTATCTTACCAGCCTGATTCTGGACTGTCAACTCAGCTTGACAGGAGCGAGAATTGGGCTGTAAAATTGCCCGGATTACTCAAAAAATTGGCCAAAAACGAAAACTGGCTGAAAACTAAACCCGAGGAGGATCTCCCATGAGTGAAGAAGTACTCGAGAAAGTAAAAGGAATCATTGCTGAATTGTTGGACATCGACGCTGGTGAAATCACGGCCGAATCTCGCTTCCGCGAGGACCTGGAAGCCGACTCCCTCGACTTGGTCGAGCTGATTATGGAGTTTGAAGAGGCCTTTGGCAGCGAAATTTCCGACGAAGATGCCCAGAAGATCACTACTGTTGGTGAGGCAGTTAAATACGTCTCAGAACGGATGTAGCATTTAGTTCTGATTTTACTTTCATCCCAAGATGAAGCGCAGTCGAGTACTGCGCTTTTTTTGTTTGATTGCATTCGGATTGTCTCTCTTGGGTGTTGGGCAACCGCCCAAATACTTGTGGGTGAATGTGATCAGGCCACTTCGTTTGCAAGTGTTACACTGTCAGTACTGCCATTCTCCACAATGCAGGGCTTTGTGATTGTATCCGCTTCGCAAGTTCTATCGTTCAATAAGACAACTTTATCAAAGTTCATTGAAGTGTCTCGGATTTTTGGGAGAACTTAGCGCTTCTTGTCAAGCCTTGTCGAGATAAAGTTGATTAATTACAATACATGGCGATCTTGAAATATTAGCACCTGAAAAAAAGGCATTCTTTATGGCGTCGCATTGGTATGTGATCCGCAGCAAACCGAGAAAAGAAGATATCGTTTGGCGACAATTACAGGCGCGAGGGCTTGAGAACTATTATCCGCGTATTAGAGTGCATCCTGTCAACCCCCGGGCGCGCAAAGTGAAACCGTATTTCCCAGGTTATTTGTTTGTGCATGTTGATTTAGAAGACTTGGGTCTCTCGACATTCCAATGGATGCCTCATACTCTGGGCTTTGTCTCATTTGATGGGGAACCAGCCCCGGTACCTGGTCACATCGTTCAAGGATTGCAAAAGCGAATCCAAGAGATCAACGAAGCCGGGGGTGAAGTGTTTGATGGCCTGGAACGGGGCGATAAAGTCCGTATCCACGATGGGCCGTTTTCAGGGTATGAGGCGGTGTTTGATACCAGGCTGCCCGGCGAGGAGCGGGTTCGAGTTTTACTGAGGCTGATCAATGATAAGCGCCAGGTTCCCGTGGATTTGCAGGCTGGACAGATACGTAAGTTGAAGTGACCATTGCAATATGAAAGTTCTCGCTGTGATCCCAGCCCGGGGCGGTTCGAAAAGTATCCCCCACAAGAATATTGTGTCTGTAGGGGGGAAACCATTGATTGCCTGGACAATTGAGGAAGCCCAAAGATCGAAACATATTGACCGGTTGATCGTCTCTACCGATAGCGATCAAATCGCTGAGATTGCAGTTGAATATGGCGCTGAAGTGCCCTTCAAGAGACCCGCAGAACTTGCCGCCGATGATACACCGGGGATCGAGCCGATCATTCACGCTGTGCGTTGGCTGGAAGAGAATCAAGAATATAAACCGGATTGTGTGATGTGTTTGACGCCAACGTCCCCTCTGCGTTCATCGGCTGATATCGATATCGTGGTTGAACTGATGGATCAGAAGGGAACAGATGCAGTTGTTAGCGTGGTATTGGCCAAGCATCACCCATATTGGATGAAGTCGATAAGCTCTACGGGGTTTATGCTTGATTTTCTTGCTCAAGAAGACTTTATCCCCAGGCGACAGGAATTACCACCTGTTTATGCGCTGAATGGCTCGATATACCTGGCTAGGCGAGAGATCTTGCTTGAGAAACGAACTTGGTATACATCGAAAACCTATGCTTATGTCATGCCTGAAGATCGATCTATCGACATAGATTCCCAATGGGATTTGAAGTTGGCAACGCTGATGATGCAGGACAGGATCGGTCAATGAAGGCAATTTCGATAGGGAATAGATTGGTGGGTGCTGGACATCCCTGTTTTGTGATCGCCGAAGCTGGTGTGAATCACAATGGCGATATTCACCTGGCGAAAAAGTTGATCGATGTGGCCTCTGATGCAGGAGCGGATGCAGTAAAGTTTCAAACCTTCAAAGCTGATCAGTTGGTGAGTCCAACAGCGCCAAAAGCAGACTACCAAATACAGACCGAAGACGGGGGTGAATCGCAGTTGGAGATGCTCCAGCGGCTCGAACTCTCCCCGGGAGCCCACCGAGAACTTCAAGCGTACTGCCGGGAGAAAGGTTTGATCTTTCTCTCTTCACCTTTTGATGAAGAAAGCGTCGATTTGTTGGCTGGTATGGATGTGCCGGCGTATAAGATCGGTTCAGGGGAGATTACCAACTGGCCGTTATTGGAGCATATAGCTAAAAAAGGGAAACCGGTCATTCTCTCCACTGGGATGTCCTATCTGAGCGAAGTAGACGAAGCGGTGCGACTTTTGCGAGGTACGGGCAATCAACAGATCGTATTGCTTCATTGTGTGTCGAATTATCCGGCAGAGCCGGGGGATGTGAATCTGAAAGCGATGGCAACCATGGCCAGGGCCTTTCAAGTTCCAATTGGCTATTCAGACCACACATCGGGAATTGTGGTCGCATTGGCAGCGGTAGCTCTCGGAGCTTGTGTGATCGAAAAGCACTTCACCTTGGATCGCAACCTGCCGGGCCCGGACCATCGCGCTTCACTAGAGCCAGATGAGCTAACTGCGTTGGTTAAGGGTATTCGCATGGTAGAAGCAGCACGGGGGCATGGGCGCAAAGAGCCAGCCGCCAGCGAGGCGAATACCGCAACAGTGGCACGCAAGAGTCTGGTCGCGGCGGTAGATATCCCTGCAGATACAGTACTTACTGAAGAGATGATTGCTATCAAACGCCCTGGTACCGGTCTTCCACCGACTATGCAATCCTATTTGGTTGGGCGAATGGTGCGAATGCCTATTCGAGCTGGTGAATTGCTGAAAATAGAAATGCTAAAATGAATGTTTTAATAGAAGCCGTAGGCAGTCCAATTTGGGGCACATTATTCCCGTATCTCCGGGCGATTTCTGACAAGATCGTGGGATTGGATATTGATCCACTTGCATTTGGGCTATACATGGTAGATCGTGGGTATCTTGTACCTCGATATTCCCACCCTGATTGTTTTGACACTTTAATTGAGATTTGCCTCGCCGAAGAAATCGATCTTGTTTTTCCATCTGTCAATGAAGGCCTACTGGAATGGGCAAACCGACGCGAATCTCTTGCCAAGCTCGGGATTACAGTGTTAATCTCACCAGAGGACACCATTGCTATCTGCTATGATAAATGGGAGACTTATCGTTTCTTTGTTGCTAATGGTATCCCAACTCCCAAGACTTCGCTGCATCATGAATATGAGTTAATCAAGCCTCGAGTTGGTCGAGGAGGAAGCGGAATTCGTAGAGTTGAACCGGGGAAATCCGTAGACATGGAAGGATGTGTATCGCAGGAATTCGTTGAGGGCCAGGAATTCTCAATTGATGCTTTGTGTGACATGGATGGGAACATCATTTACATTGTTCCGCGGAAACGACTCGCGATTGAATCAGGCTTATCTGTTAAGGGTCAAGTGGTCTATGACGAGATGATCGAGCAACACATGCGGCAGGTTCTGACGTCGTCTTGCTTTGTAGGGCCGGTTGATGTTCAGTGCTTTCGCACTGATGATGGTGTGTTGTTCACAGAGATCAATCCTCGCATCGCAGGCGGCCTTTCGCTTTCTATGGCTGCAACAGAAAATTGGTTCGAATTGCTAGCAAAGATGTTGAGCAATGTTTCTTTTGAACCAGTGCCAGTCAAATATGGGCTTTTGATGATGCGTTACTTCAGTGACTGCTTAGTTAATGAGAGGGATCTGCTTTCATGATCCAAGCAATTGGTTTTGACTTGGATGACACGCTCTATGATCACGCCCAGTATGTTAAAGGAGCTTACTTAGACGTGGCACTTGAAGTGGAGAGGCAAATTGGCGTCCCGAGAGACGAATTCTTTACTCGCATTTATACGGATTGGCAGGAATTAACTAGCCAGTGCAACCACATCTTTTCAGATGCGTTGGCAGCATACGATGCTTACTCTCCTGAAATCGAGCGCTGTTTGGTAAAAGTTTATCGGGCGCATGATCCCATGTTAGTTCCTTATCCTGGTGTTGTGGATGGCCTCAGGGCATTGAGAGAGGTTGGTTTCAAATTGGGTTTGCTGACAGATGGTCAGGTGGAAGTGCAGCGACGCAAACTGAAAGTGCTTGGATTAGAGAACTTTTTCGATGTGAAGGTATATACTGGCAATCTCGGTAGAGCATTTTATAAGCCACACCAGGCCGGATTCTTGGCGTTGATCAGTGATCTTGGTTTAGAGCCAGGAGAGGTTGCCTACGTGGGCGATAACCCGTTGGTGGATTTTGAATCGGCAAAGCGAATTGGAATGTGCACGTTTCGAGTGCTTACCGGAGAATATAAAAAACTACATTTGAGCGATAAGTGGGTGGATCAGACTTTTGAGAATGCCTTTCAAGCTATGAACTGGTTTCTGGGGCGCAGGGAGACTGCTCAACATGGTAAAACGTAGACGAATTGTTGTTCTCACAGGTATCCGCTCCGAGTACGATATTCTTTTCTCGCCAATGAGGGCCATACAAGAGCATCCTAACCTTGAGCTTCAAGTTGTCGTCACCGGCGCTCACTTGGCTCCTAGCTTTGGGTATACAGTACAGCAGATCGAAGAGGATGGGTTTCCGATTGCTGATCGCATTGAAAGTCTGCTAGATTCGGATACAGCAAGCAGCCGTATTAAGTCGGCAGCTATTCAACTGGTGGGCCTAGTCCAAACTTTGGAGAGGGTAGAACCTGATTTTCTCCTGGTATGCGGTGATCGTGAAGAAACGATTATGGGAGCACTGGCTGGCGCATATATGAATATCGCAGTAGCACATATTGCTGGCGGCGATATTGTTGTTGGCAATATTGATGATTCGGTGCGCCACGCCGTTACCAAACTGGCTCATCTGCATTTCACAATTAGCGAGGAGAGTGCCGAACGGGTGCGGAAGATGGGAGAGGAATCATCGCGTGTTCATTGCGTGGGCAATCCTGCTTTGGATCGGTTTCGGCTTTTGCCCTCACTAACGCCGGAGGAACTGAGTGAACGATTGGATTTTGATTTAACCACTGGACCGATTCTTCTTGCTATTCAACACGTTATCAGTAGCGAAATCGAGGACGCCGGCCGACAAATGCGGATCACTATGGATGCTATTGCTGAGCTTGGGTACAAGACTTTGATAAGCTACCCTAACTCTGATGCGGGAAGCCGTGAGATTATTCGAGTCATTGATGAATACGCACAACAGCTGTCTTTTGTCAAAACGTACAGGTCTCTTCCTCGCCTAGAATTCGTAAACTTGCTAAAAATGGTGGATGTGCTAATAGGAAATTCAAGCCTCGGCATTCTTGAGGCGCCATATTTGAAGCTTCCGGTGATCAATGTTGGTAATCGGCAGAAGAAGCGTCAACACGCGGAAAATGTAATTTATGTGCCACATGACAAGGAATCGATCAAGCAAGCAGTTCAGTTTGCTCTCACTGACCAAGAGTTTCGAGAGCAGATTATGAGTTGCTCGAACTTATTTGGCGACGGTTATGCAGGTGAGCAAATAGCGCGCGTACTGGCAGACGTTCAGTTGGGCGCAAGTCTAATTATCAAAGATTGGGCATACTGACCGTGTGGACGATTATGAGTACGAATGTGTGATGAATAGAGAGGGCTTGATGTGTCTCGATCTATACTCTCGCGAGGTGCTTGACGGTGGCAAGGTTGGGCAACTCGAGCCCAGCTCTTATGCCCTGCTGGAAGGGCCTGAGGAGGGTTCTCCCGCGCTTTTAGAGCGAAAATGAAAAGGATTACACTTCTTTTTTTCGTTTTTATGCTGCTGAATTGGGAGCTACAACTCTGTTAGCCAGATAGTAATCGAACGATCGAAAGATATCACCTCTGGAAAGATCTTATGAATATTTTGTTTATATCTGCCCATCCCGATGACGAAACACTTGGTTGTGGTGGCACGTTGCTGAAGCACCGTCATAGTGGCGACAGTCTCTTTTGGCTGATTGGAACCCAGGCGCATGAGCCACAATGGTCAGCAGAGGTAATCGAACGCAAAGCGATCGAGGTTGAGCAAGTAGCTGAAGCTTATGGAGTGGAACAGTATTTTAAGTTAGGATACCCTACAGTCCGATTGGACACGGTTCCGCAAGCAGATCTCATTGGGAGTATTCGGGAAGTTGTGGAAATAGTAAAGCCCCACGTAATTTATCTGGTTCATGACGGCGATGTGCACACGGATCATCATGCTGTTTTTTCGGCTACGCTTTCCGTTTTAAAGACATTTTACATGAACAAATTGGGGGTAAGGCGAATCCTCTCGTACGAAACCTTATCTTCTACCGAAGCGGCCCCTCCACAACACCATCGCTTATTTGTCCCCAATATTTATCATGATATAACGCCATATATCGACGAAAAAATAAGGATTATGGGGTTTTACAAGACAGAAGCACAACCAGACCCTTGCCCAAGGGGGAGTTCTGCTATCAAGGCCCTTGCGCGATACCGAGGGGCTTCTATCGGAACTGAGTATGCTGAAGCGTTCATGCTCATTCGTGAAGTGAATTGATATGAGAATTCCAGTCGTTGGTATTGGTGCTGGTGGGCATTCAAAAGCCATCATCGAAATATTAAACGAAAATGGTGCCTATGAGGTTGTTGGATTGCTTGACCCCAAAGTTGGTCTTCATGGGCAAAATATTTCAGATATCGAAATATTGGGGGGTGATGAGTTGCTATCAGAGCTGAAAAAAAAGGGCGTGGAGCATTTTTTTGTAGGACTTGGTGGTGCTGGTGATAATCGACCCAGGCAACGTTTATTTGATGAAGTTGTGAGCGCAGAATTCAAGCCCATCAATGTTGTTCATCTACGAGCGATCATATCTCCATCTGTGGCTCTAGGCTTGGGTGTTACAATTATGGCTGGAGCAGTGATTAATGCTGATTCTAGGTTGGGGGATAACGTGATTGTCAATACAGGGGCCATTATCGAACACGATTGTGTCATCGGCGATCACGTTCATGTCGCAACCGGTGCTCAATTGGCAGGGACGGTGGAGGTTGGAGAGGGTGCTCATATTGGTGCTGGTTCTGTTATCAAGCAGGGCATATCTATCGGAAGGAATGCCATTGTTGGGGCCGGAGCGGCTGTTGTAAAAGATGTTGCAGATGGAACTATTGTTGCTGGTGTGCCCGCCTCAGTGATTGGAGAATCGAAAGACCGTGAGAAGTGAGAGTGTTTTGGATTATTTTGTCAAACCGGATAGTCCAATTCGAGAGGCAATTAAGCGTATCGATCAGGGTGCACAAGGGATTGCCCTGGTCACCGATGATGAAATGCGTTTGATCGGCACCGTTACCGATGGCGATATCCGGCGCGCCATCTTAGCAGGCAAGGACTTAGAGACCCCTGTGAGCGAATTGCTGGCCGAGCGGGTAAATTCGCCGTATCCCAAGCCCGTTACCGCGCCCATTGGTACTGAGCCATCAGAGCTCCTGCGTTTGATGAAAGAGCATATCGTTCAACAGGTTCCCATCATCGACAACGATGGTATCATGGTTGATTTAGTCTCGATGGAAGACCTGCTGCCCGGCAGAGATTTGCCAGTTCAGGCGGTCATCATGGCAGGGGGGTACGGCATGAGGCTCAGACCCCTGACCGAGGATTTGCCTAAACCCATGTTGCCGCTTGGTGACCGACCGATTATGGAACGGATCATCGAGCAATTGCGTGACACCGGGATAAACAGGGTAAGCGTTACAACGAATTATCTTGGGGAGAAAATCAAGACTCATTTTGGTAGTGGGCAGGATTTTGGTGTTGAAATAAACTATGTTGAAGAGGATAGACCTTTAGGAACGGCTGGATCATTGGGATTAATGGATGCACCCGATGAGCCGCTGCTGGTTATCAACGGCGATATTCTCACTCGGGTGGATTTTCGCTCGATGCTCACTTACCACCAAAAATACCAGGCCGATCTCACGGTTGCTGTACGTCAATACGGCGTCAGTGTTCCTTTTGGTGTGGTCGAAGGGGATGGGCCATACGTCAAACGATTACGCGAGAAACCGCGCTACAGCTTTTTTGTGAATGCCGGGATCTATTTATTAGATCCCCTTGTTCACTCTTATATCGAAGGCAATCAAGAACTTGATATGACGGACTTGATCAATATCTTGCTTGAAGATGACCGTACGGTGATCAATTTCCCCGTGATGGAATATTGGTTGGATATTGGGCAACCGCCTGATTATCAGCAGGCACAAGAAGATGTCAAAAATGGCAGAATTTAATTGGTCTGATCGCAAGGTGGTCGTTACCGGTGCCGGTGGTTTCATCGGCAGCCATCTCACGGAGCGCCTGTTTGAATTGGGGGCACAGGTGCGAGCGTTTGTGCATTACAATTCCCTAGGGAAATGGGGTTGGCTGGATAATTCGCCCGTAGTAGATGAGGTTGAAGTGCTTTCTGGTGATATCGCCGACCGAGACAGTGTCCGGAAAGCCGTGAGTGGTATGGAGTTCGTCTTCCATCTGGCGGCCCTCATCGGAATCCCCTATTCATATCAAGCTCCATCTTCGTATGTGCAAACCAATATCGTCGGGACGTTGAATATTTTGCAGTCCTCGCTCGATGAAGGCGTTGAGCGGGTTTTGCAGACATCCACAAGTGAGACATACGGTTCAGCGCGCTACGTGCCCATTGATGAGGAGCACCCTTTGCAGGGCCAATCACCCTATTCGGCGACAAAGATCGGGGCGGACAAGTTGGCTGAATCCTTTCATCGCTCTTTCGAGCTGCCGGTTGCGATTGTGCGGCCCTTTAACACCTATGGCCCAAGACAATCTGCCAGAGCGATCATACCTGCGGTGGTTACCCAGGCGCTGACACAATCGGAAATTCGTGTGGGCAACCTGACCCCAACACGGGATTTGAATTATGTGGCTGATACCGTGGAAGGTTTCCTGGCCATTGCTGCAAATCCTGTCTCTATTGGCGAAGTGACGAATCTCGGCACGGGAAAAGATGTCTCGATACGGGATTTGGTTGAACTGATTGTCAAGTTGGTCGGCAAGGATGTGCCCGTAATGTCAGACACCGGGAGAGTTCGCCCGGAGGCCAGCGAAGTTGACCGCTTGTGCGCGGATATCTCTAAAGCCAGGAAGAACCTGGGTTGGACACCGCGATATACATTAGAAGAGGGGCTATTGAAAACTATCGCCTGGATCAAAGATCATCTCGAGTTGTACCGCCCAGAGACCTATAACGTTTGAGGCAGAGAAGGCCGTTATCCTGGTTTTTCACCAATGGAAAATCCTTCAAACCTTTTGCTTGTCCCCCATAGTAGTTCATCATTCTCAGAGATTCTGTACCTCGCCGTGGCAATCAAAGGCCAGCGGAAGTATGAGCCCTTGATTTTGGTCCATTGGAAGGATAACGATGACGCCGTTAATGCCTGTCGAGAGGAGGAGATTGGGTATATTCTCCACGGTGTAGAAGAGCAGAGCGTGGGTATGCAGCCCTCAGGCCAGTCAGGGGGTGTCCAATCGAAAAATGGGAACGGCTTCGCTTCGTTTGTTTGGGGGATGATAAAACGATCCTTTCTGGCTCAATTCCTATATTATCTTGTGGTGTTCTCCCGGGATAAGTGGGCTGCCAAACGGCTGTTAGTGAATTTACGTCCTGAGTGTATTCTCACGGTTGGCGACCGTCATGTAGGGATCGAAACCGCATTGATTAGGGTTGCTAATAAGCGGGGAATCCCCTCGCTGATTGTGCCCTATGCGCTATCCGGGCAGGCTGGCGCCGCGGCCTACCGGTTGGCCCAGGAAGATTGGCGGCATACCTACGGCATGAGCAGTGGCATCAATCGGTGGGTGGCTAAGATCAGACCAAAATGGATTCATAAAACTGCCTCCTATTCTCTGCTTTGGAATTCATCGGCATGGATGATTGCTGCTCAACTGACGGGGATTGCTGTTCCTGCCCCCTGGAGTTTAGGGGGTGGGGCTGCGTGGACGATGGCTGTTGAGAGTGATCAGGCCAGAGATATTCTGGTTCGTGAGGGCATGGCCGCGGAAAAACTGGTCGTCGTCGGAAAACCTCGCTATGATGCTGCCTCGCGCATCAAAGAAAATCAACTCGAATGGCGTATCGAGGTTTGTCGAACACTGAATGTGGACCCGGACAAACCTTTGCTGGTCTGTTCGGTGCCCCAATTAGCTGAACATGCGTTGATGCCGTGGGAGGAACATTGGCAGGAGATCGACTTCTTATTCACCTGTCTCTCAGAGCCCAATCCTGAGCATAATGTCCTGCTTAGCTTGCACCCCAAAAGTGATTTAGCTCAATATTTGCCTCGCGCAGAGAAATATGGGTTTAAGGTAGCGATAAATTACAGTTATGACCAGCTCATCCCAACATGTGATGTTTTTGTGGCGACCTTTTCATCGACGGTCACTTTAACTGTGGCTGCGGAGAAACCAGCCGTCGTCGTAGATTTCGGTTGGTTTGGGTATGAACTGTTTGACGAGCTCTCAGGGGTTGTCGTCGTCCGCGAGCGATCAAATTTAGTGCCGACATTAACGAGATTGTTTTCCGATCGGGATTACTACAACTGTTTGGTGGCGGAGCAGGCGCGTGCGGCTAAAACCTGGGCACGCTTTGATGGGAAAGCGACGGAGCGCGTCCTAAATTTGATTGATGACTTGGTCGAAAAAGGGCGGGAAATCCAGAAAATGCCAAGACACGAGCGGCGTAAAGCGCTTCCACCTTGGTCGCGAGGATAGGAAGCCGGGTTTCTCTATCCCTTCGACTGCGCTCCGCTCAGGGAATGGCTATTTTCTTATCCGATAGTCAAGATATTCTATTGTTCTGATAACGCTTCGATGGCTGCTTCTAAAACGGTATCGACTTCACCCATTGCGCCCTGTTCCGTGACGGGCACGAGGATGTCGGGGATCACGCCTGTGCCTTCGATGAGCAAGTCACCCTGAGGGGTTTCAGAGCGGCCAGTGGGGAACTGCAGCGAGAGGTCAGCGGGCAGGTCGTATTGACCACGCCCGACCTCTCCAAAAGCACCCGCGGTGGGGAAGTGCCCGACGATGATCGTATTCTCGCGATAGCTGAGGGAATTGGCGAATCCCTCACAGGCGCTGATACAGTAGGGGCTGACCAGGACTGCGACAGGGCCTTCGAACAGGGCCGGGCCGGGTTTAATGCGGCCAGGGGGGTCTTTGTATTCGAACTCACCAAGCAATTCATTGTAATAAGAACGGCGGGATATGACGATCTCCTCGTCATAGAAATATCCGGCGAAAGCGCTGGCTAGGCCAGAACTGCCGCCTCCATTGACGCGCATATCGATGATCAGCCCCGGTACTTCGGCGTCGTTCAGGCTGTTGATATAGTGATCCCACAACTGGGCTGTCAGGTTATAGTCATCTGAAAAGGTATTGATGCGGATATACCCCAGTCCTGAGGGTTCCAGCACTTCGCCGACGATCGGGGGACTCAACAGGTCAACTTGGAATGAGGGGATCCATTCGAACAAAGAATCATATTCTACTTCTGCCTGTAAAGTACTTGTCTGGTATTCACCGTCAGGATTTTTAAAGGTCAGCTCGATTTTGGAATCTGGGGGAACTCGGGTCAGGAAGACCAGTTGCTCGATGCGTCTGTGATGCTCTGTGGAGTAAGGGCCGAAAAAGGGTTCAGCCTGGCCGATGGCCTCTCCGATGGCTAATCCATCCCATAAAGCGATTTCAGCACCCACCTCGACCCCCGCGCGCTCAGCCGGAGTCCCTGGGAGCACATCCTGCACCAGGACTCGGCCATCGCTCAGTTCTATGAGGATCATCCCGAAGCTGCCGCCATGGTTCTCGAAGAAAATCCGGCCGATCAAGTCGTTGAAGGAGATGCCGATATGCGCGTCGGGGATCGCCAAAGTGAAGTCTTTCAAAGCCCAGTAGAAACCCTCATCATTACGGGCCCGCGCCATACGTGGGGCATATTCGTCATACAAACCGGTCCAATCGATGGCTTTATCTGGCGTGAAGGGATATTCGACGGATACCTTTTCGAAGAGAGCATCGAAGGCCTCGGCATAGCTCATGTCGGAGAAATCGTTGACGGCCGTATCACCCTCGAGGAGGCTTATATATGGCTGGGCCTCTTTGTAGATCTTGAATGGCTCCTGATCGAGATTGACAAGGCTGTAGCCTGCGGGGATGGGCGCTGTGGGGTCATCCTCTGTGAAGAGTTTGCGGTCGTCGCCAAAACCGGTGGGGAAGCCTTGCTCGTCATCCTGGGCCCAAACGACCAGAGTCCCGCCATCGATCTCGTGGTCGCGGTCGGGGTCTGTAGTGGTGGAGGCGTAGGCTGTTGACCAACCTGTGCCATCGCGCGGCTCCAGGAAAGGCCCACCCCAAGTGTTGGACCAATAGGCCACGGCGAAGACCAGCACACCGGTGTCCTCTTGACCGTCATTGTCTACGTCGGCTAGTGTGCCTTGAGGGATCGCGGGCAGCGCCAATTGATAAGAGAGTGTTCCCTCATCGATTAACGCCACCGGGCCGATGGCCTGTCCCTCCAATGGGAATTCGAATTCTAAATCCCTGTGGATGAAACCGCCCTGATCCTCCAGCATTACGAAGGCTTCGGAAACGGTGTCGAGAAAGAATGGAGAAGTGAAGGGGATTTCCCCGGATATAAAGACCGGCTCGTCAGGATGCTCCGGCCCGGGCATCACCGGAATGGGGGGCAGCGGAGTGTTCGTAGGGGTTGGTGATGGAACGGGAGTGGGTGTGGAAAGAATATTTGATAAGGCCTGGCAGGCAAGTGAGCTTAGCAAGAGGGTGCTGGCGATACCAATAATGGCGATTCTGCGACTCATGTTTGTTTCTCCTTTGCATACTGCGATATACGAGTGTATCGCAGCTTTTGGTAGTATCTCATAGAGCAGAATCGGGCGCAAGTATGGCCGATTTACACTGAGAAGAACAGTGGACTGAACCGCCCACCTAATAAGGGACGCGGTTCTTGACCTCTCTAAAAATATAAGTTTGCCAGTGTTTCCAGGGGGATTTCGTTCTCTGGGGTGGGATTCGTGAACCAGGATGGAATTTTAGACTCCCCCATGCGTGGCGCGGCCTCCCGGAGATCTTCTAGCACCCTCAGGTATCCCTCGGCAGTGCGCTCCCAGGTATATTTCGAGGTCACCCGTTCGATACCGACGTCCTGTAGCGTTTTCCACTGTTCAGGGGAACCAACGGTTCGCAGTAAGCCGCGGGCAATGTCATCCGGGTCTGCGGGATCAACCAAGATACCAAATTCGCGGTCGCCCTCGACCATGCTCTCGGATGGGCCGCCGTTTTTCGTCACCACTGCCGGCAGCCCACAACTCATGGCCTCTAGCGGGGCCAATCCAAAAGGCTCGTAGAGGGCGGTGAGAGCAAATACAGACCTTTGCCTGGCAAGCTGGCGGTAAGCTGCTGCTAACTCAGCCTGGTTATTCAGTGAGAATGCCAGAGTCTTTCCCCACAAGGCGTGAGCGTCTATCAGGGCGACGATCTGGTCCATGATGGCCTTTTCTTCTGATGAAAGCTCATCATATTGACGCAGTGGGTCTTTTAGCCCACGTATCGTAATCGCCAGATTCGCCGCTTTCTGAAGTTCTGAGCTCTCAGCAAAAGCCCTGACCAATCCCAGGTGGTTTTTCTTGGCGTCCAGGCGGCTGGAGGCTATTACGATGGGGAAATTCCGCCGTTCGGGATCGATGTCACGCTTTAGCGCTGCGGTGATCCGCTCAGCGATATCCTTATCGACTTCCGTAAGATCGGGGTTGAAGATCCGCCGATTGACCCCAGGTGGGATCACCGCGAAGCGCGTATCATCTTGGGGATCGATAGCCCCGCGATAGGCCCTGTGCCCATATTGTTCTAATCGTTCCTGGTAGGTAGAGGTAATGATTCGTCCGGCCCATTCCATGCTGACTCGCTCGGCCAAAATACGACGGCTGAAGTGAAATCTCTCTTCGAGTTCGGCGAGGTTCTCCCGGCTGGCGTTGAGCTTGTCCATCTTTTGGGCACCCAGGGAGTGCCCGGTGAAGACGAATGGACGATCTAAGGCACTGGCGATCAGCGCGCCCGATAAACCGCCATCAGCATAGTGTGCTGTAAACACATCAGGTATCTGCCCCTCGGTTTCATAGAACTTAATCATCGCGGGAACCCATTCCGTCCCCAGGTGCGGCCAAAGCTGCTCTTTGGGTAAGAACCCCTTGGGCCCACAGGGAATGCGAAGGATGCGTACTCCTTCAACCCCGGGATAGGCATCTACCTGATCGGCAAATTCCGGCCACTCGGGGTCGATGATTTGACGGGTGACGATATCCACCTGATGGCCTCGCGCGGCCATGGCAATGGCGACTTCTTTTACATAAACCAACTGCCCGCCGAAGTCAGGATGCTCTGTCCAGTAACTGTCCTTGGGGTCGAAGTTCCCCTGAGGGTTGAGAAAAGCGATGTGCATTGTCAAGGCTTGATCACTCGATAATCTACATCCACGATCAAATGTGCCAATGGGCGCAGGGAGCGCACGACCTGATGCTCACGTTCTAAGACCTGGGAACGCCACTCGTCCATTTTCTCCTTGCCGCGTACCAGTTGGGCTTTCTTGGTCTCATGATACGTCAGATCGATGAAGGCTCGCAGGTCCGCCTCGGCTTTGACGGCATAAAGCCCCTCGATGACCATATAGCGCAGTCCTTTGAAGCTGGTCTTTAGGAGGTCTTCTTGATCGGTAAGCAGGTCGATGCAGGGCATGGTCACATCATCCTGGTCTGCTCTGAATTCGGCCAGGGTGCGGTTGATGGCATCCCAATCATATTCGGTGTAGCCGATGCTCTCGACGCCGTGCTGCTGGCGCCAGGGATTGCGTTCCCTGGGGGAGGTTTTGTAATAATTGTCGATGTGCATTACCTTTGCAGGAGTTCCCTGGCTTTTGAGCAGGTGGGCGATCTCGTGGCCCAATTCTGATTTCCCTGAGCCTGATTCCCCCCCCACGGCGATGACGATTTTATCGCCTTCGATGGCATTTACGTGCTCGACAACCGCCTGCGCCGCTTTTTTGTGCTTTTCCTCGATAAGTAGAACATCTCCTAACATATAAGGCTCGTCCTTTCCAGTGTTGTCACCAGGACATCAAGGTCACAGAGTGAAGCTTAGATAATCTTTCGGGTCCTCGTGGTTAATGTCTGGCTGTTTCAGTCCATTGACCAGGGATTAAGACGATTTCATCCCCAACGATATCGACAATCCCCTCTCCTTCGCCCTCCAACTTGACTTTCACGTGCTCTGGGGTGATCTCGAAAGCGTATCGATCCCCCTTGAAGTTCAGGCTGAACTGCAAGTTGCGCCAGGAAGTGGGCAGATTGGGGTTTATCTTCAGGTGACCACCATGCCAGTCAACACCGGCATAGGACCTCAAGACGAAGAGCACCGTGCCGGCCATTACCCCAGCATGGATGCCTTCTTTGGTGGTGCCGCCCTGGATATCGATGAAGTCGCTTTTCAAGGCTTCGAGGTAGAGTCCCCAGCTTAAGCTCTTGTCGCCGATGATATTGGCTAAATAGGCATGAACCAGCCGACTCAGCGTCGAGCCGTGAGAAGTTCGCTTCAGGTAATAGTAGAAGTTAGTCCTTAACAGGTCGTCAGGAGGCTGAAATCCCAGGCCTTCCAGCAGCCTTTTGATCTCCTCAGTGTTGAGGACATAGAATGTCATCAGGGCATCGGCCTGTTTGGAGACTTTGTAATCATCGGGGGATTCCCCTTGGGCCTTGAGGATGCGGTCCATACGATGGATATTCTCGTACTTCTCTTGATAGTATTCCCAATCTAATTCCTCTAGATCGAAGTACCCGGCAAATTGTTCAAGGATGCCTTCCTCTGAAAGCGAGATATTGAGTCTTCGAACAATGTCTTTCCAGCGCGCCAACTCTTCCTCGGTCAGGCGAATTTTCGCAAACAAAGTCTCTCGCGCCGATTCACGCATCCGTTCGAGCAAGTCGAAGGCGCGTTGGAACGCCCAGGCAACCAGGATATTGGTATAACTGTTGTCCTTCAATCCCCCTTGGCTGGCCCCAGGGTATTTCTCATGATATTCATCGGGCCCCATGACCCGGTCTATGTGGTAGCGCCCTATCTCTTGATCGAAACTGGCTTTGCTGGCCCAAAAGTGGCAAATCTCGCAGAACAACTCAGCGGCATAGCGCTCCAGGAATTCCTGATCCTCGGTGATCCAGAGGTACTCCCATACGTTGAAGGCGACTGCCAGCCCCACGTGGCGCTGCAGTGAACTGTAGTCCGGCCCCCATTCCCCAGACATAGGGTTGAGGTGCAGGGTTTGGGTTTCCTCAGCACCATCGCTGCCGCTCTGCCAGGGGAACATCGCGCCCTGGTAACCGTGATCGCGGGCGTATTGCTGCGCCTTGCCGAGACGATTGTAGCGGTACATCAACGCCGCGCGAGATGACCCAGGGTAGTGCAAGTTAATCAACGGCAAGATATATAGATCATCCCAGAAGATATGTCCGCGGTAGGCCTCCCCGTGCAGGCCTCGCGCCGGGATGCCTGTGTCTAAGTCCTTATTGTGTGGAGAACAGGTGGCGAATGTATGGAACAAATGCAGGCGGATTAACTTTTGGGCGGTGCGGTCCCCCTGGATTTGGATATCGACTTTTTTCCAAATCTCGGCCCAGGCTGCGGTGCTATTCCTTTGAAGCATGTCATAGCTGTGCAGACCTTGGATGGCGTCTTGAGCCGCCTGTAAAGGGTCGGCGACATTATGCTGGTGAGAGGTGTATATGGTGACGAGTTTGTCGATGGTGATGGCAACTCCCTGTTGAGCGGGGGCCTCAAAGGTCGTTGTCACCTTTCCGGGCTGGGTGCCCGCTTCAAAGTGGGGGTTGATTTCGTCCCCATTGGTGGATACCAGCAAGCGCGCCGCTTCGGCGATCAGAATATCCGACTGGTTGGTTTTCACCAACAAATAACTGAGGTCGCCGTTGGCATCTTCTTTAACCGGCTCCAGGTGCTTTGAGTTTAGTTCGCGGTAGCGGGCCACACCCCAATTGATGATATCGCCGTCTAAAGCTGATTGGATTGTGATGGTCTCATCGTAGTTTAGCGGGGTGATGCAATAGCGCAGGGCTGCAAGATGGGGGTCGTCCATGCTGGCAAAGCGCTGAGTTTCGATGCGGCTTTGATTGCCCGCCTCATCCATGACCACCATGCTGCGATGCAGAACGCCGCTGCGCAGGTCCAAACGCCGGGTGATGTGCGAGATTTCGGCTTTGTTCGGGTCGAACCATTCACCCTCGCCAATTTTGAAGGTGATCGGCAGCCAATTTGGGCAGTTGACGAAATCCTCGTTTGTGACCGTTCGCCCGGCCACCTCCGAATCCAGGCGGTTGTACAGGCCAGCGATATAAATGCCGGGGTAGTTGATCTCGTTGGCGCTGCTTTCCTCCATGGCGCCGCGCATGCCAAAATACCCATTGCCGATGGTTAGAAGGGCCTCGCGGGTGCCTTCTTTTCTTTGATCGTAATCGTAGTAGCTGATGGCCCATTGCTCTTCGGCCAGTCCCCTGGTCATCCATTCTTCGATTACCTGGATGTTGATCTCGGCCAGGTCTTCTACGACGATATCGGCCCCATTGAGTTTTAGGTCCAGCATATTGTCTTCGCGGGCGACGCCAATCACCAGGCCGAAGTTCCCATTGCTGCCTGCCTGCACGCCGGAGATAGCATCTTCGACGACGACGGCACGGTCGTAATACGCGCCCAAATTGTCGCAGGCGGTGGTGAAAATATCCGGCTCTGGTTTCCCTTTTAGCCCAAGTTCTGCTGAGACGACACCATCGACGCGTGTCTCGATCAAATCCAACAACCCTACGGCTTCCAAAACCGTCTTGGCGTTCTTGCTGGACGAAGCCACACCCACCCGAACCCCTTGAGCGGACAGCTCATGGATGAAATTGACAGTGCTTGGATAAACTTTTACATTCCCTTGCTGGATAGTTCTGTTGAAGAGTTCATTTTTTCGGTTGCCCAGGCCGCACACTGTCTCCAGCGTGGGAGCGTCGTTGGGATTGCCGTAGGGGAGGTCGATGCCGCGAGATTCCAAAAACGAGGCCACCCCTTTGTATCTCGGCTTGCCGTCCACATAGGGCAGGTAGTCGTTTTCGTGGGTGAACTCCTGGAAAGGGGTGCTGGTTTTTTCTGCATGGCCGCGCAGGTATTCGTCGAACATCTGCTTCCAGGCTGCGCTGTGGACGGAGGCTGTGTCGGTGATGACACCATCCAGGTCGAAGATGACTGCATCAAAATGGAGGTCGTTCATGATCCTGGCTGAATGATTACTCCTTCGTTTGCTCTGAGATCGAGTGCCCTCAGGTTTTCTGGACCTGTGCGATCCAGGTGGGTGGAGAGCAGGATAAGACCATCCCCTTGAAGGGACAGGCGCTGCGGGCCTCCTGTGAAGTTGAGTACCACAAAGAGGGTCTGACCTGCTCCCTGGCGTTGATACACGTAACATCCCTCCGGCACTCCATCGACCGCGGTATAGCTCCCCCATTGCAGGGCTGGATGTGCCTTTCGTATTGCCAGTAATTGTCGATATAAAGACAGCATCGAAGTTAAGTCGTCAAGCTGGTTTTGAACGTTGGTCTGACCCCAGTCATCGGCCAGGGGCAGCCATAACTGGCTCACCTCTTTGGGAGCGAATCCCGCGTTTGGCTCCTGCGACCACTGCATCGGTGTACGGCAGCCGTCCCTCCCCAAACCGGGGACATTCAACCCGAAAGGGTCAAGCTGCTGATCTGGCGGGACATCCACATCCGTCATGCCGATCTCATCTCCGTAATAGATCGTGGGAGTGCCGCGCAGGGTCAGCAACAGCATAGCGGCCACCCGGGCCTGCTCTACGCCGTAGCGGGTGGCAATACGTTCCTCGTCATGATTGCCCAGCACGTAGTTCGGCCAGGCCCAGGATGGCAAAGCCCCCTCGTGGTCCTCCACAGCCTGGCGGATGGCCTGTGCTTCCCAAGGGGCTTTTAGCAATGAAAAGTTGAAAGGCAGGTGAAATTCCAACCCCTCTGCGGGGTTTCCATAGTAGTTCACCCACTCACCCCAGTCGAAGATGTGAATTTCGCCGACAGACATGCGCGCTGAGCTTGTGCTGTATTCATCAAGCAGGGCCCGGAAATCTCGATAGACCCCATGCGCATCAGGATGACCTTTGTCGTGGAGATGCTCAAGGGAATCGTATTCACCGTGAGGTCGGTGGAAGGAAAGTTGCTCCCGAGATGCGGGGGGGTTGTCACGCATCTCGGGGTCTTTCATAATGAAGTGGGCCACATCGACGCGGAAACCGTCCACGCCGCGCTCAAGCCAGAAGCGCAGCACATCGAACATGGCTGCTTTGACTTCAGGATTGCGCCAATTGAGGTCGGGCTGCTCTTTGAGAAAGGAGTGCAGGTAATATTGCCTGGTAGTCGGGTCCCATTCCCAGGCAGAACCGCCGAAAACAGAGAGCCAGTTGTTGGGGTAGCCCCCGCCCTCACTCAATCCGACATTGGGCGAGAGATGGTTTGGATCAGCCCAGACGTACCAGTCCCGCTTGGGGTTCTCTCGTGAGGAACGTGATTCTTGGAACCAGGGATGCTGATCTGATGAGTGGTTCGGGACAAAGTCGATAATGATCTTGATGCCGCGCTGGTGGGCCTTCTCCAGGAGCTCGTCGAAGTCGTCCAGCGTGCCAAAGAGGGGGTGTATATCGACATAATTGGCTACATCATAGCCAAAATCCTTCATTGGGGAGGGATAAAAGGGGGAAAGCCAGACAGCATCGATCCCCAGCGTATCAGCGAGATAATCTATCTTTTCTATGATCCCACGAAGGTCACCAACGCCGTTACCGGTGGTGTCTTTATAGCTGCGAGGGTAGATTTGATAGATGACACCAGTTTGCCACCAAAATAATTCGTTGTTCATCGGTTGCCGTAGACCTTTATGAAGCGGTAGGGGTATCCCAACGGGGGTGCGCTGACATCATTCAAGCGCTCGATCTCTTCAGCCGGTAGTTGTGCTTGCGCATCCGTCGCCTTGAGATTGTCCTCAAGCTGTTCTGGAGTTCGTACTCCGATGATGACCGAGGCGACAGCCGGCTGGGCCAGAACCCACGCCAGAGCGATCTGGCTATGGGTAAGATTGTAGTTCGCTGCGATGTCGTCCATCACATCCAGGATGGCCCAGTTGCGCTCAGTGGCGCGGCGATCCCAGGCCTCTTCGGTATCATCGGGCATCACCGCCAGGCGGCCATGTTGCGGGCGTTCGCCGCGGCGATATTTCCCGCTCAGAAAACTGCCTCCCAGCGGCCCCCATGGGGTCAGGCCAACGCCCTCGCTCAGGCAAAGGTCTTTGAACTCCGCCTCGATATCGCGCATCACCAGGGAGTATTGGTATTGCGCGGCGACGGCACGCGCCCAGCCGTTAGCCTCGCTCAAGGCTAGCGTTTTCATCAACTGCCAGGCCTTGAAGTTGGAGATGCCGACGTAGCGCACTTTGCCCGCGCTGACCAGATCATCCAGTGCGTGCAGAGATTCTTCGATGGGTGTGATGGGGTCCCAGCAGTGCATGTAGAGCAGGTCGATGGCTTCAGTGCCCAGGCGGCGCAGACTGTCTTCGACGCTGTTGAGGATGTGGTGACGCGAGAGGCCGCTATCGTTAGGGCCTTCGCCCATCGGGAAGCGCACTTTTGTAGCCAAAACAACCTGATCCCGGCGATCTTTGACCGCCTCTCCAACGATTTCTTCCGAGCGCCCCCCGGCGTAGACGTTGGCGGTGTCGATATGATTGCCACCTTTTTCCAGGTAGCGGTGGATCATGCGGATTGCGGTGGCTTTGTCGGTGCCGCGGGGGCCTTCTTCGCCGAAAACCATCGTGCCCAGGCAAAGTTCTGATACCAGCAAGCCGCTTTTCCCAAGTGATCTGAATTTCATAAGGGTATTCCTATCGTTTTTTGTAACGTGTCAGCAGTTCGAAGACGATTCCGGTTACGACGCCAACCACCAAGCCCGCCAAACGGGGTTCGGCAAATCCGCTGAGGCCAATTATCCAGGCGAGAACGCTGACCACTATCCACCAGCCGGCCAGGGGAACCCACTGGCGCAGGATAAACCATTGGAAACTCCCGGTGCTGAGGCCAACCAAACCTGCGATGAGAAAATCAGCACCTGGAACGGCTATGACCATACTGATGCCCCAGCCCAGTATCCAGCCCCCGGCACTGAGTGGGATCCACCAACCGGTTTGCGGAAAAAGTGGGCGTAAAATCAACCATTGGGCCACGCCTATGCTCAACCCGGCAACCAGTTCCAGGGGTAGAAATGAACTTCCCACCAACCATCCCAGGGTGGTCGCTAGAATCCATTGCAGCCATAAATTCCAGTTGAAGGTCGCGCTTCTTCTCATTGTTGATGGAAATGTTTCATGTGACTGCCAGTCCTATCAGGACTGGCAGTCGGATATCTCATAAGTGCTAAGGAGGCAAGGAATAGTATCTCTTTGCCCTTAGCCTGATTAAGCAGGCTCTGCTCAGAGCAATATTGCTGTATCTTAGCCCTTCACTGAGCCAGCGAGTAAGCCGCGCACGAAGAAGCGCTGCAGGGAGAAGAAGACGATCAGCGGCAGTAGCATTGAGATGAAGGCACCGGCGGTGAGCAAGTGCCAGTCTGAGCCGCGCGACCCAACCATTTCGGCGATTCGCATGGTCAGCACCTGAACGTCCGGCTTAGCACCGATGAAGACCAGCGCGACCAGATAATCATTCCAAACCCACAGGAATTGGAAGATGGCGAAGGAAGCCAGGGCGGGGACCGAGAGCGGCAGGATGAGGCGCGTAAAAATTGTAAAGTGAGAAGCCCCATCGATAAACGCTGACTCTAAGATGTCACGCGGCAGCCCCCTGATGTAGTTGAAGAGCAGGTAGGTCGCCAGCGGCAGGCCAAAGCCAGTGTGCGCCAGCCAGACGGCCAGGAAGGTGCCATTCAGATCCAGGCTAACGTAGTCTCTGAGGATGGGGACCAGCGCGATCTGCAAAGGTACCACCATCAGGGCCACGACCATCGTAAACAGAAATTTGCGCCCGGGGAAGTTCATCCAGGCGAAGCCGTAAGCTGCGAAAGCCGCGATCAAGATGGGGATCACCGTAGCCGGCACTGAAACGGTCAGGCTGTTCAGGAAGGCCCCGGTGAAATCATCGCCCTGGACGGTTTTGGTTTCGCCGCCAGCGGTTTGTATCTCATACGTCTTACCTGCGAGCACCTGGCCGTAATTTTCGAGCGTAAAGTCGGTGCGCATGGTCCATCTGTTTTCTTGAACCCTGACCACACCAAGGCGTTTGTTGCCGACCCAAGTGACTCTGAGCCCGTCAGGCGTTGCGATGCCAGCACGGAGTTCTTCGAAGGTTCCGCTAACCCCGGCAAATTCCATCACCCCGTCGCGGTCGAGGTCGTCACCAGGTTGGATTTCTTCCACCGTAGTCCATTCTCGGTGAGGGAATACCCACCACCACCCCGAGGTCTGGATGTCAAATCTGGTTCGGAAGGAAGAGACCAGCAAACCGATAGTCGGTATTGTCCAAATCAGAACGAGTATCAGGAGAGCAAGATTTACGATCAGGTCACTGAGACGCCGTTGTCGTGCAAAACTTTGCGCTTGGGTACTCATTAGAAAGCCTCCTCTTCTGCAAATTGCCGCAGGTTGTAGATCATCACAGGAACGACAGTGATCAGAAGTACAATGGCAATGGCTGAGGCAGATCCCCTATTATTGCTTGTAAAGGCCTCTCGATAGAATTGTGTTGCAATCACCTGTGTGGAGAACTGTCCCCCGGTCATGACCATGACGATATCGAATATTTTTAGTGTAAATATAACGATCGTAGTGCCCACCGTGATGATCGTACCCATGATATACGGGATCATGATGCGGAAGAATATCTGCACTTCGTTGGCGCCATCAACTCGGGATGCCTCCATCAGTTCTTCAGGTATGCCTTTGATTGCAGCTGAGAAGATCACCATGGCATAGCCAGTTTGCAACCAGATCATGATGATAATCAAAAATACGTTGTTCCAAGGCTCTTTTATGAGCGCTGTCCACGCTTGAGGTTCCTGGCCTAAGCCAACCCAGATAGCATTGAGCAGCCCAATTTGGGGGTCGGCGATATCTTTGACTTCGTAGATGAAGTTCCAGATCACGCCTGCGCCTACCATGGAGATCGCCATGGGGAGAAAAATTAGAGATTTGGCCGCGTTTTCAAAGCGGCTGCGGTCAGCCAACACCGCAACCATCAGTCCGAAGACGACGGCCAGCGTAGCTCCGAAGATGATCCACAAAAGATTATTTCGGAATGCAACTCGCATCGTGTTTTCGGCAAAAACTGCTACATAGTTGTCGAAACCTATGAAATTAGTGAATAGCTGACCAAAGAAATCTCCGGGTGCTGAAAAAAGGGTTGAGAAGGTGACTGCTAATGGTCCTTCTCGATTGTAGAGGCTGTTCCGGAAAGTTCGGAAGGTAGGCAGTGCTAAATACCAAAGCAAGATGGCGACAGCGGGACCAATGAAGATAAAGGGTTGCAAGCGTCTCACCCATTTGGTGTTGAGTTGTTCGATCAACCAGTTGGAGACGACGTAGAGGATGGCTGCGCCTCCAACGCCCCATACAATGGCGACTACTGAGACGGCTGTCTTTTCCGCTGTTCCGGTGGGTATCGTATCCCGGAGCCAGCGAAAACCAATAATCAGTACACCGAAAGTGGTTACAGGGACGATAAGGGAGATCAGAACACGACCAATAATCAGGGCAATCCAGTCGAGGAATCCGCTTGTCTTAACTTGATAATCAGTTGTTGATTGCATTTCCTTCTTCTTCCTTTCGCGAGTGGGTTTGCACGGATAAAGCCTGTTGCTCGATGACGACAATGTAGACTTGAAAATCAGCTTACGTTGTATCCAGGCGGTGGTGAAACCTTACAGTGTGATGGGAATGAATAGATGTTCACCTCCTCGTTTAGGTTTGTTTAGTTTTTTGACTTACTTGATAACGGATCGATTGCGCTCTTTCTGTGAGGAAATTGCGATCCGGGGGAATCGTCAGTGGGCCTACCGTTTCAATTTTGACCTCAGCCAGGGCTTGTCCCATTTGAGCGGCCTCTAATGGAGACTTGCCCTCCAGGATGGAGGTCAAGAACCCGGCCCAAAATGAGTCGCCGGCGCCGGTCACATCTGAAACGGAGATCGGGTTTGAAAACATATTATACACGTCACCGGCTGCCGTTGTGAGGAGAACTCCCTTATCTCCCATGGTAAGTATAACAATTTTTGCTCCCCAGTTGATGAATTGGTGAGCATATTCAATGGGATCGAGTCCGGGAGAAAAGATGCGCTCGCAATCGTCCAAAGAGGGTTTGGTGATATCGACGTATTGATATGCCTCCTCAAGCAAAGACAGAAAATCTGGTATATCAGACCATATAGCCGGGTGGTAGTTAGGGTCTAATGAGACCCAAGATTGGTTAGCACGGGCGATTTTTAACGCCTGGAGGATCGTGGAGCGAGCCGGTTCACGGCTGAGTGCGAACGCTGAAGTGTGGACGCCGCGTGTTCTGGCGACCGCATCCATGAGGGGGGACGTTCTTTGGATGTAGGCATCGGCCCCTCTAAAGATCATGAATTTTGGTGTTCCCCCTCTTGCGCGTGTAACAGAAACGATCGTTGTGGGTGCTTTAGCGGTTTTCTGAATATATCTGACGTCAATATTGAGTTGGTCAAGTTGTTCTATGATGTATTGTCCGAAATAATCATCCCCCACACAAGCCCCCAGGGCAACATGATTTCCCAGCAGAGCCATGTTTCGAGTGAGGTTTGTCGGTTGACCACCGACGAAACGATGATAACTATCTGCCTGGGCGAGGGAATCGACCTCTTCGCTGGATATAAAATCGATTAAAGTCTCTCCGAGTGCAATAAGATCGTATTCTGGCTGTGTTGATTCAGTCATCATGTGTTATGTGTTAACATTGAGACCTTTTTTGAAATGCTCATGTGTTTGAGCAGTCATTTCTGCGTGCGAAATCTTTGAGTTGTGCCTCGAACGAGGAGTTCAAGTGAGAGCCTTTTTTCACGGGGAGTTTTGGGGTGGGCTTCCAGGGCGCTTATGAGCATATGGACACCCTCAATCCCTGATTGATAGAGGTGCTGGTCGATCGTGGTTAGATTGGTGTATTCGCCATCGCGGATCCCATCGAAGCCGATCACCGAGAGGTCATCCGGTACATTTACGCCCAACTCCATTGCGGCATCTAATACACCAATGGCCTGGATATCGTTCCCTGCGAATATGGCGGTGGGTGGATCGTCTAATGTGAGTAACTGCTTGGCCATCTTTTTGGCGTTCGTCCGGCCTCGTTCACCTGAGATGTGGTAAGCCGGGTCGAACGGAATCCCATGCTCCTCCAGGGCCTTTCGATAACCTTGATAGCGATAATATGCCGAGGGGTGGAAAGGTGTTTCTAAAAACTCACTCAAAAATCCAATTTTGCGGTGGCCCAGGTTGATCAGGTGCTGGGTGGCTAATTTCCCCCCTTTGACGTCATCGGTAAGAATACAACTAAGCCGGGAGTGGTGTGCATCGACAAGGACGGTGGGAACCTCTGCACTTGCAAAACGTTCTGCTTGTGTGTCGTTTGGAGGGAGCGAGATGATCAATATGCCGTCAACGAGATTATTGCGAGGCAGGTCTTTGAAATAAGAATCTCGCTCAGTGGGGCCGCCAACGCTGAAGAGCACCATATTGTATTCCGTTTCGGCCAGGGCATGTTGAACCCCTCTCAGGCGCTCTACATAGGAAGGCATGGTTAGGTAGGGCAGTATCACTCCCAAAGTGAGGGTGCGCCCCGTAGAAAGCTGCCTCGCGATGGGGTTGGGAGTGTAATCCAGCTCATTGATGGCTGCTAGAACAGCGTTGCGAGTATCCTCGCTTACGGATGGATTGTTGTTCAGCACGCGTGAAACGGTGGCGATACCTACATTGGCGCGTTTGGCAACGTCTCGGATGGTCGGCAAGAGAAATCTCCTATGAAGTTTGTTTCGGGGGCTGGAACCGGTTCCACAAAACTAGCCTAGCATATATTTTGGGGGCTGTCAACGTTTTACAAGTTCCGTGAGCAATATGGGCGTTGATGGGCTGAAAATCTCGTTCCAGGGCACAAAATTGTTGACAAGATTGGTCAAAGCGAGTATAAGCTGATGAAATCTCCTGTTGGAAAAGGCCCTGATTCGTGAACGTTCTCTCGATTAGTGATGTAATTGTTCCCATCATTTATAGTTCATACATACAAGAGAAATACAGCCATATAGATTTGATCATTGCCTGTGGGGATTTACCATACTATTATCAAGAATATGTTATCAGCCTGTTAAATCGGCCTTTCTTCTTCGTGCGTGGGAATCATGACCCGGCGGTAGAGTATGGCGAGGGGTGCAATCGGACCTACCCTCACGGAGGGGTCGATTTACATCGGCGGGTGGTTTGCTGCCAGGGATTGTTATTGGCTGGCATAGAGGGCAGCGAGCGCTACAAGCGTAATGGGCAGTTTCAATATACGCAATCTGAGATGTGGGGAAATGTGTTTTCTTTGGTGCCTGGCTTATTTTACAACCGGATGCGGTATGGGAGGTTTTTAGATGTGTTCGTCACCCATGCCTCTCCCTGGGGTATTCATGACAAACCCGATAGAGCTCACCGCGGTATCAAGGCTTTTCGTTGGTTGCTGAATGTTTTCCAACCCCGCTATCATTTTCATGGGCATATTCATGTTTACCGGCCCGATACCATCACGGAGACGATGTTCAATAAGACGCGAGTACTGAATACTTATGGGGCACGGGAGACATTTTTGAGTTTAGACGGTGAATTCAAGGGGTGAGTGCTCAGCCAAAGAAAGAAGCACTCAGAAAAACCACATCTCTCAGCGGCAAATCAAGAGGGGGATTCGAGCCTGACGCAGGACTTCATCGACAACGCTGCCGAGCACCACTTCCACAACTGGGCTGGATTTATAGCCTCCCATAAGTATGAAATCACAAGCGTGGTTTTGGGCGGTTTTCAAGATGGTCTCGCTCCGTTTTCCAGGCTCATGACGGATGAAACTCGCTTGGATGTTGTGTTTTGAGATATATTTTTGAGCGTGGTCATAGATCGTTTCGGCATCTGTCTCTTCATGTTCGATGGTTAGAACGCTGAGCTGAATACCCCATTTGGCTGTCAGATAAACGGCCAGATAAAGGGCTTCTTTTGCTTTTGGCGTGCCGTTATATGCGAGCAGGGCATGAGTGAGACCGGAAACTTGATCCGGCACCGCTAAGATAGGCCGAGGGCAGCGCCGTATCATCATTCGCAGGCCTGAACCAAAGCGTGCGATGGGATCATCGCTTGGAGGATGGGTTACCTTTGCGACGATGAGATCGGTCCAATGGGATCTTTCACAAATGATGCGAGCGATAGCTCCAGATTCCACTGCCAGATGCCCGTGGATCCCGGCTGCTTGACAGCGGTTTTCAAATTGCGCCACAAGTTTCGCGGCTTCATCGGCTTCGGCGATGGCTTTTGTTTTCACAACATGGAGGCCTTGGAGTTGGCCTGATTCGCGATGGGCGACGACCAGGGCCTGTTCCAGAGCCAGCCAATCTGTGTCTGTAGTGCTCACGGATACCAGGATGTTTGAGAGCAAGTGGCCCTCTCGACGCCTTTGCAGCGCCCCCTCGCGCCAGGCCCCAGGAGGAGGCCCGGATTCCAAAGCATCGGGGGTGATGACATCATAAATCCTTCCCGTCAGGCGCGAGAAAGCTTGTGAAAGCTCGGGGCTGAAGCGGATCTCCAGGTCCGCGGCCGCAGCCTCGGTTTCCACATGCCACCCCAGAGCCTCTTCTAACTTTGCGCGGTGTCGAGAGATCCATAAATAAAGATCAGCCTCGGTACGTTCCGGGAAGTGCCGAAGGATGCCTCGTTCCCGGATTATCTGAACCACCGGGCAATAAACTTCGTCATGCCAGTGCTTCACGGCCTCAGCATGGGGAATCTCTCGGTTTTCGTCGATCCCCATGAAATAACGATGTACTTCGATGTGTTCTAACAGGATTGGATATTGACCGGGATTGGTAATCGTGAAGTCGGTATCGGGACGAACGCGGTCCAATTGAGTTTGCTCAAGGAATTCAATCTGTTCAGCTTTGATGATCAGATCGTCGGGTTGGGTGTCGGGCGTGATATTGACCCGGGTGCGTACCTCCGTGATATATGCCTGGATGCTGGCCGCGCCAAGTTGTCGGGCTACCGAAACACGGTGGTTGCCGTCGAGGACGAAGTAAGCCTCACCAATCTGGTATACCTCGATGGGGGGCAGTCCGGTTAGCCCGGTGGTTTCTGCCATTACGCGAGCCCAACGATCCTGGTCGCCATCATAGAGGGGTAAGAAATTGCGCGAGAAATCGGTGTAGCGCCCTACGCTGCCCACAATAGCATCCAGGGGAATGTCGCGCAGTGTTTTCTTACCGCTTTCCAAGGCGTGCAGTTTCTGCCGAACTTCCTCGTACGAGAGCAGTTCGGTGGGCCTCCCCGTGATGCGGGCCATGATCCCTTGCATAGCAGCTTTGCGGCGCGCTTCCTTGAAGTCATTTACCGCGCTGGTGTATAAATCTCGATTGGTCATTCTTATCTCTTGATTTTGATAAACATATACTTGCCATCTCTGAAGATCAGTTCGTAGTTGCCCGCTTCGAGTTTGGCATCTATTTCTTGTAGCACCTGTTCGTCAGCGCGGTCTTCAAATACCAGCATCAGACGCGCTTCGGGGTGGTTGTCGATCACCCAATGGTAGAGATTATAGTCGGCAAAGTTGCCAATTTCGATTTGCGAGTTCTCCAATCCAGGGAGATATCGAATGGGGTAATTCGTCATGATCGGCTCATAATGACCGATCTCATCGAAATAATCGTAGATTTTGTGATTGATGCTGCGGAGTAGGATATCTTTCTGCTGTTCTTCTTGCAAAGATATGAGATCGGTGTCAGCTATGAACTGGCTGCCGATGATGGTCATCAGCATAGTTGCTATGACGATGAGGTAGAGATTAAGCTGGTCAAATTTGATCAGCGTGAGTAGCTTCTCCCCAAATTCAATGATTTTGATAACCGCCATTCCAGCAACTAATCCAAGAAACGGCAGCGCAATCGATAGATTTCTGGGGAATGTGCTGAATGCGAAAGCCCAGATCAACGAATAGGGAATGAGAATCGTTAAACTTATCCAAACAAAGGTGCTCTCTAGAAATGGCAGCAAAAGCAGGATGAGGGGGTAAAGGTAAACGTATTCTTCCAGAAGGCCCCCGGCCCTGGCGAGGCGTTCGATCAAGTTCCGGCCTTCATGGCGATCCACAGCCAAGTATAGGAGATTAGTCTCATTGGCGCCTATGCCGATACGGTATTCATTGAAGAGATACCAGGGCAAGATAATGCACAGGCTTATCCCAAACCACTTTGCAATGCTGATGAGCTTTTCTTTGCGGTTTAGTGTAGTGATATCTTTTAGAACCAGCCAATAAGCTAAAAACGGGTAAACTGCGAAGATGAATAAACCGTTCTGCTTGGTGAGGGCCGCGCCGGCCGCAAGGATCACCCCCAATCCAAGGTAGCTCAGCTTTTGATCTGGTTCGGAGGCAACCTTAGCTTTCAAAAGCGCATAAACGGTGATGAAAGCGAAAAAAGCCAGCGCAACATCGACATACCCAGAGGCGATATAGCTCCCCAAGAATTTCTTGATGATATAACGGGAGGCAACAACCCCAACGAAATATCCGGTATTTCTTGTTTCCAGGCCTAGTTCGAACATCAGAAGCAGGACAAACAGATTGAACAGGGGCATGATCCCTTTGGCGAAGAACTGCAACTGGGTGTTCTGAAGAAATGCGTAGGATACGGCGAAATTGGTTGGGATCAGTTGGACATAGCGTCGGGTATTTGATGGGAATACACCTGAATACCACTCTGTGGCCCAACTATTCCATGAGACGACAGCATCCCATTGGCTGAATACCGTGGCGAGACTCGTATACCATACTTTGAAAGCCCACCAAATGCTCGATGCGGCTAAGAGGATAAATACGATTGTCAGAAGACCTTTGATAAAAACAATCGTTTGTTTGCCTTCATGGCCTTCTTTGGCGAAGTTGATAGAGGATAGATACTCTCTGATACTAGAAATTGCTGAAGATGCCGAATCCTCTACGGATGTCTTGAGAACGGGCGCGTATATCTTGATGAAGATGATGGCCTCGATTGCAAATATTATGTAGTATGAGACCGATATATCGATCTTGATGGCGGTTATGATGAAAACGAGAATATAATTTATGACCAGGCTGAGTGCAAAGGATATCGAGAGATCCTGAATAGGATTTCGTTTGATATTGAAAGCACGCAAAAGTAGAAAGCCGGGCAGAAAGATGATTTGTATGGTCGATAAGATTCCGAGGAGAAACATGGGTCAGCAATTCCTGTTTTAGGCTATAGGGGGAATTTTAGAATATAGTACAATTTTGCGGAAGAGCCTGATTATGTTGGGACTTATGGATATTTCTATGTCGTCACAATGAGCAATTTTATGCGCTTAAAAAATGTGAGTGTGATCACTTATATGATCATCTGGGGGACATATGTGATCCTGCGTATCCTGAGTGTAGCCCCAATCGTCGAACCGAAAATCTACCCAGATAGTGGAACTTATTTAACAATAGCTTCTCAGCCTTTTTTTTCGGCTGATTTCTGGGGAGCAGGAACCCCAATTATAACGCCATTAGTGTATAAATTGCTTGGGGGGAACACCCAGGGAATTGTCCTTTTCCAGAGTATCTTCTCGATTCTGGCCTGGACGATATTAGCTGTCGCGGCTGCGCGATCGGTACGAACGCCCAGGTTAAAACCGCTCGCTTTTTGTACCATATTATTGTTCAGCCTGAGCGGAGAAATCATGCTTTGGGATGGGGTGGTGCTCAGCGAATCGATTTCGGGTTCGTTGTCGGCTCTGTTCATTGCTGCCTGGTTTTGGTTCTTGGAAGAGCATAACTGGGATTGGGGGAAGGCGGCAATTGTGATGGGGGTGGGTGGATTATGGATGTTGACGCGTGATACCAACGCCTTGTTAGTACTTGGAGTGGCCGGGGTTCTATTGGGTCTGAGCATAGTCAAACTTGCTGATAAGCGTTATCTTTATATCGGGATTTTTTTCTTGGCCGTCTTCGCGCTGGGAATTGGTAGCGCCAGTTCTGGCGGTCGTTGGATTTCTCCAAACCTAAATATTATGTCACGACGAATCCTTACCAACCCTGAATATATTGAGTTTTATCAGCAAAATGGCATGCCAGTGACGCCCGAGGTTCTGGCTTTGGCAGGCGCAAAGGCGAGACCCGTTGATGCAGGATTTAGTGATGACCCTGCCCTGGATGAGTTTCATCAATGGCACGCAGAGAATGGAAGATCCGTTTACTTGAAGTTTTTGTTGTTGAAACCTGTTGACACTTTGCTGTCTCCCATCCAAAACATTTCGACGATGGTTTATACAGAGCCGCTTTTCTTATATGCTCCCCGTGGGTTTCGTTCACTCCTCCCATACCCAGTTGATCAAATCGCCTTTTTTCAGACCTGGAATCCTCTCACAGCCTGGATTCTCGGTTTCAGCGTAGTGATTGGGTTGACCTTTGCAATTTGGTCGAAAGATCGAAAATGGGCCGTCCCGCTGGTGATGCTTTTATTGGTCTACCCGCATTTATTAACGATTTGGCACATTGCCAACCCTGAAGCGTTGGAGTTCAGGCATGCTTATCAGTTCAATGTGCACCTAAGAACTTATGTTTGGATCGCGCTTATACTTGCGATAGATGATTTCTCGGCGTTGGTGATTTCCAGGCATATCTCGTCTATTAGAAAGCTGCATCGTGGTTTTGTTTGGGGTGGATTGTTTATCGTCATCGCCTCATTGGTGGTGGATTTCATACTCCCGGGACATGATACTTTCTCCATCGGCTATGCCCAGGGTTTTGGGTTAGTGTCGGGATTATTGCTAATTTGTTTTGGGCTCAGATTACGTCAAAATTGGCAGTGATTATTCTTCATGTCAAAGATCGTGAGTCTCGCTTCGTTCAAATCTCAATTGGGCGATTTGTTCGGACACCAAGCCTACCATGAAGATGACTACGGAAACGGTCATCAACATCGCAGAGGTTGGCCCATAGCGTGTGTCTAGGACGATCACCTTGAACAGGCCATATCCAAATCCTGTCAAAAACATCAGCGCACTGGCCGGAATGAAGATTTTTAGGGGCGAATAGATTGTTGCAATCCGCAGGATAATGATCAAGAAACGCAGGCCATCTCTCAGCAAGCGAATGTTGCTTTTTCCGGCTCTTCGCCGGCCTTTGATGGGCACATAAACCAGGCTGCGACCTGACCTTAGCGTCGCCAAAGTTATTGTGGTGGGGTATGAAAATCGGTTTGGCAGCAAGTAGACAAAACTTCGCGCCACTTCCGTTTTGATAGCCCGGAATCCGGATGTCAAATCTTTGATCTTGGTCTCGCTGATGTACGAGGCCAGCAAATTGTAGACTTTGTTAGCGAAGTCTCGATGGATATCTGTATCTGAATCGGATGTGCGCTCACCGACGGCCATATCATATGGGCCGATCTTCTCCAGCAGCCGAGGGATGTCTTCGGGAGGGTGTTGACCATCGGCGTCTAGCATCACCAGGGTCTTCCCTCGGGCGTGGCGGATGCCCGTTTTGATGGCGGCACCGTTCCCGATGTTGTAGGGGTGACGGATCACTTTCGCACCGGCTTCCTCAGCTCGCAAGGATGTTTCATCAGCGGAGCCGTCATCGATCACCAGGATTTCATGCTCTGTTTCTCTGAGGGTTTCCTGTATCTTATGTATGACGTCCACGATATTCTTGGCCTCATTGTAGGCCGGGACGATAATCGATACGTCAGGGATATCATTTGACATGATTGAAGTATAGCCTAACTCGTAGATCGGGCCAAGCATGGATTGCCCTCTAAATCGATCTGTTAGAGGAGCGCGAGGTGCACCTACAGGGCCGCTGATCGATTTGGGAAAATTTTGGGCTGAAGTATTGTGCAGGAATCTTGGAAACTAGCGACAGATCAAAATGGGGCATTTAGCTGCCCTGAGCACAGCATCAACTGCGCTGCCGATGACAAGCTCAAGCATCGGTGAATGGCTGTATCCGCCCATGATAATTAGATCGAACCTGGCGCCATTTGCCGTTTCCAATATTGTTTCAGCTACGCCGCCATGACGGACGTGGATATCCCCGATTATTCTGTGTGTGTTCATATACCAGCGGGCTCGGGCGATGGCTTTCTGGGGGAAAGCGTCACCTTCATTGATGATCAGCACGGTCAAGGGGAGATCCTGCTTTCCGGCCAGATAAGCGGCAATGAAGAGCGCTTCGTCTGCCTTGGGGCTGCCGTCATACGCCAAAAGCAGTTTGTTTATTTCGGGTCGGTAACGGGGCACCACCAACATCGGGCGCGGACAGCGTTGCACCAGGCGGTGAAATCCCGGAGCCAAGCGCTTAAGACCTTCTTCGCTGGGGGGATGAGCCAACTGCACTACAACCAGATCGCTCCAGCGGGCACGTTCGATGATCGTGGGGGTGATCTCCCCCACATCGACGGCCAATTCACCGGAAGTGCCACTTTCCTGACAGATGCGATTGAAGTTTCTGCGCATCTGTTGGGTTTCTGGAGTATTAATCTGTTTTTCCTTGGCGACAACATGCAATCCAAGAAGATTTGATTCTTCCCATCTGGCAATGATGAGTGCTTGATGGAGGGTCTGCCAGTTTTGGGTCTCTCCACTGATGGTTACAAGGATATTGTTAAAGAGATATTTGTAAGATTGCGAAGAAAGCTGTTGTTTTCGCCACTCGCCAGCCTTGGGCCCAGCCTCGATGGGCGCAGGAATGATGCTCTCTCGGAGACGTTCTCCTAAGCGGGCGGTGATCTTATCCGGCCGTGAACTGAATTGGTCTGTCAGGTCTCTGGCGGCGTTCTCAGGGCCTATTTCCCAACCCAAATTTTCTTGTAATTCTTCTTTATGCTGTGAGATCCACACATATAAGTCGGTTTCTGTACGGTCGGGGAAGTCCCGGAGCATATCATGGGCTCGGATGATCTCGCGGGCAGGCAGGTAGCACTCTTCCAACCAGATTTGTGCAGCTTCGGGGAAGGAGATGACAGTGCCGTGCTCTTTTTGCTGCTTTTGCAACTGCTCGATTTGTCCTTCGATGATTTTATAACGTCCTGGAGAGGTGATCGTTAGATCAAGGTTGGGGTGTTGGTCATTCAACCGGGTGTGTTCGAGAAAGGCCTCGTGTTCAGCGGCGAGGATCAAGCTGTTGAGGTCTGTCTCTGGTGTGATCTCTATTGGTGAACTGATTTCGGTGACGTAGGCTCTTATGTCCGTGGCGCCCCGCTCCCGGGCGATGGAGACGCGGTGGTTACCGTCCAGCACGAAGTAAACCTCACCAATCTGATAAACCTGGATGGGCGGCATATCTTCCAGGTTTTTGTAGGCCGATTTGACGCGCGCCCATCGCACCCGTGATGAACCCCCGCGGGGCAGGAAATCGCGTGTGAATTCAGCATATCTCCCTACGCTGCCCACAATAGCATCAAGGGGTATTCGCTGCAGGCCTCGGTCGTGGCTTTCCTGGGCTTTGATATGCTGGCGGACTTCCTCAAAGGGGAGCAAGTTGATCGGTTGCCCCTTGAGCCTGCGCAGAATCTCTCTGGCAGCCGCTAGCCGCCGGGCCCGCCGAAAATCTTCCAAAGCGATATCATGCGGGGATTTCTGTTCGTAAGACATATTTACAAGTTGAACGTAGGTCCTACAGCCAAAATTCTAATTCGATCTCGTCTCGGATCGCTATCCCGGCGTGTCCATGGTGCGGTATACCGGGTTTCAGCTTTCGCGCTTCATTGATCGCATCTCTGTGTAAAGCAGCCAGCAGGAAGCCGAATTTTTGATAAAAAGTCAGCGCTGACGTATTGTCATTGGTTGTGATCAACCAAAGCCGTTGACACCCTGCCAAAACAGCAGCCTCTTTGACGGCGGTGATGAGAGATGTACCAATCCCCAAGCCCTCTTGCAGGCTATCGATGGTGACGATTTCACACTGGCTCCCTGCAATATGATAAGTGATCAAACCGACAGGTTCTTCTCTCTTCCAGGCGATATAGCCTGGGAGTTGGTCGGCTTGGTGAACTCTCCCGCGCGAGACGACCTTGGTAGAACCCCAACGGGTATTCAAAGTATCCTTCACCCACGAGGAGTCATCGACAGAAGCTGGTAAGACGTCAAGGGATGGATCATTCATAGTGTTTCTGAAAGAATTATCAAGTGACCGTGACGAAATGTCAATCATGATTGGGTGACACCCTAAATCTCTGGTAAACTAGCAACCGCAGTTTGTGAACGATATCGCGGAGATATTTATGCAGCCTATCCTCACCGTAAACCTCACCACTGGCGAAATTGACTCATTCAATGTTCCTGCAGATTGGGCGCATGATTACCTGGGCGGTTCATCTCTGGCGGCTCGTTTGTTGTATGATGATCTTTCTCATGATCTCGACCCGCTTTCCCCGGAAGCGCCTTTGCTTTTCCTTCCAGGTCCATTAACGGGCACAGCCGGGCCGGCGGTAGGGCGATTTGTCGTCTGCGCTCGCTCTCCAGCGACCGGGCTGTGGGGCGAATCCAACTGCGGGGGTTTCTGGGGGCCTGAGTTGCGCAAAGCTGGCTTTGATGGCCTCTGGGTCACCGGGAGGTCTCCGGGGCCAGTCTACCTTTGGATCAGCGATCAGCGGGTCGAAGTGAGGGACGCGGTACACCTTTGGGGGTTGGAAACAACCGCAACCCAGGATGCGATCATCCAGGAACTTGAAGGACATGGAAAACATCGGGTGGCGGTCATCGGTCCGGCAGGTGAATCTCAAATCCCCTTTGCAAACATCATCACAGATCACGGACGAGCAGCCGGCCGCACAGGGATGGGCGCGGTCATGGGGGCGAAAAATCTCAAAGCAGTGGCCGTGCGAGGCGAGTGGGCAATCCCGGTAGCTGATGATAGCTATGCGGGGCTGCGCTCGAAGGCCAATCGCGTCTTGCGTGACGATAATTTCACCCGCGCTGCTCGGGAAACTGGCACGGCGGGCATTGCAGATTACGTGGATTACCTTGGTGAGATGCCCAAACGTTATTTCCAGGATGGGGTTTTTGATGGTGTAGATCAGGTGACCGGGGCGACGATGGCGGAAACCATCTTGACCGGCGTAAGCGCTTGCCATGCCTGTGTGGTTGCCTGTGGGCGAGTGGTGCAGCTTGCTGACGGTGATGGCGAACGTAAAGGCCCGGAATATGAGACCATTGTCGGCTTCGGCCCCAACTTGCTCATCGATGATCTGGCGTTTATCACTCGTATGGGCGAAATCTGCGACCGCTATGGGATGGACACGATCAGCATGAGCAACACCCTCGGGCTGGCTTTCACCCTGTTTGAACGGGGTTTTATCAATGAAAGGGATACCGGAGGTCTGCTCTTGGAGTGGGGAGACAAATCAGCCGTCGAGGCCTTGGTGCATCTGACCGTTAAACGTGAGGGCTTTGGCGCTTACCTGGCTGAAGGAGCGCTGAAACTTGCCCGGCGGTATAAGGTGGAAGAATTGGCCGTGCAGGTTAATGGTTTAGAAGTGGCTTATCATGACCCGCGTGGGGCCTCTGGCATGGCCCTGGCATATGCTACCTCGCCTCGTGGTGCCTGCCACAACCAATCGGATTATTTCCTGGCCGATATCTATGGCATGGTCGAAGACAAACTGGGAATGGGGTTTTATCAACGTCAGGATGGTGCGGAGAAGGCGGCCAATGTAGCCATCCACCAGGACTGGCGCACGGTTTTCAATTCCTTGGTGATGTGCTTTTTCGCCAATATATCACCGGGCACTGTGCTGGATTTAGTGAACGCGGCCACCGGAGAGAATTTTTCCCTTGAAGAGCTGATGCTTGTTGGGGAGCGCGCCTGGAACCTGAAGCAGATGATCAATCGCCGTTTGGGGTTGGTCCGTGAGAATGACACGTTGCCTAAGCTTCTGAGAGAACCCTACACCGATGGCGGCGCAGAGGGCTATGTCATCCCGCTGGAGGAGATGTTGGAGGCTTACTATCTGGCCCGCGGTTGGGAGCCAGCGACGGGTATGCCAACAAGGCAAAAGTCCAACGAATTGGGCCTGGATTGGGTAGAAGAGGCGGGTGATTAGAGATCAGGATAAGGTATCTGGTTGATTGAGGACAAAAGTATGAAATACGTAACCGTCGAAGAGATGATTGCCATAGAGAAAGAATCTGATGCCGGTGGGCATACCTACCCGGAGATGATGGAATACGCCGGGCGCGGCCTGGCCGAAACCGTCAGGGATGCGTATAGGCATCTAGAGAAAAAATCCGCTTTGGGCCTGGTCGGTTCTGGCAACAACGGTGGTGATACATTAGTGGCTTTTTGTTATTTGCTGGAGTGGGGCTGGGAGACAACCGCCTATATCGTGCGCCCTCGCCCTGACGATGATCCTCTCATCGAACGCCTCCGAGAGGCTGGTGGCACGGTATTGACTTACGAAGAGGATACAAAATATAAGAAGTTGAGAGCGGCCCTCAAGCACCACACGGTGCTGTTAGATGGTGTCCTGGGGACGGGAATCCAACTGCCTTTACGAGGCCAGCTTTTGAAGACCCTGGAATGGGTGCGCAAGTCTCTCTCGACCATGGAAGCCCCGCCTCATGTGGTGGCTGTTGATTGTCCCTCTGGGGTAGATAGCGATACTGGAGAGGCTGCTCCCGAATGCATCCCCGCAGAACTCACCGTGACCATGGCGGCCATCAAACGCGGTTTGCTGCAATTCCCGGCTTACAACCTGGTTGGATCGCTGCAATTGGTTGGGATTGGCTTGCCTGAGGGGATCAATGCCTATGAATCTATCCAACGCCAGGTTGCCAGCTCGGAGTGGGTGCATGATGTGCTACCGGCGCGCCCTTTAGAGGCGCATAAAGGCACATTTGGCACGGCACTGATCGTCGCTGGCTCGGTCAATTACACTGGCGCAGCCGCTTTGGCTGGAGAGGCTGCTTATCGTATCGGCGCGGGTTTGGTTACCTTGGGTGTGCCAGGGCCACTGCATTCGGCGTTGGCGGGTCAATTGCCCGAGGTTACCTGGTTGCTGCTGCCTCATGAAGTAGGTGTGATTGAAGCGAGTGCCGCAAAAATCGTCAAAGAGAACCTCGAACGGGTTACCGCCATGCTGATCGGGCCGGGCTTTGGCCTGGAGGATACCACTGGAGAATTCCTGGTTCAGTTGTTGGCAGAGCAGGTGCCCAAGAAAAAAGCGCAGCTCGGCTTTGTGAAATCCACTGATGAAGGCGGTGAGTTGGAAGCACCAGAATTGCCTCCCCTGGTTGTGGATGCTGATGGGTTGAAGCTGCTGGCTCGCATACCTGACTGGGCTGACAAACTGCCCTCGCCCGCCGTGTTGACTCCCCATCCTGGGGAAATGGCGGTGCTAAGTGAATTGGAAATGGAGAAAATTCAGGCTGATCGTGTGGGGTTGGCTGAGCGATTCGCCGCGCAGTGGGGGCATGTGGTGGTGCTCAAAGGGGCCTTCACGGTTGTCGCTGCCCCCGACGGCCGCACGATGGTCATCCCGGTGGCATCCCCCGCTTTAGCCCGGGCAGGTTCTGGCGATATTCTGGCCGGATTGATCGTTGGGTTGCGCGCCCAGGGTTTGGAAGCCTTTGAAGCCGCTGTGGCTGGAGCCTGGATCCACGCACAGGCGGGCCTGTTAGCCGCGGATGTGATGGGTTCAACTGCTGCTGTGATTGCCGGTGATCTTATCGGCACCCTGCCGGATGCATTAGTTCAGTTGGGATGCCCATAGGACAAGATCTCCGGCGAGAGGTTGTTTTTAGTCAATGCAAAATCGCCCCAGACATAGCTGGGGCGATTTTCAGTTCGTCAAAAATATTGCCTTAAGCCTCGCCTGCTTCCTCAGCGGCGTCTTTCTTGGCAATCCGCTTCTTGCCCGTTTCGAGGGCTTCCTCGATCTTGGCTTTTTGTTCATCGAGCACCACCTGGCCTTGCTGGCGCAACTCTTCTGCCTTGGTCTGGGCATCTTGGACGATCTTTTCCGCCTGTTGGCGGGCCTCGGCCACCCTGGCTTCAGCCTGGGTGCGCGCCTCGGCGGCTCTTTCAGCCGCGGTATCCTTTAGCTCGATGCCTTTTTCTCTGATATAAGTTCGGGTTTCCTCGCCTGATTGGGGTGCTAAGAGCAAAGCGACAGCCGCTCCGACTAATCCACCGAGCACAAATCCCGAGAGGAAGGCTCCAAATTCATTACTATCGTTACTCATGATGATCACTCCTTTATCTTACAAGATTCACTATTTCTTCGGTTTGATGAATCGAATTAAATGTCCTAGGCCAGCTAAATATTCATTGAGTTTGATAACCGGCTCGACCAAATTATTACTTAGGAAATGTGTTGTGCCGCGCAGTGTGCTCACGGTTTCATTCGTTGAGTCGATGATGGGTTTGATCTCATTTTGCAGCAAATTGATCAGACGTGCAATCTGAATGATCAGAATAATCAACGCCAGCCCAATGATGATTGATTCCAGGGCCATGAAGATGATGAAGACATCGCGAAAGCGGGCGGTATCGGTGGTTGGCTTGAGTAGAAAGATGACGCTGACTACGACCAGAGCGATCAAGACCAACGCCCCAACGGCCACCCCGATGATGATGCCCCTTTGGGATTTCAATTCATCCGGGGTTGGGCCAGTTTCGGGGCCATTGTTTGTGACGACGATTTCGTTATCCATGCTAGCGGCAATTATAGCATAAAGCACTGCGCTACTTACACTATTTGGGCGCAATTCTCAGGCTTTGCGATGTCTGCTGGCGCGATTGGAGCTGCGAATGCCCCGTTCGCAATGGTCGGCAAAAAACACCCCTAACAATCAAATGATCGGTTCCACAGCCACTGCGCAGACCTTATAGTCAGGGATCTTGGCTTGAGGATCACGGGCATCATGGGTTAGCTCATTGGCCGCGGCCTCAGCGAAGTGGAAAGGAATGAAGATCGTGCCTTGAGGAGATCGCTCTGTAACCAGAGCTTTGACTTCGATTTGGCCCCGTCGGGAGCGCACGCGCACTCTGGCGTGCTCCTGTACCCCGAGTTGACGCGCGTCTTCCGGGTTGATCTCCACGGTGGCCTCGGGGTAGATGTGGTCTAACTGCGAACGCCGGGTCATCGTTCCCCCGTGCCAGTGATAGAGCACCCGTCCAGTAGACAGGATGAAAGGGTAATTGTCGTCCGGCAGCTCTTCCGAAGGTCTGAATTGGATCGTGCTGAACTGCCCTTTTCCGCGTGGAAAGCTCTCCTCAAACAAATAAGGGGTGCCTGGATGATCCGGCGTTGGGCACGGCCAATGCACACCGCCTTCGCGCGCCAAGCGTTCGTAGTTGATACCTTGGAAAGGAGGTGTCAGCCGGGCCATTTCGTCCCAAATCTCAGCCGGGTGTTCGAACTTGAAGCCCGCGCTGTGACTTCGATGGAGCTTCTCTTCTACGCGGCGGGCTAGCTCACAGATGATCGCCCAATCGTCTTGTGATTCTCCTGGTGCCGGTAGCGCCGTGTGGATCTGCTGGACGCGGCGGTCGCTGTTGGTGAAAGTGCCGTCCTTTTCAGCGAAGCTGGTTGCAGGCAAGATGATGTCGGCATATTTTCCGGTTTCGTTGAGGAAAATGTCTTGCACCAGGATGAAATCCAACTGCTCCATGACATGGCGGGCGTGACGCAAATCCGGCTCGGACATCATCGGGTTTTCCCCCATCACGTAATATGCGCGAATGGCCCCGTTCTCGGCTGCGTCGACCATCTCCATGGTCGTTAATCCGGCCTCGGGATTAAGCTCCACGCCCCAATTTGCCTCGAATTTGGCGCGCGTCTCGGGATCGTCCACCGGTTGATAGCCTGGGAAAACGTAGGGCAATCCGCCTGAATCCGAGCAGCCCTGGACGTTATTCTGGCCTCGCAAAGGATTGAGTCCTGTTCCTGGACGCCCGATATGCCCGGTCAGCAGAGCCAGGTTGGTCAAGGAGAGCGTGTTGTCGGTGCCGTGAACCGATTGGCTGATCCCCATACCCCAATATATGGCGGCTGAGTTGGCCGAAGCATAGGTTCGGGCTGCCTCCCGGATCAAATTTGCAGGGACACCGGAAACAGATTCGGCCCACTCTGGGGTCCATGCCATTATTGAACTGGCGAACTCGTCAAAACCTTCGGTGCGAGCGGCGATGAAGTCATGGTTGTACAACTCCTCCGCCACAATGACCTGGGCCATGGCCTGGAAGACAGCTACATCGGTGCCCGGTTTCTGCCGCAGCCACAGCGTGGCGAATTCGGTCATTTCAATGCCGCGCGGATCAACAACGATCAGCTTAGCGCCACCTTGGACAACTGCCTGTCTCAAGAAAGTGCTGATCACGGGGTGCGTCTCGCTGGTGTTAGAGCCGGTGACGATGAAGACATCCAGGTCTTTCATTTCCGCGATGGAGTTGGACATAGCCGAAGAGCCAATAGCGATTTGCAGCCCGGCTACGGAAGCCGCGTGGCAGAGGCGCGCGCAATGATCAACATTGTTCGTGCCCAAAACGCCCCGGATGAACTTTTGGAAAATGTAGTTGTCCTCGTTTGTAGCTTTGGCTGAACAGAAAGAGCCTACCGCGTCACTGCCATGTTTTTGTACGGTGTCGACCAGCTTCTCCGCGGCTAAGTCTAAAGCTTCGTCCCATGTAGCCTCCCGAAAACCCTCTATGCCAACGGCCTGGCGTGGTTTATCCCCCAAATTTTTGCGGATTAGAGGGCGGGTTAACCGGTTGGGGTGGGTCACGAAATCCATCCCAAAGCGCCCTTTGGCGCATAGGCGTCCATAGTTTGGGGCCGCATCGAAGGGGGCTTCCACGCGGAAGATGTGATCCTCTTTGATCAGCAGATCCACCTGGCAGCCTACTCCGCAGTAGGGACAGGTAGAGCGGACGGTGCGGTCGGGTTGCAGCATGGAATTTCCTCAATCAAAATATGAGTGGTTTTGTCCACTTACTATTTTAACATAGCATATATTGAAAGGAGTCCCGCAGTTGCCCCCTGACCCTCCAAACGTGAGCGTCTTTGATTGGAGCTATTTGAGCCCAGAATCAATGCATTTCTTCAACAAGTGACGTGAAATAACCCAATCACTTCCCCGCTTTCTTGATTCCACATTTTTATCGCTTTAGAGGTAGCCGCAAAAGTTGTTTCAATCCCCTTCTTCTCGAAAAACGCCTCCGCCTCTTCGGAAAGGTGCACCCTGTCGAACATGCCGCTGCCCACAATCAGCTTGTCGGCCCCTTCTTCGAAAATATGTTGGGCTTCTGCAGGCGATATCTTATGCGATGTGCCGTAGAGTTCCTTAGAAAGCTTTTTCTTTCGCTTTCTCACCTTGCCATCTAGTCGAATCAAAACGTCGTGGGGGTGTTTCTCACCCTCGATGGTAATTGAACCAAAGGAAGTTGCGTTAATCTTTGGGAACATAATTGTGACTAATCTTCCCTCAAAAACTGACCGTACCAGTATTGCAGCACGTCGGCGGCCGGTTTGCCGTGCACCGAAGTGGACTTGTCGTGTAGGATTGCTGGCGCGTAATACCCGCGTGATACCACACCGCTGATCCAATCGAACTGGTTGATTGCGGCCAGGACAGCATTGTAAGCTTTGGCCTGTTGGACGAAATCAATATCCAGCAGCTGCACGTCTGGTGCCGGGTAGTTCAATGCTTCTGGCGAGAGGCAGTCCACGAAGGGATCGGGCAGACAGCCGGTGAAAGTGCCCTCTACCGAGGGATATGCCAGGCTGATGATGATGGGTTTGGCGTCGGAGTTGGGGTCCCAGATCAGCCGCATGGCGTGGATGTCTTCATCGATAATGCGTTCTGCTTGGTCTTGCAGTGTGCCTGGGTCAGCGTCAGGGTCGTCACTGAGCGGCGCCGACCAAAGCAGGTAGATTTGGTCAACATCATCCAAGAAGTCCGGTGGGTTGGTGATGGCTTTAGAGTAAGGCAGCGCCCAGGCGATTGTGCCGCCAAAGCGCTCCCGGATTTCAGCGATCAAAGCCTGATAACGCTGGTCTGTATCTTGGGGGACGTTGGTGAGAGAGCCATCTGCCAGTGTGCCTCCAGGCAGCGCAGGGGCCATCCAGGCCCCTCCCAGGATGAGAGTCTGCGCGCCGCTGCGCGCCGCCAAATCGGCGTGATGTAGTGCGAAAGCCCGGTATTGGTTGAACCAGGAAACCCAAAATGAGAAGTCCCGCGGCGCTGAACTCCACCAGGCACCCACCGCAGTGGGGAAATGGGGCACTGGCCGAATGGCGACATTTAGCCCCTTGTTTTGGGCTTGACGGACCATGGTAATCAATTCTGGCCACAAAGCGTCCTGGCCGGTAACGAGTTCCAATACCGGTGGATCGAGACGGGTGAAGCTCCAGCTTGGGGTGAACGTCACCCAGTTTGCGCCGAGCTCCACCATATCGCCCAGAGCGTTAGGGATGTAGGGGATCAAGGATGGGTGATGGAAAGTCTGAAATTCGACCCCGGCCACGAAGTCGGACTGGCGCGGCTTGATAGGGGTGTCGGTTACAGCCACTTGTGGGAACTCATCTTCCAACCAGGCCCAGGCCTCAATGGTATCGGGCAGCCCCAGGGGGTCAGGGCTGGTCTCGATGATTTGCCCGGAAGTGTAAGCACCAAGTGTGCGCTCGTCGTCGGCGTGCCCACATTGGTCGGCACGGCAGTAGCGATACCCCAGTTGATCAAGCAGGTCCAGGGGGCTGTACAGGATATAGGCCCAACGCTGCTCGCCGAGATGCCACATGTGCAGCGGCTCAGTCCAGCCATAGGGGTGGAATTGAATTGAGACCCCTTCATCCGGGGGTGAATTCTCGGGGACGATGATATCGAAAGTGATTGAGGTCGTGTTGCCAGCGTGCCAGGTCTCGACGGTTTCTTCGATCACCGTGGGGTTGTCTGGGACGATGAGTTGGCGGATGACGAAACCGCCGTCATGCGAGCGTTCGGTGTTCCAAAGCCCGTCTCCGAGAGTGTATTTGTAGCGCATATCAGCGCCCACAGGTAAGGAAAGGATGATGCCATAGCTGCCATCTGGGAGTTGGGATAGCGCGGGCATACGCGAAGCCAATGTACTGATCCCCCCAGAAAGATCGGCGAAGGTATTGCCTAATTGGAGCAGGTTGCCTGCCATGCGTAAAGGCACCCCGGGAGGGGTGTCCTCTGGGACGTTTAGCAAGAAGGTGATATCGACATGGGATGTGGGGGTAAGCTGAATCTCCGCCGGGGTGTTGGATTCGGCAGCAACCAACGCCCCTTGTTGGAAGGTGGCATACGACCCATCGACTGCGTAGGCAACCAGATTGTGAGTCCCCGGGGGCAGGCCCTCGATCAGAAATTGACCCTCGCTGTTGGTCAGGGTTTGCGCTCCCCCGGCGGCAACTAAAATGCCCGGGGCCGACGCGCCACTCTGAACGTCGGTCAGCGTCCCCGTTATGCGCCCAGTGGCGCCTTCAAAGCGGGTATCGTTCCAACGGGTGATCACATCATGAACTTCACCTGGTGCCTGCACATGGTAAAGGCGATAGCGCACCGGGCGGCCATCGGAGGTGTGCTCCTCGGCCAACATATTCCCCTGCCGTGAATAGCGGTATTTGATGACCGTGCCCACCGGTAGGGGGACGCCCAATACGTAGTGCGTTTCGTCGATTGCGTCCATGGTGTGCCGCTGCGTGTTGAGCGCCAGACCGGTGACTTCATCCAAAATGCTCAATAGGACAGGCTCTCCGGACGGTGTATCGGCGGGAATTTCGACGAAAAAAGTCACCACCGCCAAATCGTCCCCATCCTCTTCTGCGATGGGAGGCTCGTCCGGTACCGCATTGGCTGGCGGGGGCGGCGTAGGAAGCTGCAATTCGCATCCCGCTCCACTGAGCAGGAGCAGCAGTGCCAGGATGGATACCAGATAGCGCTTTCTAGGGTGTGGATTCATGGCTGAACCCCTTCTTGGAGCAATTGGATTAGCAAATCAGCGTTGGGGATTTTTCCGATGGCTACTTTGATCCTCCGGCTGGATTCAGATTCTACCACCAGAAGGCCTTTAACTACGTTCAGGCGGGTTACCTGCTCCCAAGGGATCTCTTGTTCGCGGAATTTTAACTGCTTTTTGTGAAGGGTGATCGGCCCGAAATAGAGAGGATCGCCATTTTGGAAGGCTGCGCGAAACTGTGGCAGCAAGCGGGGGTAGACTCTCGCTTTGACGCGAGCTGTGAGTTCTGCTAACTCTGGGATGCGGTCATCGATGTGGATGGATTTCCCTGATTGGTTCAAGATGGTCAACCGGTTGCGAGTTTTGAGGGGTATCCCCAGGAAGGTGTTTTCAACCGTATTATAGATCAGACCGTCGATCTCTCTCCAAAGCAGTTTGTGGCTTTGTCCCCCTGTCCAGCGGACCCCCAAACCCTGTTTATACAGTATAACCAGCCGGCGCGCCCGTCGGACGCGGCGCAGAGCTAACACGATCAGCGGGATCAGGGCAACGGCGGCCAGGGCAAACCAGGGCTGACTCCATGTTTGCGCGGCAACGGGGCCATAATGGGCCCTGCCATAGAGATAGCGCTGCAATCCATAGAAAAACGGTGCTAAAACGGCCAGAGCTCCGGGAATGAAGATCAGGAACAAGTCGCGCCAACGTAAAGGCCGGTCGCGATAGATCGCCAGGGGTGGAGTGGGTGATTTTCGTGTTGCGCGTCGCACGTTGGAACGTTGCACAGATGTATCTATCCGTTATTGGCAGGATTTTTAGTGCCATAGACTTCCAAAGTCTCGGCGTGGATATCTGATTGTGGCACATTTATGAAGGTAGTGCAAGTCCCATTCCAAGGTTCGCTACCGAGTTAGGAGAATAGCCCTTCAACGCTCAAATATCGCTGGCCGGTATCAGCCAGGATGCACACGATAGTTTTCCGATGATTTTCTGGCCTTTGCGCGACCTCGAGCGCGGCCTGAACTACCGCGCCGGAAGAGATTCCGACCAAGATCCCTTCTGTACATGCCAGTTTACGGCAGGTTTCGAAGGCTTCTCCCTCGCTGACCAGGAAGATTTCGTCAATAACCTCGCGGTCTAATGTTTCTGGGACAAAGCCCGGTGCCGTGCCCATCATGCGGTGGGGCTTGAAGATCCCTTGCGAGATGTAGGGAGATTCCTTGGGTTCCACAGCTACCAACTGAGTATCGGGTTTTTGTTCTTTGAGATAGCGACCTGCGCCGCAAATCGTCCCTCCAGTTCCCAGGGCAGCGACCAGGATATCGACCTTCCCGTCCGTGTCCTCCCAAATCTCAGGGCCGGTGGTGGCATAATGGGCCTTGGGGTTGGAGGGGTTGGTGTGCTGCCCCACATAGAAATACTCAGGGTGTTCTTCCAGGGTCTCTTTGAGCCTTTTGCGGGCCCCTTTAGTCCCTTCGGTGGCGGGGGTCAGGATCAACTCAGCCCCGAGGGCTTTGAGCACCTTCCTGCGTTCCAGGCTCTGAATCTCTGACATCACCAGGATGGCCCGGTAGCCTTTGACGGCAGCAATATAGGCCACTGCCATGCCTGTATTCCCACTGGTGGCCTCGATCAGCGTATCCCCGGGTTTGAGCTTTCCCGCGGCCTCAGCATCGTTGATGATTCGCAGTACCGGGCGGTCTTTGATGCTGAGAGGGTTCATGAACTCGCATTTGGCGTAGATATGCCAGTCTTTAGCGAGACGTGCCAACCGCAGCAGTGGGGTACGCCCAATCAGCTCGGTGATATCGTTATAATATTTCATTTTTCCTTTTGAAAAGATGTTTTACTTGAATCATTGAAATTGGCCTTGTCGAGCTGTTCATCGCCAAAAGCAAAACTGGACGGGCGTAAGCCCGCCCAGTTCATTAATAAAGGTAAACGCTAGATAATCGGTCGGAAGTGAGCGATATCCAGGATGGAACCTTCTCGCTCTGACTGCGGTTTGAAGACGATCTCCACTTCCATGCCAATTTCAACCTCTTCGGCATCCACTTCGCCCAGGCGGTGCACAATGCCGCCATCACCGAAGGAGACAAAAGCGATGATCTCTGGCTCTTCCCGAGGAGAGCCATCGTAATTTTCGTAGAGCAGCGTAAAAGTGTGCACATTTCCAGTGGTGCCGACATCCACCCATTCATCCAACTTCCCCAGGCACCTTTCGCAGAAGATGGTTCCCGGCACATAGGTACGTTCACACTTGGGGCAATGTGTCCCCAAGATCTTCCCTTCATCCTTTATCGCTCGGAAGAAGCGCTCTCCACCGAGGCCGAAGGTGTAGCGACTGGTAACAGGCAAATTGCCCTGCCAGGCTTGCGGTGCTTTAGGATTGCGTTTTAGCAGCGTCATTTCATTCCTCCTCAATCGGCTTGAAGTAGAGGATATCGGTGATAGAACCCTCACGTTCCTCAGGGGGCTTCCAGACGGCTTTCACCCGCATGCCGATGTGGACTTGTTCTGGCTCCACTTCACCGAGCAAGTGCATGATCCCACCCATGATGGGCCCAGAATCCAGAGATGAAGCGCCGTCCAACATGATCACCGCGGGGATTTCCGGCTCCTCGATACGTTTGACATCCCAGGTGACGTAGCACAATGAGAAGGTGTTGATCGTGCCGCTGTCCATGAGGGGAATATACTCATCCATGGGATTGAAGCACCATTCGCAGACCGTGCGTGGCGGTACGACGATCTTGTTGCAGGTGTAGCAGGCTGCCCCGAGGATCACGCCGTCTTTCAAGGCTGCCAGATAAGAGCCGATTGCAATGCCGGTATCCCAGGCGAAATCCCCTTTCAGTGCGTCGTGATTGAAGAGGATCTTGCCTTCTTTGAAATCTTTTTCGCTCAAGGGGGTGCCAGGAAAATCTTTGATATTTGCAGTCATCGTTATTCTCCTAATTTCCCATAATAACCACTGTACCGACTTGCATCAGATCCCCCCAGGCCTGGGCCAAGCCCCGCCTGGGTGAGCCGGCTACCTGACGTTCCCCTGCTTCACCACGCAGTTGCCAGAAGAGCTCTGCGATCTTCATCAGGCCGGCGGCGGCGATGGGGTTGCCGGTCCCCAACAATCCCCCAGATGGACACACAGGCATATCCCCGTCCAGCGCCGCAGTGCCATCGATGTAGAGCTCTACGGCCTTGCCGCGATCTGCCAGTTGAAGGCCTTCCAGGTGGTGCAGGGCTTTGTAATCGAAGGGGTCATAAGGTTCGGCGATGTGGATTTGTTTGCGAGGCTCAGTAACTCGAGCCATTTCGTACGCCTGTCTTGCAGCGTACTCCACATAGCGAGGGTAAAGCAGGTCGCGGTTGGTCCAGTAAGCCGTGTCCAGGTTCCATCCAACCCCTTCGATCCAGACTGGCTTATCGGTGATGCGCTTGGCAATGTGCTCGGCGGCCAAGACGATCGCCACCGCCCCGTCGCTCACCGGGCTGACATCGTAACGCTGCACGGGCCAGGCCAACGTCTCCGAGTTGAGCACATCTTCGACGGTCATATCAGCATCACCCAACAGGGCACAGGGGTGTTTGGCGGCATTATGTTTGTGCTGCACTGAAACGCGGGCGATATCTTCCTTGGAGATGCCGTAAGTGGTCATATAGCGGTTCATCTCCAGGGCGAAGATCCACAGCAGGTTGGGCTTCAGAGGTCGCTCGGTGGTGTGATCGAAGATCGTCAGGAAGGCGGCCTGGGCGTGGGGGTAGAAACTGGACATTTTCTCTTCGGCCACAACCAGCACAACGTCAAACAAACCGGAGGCGACGTGATACCAGCCTTGAATGGGGACGAAGACACCTGTGCCCCCGCCCACGTAGGAACGCATATAGGGCTTTCGCCACGCGCCGGCACCATCACTGAGATATTCTCCGTTCATGTGGATGCCGTCGAAAGAGTCCGGGGCTGTACCCATGCAGACGCCGTCGATGTCAGCCATGGTCATTTCGCAGGATTCCAACGCCATGTGGCTGGCCTGCCAGGAAAGCTCCTTGGGGGTTTCTTGGGCGCGGCGGACGAACTTTGTCATGCCCGCGCCTACTACAGCAACTTTTCGCATACTCATTTTGCTTCTCCTTGTTTACCGCGGAGTGCGCGAAGAACGCTGAGATTCGGGAAAATCATTCACCACACGGGTAATACCGTGCTTCAACATCTTCACGTTGAAATTGATCAGCAGGCCGACGTGCAGCCCTGAAATCTTAAGGTATGAGAGCAATTGTGCTTTGTGGACATCTGTTATCGCTTCAACAGCCTTTATTTCGACAACAACAAGATCGTCCACGAGCAAGTCGAGACGGTAGCCGCAATCAAGTTGCACGTCTTTATAAACTAACGGCAGGGGTACTTGACGAGCGACCTGCTTGCCCCTTTCTGCTAATTCGAAAGCTGTACAGGTCTCGTAAGCTGACTCGAGTAAGCCCGGCCCGAGTGAGCGATGCACTTCAATTGCAGCACCGATGATCTCCTCGGTAATATGATTCAATTGCTCTGCTTTCCCAATCATTTTCTCTCTGCGCTCTCGGCGTTCTCAGCGGTCAGTTGGACAGGATCGCGACTGCCCCACTGGTGGTCGGAATGCCGCGCCATGATTGAACCAGCCCGACTTCAACATCTTCGAGTTGACGAACGCCTGCTTCCCCTCTAAGCTGCAGCACAACTTCGAGAGCTCGTGCCAGCCCGGTGGCTTCGAACAAGTGCCCCCACCCCAGGGAACCACCCGAAACATTGACTGGCAACTCCCCCGCGGGAGTAGTGAAGCCATCGGCGGTCAGTTCCCCCGCCTCCCCAGGTCTGAAGAAGCCAAGCGCTTCCAATGTTTGGAGTTCCTTGTAAGCGTAAATATCGTCCACTTCGGCGAAATCAATCACTTGCAAGGGATTGTTGATCCTGGCTTGTCGGTAAGCCATCTGGGCAGCCTGCGTTGTGTATAAAGCTTGACCCCATGGACGACTTTCCAGGGAGGGAGAGTCGTTGCACCAGCCTACCCCCTCGATCCATATGGGTATATCCGTCAAGTGTTGGGCGGCCTGCTCTGAGGCCAGCACCATAGTGATAGCGCCATCGGCATGATCTGCGACTTCGCGGCGGCCCAATGGTGTTGAGAGCATTGGGCCGGAGAGCACATCTTCCAGGGCCAAGTCTGCGCCGTAAGCGGCTGAAGGATTTGCCAGGGCGTTAAAGCGGTTTTTGACCACCACGGCAGCGCACTGCGCGCGGGTAGTGCCGGTCTCGTACAGATAACGGTTCATCTCCATGCCAGCCACGAAATGGGTGTTGAACCGCAAAGGACGGTTGAGTACCGGGTCCTGAGCATAGGCGGTGACCTCATCTTTCGTCAGCAGGTTCGATGCTTTGCTATGCCCCTCGACGGCCACAATGTCGAACTGGCCCGTACGCACTAACATATATGCGGTTGCCAAACCGTGCAGCCCGTCACCACAAATGGTCTGCATCGACTTGAGTGCCGCGCCCAACTGATCAGGCACGTATTCATCGAAGATGCTAACGCCTTCATGGAAGTCTTCCGCCACGGTGACGAAGCTCTCTACATCTCGACGGGGGTTTACACCGGCATCTGTATACGCCCGTACGGCAGCGTCGTACATCAGTTCCTTATAGGATAATTCGGGTGTTGCGGGCCGGAAACCGGCCCATCCCACTCCTACAATGGCGACGCGTTCGTTCATGAATTGCCTCCTTTTAGAAATGGTGGATTGGGGTCTATCGTTGAAATTGTCTAGTTAACGCATACGGAAGGGTACATCTCTTTGAAGATTGGCTACCCTCTAAAATAGCAAATCGTCAATAACTCTCAAGAAACAAAACGACCCAGCAAATTTGCTGGGTCGTGCTAATTTCACTCAGGCTCACGCTCACGTCGGCCCTGAGCGATATAGGCCAGGCCGATGCTCAAGAAGTACAACAAGATCATCGGGGCCATCACCAACCCCATATTGACCGGGTCAATGGTGGGTGTAATAGCTGCCGAGAGCACGGCGATGATCACGATTGCGATGCGCCATTGTTGGGCCAGGTCTCTGGCGCGGACAATACCCATCCCGGCCATGGCGAAGATCACCAGTGGAAATTCGAAGGCCACCCCAATCCAAAACATCAACCCGGTCACGAACTTGATATAGGAAGCTGGGCGGACGGCAGTAGGGATGTCCATGAAGTCCAGCAGGAAGGGTAAAGCTGTCGGCATCATCACGAAGTAAGCGAAGGCCATCCCTCCAATGAAGAATAGGAATGCGATCGGGATCGTGATCAAACCCAGGACGCGGGCACGCACCTTTAAACCTGGTGCGATGAACAGATACAGTTCGAAAGTGATATAGGGCAAGGCCAGGACAAATCCGGAGAGCAAAGCCACCCGCATGACCACGCCTAGCGGTTCGGTGACCTCGATGGCCTGGAGCGATTCAATCCCTCCTATCGGTTCTGAGATCCAGTCGAGCAGGTCCCTGACGAAGAGGGCTGATGAGGCCGTGGTCAAGATAATGAAGAGCAATGCCCGAAAAAGGTGTTTGCGCAGGGCATCCAGGTGTTCCACAACACCCCACCAAAATTCCTTCGGTTCATCTAGCGCCACAGCTACTGTATCAGTGATCGGTTTGTCGTCGGGTTCGGCGACGAATAGGTTGCCAATATCTTGGAAGACATTCCTGATCCAGATGAAAACCCGTTTGAAAATCCATAGAATGAAGCGGAAGGGCGCTGAGATGATACGCCAGAGAGTGCGGAAGAAGTTGCCCATAGATCAATTGTCGTCGTTGGTTTGTGGGGTTGTTGTGGTGGTTTCCTCGGTTTCAGCTTCGGGCGGAGATTTTCCTTCCGAGAGGGATGCTCCTTCGGGGGTTTCAGGTTGAGTGCTCGATTTTGTGGGGGGGGTTGTCCATGGGGAGATCTGGTTATCAAAATCTTCGGTGGCCTTTTTGAGATCGGTCATCCCGGACATCCTCTTGAGTTCTTCCTCTTCCAGGCCAGCTTCGCGCATCAAAGTGTTGGGTAGATTGCGCATCCCTTTGGAGGCTTCTTGGAAGGCTTTCCATCCGTCGGAAGTGACGAGCCTCCTCAGGAAGCGCCCCACGGTTTGACCGGCCTTGGCGATATCTTTTGGGCCGAAGATGATCAAAGCGATCAAGAGGATAAAGATAAGTTCTAAAGGGCCGATTCCAAGGAAATCCATTTTCAGTTTTCGTTTGCGCTTGGTGATGAGAGGGCTACAAATGCCTGGCGGAGTTCATTATGCCGAGCGGCCAGACTGCCCAAGACGCCGTTGACAAACCGGGGGCTGCTTTCAGACCCAAAGGTCTTTGCAAGTTCTACGGCCTCGTTGATGGCAACTTTGACCGGGGTATCGCCCTTGACCGCAAATTCCCATAACGCGATACGCAGGATATTGCGGTCGATGATAGCGACTTGATCCAGGGGCCATTCAGGTGCGTGTTCAGCGATGAACTGATCCAGTTGGATCCTCATCGGCCAGATACCGCGCACAAGCTGAGATACAAAATCGACTAGACGATCATCTAATTCTGCATCATCTAGCCGATGTTTCAGTGCTGTGCCGAGAGAGTGATCGACCAGGTCGATTTCGTAAAGAATCTGCAGTGCGGTGCCTCGTGCCCTGGTCCGGGGTTTCATTCGATATTTGACTCTTCGGGAGCGGCAATTTGTTCGGATGGGTAATCGATGTTCTCGATATGCACGTTGATGCGTCCCACTTCCATGCCGACCATGTCTGAAAAGGCGCGCATAACTTCGTTTTGGATAGTGCGGCTTACTTCTCGGATGTTGACATCGTTGTCCAAAACCACGTGGAGGTCTGCGAAGATACGATCATCTTCGATTTTGACGTGCACACCTTCCCCATAGTCTCCCTTGTGGAAGATGCGGTTTACCCCTCCAGAAGATTGATGCATGCGGCTGACCCCTTCAATTTGTAGGGTGGTCAGACGTGCGATGGTCAGTAAGACGTTGGTGGCAACGGTTGTTTTGCCGGGCGGGCGAGTTGTTGTGGTCATATTTTTCCGTCTTTCTCATCCTTGATGAAGAGGACACATATTTTACTGCGAAGCCTTCTGCCTGAGCAGATGAAATATATCACATCATTACCATGCCACCGTCTACACCCAGGACCTGACCGGTGATGTAAGAGGCGCCCTCAGAGGCCAGGAAAGCGACAGCGTAGGCGATCTCTTCTGGTGTTCCCATACGGCCTACGGGTGTGATCCCCAGCATATGGTTGACAAGTTCCTCGGAGAGGTCTTCTGTCAGGGCGGTGGGGACAAATCCCGGAGCTACGGCGTTGACGGTGACCCCGCGCGAGGCAACTTCCCGCGCCAGGGCCTTGGTGAAACCGATCAAACCGGCCTTCGAGGCAGAGTAATTAGTTTGCCCAGCCTGACCGGCCTGTCCGGAGACAGACGAGATATTGACAATGCGACCGTAGCGTTTTTTCATCATCGTCCGGATGATCGCTTTGGAGCAGTTCCAGGCCCCTTTGAGGTTGACGTTAATGACATCATCCCAGTCTTCTTCGGGCATGCGCATGATCAGATCGTCGCGCGTGATTCCTGCGTTGTTGACCAAGATATCTACTTTCCCAAATTCGCTCAGGACGTGTTTGACCATTTCTTGCGTTTGCTCGAAGTCGGAGACATCTATCATCGAACAAATCACTCTTTGGCCGGTCGCATTAGAAATTTCTGTGGCCGTCGCTTGAGAACTCTCGGAACAACTATCTGCCAGGGCAACATCAGCCCCCAATTGGGCGAGCAAAGTGACAATTGCTTTTCCGATGCCACGGGAGCCGCCGGTGACAATGGCAGTGCGCCCCTGGAATGATTGATTTGCAAAGATTGACATTAATTTCTCCTTATGGCGGGCTAATTATACCGCAATGATGCTGAGATATAGGGACGATGGCACGAGGGTGCAGCTATTTCAAGGTAGCCAGCCCCCCCTTACTCCCCGATTTTTGCGAAATCTTCGGGTGTTCCCAGGGATAATCGCCTTGTTTTGCGATTGATGCGTTTCACCAATCCAGTGAGCACATTTCCGCTGCCGACATCGACGAAGGTATCAACGCCTTGGTCAAGCAGAAATTGGATTGTTTCCGTCCAACGCACTCGTTCTGTAAGTTGGGCCTGCAAATCGGCCCGGATTTCCTCAGGCGTCGTCAAAGGTTTGGCGCTGACATTGCCGATGATCGGTGTTTTTGGTGCGGCGATAGGGGCAGTAGCCACTGCCTGGTTGAAATCTTCCTGTGCGTGCGTCATGAGTGGGGAATGGGCGGCGATGCTCACGGCTAGAGGGACTACTTTTCTCGCTCCGACCTCATTTGCGGCTGCCATGGCGCGCTCCAGGGCAGTTTTCTCCCCCGAGATCACCACCTGCCCGGGACAGTTGTCGTTGGCCACCTGCACAATTTGATCGGTGGTGCTGGCCTGGGCACAGATTTCGTCCAAAGTGAGGATATCCAGGCCCAAAATGGCTGCCATGCCCCCTGGTGACGATTCGCCTGCAGATTTCATCAGCTCACCACGACGTCTGACCAAGGCCAGGGCATCCTGGAAGGAAAGCGCGCCGGCAGCAACCAGTGCGCTGAACTCCCCCATCGAGTGTCCGGCTACGAAAGCAGGCTCAGAATTAGGCCACATTTCCTTGAAGACGCGCAACGCGGCCACTGAATGTACCAGCAGGGCAGGTTGCGTATTGATGGTGTCGTTGAGTTCGCCTTCCGGGCCATCCCAGGAGAGCCGGGAGATTTCGAAACTCAAGCTCTCATCGGCTTCCTTATAGATTTCACCCGCAGTTGGGTATTCTTGGGCGAGCAGTTGTCCCATGCCGATTTCCTGGGAACCCTGGCCTGGAAAGAGAAAAGCAGTACGAGTAGATTCCATCATAAAATCCTTTCTTGGAGCTGGTTTATCGGTCAAAATGAGCTGAAAAATGGGTGTGCGAGGTGTCCGCCCCCCATCTTCAGGTTTGTTAATGCGAGGGTTTCCTCCTGAGCATACCTCCTAAGCAATTTGCCGGGCACAGGCCCGGCAAAGCAGTATCATCATTATTAACGCCAATGAGCCGTGATGGTCACGGCTCATTTGAATAATCGTAAAATTTACTCTTCTACAACGACGACTTCGCGCCCCTTGTAGTGCCCACAGTTAGGGCAGACGCGGTGCGGCAGCCGCATTTCGCCACAGTTGCTGCACTGCACCAGGTTTTTGGGCTTGAGCGCATGATGGGAACGGCGTCGATCACGCCGCGATTTGGCAGTTCTTTGTTTGGGGACAGCCATGGTCTTACTCCTGCTAAAACTTTGATCCTCGATTCGCCTGTCGTCTCGACAAGCGGATGGATTATACGATAGGGTGGGGGCCTGTCAAGAGGAATTTCCCCCCCCCAACGTTTGCCCGTAGATAAGCCTCGATAAAGCTGTCTAAATCGCCATCGAGCACGCCTTCGGCGTTTCCGACCTCGTGATTCGTGCGGTGATCTTTGACCATCTTATAGGGGTGCAGCACATACGAACGGATCTGGCTGCCCCACTCGGCTTTGGTGTATTCGCCGCGCAGTTCATCGATTTTTTCGGCTTTTTCTCGTTCCTTAATTTCCAGCAGGCGGGCGCGCAGCACTTTCATGGCCATCTCACGGTTCTGAGTCTGCGAACGTTCATTCTGACAACTGGCGACTATCCCGGTGGGAAGATGGGTGATGCGCACTGCCGTATCGTTTTTTTGCACGCTCTGACCGCCCGCGCCCCCGGCCTTGAAGGTGTCGATTTTCAGGTCATTGGGGTTGATTTCGATATCCGTGTCGTTCTCTACCTGAGGAAGTATTTCCACCAGGGCAAAGGATGTGTGCCGGCGGCTGTTGGCGTCGAAGGGGGAAATGCGCACCAGGCGATGAACGCCCTTTTCGGCGCGCAGATAACCGTAAGCATAGCGCCCGCCAACAGAAATCGTGACGCTTTTGATGCCGGCCTCTTCCCCTGCGGTGGTGTCGATGATTTCCGCCTCGTAGTTATGCTTCTCTATCCAGCGCAGGTACATGCGTTGTAGCATCTCAGCCCAATCCTGGGAATCTGTGCCCCCGGCGCCGGCGTGGATGGCTAGAATGGCATCCCCTCTGTCGAATTCGCCAGAAAGCATGGCGCGGAACTCTCGACGCGCGACTTCTTCTTCGATAGCTTCTGTTTCGGCTTTTAATTCTCCTGAAAGGGAGTCATCGCCCAAATCGGCTAACTCTAGCGCATCATTAAGCCGATTTTGTAGTTTGCGCCAGCTATCGATGCTCTCACTCAAACGGGAGAGGCTTTTCATCACTTTTTGAGCGTGTTGGGGGTTATCCCAGAAGTTTGGGGCTTCGGACTCTTTTTGTAATTCTTTCAGCTTTTCTTCTCTGCCAGAAAGGTCAAAGACGCACCAGCAGATTTTGGATTTTCTCTTCACATGCGCGCAGGCGTGCGATTAGGTCTTCCATAGATTGTTCCTCATTCTCCAGGAACGCGGTTACGCTCCGAGGTGGAGGGGACTGCGTTCTAGTACATGCTCACTCAATTATATGCAGATCAGGGTTCTTGTGCCAGCTTTACTTGATACAGGGTGATCCCCACAGCGACGGCCAGGTTGAACGAGTCGATGCCCCCCGTTTGTGGAATACTGATACTCGACCCCAGGGTGCGGAATTCGTCTCCCAAACCGCTGCTCTCATTGCCAAAGATCAGGCTGAAGGGTGGGCGAGGCTCGACTTCCTGAACTAGATGCTCTCCATCTGTCATCAGGGGGTAACAGGTTCGTGGGTATACTCCGGGATAAGCCTCAAATTCCACGAAGGTGGCGGTGTTGATTTTGAAGACCGCCCCCATCGAGGCGCGTATCGCCCTGGGATCGAAATGGTCAGCCGCGGGCGTGATGATGGCTAGGTCATTGAAGCCGAATCCCAGCATCGTGCGCATGATCGTCCCCAGATTACCTGTGCTGCCGGGGTTGACTAGAATCACGTGATTCGCCTGGGGGTCGAGTTGGGAGGTGTATTTCTTGAAGACTCCCACCGCGTAATCATTTTCCCGCGCCCCCAGGCGGGGGAATACCCGCTCCTGGACTTCGAGAGGGATATTGGCCTCCTGGCAGATGGCCTGGATTTTAGCGACCCCCTGATTCTCTAGCCCCTTGGGATGTACAACCACCCCCAGCACATGTTCAGTTCGATAATTGAGTAGTTCCAGGGTCGGGAAAACCCCGAAAGTGTAGGAGTGCTCGAAATCTTTCTTGTAGCGCTTCAACCGGACGTTCATCAGAATTGGGTAGAGACGCAGCATGCTGCGTCTCTTGGACACTTAGAAATCAGCCAGTATGCCCTCGATGAAGGCCTCCGGGTTGAAAGGTTCAAGATCATTGGCCCCTTCGCCCAACCCGGCGAACAAGATTGGCAGCCCTAGTTCTCGCTGTATCGCAAAAGCCATGCCACCGCGCGCTGACGAATCCAATTTCGCCAGGATCACCCCGGTCACCTGTACAGCATCTTTGAAGGCACGTGCCTGATGCAGGGCGTTTTGCCCGGTGGTGGCATCCATCACCAACCAGACTGCGTGGGGCGCTCCGGGAAGCGCTTTCCCCACCACGCGGTGGACTTTCTTGAGTTCCTCCATCAAGTTAAAGCGGGTGTGTAGCCTACCCGCCGTATCGATCAAGACGATATCCATCTCGCGAGCGATGGCGGCCTGGACGGTGTCATACGCCACTGCCCCGGGATCCCCTTCAGGCTGCCCGGCGATCACAGGGATGTTCAAGCGCTCTCCCCAAATTTGGAGTTGGTCTATCGCCGCCGCCCTGAAGGTGTCCGCTGCCCCAAAGATCACGCTGATGCCCTGATCCTGGAATCGAGACCCCAGTTTTGCCATGTTGGTTGTTTTGCCAGAGCCATTCACGCCCACGATCAAGATCACGCTGGGTTGGTCGGTAAAGGCTATTTCAGGGGGCGAGTCCAGACGCTGTAACATCTCGTCTTTGATCGCCTCGACCAGCTCGCTCGCTTGCGTCAGCCCTTCTTCATGCACGCGACCTTTTAGGGCCGCGATGATTTCCTCGGCGACTTCCAAGCCCATATCCGCCTGGATGAATAAGGCTTCGAGGTCATCCCAGGTGTTGGCGTCGATCTGGCTGGTGCCCAGAAAGTTGGAGATGCGCCCAAAGGTGGTCTTGCGGGTGCGCGCCAACCCAGATTTCCATTTGTTGAAGACGTTTTCTGTCATGGCGGGGTGATTATATCACGCAGCCAAAAGCCCGCAGGGGGATGAAGTCCCCGCGCGGTTTATCGTGATAATATCCCCTTCAACCGCTCCACCGATAGATTTCCTCCACTCATCACCAGGACGACTTTCTTGCCTGCCAAGCGGTCTTTGATTTGCAGCGCGGCAGCTAGCGGGGCTGCGCCAGCGCCCTCGGCCAGGTTGTGGGTGTGTTCAAGCAGGATGCGGATGGCATCTTCAATGTCCGCATCATCGACCAGCAGGAAGTCGTCCAGGTACTTACGCATAATGCGCTGGGTGTTCTCGAAGGGCACGCGAGTGGCGATGCCCTCGGCAAAGGTCTCCATCTGAGCCGTCATGAGATTGCCTGACTGCCAACTCAAGTGCATCGCCGGGGCTTGTGCGGATTGTACGCCGATGACTTTGATCCCGGGATGGATGCTTTTAGCGACGATGCTGGTGGCGCTGGCGCCGCTGCCAGCGCCCACCGGGACGAGGATCACCTCGACATCCGGCAGATCATCCAGAATTTCCAGCGTGTATGTCCCCACCCCGTGGATCAAGGGTTCATCCGTCGGCCCCACGAAAGTGCCGCCTTTTTCAGCCGCTACTCCCGTGATCCACTCCCGCGCCGAATCGAAATCCTCCCCGTGGAGGATCACTTCTGCCCCCAGGCCACGCATGGCAGCGACTTTGCCCGGATTCGCTCCCTCGGGAACCGCGATGGTGGCCTTGATCGCGTTGGCTCGCGCAGCATAAGCGATGCTCTGCCCATGATTGCCTGTCGAGGCGGTGAACAGCCCGGCTTTGCGTTGTTCCGTTGTCAGCCCGGCGGCCATCACCAATCCCCCGCGCACCTTGAAAGCGCCCACGGGTTGGTGGTTCTCGTGTTTGATGTAGATTTGTGTGCCCACTAAATCGCTCAAGGTGGCATAGTGGTGCAGGGGGGTAGGTCTCAAATAACGATAAACATGGGGTCGGGCGGCGTAAATATCGTGGATGGTGGGGGTGTCGGTCATGGTGGTCTCCGTTTTGGGGCGATTTCTTATCGAAATCTAAGCCTGAAGAATGGGTTTTGTCAAGCAGAGTAGATTATAATCGGCCTCATGAAAAAGGAACTTTCCCACATCGATGAGTCCGGCCGCGCCCGCATGGTGGATGTGGGCCAGAAGCCGGTCACTGAGCGCATGGCGGTTGCCAGGGGCGAAGTGCATATGCAGCTCGAAACGCTGGAACTGATCCAACAAGGCGCGCTGAAAAAGGGCGATGTGCTCAGCGTGGCGCAGTTGGCAGGGGTGATGGCTGCCAAACGTACCTCGGAGTTGATCCCGTTGTGTCATCCGTTACCGCTCTCACAGATTTTAGTGGATGTGGAACCCAATCTAAACTTGTCAGGGGTGGAGATCACCGCCACCGTGCGCGCCAGCGGGAAAACCGGCGTTGAGATGGAGGCCCTCACGGCTGTGTCTGTTGCCGCGCTGACGGTCTACGATATGGCGAAAGCCGCTGAGAAGACCATGCGCATTGAGAATATTCGCCTGGTCGAAAAGCGCGGTGGTCAGAGTGGGGATGTGGTGATCGGCGAGTAACGATCAGTATTCAATCATATTATTGGTAAACCAGGATTTCTTATGAACAAGATCAATATCCTATTTTTTGCCACCATGCGAGACCACATCGGTGAGAAACGCATATCCATCGATGTGCCTGGAAATATTCAGGTTCAGGAGTTGAAGACCATACTGGCAGACCGCTACCCGAACGCTGCCGGGGCTTTGGAAGCGACTTTAGTATCCATCAATCGCGAGTACGCTTTCGCTGAGGATGTCATCCCCGATGGCGCGGAAGTGGCTATGTTTCCGCATGTCAGCGGCGGATGATGGCAAATGACTGAGTTCCCTACGATCTTCTCTATCACTGAGGCCGAACTCGACTTAAACGAGTTGTTGAAGCAGATCACCTTGCCTTCAACGGGTGCGGCTTGTTTCTTTACCGGGATGGTGCGTGGTGAGACCCACAGAGATGGCCTGCCGCCCCAGACTGAGTACCTGGAATATGAGGCCTATGCTCCGATGGCGGAAGCCAAGATGAAGCAGGTGGCGGCTGAGATTCGAGAGCGCTGGCCGACAGTGGAGGGCATCGCTCTTGTACAGCGCATTGGCCGCCTCTATCCCCTAACCCCCACGGTTTTGATCGCCTGTACAGCCCCTCATCGTGATACGGGAGTCTTTGAGGCGGCCCGCTATGGCATTGACCGGCTCAAAGAGATTGTCCCCATCTGGAAGAAAGAGATCGGGCCGGGGGGGGAAACCTGGGTGGAGGGGAAGTATACGCCGAAACCGGAAGAATAGACCTGATGCAAGGGCGCGGGGGCGCCGGAGAGAGTTCTTCTGCCCCTTTCTAGACCATGATTCGCTGCTCAACCTGCAACCTACCATATCCAGAAATTGACATCCCTTACTGCTGTCCTGACTGCGGTGGTGTGTTCGATTTCGCAGATTTTCCCTGCTTTGATCGTCAACAAATCGATCATAACCAGGCTGGCATCTGGCGCTACAGGCACACATTTGGGCTGCCTTTTGATGCCCCGGTGGTCAATTTAGGCGAAGGAGATACTCCCTTAGTCTGGACGAAAATCTTTGGCAAGGATGTCGCCTTCAAACTGGAATTTCTCAACCCCACGGGATCATTCAAAGATCGCGGTACGGCTCTGTTGGTCAGTTTTCTGCGATCGCGCGGCGTACAGGAGGCCGTCGAAGATTCTTCTGGCAATGCCGGGGCTTCCTTCGCGGCTTATGCCTCCCGGGGAGGGATCACGGGGCGCGTTTTCGTCCCCGAATACGCTTCGGGCCCAAAACGCACTCAGATTACCGCATTCGGTGCGGAGGTGGTGTTAGTGCCTGGGCCGCGCTCTAATGCTTCTGAGGCCGTGCAGCGGGCCGCTGCGCAGGGCGCAGTTTACGCCAGCCATGCTCATCTGCCACAGGGCCTGCCGGGGTTTGCCACCGTGGCTTATGAGCTGTATGACCAATTGGGGCAGGCCCCGGGGACGGTGATTACACCTGCTGGGCAGGGCAGTCTTTTGCTGGGGATGGGGCGGGGTTTTTCTGCCCTGCGAGATGCCGGTGTTATCGCCGAGTTGCCAGTTTTGGTGGGCGTCCAGGCCACAGCATGTGCCCCGCTTTGGGCACTTTATCAATATGGCCCCTCGGGGATAGAAAATGTTTCAGAAGGGGAAACCCGCGCCGAGGGAGTGCGCATCATCCAGCCTCATCGAAGCGAGGCTATTCTCGAAATTGTTCAGTCATCCAAAGGTTTATTCCTCAAAGTAGAGGAAGAAGATATCCTTCCAGGACGCGACCAGCTTGCTCGTCGGGGGTTTTATATAGAGCCGACCTCAGCCATCGTTTGGGACGCGCTAGCTCAAGTAGTTGGCGAAGTCCCTGAACCGATTGTGGCCATTTTGACGGGGTCAGGCTTAAAAGGTTCCCAGTAGCCGGTGGACGGTCAGCAGTTCGCCGACTGCTGACTTTTGTTTGCTGATCACTGGAGGTACCAATGGGTGAGCGCGTTGTAGTAACGGGAATGGGCGCGATCAGTCCTATAGGGCTTAGCGCCAAAGAGAGCTGGCAGAACGCTGTTGTGGGGGTTCCTGGGTTAGGCCCCATCACCCGGTTCGATACAACAGACTATTTCGTCAAAATTGCTTGCGAGGTGAAAGGTTTCGATCCCAAGGCTTATATGCCCTCGCGGGATGCGCGCCGTCAGGATCGCTTCGAGCAGATGGCAGTAGCTGTTGCGAAAGAAGCCATCGAGCAGGCTGGCCTGGAGATCACCGAAGAGAACGCTGGACGAGTGGGTGTGATTGTCTCCTCAGCGATTGGGGGACTAGAATCATTGCAGGATGGCGTGCAGACGATCCTGCAGTCCAACCCGCGTAAGGTCAGCCCCTTCCTGATTCCCATGCTGATGCCCAATGGAGGGGCTGGTTTGGTGGGAATTAATTATGGCTTCCAGGGGCCGGCGTTTTCTGTTGCTTCGGCTTGTGCTTCTGGGGCTGACGGCATCGGTGTGGCCTGGATGATGCTCAAAACGGGCATGATCGATGTGGCGATCGCCGGAGCCAGCGAGGCTACCATCACGCGGGTGGGCGTGGCCGCTTTTGATCGCCTGGGCGCCATGTCACGCCGAGAAGATGATCCAATGACCCCCCAACCGTTTGATCTGAACCGCGATGGCCTGGTGATGGGAGAGGGGGCTGCGGTTCTGGTGCTGGAAATGGAAAGCCATGCCAAAAGCCGGGGTGCAGAGATTTACGCCGAGTTGGCCGGGTATGGCAGCACGGCTGACGCCAATCATATCACCGCGCCGGCAGAAGATGGCGCTGGCGGGGCGAAAGCGATGCAGATGGCTTTGGATAGTGCCGGGTTGAATCCTGAAGATGTGGGCTATATCAACGCTCATGGAACTGCGACTCCCTTGAACGATGTGGCTGAAACCCGAGCGATTAAGGCGTCTTTTGGCGATTCGGCGTATAATATCCCTATCTCATCTACAAAGTCGATGACCGGTCATATGATGGGTGCCACGGGCGCGCTGGAGGCCCTCTTTTGCGTCAAAGCTGTGCATGAGGACCTTGTGCCTCCGACGATTAACTACCAGACTCCGGACCCCGAGTGCGATTTGGATTATGTCCCTAATCAGGCGCGCGAGACGCGGGTTGAGGCCGCCATCAGTAACGCTTTTGGATTTGGAGGTCATAACGCCGTTTTGGCGGTCAAGAAGTATACAGGGTAAAAAGGTACACAAGTACTCGCTTAACTCGATTACCTGTATATCATCAAACTCGCAAAAGAACTAATGGACCGCGAGACACCCGATCCTGGTGGTGGGGTGTTTCTCGGGCCCTGAGTTCTGAGGAGGTAAGCATGGTATATGCTCAGGGAACCCCCGAGGAAGAATCTCCGCGTGCTTTGGCAGCACGTTTGGGGTTAGAATTTTCCGATTATCGGCTGCTAAGCCGGGCGTTGACGCATCGCTCATACCTGAATGAGCACCCCGAGGCGCTGGAAGATAATGAACGTCTTGAGTTTTTGGGGGACGCTATTTTGGATTTTTTGACGGGTGCCTGGTTATACAATCGCTTCCCAGAGATGTCGGAAGGGCAGTTGACGCGCATGCGCTCAGCGCTGGTGCGCACCGAGCAGTTGGCTGATTTCGCCCGCAAGTTGAACCTGGGCCCGGCGATGAGATTGGGGCGTGGAGAGGCTGAATCTGGGGGGCGGGCGCGGCCGGCTTTACTGTGTGCGACTTTCGAGGCGTTGGTGGGCGCTATCTATTTGGGCGCTGGCATCCTCGCGGTGCGGGAGTTCGTGGAACCGCAATTGGAGAGCATCGCCCATCAGATATACTCCTCGGGTGGTATGCTTGACCCGAAGAGCAGGCTTCAAGAATGGACTCAGGCGCATGGGAATGGCGCGCCGTCCTATCGGACGATTTCTGAGACCGGCCCAGATCACGCCAAGGTTTTTGTGGTGGAAGTCTTCATTAACGGCACTTCTTATGGGGTAGGTTCTGGCCATAGCAAGCAGAGCGCGGCCAAGGCCGCTGCCCAGGAAGCACTCATTAAGCTGGGCGTTGATTGGTATTAAGCGGGTGATATACCAAGTGTCAGTCGGGTTATAGACGTTTTTAGCATTCTGGTTTACGATAGCATCCATGCATTTGAAATCACTTGATCTTCAAGGCTACAAGACTTTTGCTGGTCGCACTACTTTCGAGTTGGCTGAGCGGATTACCTGTATCGTGGGCCCGAATGGGTCGGGCAAGTCGAATATCGCCGATGCCATCCGGTGGGTCTTGGGGGAGCAATCATACAGCTTGTTACGCGGGAAAAAGACCGTCGATATGATCTTTCAAGGCTCGGAGCAGCGTTCTCGGGCCGGGATGGCTTTGGCGGAGATCGTCTTCGACAACCATAGTAACTGGCTGCCGGTGGATTTCTCGGAGGTTTCCATCAGTCGCCGGGCCTATCGAGATGGCAGCAATGAATATATTCTCAACGGGCAGAAAGTCCGCCTGAAGGACATCACTGAATTATTGGGCAACTCTGGCCTCTCGGAGCGGACTTATACCATTATCGGCCAGGGATTAGTCGATTCAGCGCTTTCACTGCGCGCCGAAGAACGTCGCAGGCTCTTCGAAGAGGCCGCCGGCATCGGTTTGTATCGTGCTCGTCGGGAGGAGGCCCAGCGCCGTTTGGAGACCACCCGGCGGAATTTGGAGCGGGTGGGGGATATCCTTTCCGAATTGAAGCCCCGTTTGCGCAGTCTGGAACGACAGGCGCGGCGTGCCATGCAACATGATCAAGTCAAAGATGATTTGCAGGTGTTATTGCGCGATTGGTATGGGTATCACTGGCATCGTGCCCAGCAGGACCTCAATGGAGCTAGGCGGACCTCGAAGCTACAGGAAGAGGCATTACTCGAGGCGCGCCACGAGCAGACAGAACTCGACCAAAAGATAACCGGCTTTCGCGAGCATATTCATGGGGTCAGGGCGCGTTTGGGTTCCTGGCATCGGGAATTGTCTCAATTGCATGCTCAGCGCGAGACCATCACACGGGAATTGGCCGTCTCCGATGAACGGGCGCGATCGTTGAATACCCAGCGGCAAGATGCTTCAGATGAGCTGGCCCGCCTGGAAGAACAGATCGAGGTTTATCGAGAACGCCTGGCTGAGAGTGAAGCGGAAACACAGCGCCTGCAAAGTGAGTTAGATGCGTCCCAAGAGCGTGTTGACTCTGCCCATGACTTATTCGAGAAGCAACAGGCTGAACGCGCCCAGGCTGAAGAAGACATTCAAGCAGCCCAACAGCGATTGACGGAGCTTTCCACTCAGCAAACCCGTTTGGGGGCTCGCCTGACTGAATATCAAGCCCAGGCTGAACGCCAAGGTGAGGAAATGAGGGCGGTCGATCAGGCTGTTGAGCAGGTCGAGGGGACTTTTCAGAACGTAGAGTCTCGCCTAAAGGAGGCCGATCAAGCTTTTGAGAAGGTTTCTGAGGAGTGCCTTGAAGCGGAAAAGGCCCTGGAAGGCCATCGCCATCAGATCGCTCAGATTGAAGGTGAGCAGAAGAACAAACAGGATCAGAGCAGCGCACTCCAGACTGATCTGGCTCGTTTGGGTGCCCGGCTTGACGTTTTGGAGCAGGCTGAGAAGGCGCTTTCGGGGTATGACACGGGCACCCGTCTGTTGCTCAAATCCGCGCAGGCAGGCCAAATTGATGTTGCCCAAGGGGCTTTGAGCAGTCAACTGGATGTGCCGGAGGAATTGGAGAACGCGATCGCCGCTGCATTGGGAGAGTATGTCGATGCAGTGCTGTTGAAGCACGAAAGCTCGATCGAAGAGGCCCTGGAGATCCTCCTGCGCGAGCCCTCCCGGGGGGCAATTCTACCTCTAGATGCATTGGTGCCCCCTCCACCCATTCCCCCCCGATTTCGGGAGGGGGGCGAGGATGGGGTGATTGGGGTGGCTTCTGATCTGGTCCAGGCACCTCCAGAACTTCGCCCCGCTGTGGATCTGCTTTTAGGCCAGACTTTAGTGGTCAAGGATCGCAAGGCAGCGCGGCGAGTGTTGTCAGCTGAGGCGGATGGCATCCAGGCGGTCACCCTGCGAGGGGAGGTCTTTTATGCCAGCGGGCCGGTGATGGTCAGAGGGACTGGCGCTTCCAGCACGCTCAGCCGTCCGCGCCAGCGGAGGAAGATCGCCGCTCAGATCGAAGAGCATGAAAATAAGATCACTTCTCTCAAGCGGCAAGCCGATCAGCTTGATGAGCGATTAGCGAGTGTGCAATTGACTGAGGGCGAACTCGCGCGCGGCTTAGAGAGTCTTCAGCGTGAGGTGGAGAACGCTGATCGAACCAGGCGGGAAGTTGCTTTGGAGCATTCCCAGGCCCAGCAGCAGGTTGAATGGCAGCGTCAACGGCAGGCCAACCTGCGGGAAGAGATCACGGCCGGGGAAACAGAAACACGCCGAATTGCAGATCGATTGTCCGGTTTGGAGGGTGAAATCTCCCAAGCCCAAGAGGATCTCAAAGAGAAGCAATCCTCCCTGGGCGAATTTTCCCTGGAAGAATACCAGATGGAAGTCAGCCATTGGAGTACCGAGGCTGCCGTAGCCGAGAAGGCGTTGGAAGCTGCCAAAGTCCGTTTGGCTGAGCGTCGTGCTGCGGTGGACGAGGCCCGGTCATCTTTGGAGGTTTTGCAGTCTAAAATAAATGCCTTTCAGACTGAAGTGGATGAGCTGGGGCTTGGAAAAGAGGCCTTGCGCGGTCGTGAGGTTGAAGTCATCGGAAAGGTGAGCGCGCTGCAAGCGCTGATTGATCCTGCCGAGGAGGAGTTGGCGACGGCCGAGTCTCGTCAGGATGAGATTTTGGTTGCAGAGGCCAAGGCCCGCAATCGTCTCAGTGCGGCGGACCGTCTCAACGCCCAGGCGCAATTAGCATTGACGCGCAAACAAGAAGATTTAGATCGTCTTAAAGAGCGCATCGAAGCCGATTTTGGTTTGGTCTCTTTTGAGTACGCGCCTAAGATATCGGGGCTGACCCCGCTGCCGTTTGAGGGGATGGTACAGCAGTTGCCGGTGGTGGTCGATCTCCCTAAAGGCTTGGACGAGGCGATCAAGCAACAACGTGCTCAATTGCGGCGGATCGGCGCTGTTAATCCTGAGGCTCAAAGTGAGTACGAAGAAGTCAGCGAGCGTTTTACGTTCATGACAACTCAGGTGGAAGACCTCAAGAAGGCTGAAGGGGATATCAAGCAGGTCATTGCCGAGCTGGATGTGTTGATGGAACGCGAGTTCCGGATCACTTTTGATGCCGTTGCCAAGGAGTTCCGCGAGATTTTCAGCCGTCTTTTTGGGGGTGGGGCTGCCCAATTGATCTTGACCGATCCCGACAATATGACCGAAACCGGCATCGATATCGAAGCGCGTTTGCCGGGGCGGCGTACGCAGGGTTTGTCGCTGCTTTCCGGTGGTGAGCGTAGCCTGACCGCCACGGCGCTGGTCTTTGCGCTGCTGAGAGTGTCGCCAACCCCCTTCTGCGTGCTCGATGAAGTCGATGCCATGTTGGATGAAGCCAATGTGGGACGCTTTCGTGAACTCTTGAGCGAATTGGCTCAAAACACCCAATTCATCGTGATCACCCACAACCGCAATACCGTTCAGGCCGCCGATGTGATCTACGGTGTTACGATGGGGCGTGACTCGGTCAGTCAGGTGATTTCACTGAAACTGGACGAAGTTGCAGAGGTTGTCTAGAGGCGACGGGCGTTGGGTAGCGTACTGATCTGGGAGAAATCAGATGGAGCGTGTTGACGGGCGGCGGCCCGACCAGATCCGGCAGGTCACCTTGAGCCCGGGTTATGTGGTGTTTCCGGAAGGGTCGGCATTGATCGCCGTGGGGGGCACCAAAGTGCTGTGCAATGTCACCGTCGAGGAGGGCGTTCCGCGCTGGAAGGAATCGCAAGGCCTCCCGGGAGGCTGGGTCACGGGCGAGTACGCCCTGTTGCCCCGCTCCACCCATGTGCGCACGGCACGGGAGACGCGCGGTTTGCGTGGGCGAACGCAAGAGATCAAACGATTGATCGGGCGCAGTTTGCGGGCCAGCGTGGATTTGGAGAAATTGGGCAAACGGACTTGTATTATTGACTGTGATGTCATTCAGGCTGACGGTGGGACGCGCACCGCGGCGATCACCGGGGGATATATCGCCCTGAAAATGGCCTTGCAGACCTTCGTTGAGGCTGGTGAGGTGGCCCCAGACGTGTTCAAGCCCCCGGTGGCGGCGATCAGCGTGGGTGTGGTTGAAGGGGTACCCCTGCTCGATTTGTGCTACAGCGAAGATGTGGCTGCCGAGGTGGATGTCAATGTGGTGATGAACGCCCGAGGCGAGTTCATCGAGGTGCAGGGTACCGCCGAAGGCGATCCCTTCTCTCGCAGCACGATGGACGCCATGCTTGATCTGGCCGAAAAAGGGATCGAGGAGTTGTTTGTGATCCAACGGGCGGCTTTTGAATAGGTTGCTATCGTACCTTGGTTTCCAATTTCGTCATTGGCCTAGTAAAACAGACAATCAAAAGGGATAGGCTCGATCAGCCTATCCTTTTGAATTTCAGTATTTCACAAAACCCCGGTGCGAGGGATTCTTGAAGTGAAGGTCTACGGTAGCAGTAAATGCGCAGGAATGGTAGGTTCGGTGGGGACTTCTTCACTCCAATAGTCGGCGATAACGACGTCTGTGGAGTCGCGCTGTTCTGCCAGCCAAACCTGGAAAGTTTGCTGTCTGATTTGTACTAAGCGTTCATTGGAGATGGGGCGAACTTCACGGCCTAATACCTGGATGACGTGCCATCCAAAGGTGGATTCGACCGGCTCACTGATCTCGCCGACATCCAGGCTGAAGGCGGCTTCCTCGAAAGGAGCAACCATCTGACCAGCCCCAAACCATCCCAGGTCGCCGCCGAGCGCGCCGCTGCCGGTATCGGTGGATAGCTCCTGGGCTAACTCGGCGAACCCTTCGCCGGCCTCCAGTCTTTCATAAACCTGAGTGGTTTCTTCTTCCTCAGCCAGCAGAATGTGTCGTGCCCAAACCTGTTCTTCTTCGGCCTCGATATCCGCGCTGAGGGCCTCAAGCACTTTTTCCTGATACAGGTCGGACTGGATCAACCAGCGCAGTTCTTCCTCGGTGACATTGGCATAAGAGTCGATGTAGCTGAGGTAGTCCTGGAGTTGGGCCTGATAAGCGTCTTCGGTGATTACCGTGGGGGTTGGGAGTGCCGGGGTGGGCTCTGCCTCGGTTCCCTCGGCATCAGTTCCCTCTGCGTCGCTCTGCTCGGCTTCTGTGGGTTCCGCTTCAGCGGTGGGGGTTTCGGTTGGCTCTTGCGGCACCAAAGTCAACTGCAAGGACGTCAGCGTCGAAGTAGGGATGGCACCCACCGTGGGAACGGTTGTGGGAGTCCCTTCTGGATAGTAAAGGAAGAAGTTCTCTGCGATATATTTGTCGACTTCTGCATCGCTGACGGTGATGCCCCGTCGTTCAGCCTCCTGCCGGATGAAAATGTCTGCGACAACCTCGTCGATGACCGCCGCTCCCAAAAATGCGGGTTCAAGCTGGAATTGGATTTGACGCAGGTTATTCTCGATCAAAGATCGTGTGCTTTCATCCCCAAAGGTTTGCATGAAGCTGTAATAATTGGCGTACTGGTTCACCAATTGGAACCGTTTGAAGCGCGCCCAGGTTTGGAACTCGGCGATGGACACTTCCGTTTCGCCGACGGTCACGACGGGTTTTTGGGGCTCAAGGATGCCTTCTTTGATCAAACCAAATGCTGTGATGGCGATCACTATAACCCCAATGGCGATTGCTCCGATGGTGATGGCGCGTCGTTGCAGTTCTTCGCGTTCGATGCGGGCCAAGTTTTTGCGGCTGGTTATCGTTACTCTACGTTTCTGTTTTGCCATATTCTCGCTCTACTTCAACAACAAAAAGGGGCATAGAGTTGTTGGCCCTATGCCCCGGTTATCGTTCGATGTGATTAACGCAGGACTTCGCCAACGAATGGCAGCAATGCTATATGGCGAGCGCGTTTGATCGCGTTAGTGACTTTGCGTTGGTGTTTGGCGCAGTTGCCGGTTTGTCTGCGAGGGCGGATTTTTCCGTCTTCGTGTACAAATTGACGCAGCAAATCGACATCCTTGTAGTTGATGACGATGCTTTTATCTGCGCAAAAGCGGCAGTTCCTGGGGCGGAAAAATCGCCGCTGCCGCCGCTGTCTTCGGAATTGGCTCACGTTTCGTACTCCTATTTCTTCTATATGGAGGTGCTGATTAGGTCGCGCTTAGAAGGGGAATTCATCCTCAACGGGTTCCTCATCGGGAATTTCCTCGTCTGAGCGGCGATCGCCGAGCATGATCATTTCGTTGGCTACGACTTCAACCGAGGTGTGTTTGGTGCCGTTGGAATCTTCCCAGCGTCGGGATTGCAAACGTCCCTCGATGTAAACTTGCTGACCTTTGACGAGATATTGGTTGCAGATTTCAGCCAGTTTGTTCCAGGCGACCACGTTGAACCATTCGGTGTCTTTACGCCTTTCCCCATCCGAGGTGGTCCAACTGCGGTTGGTAGCCACGCTGAAGGTTGCCACCGGACGACCGGAGGGGGTGTAGCGCATCTCAGGGTCTCTCCCAAGATGGCCGATGATCATAACTTTATTTAAGCCTCGGCTCATGTCAGCCTCCTGTGCTTACTCATCAATAGATGTGATCAAAAAACGCATCACAGGTTCTAAGAACCGGAGATTGCGTTCCAACTCAGTGACGAAGTCTGAGGGGATGGTGATCTGTAACAGAAAATATTGGCCGTTATTCTGTTTTCGAATGGGATAGGCCAGTTTGCGTTTTCCCCAGGGGTCAACCTTGTCAACCGATCCCCCAGCTTCTGTGATCCAGCCCTTGATCCTTTCGACAGCGTCATTTGTTGCTGCTTCATCCAGGTCCGGGTGGATGATGAAGACGAGTTCGTATTCGCGCATAAGTACCTCCTTTCCACGGGATTGCCCTCAGCGCCGCGAATGCGCCAAGAGCGGAAAGCTGCGCAAGGATAACATGAAGCCAAAAATTTGTGAAGTGCCTGAAACGAAAAAAGGAGCCAGAGGGCGAGCGGCCCCGGCTCCTTTCTATACAAGGTTTTTGACTAGAATAATCCCCAATCAGCCCCGACACCCTCTTCCATATAACTTGGGTCCCAATATTCCATGCCCATTTCGATGGTAGTGGGTTTTTCGACCGCGCTTTCTGCCTTTGAACGGGTGCTCTCTAGTAGGGCGGGGGCATAGGGGCAAAAGGGCGTGGTCATGATCATGACCACATGGGCGCTGTCTTCCTCAGCATTGATGCTGACATCGCGGACCAGGCCCAATTCCATGATATTTAACCCAATTTCTGGGTCCATCACCTGACGAAAGGCCTCATCGAGCAGGGCGATCATTTCTGGGTGACTTTCTTCAACTTGCCATGTGGGGCGGGGGCGTACAGAACTCATGGATTGCTCTCAGTTTCTTCAGCATCGGGCACAATATATGTGCAGTAGGAATCCCCATTGAGGATACATTTCACTTTTTCGATGGGGACGGATAACATATTGGAAATCAAGGTTTCGTCCACGGCACACACTTCGGGATGGGATTGACCGACATGGTAGTAAGGACAATTGACCTCACGGATGTGGTAACCGTTATCTTTGTGTTCCCATTCCATGGTGAAGCCTTCCGTACCCAGGAGGTCTTGAATGATATCCAACCGCTCTTCGATGGGGAGGTCATCTAGTTCCAAATCGGAAGCGTAGTCCGCAGCCAGATCATCTGCCATTTGGGTAAATAGCTCACCGACCAAAGGCTCTGGCAGGGTTTCTTTGAGCTGTTTCAATAATCGGACGGTCAGTTTCAAATAGCGGCTGGGAAATTGCTCCATCCCCTTATCGGTCAAGAAATAGACCAGGCGCGGTCTTCCCACGCCGTGCCGCTCCTCTTCCGATGCAACCAAACCAGTGGCTTCCAACTTGTTGACATGGTGTCGCACCGAAATCGGGTTTATGCCCACCGCTTCGGCCAGATCGTTGATGGTGCAGCGTTGGCGGGTGAGCAGGGTTTTGAGCACTTTCTCACGGGTATTCGACATGATAAACCTTGAAAAGACTCATCCGAATTGCGGAAGTCAGTATACCATTCGCATATGCTCTTGTCAATAATTTATATGAAATTTATCTAAAATATTGACCTAATTATCACTGCGTGCTATAATATCGGCCGCACGAAAGAAACAAAGTCGGCTGGCGTTTCACGCCTCCGCATCAAGGAGCAATCTAAATGTCTGAGTTGGTCATTAAGAACTTGCAAGTCAATGTTGCAGATACTGAAATTCTCAAAGGTGTTGATCTCACCATCCGTAAGGGCGAGATTCACGCCATTATGGGCCCCAACGGCACTGGAAAATCTACTTTGGCCTATGCCCTGATGGGACATCCCAATTATGAGGTTGCAGGCGGCGAGGTGATCTACAAAGGTGAGAATATCCTGGAACTGGAGCCGGACGAACGTTCTCACTTAGGGTTGTACCTTGCTTTCCAATATCCGGTTGCCGTCCCAGGCGTAACCGTGGCAAATTTCCTCCGTACAGCGATCAATGCCCATCGAAAAGCTGCTGATCAGGAAGATAAGGGGATTCCGATTCCTGAGTTTCGCAAGATGCTCAAGGAGCGTATGGACCTCTTGAAGATGGATCACTCCTTTGCCGGTCGTTATCTCAATGAGGGTTTTTCGGGTGGTGAGAAGAAGCGTGCGGAGATTCTGCAGATGGCGACCCTGAGCCCTGAGATCGCCATTCTCGACGAGACCGACTCTGGTTTGGACATCGATGCCCTGCGAATTGTCTCGGAAGGGGTCAACGCCCTCCGCGGCAGCGATTTTGGCGCTTTAGTGATTACCCACTATCAGCGGATTTTGAACTATATCCATCCCGACTTCGTGCACGTCATGCTAGATGGGCGCGTGGTCGAGTCCGGCGGCCCCGAGCTGGCCTTGAAGCTTGAGGAGCAAGGATACGATTGGTTGCGCGAGAAGTATGGGCAGGTAGTTGCATAGTCTGGTAGTCTACTCGTCAAACTTATTGGTATCTGGTGATGACAAGATGACGGACTGATCGACAAAGGAACGAGTTATGAGTACAGATGCTCAAATTTTAGAAGGTATTGGTGACTATAAGTATGGGTTTAGTGACCCTGATATCTCGGTTTTTAAGACCCGCAAAGGACTAGACCAGGAAGTCGTCGAGCAAATATCAGCGATGAAAGGCGAACCGCAGTGGATGCTGGATTTTCGCTTGAAAGCCCTGAAACATTTCCTTCAGCGCCCCATGCCCACCTGGGGCGGAGATATCTCTAAGCTTGATTTGGATGATATTTACTATTATGTCAAGCCCACTGACGAAGAAGGCAAAACTTGGGATGATGTCCCCGATGACATAAAGAACACCTTCGACAAACTGGGTATCCCTGAAGCTGAGCAGAAATTCCTGGCGGGCGTGGGTGCGCAGTATGAATCAGAGATGGTGTATCACAGCATCCAGGAGCACCTGGAAGAACAGGGTGTGATCTTCGTGAGCATCGAAGACGGATTGCGCAAACACCCGGACTTATTCCGCGAACACTTCAGCAAGGTGGTCCCCATTGAAGACAATAAGTTGGCTGCGCTCAACAGCGCAGTGTGGTCGGGCGGCTCTTTTGTATATATCCCCCCGGGTGTCAAGGTGGATTTACCGCTCCAGGCTTATTTCCGGCTCAATGTAGCCAACATCGGCCAATTCGAGCGCAGTTTGATCATCGCCGATGAGGGTTCCCAGGTTCACTATGTAGAGGGCTGCACTGCACCTCAATACACCACCGACTCCTTCCACAGTGGCGTGATCGAGATTGTGGTCAAGAAAAATGCCCGTGTGCGCTACACCACCATCCAGAACTGGTCTAATAATGTCTATAACCTGGTGACTCAGCGTGCAATCGTCGAGGAAGGCGCGACGATGGAATGGGTGGACGCCAACTTAGGTTCCAAACTGACCATGAAGTACCCCTCCTGCTACTTGATGGGGCCTGGCGCGCATGGCGAGATCCTCTCGATGGCATTCGCTGGCAGGAACCAGCACCAGGATACCGGCGGTAAGGTGATCCATTTTGCCCCGCACACCAGCAGCAAGATCATCTCTAAGTCCATTAGCAAAGACAGCGGGCGCGCTTCCTATCGCGGGCTGCTCAAAGTCCACGAGGGGATGGGCGATGTGCGCTCCAACGTGGTCTGTGATGCACTCTTATTGGATCCTGACTCCCGTTCGGATACCTACCCCTATATCGAGATCGACGATCAGGACGTAACCATCGGTCATGAGGCTTCTGTCTCCAAAGTCGGCGAGGAGCAGCTTTTCTACCTGATGAGCCGCGGCCTCAGCGAGGAAGAGGCCACAACCATGGTTGTTTCCGGGTTTATCGAGCCGTTGGTCAAAGAATTGCCGATGGAATACGCCATCGAGATGAACCGTCTGATCCAGCTTCAGATGGAAGGATCGATAGGATAAGCGTTCCAACGAAAAGATTTATGTCAACGAAAAGAGTTATAACGAGAGCAAAGAGAACCAGACGCCCAAAATTCAAGGGCTTCAATTTCACCCGCGAGATGGTTACAGCCAGCGATGGCAGTGGCGCATTGGCGGATTATCGGGCAAAAGCATGGGAAACTTTTGAGCGCATCCCCTACCCGACGTTGAAAGATGAGCCTTGGCGTCGAACCGATATCCGTGGTTTGAAGGATGATTTTGAGCTTCCCAACCCTGGGGCTTTTGAAGATTTACCCGCCATCCCCGAAAGATTGTTAAAGCCTCTGGTCAGCGACCAGCACGGAGGTCAGATCGTGCTTCTCCCCGGTGGGATGCAGAAAGACCTCAACCCAGAAATCGCTGAAAATGGAGTCATCTTCACCGATCTGGAGATAGCGGCCCAGCACCATCCAGCTGAACTGAGTAAAGCCCTGGGGCAGGTGGTCAAACCGGATGAAGGGAAATTCGCCGCCTTGGTGAGTGCGTTATCCCGTAACGGTGTTTTCGTGTATGTGCCCAAGGGTGTACAGGTTGAACAACCGCTCCACAGCGTGATGTGGGCCCCGGGAGATGGCTTGGCTCATTTCTCACACCTGCTGATCTGGCTTGAGGAGGGGGCTTCGCTCACCTACGTTCACGAGGCCGCTTCACCCAAAAACGCGGGCGGGCAGATCCTGCATGGCGGCGTTGTGGAAATCCACGTGGGGGAAGGGGCAAACTTGCGTTTCGTCGAATTACAGTCGCTTGGCGATAATGTGTGGAACTTCACCCACGAACGCGCCCGCGTCGAGCGAGACGGCGAGATCGACTGGATCTTTGGCGCCATTGGCACACGCCTGACCAAGAACTTCTCCGATCTGGACCTGGCCGGTCAGGGAGCTAATGGACGCATGTCTGGGTTCTATTTTAGCGATGGTTCGCAACATTTGGATCACGACACACAGCAGAATCATTTGGCTCCGCATACCACCAGCGATTTGCTTTTCAAAGGGGCCTTGAAGGGAGACAGCCGCTCCGTGTGGCAGGGGATGATCTATGTCGCACCTGGCGCGCAGCGAACGGATGGATATCAGGCCAATCGTAATCTGGTGCTCAGCGATCGTGCCCGCGCTGACTCGATCCCAGGCTTAGAGATCATGGCTGATGATGTGCGCTGCACTCACGGTGCTACGGTTGGCAAGATCGACCCGGACTTGGTTTTTTATTTACGAAGCCGGGGCATCCCTGCTGAGCAGGCCGAGCGCCTGGTCGTGGATGGTTTCTTTGACCCCATCATGCAGCGCATCCCCTTCGACGGTGTCAGAGAGCGTTTCCACCAAGCGATTCAAGAGAAAATGGGGGCGCGATAATCGTTTTTGATTTATAATATGCGTTTTATTGTAGTGAAGTAGTTTATCAGTTTTTGGAGGCTGAATTGGCTGGTTTACCTTTTTCCTCTCCTCCTGACGCAAATCGTGAATACGAAGTCGGTGATGCGGTAGAAGTTTTGTGTGATCATGACAATCACGAAAAGGAACGCGTCCGTGATTGGCTTGAGGGTGTGGTTGTCCAGGTGGATGACAAGTTAGTCGCGGTTCAATTTCATGAAAATGTGTATTTGACCAACGGTTGGATGGTGCCTGACCATGTCCTTTGGTGTCCCAAGGAGTCTACCAACATGCGTCACCCAAAGAGGAGCCGTCGCGGGGTGAAAAAATGAACCAGGAATGTGGCTTTTCAATAGCCACATTCTTTGTCTTTATTGACTTATGAAAATGATTGCAGATCGCCAGCAACTGGCAGCGCTGGATGTCCATAAGATCAGGGCTGATTTTCCAATCCTGGAGCGGGAGGTGCGCCCTGGCGTTCCTCTGGTGTATTTGGATTCAACGGCTACGAGCCAGAAGCCCATTCAAGTGATGCAGGCAATGGATGGATTTTATCGCCAGTCCAATGCCAATATTCATCGTGGTATTCACACCTTGGCTGAGGAAGCAACCGCGGCTTACGAACGGGCTCGGGAGAGGATTGCCGCTTTTATTGGGGCACCTGCTCCCCAAGAGGTGATTTTCACCCGAAACACCACGGAATCGATCAACCTGGTGGCGCAAACCTGGGGACGGGCACATCTTGAAGATGGGGATGTGGTGATCCTGACGGAAATGGAGCATCACTCCAACCTGGTCCCCTGGCAGATGCTGGCCGCCGAGCGTAATCTGCGCTTGGAGTTCATCGCTGTCACCCCTGAAGGCCTGCTGGATATGGATTCATATGCCTCGCTGTTGAAACTTGCCCCCAAGCTGGTGGCGTTTGCACATATGTCCAATGTCTTGGGCACGATTAACCCTGCCCGAGAGATCATCCGCATGGCTCATGAGGTTGGCGCGCTGACGGTGGTCGATGCGGCCCAATCGGTGCCGCATATCCCGGTCGATGTGTCAGAGTTGGAGGTGGATTTCCTGGCTTTCTCCGGCCACAAGATGTGTGGCCCTAATGGCATTGGCATCCTCTATGGACGCCGGGAATTACTTGAGGCGATGCCCCCATTTTTGGGCGGGGGCGACATGATTAAACGCGTGCAGTTGCGTTCCTTCCAGAGTAATGAGTTGCCCTATAAATTTGAAGCAGGCACCCCTGCCATCGCCGAAGCCATTGGCCTTGGCGTGGCTGTGGATTACCTCTCAGAGGTCGGTATGACGGCCATCGAGCAGTATGAGCAAGAGATCATATCCTATGCCTTGGAGCGGCTGGAAGAGATTCCCGGTGTGAAGGTCTTTGGGCCTGAAGCAGAACACAAAGGGGGTGTGGCTTCCTTCGTCATCCCAGAAGCGCATGCGCATGATGTTTCACAGATATTAGATGGAGATGGAATTGCCGTCCGGGCAGGACATCACTGTGCCATGCCCCTGCACAATAAATTTGGGGTTGCTGCCACTTCTAGGGCCAGTTTCTACTTGTATAATACTCTCGAGGAAGTAGACAAACTGGTCGAGGGAATTTACAAAGTTAAAGGAATATTTGCGTAGTTGATACATTTCTACCTTGTCTACCCTGTATACTTGTCTACTACACTACTATGGACGATCTTTACCGCGAACTGATCATTGATCGATATAAGAATCCCCAATATCAGGGGGAGCTTGATCCCAACGACATCACTTTCGAAGACGATAATCCCTATTGTGGGGATCACATCCGAGTTGATGTGCGCCTCGATGAGAACGATGTGGTTACCAAGGCTGCTTACAGCGGCGAGGGCTGTTCGATCTCCCAGGCATCGGCAGATTTATTGATCGAGCATATTCATGGCAAGAGCCTGGAGGAAGTCAAAGCGCTGACTAAAGAGGATGTGCTCGAATTGCTGGGTATCGACTTAGGCCCCGTGCGTCTGAAGTGCGCGTTGCTATCTTTGAAAGTGCTTAAAGCTGGCGCCTATGGATTAGGTGAGGCCAGCGATGAGTTGGTAGAGTGAAATGAGAGAATACACTCAGCTCGATCCTGAGAATTGTGAGTTCGTCGTCGTAGGTGATGCGGGCGAGATCACCAACGGTGAACGATTGTTCCTGGAGGTCGACGATGAATATCTGGTCATCTTCAACATCGCCGGGGATTATTACGCCATTGCCGATCTTTGCTCTCATGATGATGGGCCGCTGGGAGATGGCGAGTTGGAGGGGGATGAAGTCATCTGTCCGCGCCATGGAGCACGATTTAATGTGCGTACGGGGGAAGCGCTGACCTTGCCGGCGGTAGAAAATATCCCTGCATATCCGGTGAGAGTCCGTGATGCAATGATCGAAGTGGGTTTCCTGAAAGAGTGATTTGGTCTGGGGGAGAGGGAAAGTTGTGGGTGGCCAATCTCTGCGCCCACGTTCATGAAGTCGAGCACGATCTAGGGTAGAATTGTATGTGGACGCGAAGCGCTTACGATTCGCCGTTGAGAGACCGAAGAAAGCGTTATCTCCAACCAATTGCGTAGAACGTCGGTACGTAAAGCACACGCTCACCACAAGCCCAGGCGCTTTCGTCAGATTCCCGCAGGATTTTCAGGGATTCGAAGTCTCTAGAGGTCTGTTCGACATCAGACTCAAACACCATCCACTCCAATTCTATTTCCTCGGGAGAGAGCGGGCCTGTCCACTGGGCACCCAGGACACCGGCTTCGACGTTTTTCAGGCCTGCCTGATTGAAAAGCCCGGCTATTTTTCTCCCCATGAAGGGATCAGCCCCTTGCTTTTGTAAAGATTCAAGCTGTAACTTACCGAGCTGTTCGAGTTCTGGGGGATAGTCGATGCGCCCCCCGTAATCGGGTTCTGCCAGGGCCATTACGACGCCGTTAGGCGCTGTCACGCGCGCCATCTCGGTGAGCGCCGCTTTCGGATCGTCCAGCCACATGAGCGTGAAATGGCAAAGGGTGATGTCGAAGGTGTGTTTGGGGAAGGGAAGCTGATGAGCATCCCCCTGGGAGAGCAGGACATCCTGATTGTTTTGAGCCAGCCCCAGGTGGGCGCGTCGAACGTCCAGCCCAAAGACCTGAGCCTGGCTTTGCGATTGCAATTCCCCTAAAAGCGCGCCTGTTCCACAGCCTACATCCAGGAGGCGTTTTGCTTCGCCTAATCCAACGCGAGGGTATAAATAGGCGCGCAAGTCCCGCGTCCAACGCACCTGTTGGGTATACCGTTTGTGCCAATCGCGCCTGGATAAGGGCATATCCCTGATATCTGTGTCAATCCGTGCCCAGAATTTTTCCCCATGAGTCTTGCAGCAAATTGCCCAAAACCTGGTTGATACCCTGGGCGGGCAATACATCTCCATCCGGCTCGACATAAAGCCAGGCGCGCCCTGCGCCTTGGGGAGGTTCATCCTCTGCTGTTTCCAAAGCGACCGGATTGTGGCTGGAGTAGGGCACTGGGATATCCCAGACCAAGGAGAGCCCTAACTCGGTGGCCTCTTCGGCTGTTGTTTGCAGGATTTCGTTCAGTTCAGGAGAACTCTCACTGAGCGAGAGCGCATTGACACCCATATTGGCCAATCGTTCTAAATAGGCCGCGGCTGCGGAGGCGTTCTCTGGGGTCAAAGTCAGGTGGACGGTGGTGTGCAGGTCCTCTGGGAGCACGTTCTCCAGGGCCGCCCAGGCGCCTTCGTCTTCGGGGCGCAGCAAGACCATCAGGTGGTCAAGCCCCGTTTGTAGAAGCGTGTTGAGATAATCGTCGTCAGCCAGCTTCAGCCCGTTGGTGAGCAGACCGGTAACCTGTCCATTGGCTTCAGCGTGGGCGATCAGATTGGGCAGGTCTGCACATAAAGTAGGTTCACCCCCTGTGAAAACGATGTGGGGGATGCCGATTTCCCAGGCCTTGTCGATGATCGAATTCCACTCTTCGGTGGCAAGTTCACGGTCAACGCGCTTGGTGGGGGTCGCTTGGGGATCGGCCCCTTCGGGGAGGCGATATGTTAAGGCGCAGTCTAAGCGATAGGGTGCAGAAATCTCTCCAGTATAGGGATCGTCGCGCTCGAAATCGAAGAAGGTGACCGGGTCCAGGTCAGGGATGTCGATCATGGTCAGCAGGCGCGCCTTGAAATCTGTGAAGTCGGCCATGGCCTGTTTGGCAGAGACTTGATAGCGTAAGGCGACCTCGCGGGCAGCTTGTTCCTCGGTTGTGCCTTGAATCAGGTGATAGGCGTATTCGGCCGCGGACTGGTTGAGATGTAACACTGTGGAGGCGTTGACGATGAGAACACCATCGCCATCAGGCTCCAGACGCAAATGCAGCCGATAAGGAAATTCTGCATCTGGCGGGGCCTGGTAATGATAGACACCAGCAGCCAAAGGTTCTTTTTTGGTGAACAGATTTTGGAAGGCTTCTCGAATACTGGTCATGGTGGCCTCCTGGTTAATGGGTCATTGTCAATTGACCATGGATAATTGCTGCACGACTCCTGCTGCCAGGATTCCTAGACCGGCCCCGGCGAAGGTGTCGAGGGGGTAGTGAACGCCCAAAGCGATGCGCCCCAGGGTGACGAGCAGCGCGACGAGGCATGTTCCAAGGCTGTAAGCCGGTGGCAATCCAAATATCCATGGGATTGTGAGGGCCAGGAACCAGATGCGCAAGGCATCGCCGCTGGGGAAGGAGGTGTCTTTGGGTTCGCGGGGTTGCGCCATGATGGCGTCAGGGATCAGGGTGAAAGGGCGCGGGCGTCGGAACGACCTTTTGATGCTCCATTCTATGGTGACGGCAGCGGCGAACACGATCGCGGCCATCAGTCCCGACCGAAGGTCGAATAACACAAAGATGATGAGGCACAGTATTGCAAAAGGCGTGCGACCCAGGTGCCATACAACTTGAAAGAAAGGATTCCCTCGGAGCAGGCGGATGTGGAGCAGGCGGAAGAGGCGCGCATCCAATAATGCCAGGGCTGGGCTCATGTGTGCGATCCCTAGAAGGAATAACGAGGCACCGAGAACAATTATGAGTGGCGAACTGACAATGGATGATGGATAGTTCATGATTCGCCCTTCACAATTTCATCCTGCCAGACAGGGAAATACATCAACCACTGCTCGGGGGCCAAGCGGATGAACGCTTCGATCTGTTTAAGCACTGCCTCGGCATTTTTTTGGATTTCGACGTCGGGATCGATGTCTGAGACCATGGGGATAGGGTCTGAAACGTTGATGCGGTAGTGGCTTTCGCCCATAAATTGAGCCGCGGCTACGACCACAGGGACATCAGCAGCCAGGGCCATACGAACATGCCCGGCGGGCAGCGGGCTGGGGCACCCAAAGAAGGTCAATGTATGCGCTTTCCTGCGGATTGGCCGGTCTACAGCCGTGATAACAACACCGCCCTGCCCCATATATTCAATGGCTTCCTGGTGTGTCGCTTCACCGCGTACCGGGGTGATCTCCAATCCGGTGGCTGCACGGATTTCATTTTGCAGTTCATAGCCCCCAGTGGGATTTCCATAGGTCAATACTTTGGCCCTCAACCCTCGATAGGCCAAGGAGAGCAGGCAAATGTCAAAAGCGCTCATATGCGGGGCAACCACAAAAGCACCTGGGGTATCCAAGTTGCCTAAATCAATTAACTTCTGTGAAGATGATGTGGAGGGGACCAGGCTTTTCAATCCATCGGGATTCATCAGGTTGTGGTATAGATCCACAAAGCAACGGCCAGCATGAGTGAGCACGTCTCGTACAATTTGGTCGAGTTCCTTTGGCGATAAGTCCCCGCCGCGCACAATCTGCTGGTTGGAACGGATCGCCCGTGTGATGGCGTTATCGCGTTTGGCCATCAAATTTGCCCCAAAGTTTACTATTCGATAACCTATGGAGGGCGGTAATGTTCGCCCTATCCATAACCCCAGGTTGACGCCGAAGCGGCTGTTGGCAAACCTTCGCAAATCCATATCAGGGAATTTCTTTTCGATCAGTGGCCCAGACGGGATAGAACATCAACCACTGTTCCGGGGCCTCACGGATGTCCTTGGCGACAACTTCTAAGACTGTTTCCGTGTTTTTCCGAATGGTGGTTGTTCGGCCCGTATACTTCTGCATGGGGATAGGCTCTGAAGCTTTGGCCTGATATTTCCCTTCCGCGTTCATCCGTGCAGAGACCACGATTACCGGGACGTCCGCTTTGACGGCCATCCGAATAGCGCCCGTTGGTAGATTGCTGGTTTGCCCAAAGAAACCTGGGTTTATCTTTTCGCTCAGCACCGGGCGGTCTACGCCGGTGAAGGCAATGCCTCCCTTGCGCATACGATCAATGGCTTGCTGTAATGATTTAGGGCTGACCGGTGTGATTTTCAGGCCCGTGGACGCTCTAATCTGGTTCTGGATGACATATCCACCGGGGGGCTGTTCTGGGGAGATACCCTGCGCTCGAAAACCCTGGTAGGCCATTGCGAGCATTGCCAGATCGAAGTTGCTCAGATGAGGGCCTACAACCATAGCACCTTGGTTTCCATTGCGGCTGCTTTCGATGAGTGCCTCGACCTGTGGGCTTAATGACACCATGCTTCTAATCGCATCGGGATTTCTCAAGTTGCTGTAGAAATCATAATAGCAGCGTGCTGCGTGGCGAAACACGTCCCGCACAGCTTCGTCCAGTTGGTCGGATGATAGCTGTTTACCCCTGACTACCCATTGGTTAGCGCGCACAGCCTGAACCAATGAAGAGTTCTTTTGAGCAGAGAACAGGTCGGCGAGCAGCCTGCCGACAGCGTATCCTATGGAGGGAGGGAGTTTACATAGTCCCATCACTCCCCTGATTGCAAAGCTGTTCGTGCTGAAGGATCGAAGGTTCATGGTTCTTAGCATGTGGAATTGCTAATCCTTGGTTCGTCCCTGTGGTGGGTTCTCGAGCAGGCTATAGCCCTCGATGAGTACCGGCAGACCTCGGGCGATGGTGAAGGTGATGCTGAGCCAGGTGAGCACCAGAGCGATGACGTGAACCGTCGGCTCCCAGCTTGATCCCAGGGTTTGCAGCCCCAAATTGAGGGTCAGAAAGCCGAAGGCGAATCCCTTGGCAATTCCGTAGCTGTCGCGCATAAAACGGGAGGATACCAGGAAGCGGCTGACAGGGTGTCTGACCTGCTCGAAAGCGGGTAGCCCATCTTTCATGCCTACGGCTCGCACAGCGTCCACAGTGGTGCCGCGGGTGATCACAATCAGGGGAATGATGACTGGGATCAGCCCAAGATGGGCGAATACCACCCATAGGATGATCTCAAATGCGCGGTCGGTGGCGATATCGAGCACGCTGCCCAGCAGGCTGACCTCGCCACGCGCCCGCGCGACCAGTCCATCGAACATATCCATGAAGATGATCAATGTGATGAAGGGAACGCACCACAATTGGAGTACCCCATTGCCTGTGTAGAGCAGGCCGACGTAAGCAAAAAGTAGTGGGAAGCGAAGCAAGGTGATTAGATTTGCCATAAGCGGGTAAGTTGAGTGTTCTCAGACGGATAGAAGTTTGATAGCCTCGGCCGGAATGATGGGCGCATCGTTGACTGCCAGTGACAGCGGGCAGCCTCCGCCGCACTCACCCAGCACCGTGCATCCCTGACAGGCATCCGGGATATACTTGCGCTCCCTGATCGAGGCGGCCAAATCGTGGTTCCAGATCGAGTCCCAGGGGTCATCCAGGATGTTTCCTAATTGCTGGTAGTAAGATTGACAGGGAAGCACGCCGCCATCAGGCTCTATGCACATGTTGTAAAGAGCAGCCGTACAGCCTTTGACGCCCAGGTCGAGCTGCATGGGGTCGAACTGGCAGTATTGGGTGGGAGTGTACCAGATCAGCCGTTGGCCTCGGGCTTTGGTCTTCTGGCGCGCCAGCTCTAGCAGGGCGGGCAGTTCGCTTTCCCTGAGACCGGTGCCAACCGACAGACCGCGCCCGGAATAGATCAGGGCGTTCAATCCTACGGTAGGCACACCCACATCCGCCAGAAAATCCAGGGTATCATCCAGTGAACTGTGGTTACCTTGCAGCATAGTGGTGTTGGTCATCACGTAGAGGGGAGTCTCGAGGACGTTGCGAAGACCTGCGATGGTCTGTTTCCAGGCGCCGCGCTTACCTACCATTTGATCGTGGATTTGAGCATCTTGGGATTCGACGGTTATTTGGATGTGATCCAGGCCGGACTTTAGCAGGGATTCCACGAAATGGGGATCGCTCAGCCTCCGGGCGTTGGTATTGACCCCGGTGATCTGACCTTTGGCCTCCGCGTGGGCGATCAGCTCGGGGAGATCGTCGCGCAGGGTAGGCTCACCGCCGGTGAAGACGATATGGGGGATGCCTAACTCCCACAGCCGGTCGATGATGCGCTTCCATGTCTCTGTAGAAAGTTCGGGGTAATCGCGCGGTCGAGCATTGTAGCAGTGCGCGCAATCGTCGTTGCAGCGGTAGGTCAGGGCCAAATCCATGCGGTAGGGGGCCATCGGGCGGGCGCTGAAGGGCGCGCTGATTTCCAGTTCATCCAATGCGCAGGCCGGGCAGCCATTGGGCTGCAAAATCGTATTCAGATTGTCAAGAAAATGAGCGTAGTCGATTTTGGCTTGTTTCTTTGTGACTTGATAGCTGCGTTGAATCTGGCGGATTGCCTGGTCTTCAGGAAGCTCTTCGAGGGCCAGATATGCCATCAACGTCGCCGTGGGGTTGAAATGCACCACCTGGTTGGCGTTGACGATCAGCGTGCCGTGTCCCTCGGGGTCCACGCGCAGATGGATGCGTGAACGCTCCTCCGGAGTCTCACGCGTGTAGTGGTGTAAACCTGTTGGAGGGAATGGATGGTTTGGGCGCGCTTGGAAGCCAGATAGTAGCGATTGGGCACCGGTAATTAGAGAGTTGCTCATGTCAACAATCTTATAACGACTCATTGTGTTGGGATTCCGAAGTCTCCTGACTTCGGGGATTGTCACATTTAGAAATCATCATGCAGGTTTTGCAGAGTTGCCATTAGTAGATTTGCACTTCTCTGCATTGGAATTATCACTATAAGCAGTCATTTCTTGTTTCGACGACTGGAGTCGTCGACTCCAGTGTTAGGATTACGAAGTTTCCTGAGTTCAGGAATTAGCGTATTTAGAAATCATCCGGTATCTCTAGAGTAGCATGGGCTTGAGTATCTGTTTCGAATTGTGTAGTTACCTCCAGATCATCGGCAAAGAACTTGTGACAGCTGCTATATGGATAGTTTTTGGGATCATCTACCAGTCCATGTTTTACAGGATTCCAATGAAGGTAGTTCAATCTTGCGAGATAGTCTTTTTCTGAGCGTATGCATGTGTCCCAGTAATTCCACCATATCTTGCGACCATTTTGGTTATCTTCATCGTTCCATTGCCGAGCAGTAAACTTGTGACAACTGGCAACCAGCTTTGGCAGGGTTTCTGCACTCGATTCAGGTGCTTGCAAAATAGTGTGGTAGTGATTGTCTAAAACAACCCAGGCGATGATCTTCCATGCGTGAGTTTCGGCTGCTTTTCGAAATGTGCGAAGCCACTGCTCCTTTCGAGTATCATCTTTCATGTGAGGGATTTTCTTGTATGTAGATGCTGTGATCATGTAGATTGCACCAGCCCGGAACAGGTGTGCAGGTGTATGCGTTGGTGTTTTGAAGATATTCTCAATCATCGAAGTCTTTTCCGATGGCGGGCTTCTTATCTGCCACCGCCCGCACAAGCACAGGCACAGCCAGCGCAGGCGCAGGCACATGCACAACTGCTGCCTCCACTGCTGCTCCATCCGCTGCTTGAGGATTTGGGGACTGGGTTGGTTTTGTTGGTAATGCGATCTGTGAAGCTGGTGACATTGCCGACCACATCATTGGCGAAACCCTGCATACCCGTGACCATGGAGGCAGCGAATTCCCCGCCCGGCAGGTTTGGCAAGGAGGGGGCGGCGCGGCCGCTCCCCGATCTTCCGCTGGGTGCTGCCTTGGGAGTAACTGTTCGCGAGCGGCCCCACCCTGGGTCATAGCGCGGCCACCACATTGGGATGAAGACCGGGCCGGTGCGGAAGACGTCCTCGGTGCGCTGATCGAAGTCTTTGTCGAGCATGGTCCAGCCCATGTGCTCATCGAATTTCTCGCTGCGCACCGTGGGGGTTTCAGCCTCTTCGATCTGTTTCCAGGCTTTCTGCATAATGCCCTTGTAGTAGGCTACGGTCTCTTTGTGGCTGAAGCCTTTCATCTTCTTGCCGACGTTTTTGATCAGTTTGACCATCAGGTCTTGAAGTTCTCTCCGGCGCTGTTTGCTGCTGCCTTCGGAAAAAGCCTTCAGGAAGTCGCGTTCATAATAGCGCAGTTTTTCATCGATGGGCGTAGTGACTTCTAATTTCAGTGGATCACGCGAAACGACGCGCGCCGCGTCCTTCTTCAAAACGGCAAAGAGGATCATGGTGAGGATTTTGTCAGCGGGGTGTTCCATCAGAATCCCTGCTTCAACAGCCGTGAGGCCGCGCTTGATACCGTGACCCTCGATGCGGATCTTGGGAGGCAGGTACTTCATTTTACGTTTGCGGGCGCTGGCAACTCCTGCCCAGGCGAGCAGCGCAATCAGACCGAAGACTCCCCCACAGCACAAGAACCCCGTAACGGCTTCAGGATCGATACCCAGTCTTTCGAGCAGGCCAGGAGCGTAGATGGCGCTTTCAGGAACGTAGGTTTTGGGAAAGGAAGCGCCGAACTTGTATTGAGTGTGGCCGTTGGCATTGGCGTTGCGCCAGGTGTAAGTGACGCGCCCATCACTGTCGAGGGTGGGGGTCGGCTCCGAGGGCCACCCACCGGAGGGAGAAGCATGCCAGCGAGGTTCGTCTGGCTGGACTCCGGGGGGCAGGTGGAAGCTGACTTGCATGTCCGTCGAACCATAGAGGTATTCAGAGCCCAACCAGGTCGGGCTGAAGACCGCGCTGGTGTAGTTGCCGTCATCACTGTCCGTGTAAAGCACCCCCCTGATCCCCCAGACGGTCACGTGGACGCGTCCTGTCTCTCCTGGCTGTATTGCATTGCCCCCTAACCCCAAAGCAACACCATGATCGACGTAAGGGGAATGTTCGATGTTGAGGACCGGGTGGCCGTTCACATCCGCTGTGACGTTGGATAGGCTGTAATTGCTGTTTGGGAAACCGACATCGACGAAATCGATAGGATCGGCAGTATTATCGTTGCTGAACACGAAGACATAGTCAATGCTCAATGTGCCGTCTTCCTGCCAATAGACGTGCACGATCTCTTGATCCAGGCTGAAATAGTAGGTCTGCGCCAGCGCACTACCGGGGATGACGAACAACAGGATCAGCAGAAACACTGAGGTGAGCAGTCGTTTATTCATTTTGCATTCTCCTAAGCGTCCAACGTTTGAATGTCATCACCACTTCGGTTCTTCGGTTAATTGATAGGTTGTGTTGCAGAATGGGCAGCTGACGGTTGGAGCGCCTGCCAGCATTTGGATGTTATCGGCAGTGAGGGAGCCTCCGCAGGATTGGCATTTGAGCGTATCCAGGCTGACATCTCCGGGCAAATCGATATTCAAAGTGACGCCTTCGCCCTGGCTTGGTGCAGCGGATGGCCTCTTGCGCCCGGCGAGCCAAATAATCCCGAATCCGATCCCCACGCTGATGATACCCACTAAGAGCCATCCGATTTGACCATCAGGGCTGAAAGTAGCCCAAATGAATAGTACACCGAAGAAGATCAGGATGGCGGCGAAGATATAAGCAATGACTTTTCCGGCTGACATAGGAGGGCCTCCATTCCTATTTTCACCTGATTTAACGTAAACCAGACGCATAAGTTGCAGTGACAAGAGTGTAGCATTTTCTCCCTGGGAGCGCAATTGGCTTTTGTCACTCATAAGTGAAAGCCGCCTTCTACTGCCTTTTCTCTTTTCAGCTTGGGAGGGACAAGAGTTGGGCCTGCTGCTGACTACGAGGTATTGTCAATCTGGGCGTATTCGTGGAAAAAAAAACTGGCTCTCCTTTTCAGTGAGAGCCAGCCGATGAAGTGTTCATCACACCTTATTCCCAGAACTGTTCATCATCGGAGACATCGATGTCCTTGAGTTTGCCAGTGGCAATATAGCGGGTTCGTTCACAGATATTGGTGACGCGATCAGCGGTGCGCTCGAGGTTGTGTGATACCCACAAAAGGTAGGTCGCCCGGTCGATGGTCGAAGTATCTGCCATCATGTAGGTGAGCAGTTCTCGATAGACTTGATTGTAGAGATGATCAACCTGATCATCTTCTTCCGGGATCTCCATCGCTGTATCTTTGTCGCCGTTTACGAAGGCACCCAGGGCGCGATGGAGCATATCGGCGGTCAACTCGGCCATTTTAGGGATATCGATTAAGGGTTTGACCGGGGGTTCATTGCCCAGACGAAGGGTGATCAAAGCTATCCCTTTGGCGTAATCGCCCATTCGTTCGAGCTCTCCGGCGACTTCTATGATCGATGCCAGAATACGCAAGTCCGTTGCCAAAGGTTGTTGAGTTGCAATGGCAGTCATTGAGGCTCTCTCAAGCTTGTAACGTCTTTTGTTGATTTTTTTGTCCTGATCATAGATCTTTTGAGCTAGTTCTAGGTCGCGTTTTTTGAGCGCCTCGACGGAATTGAGAATTGCATTTTCCACCATGTTTCCCAAGACAAGGATATCATCGTATCTAGCTTGAATCAGTTGGTCTAAAGTTTCCCTGGTCATGATAATCTCTTTTCCTTCTAGTTATTGGTCAAACTTCTGTTTCATTATAATGGTTTTGGTGAATTTCGGCCCACTCATGGAAAACTGAGCGGTTGCTGGGTTGTAAAAGCTGGTTGTTTACGAATCAAGATGGGTTTTAAGGAGTTCGGGGATTTCCTGTGCAATTTGGTCACGTACCTTACGAAAAACGTCCATGGTTTCTGCCTCTGTGCCCGTCGCTTCGGCAGGGTCTTCGAATCCGCAGTGAACTTTCTTCCCTTTGCCGAGCCACACGGGACAGTTCTCGGCTGCTGAGTCACAAACTGTGACGACGAGATCAAATTCGACATCACGGAAATTGTCCGTATGCTTGGATTCTCCTTGATGTTCGATGCCCATCTCTGCTAGTGCCTGGATGGCTTTGGGGTGAACATAGCCTGATGGGTCGGTTCCTGCGCTGACAGCCTCCCATTCGCTTCCGAGACGGGCATTGACAGTCGCTTCGGCGACTTGTGAGCGACAGGAGTTGCCTGTGCACAGAAAGAGCACTTTTTTCTTGGTCGTCATGGAACTACCAAATCCTTTGTCATTGCGCATTCAATATCTTATCGATCCCTACAGCCAGAGTCGCTCCGACTAAGGTGCTTGATAGGTATAACCAGAATAGGTTTAAGGAGCCTGTGAACAGGGCGGGCCCAAAAGTACGTGCGGGGTTCAGGGAAGCTCCCGTCAAAGGTCCGCCGACTTGAATGCAAGCGATTAGCGTCAGGCCAATAGCTAATCCGGCAAGATTACCGGCCTTTCCTCGCACAGCGGTTTGCAGAACTGCATTGACCAGGAAGAAGGTCAACGCCATTTCAATGAAGAAGCCCTGTAAAGGTGAGGTTCCATCCGCCAAGACGGTGGCTCCAAGACCGCTGCTGTTTCCATCCAGAATGAAAAACAAAGCTGCGGCGGCTAAAGTGCCACCTAGAAATTGAGCGATCCAATAATAAACCGCTTCGGTCCACGAGAGCGTGCCAGAGAGCAGCATGGCGAATGTGACAGCCGGGTTGATATGCGTTCCTGAGATATGCCCGTAAGCGTAGGCCATGCCAATGACCACAAAGCCATGCGCCATAGCAACACCGACCAAACCACCAACACCTACAGCCGCGGCACCTGCCCCCATGAAGATCAAAGCGAATGTCCCTGTTAACTCGACAAGGAAGATTTTGGTTTTCATCAATACCTACAAAGGGGTGGGGGTACACTTCACAGGTTAGTGCGTGATAAGGTTAGCATTGCCATACCGAAGTGGGTTTTGCCATCGTTCTTGAAATTTATGTTATCCGAAACGCCCGGTGATGTAGTCCTCGGTGGTCTGATGGTCGGGGTTGGTGAAGATCTTGTCGGTTTCACCGAACTCATCCAGGATACCCGTCCGTCCTTCGCCTAAGTTGAAGAAAGCAGTGTAGTCAGAAACGCGGGCAGCCTGCTGCATATTGTGGGTCACGATGATGATGGTGTAATCTTCTGATAGCTCCCGCATCAGTTCCTCGATATGCAGCGTGGCGATTGGGTCCAATGCGGAACAAGGTTCATCCATCAAAATGATGTCTGGCTTGATGGCGATGGTCCGGGCAATACACAAACGCTGTTGCTGGCCGCCAGAGAGGGAAAGCCCGTTTTGATCTAATTTATCTTTAACCTCGTCCCAGATCGCGGCGCCTTTCAAGGACTGCTCTACCAGGTCATCCATATTCCCTTTGTACCCGTTGACGCGCGCTCCCCAGGCAACGTTGTCATAGATGCTCTTTGGGAAAGGGTTGGGTTTTTGGAAGACCATGCCAACGCGGCGACGAACCTCGACGGGGTCCACATCTGGGTCGTAGATATTTTTGCCGTGGTACAAGACTTCACCTTCTGCCCAGGCTGTTGGAACTAACTCGTTCATGCGGTTGAAAGCTCGCAGCATGGTGCTTTTCCCACAGCCCGAGGGTCCAATGATGGCGGTGATTTTGTTCTGGACCACCTTCAAGTTGACTTCTGTAACAGCCCGAAAATCCCCATAGTAGATGCTAAGATTTCGTGCTTCGATAGCAAGTTCGATGTCTTTTTTTGCCATTCTGTATCCTCTTGGATTGACTGATTTTCAGATTGTGTCGTTAAAACTTCGTACTGTATCGGTTTCTCAGCAGAATTGCCGTTGCATTCATTGAGAGTAGCAATGCCAGCAGCACCAGAATCGCCGCCGCGGCAATGTTGCGGAACTCATCCTGTGGCCGGGCAGTCCACTGGTAGATTTGAATGGGCAGTGTCGTGAACTTTGAAAAAGGGCCGTCCGGGTCAAAGGTGATAAAGGTAGACGCCCCGACCACAACCAGGGGTGCCGTCTCCCCAATCGCTCTTGAGACTGCCAGGATCGTTCCGGTCAGTATGCCAGATACAGCGTTGGGCAAAACATGATGCCAGACGGTCTGCCAGCGCGTCGCCCCCATGCCGAAACTGGCTTGACGAAGGGAGTTTGGCACTGCTTTGATGGCCTCTTGTGCGTTGATGATGATCAAAGGCAGGATCAGCAATCCAAGCGTCATTCCGGCAGAAATGATCGTGCGGCCATTTGCTGTTGTGGGATCAACCAGGCCGAATACTGCGCCGCTGGTGAACTTCTCTAAGGCTCGCACGAATATTGCCAATCCCAAGATCCCGTAAATAATCGACGGCACACCGGCCAAATTGTTGATATTGGTTTGAATCAGTCGGTTAATGGGGGTATCCGTAGCATATTCTTCGAGGTAGATTGCGGCCCCAACCCCCAGGGGGAAAGCGAATACGATTGTGATGGCGATGGTCCACAACGATCCAAGGATAGCTGTACGCACCCCGGCACGTTCGGGCTCTGGAGATTGGGGTGTTGCCAGGAATGCGCTGCTCAACCAGGACTTGAACTCGACCCTTGCGCCGGGGTATTTCTCCGCAGCCTCCTGAAATACCTGGTTGCGGTTGAAGATCGATTCTCGCAATGACCAGGTATCGACCACGGTCGGGTTGACCACGCGAGCTACCACCAGATCGTAGATTTCTTCTCGGGTACGCTCCTCCCAGGGCATCTCGCTTTCCAATCGGCGGAACAATCCTTTGGAAACGTTTTGCTCCAGAATCCAGACCAGGTCAATTTGATGAAGTTGTTCGATGGGGATCCCGTTGATGGCTAGATCGGCAGGGTTTATCTCGTCCTCGACGGCGATGTAGCCGAAAGTTGAGTCGAGCACGTTCAACAGTAGGACTGTTAGCGCGATAATGCCGATGAGCGTCGAGGCTTGAAAGACGAAATGCCAAATACGACCAGAACGATGCCTACTCGATAAGTTGGAGTGGAATGCTTCACTTTGGGCGGTATTATCTTCGAAGATATTAGTGCTCATTCGTACACCTCCCTGAAGCGGCGTACCACTCGTTGGCTGATGATGTTCAGGGTCAGGGTCATAAAGAAGAGGAATAATCCGATGGCGAAGATGCTGTTATAGTCAATCGAGTCATAGCTCAGGTCTCCACCGCTGATGCGCACGATATGCCCGGTCATCGTTTCGGCTGGTCTGAAGGGATTGAAGGTGAAGTTTGGTCCCGCTCCGGCAGCGATGGCCACGATCATCGTTTCGCCGATCGCTCTCGATATGGCGACGATGAAAGCTGCCACAATGCCAGAGACGGCTGCTGGGACGACGACTTTGATGGCCGTTTCGAGTTTGGTCGCGCCCAAACCATAGGCGGCTTCTCGCAGTGCGCGCGGTACTGCGCTGAGGGCGTCCTCACTCATCGAGCTGACCATGGGGATGATCAAAATGCCGATCACAATGCCTGCCGAGGCGGTATTATAGATTTCCACCACATCTCTACCGAGGATTGAACGCAGTAAGGGTGTCATGAAAGTGAGCGCGAAATAGCCATAGACCACGGTCGGAATGCCGGCCAGGATTTCCAGGATGGGCTTTAGGATGCTGCGTGCACGGGTGGTGGCATATTCGCTCAGATAAATGGCGATACTTAATCCCAAAGGCAGTGCCACGATCATGGCGGTCGTTGCGGTCATCAACGTGGCATTGAGCAGCGGCCAGATGCCAAAATATCCAATCTGGGGATTCCATCTGGTAGAGGTGAAGAACTCCACTAGAGATACCCGGATAGAAGAAAATAACTCCTCTCCTTTGCGATGGGAGGTGATTTCAGTTTCCTGGGCCCCCCGTTGTACGGTGATGATACCTTCACCTTCATTGAAAGCAACGACTTGCATGGCTTCTTCACCGATGCGGATAATGTCCCCGGCTTCCATAGAAAAACCTGTTGTGCTAACGTCGAATTCGGTGGTGAACTCATCAATCGATCCTTGTAGCGTACGATTGGTTTGTTCCCAAAGCTGGGTGGTGAAGAAGCTGGCAGATTCTTTGCCTAGTTCGTAAACAATGCCGATCGTTGTCAGGATAGATACCGCACCACAAAAGAAGAGAATTGCTTGGATGATACTTTCCCCCCAACGTGATCGTTTGCGCAAATCCAACGTACGATTAAAGGAGTCCGTCACAACTGATTTTGCTGTATGAGATGTGATTGTCTCAGTTTGCTGTGCCATCACACCGTCCTTTCTTAAGTTTTCTACTTTAGAAGAATAATTTGATAATGACAAGCTGAGGATATTAACCTAAGGGGATGTGAAATCTCCTAATGTTCAATTACCAACTTCCCCTTCCCTCCCAAGTGGGAAGAAAGGGGAGACGTAAGGTAAAAGGGCATCAATGTAAGCTGCGATGATCAGGTAATGATATTTTACCGCGCTATTTCATGGCATCAAGCCAGAACAGCTTGGCAAGCCCCAGGGCGGTGTCGGAGGCGGGGAAGTAGCCGACTTCGACGATCTCTTCGTTGACATAGGTCAGGAAGAAGTTGATGTAAGCACCTACTTGGGGTTTCTCTTGCATGATGGAGGCATCAGAGTAGATGAAGAGCGGGCGAGCCAGGGGATATTCGTTGCTGTCAACGGTGGCAGCGGAGGGCTCAACGCCTTCAATGGAGAGGGTCTTGAGAGTATCTGCGTTCTCGGCATAGTAAGCATAGCCGAAGAAGCCGATGGCGTAGGGGCTGCCGAGGATACCCTGAACGAGGACGTTGTCGTCTTCGGAGAGGTTGAGTTCAGCAGCGTTGAGGATGGGCTCTTCG
>JANQED010000164.1 GCA_028278545.1 Anaerolineales bacterium
AAGCGGTTCAGGGCAGGGTCGCTCTTGCGATTCTGCAAATGGCTCAGGTAGTGCCCCATCACAGGATGCAAAGTCACTCCCAATAGCAAGTCGCGGAAATTGCCGAAGGCGTGCTCTCCAAGCATGTCGTAATAGCTGGCCACACCCACAACCGAATCTTCAAGCAGATCGGGACGAGTCGAGATGACAAAGATTTCGCTCAAGGCAAGTGCGATGCGGTGACGCAGAATGTCCGGCTCGGTCATCACTTGCTGCCACCAGGCCCAGCGAAAATACTGCGGTTCACCAAAGCCGAGGTTTTCCTCGAGCTCTGGGTCGTAGCTCCACACAAGTTTCTCTGTAGAATGCGGACGCATGCTGAACTGCTTCTCCAGCCACTCTTCCGGCCCGATGGCGGCTACCTCTTCGATCAAATCCAGATTGGCCCCCAAAGTAGCCTGGGTCAGGAAACGAGCCGCCTCAGCCTGCAGCCCTAAGTCGGCATTGCGCGGCGAGAATGCGGCTTGCAGCATTCTAGTTTGGTTCAGGTAAAGCGCGCCACCGACAGTAACGATGCCGGATAGTTTGAGGAAATCTCTGCGGTTGAGGGCTTGCTTGGGCATGGATGGCTCCTGATTCAGGGTTGCCTTCAGGGCCATGCTAGCGACTTGGCAAGCTCAGGTCGAGCCAATCGGTATAAGTGGTTGAATTTCGGGGATAAGTGGTTAGTGAAGGAGTCAAATCACCAAATCATTCGGCCTTTCATCAACAATCGCTGGGCTAAACACGCCAGGGCGACCCAAATCCTTGTTCAAGCTGTATTCGAGGAAAGACCAGAGTAGATCAGCGAGACCTCTGCGATGATAGAGGGGAAAATCAGTAGCGCTGGTGGGAGTCGAGCCCACAAGAGGTTGCCATGGGGAGGATTTTAGGTTTACTGCAAGGGACTCGATCTTACGAGGAAGACCTATCGAACAACCGATTTACGAGGGAAACCGGTGTCCAGACGAAAGCGGAAAGAACTGGAATGACAAATTACTGGGAGAACTGGCCAAGCGCATGTACCAATATGATGTATTTTGCGTGAGACCATAGAAGTGGGATCGCTATTTCCCCCCACCGTTCTCTCCATGCCTCGAAGTGCACACTATCTGTCAGGGCAGATGGAACCTGTTCAGGCAAATTGCCATGGACATCGGCTTGGCTTTCAACCCATTTCAAGGCAGCTAGCGCTCTTTCCCGATCGCCTTTTTCAGCGTAATACCAGCCCAGCCAAGCCGTAAGCAGAATCCACTCCCCACCCCCGTAATAGGTATCCGTACTGTAGCGGCGAAGCCCACCGCCAGAATGAATATCTGTCTCTATTTTTTCGATAGTGGCAAGCATGATTGGGTGATCCACCGGGACTACTCTGTATGGAACAGACAATCCGATAAGGCTGGCATCGATGATATCTGAGCCAATGAACTTGGGAAGATAGCCCAACTTGTGTCCTTCATCCATGATGAAACGAGAAATCTCGCTTCGTATGCGCTCGTGTTTGGGCCCCGTAATCCTTCGGTGCGCATCCAGGCCGGCATATATGCTTGCCAAGGTGTGAGTATGAACCTGATCTGGAAATTCCTCCCAACAATCGTAGCAAGGCAAAGCCCACAGGCTTGCCAAGTAATCAGCAATTAATCCCGCTGCTTCTAACCAATCTGCTGGCAATTGAGTTTGAGTGTGTGCTTGGTGCTCGGCCAATGCCCAGAGCCATGTGCCAAAGCCATCGAGCTGAAAATTGGGCCACTCCTCTTCAGCTGGCTCGCCTTCCACAGTGTAGCGTGTGTTTAGCGCGTCTTCAGGGCGAATGGGCTCGCCCCGCCCTGCTTTGGCAATGGTGTTTTGTATCAATGTCTTACGCCGGTTAATGGCATTTGCAACCCAATGGTGAAAGCGCACTGCGCTCTCGTTCTCACCTGCGAGGTTCATCGCATGGGCAGAAAAGGCGCCATCACGGAACCAACAATATTCGTAGGTCGGGAAATTGGGGCTAGCGATATACGCACCGGTCTCGCTTTGATTCTCAAGTATGATTTCTACGCTGCGCCGATAAAGGTCGATTGCCATGATGTGCTAAGCCTTAGTTTGAATAACGATACTTATCCAGAATTCCAAACGTGGGACGAGGGCGCGCAACCCATATTCCGTTTGCTCCCAAGATATAGGAGCCAGCGCCATATCGGAATCATCCGGTGAACCCGCGTAGATTTCCACGATTTCCTTACTCAGATCAAGTTCGAGCGCAAAGTCGTTTATTGGATGTGGTTCTGGGTGAGATACAGTCCAGTGCGGGTCCTCTATACCACGCAAATTGATCAGGTTAATGACAATCCAGTTGCCACTGCTTCGAACTGCGCTCCAAATTCCCTGAGGCAAAAGCGGTTGAAACTCAACAACATCCTTACTCCACGGGCCCAGCAGATCGCTATATCGGACTGAAAAATCTGCATATGCGCGAAGTGTTTGTTTGAGTCTTGCATCCATAGCCCCGTGCTTTGGGAAGTACGGATCGCTGAGGAGCCTTTCGTTTTCGCCGATCTCGATGCGAGTCGCCCCAGAGGATAAGATCAGAGCGTTTGCCAAGCGAATGTTCACTAATCTATCTGGAGGGAGATAGAGAGCAACCACCACGGGCTTATTGCCTGATTTCTCCCGAGCCTCCTTTATGACCCTGGCCAGGTCACTATACCGCGGCATGTCCGGCCAAATTTCGATGTAAATGAAATCCAGTGGAGCCGTGGCCAGCGCAGCAATGGGCCAGTTTTTGACCGCATTCAGGGTCACCGGGGCATTTGGGTATCTACTTTTGAGATCCCGGATAATTGCAGCAAAGGATTCGGGGATATTTACTGGGGCGCCGGAGGCGTTGTACCCGCTTCGTGGTTCGCCATATTGATCAATATGAAATCCATCAAAGTCTGTGTTTTCCAGCACATCAGCGCACTCCTTTAGCAAATGCCGATTCCAGGGAGCGCCTGCTGTGGGATCCATCAGTCCGAGGAAATCCTCAAACATATATGGATCACCAGATTCATCGAACAATGCCCAATCCCGGTGTATCTGCGCAAATTCCTTTGAGGCCGCATAAGCAGCCAAATAGGGCATTGCGGCCATACCCCGTTGATGTGCCCCGGCGACGAACTGATGAATTGTCCTCACAGACAATTCCCGCCCCAAAGGATCTTCAATCTGTTCGTCGGGTGAGATCAGAGTATCGTGCCGGTACTGCCAATCATAGAATTGGAGGCTGTTTAGGTGGTATCTGAGCAGTGCATCCAGACTTTCCCGGATATCTTCCCTATCCGGGTAGAAATCACAAAGGAACCCATATCGCGGATATTCCGTCCACGCATGTAATACATCAAAAGCGGTCGAAAACGATACCTCAGTTTCTTCGTTGGGCTCTATGAGACCACCATAGGCGCCATATCCACGCCGCTTTCTCGACTTCGGACGCCATTCCAACACGATTTCATTGGAGCCAGGCTCAACGGAAGCCGAGTGCTCCACTTCATCTATCGTGTCTGCCAGGTGCGTGATTCGCAGCTTCATTTCAACTTCCGCATGAGTTTCGGATTCAATTTCCGCGATCAGGCGCACTAGTTCCCCTGGAAGAAAACATCCTTTAGCCGGGTAAAAATCCGTGAGGTCCACGTCTCAACCCTTCATGCCGGTGGCTGCAATGCCCTGAACAAAATGCCGCTGGAACAGCACGAACACAATGACCACTGGAACCAATGCAACGATTGATGCTGCAAAGACTTGGCCCCACTCCGTTAGGTGTTGCGACTGGAAAAACGCAATGGCGATTGGCAGGGTGCGCCTGGTGGTTTCCTTGATGGCTACATGGGCCCAAGGAAATTCATCCCAACTGTAGAGAAACGTAAAAATAGCGACTACAGCGAGACCAGGGCGCGAAAGCGGCATGATGACCCTCCAGAAAATCGTCCACCGGGTGGCGCCGTCGATCAGGGCCGCGTCTTCGAGATCACGGGGTATGCTTTCAAAGAAACCACGCAACAGAAAAGTTTGCATCGACAAATTCATGGTCACGTATACCAGCAGGAGGCCAAGCAAGGAATCCAACAGCTTGAGATGCTTGGCAATGATGAATTGGGGAATGATCAGCATCACTGGTGGAATCATCATGCCGAGCAAAAAGATGTAGAAAAGGAGTTCTTTACCCGGGAACTTAAGGCGGGCAAATGCGTAAGCCAGCAGGGACGAAACCACAATGGTCGCTGCCGTGCTGCAAATCGCCACGATCAGGCTGTTCAGGAAGTAAAGCCCAAAAAGGTCTTTGCCGAGGGCATTGGCATAGTTATCCAGTGTGATTTCCTGCGGCCACAATTGCGGAGGGATTTCGAATATGTACGATTGGGGTTTCAAAGACGTAATCAGCATGTACCAAAACGGAATCGTAACCACAGCCACACCCGTAATCAGCAGAATGTAACTAACCGTTCGACTAAAGCGCCGGCGATTCTGTAGGCCCACGTCAATACTCCGTCGTTTGGCGAAGCAATCTGATTTGGAAAATGCTGATAGCAAACACAAAGAAGGTCAGCAGGTAGCTGATCGCTGAACCCATACCAAAATCCAACCGCGTGAAGGTGGCTTCATACATCAACGTAAGTACAAAATGGGTGAGATCCATTGGATCGCCACCATTTGTGATAAGTAAGTTCGAGATATAAGCGTTCAGGCCGCCAATAGTTAGAACAACGAGCAGGAAGACTATCGTCGGACGCAGCAGTGGCACTGTGATGTGCACGAAGCGCTGCAAAGGATCTGCGCCATCAACCTCTGCTGCCTCGTAAAGATGTTCAGGTATCACCTGCAGACCAGCGAGGAAAATGATTGCAGTCCAGCCAATGCCCTTCCATATCCCTAATAGATGGATAGGAACAAAGGCCAAGATAGGATCAGCCAGCCAGCGAATATTCTTGTCAATCAAATGGAGTACATCCCGAAGGATGTAATTGACCAATCCAGCCTGTCCACTAAACAAATACTCGAATAGTAAGCTTACGATTACCCAGGAGGTTATCACTGGAAGGTAATAGACCACACGAAACAGCGCCCTGCCCTTGATTTGTTGATTCAGCAAAATGGCGACGATCAAGCCAAGAACCATCTGGCCCGGAACGGTGACCAATGTATATACAAGTGTATTCACCACGGCCCGGCGGAAGACTGGATCCTGTATAGCCCCCAAGTAATTCTGCAAGCCTTCCCACTCAGAGGTTTCCGGATGAACAATGTTCCAATCGTAGAAGCTGATTTGAAATGAGTAAATCAAAGGGCCGATCACGAAGGTCACGAAGAGCAACAAGCCTGGCAATATGAATAATGCAGCTGTGGCAAGCTGGTGGGAATTTCGGATTCGACGAAGGCGCATCGAGAGCATATGCATGTTTTGATTGAATTGTATACGCGTTGCGATATCTCTCAAGGCCCCCACCCATGTTACACAGGTGGGGGCCTTTGGGAGCTTATGTTTTTACTGGTTTAGCAGCGCATTGATTTCATCCGCTGCCTGATCTAGAGCCTCTTGCGGTGTCTGTTCATCACGCAGCATCCGCTGGAAAGCATTGTTGATCGCGCCATCCATATCGCCCCAACTCGGATGAGGCACGCGAGCTTGCGCGGTCTCAAGCTGCCGAAGGAATACGTCAAAATAGTCGGGGAGGTTCGCATTGCCGATCAAGCTGGAAAGAGTAGGAATCACGCCTACTTCAGCCATCATTAGTTGAGCTTCCTCGCTGAGCAGATACGCCGCCCATGTCAACGCAGCTTCAACTTCCTCCGTGCCGACGAACACCACCACATCCTCGCCGCCAACCACTGAACTTGTCGTGCCGTCTGACCCGGTCGGGATGGTGACAAAGTTGACATTGAAATCCGGATAGTTGCCCGCGTAGATATCAACCATCCACGGCCCATCGATGATCATGGCATACATGCCGGTAGCATGTCCATCTGCTGTCCCCACGCCACCGCCCAAGAGGTTCGGTGAGATACAGCCTTGGGCATACAGATCATCCAGGAGTGTGAAAGCCGCCACGCTCTCAGGACCATTCACGTAGCCAGTCGCTGTGGTGATATCGGCGTCTACAACTTGGCCGCCCATTGCGTAGAAGATGGGAGCAGGCGCCCAAAAGTAGGTGCCGCCCAGGGCATAGCCGTATTGCTCATTGTCCGCATCAGAGAGGGCGCAGGCCACATCGGCGAATTCCTCCATTGTCGTTGGAGGTGCATCAACGTCCCCAGCCGCGAATGCTTCTTCATTCCATAGCAGCACCTGTGTGTTTGTGTTCTGCGGCAGACCATAGTAGTGGCCATCCCAGAAGTTTGTGGATAAGGGGCCAGGGAATGTGCCCGCCGCGATGGCCGCATAGTCCGCCATTGTTGTATCAAGTTGCATCAAGGCGCCTTGGTTAGCGAACTCCGACACCCAAGCGATATCCAGGCGGGCAGTATCCGGGGCTTCCCCACCAGCGATGGCGGTAAGCAGCGCGGGCTTGAAGTCATCGTATGCAAAGCGTGTTGGCTCTATCGCGATCCCCGGATTCGCATCTTCAAAGGTCGCGATAACGTTCTCCAATTGCGCGGTCTCCGGATCACTCATTGTGTGCCAGTAAGAAATAGCCACAGGCTCACTGGCTGCTGGTTCCTCCGCGGCGCTTTGCTCCTCCGCGGATGGCTCTTCGTCGGCGGATTCAGCCGCCGGTGTGGCTGCTGAACCGCAGGCGGCCACTACTAGCGATAACACTAGCATGACACCGAAAAGCCTGAACATGTTTTCTTTGGTTCTCATTCTCATCCTCCGATTTCGAGTAACGTGAATAGTTTTAGTTTTGAAGACTTGTTTCTATGTGCTTGCTCCAGAGCCACCTCCTTGGGAATAGGATCACTTCCTTCAGTGACTGAATAAACTCGGCCAAAAAAATTTCGTTTCACAAAGCGCCTTCACGGACAAGCGGAGATTCGAAAATCTCGCTAAGTACAAGACTGGCAGCCCCGCGCGCCCAAGCGTCATCATCCCAATCATCTATCCGAACTTCTGTATCCTCAGACAACCCCGGCATGACGTATTTACTCAAGGCCGCGCGCATCGGGTCGAACAAGACATCGCCCGAGCGAACTCCCTCGCCGCTTATGATGATTAGCTCTGGGCTTAGCACATTGATGAGATTGCCGATTCCGCGCGCGAGTGCCTCGCCTGCCTTGGTAAAAATATCGAGTGCGAGCTCATTCCCGCCAATGGCTTTTTCTGAGAGATCCTCCAGCAAGGAAACACCGGGAATGGATGGGACGGCCTGTCGGAGAAGAGCCGGATCTGATACGTAGGTTTCCAAGCAACCGCGCTTACCACAGTTGCAAACGTTTCCGGTGGGATCGAGCACAGTGTGGCCCAATTCACCCGAGCCACCGTGCGCGCCACGGTAAATCTGGCCATTTACCACCATCCCCATACCCACCCCCCTTCCGATGGTAACCACCACAAAATTATCCACTCCCTGCCCCACGCCAAACCATTGTTCGGCCTGTGTAAGCGTGTTCACATCGTTGTCGATATAGACCGGGACCTTCAGCCGTTGCTCAAGCATTTCGCCCAGGCTCACCTCACGCCAGCCAAAGATTGGCGAGTGCCGGAGGACGCGGTTACGAGTATCGATAACACCCGCCAACCCGACACCCACACCGATCAACTGATCCCTACGGATGCCACGCTGGGCAAGCAACTCTTTCACTGTGTAAGCAAGTCCCTCTACAGCGCTTTCTGCAGTCTTTTTCTTCATAGCATGGGTATGGCTAGCAATAACCGTTGCCTCGAGATCGGTAAGGGCACCGGTGATGTGATCTTCGGCGAGTTTCAGGCCAATCACATAGCCACCTTTTGCATTGAGGGCCAGCAAGATGGGCCGTCGCCCACCTCGGGAGGTGCCAGTTTCCTTTTCAAATACGAAATTGCTCTCAATTAATTCGGCAGTGATACCCGAGATTGTCGCTACACTCAACCCAGTACGCTCCGCAATTTCAGTCCGCGATACGGGCCCGTAATTCTTGACCGTATTCAGGACTGTTGATCGGTTAAGTGCTCGGATGAGGGCGCGATCACCACGTGGATATGCGGACAACTTATTTCCTTCACTGAATGAAGTAAGCTCATTATATACAAGGTCAGCAAATTGTCAATATCCAGGATGGGCAACAGAAGATCTCTAATTTTGCGAGAGGAAATAGACTAGAACTGAACTCAAAGGACAAACCAATGGCCTGAGGTCACCGTTGCACTTGCACCAGCCACAGACGACACTCAACCGACCACCCCATATTGCGCCCATAGAAAGGAAACCACCCCCACGGATGGGGGCAGCTTCAATTCGCGAAAGGCCTGATGATTAGCCGAGAAGTTGGGCATGGGGGTTGAAGCATTTTGTCTCACTGGTTTGCGCCAGCGCAAAGTCATTTAGAAGGACCATGGCTACAATTTTTTCAGAGACCTTGTCCCGGCCTACCGCTTTTGGCGAGCTGATGCAGATTATGAGCCTGGATCAAGCCCATGCGATCGCCACATCTAAGAAGCCGGGCACCCGAACAACCAAAGAGGAGAGCGAAACTATGAGGAGACCACGGTCCACCCAAATTCTCTACCTGGTTATCGGATTGCTGCTTGTGTTTGCTGTCGTCAGTGCATGCGGCCAAGCCGAAGGCAGTGATCAAGCTGCTTCAGTTGACCTGGGAGAGGAAATCGACGCTATTGTTCAGGAGCGCGGCTTAACGCCCGATGACATTAGCGCCGCCCTACAAACATATATGCCTAGCGGCGAACACGACGATTACATCATGTTCGCCTCAGGAGGCCAATCCGGACAGGTGCTGGTCATTGGCATGCCCTCCATGCGGCTGCTCAAAGTCATTGCAGTCTTTACCCCTGAACCCTGGCAAGGTTACGGCTATGGGGCGGAGGGCACCATGGAGGTGCTGGCCGGTGGCCAGGTCAGCGGACAGGACGTGCTTTGGGGCGATACCCATCATCCAGCTATCAGCGAGACCGAGGGTGATTATGACGGCCAGTTCTTGTTCATCAACGACAAAGCAAACGGTCGCGTAGCGGTCATTGATTTACGCGATTTCGAAACAAAGCAGATCCTCAAGAATCCTATAGCCGTGAACGACCATGGGGGCACCATGGTTACGCCTAACACCGAATGGGTGATTGAAGGCGGGCAGTACGCTGCTCCCCTTGGCTGGGAATACTCGTCACTCGATAACTACGCAGAAGACTATCGCGGCATGATTACCTTCTGGAAATTCGATCGCGAAAGTGGACGCATCCAGTACGACGAATCATTCGCAATGGAGTTACCCCCATACTGGCAGGATCTTTGCGATGCCGGGAAGCTAGTTAGCGATGGATGGGTCTTCTGCGGATCATTCAACACGGAGTTGGCCACAGGTGGCGTTGAAGATGGCAACCCGCCTTTCGAAGCCGGAGCCTCCCAGCGCGATATGGACTACCTGCACATCATCAACCTGGAAAGGGCCGCTGAGGTAGCTCAGGCCGGCGGCACGATCGAGGTGAACGGGTTCAACGTTATTCCCCTCGATGTCATCGTTGAGGAAGGCTTGCTTTACCTTGCGCCAGAACCAAAAAGCCCTCACGGCGCTGATGTGACTCCCAATGGCGAGTACATCGTCGTCTCCGGGAAGCTGGATCCTCATGTAACCGTCTACAGCTTCACAAAGATACAAGAAGCGATTGCGGCCGGTGGATTTGAAACAGACGACTATGGCGTACCGATTCTGGATTTCGATAGCGTACTTGAAGCCCAGGTGGAAGTGGGTCTTGGCCCATTGCACACCCAATTCGATAACCAGGGTTATGCCTATACCAGCCTCTTCCTGGATAGCGCCGTCGCTCGCTGGACACTGGGCGGCGATTTCTCTGACTTGCACCCAGAGGAGGATTGGACTCTCGTAGACAAACTCAACGTGCACTACAACATTGGCCACTTGGTGGCGGCCGAGGGTGACACCGTAAGCCCGGATGGCAGATATCTAGTCGCGCTCAACAAGTGGGCGGTGGATCGCTTCGCCAATGTGGGGCCGCTGCTGCCCCAGAACTTCCAGCTGATCAATATCGACAACCAAGGGGAAAACATGCAGCTCCTTTACGACATGCCCATTGGCATTGGCGAACCGCACTATGCACAAGTGATCGCGGCCGACAAGCTAAGCGCGTGGGAGGTATACCCAGAAGTGGGCTGGGATCCACACACCCAGAGCTTGCACCCCGACGCCACAAACCTGGGTGAGGAGCGTATCGAGCGGAATGGCAATACGGTAGAGATCTGGATGACAGCCGTTCGCAGCCACTTCACGCCCGAACATGTAGAAATCGAAGAGGGCGATCACATAATCTGGCACATCACCAATGTGGAACGGGCCTACGATTCCACACACGGCTTCTCCCTGCCAGGTTACAACATCAACCTCAGCATTGAGCCTGGAGAGACAATCACGTTCGAGTTTGATGCAGATTTCGCGGGCGTATACTCTTACTATTGTTCCGAGTTCTGCTCCGCGTTGCACCTCGAAATGACCGGCTACTTGTTGATCCAACCCTAGTATAGACACTAACAATCTGGGAGGGGGCCTCCGCCCCCTCCCAGACACCCCAGGTAGTACGGATGAAATCACTGCGCAGAAAATTGCTGGGCCCCCAGATCCCGCCGCAGGATCTTGCCGCTAACCCAGAGAAGTATCGACTGCCTGGGTATTTCTTGATCGCGGCTTCCATTTTGCTGCTGGCATCCATCTTCCTCCCATACTGGAAAATGACGCTCCTGGCCCCACAGTATCCCGGTGGGCTCTCGGTGGTCGCTTACCTCAACAGGCTGACCGGAGACGTTAGGGAAATTGATGGATTGAACCACTACATCGGCATGCGGCCGCTGGAGGAAGCCGCGCAGCTCGAGAGGTCGCTCAGTATCTTTGCCGTTACTGTAATTTCTCTCCTTGTATTGGGTGCCATCTTCGTCCACAACCAGAACGCTGCCTATCTTTCACTGCCCGCAATGCTGTTCCCTTTAATATTTTTGGGGGACATGTATCTGTGGATGCGTCATTTTGGATTAAACCTGGATCCGACAGCAGCGCTCAGCGGCGCCATCGAGCCGTTCGTTCCCCCGATCCTGGGAGAAGGCAGCGTTGCGCAGTTTCGAACTGTCGCGTCACTCCAGCCCGGCATGTACCTGGCTCTACTCGCCTCATTGCTAATTCTTGCCGGCCTGTACTTCCACAGAAAAACATACAAGCCCTTAGTGGATGCCCAGGCGAACTCGTGAGGCGTCCCATTATGCGGTTTGTCAGAACTCATCTAACCACTGGGCTGCTCCTCGCAGCCGTCCTTGCCGCCAGTGGCACATCAGCTGTGGCTGCACACCAAGCCGTAGAGAGCCACATTAAAACCCCTCAGGGAACCTACCACGATTTGAACGTAGCGCTGGAAGAAGCGCGGGACGGTGACCAGATTGATGTGTACGGGGGGACATATGCCGGCCCTTTTCAGGTAACCAAATCGGTGAGCTTAGTAGGCCATGATTGGCCTGTACTTGATGGACAGGGCCAAGGCAGTGTCGTCAGCCTGCAGGCGGCCGGTATTGGCCTGCGAGGATTTGTCATCAGAAATAGTGGGGATTCGCTGGATGAGGAGAACTCCGGCATCGAGGGGATTGCGGGAAACTTGCTGATTGAAGGCAATCGGCTTGAGGAAACCCTTTTCGGCATTTATCTCAAAGAGGCCTCAAACACCGTCATCCGCAATAACCAGATCTACAGTAAGGATTTGCCGCTTGCCCGCCGAGGCGATCCCATACGAATCTGGTACAGCAACGATGTGCGTCTTGAGGGCAATACCATCCTAGACGGGCGAGATGTCGTGCTCTGGTATTCAGAGCACTTGACAGTATTAGCCAATCAGATATCAGGGGGGCGCTACGGCTTGCATTTTATGTACTGTGACGACGCGTTCATTCAGGGCAATCTGTTAACCAACAATTCGGTTGGCGCATTCCTGATGTACAGCCGCAGATTGCACCTGGAGGGCAATACCATTGCTGGCAGTCGCGGCCCCAGCGGTTATGGAATCGGCATGAAGGACCTGGACGACGCGGTAGTACAAGGCAATCTGTTTTTCAATAACCGCATTGGGGCTTACCTGGACAATTCGCCGCGCGAAGTTGACAGCACCGGCACGTTTTCCGAAAACGTTTTCGCCTTCAACGATATCGGCGTGCATATGCTGCCTTCTGTCCGCAACAATCTGTTTCATCGCAATAGTTTCATCGACAATCAAGAACATGTCGGGATAGGCGGCGGCGGCTTGCTAGAAGGGATGACTTGGACGAAGGAAGGGATTGGCAATTACTGGAGTGATTACGCCGGTTACGATGCCGCCCAGGATGGCATCGGTGATGTACCTTACCAGGCGGACCGGTTATTCGAAAACCTGGCAGATCGCTTCGAAGCCTTGCGGTTGTTCATCTTCAGCCCAGTCTCCCAGGCCATCGATTTTGCTGCCAAAGCTATCCCCCTGGTGAAGCCCGAACCCAAACTTGTAGATGAGTTTCCTTTAATGGAGCCCTTCGTGCCCGAAGGTGTGCCCAATTTGCCAGCCCCTAAACAGGGCGCGTTAGCCAAAGGCGGACTACTCCTCTTGGGCGTGAGTCTGGGGGTTTTGCTGATAGTTTCTTTCCCCTACAAAGACAAAGGGGTGTCCCAAATGACACCATACAATACCGAGAACGATCTGATTCGCGTTAGCGGGTTGACCAAAGTATATAACTCTCTAAACGTCCTGGATGGCGTTTCATTTTCAGTGAGCGCCGGCGAAGCGCTTGCCCTATGGGGACCCAATGGCGCAGGAAAAACCACGGCTCTGCGCTGCCTCTTGGGGTTGCTATCCTTCAAAGGCGATGTGCACCTGTTTGGGATGGATATCCGCACGCAAGGCAAGGCCATCCGGAGGCGCGTGGGCTTCGTGCCGCAGGAGTTGAGCTTCCATGATGATCTGAGCGGGCGCGAAACAATGGAGTTCTACGCCCGTCTCAAAAAAGTGCCGCTTGAAACTGCCTCCCGGCGGCTCGAAGAACGGAATCTGGCTGGGCACCTCGAAAAAAAGGTGGGCGAACTCTCCGGAGGCATGAAACAGCGCTTGGCGGTGGGCATCGCCCTGCTCTCCGATCCGGATCTACTCATCCTGGATGAGCCCACATCCAATTTGGATGTGCACAGCCGGGACAATCTGCTCAACTTATTCGCCGAGTTAAAAAATATGGGCAAAACATTAGTGTTTTCCTCCCACCGCATGGATGAAGTGCTGGGCTTAGCCGACCGAGTGCTGGTTCTGCACAACGGCCATATCGCCGCCGATTGCCCACCAGATCGTATCAGCCAACTGGGCTCATACAAAGCTATGATGCGACTCATCGTCCCTGCCGCCGAGATAGACAACGCAATCAAAATGCTGCGAGATGCCGGCGTAGATGCAAGCCCGAACGG
>JANQED010000179.1 GCA_028278545.1 Anaerolineales bacterium
TGTTTTTGCTTACAACCAGCGTCAACTATTCAAGCTGCGCTTCCCGAAGTACAACCCACCGCTCATGGATTTCTCAACACCATGATTTTGACCACTCCCCTTGATCTTTTGAAGAACTTCGCTTTCCAGTCGTGATAAGGGTAGTAATTCTTACTGCTTTGCGTTTCGTTAGCCCTTCGCCCTAGAAGTCAAAACGGGTTATCTGGTTGCTGGAATCTCCCCCAGCGCTTTTGCCAATTCCCCCTCAGGTGTAGAGCCGTAGGCCGCGGCCAACAACTCTACTGGATGGATGCTGGGGGTCCCCGTCCCGTGGAAAATCTGCCAACGGCAGGTTTCACTGTCGCACACTGCCACCGGGCCGCCAACATCCAGAATGAAATCGAAGAGCGGTTGCCCAACACTCATGCTGATGGCGTATTTCTTTTTTTTGTAGCCATACGTCCCTGCGATGCCGCAGCAATCGGCATGGCCCTCGATGATTTCCAACTCTGGGATGAGCTCCATGATCTCAAGGGCCGGGCTGCCAATGCGATGAGCGCGGTATTGGCAGGGTTGGTGGTATGCCAATTGCAGTGGGATAGGGCCCAGGGAGCGCGTGTCCAGGTCACCATTATCCAGTAAGTGCAGCAAGAACTCATTGAAGTCGTAGGTGCTTTCAGCTACTAAGCGCGTATCGGCGTCGTGCATATCCAGCAGTTCAGGGGCTTCTTCTTTGAGGGTTAACGTGCAGCTCGTCGAGGTTCCGATAATCGGGATGCCCTGGCGGGCGTACGGCGCAAGGTTGCGCACGTTGTTCTCGTGGAAACGACGGGCAGCGGCGAACTCGCCGTTCGAGAGCAGCGGAAGCCCACAGCAATTCTGCGGGGGGATGACCACCTCGAAGCCGTTGGCCTCCAACACGTGAATAGCGGCTCTTCCGACGCGGGGTTCGTAATACTCGGTCGCACAGCCGTGGAAGAAGACGACCTTCTTGGGAGCCGAGTTCTCTTGCGAAGCGCGCCCCGCAGACGCAGATGAGCGATCCCCGTGCAATTTCCACCATCGGGAGAACCTTTGACGGGCAAAGGGTGGGAAGTAAGCATTCTTGGCAATGCCTAACAGCCCCTCCGTGATTCTCCGAACCAGGGGGTTGCTCAAAAGGATATTCGATATGGGCGCAATCGGCTGCGCGAGCTCCCCTAACAACTCCGTGCGGGCTATGAGGTTGTTGCGCAGGCGCAGAAGCAGGGAGACCTTTCCCTGAGAGACGATATGGTGTCGAGCGCGGGCGTTCATCTCGGCGATTTTGACCCCATTGGGGCAGGCCATATTGCACACCCGGCAGCCGCTGCAATAATCCACTGAACGGTCGGGGGTAGGTTGCTCCGTCTGGCGGAAGCGCGAGGCCTGAGGCCCGGCGTATTTGGGGCCTGGAAATTGATCTTCCACGGCAGCTACCGGGCAGGCCGAAACGCAGATATTGCATTTGATGCACTGATCGAGCGACCGTTCGACAGGGAGGTGGGGTGGATGAATCATCAGGCCGCCATCCCTTTCCCGGCGATATAGCCCGTTCCCAGGGCAACACCTTCCAGTGAACGTTCTCGCAGGGGGTCGCCATACGCCAGCGCTGAACCAATCACTTTGAGATTGTCGTAGATAACCCCTCCATCCTGATCAACAGGGTGGAATCCTTCATCGACTGCAATTCCAGCTTTGAAAATGGGGTGGCCCTCTTCCGCGAAGAAACTGCGCCGGAACCAATCGCCTTGGGGCGGGGTGTTCCGAGGAGGGAGGTCGAGGGCCACTTCTTGCGCATAGCCATTGTGGGTTGCTTTTGTCCCATCCCCAAGAAAGCCGCCCGTCGCCAGGATGAATGCCTGCGCCGCGTGCTGTATGCCCCGCACAGCGGACTCGCTGTACACGGCTTTTATATGGCTGCTCCCTTCTCTCCGCTTTCTGTGGGCCGATATGACCTCCATGCCGTTTTCGACGCGCCCGCCTGCCTTTTGGATCGCATTTACCAAGATGTTGTGCAGCCTCATGCCTGGAACCGAGGGTGGCAGGCCGGGCATTTCGAAGATTTTGCGTCCCAGGTGGGATTCCAGGTTCTTTAATGCTTTGAGGAGATCGCTCAGTCCCAGAACCGCGGGGAGACCGATGCGGGCTGCGTTTCCGAGATGAGGCTGGATCGCTTCGGCGACTTCGGCGCGAAAATCCGCCAGTTCGAACAGTCGTGCCAGGACCATCGTATCCACTCGTTTGCGCGACCTTAGACTGGGAAGATCGACGACCAGTGCTCGTGCATTAAATCCTTGTGCTCTAAGGTTGGCGGCTGCGTAGTGGGGGAAGAAATCATCATAGCCTTCGAACCCGACGATCAACATGGGTTCTGATAAGTGCAAATCTCCGGCGATCATGGTCTCTGGCGCCAGACAGGTTGGCCGGATGGCGCCGACTGCGGAGAGCAGCAGCCAGTTGCGGTCCAATGAGCCGAGCAGCGGATAACCGGATGCCTGGCACAACCCCTGGAAAGCGGTCAGGGCGTCAGCGAGGTTCTCTAATCCGATCAACGCGTAAGGATGTTGGGGGTTTTCAGCGATCAGGCGTTGGATACCCTGGGCCGGATTGGTGACTGGCTTCCGGGCGCTGAGGGGATGATAACCGAGGACGTCGATGCAGCCTGAACCCCAGTGTGTCGTCCCCCAGCCTTTGGCAATGACTTTGGTGGGCACTCCCTTTTTGGAGGACTGCCAGGCGGCGCTGAGGCCGGAAAGACCCGCGCCGATGACGATGACGCCCTCGCCCCGTCCCCGCGGCCCAGCGGTGTCCCCCCTGTCTCCGTCTTTGGAAAGGGGTAGCGGTGATGGGGCGGTATGGGGCAGGGAACTTCCCCGCTTATAAGGCTGCGCCGCTAACTGCGAGGCCTTAGGCCCCGGCAGATGATCGACGTTGAGCACATTGATGTAGATCAGCTCATTCAAGCGCGCCTGGTGTAGCTGCTTACCCCACAGCACCGGCAGTACACCCTTCCAGCGTTCTTCCAAGAAGTCGCGCAATGAGACATTGGTCTGCTCTACTGTCCAACCACTGCTGTCCTGCGCAGACTGGTGCAATATCCCCGCAGCCCGCAAGGTGCAGAACCCGCCCTGGCAGGGGCCCATCCCTAAGCGTACATCTCGCCGAATGTCATCGAGGGTTTTGGCGCCCTCTTTGGCGATAGCCCTCTCGATGTCTGCGCGGGTGGCCAGTTCGCACTCGCACATCAGTTGGCCGTAGGTCTGTTCCCCCTCGATCTGAGCCAGGCGTTCTCCAAGGACATGGTGATGGGAGAGATCGGTCACTGATCTCTTGTCTGCAGCCGGTAGTTCCTCTAAATGCGTCCTGCACGGTCTCTCTGTGCCTAACTTCTCGCAAACCAGGTCAACTGTCATCTCAGCCATCTTGCGGTAAGTGGTCCATTTGCCGCTGGTGATGGTGATCAGACCGAGAACGCCATCGCGCTCTTGGTGATCGAGCAGTACAAAGGAGCGGGTAATTTCCCGAGAGGCGTCGGTTTTGGTTTCCTGGTAAAGGGGGCGGACACCGGCCCAGGCTCGCAGCATACGCATCTCTTTGAATTCTGGGATGATCTTCTCCCCTTCTGCCAGCATGAGTTGTACTTCCCAGGATTCGATGGCGAAACGATCGGGGTCAGGCACTTGCTCGTCGGTGGTGCCCATCACAGCGACGGTGTGTGCGGGGACGAGAATGTCGCCATCGGAGGGCATCTTGCAGCGGTTGATAACGGTATTGACAATCCGCTGGCCGACGGCGATCATGGTGCCCTTGCCGGGACGGATGGCGATCTCGACTCCCACGGTCTCAGCGATCTTTCCCACCCATGCCCCAGCAGCGTTGACCACGATATCGGCATGGATGACAACTTGTTCGTCGGCAACCAGGTCGTGACAGAGCGCGCCAATAATTCGGCCGGGGACATGGGACAGATGACGGGATGAATCGGTCATCGATTTTGAGTCTTCCGTCAAAAGTCGAGTGACTTTGTGGTAGGTTAACACTCTGGCCCCGTACGCCTGGGCTGAGGCGACGTTGGCATGGGCAGCCACAAAGGAATCGGCAGCACCGTCGGGGACGCGGAAGCACTGGCTGATCTCGGGGTTGAGAAAAGGCTCCTCGCTGAGCATTTGTGCAATGGGCACTTCCTCGACGGGAATCCCTGCAACCTGGCAACCAGCCCAAAAGGAGTCTGCATATCCGGGCTCGTCCCAAGGAGTCATCACGAAAAAGCCTCCCACATCTTCGATGCAGTGGGGCATAATTTTTCTTAAAATTTTGTTTTCTGTGATACATTCTTGAGCAGCCTGGGGGTCCTTGACCACATAACGTCCCCCACTGTGGAGCAATCCATGGAAACGCCCCGTGGTGCCATGGGTAAGGTCGCGGGCTTCCACCAAGATGGCATCGAAGCCACGCATGGCCAGGTCGCGTAATATACCGGTGCCGGTCGCGCCTCCACCGATGACGAGAACCTCAGTTTCTATTCTGATCATGTGATCTCTTCTAGGCTTCTACATGGAATCCGACCATACGGCGACCTGGTTGCGCCCCCGTTGTTTGGCAACATAAAGAGCCGTATCGGCGCGATCGAGCAGTGTTTCAATGTCGATAAAATCCCAACTTTGTCCGGCTACCCCCAGACTCACTGTCACTTGAATGGTGCCCTCCTCGGTCTGGATGGTTGTATTCTGGATGAGTTTGCACAACCGTTGGGCCACAAGTTTAGCGGAAAAACCATCGTTCGGGTTGTCTGCGGGGGGATCAGTAGGCTGAACTGTGCCGGGGGTCTCTGGTAGTAAGACGACAAACTCTTCTCCGCCGTAGCGGCCCACAAAATCTGTTTCCCGAAGATTATCATGGATGCTTGACGCCACCGTGCGCAAAACCTGATCCCCAATCAGGTGGCCGTATGTGTCATTGACCCTTTTGAAGTGGTCGATATCTATCATGATGATCGAGAGCGGGCGCTCATACCGGCGGGCGCGTTGGTGCTCCTGGAGGGCCAGGGCCATAAAATGGCGCCGATTGTAGATGCCGGTCAGGGGATCGATAATCGCCAGGCGGCGAGCCTCTTCGTATAAGCGGGCATTTTCGAGGGCAATGGCTACCTGGGCAGCGAAAGCCGTAGCCAGGCGGGCGTGTTCAGAATTGAAGCGGTCTGGCTGATGACTGTCGAGGGCCAGCATACCGTTGATCCGATCCTGAACGATGAGAGGCACCCCCAGCCATCCGCGGATGTGGTTGTGAGGGGCCTCGTTGAAGGTCGAGTGAACCTTGGGGGCGTCTTTGATGATATGGCTCTGTCGAGTCTGGATGATGACCCTGTTGGGATTATCTTCAGTGATGGGGAAACTCATGCCCAGCAATTTGTCTGGATCATCGAAGCCATGCAGCCCAACAATCTCAAGTTCGTCATCCCGCAGAAGTTGGACGGAAGCGCTATCGTATGGTACCACTTCGTGCAGCTGCTCAAGAATCCTTTCAATAGCCTCGTCTAGCTGCAACGTGGCAGCCACAGCGGCCCCGGCCTGGCGCAAGGTCTCGGCTTCCCTGGCGCGTTGGCGGGCGGTGTCAAGCAGACGGTCTTTGAGCACGGCTAAGCTGATCTGTCGGCTGGCCTGTTCGCCCAAATATACTTCTTCATCCGTGAAAGTGTGGGGTTCGTTGAAAGCAATTAATGCGCCGCCCAGCTTTTGGTTGTTTGCAATCAAGGGCAGGGCTAGAAGAGATTTCGCCGAAAATTCGGCGGCTCTTTTCGGATCTAGGTGGGGTGTATTGTAGGTGTCCTCAATGATGATTGGACGTTCTTGTTGGAGAACCGCTTTGGTTACAGACGGTTCCTCGGGATCAAACTTGGAATTCGTGAAATCTTTACTTGAAGCGCCATACGCGGCTGCGGGAATGACAACCTCTTCAATCGGGTCCCACAAAGTGATAATACAACCATCAGCGTAGAACAGTTCTCCTAAACGGTCGGCCAGGATTTGAAGCGCGGTATCTATTTCGGTGGTTTGAATAGCTGCCTGGATAATGTCGTTGAGCAAGATTTGCTGGCGGGTGTACTCATACAATTCCTTTTCTGCCTGAGATTTTTCGGTATGATCACGCACGATTGCCAGGATGGCCGGTTCGCCATTGTATTCCATTATGCTGACGTTAAACTCAACGGGTACGATCTGGCCCGACGAATGTCTGACTTCTGATTCATACCGACTAGGTTCTGGTTCGCCTTCCACCCTGCGGTTGTGCCTTTCCTGGATTTTCAGCGCTTGGTCTGGCGCAATAAACTCCATAAAAGGCTTGCCAATGATTTCGTCAACGTGATATCCTATCATACAGGCGAGTTGGGGATTGCAGTATTTGACGATATTCTCTTGAATGATCACAATCCCATCGTTAGCTGTCTCAGTGACGTTGCGATAGAGTTCTTCGCTGGCTCGAAGGGCAGCTTCGAGTTCCCGCTGCTGGGTGATGTCTTTCAAGGCGATCAGCCATCCTTCGATCTGCTCTCTTTGACCTCTCAAAGGGGAGATTTGGGCCTCATACCAGTTTCCTCGTTTATCTTGAATAGTTTCTGTTTCTGAGAGCTTATTGGGTTGCGCGCGGAAATGACTTTCGAGGTAAGGCCATCTGCCAAGCACTTTATAGGCGGGCTGCCCGATTGTTTGATTTGGAGCAGTCGTGAGCAGGGATTGTGCGGCAGGGTTGAGATCCCCAATGCGCAATTGGTGATCAACGACGATGACGGCATCACGCATTATGTCCACCAGTTTGCTGCGGGCAATAGGGGTTATATCCAATAATTGGTGCCGGAAGATACTCCACGTGATGGGGATGCCTGCTATCAGGAAGGTAATAGGGATTATTTCGCGGTCAGACAACAGAGTAGACTTTGTTACATATAAGATATTTCCTATCAAAAGTATCAGAGAGGCCAGCAGCATGGAGGTCACTTGACCCCGGTAAATCGCTGGCAAATTTAGGGCTGCCCAAACCAAAATCCCGGCGCTAAAAAGAAAGAGCAGATATCCGTATCCAGCGCCCAACCAAAAACCTGGTCCATAGTGGTATACCAGGACTGAAGAATCCGTCGGATGCCAGGAAAAGTCCGCCCAAATCAAATGATGATATTCATTTGTGGCTGCCAAAACGACGATGATGATTGGGATCACCCAAAGTAGGACGATATTTCGACGCCTTAGCCAGCGCTCCCGTTGACTGTATTGAAGGGCCAGGATCAAGAAGAGGGGTGGTGTACTGTGAATACCAATATAGGTGATTTTGGACCAAGAGATTTTGTATGATTCCCCTGAGGCGATCAATTCAAAAAGGTTTGTGATCGCCCATATCAATATCGCCAGCATAAGATAAGCTAAGGTTCTTCTCCCGGTCGTGCCGCGGCGTTGCCAGGCAAAATAACTGATCAGTGCTGCAAAGATGGCAGTAAAGAGCAGTGTGATTGCATACAGAGAGAATTGCCAATCTATCATCTTTGATGGAATGGGTTTGTCAATGCTCAGACTAATGGGGACAGAATCGTATGCCTTCGAATAATTAATCCAGTATTATACAATACGGTGTTGCTGTAGTATTTAAGTCTGCTGTTGATGCGAAATCTGGCTGAAATCGTTTTGTGGCAATTTTAACACGTTTTGCGCGTTTCCTTCGGCTTATTACCCCCCATTCCTACCTGGTTCGCTCGGAGGGAGTGGCGAAAATTCTGGTGTTGAAAAGCACAGATGCGGTCTTGATAGCGCAATTCTAGGTAGAATTTGCTATATCTGGTCACAAAGCCGGGAGACCACCACAACCTTCACCTGACCGCGCGCATTGTCATATTCTTCCAGTTTGCCAAAAGTAGTAAAATACTCATAAATCTGGTTTCGTCTGCTGAAAAGCTGCCAGGAAGCTCTCGCTTTCCCAATTGCACCCTTTTCAGCAGACTCTTGCTATGTTTAAGAGTGATAATTTGAACGATAAGCTGGATGCATCTCACGTGTGGCGTTTTTTACCAGAAGAATTACGCCTTCCCGTCGTTTTGGATCTGATCAGGTTGAGCATCTCCGAAGATTTGTTTCCAGGGCTCGATTTGCCGGCTGGAGTGGATCGTCTCTCGGAGGGCGACGTGACCAGCGTCGCTACCATCGAGCCTGGCACAAAGCTAGAGGGGAAGCTCTCTGCCAAGGCTTGCGGTGTTCTGGCCGGTTTGCCTGTCGCGGAGACGATCTTCAAATTCATCGATGCTGAGGTGGTCTTCGAAGCTCATAAAACCGAAGGCTCAGCTTTGGAAGGGGGAGACCTCATCGCATCCGTATCGGGAACAGGTCCGTCGTTGTTGGCGGCAGAACGTGTAGCATTGAACTTTTTGGGACGCATGTCTGGCGTGGCAACTTTGACTCACAGGTATGTAAACGCGGTCGCCGGAACCCAGGCCGTGATCCTCGATACGCGTAAGACCGTCCCCGGCTGGCGGGTCTTGGATAAATATGCTGTGCGGGTTGGGGGCGGTGAAAACCATCGACACGGTTTGTATGACATGATCCTGATCAAAGATAATCATATTGATGGCGCAGGGAGCATTACCAAAGCCGTTGAAAGAGCACGGCAGCGTTATGGCAGTAGATATCCCATTGAGGTAGAAGTCAAGGGTCTGGTTGAATTAAAAGAGGCCTTATCCCTCGACCTCGAACACATTATGCTTGATAATATGCCCTTGGAAACTATGCGCCAGGCGGTTGAGATTACCTCGGGACGGGTCCCGCTGGAAGCATCGGGGAATGTCTCGCTGGAAACTGTACACGCCATTGCCGAAACCGGTGTCGATTTTATTTCTGTCGGCGCGCTGACCCATTCCGCGCCGGTGTTGGACGTCAGTATGCGGATAGCTCAATAAAAGTTTCAAACGTGAAATGTGAGCCCCACCAATGGTTCACGGATCGCGATTTGTTGGAGGTATGAAATGTCTTTCGATGTGTTTTTAGCGCAAATGAAAGAAAAACTCAGAGACGTCGTGCCTGAGCCTGAGATTTACATCAAGGCCGAGTTAGCCTATGAGATCAATAAGTTAAAAGAAGAGAAGAACGCAGTTATCCTGGGCCACAACTATATGGAGCCAGCCTTATATCACTCGATCCCCGATTTTGTGGGCGATTCGTTGGGGCTGAGTCGAATCGCCGCGCAGACCGACAAAGACATCATCGTCTTCTGTGGGGTGCGCTTTATGGCTGAGACAGCGAAGATCCTCAGCCCGGAGAAAATGGTGTTGCTGCCAGCAAAGGAAGCGGGATGCTCACTGGCAGCCAGTATCACCGCCGAGGACGTCCGGGCGCTCCGTGCTCAATTCCCGGGAGTCCCGGTAGTGACCTATGTCAATACCTATGCGGATGTCAAAGCCGAGAGCGATGTGTGCTGCACATCCGGTAATGCTAAAGCAGTTGTCGAATCTTTGGATGCAGAAAGGGTCATTTTCTTGCCGGATGAGTATCTGGCCGCGAATGTCGCTAAGGAGACCGGCAAGCATATCATATTCCCATCCAAGACGCAGCCAGGTTCTGATCCCAATCTGGATTACCAGTTGATTGGCTGGCATGGCCGCTGTGAAGTCCATGAGCAATTCACGGTCCAGGATATCGAGGATGTCCGGGCGGAGTATCCGGAAGTAGTGATCCTGGCGCACCCCGAATGCAGACCGGAAGTTGTGGCCGCCTCAGATTTTGCCAGCAGCACAGCTGCCATGATCCGTTTCGTCGAAGAAACCGATGCCCCACAATTCTTGTTGCTGACCGAGTGCGCCATGGGCGATAATATCGTAGCTGCCAACCCTGAAAAAGATATGTTGCGTCTGTGCCGGGTGCGCTGCCCCCATATGAACGAGATCACCATGGAGGATACCCTGGCGGCGTTGCAGAATGATCAGTATGTCATCAATGTGCCTGAAGACATCCGCGTGCGCGCCGCGCGAGCCGTTGAGCGCATGATAGAGATTGGTTGAGTTATGCAAACAGATGTTTTGGTGATAGGCAGCGGCATCGCCGGAGCAACGGCAGCGCTGCGCCTGGCTGAGGGCCGCCAGAGGCAGGTCACAGTGATAACGCAGGCGCTGGAGGCGGTCGAATCCAATTCGCTCTACGCCCAAGGGGGAATCGTAGGTCGCGGCCGTGACGATTCTCCTGCGATATTGCAGGAAGATGTGCTAAACGCTGGCGATGGGATCTGCTTCCCAGAGGCGGTGAAGGTGCTGGCAGAAGAGGGGCCTGATCTGTTGTTAGAAGTGCTGGTCGAAAAGGCGGGCGTGGCCTTCGATCGCGACGAAGAAGATGAGTTGATCTTTGGCCTGGAAGCGGCCCATTCCAAACGCCGCATATTGCACGTCGGTGATATGACCGGCCGCGCCATCATGGACCGCCTTATCCGGGAGCTAAAGGCCCAGCCCAATGTCGAAATCCTCACCGGCAGAACGGCGGTGGATTTGTTGACCTTTCCCCATCATGCTCTCGATCCCCTGGCCGCCTACCAGCCGCTTGCCTGCCATGGCGCCTATGTTTTCGATCAGGCCACCCACAAAGTCAATCCGATCTTGGCTGAATATACCATCCTGGCGACTGGCGGGCTGGGACAGATATTCTTGAACACCAGCAACCCCCCTGGCGCGCGCGGGGATGGGTTGGCGATGGCCTATCGCGCCGGCGCGCGCGTGGTCAATGCCGAATATATTCAGTTCCACCCTACGACGCTACACATGCCCGGGCCAACGAAATTCCTGATCAGCGAGGCAGTGCGAGGCGAGGGGGGCGTGCTGCTGACCCCCAAAGGGGAGCCTTTCATGGAGCGCCATGCTCCCCGGTGGAAGGACCTGGCCCCGCGCGATGTGGTGGCACGCGCCATCTACTGGGAGATGCTTGAGAACGATTTCCCCTACGTGCTATTGGATATCGCTTCTCACATGCGGGCTGATGCCATCCGACAGCGTTTCCCACAAATATATGCGCGCTGTTTTGATCAAGATATCGATATTACAGAGCGGCCCATTCCGGTAGTGCCTGCGGCGCACTATTTCTGTGGGGGGGTATTAGTGGATACCTGGGGGCAGAGCACGATCCCAGGGTTGTACGCTGTGGGTGAGGTTTCCTGCACGGGTGTGCACGGCGCTAATCGTCTCGCCAGCACATCCCTCCTGGAGGGCCTGGTGTGGGGAGATCGGGCCGCGCGGCACATTCGGGAACAACTTTCAGGGGATATCGTTCGAGAAAGCGAGGTGCCCCCTTGGGATGATTCTAATTTAATCTACGACACAGACCCAACCCTGATGCAAGGAGATTTGCAGACCATCCGCAACCTGATGTGGCACTACGTGGGTTTGGTGCGCAGTGAATACCGTCTCAACCGCGCGCTGCGTGAACTTCGCCACCTCTGGCTGGAGATCGAGGATTTCTACCGCAAAACCTGCCTGTCGGATGGTCTGATCGGGCTGCGCAACAGCATCCAGGCAGCGATGATCGTCGCCCGCGCTGCTCGACAAAACTCGATTAGCCGTGGCAGCCATTATCGAGAGGATGCCCTTGTTCGTAATAGTGCCCACGCCCCGGATGATCAAGACCTAAAACTCAGTGGGGGTATTGGTTGAGCAGACCGCCGACGGCAAACTACAGACAGCGTTTGCCGTCAGCATCGGTCATTCAAGCCAGTCAAACGTCCGTGTGACGGCCTTTTTCCATCCTTGATACAATCTAGCGCGGGTGCCAGCATCCATCTCCGGCTCCCAGGTTTTATCGACCTGCCAATTTGAGCGCAAATCATCCGGGTTATCCCAGAATCCCACCGCTAACCCAGCCGCGTATGCTGCTCCCAAAGCGGTTGTCTCGGCAATCTGTGGGCGCACAACGGGGACACCGAGGATATCGGCCTGGAACTGCATCAACAGCTCGTTGGCGACCATGCCGCCATCCACTTTGAGCGTTTGCAGTTCTACCCCCGAGTCTTGCTGCATGGCGTCGAGCACTTCGCGTGTCTGGTACGCAGAGGCTTCTAACGTGGCGCGGGCGATGTGCCCTTTGTTGATGTAACGCGTCATACCGACGATGGCGCCGCGCGCGTCGGAGCGCCAGTAGGGGGCAAAGAGGCCTGAGAACGCCGGGACAAAATAGATGCCGCCGTTATCTTGGACGGAATTAGCCAGTTCTTCAACTTCAGGCGCGCTCTTGATGATGCCCAGGTTATCCCGCAGCCACTGGACCAAGGCGCCGGTGATGGCGATAGAACCTTCTAAGGCGTAGACGGCTGGTTGAGTGCCAAATTGGTAACCCAGGGTAGTGAGCAAGCCGCTCTCGGAGGGGATGATCTGCGTACCGGTGTTGAGCAGCATGAAGCAGCCCGTGCCGTAGGTGTTTTTGGCCTCGCCGAGGCTGAAACAAGTCTGGCCGACCAGGGCGGCTTGCTGGTCTCCCAGGTCGCCGCACACGGGGATAGATGCCCCGAAGGGGCCACCGGAAGCTGTAGCCCCCCAGGTTCCAGGGTCGCTGGAGGGCACGATTTTTGGGAGCATCCCCCGCGGGATGCCAAATATCCCTAAGATTTCGTCATCCCAATCCAGGGTCTTTATGTTCATCAACAGGGTGCGGCTGGCGTTGGTGACGTCGGTGACGTGTGCACCGGTCAGATTCCAGATCAGCCAGGTGTCGATGTTGCCAAAGATGGCATCGCCGCGTTCAGCCACAGCGCGCAGGCCGGCGACGTTTTCCAGCATCCATTTGATTTTAGGGCCGGAGAAATAGGTGGCCAGAGGCAGGCCAGTTTGAGGGCGGAAGCGATCTTGATCGCTGCCCGTGGTGGACGAAGTCGAAGCATCGGACGCCAGCTCGTCGCAGATGTCTTTTGTGCGGGTGTCTTGCCAGACGATGGCGTTGTAGTAAGGTTTCCCGGTCTTGCGATCCCATACCAGGGTGGTTTCGCGTTGGTTGGTAATGCCTACCGCCCCAATTTCGGAAGGGTGGATATTCGCCTTCTTGATGGCCCCCTGGATGACTTCCTGGGTACGTTCCCAAATCTCCAATGGGTCGTGCTCCACCCAACCCGGCTGGGGGTAAATCTGTTCATGCTCTTTTTGGTCGACGCTGACCACTTCTCCAGGGTGGTTGAAAAGCATGCAGCGGGTGCTGGTGGTGCCTTGGTCGATTGCGGCGATATACTTCATGATTCGTGGCCCTCCGGTTCGACAATAGAGTGGTTATCGCTTTGCCTGTTCAATCAGCTTTAGAATGCCCAATGTATTCAGTAAAGCTTTGGGGACAAAAGAAGAACGGTTGACAAATTCTTGATCTTTGCCTTCCTCGGGGCTGCGCTCGGAACAGTGGGCATTGGCCCCATAGGGTCCCAGTCCATCGATGGTCGGGAGGGTATGCCACAGGGCGTTGCCGTCGCTCAGGCCGCCGCGTTCTTCTCGGTGAATAGAGATGCCTAATGGTTCAGCGGCCTCTTTCCAGACCTGAAGAAGCTTTTCGGTGCCCGAGTTGGACGGCCAAGGGGCGGATTGGTCGGTCAATTCGATATTGACTTTGCAATCGTAACTCCCGTTGGCGCTGGAGACCTCAGCTAAGTTTTGGAGCGCTAATATGTTCTCGACACCTGCATCGAACACCTCGGGGTCGAAGGTGCGCATTTCGACTTTGGCCTCGGCGTAGTGAGGCACGCGGTTGACCACACTACCTCCTGCGACTGTGCCGACATTGTAGGTCAGGTGTTTGCTGTAATCTGTGAGGGCGGCGATCTGTTGGATCGTATGGGCCATTTGCACGATGGCGTTGGCCCCTTCTGGGTGGTTTGAACCCGCATGAGCCCCTTTGCCGTGTGCCGTCACAGCGAAAGTAGCCCGACCTTTGCGAGCAGTGACCAATTGAAAGAAGCTGTCGCCGCGCACACCGGCCTCGAAAACCAGGGCAGCTAACGTTTTCCCGGTGAGGCGCTCTAAGCACAGCGCACCAAAGTCATCGGAGAGCCTCTCTTCGGCAGCGTTGACCAAGATGCTCCAGTTGATCTCTTCAAATATCTCGGGGGCGGTAACTCTTAGAGCGTCCAGCATCATGTAGATCATCACCGTGCCGCCCTTGATATCATTCGTGCCGGGGCCGTAGATGCGATCGTCTTCTTCGCGCCAGCGAAAGTCATTTGCGGCCTCTTCCTCGGGTGGGAATACCGTGTCCAGATGGGAGATCATCCCAATCCTAAGATTGGATGTTCCCGGCTTGGTCAAGATGAGGTGTTTGGCATAGGCTGGGTTCTTGGCCTGCACGTGCTCGGCCTGGAATCCGAGGGCTGTGAAGGCCTCAGCAGTCAATTGGCCCAGTTGGTTCACCCCAGCGGTATTTTCCGTGAAGCTGTTTATCTCGACCATCCTTCTCAGAAGTTCCATGTATTGAGGAAGGTGTGCTTCGAGATGGGATTGAATTTCTTGGGGCGTCGGCATTATTCCTCCGAGACGCAATCGGTCTGTGTCTGTTGATTAAATGTTAGTTTGTGCCAGGAATCTCAACGTCACTTCGGCAACTTGGTCGAGTTCGTGGTCGAGGATGACAACGTGAGATGAGTTTTCCATAAAATGGACCTCTTTCACCGTTGAGCGCACTCGACCTGCAATCTTACCTGGAATTTCAGGTGGCACCCATGCATCGAGACGGCCTTGAACGATCAAGATGGGCCGCCGAATCATGGGGAGTCGTCGCCAAACCTGTCGTTGTAAGCGCAGTAATTGTATTGTACCCCGCAAGGGATTTTCCCGGTAACCTTGCCAGGGCAGGTCATCCTCACCGAGGTCTTTCGGAACGGAAGTGATAAAGGGAGCGAACACATAGAGCTTGACTTTGTCCAACCAATTGAGTGACAAATCCATTGCCGGCGCGTAAGCCAATATGCCGCTGACTTCAGGGTGCTGGCTGGCAAGATAGAGCGCCAACACTGCCCCAGTCGATTCCCCGCCCACGAAGACCGCATCGCAGCGCTGGCTGATCTCTTGATAAACGTCTATCGCTGTGTCCAGCCAATCCTTCCAGGTGAAGCGGTTGACGTCTTTGGGGGTAGTGCCGTGCCCTGGGAGCAAAGGGCCAGAGACGGTATACCCCTTGGTGTGGAGGCGCTTCGCCAGGGGGCGTACCTCAGCGGTCGTGGCGGTGAAACCGTGGATGAGCAAAATCCCGGTTGGGCCGGCCTGCCAATAAAATGGTTCGCCTGGAAGGTGGGGGTTCTTCAGATGGGGGTTTCTCTGTGTCATAGGTCTTTGGTCATCTTGCGTTCCAGGCGTGCCAGCCGGTATTCTAATTCGGGAAGCCATTGACCGCGCTCGAAATCAGGATATTCTGAGGCGGAAACGATCTCGATTGCCTGGCGAGTCCAGCGCGAAGCTTCAGCAAAATCGCGCCGTTTGTGCTCAAGAACTTTTGCCAGTTCGATATGAGCGAATATCAGCCCTTCTGCGGCGGCTTGCTGCCAGAGTTCCATAGCTTGATCCACGTCGCCGCGTTTTTTGTGCAGGAAAGATAACTGTTCCACCGCCTTCCAATAGGCTTCGTGAGGGAGGTCATCGCGGATCAGGCCATGAGTGTATATCTCAATGGCTGTGTCTACGGAACCCAGGTCAGCGTACAGCTTGCCAATAGCGATCAGGTCTAAGCCGTGCTCAACGCTGCCGCTCAGCGGATTGGCCAACAGCATCGACATGTGATTGAGCAGCGCTGCCAGGGAGACGACGTCTATTTCATTGTGGTAGAAGACCCCCAGCAAGGGCCGTGCATCACCGGTGTGCAGATAGTCGAAATACAGGTCGGCGATCATCCAGCCGGGGACGTCCTGTTGGGAGCGAGTGACGCCTAAGATCCTGGCTTCCAAATCACCTAAGGCACGGCTGGGCAAACGTGCCCGCCACAGCCGGCGCGCTAGATGCAGTAAATCGAGGTGTCCGGCGTCTTTTAGCGGCGGCGGCCAGCCGTTGATAATGTAGCGGCTGTTGAGCAGCGGGATATCGAAGGCTTTGCCGTTGAAACTGACGATGGCCTCACAGGGGGCAACAAACTGTTCCAGGGCGGCTAATTGAGCGGTCTCTTCCCCCGGGTCGCGCAGGAAGAACTGGCACAGGTGGAATTCATCTCCCTCGAAGCGGCCTGCCCCGATCAAGAAGGTGTACGTCCCCGTGCCGCCGGCGAGGCCGGTGGTTTCGGTGTCGATGAAGACGAATTGCTCCAAATCAAGATCGGCCAGTCCAGGCTGGCGCGCCCAGGCTGCGATGATCTCTAAGGGGGCATCACCTCTCAAGGGAACAGACCCCTGCCGAAAGTCGGCCTGGTAGCGGGCCTCGACGACAAAGGTCTCTCCCTGGGGTGTGGATTGCCACTTCCCAGCCAGCACCCCCTCAATGGGATAGTCGTCCCGCCGAGGTGTCGTTTTCGGGGAGGGTTCTTTAATACCTAGGTCAACGCCCAGGGATTTGAGTTTGTCTGCGAGGGAAGGCATACAAAGAAGGTAAATAATTCTTTAGACGGCTTCCAATAGCTTCTCTACCTGATATCCCGACTTAACCGCAGCATCTTTTAGTTTGTTGATGACATCCTGGTGAGCCCGAGTCTTTTTGGTTTTTTCTTTCCTGCTCAAATCGCGATCAGCCATTGTGGATATGACCGCGACCGCCAGCATCCAGTGCAGGAACTGGTCGAAGGCTTCTTTGTTGAACCACAGGATGCCCTGGAAGCGGTTGATCCGCAGCAGGCGCTGAATGTCATCGTCGCGCAGCCAGGTTTGCAGGAGCTGTGAAGCCTGATCGGACTTGGAGGGGGTTGTCTGCCCCCAGCCTTGATGGGCGACCATTACCTTGACACCCGTGACGGCATCACCGGCCGCATCGGCCTCTAAACCCAGGTCTTCCAGGGTCTGGTGGATGATCTTTCCAAGCAGCCAATCGTCGAGCCAACTGCGTCCTCTCTCGGCGAATTCGTGCTCGTCGGTGGCTTTGCCCAGGTTGTGGGTGAATAGCCAGCCAAAGAGCGTCCCCCAAAAGAGCATATCCTCCTCCGAGGGGTCGAGCCAGGCCAGAAGGGGGTCAAGATCAACCCCTTTGGGGGCGGGCAATTGTTCGGGGAGCAGTGCCAGCCCCAAGGCCGATTCCAACTTCTGGCAGACTTCTCCGGCCAGATCATCTTTATCGAAATCCGCGTTGGTGATCTGCTCGATCTCGCTCAGCAGATGGATCATTTTTTGCTCGATTTCGTCCACAACGGCTTGAATGTTGGGCTGTGTTGATTTGCCAATGGTGGAACGATTTTCTAGCAGCCATGTGAACATGTTAGGATTGACCAACTCTCGGAATGGGTAGTGCAGGGGCTGTAGCAATATCTCCTGCATGGCTTCTTCCATGTTGGGGACACCGCGGCCCTTCAGGTATTGATTGAGTTGAGCGTACTGCCCCCATTCGTTGTCATCGACCTCTCGGAAATCGAGGAAAACGTGGTATTTATAGGCCCCCAGTTCAATGTAGAGACCGTTCTCATGGAAGTCGTGGTTGCTGCGGATGAACTCTAATTCGCTGATCTGGTCACGGAAGATGGTGAACGTGTTTTTCCCCTTCTTTAATCCCAGCCCATCGCCGAGATTGCTCTGTAGCAACCGATCTTTGGCTTTGTCTCGGAAGGCGGCGGAGGTTTTGACCCATCCACGGGTGTCGGCCCAGCGGTTGTGGTAGATCACCAGCGAGGGTTCACCGCCCGTCCGGTTGGAATAAGCGAAGACGTTCTCGTCCACACGGCTGTTAGGGGTGTAGAAATCGTAGAGGAAAAAGGTTTCGACCTCAGCGAATTGGCTGCGACGATGAAAGAGGGGGAAGACCTCCCGTTCGTGGCGTGCGATCAGCTGGCTGTCTGGGTATTCTTCCCAATAGGCGCGATGGTATTCCATACCGTATTTCTCGTGGTAGCCTTCTGCTTGCCCGTGACCGAACATGGGCAGGCCGGGCATGGTCGCCAACATAGTGCAGACCCCGAAATATTTGTCATCGCCGCCGAATTGAGCGATGGCGGTCTCTTCATCGGGGTTGTTCATGAAGTTGACGTAGCGCTTGAGAACTTGTGGGTCGAATTCGAGGGTGTTTTTGATCAGTTGGCGGTATTCGGCGTTCTTCTCATCGCGCAGCATGTTCATAAAGGCGCTGTTGTAAACGCGGTGCATCCCCAGGGTGCGTACGAAATAACCCTCCATCATCCAGAAAGCCTCGGCTAAAAGGAGGGTGTCGGGGATCTCCTGGGCGACGCGGTCGACGACTTCGCGCCAGAATTCCACGGGGATGGCTTTGTCGAATTGATTGCGGGTGATTCCGTACTCGGCCCGGGAGGGGATATCCCCACCGGAGCCAGGCTCGGGGAACCACAGGCGCTGGAAGTGCTTCTTGGCCAGGGTCATGGCGGCGTCGAAGCGGATGATGGGGAATTTGCGCGCCACGTGCAAGATGGTTTGGATAACTGCCTCACGCACCTCGGGGTTGAGAAAATCTAACTGTGCAGTATCGTTCCAGGGCATGGCAGTGCCATCATTGCCGTGGTAGATATATTTTGTGTCGCCGGTCCAGTTGTCAACGCGCTTGAAAACCACCGCGGCGTCGCTGCGAGAATAATAGTGGTCTTCCAGGTAGATGCCCACGCGCTGGTCTTGGGAGAGATTCTCGCCGTCGAAAGAGTAGGTGGGGAATGGGGAATGATCCGATGAGATGAACCAATCGGGGCGTTCGACCACCCATTTGGAATAGATGCCGACGTGGTTGGGCACCATATCGGCGGCCAAGCGGATTCCCCGCTGCCAGGCCCGGTGACGCAGGTTCAAATAGGCTTCTTCACCGCCGAGGTCGTTGGCGATAACATAATCGTAGAGGGAATACGCTGAGGAAACCGCATCGGGGTTGCCGCAAAGCTGTTTGATGCGCTGTGAGGCGGGGCTGCGCTCCCACAGGCCGATCAACCACAAACCGGTGAAGCCCCACCGGGCCAGCTTGTCGAGTTCCTCGTCGGGAACCTGGTCGAGCTTTTTGACCGGGCGGTGATATTCTTTAGATAGCTGATCTAACCAGACATAGACGTTCTTGGCGATCAGCACCAGGCGCGGCATCCAGTCGCTATCGGCGCTGAAACGTTCCTCTTCAGGGTAATCCGCGCTGGTTTGAAATTCAGGCACGAGGGATGGGCCGGGTCCGAAGAAAACCGGTTTGTCTTCCTCTTTTATAGAGTCTACGCTCTTCAAGAGGCGCTGGAGGAATTGGCCCATGACGCCCCCCCAGCGCTCCCGAATGAAATCTAACTGACCGGTGAGGGAATGGGGCGAAGCCAGGGCAGGGGCTCGCAACAGTTGGATCAGGGTTTGGTTGTCTGACCCAAAAGTGGGTTGTGTCGCATAGAATTCGTGTAGCTGATTGATGATCTGCGGGTATACGGTGTGCTTTTCGAGCTGCCCGTCGTCGAAGAGTTCTCGGTAGGGCGCAAAGGCTGGATTGGTATTTGCCAGCCAGAGCATAAGCAGCTCTTCGAGGGCGATCTGGCGGTTGAGCAGGCCGTCTGTGCGTCTCCCTAGGTACTCGTCGATGGTGCATTCTCCGCGGTATACGGTCAGCGGCGGGAATTCATCGGTGAAGCGCCGCAGGGCATGATCGACTCTTTCCTTGCCCAACTTGGCATCCAGCCAGGCCATGGCTTTGTCCAGCGCCTGGGGGTTGACCTGCAAGCGATATTGACGTGCCATGTGATGCAGCAGCTCGTCGATCAGCCCCATGGCGTTGATCTGGCCCGACTTGACGGCCTGTTCGGGGAAGCGGATCAGATCCCGCTGCTCGTTCATCTTCTGGGCGAAGGCGCGTGCGGCGTGAAAGTCGGCAAAGAGCACATTGCCGCTCAGTGAGAAAAGAGCTTCCGAAAAATGATAGCGGTCTCGAGCTTGGCGGGAGATGTGGAACTCAAATTGGGCCATGGAGGGTATTGTAGGCTGGTTACTGGTGTGCTAGCTGGCTGGGTTAGTTATACCATGGTTTGGGTGGTCAGTAACCGGTGGCGGGCACCCAACGTTCCTTACTTGCTGCCGGTCATCGATTTGATGGGAATTCCGCGGTAAAATCTCTCTGATCACGCTCAAAGGAGGATTCAATTGCATATCACCACATGGAATGTCAATGGCCTGCGGGCCGCGCTTCGCAAGGGCGCTGCGGACTGGTGGGAAGCTGCCCAGCCTGATGTGCTGTGTCTTCAGGAGATCCGTGCTCGTCCGGATCAGTTGACCGCTGATCAACGTACCCGACTGGAGGACTCCCACTTTGAATGGAATCCAGGCCAACGAGCGGGATACAGCGGGGTGGCCACTTTTTCGCGTCCCGAGCCGCTGGCCTCAGTCAAAGGGATGGGGGAAGAGCGCTTTGATAATGAAGGGCGCTTGATCCAGACTCGCTACCAGGATTTCACGCTTTTCAACATCTATTTCCCCAATGGGAGCAGGGATCACAGCCGCGTGGGATTTAAACTGGAATTCTACGCCTACCTGCTGGACCTCTGCGACCGCATGCATGAAGCCGGGGAGCAGATTATTCTATGTGGCGATTTCAACACTTGTCACCAGGAAATCGATCTAAAAAATCATCGTCAAAATAGTAATTCCACGGGTTTTCTTCCTGAGGAGCGCGCCTGGATAGACAAATATCTGGAGCATGGATTTGTGGATGCCTACCGTGCCCTTTATCCAGATCGGGTGCAATACACCTGGTGGTCGAATTGGGGTAATGCTCGCCAGAACAACACAGGCTGGCGGTTGGATTATTTCCTGATCAGCGAAAGCCTGATGCCGCGCGTGGAGGATGTGGTCATCCACGATGAGGTGGTTGGTTCCGACCACTGCCCGGTGACGTTAGTGATCTAATTTAGTAGCTGTTCTGCCAATTCTTCTGATGTGTTGACCGGCTGTTGACAGACGAAACCCTGGCAGACATAGGCTGTGGGCTGATCGTCGATCAGGTCGCGGTCCAGCAGTAGCTTCGGTAGCCCGCTTTGTTCTCCACTCGCTACATTTGAAATGGCTGCCACCAGATGGGGACGATATTGCTTCCAAAGGGCAGCTACCAAGGATTGAGTTCGGGGTGATTCTGGGGCCCCAAGGATGGCAACTTCCTTTACAGGGTTGAGGGCGAAGTCGGCCGCGATCAACCACTGCCCGAACCCTGTCGGGTAGCGGGTCAAATGCTCCCCCATTTGAGCGATCATCTCTTCAGCTATATTACGCCACTCGAGGTTGAGTTCATAAGCCCCCAAATGCAGTAAAGCCGTGGCAGCCAGGGCGTTGCCCGAGGGGGTAGCGTTGTCCTGGAGGTCCTTGGGCCGGTAGAGCAGGGCTTCGTGATCGTCACGCGTGTCGAAAAATCCACCCTCCGGGTCGCGAAAATGGGTGAGCACCTCTTCAGTCAATTCGATGGCTTTGCTGAACCAACGGGGGTTTGGGTCGCTTTGATAGAGCGCCAATAAGCCGAGAATCAAGGCCGCGTAATCTTCCAGGTAGGCATTGTAGCGGGCCTTTCCCTCACGCCAGGCGCGCAGGAGACGATCCCCCAGATGCAGGTTGGTGAGCAAGAAATCTGCGTTGCGGATGGCGGCTTCCGTGTAAGCGGGCCTTTGTAGATAGCGTCCCGCTTCGGCGAAAGCGATCAGCATCAACCCGTTCCATGAGACGAGGACTTTGTCGTCCGTCCCTGGCCGGATGCGCTCGGAACGTTTCTCAAGCAGCCTGGTGTGCAATTCAGCTAACCTGTCGGGTACCTGCTCGATGGGTATATTGAAGGCTTCGGCGATTTGCTCATCGTCCAGAGTGCGTTGAAGGACGGTGTGGCCTTCAAAGTTGCCCGCCTGGGTGACGCCGTAAGCCGCGCTGAACAAGGCGGCCTCTTCTTCGTTCGGTATGACGGCCTGGATCTCCTCAGGGGTCCAGACATAGAATTTCCCCTCTTCACCCTCGGAATCAGCATCAAGACTGGAATAGAACCCACCTTCGATGTGGGTCATCTCGCGCGATACAAAATCCAACGTAGACTCACACACGCGGCGGAATGGTTCTTCTCCCGTGATCAGGTAAGCATGCAGATAGACCTGGGCTAACTGGGCGTTGTCGTAGAGCATCTTCTCGAAGTGAGGCACCAGCCAAAAGTTGTCAACGCTGTAGCGCGCAAAACCGCCGCCGACCACGTCATACATGCCGCCTTTAGCCATCGCTTTTAGGGCGTGGGAGGCCATGTCAAAGGCTGTACGATCTCCGCGGGCGGCCTGCCTGAGCAGGAACTCGATTGCCATAGGCTGAGGGAATTTGGGAGCTCCTCCCCAGCCACCATTTTTCCAATCGTAAGCCTGCGCCAATCGCATGGCAGCTTGCTGGAGCAACGTGGCACCTATCTCGCCCGCCGACTCGCGCGTGAATACAGACTTTTGCAGGTGTTGGGTGATTTTTCCCCCACTTTTAAGGAGTTTTCCCCGGTCTTCTCTCCAGATGCGCTCCACGCTGAGCAAGACTTCGCGAAAGGAAGGCATCCGGTGGCGCGGCTTGGGGGGAAAATAGGTCCCCCCATAGAAGGGCTGCCCCTCAGGGGTTAGGAAAACGCTCATCGGCCAGCCGCCCTGCCCGGTCATCGCCACGACAGCCTGCATGTAGATATGGTCGATATCGGGGCGTTCTTCGCGGTCAACTTTGATGTTGACGAAGTGCGCGTTCATGATCGCCGCGGTCTCTGGGTCTTCGAAAGACTCGTGCTCCATGACATGGCACCAGTGGCAGGCCGCGTAACCGACGCTCAAGAAGATGGGCTTGTCTTCGGCGCGGGCTTTCTCTAAGGCCTCCTCGCCCCAGGGATACCAGTCAACGGGATTTTCGGCGTGTTGCAGCAAATAAGGGGAGTTTTCCTCTACTAATCGGTTAGGCATAATCACCTCATCGTTATTGACCTGCGATCTGGGGCGTATCTTACTTTCTAAAACGTTTCGTATTTAGCGGACTGAAAATTCATCTTTTGGATTACAATGTTGTAGTCCTGCTTTTTTGATCTTTCGCCGATCAGAGAAAATGAAACAGGGTTGTTTCGCGCTGAAATTGCGCTAATGAAGTACGCTAGGAAAGGTGTGTATGGACATCAACCAACTCTGGCCGGAACTGGCCTGGATTGAAGACCCCGGTTTGCGGAAAAAAACAACTAGAACCTGGGAATTGGCCCTGGAGCGCAGCGTGCTGTCCCCGCAGGATTTGCAGCGCATCCCCTTCACCCTCAAGGCCGGCCCGGATTTGAAGGTCAGTTTTATGGCGCATAAGCGCACTGTGGTGCATATTGCCCGCGATGCTGCCCTGAAGATGATCGAGTTCTTCGGCGATGAGTTGCCCATCGATCTCGATGTGGTCATCGCCGGTGCGATCCTGGCCGATGTTGGCAAGCTGCTGGAATATAAACTCGATGAAAACGGCGTGTCTTTCCAGGGGGCATACGGCAAATATTTACGTCATCCCTTCTCTGGCGTATCACTGGCCGAGGAGTGCGGCGTTCCCGCTGAGGTCTGTCATATCATCGCTGCCCATGCTGGGGAGGGCGACATGATTAAACGCACCACCGAGGCTTATATCGTCCACCACGCTGATTTCATGACCTTCCTGCCCTTCAAGAGCAGGTTACAACTGTAGGTATCAGGGATTAGATATTGGGTATTGCCTAGTGGCGACTGAATATCTATACCCAATCACCTCGTTGGAGTAGCCCCATGCCTCAAACATTCGCTGAAAAGATTCTGGCTAAAAAAGCCGGCCTCTCTCGCACTGTTCCCGGCCAGATCGTCGAGATCACGCCCGATGTGGCCCTGTCTCACGATAACACCGCCCCCATTTACGGCATCTTTCAGCGTATGGGTGGTGAGCGGGTTTTCGATCCCGACATGCACGCCATTTTCATCGATCATGCTGCCCCTGCACCGACCACCAAACACGCAGAAAATCACCGCATTATCCGCCAGTTTGTCGCCGAGCAGGGCATCGAGCATTTTTTCGATGTCGGGCGCGGCATCTGCCACCAGGTGCTGGTCGAGGAGGGGCTGGCCCTGCCGGGTGAGGTCGTTCTGGGCTCGGATTCCCACACTCCCCATGCCGGGGTGATGGGCGCTTTCGGGGCCGGTATCGGCCGCTCGGAGATGGCTTCGATCTGGGCGGTCGGCTCTCTCTGGCTGCGCGTTCCCGAAAGCATGAAGATTACCGTCAATGGGGAATTCCTTCCCGGCGTGACCGCCAAAGACCTGGCGCTCAAAGTCATCGGCGATCTGGGGGCGGATGGGGCGTTGTATATGTCAGTGGAATGGCATGGGGGGGCGATTGAGGCCTTGGATTTGTCCCAACGGGCGACGCTGCCCAATATGATGGCTGAAATGGGCGCTAAGAACAGCTATATCCCTCCCGACGCGAAGGTGACCGCCTTTTTGGCCGGACGCGCCAAGCGGACCTTTGAGTTGGTCTACCCCGACCCGGGCGCTCACTACGCCCAGAGTTATACCTACGATGCCCAGTCCATCGAACCGATGATAGCCTGTCCCCACAAGGTGGACAATGTCAAGCCGCTCTCGGATGTAGCGGGCACCCACGTAGATCAGGCATTCCTGGGCACCTGCACCAATGGTCGTCTGGGAGATTTGGCTGCTGCTGCGTCAGTGCTCAAAGGCCGTGAAATCGCCGCCGGGACGCGCATGGTGGTCATCCCAGCTTCCTCAAAGGTGTATCTGGAGGCCCTCCAAGCCGGGCATATCGAGACCTTCCTCGAAGCGGGTGCAGCCATCGAAAGCCCCGGCTGCGGCCCGTGTATGGGCAATCACATGGGTGTGCCCGCAGTGGGCGAAGTCAGCATCAGCACAGCCAATCGCAACTTCCGCGGTCGCATGGGCACCAAAGAGAGCGAAGTTTATCTGGCCAGCCCGGCGGTGGTAGCCGCTTCGGCGGTTGCAGGGGAGATCGTTCATCCGAAGGATTTATAACAACCATTTGCATGTTCAATGTTTTAACTTATAGATGATAGAAGAAAATGAATTATGGATAAGATTATCCGAGGCCGCGTCTGGAAATACGGCGATAATGTCAATACCGATGTGATTTTCCCCGGTAAATATACTTATACGGTCAGCGACCCAAAAGAGATGCCGCAATATGCCTTGGAGGATTTGGACCCCAAATTCGCTGATGGAATGCAACCGGGCGATATCATCGTCGGCGGGACGAACTGGGGCTGCGGTTCTTCCCGTGAGCAGGCTGTGGTATGTTTGAGTGAAGCTAAATTGGGAGCTATCATCGCCAAGTCCTTCGCCCGCATTTATTATCGCAACTGTCTCAACAACGCCCTGCCAGCCATCGTCAATCCTGAGGCTGTGGACGCTGTCGAGAACGGTGAAATCATCGAGATAGACCTGTCCGCCGGGGAAATCCGCTGCACCGGGGGGACGTTCACTTTCCCCCCATTGCCTGAAGCTGTGATGGAGATTTTCGAGGCAGGGGGATTGATTGAGCATACAAAAGAGAAATTGGCAAATCAGCAAGAATAGCGGTTGCTGATTTGCTAATACAAGGAGTTTCCTATGACATCCCTGAGTCGCCGAATGGCAGAGTTCACCATCGATTTACAGTATGATGATATCCCCGCTGATGCCCTTCACGAAGCCAAACGCTTTTTGTTGGATAGCATGGGATGTGCCTTAGCCGCCGTTCAGAATGAAGATATGCAGGCCATGTACCGCTTTACCGAGAAGCTGGGAGGCACTCCCGAAGCGACGGTCATCGGCAACGGCCTGCGCACCAATGCCTCTAATGCAGCCTTGATGAACTGTCTGCTTACCCGCGCCCTGGATTATAACGACATTTATTGGGAGCAGGACCCCTCCCATCCCTCGGACATCATCGGTGCGGCATTGGCAGCGGGGGAGGCCAACGGCAAGAACGGTCGTGATGCCCTGGTTGCCATTATGATTGCCTACGAACTGGAGATGCGCTGGTGTCACGTGGCCGAGCCGGGAGTGCGTGAGGTCGGCTGGCATCACGCCACCCTGACGCAGTTCGTCAGCCCGCTGGTGGCCGGGCGCATGTATGATTTAGATATCGACCAGATGGTGGCCGCGGTAGGCATCAGCGGCAGCAGTCATTTTACACTTGGGGGCGTGGTGGCCGGCCATCTGACGAACATGAAGAACACCGCCGACCCCCTGGCTGCTCAGGCGGGCGTGATCGCGGCGCTGATAGCCCGTGAGGGCTACGAAGGCCCGGTCGAGGTGATCGAGGGCAAAGAGGGTTTATTCGAGGTGGTGAGCAATGTGGAATGGCAGCCCGATTGGTTGCTCAGGGGATTAGGTGAGGAGTTTATGATCACCCAATGCAGCTACAAAGCCTTCCCCACAGAGGCTTTGACTCATCAACCCATCAGCGCTGCCTTGCAGGTTTGCCGAGAGCACAATATTGCTGCGGAAGATGTCGCTGAAATCCTGGTTGAAACCACCACCCGCGGGGCGGACATCCTTTCAGACCCCAGTAAATTCGCGCCCAAGACCAAAGAAACTGCTGATCACTCGCTGCCTTATGTGATCGCTGTAGCCGTTGCCAATGGGGCGGTGCTGCCGGATTCATTCGACGAGGAGAAGTTGCGCGACCCGAGGATTTGGGATTTGCTTTCGAAGATCAAGGTGGTCGCTGATCTGGAGATCGATGCCCTTTTCCCCGGGGTCAAGCGCGCCCGGGTGAGTATCACCACCGCCGAGGGCAGCACCCACACCGCTCAGGTGGATCATGCCAAAGGTTCCCCGCAGAATCCCATGTCCGACGAAGAGATCATCGCCAAATTTCGCGCGAACGCCGAAGGCGCGGTCAGCACAAAACGTCAGGATGAGATCATTGACACCACCTGGAAGTTTGAGGAGGAGGTTGATTTGGGCGAATATATGCGGTTGTTGGTGTGTGAGTGATTTATGAAATCCTTCCCACGGGCAATAGACACAAGGGGTGTTCATCTTTGGGCAAACCCAGCGCAGCTTTGACTTCTTCATCTCGAAAGGCCCCCACATAAACTGACCCTAGTCCCAGGGAAACACACTGCAAGGCAACATTCTGGGCTGCGGCGCCCACTTCCATGTGGACATACTGCACGCCGCGGTCACCACATTTAACAGTGGTGCGCTCGTAGATGGCGCTGATGACGAGTATTGCCGCGGCTTGGAGGATCATATCTTGCTCCAGTGCAGCGCGGTGAAGAACACGCCGCTGGTCACCGGGAAGAATTTCCTTCAGGGTATTCTCGAGGGGTTGATAGTGATAGACCCCGGGCCGGATGCTCTCCACATGACCTATGACCGTGTATAATGCCAGGGGGTTGAGCCCGCCTGCGGAAGGTACAGTGTGACGATCGGGATGCTGGGTGATCCCCAAGGCAGACCATAATAATTGTGATAACTCCACTTGATAGAGCATCTCATCTTGATACGAGCGTATCGACCGTCGCTTGGCAAGGGCCTCTTCGACGGATATATTGCCCTCATATAGGGGTCGAGGCAGCTTTTTGATCTTTTCAGGAGATGGGGTGGTCATGATTTCAAACCAATGATTTCGTACACTTCCAGAGGGTGGCTTTTGCCCTTGGCAAGGATGGGTTTGGCCGGACGCACATCGATTTGATTCTTTACGTGCTGATAGGCCTTTGTGCTGATGAGGATCTGATTGGAAGCAGCGTTCTCCTGGATGCGTTTGGCGGTATTGACGCTGTCGCCGATGGCAGAGTAATCGAGGCGTTTTTCTGTGCCGATCAGGCCGAGCACGGCTTCCCCGAAATGAATGCCCAGGCCGAAATCGAGTTGCGCGCCGGATGGCAAAACTTGATGGAGGCTCTGGATGGCCTGGCGCATTTCTAAGGCAGCGCGCACTGCCCGGAGGGTGTGATCGCGTTGGGGGATAGGGGCGTTGAACCAGGCCATGACGGCATCTCCCATGAATTTATCTATGGTGCCTTCTTGCTCGAGGATGGCGTCAGCAGCAGCGGCCAGGTATTGATTGAGCACGGAAACCAGTTCTTCGGGTGTCAGGTTCTCGCTGTAGCTGGTAAAGCCACGGATATCAGCGAACAAGGTCGTGATCTCAACGCGCTGACCGCCCAATTGGACTTTATTGGGGTCAAGCTGTTCGATGACAGCCGGGGAGACCATGCGCCCGAATAGCTGCCGTTGGGCTTCAAGACGTTTTCTCTCCGTGATATCGTCGAGAACGATAGCAACCCCCTGGGTAGTTTCCTTGGCGTCCTTTAGAGGGGAGAAATTGAGCTGCAAGTTCACCGCTCCACGTTCAGGCAACGTTGGATTGAGTTCCATGCCGATGATGGTTTCATCGGTGCTTTGTACTTCCTCGATGGGTCGTGTTAAAAAAGTGGCTAAATCAGGCAGGCTGGTAAGCAGGTCGTTCTGTAGCAGGGTCGATGCTTTACAGGCCAGAATCCGTTCAGCGGCGCGGTTGCAGAGGGTGATCTTGTGCCGGATGTCAGTGGTGATAACGCCGCTGGCGATGGAGGCGAACACGTTGTCCATCAGGTTTTTCAGTTCGGTCACTTCTGCCAGGGTTTGACGGACAGATTCAAACAGGCGGGCGTTTTCAATGGCTACGGCTGCCTGGTTGGCAAATGCGGATAGCAGGTCTCTTTCGGAGTTGGTGAACAACCCAGTGCGGATGCGGTTGTCGGCGTAGATCACGCCGGTGATTTCTTCCTTGACTTTTAAAGGCACGCACAGAATGGAGCGCAGATTATAGGCGATGATGCTGTCTTCCCCTCCAAAGCGGGGGTCTTCGATAGCATTAGTTGTTACGATGGGTTTCCCCTCTTCGGCGACGCGGTTGATGACGGTACGGCTGATGGCGAAATCTGATTCCTGGATGGACTCTTGTTCCCAGTTGCGGGCGATGCGCATGTTGAGCACGTGGTTTTCATCGCGCAACATCAAGAAGCCGCGCTCTGCGCCTGTCAGGCGGATGATGGTGTCCATAACGATGCGCAGCACCTCGGGGAGATCAAGAGATGAGTTGACGATTTGTCCAATATCCGCCAGGGCGCGCAGGTCCTTGAGTTCCTCCTCAAATTGCGACACCTGCTGCCCCAGTCGGGTAATATGATCGGCCAGGCGGGTGAGATTATCGATTGCCTGCGTCAATACCAGGGGGTCTTGTCTTTCGAGCATCTCCCGGATTAGATCAATTTGATTGCTAATTTGGAGCAATTGCTGATCTGGGAGCAGTGTTATGGTAGTGGTTTCCTCTTGCATGGTGCCTCCTTGCGGTGGCGTTTGGGGTAGCTGGATTTTCTTCTCAACTATCCCCACAAACCGGTGTCTGGTGCCCCAAGCTCTTTTTGGAAGAGCAGGAGGACCGCGACGGGTCGGTTTTGTGCGTGTTTTATAGTGTACCCCAAGATATTGCCCTTTTCCAAGCAAATTAACTGGATCGGACTTAGATAAGCGTCATTGATAGATATGATAATTATAGATAAGTATTACTGAAACTTATCGAATATATGCCTATTCACATCAAACTTCTATGGTACAATTTTCCCCGCTGTGTCGCGATGATGTGACAGGCACTTTTTATGCTGGTAACAAGCTTATTTTCGAGGGCAGTGTAGATTTAGAAGGAGTAATTATGCTCGACAACTGGCTTTATATTGGTCTTTTCATTATTGTTGCTTTATTCATTCCGGCGGTCGCTGTTCTTTTGCCAAGGTTGATTGGCCCTCGAAAACCCAATGCGATCAAACAAGAAATCTATGAATGTGGTATCGAAACCGTGGGTGATGCCTGGGTGCAGTTTAAAGTTCAGTACTATATCTTCGCCCTGGTATTCCTGATTTTTGACATCGAAATGATCTTTTTGTTTCCCTGGGCGGTTGCCTTCGATAAGCTGCCGCTCTTTGCTGTGATGGAGGGGGTCCTGTTCATCATGATTCTGTTGGTTGGTTTAGTATATCTCTGGCGCAAGGGTGCGCTGGAATGGGCATAAAAGTGGCTGAAGGAATTTTCCTCAGCCCTTTTATTTGTTAGGAAAGAAACACGAGAGAATGAAACCTCGTTTCAGGAGATATAACGAATGAGTGATCCGATTAATCTGATTTCTCAGTGGTTTGCCAATTTGCTGCTAAGTTGGGGCTTGGCGGAGGGTCTTGTGAAGGTGATTTCATCGGCCATCGGCGCGGCGATTGTGGCTACCTTGGGTTTGGTGACTGTGATTGCTTTAATTTGGGTTGAACGCAAAATCGCTGGCCGTTTGCAGGACCGCCTAGGCCCCAATCGAGCAGGCCCGTTTGGATTGTTGCAGCCCTTCGCCGATATTATCAAGATCTTCACCAAAGAGATCACCACCCCGAATGGTGCCGACAAAGTTGCCTTCAATATCGCCCCCGTTTTGGCGATGGCTTCAGTGCTGCTGATCTGGGCCGTGATCCCCTTTGCGGCTACGGTGGTGGGGACGAACATCAATGTCGGCGTTTTGTATATAGTGGCTGTTGGATCTTTTGGTATCGTTGCCGTTTTGATGGCCGGCTGGTCCTCGAACAACAAATTCGCCTTGTTGGGAGCCTTCCGTGCTGTGGCCCAGATGGTCTCGTATGAGATTCCCATGGTGATCGCTTTGTTGGTGCCAGTTCTGTTGGCCCGATCCATGGGGATGAACGACATTGTAGCTGCTCAAACACCCTGGTTCATTGTCATAGCTCCATTGGCGGCTTTGATCTTTTTGATCACTTCGATGGCGGAGGTCGGTCGTGCCCCCTTCGATCTTATAGAGGCCGAATCGGAGATTGTGGCTGGTTTCCATACCGAATATTCGGGGATGGGCTTTGGCATGTTCTACGTCAGTGAGTTCCTGCACGTCTGGACGGTGGGCGCTTTGATGGCGACCTTCTTCTTTGGGGGGTGGAGCGGCCCCGGTGCTGAGAATCTGCCCATTCTGGGGATCGTTTACTTCTATATTAAGACCTTCATCGGGTATTTTCTGGTGACCTGGATCCGTCTCTCATTGCCTCGCATCCGGATCGATCAACTCCTGGCCTTTAACTGGAAGTTCCTGACGCCATTGGCTTTAGTGATATTGATCGCCACCGCGATCGTCGACAAAGCTCTCGAAATAGCCGGTGTGGAACGATGGGGATATGCTCTGATCATGCTGGCTGTCAATTTGTTCATTGGCTGGGTCACGATTCTGATCCTCAAGGCCGTAGAACCCAGGCGAAAACGCCAGCGGGTTGAATTCGCGCCGCGCCCTGTGGCCGTGGCCCCAAAAACCCCTGATAGCTGATAACTTATAGCAGGCAATGGATATTGGAGTGCGCACATGAGTGGTCTTGAAATTATCTTTTTGATCGTCGCTGGGGTGACTCTGCTGGCGTCACTGTTTGTGGTCACGACACCGAACCTTGTTCATGCGGCCTTATGGTTGATCCTGGCCCTTTTCGGTGTCGCGGCGGCTTTTGTGTTGCTGAATGCGGCCTTTCTGGCCGTAGTACAGGTGCTGGTTTATATCGGTGCTATCGCTGTCTTGATGATCTTCGCCATCATGCTCACCCGCAGAGTGATGAAAGACAGCGGCCCGCAGACCAATGCCAATTGGGTCTGGGCAGCGTTGCTCGGCCTGTTGCTCTTCGCCGGGTTGACCTTTGTGCTGATCAATTCCGGCGCAGAGCAGGCCTCTTTGCCGGCTTTGGCCCTCGATGCAGACCCTATAGCGCAATTAGGGCAAGAATTGGTTTCCCCGAACGCCTATGTGATCCCCTTCGAGCTGGCCTCGGTGCTGCTGCTGGCAGCGATGATCGGCGCCATCGTCGTGGCCTGGAAGAAATGATCAGGAGCAGACGAGTCAACTGGGTCAATAGATAGACAAGGTTCGCACCTGTATCTTGGTGTGTTTTGTCTGCCCAAAGTAGGAGTACGAAATGGTTTCATTATCCTGGTATCTCATATTCGCGGCGGCCCTTTTTTCCATCGGGTTGTATGGCGTGTTAGCCCGTAAGAATGCCATTGCCATTTTGATGGGCATCGAGCTGATGCTCAACGCCGTCAATATCAACCTGGTGGCTTTCTGGCGCTACGGTGACCTGGCCAATATCGCCGGTCAGGCTTTTGCGGTGATCGTTTTCGCGGTTGCCGCCGCTGAGGTAGCTGTCGGTTTGGCTTTAGTGATCTCCCTCTATCGTCGCCGTAATACGGTGGCTGCGGATGAGATCAATTTGATGAAGTGGTGAGAGGAGTGGGTAGGATACATGTAGGCAAGTATACAGGTATACAAGTAGCTGAAGTCGTTGGCCCTTGTCTACCTGGATACTTGTTTACCTGTATACTTATTTAGATATTCACTCTTCACAAGAGGTAATTTATGACAACAGAACTTTTGATTTGGTTGATCCCTCTTCCCCCGTTATTGGCCTTTTTCCTGATTGTGCTTTTCACGAATCGCAGGAAGGCATTGAGCCACACAATTGCTGTCGGCGCAGCCTTGCTGTCCTGGGGGGGGAGCATGGTCGTGTTCTGGCGGGCTTTGCAAGAAGGCGCTCATCATTTGGGCGCACACCCTTTCGAATCTGCGATTGATTGGCTGCCAACGGGGGGTTCCTGGTTTCGCATTGGTGTGCTGATAGATCCCTTGGGCGCTGCGGTGCTCTTCTTTGTTGCCTGGACCGTCTTGATGATCTTCCTTTATAGTGTTGGTTATCATAATTTTGGCCAACCCAAGGGTGATCACGACCGGGCGGGTCTGCCGCCCCATGGGGCCACCGTCGAAGATGAGCATGGGCACAAACATACCGTCCCATCCATCGAGCCGATGTACTCCCGCTTTTTCGCCTTTATCGGTTTATTTGCCTTCGGGATGTACACCCTGGTGGTCTCCGATAACTTGCTGACCCTCTTCGTGGGCTGGGAGATCATGGGCTTGTGTTCTTATCTTTTGATCGGTTTCTGGTACGGCAAGAAGTCTGCCAGGGCAGCCATGATCAAAGCATTCATCACCACTCGTGTTGGTGATGTTTTTATGCTCCTGGGTATAGCCTATCTCTATGCTGCCACGGGGACGCTCAATTTTCGGGCCATCTTCACTGAAGAGGTTTTGCATCACCTGGCAGCCGAGCCCTCGGGGTTCTTTGGTCTCTCGGCCGCCGGGTTGATTGGCATCCTGCTCTTCATCGGCACGGTCGGGAAATCGGCCCAGTTTCCGCTGCATGTCTGGCTGCCGGATGCCATGGAAGGCCCCACGCCCGTTTCGGCCATGATCCATGCCGCCACCATGGTTTCTGCGGGCGTCTATATGGTCATCCGAATCTTCCCGCTGCTCTCGGCTGGCGCTGAGCACGGTCATCTGACCACGGCGATGAATGCCATGGCCTTTATCGGCGCTTTCACAGCCCTTTTCGCTGCGACCATCGCCATCGCCCAGAATGATATCAAGCGCGTGTTGGCCTATTCGACCATTTCGCAGCTTGGATATATGATCGCCGCTTTAGGCATCGGCGCTTATGTGGCCGCCACTTTTCACCTGGTCACCCATGCTTTCTTCAAGGCCTTGTTGTTCTTAGGTTCAGGTTCGGTGATCCACGGTGTGGAGCATGGCGTACTGCATACCGACGATCACGTTGACCCGCAGGATATGTTCAATATGGGCGGCCTGCGCAGGAAGATGCCGCTCACCTTTTGGACGTTCTTGATCGGTGGTTTTGCCCTCTCTGGGTTCCCCATCTTGACGGCGGGTTTCTGGTCCAAGGACGAGATCTTGGCCGATGCCTTCGGGCATGGGCACATGGCGGTCTTCATTACGCTGGCTGTTGCCGCTTTCCTGACAGCCTTTTACACCATGCGGCAGATCACCCTGTCCTTCTTTGGAGAACCTCGCACCAAGGCAGCTGAGCACGCTCATGAGACCCCCTGGACGATGACCACGCCATTGGTGATCCTGGCGGTCTTCGCCATCGGTTATGGCTGGGTGGGTATCCCGGAACAATTCCCAGGTATCGGCGGGCTGATCCCCAACTGGTTCCACGATTGGGTTGGCAGCACGCTGCTGCATCACCCCAAGGCCGTGGAATTCAATATCGTCCCGCTGCTGACCTCCCTGGGGGTGGCGCTGGGCGGTTTGTTCTTTGGCTGGCTGGTTTACCGAAATATTGAAGCCGGACAGGAAGACCCGCTCAAGAAGCCCCTCGGCCCTATTTACACTTTGCTGCAGAACAAATACTACATCGATGAGTTGTACGATCTGGTCTTCGTCAAGCCCGCCATGTGGATCTCTGAAACCCTCTCTTACCAGTGGATGGACCGGGGCTTGATTGATGGTATCTTGCACACCTTCTCCAGGGCGGCTTATGCGCTGGGCGGGGTTTTCCGCAATTATATCGATATGCCGATTATCAACGGCTTTGGCGACTTTGTTGGCGAAGGCGTCAAGAAGCTTGGCCGGGCCTTCCGCGTGATCCAGACCGGACGGGTGCAGCAATATATGGTCATTGCCCTGGTATTGGCATTCGGCACGTTGTTCTACTACTTGTACAACTGGATGATTCCTTAGGATCAGGAGCAAAATATGGAATTTATCTCTAGTAACCTACTTACGCTGATCCTCTTCTTGCCCGTTCTGTCGGCGCTGGTCGTGGCACTGCTGCCCAGCGAAGAAAAGAAATTGATCCGCTGGGTAGCGCTGATCGCCAGCTTCCTCCCCCTGGCTCTCACCCTGTTTTTGTGGTTTGAGTTTGACGCCTCGAAAGCGGGCTTCCAATTTGAGCAGCAAGTTACCTGGTTCGAGGCGATTAACTCCTCGTACCACCTGGGCGTAGACGGCGTCTCCCTGACCATGGTCTTGTTGACCACATTGCTGACGCCGCTGTGCATTTTGGCCTCCTTCAGCATTGAAGACCGTGTAAAGGGCTATATGGCCTTATTCTTGATGTTGGAAACGGGTATGCTGGGCGTTTTCCTCTCCCTGGATCTGTTGCTCTTCTTCGTCTTCTGGGAGATCGGCCTTGTCCCCATGTACTTCCTGATCAACCAGTGGGGCAGCGAGAAAGGCGAGCGTGAATTGTGGGGCGGTGTGAAGGTCAAAGCCCGCACTTACGCCTCTTTCAAGTTCATGATCTACACCATGGCCGGTTCACTGGGCTTGCTCCTGGCGGTACAGCTCATTGGTGTGGTAGCGGGCACATTTGACCTGACTCAGTTGTTCCAAATCTGGCCGACGCTCACCACCCTGGACAACATCGGCCCTCTGGGACTTTCTGTTGGCACCGTCAAAGTGATCGTCTTCTGGGCCTTTGTGATCGCTTTCGCGCTCAAGGTGCCGGTATGGCCGTTCCACACCTGGCTGCCCGATGCACATACCGAAGCCCCCACCGCCGGCTCGATGATCCTGGCGGGTGTGCTGCTGAAACTGGGAGCTTATGGCTTCCTGCGCCTGGTTTTGCCGCTCTTCCCCGCAGAGGCGAAGACCTATGCTGGTGCTCTGGCGTTCCTGGCTACCATGGCGATCATCTTTGGTGCCTTTTCCTCCTTCGGTCAGAGCGATTTCAAACGCCTGGTGGCCTATTCTTCGGTCAACCACATGGGCTTCGTTGTGCTGGGCATTGCTGCGGCAGCTTATGCCGCCGGGACGGATCACGCCACCATCGCCATGAACGGCGCCGTTTTGCAGATGTTCAATCACGGGCTTTCAGCCGCGGGGATGTTCTTTCTGGTTGGTGTGATCTACGAACGTACCCACACCCGCAACCTGGATGATTTTGGCGGTTTGTTCCCTTTGGTGCCCGTTTACGGCGGCATTTTGATCTTTACCTCGATGGCTTCTTTAGGATTGCCTGGCTTGAACGGCTTCATTTCCGAGTTCCTGGTGGTGCGAGGCGCCTGGCCGGTCTTCACCGTGTACACTGCCCTGGGCATGATTGGCCTGCTGTTTACCGGCGCGTACATCCTCAAAGGGATCAAACAGGTCTTGCACGGCCCGCTCAACGAGCAGTGGGCCTTTGGGGAGCATCTGCTGACCGACATCAGGCCGCGCGAGATTTTCGTTATGGCCCCGCTGATGGTGCTGATGTTGTGGTTGGGTGTATGGCCCGCTTGGTTGCTGGATGTGATCAACCGGGCGGTAGAGGTGCTATTTTAGGGCGTTCTAACGTGAAAACGTTGAACGTTAGAACGTTGCTGAGGTGACACATGCAGTTTCCGATCATAAGTGTTATTGTCTTCACTCCGATTATCACCGGGCTGCTGATCTTCCTGTTGCCCGGAGAGCGCAAGACTGAGATCCGCGTTACGGCCCTGGCTGCCGCGGCCTTCGCCTTGGCCCTCTCGATCTGGATGTATTTCTCGTACGATACCGCCGCTGGCGGCTATCAATTCGTTGAGAAGTACAACTGGCTCCCCCAACTGGGGATTTCCTATTACGTGGGTGTAGACGGGATGAACACTCCCCTGGTCTTGTTGACGGGTGTGGTGATGTTCACCGGGGTATTGATCTCCTGGGGCATCGACGACCGGCCGCGTGAATTCTTTGGCTTCCTCTTCATCCTGGCTACCGGCGTCTTCGGGGTTTTCGTAGCCCTGGATATGTTCATGCTGTTCTTCTTCTACGAGATCGCGGTCTTCCCCATGTATTTGTTGATCGCCATCTGGGGCTGGAAAGTCACCAGGGAGTATGCCGCCATGAAGCTGACCCTGTACCTGTTCATCGGGTCGGTGATCTCTTTGGTCGGCGGGTTGGCGATGTTCTTCGCCTCTGGGATGGGGACATTCGATATGATTGCCCTTGAAGGAGCCGGGTTCTCCCTTGCCTTCCAGAAGTTCTGGTTTCCCTTTGTGTTCCTGGGCTTTGCCGTCCTCGGTGGTATCTGGCCTTTCCACAACTGGTCCCCTGATGGGCACGTGGCAGCCCCAACGGCGGTCTCGATGTTCCATGCTGGGGTGCTGATGAAGCTTGGGGCCTTCGCCGCTCTCCGGGTTGGGATCATGCTCTTGCCCGAAGGCGCTAAATTCTGGATGCCCTGGATCATCTTGCTGACCATTGTCAACGTGGTGTATGGCGCTTTCATCGCCATGGTGCAGACCGACTTCAAATATGTGATTGGTTTCTCGTCGGTCTCCCACATGGGACTGGTAGCCATGGGTTTCGCCACGCTCAACCGCGAAGGCATGATCGGCGCAGGTGTGCAGATGTTCTCTCACGGCGTGATGACGGCGCTCTTCTTTGCTGTTGTTGGCATGATCTACGACCGGGCGCATACCAGGGAGATCCCGGAATTAGGAGGCTTTGCCAAGAAGATGCCCATTGTGGCGATTGCCTTCGTGGTTGGCGGCCTGGTCTCTATGGGGATGCCGGGCTTCTCCGGTTTTGTGGCCGAGTTCCCCATTTTTATGGGCGTCTGGAAGTATAGGCCCTGGATAGCGGTTGTTTCTGGAATTTCGATCGTCATCACAGCTTCTTATATCATCCGTATTATCACTAATGTTTTCTTCGGTAAGATGCCGGAGCACTTCGAAAAAGGCGACGACCATCACGAACCGATTGATGATGTGATCGCTTTGGACAAAGTGGCCCTGGTGCTGCTGGCTGGCATATTAATCGCCGTCGGCATCTTCCCCTCGCTGATGGTCCCCATGGTGGAAACTGGCGTTGAAAACATTTTGCGCCTGCTAGGAGGTGCATAGTGGGTAGTATCACTTCGACCATGATCCTGGCAATTTTGCCGGAAATCTTATTGCTCGTTTTAGCTGGATTGGTGCTGCTGTTGGACGCCATCTGGTCTGATGCCGAGGACAGGCGGCGCGGGCTGGGCTGGCTGACCGCAGGAGGGTCGCTGTTGGTCCTGCTCCTCAGCCTGATGTTTGCATCCCCAGGGGGGTCCAATGAGCTGATCTGGGGTGGGATGCTGCGCCACGATTGGATCGGTTTCGTCTTCAAGATGGTCTTCATCTTCGGTGCGGCGATCACTGCGCTGTTTGCCATGGACGTGGAGGGCTTAGGGAAGCGTGGCGAGTTCTACTTACTGCTGTTGATCTCCACCATCGGTATGAACCTGATGGCTACCTCTGCTGACCTGATCATGCTCTACCTGGCCATCGAGACTACTTCGATCCCCATGTACATCCTGGCCGGTTTCTTCAAGCAAGATGATAAATCTACCGAGGCGGGCTTTAAATATCTGTTGTTCGGCGCGATGACCTCGGCGATCATGCTGTACGGTTTCAGCCTGCTTTACGGCTTTACAGGTGTGACCGGCTTATATGACCTGGCTTTAGCCATTCAAACTGGCGCACTGAATTCTGGCGTGCTGATTTTGAGCCTGCTGCTGGTCTTGGTGGGATTCAGCTTCAAGATTTCCGCCGTGCCGTTCCATTTCTGGGTCCCGGATGTCTATGAAGGTGCGCCGACTCCCGTAGCTGGTTTCCTCTCTACGGCCTCCAAGGCAGCCGGCTTTGCCGTTTTGGTGCGCGTCCTGATGGGCACCTTCCCAGCCCTCAGCGGGCAGTGGTCGCTGCTGATCGCGGTTATCGCCACCATCACCATGACGTTGGGCAATGCCATCGCCCTGGCGCAAAAGAACATCAAACGACTGCTGGCCTACTCGTCGATTGCCCACGCCGGGTATATCCTGGTCGGTGTGGTTACTTTCTCCGAGTTAGGCGTCACCAGCGTCGTTTTTTATCTGATCGCCTATCTGCTCACCAATCTGGCTGCTTTTGGCGTGGTGGTGGCCGCCTGGCGCACGCTTGGGTCGGATGAGATGGAAGCCTATGACGGCCTCAGTCGCCGTTCACCGGCTCTCGCTCTGGCCATGTTGGTAGCCCTCCTGTCCCTGGCGGGGATGCCGCCTTTCGGCGGTTTCATCGCCAAGGTGCTGGTCTTCGCTGCGGCGGTCGATGCTGGTTATGTCTGGCTGGCCTTCGTGGGCGTGCTCAACTCGATCGTGGGCTTATATTACTATTTGATCGTGCTCAAGCGAGTTTACCTCTATCGCTCAGAGCAAGAAGATGTGCCAGTGCCGGTCACACGTCCTTACCGCCTGGCCCTGGTTGTCTTATCGGTGGGCATCGTCTTATTGGGGGCTTTCTTTGCCCCCTGGTTCACCTGGACTTCGGGCGCGGCGGGAGGGCTTTTCTAAGGTTAGGAAAGACCGGGTGTGGCTGGGCCGTTGATGAAGTCCTAAGCGTGCATCGGTCGTTGATCTGCCATCCCTGGCCCGTATAAGTTGACTGGTATCAACCCCCTGTGATACAATCTCGCCCGCTATGAGCCAAGCCAGCGATCCTTCGAAAAATCCCCTACGTCAGGTGTTTGGCGTTAGGACCGTCGTCCTTGGTGGGGAAATTGGTTGTCTGACTCTGATGATCGTCTTGGCAGCAGTTTTTGGGGGATTGTGGCTCGATCGGACTTTGAGTACTGAAAAGCCCATTATTACGATCATACTGGTTTTGATTTCAGCACCGTTGGCGCTTGTCATCACCTATTGGCGGGCCATGCAAGCGGTGAAGGATATTCAGGCTAAACCTTCAGCAGAAGGGGAGGCCGAATCTATACAGAAGGAGGCCGAATCCGTTGAGTGACGATACGCAAAAAGAAAAACGGTTTGGAGTGAAACGCTGGATCGTTCTTGCTCTTGTGGCCGTGGGCATCTATGTGTCTTTTATGGGGCCCACATTCCTGCGACCGATTACCCCGGTCGTCGTTTTGCCGCCTGAGCCGACTGGCCTAGCCATCGGCGATTTTCAAATCACTAACACGATTCTGGCAACATTATTAGCTGATTTAGTTCTGTTGTTGATGGCTTTTGGAGCCTGGCGATTCGCCAGACGGGGAAAGTTGGTGCCGGAGGGGTTCTACAATGTTTTTGAGGCGATTGTGGAGTTCCTTTGGAATTCTGTTTCTGGCTCGGCGAGCACCAAATGGGCCAAACGGATGTTCCCCATCGTCGCCACCATCTTTTTATTGGTCTTGTCAGCCAACATGATCAAGCTTCTGCCGGGGTTTGAGGCCATTGGTCAGTTGAAAGAGATGCACCTTCCGGGGACGGCATACGAACCCAAGCACCTTTTCGATATTGGCAGTTTAGGCGTTTACAGCCTGGATAAAGGCAAGCCCCACGAAGTCGCTGCTGGCCATGGTCAAGAAGATCTTGGCTACTCCGAGCAGGCCGCAGTTGTAGAAGAAGAGGCACATGAGGATGACCATGGGGGAGCGGAATTATGCACCAGTTGTGAGGTGGTCCCATTTTTGCGAGGCTCGGCCACTGATTTGAATTTCCCCTTTGCTTTGGCATTTATTACCGTGCTCGTGACGCAGGTTTTCGGTGTGTGGGCTTTGGGATTGAGTTATTTCGAGAAGTTCGTCCCCATCAGACAATTGATCAGCGGGGGCATCTTCGGAGGGATCAACTTTGCAGTCGGCCTCTTGGAGATCATCCTTGAGTTTGCCAAGATCCTCTCCTTTGGCTTCCGGTTGTTCGGCAATATCTTCGCTGGCACGCTGCTGCTCTCGATTATCGGTGTGCTGACGGCGGTCGCGCTGCCGGCTGGTCTATATCTCTTTGAGATCTTCTTTGGCGCTATCCAGGCCTACGTGTTCTTCTTGTTGGCCACTGTCTTCATCAGCGGCGCGCTGGAGAGCCATCACTAAATTTTGAATCAAAAAGAAAGCATTTTTGGAGGATAAAATGGAGTATAACGAATTCTTTGTCGCAGGTATGAAATTGCTCGGTGCCGGGTTGGCTATGACAGGCGCGATTGGTGCCGGTGTTGGTGTCGGCATTGCGGCTTCCGGTGGTGTGCAGGCGATGGGCCGCAACCCTGATGCTGCTCCAATCATTCAGACCAACATGATTCTGGGTATGGCCTTCGCCGAAGCCGTTGCGATCTACGCCCTGGCAGTTGCTCTGATCATCGTCTTCGCCGCATAAACGGGAGTTCTCCATGGAAAAATTGGGCATAAACCTAGGGTTTTTCATCTTCCAGATCCTGAACTTCACAGTTGTGGCTATCTTGTTATACGCCTGGGCATATAAACCCATCGTCAACATGCTTGAGGAGCGCAAGAAGAAGATCGCTCAGGGTCATGAAGACGCTCGTGTTGCCGCTGAGGCTCGCGAGAACGCCGAAGAGGAAGCCAATAAGATATTGGCAGACGCCCAGGCGGAAGCGAACAAGGTCGTGCAAGAGGCCACCGCACGCGCCGACAAGGTGGGCGGCGAGGTCAAGGCAGAAGCCGAGGCAGAAGCTGCAAAAATGCGCGAAGAGGCTTTAGTTGAAGCGAAAGTTGAGCGCGACCGCATGTTGGCGGATATGCGCGGACAGATCGCTTCCTTGGCTGTTGCCGCCGCTCAGAAGCTGATCGGCGAGTCGATGGACGAAAAGCGTCAACATGCGCTGATTGATGAGTTCTTCTCCGGGGTACAGGACGGTAAGGTGATCGTCCTGGAGAGTGAGGGCCTTTCGGGTGCTTCTGCTGAGGTTACCAGTGCTGTACCGCTCACCGATTCCGAGCAAAGTACCATCAAGCAGGATGTGCTTGCCAAGGTTGGCGAGCAGGCCACGGTGACCTTCCGGGTTGACCCCACCATCCTGGGTGGCCTGGTTCTGCGCGTTGGCGACAAAGTGCTGGATAGTTCCGTCGCGGGTCAGCTTGAAGAGCTGCGCCAGAGTTTAGGGTAACATTACTGCCTTGTTCGCAGTTGACAGTCTGATTTCTGGCTGTTAGCTGTGTTAAAAGGTCGATTAAGACGCCCAAGGTGTTTACTTTGGGCGTTTTTGTTGTAAACTTTTGATTGTAGATTGGCTTCCTTGGGAGGGTTGCCAAGTAAGTGATCAAATTATGCTAGATTCTTCGGCCGGAGTCCCGCTTGCATCCCTGATTCAACATCTACCAGGTGAAATCACTTACTCTGGTGTGAATATTTCGATCACCGGGGTTGCTCATGATTCGCGATTGGTCGAGCCAGGCGGGCTTTTTGTGGCCGTGCCAGGCTTGAACGTGGACGGCCATGACTATATCCCCCAGGCCATTGAACGCGGGGCGGCAGCCGTGGTGGGCACCCAGTCTCTTGAAGGGTTGGGCGTGCCTTATATACGTGTGGAGCATTCCCCGCAGGCCTTGGCGACGCTCGCTGCCGCATTCTACGGTTTTCCCGCCCGCAAGCTGACGGTGATTGGCGTTACGGGCACCGATGGCAAGACGACGACTTCGAATTTCATTTTTCAAATCTTGAAGGCCGCCGGTCTGAAGGTGGGCATGATCTCGACGGTCAATGTGGTAATCGGCGACCATGCGGCCGACACGGGTTTTCACGTCACTACGCCGGAGTCCCCGGATGTGCAGCGTTACTTGGCGCAGATGGTCGCGAGGGGGCTGACTCACGTCGTGCTGGAAGCTACTTCCCACGGTTTAGCGCAAGACCGGGTGGCGGCCTGTGAATTCGATATTGGCGTGGTAACGAATATCACCCACGAGCATCTCGACTATCATGGCTCCTATGAGGCCTATCGCGAAGCCAAGGGACGCCTCATCACTGCATTGGTGGAGACCAGCCCCAAACCTCGCGGGAACATCCGCCTGGCAGTGCTCAATCACGATGACCAGTCTTTCGAGTATTTAAAGTCGATTTCCAAGCCCCCCACACGTCGGGCAATTTATGGTTTATCCCCCGAAGCAGATATCCGTGCCGAGGGAATCACTCATCACCCTGAAGGGTTGAGATTCCGAGTTTTTGGTGATGATTTTTCCTTCGAAGCGCAGACCGCTCTGCTGGGGAGTTACAATGTCTCCAATATTTTGGCCGCGGTAGGGGCGACTGTGGTCGGCGTGGGCGTTGACCCGGACGCGGCCCGCGCCGGAATCGCCGCTTTGGCGGGCATCCCTGGACGGATGGAGTCCATCGACTTGGGGCAAGATTATCTGGCAATCGTCGACTTTGCCCACACGCCCAATGCCTTGAGACGCGCTTTGGAAGCGGCGAAGACCATGACCAATGGGAAGGTGATTGCTGTGTTCGGCTCTGCGGGCTTGCGCGATCGCGAGAAGCGCCGCTTGATGGCCGAAATATCCGCTGAACTGGCTGATCTTACGGTGCTGACCGCTGAGGACCCGCGCACCGAATCTTTGGATGATATTCTGGCTGAGATGGCCCTTGGTGCTGTATCCAAGGGGGGTGAGGAAGGCCGAACCTTCTGGCGCGTTCTCGACCGCGGTGACGCGATTCGTTTTGCGCTCAACCTGGCACAATCGGGTGATCTGGTGATCGTGTGCGGCAAAGGGCATGAACAATCCATGTGCTTCGGCGAGATCGAATACCCTTGGGATGACCGAAAAGCCGTGCAGGCGGCGCTGGCCGAAATCTTAGGAATGGAGGGGCCGGAGATGTCCTGGCTGCCGACTTCAAAGTAGAACGAGCGTTCAACTCGTCCTTGACAGGCGATGGGCTTTACACTAGGATATTCGCGCACTGCCCGAACGTCTGGGAATCTTACCAATCAGTGTAAGGAGTATTCAAAATGAATGTACAGCGCATTTTCCGGGGGACAATTTTCTTGGTAACGCTGGCTTCGATCTTGGTTGCGACAGCATTGCCACAACGAATTGCCTTCGCCCAGGAAGATGTCGTCAGATTGACGATCGAAAATGAAAGTGACCGTGATATCTGGCTAAAACTTGAGGGCCCGGCCTATTACTATTTGCACGTTGGGGCCGGGGAGACGAAATCGTATACGCCATTGCGTGGCGATTATGATTACACTTTATATTCATGCGGCACCTTTGTCTCTGGAGAGATGATCCTCAACACGCACAAAACGATGGAAGTGCCCAACTGTGGGCTTAAGGCCCATTTGGGTCAGGATCGCCCAGACACCTTCGACGCCGGTTCGATGTTGAATCTGGTCAATATCACTTTTGAGAATCAAACCGGCGGCTATATAACAATCATACTCGAGGGGCCCAGCGTGTTTGTATTTTCGTTCGCTCCCGGCGCAGAGGAAGAATACACCATACCCATGGGCTTATATTCCTACTTCATGTATGGTTGTGGGAGCACTTATACTGGAAACGTGTTTGCTCGATTCCACAAAGTAAAGGAATTTACCTGCCCCTAATCCGATCAGTTTCTGAGGCTTAAAATAGCCAGAGACTCCCAAGGGTTCGAGCCTTGGGAGTCTTTTTGTAGCGAATTTATGGGACTCTCGTCACCGTGTTAACAAGGGGTAAAAGTTGTTTATAATCCCATATTTGCTGAAATAACAAAACGCCAAAGGATCATCACTTTGGCGTCTCGCCAGTCGGGATGGTGGGATTTGAACCCACGACCTCGCCGACCCGAACGGCGCGCGCTGGCCGGACTGCGCCACATCCCGCAACTGCTGCGTGATTATATCGTACCCATTTTGCTTTGGCAAGGCGAGCGTGGTGCCCTCCTTCTTCGGTGGTATAATTTTTTGCGCCTCTGAGCGGTGGCTGTTAAGCCAAAACACCCAAAGTACCCCAAGTATTTCTCAGCAAAAATGTCGGCAAACCAATAGGAGTCAGGTTATGTCTGGACACTCAAAATGGTCTACTATCAAACGCAAAAAGGCTGCTGAAGACGCCAAACGAGGCAAGGTCTTCACCAGATTGGCGAGGGAAATTGCAGTCGCAGCCCGAAAGGGGGGCGGCGACCCGGAAATGAATACCGCCTTGAGTTTAGCCGTATCCCGCGCCAAAGCGGCCAATATGCCCAAAGAGAACATCGAGCGTGCTATCAAACGCGGCACTGGGGAGGACAAGAGCGCCGCTGCTTTCGAGGAGGTTACTTATGAGGGTTATGCCCCTCATGGGGTAGCGCTGATGATCGAATGTGCCACCGACAACCGCAACCGCACGGTAGCTGATCTGCGGCATATTTTAACCAGCAGTGGCGGCAGCTTAGGGGAAGGGGGTTCCGTGGCCTGGCAATTTACCCAGTCAGCGTATTTCACGATGCCCGCTGAAGGCCAAAATGAAGAAGAGATATTCGAGTTAGCCGTGATGGGGGGTGCCGATGACGTGGTTGCCGATGAGGAGGTCATCGAAATCATCGGTGAAACAACCTCCTTCAAGTCGATTCATGACCAGTTGGTGGGAGCTGGCGTCGGGACCGATGATGCCGGCCTGCGCATGATCCCTAATCAAGAGATTGAATTGGCCGTCGATGAGGCCGTCAAAGTGATGAAAGTGATCGAGCGCCTGGAAGACTTAGATGATGTTCAAAATGTGTATACCAATTTGAGCATCACGGATGAAGCTTTGGCGCAGATTGGGGATTGATAGCCCTTTATGTTAGTCCTTGGGATTGATCCTGGGACGGCTTCGACCGGTTATGGGTTGATTCGCGAGGATGAGGCGGGGACGATCATCGCTGTGGATTTCGGCGTGGTCCGGACTCCCTCAAAAGAGCCTCTGCCCCAGCGGTTGCGCCAAATATACCGGGAAATCCGAAAGATTGTCTCTCTGCATCAGCCGGATAGCGGCGCGGTGGAGAAGTTGTTCTTTCAGAGCAATGTTCGTACGGCGATGAGCGTAGGCCAGGGGAGAGGTGTTGCTATCCTGGCTCTGGCGGAGGCGGAGGTTCCGGTATCAGAATATACTCCCTTGGAGATCAAGCAGGCCGTCGTTGGGTATGGGAACGCCGAGAAGCACCAGGTTCAGCATATGGTGCGCGCGCTGCTGAATCTGGATGAAATCCCTCGGCCCGACGATGCTGCGGACGCCCTGGCGGTAGCCATATGCCATCTCCACAGTTATCGGATGCAAGATTTAACGAAATGAGGTAGATACATGGATGAGACACAACTTTTCTTACGGTTTGGCACTGCAATCGCCATCGGGTTTATGATTGGCTTGCAGCGGGAGTTCGCTAAAAGGAATACCAAACGCGGCTTGGTCGCGGGTGAGCGAACCTTTGCCCTGTTGGGATTGGTCGGATGTCTTTCGGCGTTTGTTGCTGATGAGCTTGATTCCTCGTGGGTGTTCTGGGGCATCATTTTTATTCTGGGGGTCTTTTCTGCTATATCCTACTTCGTTGATGCCTGGAACGGTCACGTAGGAATGACTACGGAGGTGGCCGTTGTCATCACCATTCTGATTGGCGGGTTGTGTTATTGGGGGCACCTGGCAGTTGCCGCGGCTTTGGGCATAGCAACAACCGCCATTTTGTACCTCAAAATCGAAACCGATCGCCTGGTGCATGCGCTTACCCGTGAAGATATCTTCGCAGCCCTGCAATTTGCTGTGATAAGCGCCATCATCCTTCCCGTCCTTCCCAACCGGAGCTTTTTCCAGCCGCCCTTTGATGTTTTGAACCCTTTCAAGATCTGGTTGATGGTGGTTTTTATCTCCGGAATCAGTTTTCTTGGATATGTAGCCATCAAGACAATCGGTGCCAGGAGAGGTATTGGAATTACGGGCTTCTTAGGGGGCTTGGCCTCCAGCACCGCAGTGACTCTGGGTTTTTCCGAACGTAGCAGCCGTGAACCCCATCTCTCGACACCTTTCGCCTTGGCAATTATGGTCTCTTGGACGGTGATGTTCTCAAGAGTGCTGATTGAAGTTGGTGTACTTAATCGGCAATTGTTGGCTGTCGTTTGGGTCCCCCTTGCTGCGGCAGGTTTCGTGGGGCTTCTTTACGCCGTTTATCTCTATCTTTCTCAGAGAGTTGACGAAAAAGGGGATGTTAAGTTTTCTAACCCCTTTGATTTGGGGTCTGCGGTGAAATTTGGTTTGTTGTACGGTGTCATTTTATTGGTCTCTCGCAGCGCTCAAATGTATCTTGGGAGGACAGGGATAATGTTGTCTAGCTTGCTATCCGGGATCGCGGATGTGGATGCTATCACGCTTTCCATGGCTGAGTTGAGTAATTCGGGAGGTTTGGAGATAGGTGTGGCTTCCCAGGCCATCGTGGTCGCAGCGATGTCGAATACGATTGTCAAAGGGGGCATTGCATTGATGGGCGGCTCTAGCGAGCTTCGAAAGGCGCTCTGGCCGGGGATTTTGCTGATGGCGGTCGTTGGTATCGGCGTAGCTTTTCTTGTCTAGATGATCGGAGCAAGTTCATGATTGCGCACATTACCGGTCGGGTGACGGACGTCAAATCGGATCAGGTGATCATCGAAATTGGTGGCATCGGACTCTTTGTGTATGTCCCTGATCCTTTGCGCGAGACCTTACGGGTAAGCGAAACGGCCTCCTTACACACTTATCTGGCTGTTCGAGAGGACTCCCTTACGCTGTATGGTTTTGCCAGCGCTGAAGAGCGTGAGTACTTCGTATTGTTGTTGGGGGTCAATGGCGTCGGACCACGCCTGGCCTTAGCGACTCTCTCTGCGTTGGACCCGGCTACCATCCGGCGGGCAGTGGTCTCTGAGCAGCCAGAAGTGTTCACGCGCGTGCCCGGGATTGGGGCCAGGACCTCTCAACGAGTTCTGTTGCACCTTCAAGGGCGCATCGAGACGCCCAGTGAGCTGGAGGCCATAGCTGATTTCGCGGATGTCGATACCCAGGTTGTCGAAGCGCTGGTTGCCCTGGGGTATAGCGTTGTCGAGGCTCAGGCCGCTGTTCAGAATATCCCCAAGGACGCTCCCGACGACGTCGAAGAACGCATCCGGCTGGCCTTGGGGTATTTTGCATGAAGAGATGCACGAGAAACCCGGTTCCTGAACCGGATTATTTTGGAGGCTCATTTTGTTGGTAAACGGAAAAATCGCCTTTATCGGCCCGGGCGTCATGGCAGAGGCTATGATTGCAGGGATCATTCGCCACGAGGTCTCGCTTCCAGAACAGATCATCGTTTCGGGAACGCGCCCCAACCGCGGGGAGGACTTGCAGCAGCGTTATGGGATTGCATCGACGACAGATAATATAGCCGCGGTTCGGGAGGCCGATGTTGTGGTGTTATCGGTCAAACCTCAGCATCTAAAAGCGGTTTTTCCTGAATTGCAAGGCCAGATCAAGCCGACTGCGTTGGTTCTCTCAATCGTTGCTGGTGCAACACTGAAGAAGATCGCCCAGGGGTTGCGGCATCAGAATGTCGTGCGCTCCATGCCCAACACGCCCGCCCAGATTGGCGAGGGCATCACTGTGTGGACTGCTGCCGAGGCTGTTTCAGTCGAGCAGAGAGACGCCGCCCAGAAAATATTATCCGCTCTGGGAGAAGAAATCTACCTCGAAGAGGAATATTATCTGGATATGGCCACAGCCCTCTCGGGGACTGGGCCAGCCTATGTGTTCCTGTTCATGGAAGCCATGGTGGACGCCGGTGTACATTTGGGGTTCCCACGTCGAATCGCGGAGAGGCTGGTGGCTCAGACGGTGCGAGGGTCAGTGGATTATTACCAGAAGTACGACAATGATCCCGTCCACCTTGCTCGGCTCCGCAATCAGGTCACTTCCCCGGGCGGCACCTCTGCTGCGGCATTGTATTACCTCGAGAAAGCCGGCTTCCGCACCGCTCTTTCGCGGGCCATTTGGGCTGCATATGAGCGCTCATTAGCTTTGGGGGAGGGGTCAGACGCCCAAGCGCCGAACGATACATAATTGGGGTGTCTGTGCTCTGCGTGCTGCGCCTTTTGACGTCATGTATACGACCGCAAAAGGGATAATCAACGCTTATACCTGTTGCGTGGCAACGCTTTCGATCAAAAACTAGACAATATGTACTCTTTCGGGTATCATTTGGCAGCTTGTTTTCCGCCTTAAAAGGAAGCAAGCTGCTATTCTGTTTTTAGGGACCATTCATGGATGCAACCATCAAGTTGTTGAAGGAACTCACAGAAGATCATGGCGTGCCCGGATATGAAGCCCCTGTCCGGGCCGTATTACGGAAACGTCTGAAACCGTTGGGGAAATCATTTGAAGATAGGCTTGGCAATCTAGTTTGTGAAAAACAAGGCAGTGCTGAATCTCCGCGGGTGATGCTGGCTGGGCATATGGACGAAATTGGGTTCATAGTCAAGCGCATCACCAAGGAAGGTTTTCTTTTTCTTACATTCATCGAAGGGATTATGACAACGCCTTGAAATTGTTAGTGGCCCTGTTCAAACGCATGGATGAGGGCACTGTGAAAGGGTTTACGCGATAATTACAATCTGACCCGGAGGTAAAATGTCTGATCTGATTAAACAAATCACTACAGACCTTCAACAGCAAATTGAGAGCTTCCAGCCGGAATTGGAAATCCGCGATATTGGTACTGTGTTGGAAGCTGGGGATGGTATTGCTCGCGCGACAGGTTTGTCGGATGTGCGCTCCCAAGAATTGGTGCAGTTCGAAAACGGTGTGTTGGGGATTGCATTCAACCTGGAGAAGGATAGCGTGGGCATCATCATCATGGGGGAATACCAGGGAGTCCGTGAGGGGATGACCGTGCGCTCTACAGGGCGCATTTCTTCTGTGCCGGTGGGAGATGGCCTGGTTGGCCGTGTGGTCAATGCCTTGGGGCAGCCGATTGATGGTAAAGGCCCTGTTCAGTTCGATGGCTATCGCCCTATTGAGCGCATCGCCCCCGGTGTGGTGCAACGCCAGGATGTGGATACACCCGTGGAGTCAGGCATCAAAGCCATCGACTCCATGATCCCCATTGGGCGGGGCCAACGTGAGTTAATCATTGGCGATCGCCAGACCGGCAAGACCGCCATCGCCCTGGACGCTATCATCAACCAGAAGGGCAAGGACCTGATTTGTATTTACATTGCCATCGGTCAGAAAAAAGCTGCCATCGCTCGAACGGTGGCAACATTGGAACGGTTTGGGGCCATGGAGCACACCATCGTGGTGGTGGCCTCAGCTGAAGAGCCTGCTGCTTTGCAGTATATTGCTCCCTACGCTGGTTGCGCCATGGGGGAAGAATTTATGGAAACGGGCCGCGATGCCCTAGTGATCTACGATGACCTTTCCAAACATGCCTGGGCATACCGCCAGGTTTCCCTGCTCCTGCGTCGTCCGCCGGGGCGTGAGGCTTACCCCGGAGATTTGTTCTATCTCCACTCCCGTTTGCTAGAGCGCGCCGCTCGTCTGGCCGACCAATTTGTGATCGTTCCCGCAGATTTTTCTGAGTCGCTGGCTGGGGAATCCGATGCTGTTGATGGAAAAGTGTATGGTGGTCCGCTCTCCAAGCATGATGCCGACGAGGCCCGCCAGGCCCTGGACAATGCGGACAGTTATAAGTTGGTAAAAGTCAGCGGGACGGGCGGGTCGTTGACCGCTTTGCCCATCATCGAGACCTTGCTCGGTGATTTGTCAGCTTATGTGCCCACCAACGTGATTTCGATTACGGATGGTCAGATTTATTTGGAGAACAATCTCTTCTATGCCGGTATTCGACCGGCGGTGAACGTGGGTCTTTCGGTTTCCCGTGTAGGTGGGGACGCCCAGACCAAGGCCATGAAGCAGGTCGCCGGTCGTTTGCGCCTTGATATGGCTGCCTTTCGTGAGTTGGCGGCTTTTGCTCAATTCGGCTCTGATTTGGATGCAGCAACTCAATCTCGTCTCGGCCGCGGCCAGCGTTTGCAAGAAATTCTCAAGCAGCCGCAGTATGAACCAGTCTCTCTGGCAAATCAGGTGATGACCATATATGCTGGCACGAATGGCTTTGCTGATGATGTGCCCCTCGATCGCATGCGCGAGTGGGAGGAGGCTCTGAGCCGTTATCTGGAGACCTCTCACCCTGAGATTGGGCGAGTGATTGAAGAGCACGGCCGTCTCGCAGACGATACAGAAGAGAAGTTACGCACTGCGCTGGATAGTTTCCGTTCAACGTGGAGATAGGACAGATAGTCAGATAGTTTTTGGATGCTGAGACATTTTCTAAAACGATTATTGACTAACCGGTTATCAGGTTATTAGACGAATATGGCTAATGCTCGAGAAGTACTCTTACGCATAAGAAGTGTCAAGAACATTGCCCAGGTCACCCGGGCTTTGCAAGCCGTCAGTGCCAGCAAAGTCCAGAAGGCCATGCAGGCGATGTACCGCACTCGCCCTTATGCAACCAAGGCCTGGCAAGTGCTGACGCATATCGCTGCCCAGCCCGGACGGACGAACTTACATCCCTTGTTGATCGAGCGTGACCAGATAGAAAATACCCTGGTCGTCTTGATCAGCGGAGATCGAGGGCTGGCAGGCGCGTATAACGCCAATATTGTTCGTTTTGTGCTTAATAATTTCGCTGATTACGAGGTGCCGGTGCGTTATATCACGGTCGGCCGCAGGGGACGCGATATGATGATCCGGAGAGGTCAGGATATCATCGCCGAGTTCAGCGATCTACCCGCTGCACCTGAATTTGCCGATGTCTCATCGATTGGGCGGCTGGCTGTGGATGAATTCTTGTCTGGAAATGTCGATGAGGTCCATTTGGTGTATACCGATTTCGTCAACATGGTCAGACAAGACCCTGTTGTCAAGAAATTGCTCCCGCTGGAAGTCGATTCTGGCGAGGGCCGAGTAGCGGCTTTTGATGAAGCACATCATGGCCCAGAAGCGACGTATATTTATGAGCCGGGGCAAGAACAAATTCTCGATGAAATTGTGCCGCGTTTTACCGCGCTGCAAGTTTACCAGGCTGTGATGGAGTCGCTGGCCAGCGAACACGCCGCTCGTATGGTGGCGATGAAGAATGCCACAGAGAATGCCACCGAGCTGGGTGCTGCTTTGCAGCTTGACTATAACAAGGCGCGCCAGCAATCCATTACGAGTGAGATGTTGGATATTGCCGGTGGCGCGGAGGCCCTGGCGCAGAGATAATAAACAGGATGCAGCAGTCGATTGCTGCTGGCTGAATATGGAGGTACGCATGGCAAAGGCGAAAGGCCGCATCATTCAAATCCAAGGTGGTGTTGTCGATGTTGAGTTCCCGGCAGGTGAGCTCCCAGATATTTATGAAGCCTTGGAAATCCCCTTAAACGGAGGCGCCCCCCAGATTTTAGAGGTGCAGAGGCATCTGGGAGAGAATTGGGTGCGTTGTGTCGCGATGGATACGACGGATGGTCTCCAAAGAGGGGTGGATGTTTATCGCACCGGAGCACCGATCCAGGTTCCCGTGGGTCTGGCGACGTTGGGAAGGGTATTCAATGTTTTGGGGCGTCCCGTTGATGCTGAAGGCCCCGTTGAAACCGATCTCTATTATCCTATTCATCGCCCGGCGCCCCTTTTCGAAGACCAATCTACTCGGGTGGAGGTCTTCGAGACCGGCGTCAAGGTGATTGACCTGATTGCGCCCTTTACGAAGGGTGGCAAGACCGGCATCTTTGGCGGTGCCGGGGTTGGAAAGACCATCATCATCATGGAGTTGATCCGCTCCGTGGCGAAAGAGCACGAAGGCAATTCCGTGTTCGCTGGTGTGGGTGAAAGAACCCGTGAGGGCACCCAACTCTACCGTGAGATGATCGAATCTGGCGTGATGAAGGATACCGTCATGGTCTACGGCCAGATGAACGAGCCCCCTGGTGTGCGTTTACGCGTTGCATTGAGTGCGCTGTCGATGGCCGAGTACTTCCGCGATCAGGGTCGTGATGTGTTGCTCTTCATCGACAATATTTTCCGCTTCAGCATGTCCGGTTCAGAAGTGTCGGCCTTGTTGGGCCGAATGCCCTCGGCAGTGGGATACCAACCCACGCTGGCTACGGAGATGGGGGAGCTTCAAGAGCGGATTACGTCCACGCGCAGTGGTTCGATCACCTCGATGCAGGCTGTGTACGTTCCTGCCGATGATTATTCCGACCCCGCGCCTGTTGCGACCTTCACCCACCTCGATGCCACCATCGCCCTCGAACGTTCCATTGTTGAGAAGGGTATTTATCCGGCAGTTGATCCACTGGCCTCGACATCTCGTATTTTGGACCCGCAGATCGTGGGCGATGATCACTACCGCACTGCTCGCGAGGTCCAGCAGGTGCTGCAGCGCTACAAAGATTTACAGGATATCATTGCCATTCTGGGCATCGATGAGTTGAGCGAGGACGACAAACTGATCGTCTCCCGCGCCCGCAAAGTCGAACGCTTCTTCTCACAGCCCATGTATGTTGCTGAGCAGTTCACCAATACTCCTGGGGAATACGTCCCCATCCGCGAGACTGTGCGTGGTTTCCGCGAGATTTTGGATGGCAACCACGATGACATCCCCGAGGATGCCTTTATGATGGTGGGGACCATCGATGATGTTGTCGAAAAAGCCAAAGAGTTAGTGTAATATGCCTATCCGTTGTGAGATAGTCTCCCAAGATCGCATGATCTTCGAGGGCGAAGCAGACACCGTCGTTTTGCCGGGTACGGAAGGTGAGATGGGCATCCTTCCCAACCATGCCCCGCTGCTGTCGGCGCTGGACTACGGTGTGATCCTCGTTCGCTATCAGGGGACAGAAGAAGCCTTCACCGTGGCTGGTGGCGTGGTTGAAGTTCAACCCGATATCATCACCGTGCTGGCTGACCGGGCAGAAAACGTGGGCGAGATCGATATATCTCGCGCCGAAGCTGCTCGAGAACGGGCAGAGAAATACCTGGCTGAGGGCCCTCCTCCCGACTCTGATGCCTATCTGCGCATGGAAGCCGCTTTGCGACGTTCCAGGCTGCGCCTGGATGCCGCACGACGATATCGCGGCCGGGGTGCCCGTCGAGCGGGCCTCCCACCCGTGTTGGAAGATAAATAGGAATTCATGGCCCTTTTCTCGAAAGACCTGGGGATTGATTTAGGCACCATCTGGACACGGATTTCCGAAGATGGGCAGGTCATTTTACAGGAACCCACGGTGGTTGCCATCGCCGTCGATGAGTTGAAAATCGTATCCCTGGGACAGGAAGCCCAGGATATGTTTGGGCGGGTTCCTGAATCCTTAGAGGTGGCTTACCCCCTCCAGAACGGGGTGATTGCTGATTATGAGGTGGCAGAGAAACTGCTCGAATACCTGATTAGAAAGGTCAGCAGCCCGGTACGCGTCTTCCGGCCTCGGGTGATGGTGTCACTTCCTTACGGGGTCACCAGCGTTGAGCGCCGGGCGGTCCATGAGGCAGCTCTGGAAGCCATCAAGCGGGATGTATTTCTGATCCAGCAACCCATGGCGGCCGCCCTGGGTGTCGATTTACCTTTCCATACACCGACGGGGAATATGATCATTTGTTTAGGGGCTGGCGCTAGCCAGGCAGCGGTGTTGGCCATGTACGGCATTGTATCGGCCGAGACGATACGTATCGGCGGGCTACAGCTGGATGATGCCATTATGACCTATATCCGTCGCAAATACGGCTTGATCGTTGCTCAGCCGACGGCGGAGCGCATCAAAATTGAAATCGGTGCCGCAGTCATTCAGGATGAAGAACAGAGTATCGAGTTTCAAGGCCAGGATTCGGTTACAGGGTTGCCGCGACCGCTTACCTTAACTACCGGCGAAGTGGTCGAGGCGCTTCAAGAGCCTCTGAACCAGATCGTCGAGGCCGCCCGCAGGGTTTTAGAAAAAACCCCCCCTGAACTGGTCTCGGATATCATCGATCGAGGCATTGCTCTTTGTGGAGGGGGTGCTTTATTGCGTGGAATCGATAAATTATTGACCAAAGAACTCGGTGTCCCCGCTTACCTGGTCGATAACCCCATTACTTGTGTATCAGAAGGTGCTTCCTTGTCTCTACAGCCGGGCGTCTATGCCAAAATCAAACGCAATCTGCCACCGGTGTAGGGAGTGACCTCTCATAAAAAGAGAACGGGCTGGATTTCCAGCCCGTTTCGCTTTAACAGATAGAAGTTAAGTTGGGTTTCTCGCAGAAATTCAACTTCTTGTCTAGATTTACTCTAAATAATATGACATCTTCTGCAAGTGTGTGGCCGGGTCGATATATTCAACACGCACACCTTCGGGAACTGAGATCTGAATGGGCGCGTAATTGAGGATGGCTTCTACGCCCGCCTCCACTAACTGCTCAGTGACCTCTTGGGCGTGATCGGCAGGTGTGGCCACCATTGCCACCTTGACCTTTGCCTGGCGAATGACTTCGATCATATTGGCGATGTCTTGCACTACTAAGCCGCCCATTTTCTTGCCGATTTTCTCACTGTCGTTGTCGAAGATCATTGTTGCCTGGAAGCCGCGATCTCGGAACCCCGAGTAATGAGCCAGCGCGCTGCCGACATCGCCAGCCCCGATGATAGCCATATCCCAAACGACATTTAGGTTTAGTATCCGCCGCAATTGCTCGCTGAGGTATTTGATATTATATCCAGTGCCTTGCTTGCCGAATTCACCAAACTGAGAGAGGTCTTTGCGAATTTGTGCTGCGGATACGCCGAGTCTTTCCCCTAATTCCTTGGAGGAAGTCACTCTTTGGCCTTCTTGTGCCATGCGTTGTATGGCTCTTAGGTAGATCGGTAAGCGTCCAACAACGATGCCGGGGATTTCGTGCTTTGTCATTTTTTGTGCTCCTTGCTACATCAATCTCGCTAATTGAACTAGGCCAATGTGGAGTGGTTCACAAGTGTAAATATTATAGCACAGGCAAAACAAAAATACCCCCAATGGTATAATTATTCTCAATATAATCGCAATAATGATCTGCCGGGCCGAGGCCCGGACAGTGGTATCCACGAAAGTAAACGTATATTTTACGTTGGCCCCTTTTTCCAGGCGATTTCCTGAGATCGCCGACGGATTTAGCATAAATCTCATGTTCATCGACGAAATTAACATCCAGGTGCGCTCCGGCCGTGGTGGTGCGGGGATAGTCCATTTCCGCCGGGAGAAATTTGTGCCCTTTGGCGGCCCGGACGGGGGCGATGGTGGTCATGGGGGGGATGTGGTCTTGCAAGTGGAACCGACCCTCAACACGTTGTCTTCTTTCCGCCGCAGACATCAGTACAATGCCCCCAATGGTGCCAGGGGAGGTGGCAATAACCAAACCGGCAAATCTGGGGAACATCTGGTTTTACAGGTGCCGCCTGGGACCCTGGTTTTTGATGCTGACACCGATGAGTTATTAGGTGATCTCACGCACCCAGGGCAGACCCTGGTGGTTTGTCAGGGAGGGCGCGGGGGTCGCGGTAATGCTCGTTTTGCTTCTTCTACTAACAAAGCCCCGCGCATTGCAGAAAAGGGAGAGCCGCCTGCAGAACGCAGTCTCCGTTTGGAGTTGAAACTCATCGCCGATGTTGGCCTGGTTGGCGTCCCCAATGCGGGGAAATCCACTCTTTTGGCCGCGGTGACAAACGCCAAGCCCAAGATCGCCCCTTATCCCTTCACCACCTTGCAGCCCAACCTCGGTGTAGTGGAACTGGATGTGGAAACCACTCTGGTTCTGGCGGATATTCCTGGGCTGATTGAGGGGGCTCATCAAGGTGTTGGCCTGGGGCACGAGTTCTTACGGCACATCCAACGGACTCGTGTGCTGGTCCATCTGCTAGATGGCCTGGCGGTTGATCCTTTGCTGGATTTTGCCCAGATCAACAGCGAGCTTGCCCTGTTCGATCCTCAACTGGCTGAGAAGCCCCAGGTTGTCGTCTTCAATAAGATGGATTTGCTGGAAGTACAGGAGAGATGGCCGGAAATTCAGGCTGAGCTCGAAAAGCGCGGCTACGAGGCTTATGCGATATCCGCCGTGGCGGGTACAGGTTTGCGCCAGGTCCTTTATCGTGCCCAGCAACTGCTAGATGAATTGCCTCCCGAACCCGAACCGACTGCTGATGAGTTGCCTGTCTACCGCCCAGAGAATGACCCGCGCCAGTTTTCCGTAGAACGCATCTCGGAAGGGTATCGTGTGATCGGGGAGTCCATCGAGCGTGCTGCGGCGATGACTTATTGGGAATACGGCCAGTCTGTGCGCCGTTTCCAGCGCATACTGCAAACCCTGGGTATCGAAGATGCCCTCATCGAAGAAGGAGTGCAGCCGGGTGATACCGTATTTATTGGGGAGTACGAGCTGGAGTGGTCAGAGTAAAGTGATCGGCATCTTAGGTGGCACGTTCGATCCCCCTCATATTGCCCATTTGATCTTGGCTGAAGAGGCGCTCCACCAGCTTGATCTTGAGCTGATCCTGTGGGTGTTAACCTCTGACCCGCCGCATAAACGGGGGCAGCAGATCACCCCTTTGACCCACCGCCTGGATATGCTCCAGGCGTCGATTTCGGATAATCCCAAGTTCGTGTTGTCTCGGGTCGACATCGACCGTCCGCCCCCACACTACGCTGTTGACACCGTACGATTAATCCGGGCAGAGTACCCCCACACCAAGCTGGTTTATCTCATGGGAGGAGATTCCCTGCGCGATCTGCCCACCTGGCACGCCCCCCGGGATTTTGTGTCGGCTTGTGACGCCCTGGGGGTAACCCGTCGCCCCAATGCTGAGATCGAACTCGAAGATTTGGAGAGGCAATTTCCGGGGATCACGCCCAAAGTACAGTTCGTCGACGCGCCATTATTGGATATCGCCGCCTCTCAAATCCGTCGTCGGATCAGGGCCGGCCTCCCCTACCGCTATCTCACCCACCCGGCGGTCTATCGGATCATCCAACAACGGGGTCTCTACGGCAGCACATCCAACTGAACCCAGAAATCTCCCTGGGCGGTGATTTGGGGGACGGCCAATGGGAAAGGGATAAAATGCCCCGGGGGATAATTGTAGTTTGGGTTTTCTGGAACTAAAAGGGCGGGGAGATCATCGGCGAAGGTTTGCGGGGTTAGGACTCCCGAGGTTTGCACCCGCACCCGCGGGCCAGACTCGATCCCCCAGACCCATCCCTGGGGAGTATTTTCGCTAAAATATCGCTCTCCCCACCCAAGAGAGAAACGCATTTCCGGTGCGACGGCCAGTGGGATTTGTACCCCCATGGGGGCAGATGCCGTTATCTCTACGCGCAGGCCGTCTTTTGAAAGCAGGTAATCTTTTTGTACGCTAGATGAGCTGAAGCGCAGCCCATTGGGAATAAGTGAAATCTCATAAGGTTCCCAGGGCCCCGCCAACCCGCCGGAGATCACATCGGGGTCAGCCCGCGGCCCGCGGCTGAGGTCCCAGTTGGACGGGTCGCTCAGCCCAACGGAAAACTGTGATGATGGCCCCACGATTTGATGAGTTCCATCTTCGCCGCGCGCGAATAGCAGACTCAGCCGTGCTCCCTGGGAATCGATCAGCGCGAAAATCTTCTCCGAGGCCAGGATGCACTCAGTCCCTCCATCGGAATCTGTATTGGGTGCACAAGCTGTGAACGACTCGAACTGGCGCATAGCCGAACCGCCTGTGTTCGCATCCCATTGAGCCGCGGTCAGCAGGTCGTCGATGACCTCAAGATAGTTTGCGCGCAGCTCAGGCAGTTCCGCATAAGCCGGATCAGCCGGAGCCAGCAAAGCCCAGTAAGCATCCCAGGCTAACTCGGTGATTGGGCTTGGGGGTGCCATTTCGAGAGCGGCAAGGATGTTTTCATGCTCTTGAGAAACTGTTGAATGTGTTGCCCGTTCGAATCCAAGTATTCGTCTGTAGGTGAGCAGATCAAGTTCGCCGAGGGGACGTATCCACGGATGGGTGTTGATATATCGCATCGCCAGATCGACGATCATCGGGTCGCCCCAGTTGGTGTGAGGTAGATCGCCGCCCAGCACGGTGATGGGGGATGGGAAGGATGAATCCGCTTGGATCGCTGCCGTGAGCAGCGCTTTTTTGATCTCAAGATCAAGGCCTTCTTGGGTGAGTTGATCAGCATCATTTCCCCTTAATGGGATGGGCAGAATGGCCTGGCTGCCAGATCGGTAAATGTGGGTTTGGGGTATTTCATCCACGTCTGTAGGAGATTGAAGGACCAATGACAGTGCATAAGGGGCTGGTTGGCTGGGCAGTTGGTTGTGAGTGTAGAGCAGAGGTGACCCCCTCAGCCCAAAACCACCGCTGATCTCGCGGCTGGTTGAGGCCATTTTTTGATTGACCCAGGTCGGAAGCGGCCCGAAATACGCCATCGGCCAGGCGTCGGGGATGGTAACCAGGTCATTGGCCGCGAGATGCTTGATTTGAGAGGTGCCCTCTAGGAGTTCCAGGGCGGAGAGTGAGAGGGGCGATTTCAAATCTAACAGGGTGATGGGCACTTGATGGCGTTGCGCCGCTTCGACGAGGTGTTTCAGCCCATGCCGTCGCCCCAGGGGGCCGGTGTGAGCGGCGTCCCAGCGGCGCAACGCCTGGGCCGGGGTGTGGGCAGGGAGGGCATTCCAGAAGGTGAGCAGCAGGGGTGCCCGGCCGGGCGGTAGTGCATCAGAAGAGACCGCTTGAATGGTATCCTCCACGACCGCAGAACCTGGTGGGGTGGTGTATGCCTCGATGAAAAACGCCCCGGACTGCTTCGGCAGCAGGTGGGCGTTCAAGCTGATCACGATAGTGTCTAATACGTGATCTCGAACGACGCGCGGGAGAGGGAGGATTGCTGATCCCTCCTCTGCGGGGAGGCTTTGTGAGAGATTGGATGTCCGCGATTGACTTTCGGACAGGGTTGGCGGACCTGCCGAGGGGATCACCAGCAACAGGTCCCAGGGACTTGACGATTTTGCGGCGATGGGTAGTTCAGTTTTGCCGCCGGGCACAAAATCAAGCGCGATATAGATGTCCGAATGCGCCGTATCTGGTAGATCGAGGAGGTCAAGGCGGATTTGGAAGTCGTAGGTTGTGGTGCGTGTATACAGGGCGATCAAATCCGACGCGGGGTGGGGTGCATCGACAGGGTCGAGGGCGCGCAGGTGGGAATATCGCCATGACGATGCCGGGGTGCTGAATTCCGCAGGAGCACAGGCGGTCAAGAGCAGAAAAATTGTGGTGATGAGAAAGGTGCCTCGTTGCATAGCTTAGATTCTAATGCAAAATCCAACCACGGGTATTTAGATACAAAATTTGGACAATTTTGTCTTGACCGACCAGGATAAACGCTCTACAATCGAACTTGAGGCAGCTTTTGGAGAGTTATTTATGTGTAGAAATATCAAAACGCTGTACAATTTTGACCCGCCTGCGACGGATGAGGAGATCCGCGCTGCTGCGTACCAATTCGTGCGCAAGATCAGCGGTTTTAACCAACCATCGCAAGCGAATCAGGCAGCCTTCGAAGAGGCAGTTGCGATGATCACGGTAGCCTCCGCTAACCTGCTCGGCGCGCTTGAGACGAAAGCGCCGCCGAAAAATCGCGCTGAAGAGCTTGCAAAGACGAAAGCCCGCGCTGCGCAGCGGTTTTCCAAATGAAATCAGGAGAAAAATCCAGAACGGTGGCTTCCTTCGTGGGAGAGATAGGATGACTGAGAAATACACCTTTCGAGCGATGATCGAAGACCCCGGCGGTGGAGGCGCTTTTGTGCGAATCCCCTTCGATGTCGAAGAGGTCTTTGGGAAGAAGCGCGTCAAGATCAAGGCCCTCATCGATGGCGAGCCTTACCGGGGCACCTTGGTAGGCATGGGGGAGCCCTGGCATATTTTGATCGTGATCAAAGCTATCCGCACCAAGATCGGTAAGACGTTTGGGGACGAGGTAGAAGTGGTCCTTGAAGAAGACATCGAACCGCGCGTTGTCGAAGTCCCCAGCGATCTAAAAGTGGCCTTCGCTGAAAGCCCTCAAGCGAAGTCCTTTTTCAGCAAGTTGTCCTACATCCACCAACGAGAATACGTCAACTGGATCAACAAGGCCAAACGGGCTGAGACCCGTCAGAGGCGGATTGCCAAGACGATTGAGATGCTGATAGAAGGAGTAAAAGGGCGGTAGGTCTTGAGATTACCTGCTAATTGCTTCCATCCACTGTAGCGATTCTTCGTTGGAAATCAGTTCCCCAATTTCAAAAGCTTCTGCGCTCAAATAGGCCAAAAAATCTTGAAGGCAAGCGATCAGCCCAGCTTCCATCTCTTCGTCGGGCTGAACACCCTCCTCCCACCACCAATTCTGGAGGGTTAGGTGGCGGGTTTTCTTATCGAAGGCGGGGTCGAAGCGAGCGATGAAGCGGTCCCCATAGATCACCGGTAGGACGTAATACCCATATTGACGCTGCGCTTTGGGTTTATAGACTTCCCAGATGTACTCAAAATCAAACAGCCAGTTGTTGTTCTTGCGATTCCACAGCAGGTTGTCCAGGGGCGCAAGGATTGCCGCGCCTTGTTGGGGCGGTTTTTCGTTTTTCACGGTCTCCAAGGTTGGCAGGTCAGCGCTGCGGATGAAGAAGACCTTGTCGGGAATCTCTTCGATGGCAACGGCGGTCAAATCGCCGTGCTCAACCAGTCGGGCCAGAATCTGCTTACGTTCTGGCGTTTTTACGCCGATGATGCCATACCAGTGTTCCCCTGCGTTGGGTAATGCCAGCCCCATGGCCCCCACGCGCCGGAGTACGTGCCAGTCTTGATAGGCTTCTTCGTTCTGGTTGGGATCAGGCGCGGCCAGCAGGTCACCGGGTAATAAGCGTTCGATGAGATCGAAATAGCGGCGGTTGTTGACCCGGTGGTCTACCCCCAGTTGCCCCATAGCGAACAGCCCTTCCAGCCCTGCCCTTGAGGCTTTAGTAGGCCCCCAAGACCAATCGGCCTTCTCGTAGCCTTTGAAATCCAGGGAACTCAAGGGGCCTTTCTCTTTGATCTGCCCAAGTAGGTCGGGCGCTACCTGCATGACGACCTCCTCAGGCACACCGTGATGCTGCCTCATTCGGGCGCGTTGGCGGGCGAAGTATGGCCAATCCTCGACGGAATAGATCGAGGCCATCTTATCCCAGCCGTCCAGCAGTTGGCGGTCTTCATAGAGCAGTTCGTCCAGCATCCCGAGGTTGAAGTCCGCCACCCGAGATTGAAGCACCAGGTCTGGGTTGCGGCCGACGATATTGATGGGGTCGAACTGGATAGCCCCGACGCGTTGGATATATTGGCGCACACCGTCTTTGCCTTTGAGCTGGCGCGGCGGCCACAAATGGTGGTGCGCGAACGCAAAGCGTCGCGCGGTGGTCTTGTTGATGGTCAGCGATGGCGGCGGTGGGAACGTATGACGTGTGGGGGACATAGGTTATCCTGTCGTGCACGCTCAAAAATTTGTCTGTAGTAGTCGAACTTTTCAGTAATCTGAGCGAAATTTGTGGGAAGCTTCCAAAAAGTTCGACTTCTCCTTATTCGGGGGATTGATGTGTGGCGGGATCGGTTAGGTTGAGCCAGCGGAAGATCATTGGAGCGCCTGCGGCAACCCAGAACCCTATCAATCCGTAGCGGATGAAGCGGAATGCCTGAGGGATGAATTCTTCACCCGCCGGGAAGATGGCTTTCAACCCCGCCCAGAGGGCCAAGGTGCCCATCATCCCCACGAGGTAGCGCACCAAGCGCTTCCACAGAGCACCTTTGGGATCGAATCCACCCTGCTGGTGAATCAAGATCAACCCAGACCCCAGCCCGAAGAAGATCGCCGCCGCAGTAGTAATAGCACCTCGCCCAAAAGGTTCCGGCGGGCTGCCCGCTTGCGTGGCAGTCTGGACCCATTCCACGGGCAGCTGCCAATCCTTCAGTCCCCAGAGGGTCAGATTGCCAATCAAAAGTATACTCGTAGATATCAGCGCAAAGGTGATTAGTTGCGCTGTAACGGATTGACCGTTGATCCATTTCATAATAGGGGCTTCCAGCCGAAGGAACATCCATAGCAGGATCGCCCCTACCAGCCATCCGACGAGCACGTCTATAGGGAAATGCATCCCCAGGTAGAGCCGAGAGAGGCCGATCATGAAAGCCGCAGCGATAGCTATGATCCAGACCCAGCGGCGCTTCATGGAAAACGCCCAGGTACCCCACAGGCTGACTGCGTTCTGGGCATGACCTGAGGGGAGGCCGAAAAAAGGGTCTGAACTGAGGGCGCGCACTTTGTCTGAAACCCAGAAAGGGCGCGGCGAGTGAAAGGCGACTTTCAGCACCGCGTTTACGCTGGTTGTAATGGCCAGCATAATGGCCAGTCGCGCCCCCATGACCGTGTCAAAGCACCAATAAATGGCTGGCATGACCAGCAGATAGAATTCTTCAAAGCCCAGGAAGGTGAAAAACTGCATCACTGGTGCGGGCCAATCTCCTAGGTTTTGTAAATATAGGATGATGTCCATAGCTGCCTCCTCAGGGGAACTGTTCTGTCTGTTGAGAAAAACGCGGGATGAAAAACGCGCTGACCCACAGTGAACCTGCTAAAATGAGGATCGTAGTGGGATATATTACCTCTGGGTTAAATTCGTAAAGATAGCCAGCCAAAGGGGAGGCCAGAATCAAAGCCGTGCCGCATACTGTTTCAGCGACTCCATAGGCCAGGCCCATATTTGCCAGCGCCACCAGACCACGTACCTGGGCGATGGCCAGTGATCGCGCCACCCGATATCCCCCAAGCAAGAAATATCCGATGATGTACCACTGAAGGCCAAGACCCCGCCATATTGTTGCTGCAAATAAAGCCACGCTGAGATGACAGAGCAAAAACCCACGCAAGGGATTCATTCGCCCAATGAACAAATTCAGCACTACATTCCCCAGACTCCCTGCTGCGATGACAATCCCGATCTGATCCAGAGGTAGCTGGCGTTGGTTCTGCAGGAAGTTCGGTGTGAGGGGCTGGGCCAGGTACATGGCGAAGATGGTCAGGAATATGATCGGCAAGAATTTTTGAAAAGCACGATTTCTAAGCAGTTCTGCTACGCCGCCGCTGGGCCTTGATTCAACCGGTTGGTGCTGAATATTGAAGATGATCGTAGTTGAGGCTGCGAAAACACATGCAGCAAAAAGATAAGTCCTTCCTAACCCAAAATGGTTTCCAATCCAGCCGCCGATCAAGGGGCCTAGGATCGCGCCAGCATTGAACAAGGCTGAGGTCAGCGTGAGGGCGCGTGCCACAGACCATTTGCCGCGTGCGGCGGTGACATAGCTGTTCAGAGGAGCCATGACAAAAGAGGTTAAAGCATAGAGTATCATGCCGAGGACAAACATAGACAAAGAGCGTGCCAGGGCCATTACCCAGGTTGCGGTCGTGCCGAAGATCCATGCAGCCCACAATATCCTGCGGCGGCCAAAGCGGTCTGCCAGGTGGCCCGCCGGAATATGCACGATGGTCATGGCCGCGCCCACCGCGCTCAAGATCGATCCGATCGCAATGGGAGAAGCGCCCAATTCTTCCAGGTAAAGGGGCTGAAAATAGAAGAATGCCCCTTCGCCGATCCCCCAGGTAAACAGGGCGATGGCAACCAAAATGAGATTTCTATTCATAACTGTTTTCGATGGTCCTTTTGTAATGAGTAATAGAAATCGAGTCTCTTAAATTGCTTTTGATAGGAAATATGTCGTCGAAAGTCAGGGGTAAAGAAATCCCGCGAAGACACCATCGGCTAACGGGGCTGATTGGTTAGCCCCCAGAGCGGGATTTAGCGGCTGGTTGGGATCTGGCGCCCAAACCACGACCAGCGGGGAGGCCAGGGACGGTACGCTGATTTCCAAGAGCAGCAGATGATTCGCCAGCCATCCAACGGGCTTTATATAGGTAGGGATTTCACCGCCTGCTAACCCGCTAAGCCCGGCGAAGTCTGAGTCGACAAGCAGATTTCCGTTGAGATGGGCAATCCGCAGCCGCATCTGGGCTTCCATGTTGTTGGGACCGCTGGCCTCCAACCATGAGAAATAGCTGTTGTCAGGAGAGAAGGTTACAAATCCGCCCCCCAGGTTGGTGCTTGGATGGAAAGGGATTACTGTCTCCTGGCAGGTGATCAAGTCCCGGATGGTGAGGCTGTTTCCCGGTCCCCCGGGCTCTCCGCCCATCCCTGGCGAGAAGGCAACTTGGCTCTGATCGGGTGAGAAGCCAGCTAGGCGATCGGAAAAACCCAAATACTCCGTCACACTCCCGTCTGCGAAGTTGAGGTAGTAGAGGCCGTTATAGGGGGCGAAGTTGATGTTGCCGATCCCCCACATGGAAAGGGTGTACCACACGCCCTGCCCGATGCCGCCTTGAACCCGCAGTGCTAATGGGTAGAGCACGAAACCATCGCCCTCGGAGCGGGTGAGCATGGGCTGGGCGCCGTTGATGGCTTCTAAGTCGCCAGCGTAGAGGCAGCTGATCCAGCCACCGGCGGCCTGGTCAGAGTCATTGGTGCTGTAGGCGATCACCGACGAACCTTCACCCCCGGTCAGTGTCACCAGGTTGGGTGTCAGGACCAATTGATTAGCGATGCCGTTCTCACTCCTTTTCAACATGCCGCCATTATCAAGGCTGTGGTAAACCAGCGGGATATCTACAAACCCCAATGACAAGGGGCCGCCAATATGGAGCTGTTCAGGGGCTAACCAGGTCATCCCAGGGGTTTGTATATTCCCCAAGATGTTTCCAACAACGTTGTAAAAGGCGATGGCTAAGGTATTGGTGTTAGCGCCGAACCCCGCGGGCTGGGGCAAGACCTGCGCGCCGGGGTGTTGGGGTAAGCAGACCGGCTCTGGTGTGGGGGGTTCCTCCGTGGGAGGTGTTTCTTGGGGCGATGTTGTGGGTTCCTGGCGGGGTTCTTCTGAGGATGGATCGGCTGGAGTGTCCAATGCCTGGATTGTTGATGCGACCATCGTTTCCACCATGCTCTGGTCCAAAGTTGCGGTTGCTTGGGGGGTGGTCGTAGTGCCGCAGGCAAGGGTCACTAGTAATAGGACAATGAGGACAGATAGAAGGGCTCTGTTTTTCATGGGATCTCTATTATCTTATGGTTCTTGGGTGCCAAACTTTCCAAGGTTTGAGTGCTCATTGGGGCTGAACATCGATAAACTCTCGATAATTCAGGTTGGCCTTGAGTGGTTAAGAGGTGTTCACCCGGCAGATGAAATCATCAGCGGCTTTGAATACCTGCTCCCAGGCAGCATCGCGTGTGAGCACATGCCCGCTGTTCTCGATCCACAGCATGGTTTTGTCTTCGCTCCCTAATGCTTTGTTGATCTTGGGCATGTTCCCAGGATCGACGCCGCCATCTTGACGGGAGTGCATCAGCAGGGTTGGGGCACTGACCTTATGCAGCACGGACTGCATTTCATCTAGGAGTCCCTTTAATTCAAGGATGGCCTTTGTAGAATAGTCAGGGTAGTGGATGTGGTCTTTTTCAGGTTCGGGATCGACCCAATCTGAGTCGCCCTTGGGGACGTAGGGCATCAGCGGGTGCAGCCAGCGCAAAAAGGGCAGCCGGGGATCAGGGGGCAGTTCATAGGGTGTAGCCATAGCGACCACCCCTTTCACAGGGAAGCGCGCCGCAAAAGTGAGTGCCAGTGCGCCGCCCATCGATAGTCCGATGACGAAAACCGGGGTGGTCGCGCGCCCCAGGAGATGCCAACCATCCTCAACGGAGGCCAGCCAATCCCTCCATTGGGTACGCTGTAAATCTTCGGGGCGGGTGGCGTGCCCGGCCAAGCGGATTCCTAAAACAGTGTATCCTCGATCTACCAGATATTCACCCATCCAGCGCATCTCTTTGGGCGCGCCGGTGAAGCCGTGCACCAGCAAGCATTTGGTCTCACCGCCTGGGAAGAAAAAGGGTTGGGCCGTTGGAATGATCAATTATGCCTCCAAAGTGACCAACTCACGTGGAAGATCGGTCAGGTTCTCGATGCCATTGGGTGTGACGACGACGTCATCCTCGATGCGCACGCCTCCGCGGCCAGGAAGATAGATGCCCGGCTCGATGGTGAAGCTCATCCCCACTTCCAGAGGCAGTTGGTTATCGGAGCGGATATACGGTTCTTCGTGCCCCTCGAGGCCCAGGCCGTGGCCGGTGCGGTGGGTGAAGTATTGACCGTAACCGGCATCCTCGATAACCCTGCGGGCGGCATGATCGACTTGCGCGGCGGGGACACCGGGTCCGGCGCAGCCATGTCCCGCGGCGTTGGCTTCTCTGACGATCTCAGCGATGTGCTTCAATTCGGGATCGACCTCTCCAATGGCGAAGGTGCGTGTGATATCGGAGAAGTAGCCTCTCACGTTGGCACCCCAGTCGATGACTAACAGGTCGCCGGGGGCTAACTCTCGATCCGTGGGGGTGGCATGTGGATTTGCGCTGTTAGGCCCACCCGAGACAATCGGGGAAAAAGGGATCGCGAATTTGGAACCGTGGCGCAGCAATTGTATGACGAGTTCGGCTGCGATTTGGCGCTCGGCTGCCCCTGGCTTGATCATCGGGAGTGTGGCCTGCAGGGACTTTTGCGCGATCTCGGCAGCCTCCCGCATGGCGGCGACTTCTGCGGCGTCTTTGCGCATACGCAGTTCAGCGATGACGGCTTCTCCCGAGACAAATTGTGCCTCTGGTGCTGCGCCTTCCAGGAATTGAAGTTCTAGCACGCGCAGGGCGCGCGGCTCGACACCGATGCGCCCTTTTTCAAACTCCCCGGCCTGGATAGCTCCTTGAAAAGCCTTTTTCCAGTTAGCGGGGTTTTCGTCATAGGGAAAGGCCTGGATCGGGTAGGGTAAGTCCTGGATTTTGAGAGCTTCCAGTTCCGGTAGGACGATGATGGGCGGCTTATTTGGGCTGAAGAAAACCACCACCGGGCGCTCGCTGATATGGAAGTGCAATCCGGTCAGGTAAGGCAGGCTGGGGCCAGGGTTAAGCACGAGGGCATCCAACCCTTGTTTTCCCAATACCCCGGCTAATTTCTGATGGCGCTGGCTCAGATCAGAGGATGACATGGAACCTCCACAGTGTACTTTTCTTTGTACAGGTATTATAAGCGATTGTGGGGTAAGTATGGATTAACAACGCGATCAACGTCGGCCATACGTGAATTATCCGGAGAGTGGTCTATGGGTTCGGGGTTAACGACATTGTGGATTAGACCGTTACCTGCGATCTCTGAAAGTGTTTCTTGACAGCAGTTAAGCCCTCGAATAAAATCGGGGGGCTTTTCCAAAGGGCCTGTAGCGCAGTTGGGAGCGCGCATCAATCGCACTGATGAGGTCGCGGGTTCGAATCCCGCCAGGTCCACCTGATATCGGTACTGAAATTTCGCGATTGGCTGCCCTGCTGGTTCCCTGGCGGGGCGGTTTGCGTTTATGTTCTTTAGGGCAGGTGCGGGGGAGTGATTGATAATTCCGAGCCTACATTAAGGCATTGAAAGTAGGTTTTAACGCCGGGTAAAGGCCTCGGTAAAGGGGGTACAGGGCCTGGTAAGTTTGGACTGCCTCACCTGGGGCCGTGCGACCAGTGACACTGATCGTGCTCTCACAGGCCGTTTCCACGTCGGGGAAGACGCCCGCGCCGGTGGCAGCCAGAAGCGCCGCCAGACGCTCCCGGCAATGAGGATATTGGCATCCATCATCACTCGGAGGCTAGGCTGGGGGCTCACCGTAGGTCTCCCGATAAACCTCCTTCTTTGTTTCTTGTTTCTTCAAGGTCGGCCATCAATTGTTCTTCAGTAATCCCACGACGTTCTGCTTCTTCGCCCAACGCGCGGGAATGACGCTCGAACTCTTTGAGCTTCCAATCTCTGACCAGCCGTTCGTATTCTGCCATAGGCAATAATGCCGCTACAGGTAGACCACCCTTCTCGACGATATTATGCTCGTCACCGAGAGCTACCTGGCGGATAACCTGGCCTAGCTGTCGGTGCAATTCTGTCATGTGGACAACACTCTTTTTGATAATAGTAGCCAATTTGGACTCTCCTGAATCGAATGCGGATATTTGCATAGTAGTATGCATAATTAGTAACAAGTATATAGCAGCACATGAGGTGGGGAAAAGTCAATCACATTGCCAACATCAAATCGGGAGAATTTTTGACGCAATGATGAAAACACCGTCGATGAAGGTTAATGTCACCGCGTCATTTCAAGAAGCACTCGTCACCGGTCGATCCCAATGAGTCAGCGTTGGGATGGACTCGCGCAGCGAAGGGGTGCGATGTGCAGGAGCCAGTGTCGTGGCAGCTACGTTGTCCGCGTCTCTGGCGACGATCCGCAGAAATGGCTGACTATGTATACTGAACTACAGGTGGGAAATGAAAGAACGCCCAGAGTCATACCGCATTACTGACATCGCGGAATCGGAGAGACCGCGTGAACGTCTGGCCAAACTTTTCATGAAAATATAGTTTTGCATTATTTTTACTTTTGCTATAAAATAAAAATACTGAAGTTTCTTATTTCCATTTTGTAACAGGCAACCTATGAAGAAAACCGATTTTTCAGAAAACGCCCCTGGCAAGGTCATTAGAACGTTGCAGAACTACCTTGCTTTTGTGCCCGCTCCGTTACCTCCCGATATTCTTTGGTCAAACAAACTGCTATCGGCTCTGTCGAGAGCGGATCGGAGTCTGGCGCGTCTGGCTGAAGTAGGGAATGCCTTTCCTGTGCCTCATGTGGTTGTACGCCCTTTTATTCGCAAGGAAGCGGTCTTATCTTCGCAAATTGAGGGTACTCGCACTTCTTTTCAGGAGTTGCTCTCGTATGAAGCCGGACAGTTGAGTTTGTTTGGTGATCTGGAAGATATTAAAGAAGTTCATAATTATGTCAAGGCAATCGATCATGGCCTCGAACGTTTGGAAACCTTGCCGTTGAGCATCCGCTTGATCCGGGAAATTCACGCTATTTTGATGGAGGGGGTACGTGGGGAATTGATGACTCCTGGCGAAGTGCGCAGAAGTCAGAATTGGATTGGGAGGCCAGGCGCGACGTTGGATAGTGCCCGCTATGTGCCGCCGCCGGTTGAGGAAATGCACGCTTGTTTATCTGCGCTGGAGCGCTTCATCCATGCAGACTCTGAACTCCCACCATTGATCCAGATCGGGTTGATTCACTACCAATTCGAAGCCATTCACCCCTTCCTGGATGGGAATGGGCGTGTAGGACGTTTGTTGGTGACCTTCCTTCTGGTGGCGTGGGGATTACTCTCCCAGCCTTTGCTTTATCTTAGTAACTTCATCGAAGCCAATCGCCAGGAATACTATGATCGCTTATTAGCCGTTAGCCAACATGGGGAGTGGGAAGCCTGGTTATTGTTCTTTTTGAATGGAGTAGACAGTCAAGCTCGAGATGCAAGCCAGCGAGTAATCCGTTTGCAGGATTTACGGCTAGAATACAGAAAAATGTTTGCACGAGAACGTACTCGGGCAAAGCTAGAACAATTGGTTGACTATCTGATAGGTGTCCCGATTACATCCATTTCTCAAGCACAAGAAAATCTTGAAATCGGTAGCTTTACGACGGTTCAACGACATATTGCGAAACTGGAAGTTCTGGGAATTGTGCGTGAGGTTACCGGCAAGGGACGAAACCGCATCTATCGTGCAGACCAGATTCTCAAGATTCTGGAAGGGCGCTCATCTCACTAAGTGTTTTCTTATACATCAGCGATATAAGATTGTATAGGATTTCCTTCTTCCAATGCCCACCTGAAATTTTTAGATCAGTTCTTGGGGAGCAGGTCATAGCACCGATCCGACACCAAGCCCTGAAGATGTGCTCGATGCATACTTATTTACTTCACTGCAGGAAGCCCGTGATATCACTGAAGAATGGATCGAAGAGTACAATGCTATTCGCCCTCACGAAGCTTTGGGCAACCTATCACCTTATCAATATGCCGCCGAAAATGCCTGACTTTTTCCACTTTCTCGTGGTATGAAATTTGGGATCTTTACACAATAACGAACCACAGCTAAACTTGGAACAAAAGAATCAGTATCAAATCCAGATTCCCGATCATATAGATGAGCCTCGCTGGATTGGTTTTGGGATTAGGCTGTAAAACCGGGCATCGATGAGATTGGTGCACCGATTACCACGCTGACTGGCAGCTTCGACCAGGCTGCATTAATCGGTTTGCTACCATCAGCCCCCCCTTATCTCCTATTGAGTTAATAAAAAGGTCAAAATAGTAGAAAAAAAGTAAAGTCATATCATGAGATATGTTTCCTAGTAAGGATGTGTAAGATGAAGTACCAACTGAATGTTTGTAAGATTTCCAACTATCTAAAGATAGAATTTTCTGGTTCCTGGACAAGAAAAAATGGAATAAGGATCACAAATGAGATCGAAAAAAACTGTAACAGTACTGACTGTAGATACATTCTTTTCGATATTAGGAAGGCTACGAATACCGAAGTTTCAACAATGGGAGATTTTTTTGAAGCTGAATATGCAGCGTCACTTTTTTGTGGAACACATCATAAGATCGCTTTGCTATTAAAAAAATGTGATTATGAAGAAGCAAGTTGGTTTGAAACCGTAGGAAGAAATCGCGGCTTGCAAATATATCGATTTACAGATGAGGAAGATGCAATCAGGTGGCTCCGTTGATAAGTTTCTAGGATGGTAAAGGAGAATGATCAGAAAGGGTCGTAGCTTTTTTTACCGATTGCAGAAGAGATGGATGAATGCAGGGTATAATTCCTGGCATGTCCGCCCCCATCCTGCTCACAAAACTCTTCGTCCCAGCGGTCCGTCCAGAACTCGTTTCTCGACCCAACTTGATCGAAAAACTTAACCTTGGCCTAAACCGAAAACTAACCCTTATTTCAGCCCCGGCTGGATTTGGCAAAACCACATTAGTAACCGATTGGCTACAATCTCAGGGAGACGATGAATCGTCTCCTTTTTTAGTGGGCTGGCTGTCGCTGGATGAGGTTGATAATGACCCAGTGCGTTTCTTGACCTATTTCGTCAGCGCGCTAAATCGTCTTCAAGGTTTGGAAACTGAAATTGGCGTCGGGGCTTTGCAGATGCTCCAGGCGCCGCAACCGCCATCCCCTGAAACGATCTTGATTAACGTGATCAACGAACTTGCGCTGGCAACGCAAAAAATTGTACTGATTCTGGATGATTACCATCTCATTGATAACCAATCCGTTCATGATAGTCTCAATTTCCTGATCGAAAACTTACCTAACCAGTTGCACCTGGTGATCACAACGCGTGAAGATCCTCCCATCCAGATATCACGTCTGCGCTCCCGCAGTCACTTGACCGAACTTCGTGCTGTTGATTTGCGTTTCAAATCCTCTGAAGCTACCGAGTTCCTGAATCAGGTAATGGGTCTGAATCTGTCAGCGGCTGACATCGCAGCATTGGAAGCTCGGACTGAAGGTTGGATCACTGGTTTGCAAATGGCCGCAATTTCAATGCAGGGCAGCCAAAATGTGGGAGGATTCATCGAATCCTTCACCGGCAGCAATCGCTATGTGCTTGATTATTTGATTGAAGAAGTTTTGGAACAGCAGCCTGAAGAAATCCAGGCCTTTTTATTGCAAACAGCCATTCTTGACCAACTGAATGGCAGCTTGTGCGATGCGGTCACCGGCCAAGAAAATGGTCAAGAAACCCTTGAAATGCTGGATCGTACTAATCTATTTATCATCCCCATGGATGATGAGAGACAGTGGTATCGCTGTCATCATCTTTTTGGCGATTTATTGGTTCAACGCCTGCGCCAAACCAAGCTGGATCAGGAATTTTCGTTGCACCATCAGGCCAGTGAGTGGTACGCCCAGAATGGGTTCCCCGATCAGGCGATTGAGCATGCATTCCAAGCTGAAGATTTTGATCGGGCAGTTGATCTGATTGAAGATCAGGCCGATGCGTGTTGGAAACGTGGGGAACACTCAAAATTACGGCATTGGCTAGATACGCTGCCCGAAAAGTTGCTATTTTCCAATCCAAACCTATGTATATTTCATGCCTGGGAGCAATTTGCGCACGGGCAACTGGATGCGGCTGAAGAGACTCTTCAAATTGTGGAAAAATCGATGACAATTCAAGATTTACTCAGTAAATCTGACAAGTTGGGGATTCTAGGCCGTGTTGCTACTATCAGGGCATTTCTGGCATTCCACAAAGGTGATATGGATTCAATTTATCTTCACTCTCGGCAGGCCCTTGATTCTTTGCCAGAGGACGATATTACTTGGCGCAACAACGCCTCTATCCCCCTGGGAGATGCTCATAGTCTTGTAGGTAATTTGGAAGATGCCTCGCGAATTAGATTGGAGGCTTGGGAAACAAGCAAAGCTATCGGCAACATCTATATGGATTTAATTGCCAGTATGAAATATGCCATTACTCTCAGGCAGCAAGGCAGGTTTGACACTGTCATTGAAATATGCCAGCAACAGATACTTCTGGCTGAAGAAAGCAGCCTGTCGGATACAGTGGAGGCTGGCTGGATTCTGGCAATCTGGGGAGAGGTCTTGGCAGAGCAAGGTAATTTGGTTGATGCAAAGAAAAAGGCCACCCAAGGTAAAAAACTAGCCCAAGGAGGAGATATTGCCATCCTCAATTGGTGCAATTTTTGCCTGATAAGAGTCTTATACTCAAGTGGTGATTATGCTGGTGTAGAAGCAATTATTAAAGAAATCGAGAATCATGGGTTACATCGACTCCCTCCCTGGATAATGAATCGGATTACAGCCTGGCAATTACGCCTGTGGTTAGCCCAAGGCAAGCTGGAGAAGGCTTCGCTATGGTTGACTGAAAGAGAGTTGGATTCCACATGGGAACCTGGAAATCTACAAGAGCTGGAATATATTTCGCTAGCCCGATTTCTAATTGCAAAAGGGCAGCCATCAGACTCACTGGATTTATTGGAACGGATATATAAGGCTTCAATAGATAGAAAGCATATCTCGCTAGCGATCGAACTCTTGAATCTTCAGGCATTAGCTCTTCATGCTGGCGGTGACACCAATCGAGCGATGACAGTTCTTGAAGAAGCCCTCTCCTTATCTGAACCAGGAGGCTTTCTTCGCATCTTTGTCGATGAGGGGCCACCGATGGCTAAGTTGCTATATGAGGCCCTTTCCAGAGAGATAGCACAGGACTATGTTCAGAAATTATTGGCTGCTTACCCTGAGGCTGAACCAGATAAACTTGCTGAAAGCCAGTCAGAAGCTTCCGATGCCGAATGGATCGAACCCCTGAGCGATCGTGAACTGGAAGTGCTCCAACTCCTCGCCGAAGGACTCTCTCGTCCAGAGATTGCGAACAAACTGATTCTCTCCCTGAACACCATCAAGACCCATACGCGCAATATTTACAGCAAATTGGGGGTCAATAACCAAATGCAAGCAGTTAGCAAAGCCAGAGCTTTAGGCTTCCTCGAAAAAGAATAGACCTAATTCCAAAGAAACCAGAATGTTTTTGCAGCACGCAATTAACTTTTACGTGCTGTTTTTGATTCACCCTCCTGATCACCCCATGGAGGTATGACACTCACCCCCTTCTTGGACTATGCTTTATGTGTTCGCTCAAATAAGGAGAGAAATGATGGTTTGGATGATATTGGGTAATGCCCTATTGATTGGTCATAGCAGGTAAAACCCAACCTGAATAAGGAATGCACTATGCACACTAATAAACCAAAATTGGATCTGACACAACCCGTAGACTATCAAATCAAAATTCTCGGTGCTCTCCCTTCATTCTGGGCTGATGGAGATGGCTCATCGAGTATTACAGTGGAAGAAAACGCTGATGGGCAGGTAATTTCGATCATAACTGGCCAAATGGATCAAGCTGCTCTCATCGGTTTACTGCGTAGAATATATTCTTTGGGTTTCCCATTGATATCAGTCAACTGCATCCAGCCCGAATAGAAGAACTACTCAAATCCACCAAAATGACACGATTGATCCAAGGAGAAAGCAAATGAAAAAAGTTAGAAAACTATTACTTGGAATAGCACTAATTTTTATGTTGCTAGGAGTGTTTATCTGGTACCCATCCGTAATTACCAGGATTCCCTTCTCGGCTCCCGAAGCCGCGTACCAAAATTTGGATGAAATATTAGCCCATCCCCAGCCAATTACCATCCGCACCTATTCAACCGGTATCAATCAAACCACTTTGGGGGGCATCATGAATTTGGAGCATAAAAAAGCTCAAAATATCGCCGATAAAGTGATTGATATCCCCGTCAATGTCGGTCTCGTCCAACACCAGGATTTTGGCGCTTACCTGATCGATGCCGGACTGGATGCATCTTATGTTGACAATCCCTACGGTACGAACACAGGCATTATGGTAGCGCCGTATTTGGCAAGAGGGTCCCAGGAACCCAATACGCATATTGCCGCGATTTTGGAGCAAGAGAAAATTCAACTTCAAGGCGTTTTCCTCACCCATTTGCATACGGACCATACGGCGGGGATCGTCGATTTGCCCAAGGACATTCCTTATGTTACTGGGGAGAATGAACGGTATGCCAACTTCAGGTTCTTCATGCACAACGATCATTTGGCGGGTATTGATGAACTCCAAGAAATTGATTTTGCCGAGGGCATTGATTTACCGCTGCTAGGTAAGGCCATTGATGTTTTTGGGGATGGCTCATTCTGGGCAATCTCGTCCAGTGGGCATAGCGCTGGTCATGTAATCTTCCTAATCAACGGCGTTGATGAACAGGTTCTTTACACTGGCGATGCCTGTAACGATCATTACCAATTTGAGACCGGGATCGGGCCGGGAACCTATTCCAGCGATCTTGAAGGCGGCCAGGAAGTATTGGAGCGCATCATTCTCTTCAAGGAACGTTATCCAGAAGTCAAACTGGTCTATGGACATGATCTGAAAACCCACTAATTGTCTGGCGCAAGTAATAGTGCGACCCAAGTTTATGGAAAAGGAGGACCAATGTATATTAATTCTATAGCCCGTATCCGATAAAAAGATGGAACAAGCAACCGGATTTGTACTAAGAGAATATTCATTCAAGGAGAAAAAAATGTACGAGCAAGAAATCAAGTATCAAAAAGCAAAAGAGCGAGTGACAGAATTACGAGGTTTTTTCGGACACCTTAGCGTGTATGTAATCGTAAACCTGGGTTTGTTTCTACTCAACATGATGACAGCCCCAGACAGCCTATGGTTCATTTGGCCGCTCATGGGATGGGGCATTGCCATTGTTCTGCATGCGCTGCGAGTGTTTGGTGGGTCACTTGGCTCGAACTGGGAGGAGAGAAAGATCAGAGAGATCATGAAAAACGAATGAAGCAGTGATCCAATTTATTTAGACTAAGAATTCGATCAATCATAATCAATCAAATTTCTAAAGGAGATGAAAATGAACGAGAAAAAATCACCTATCCATCTTATTTTTACAGCCGTCTACTTTAGCCTGGCGGTCGTAACCCTCATTCCACTGGCGACAGCAAGTAAGACCTCACTAATAGGGTACAAGGCCCTCTGTAGTTTTACGCCCATCAGCACAATTGGTTTGATTTTGTTGGCCGGATTACACATCCTTTTACACAAGCGATCATTGGCCAAAATCTAACAGCACTCAACAATATTTAGGAGGCAGAAAATGACCCAAACACAAATACCTGATCAGATGACCGCCGTGGTTCTGGATTCATATTCCGGGGCCGAGGCACTCCGGATTGAGCAGCGCTCAGTCCCAACACCGGGAAAAGATGAAGTCCTGGTCAAAGTCGCCGCTTCACCGATCAATCCTTCGGATTTAGCCTTCCTGGATGGAAACTACGGTTTCGATAACCCGCCTCCGGTGGTACCCGGCGGAGAAGGTTCAGGAACCGTTGTCGCCGTTGGCCCTGGA
>JANQED010000180.1 GCA_028278545.1 Anaerolineales bacterium
TGTTTTTGCTTACAACCAGCGTCAACTATTCAAGCGGCGTTTCCCGAACTACAACCCACCGCTCATGGATTTCTCAACACCATGATTTTGGCCACTCCCTCGCAAAGCTTTATTTTTTACCCCTGGCGCCCTTACACTCCAGCGTGGGCGGGATGACTTCTATAAGCCCCTCATTGCCGTCACATTTGCCCTCTAATCCATCCTTGGCGCCTTTGCGTCTTAGCGAGAGCTAACATTAATTTGTTTACTCTTGGAGTCGGTTTACTACGCGCGTGATGCCTTCCTTGATGAGCGGAGCACCAAAATTGATCAGCAGGCCCAGCCGCTTGTCCGCCAGCCTTAGATAGGTAAGGAGTTGTTTCTTATGGACTCGCGCAACTTTCTCAACAGACTTCAATTCCACGATTACTTTGTTCGCAACGACGATATCAGAGCGGAAACCCTCGCCAAGCTGCACGCCATCATAAGTGACCGGAATAGAAACTTCCGTTTCAACAAACTGTCCACGCTTTTTTAGCTCATGAACCAGCGCGCGATGATAAACTGACTCAAGTAACCCAGGTCCCAGCGCCACATGTACAGAGTATGCAGCATCAACGACAATCTTCGATATTGCATTTTCAACCATATTTGCCTACTACATTCCTCTCTGCGCCTTGGCGGCTTCGCGTGAACTAAATAATCTCGATCCGCCCATCGCTGCCGTTAAGCCGAATACGCTGGCCGGTTTGCAACCGCTCAGTGGCCTGATGCACCCCCACCACAGCCGGGATACCGTACTCCCGCGCCACCACAGAGCCGTGGGTCATCATGCCGCCGACTTCCATCACCAGCCCACCAGCGGCCAAGAAGAGCGGCGTCCAGGCAGGGTCGGTGCCGGGGCAGACCAGGATTTCACCGGGCTGGAGCTGAGTCTCGTGGGGATTGAAGATAACCCGCACGACCCCCTCCACAACGCCGGGCGAGACCGGGTCGCCGACGATAGCCCCCCCATCTCCAGCGGGAGCGGCCACGCCGGCGTAGAAGGCGGTGCCATCGCTGAGCAGCACGCGCGGAATCTGCTTGCGCAGCATCTCCCGTTCATGCCGGGCACGCCGTTCAGCGATGCGTCGGTGGATGTCGGCTGGGAGGTTCTTATTTCCGGCAATTTCGTCCAGCTCAGGGATACGCAGGAAGAAGAGATCATCGAGCTGCTCCAGCAATCCGGCCTCGACGAAATCACGGCCGCTTTCCAGCAGCCCCTGGCGGATGATATTCAGCATGCGGATGGCAAAGAATTTGGGCGCCTCGCGCATCCCGCCGAGCGCCCGATAGCGGCTGACGGCGAACCGCACCAACCTGGCCTTGACGCGCCCGGCCGGTAATTTGCGCACTTCATCTTCCAGCAGTGTCGCGGCTTTCACGGCAGCTTGCGCGCCGCGCTCGAAGACTACATCGGGGGCCTGGGAGGGGTCGTCCATCGCCAGATAACTGACCAGGATTTGCATGATCGGGGTAGGGTCTTCCCCCCAACGTTGGCGTCCGATGTCGACCTCGCCCAGGCCGCGGGCACCAAACTGCTGCATGAAATCTGCAATCGCTTCCTGGGCGGCGGAAGGCAACCCCCCATTTAAATAGGCAGCGGCAAGCGCCTCGGCAGACGCGCCTGCAAAGGTTTGGGCGGAGACCGGGTCGCTGCGCAGGGTTTGAGCGAGGCGCCACAAAACCAAGTCCATCTCTGTGGTGACGTTATCCGGCATGCCGCGGGCGATTTCCAGGTGGATAGTTTTGAAGCGCTCATCTCCAGTCGCTCCGGCCACCTGACGGCTGAATCGTTCCAGAATCCCAAAGAAGGGCATCATTCCAGCGACCACTGAGGGAATCCCGATGGGGATGACGAAATCGGGGAAAATGGTTGTGGCTTCATACAGCAATCCCATATTGCGAGAGAAATCCTCCCATAGATCCCCGCCGCGTTCTCGGCGAGCCATGGTTTGGGCGACTTTCTCATCGAGGGCTTGCAGTGTCTCCGCCTTCCTTCGTTCGGGGTGCCGCAGCAGACGGATGACTTGCCCGGCGAAGAACAGCACGAACCCGCCAACACGCCAGATGGTGCTCAGACTGGGGCGGTGGGGGGTGGGCGCGAAGCGTGGGTCCTTGACGAGTTCTGCGGCTGCCTGGGCAACGCCGGGGTCAATGGCCTGGATCACTTTCGGAAAGACCTTATGCCCCTGCCGGCTGCGCAAGATGGGGGTCACGTCGATGAAAAGGCGCTCAGCAGCGACATGAAAGGTCTTCTGCGTTTGGAGGGTAGGCTCCAGCTTGAAAACACGCGCCCCGCCGCAGAGCATCAGCTTCATCAGGTCCTGCCCTAAAGGCGTGTATGGTTCGATCACGCCCTGAACGGCCTGGAATCCGAACATGAACTTCAATGGTTCAGGCGTCATGCCCTGGGGCAAGGGATAGAGCGATGTGATCGGGCGCGATTGGAGCAGGTATAGCCCCCCGCCTTCTCTCCCGGCGGTAGCGTGGCGATAGGCCCATTCGATATCTTGGGGGACATCGTAGAGCTCAGCGACGCGCCGGCCCATATCTGCCAGTTTCAGGATGGTCTCGTCGGGGACCGCTTGGGAAGCGGCTGAATCTGCTTCCTGGGTGATGACTCCCCCCTCAGGATTCCCGGTGATGGTCAGGGATTTGCTTCCCAGGACTTTGTGGGTGATCTGCGCTTTCGGCGGGTGGGCCACCACGTAATGATCTGGTTCGACGTGCCCGCCCACCAGGGCCTCGCCAAGCCCCAGCGTGGCGTCGATGGCGGTCTCTGTGCGGGAGCCAGTAAGCGGGTTGGCTGTGAACATCACCCCGGCAGCGTCGGCAGGGACCATGTTCTGCACGATCACGCACAGGGCGACGTCTTGCTGAGGGATGCCATTGCGCGCCCGATAAGCGATGGCGCGCGCCGTCCACAAACTGCTCCAGCATTTGACCACCGCTTCACGCAGGGCTTCGTCGCCGATGATATTGAGATAAGTGTCTTGCTGCCCGGCGAAGGACATCTCAGGGAGGTCTTCGGCGGTGGCCGAGGAGCGCACCGCCACAGGATGGGCGCCCAGCCAACGCCAGGCGATCTCCAGGGCGGAGCGGATGCCCGGGGAAAGCGCGCCACGCTCAAACTGAGTCCGTATCTCCGCTTCGGCAGCAGATAAGGCCGCGGGCGCAGTAAAATCTAAATCCCTGAGCGAATCTTGAATTAAGGAATCCAACTGATTCTGATGCAGGAATTCCCGGTAACACTCGGTGGGGATCAGGAAGGCATTGGGGATAGGGAAGCCTGCGCGGGCCAGTTTGATCAGGTTGAGCCCTTTGCCGCCAACGCTGGTGAAGCGCGCCTGCGGGGAGAGCAGGGCGATAAAGGGCTGGGGGAGGGGCTCCGGCGTGACCATGGCATTAGTATACTATGGGCTGTCGCGCCAAAAACAGAAACGCCCTGGCGACTGTGGGAAGATGTCGGGGTGTTGGCATGGGAGAGGGAGTCGGGCGAGTACACCGATTGGCATTATTTTTAGCTCATAGAACTATGGATGTCGGGAAATCCCAAAGAGCATTCCCTTCCACAACGGTCATTTCCTTAATATATGCTTCTCGATTGATTAGAAGTGCACCCTCTGCCTGAATTCTCTTACACTCCTGCCATCATTTTGTCAAAGTCATCCACGGTTACTGCTGGCGCGGTGGTAAATGAGATACCCAGCATCTTCGATAAACCAACCGAGGCTTTCATCGCTTGCTTGGTATCGGGAAAATCCACTACCAGCACCAGATCGACTTCTCCAAGCAAGGCGTAGCCCGACACAAATTCTCCGCCGTTCTCTTTTATCAATTCAGCAGCCTTATCAGTGCGTCGAGCGCTGATTCGCTTTATTGAATCTTGAGAATAGTTGCCAAACATCATATAGGTAGCCATACCAGTTCCTCCTTTACTTCAGCCGTTGTTTATGGACATTGATCTACTTTCACTCTTTGGGATTTCTCTTGGCACAAATAACATTATATACCCTGCGCCGCCCAACGTTGACTTTAATCGCTGGGCGGCGTTGAACCTGAACATCCTTTGTCCGTAACCTATCATCAAAAATCGCGCCGCGTGCTTTCGGCAAGCCCGCTCAAAGACGAGGTGGGTTCAAGAAAAGGAAATCGGGATGCCATATGGCACTCTCATTTCGCTTCACCGAAATGTTTCAGGACTTTCAGCGCCCTCAAGGTATTCCAGCGGCTTGGACCGCCGGTTTTCTCCATATCAAAATGAGTCTGACCCGGATGTTTGGCCTGAACCGGCCATTTGCCATCTTTCCGTCGTTTATCTTTCAAGACATCAAGCGCATCCTGCATTCGTGGATCGTAGTTGACCCTGGCAAATTGAAAATAATCCAGTGCCCGCAAGATATCGTATTTCCAACGCGACGGGTAAGAGAGCATTAACATCCTTTTATCGATGATATCCCCAGTCCGATCGGATCGAAACAACCTGTGCTGCAATAAAAATTCTCTTGATGCCTCTTCCGCTTCACGAAGCGCTTCAAGCCGATACCGATAGCCATTCTTTGCATACTCCAAAATCCCTTCGAGAACGGAAATCGTTGAATGCAGTGAGCTGTGTGTGGCCCCTATTGTATTGGAATTGCAGTTGAAGCCGCCGTCTTTCATATGTTCCGAAAGCAGGAAATCCACGATGGATGTTAATTCGTTTTCCTCCATCAAGAAATAGGCAGCATAGTTCAGAAACATGCCGTTTACGCAAACATCGCTTTTCTTTTCTGCGCCGATTGGCAGAATCCCTCCATCTGGACTTTTGAGCGTCTGGATGACCAATGATATCGATTGTCTTATTTCCTCGTTCTTTGGAGAAATGGCGAGGTTCTTTAGATCCAGCACTGTGTAATGCGTTGAAATCCATTTCGGTTGATAAAAACGCTGCCCCCAATGGCCCTCTTCCTTTCGATAACTGAGAAATCGAGCGCCCCATCCCTCGGCCGCGATGCGCTCCCGCAGCTCTGGCTTTTCAGCTCCCAACAAGTCACGGTGGACCTGATACTGAAGCGAAACATCCCCTTCAAGCAGCCAGGCTATCAGTTGACGATCGTTTATCACGTTGGTAGATTCGTTCATGATTTCTAGAACGCCTAGCGGGGACTTGATTTTTCGCCCCACTGACCCTTCGCCGAAGGCGAGGCCGGTTGACGCGGGATTAGTTACCCACCCTGGTTGGAATTTAACTCAAACCTTTTTGGAAACGCTCTATTCTTTGCTGAATTTCCGAAAGGATATTTTCGATTTCGACCATATCACTTTCGTTTACAAACGATGAGAGTTCACCGGTTAACTTAGAAATATCCGGCTTATATTCATGCATTAGCGTCGCGATATCAGTTTCATAAATCCCTACTCGCGAGAAATTCCCTTGGCGATATAGAGAAGGAAGAGCATACAGTTTTAGTAGGATCAATCCTTCAACTGAGGCAAATGGAATGTCGTGCTCCAAAAAATGGCGGTACACAGAATAGTTCTTTTGCACATGCTCAAACAGAGGATTTTTCGTAAGCAGGATATCAATTTGCAGCTCCTCATACTCTCCACGGACAAAATACATATCCTGGCTTGCTACATTGATCTCGGGTAATTTATCTAAAGAAGATAACCCCATTATTAAGTCTAAATCTTCTGTGTTGCGCCCATCAACATAATGCAATAACGCAATCCCCCCAACAAGCACATATTCGATTTCCCTGGTCTCTAGCAACGCAAACAATTGCTCAACGGATTCGAGTAAAGAATCTGTATTCATTGTGTCTCCAAGCCAGTTCTTGACATTGAACACAACCGCATTGCGAATAACGTTTCCAATCTGAACACTACTCTGAATGGTCATGTTTATTTTCCTGCTACAAGTTTAGCATAAAATCAACCCACAATTGTGCAATAGGGCTACTAACCCGCGCTTTAAAGGACATAATCTGCGGGTTTCCGCGGCAAATTCATGCAAAATTTGTATATAATGGAGTTGTCTAAACCTTGAGGCTTCGATAAGCGTTATTTTCTGCACAAAACTGATTATTCACAATTTTTCTAGGAACTTTGTTATTGTAGTGTTGTAAACCAAATGATGAAAGGAAAATACAATGAGTTTTTATTCTTTAGATGTTTCACGTACCGTAAAGTCAGAGCTAACAATCAAGTACGAGTGTGAGAATTGTGGGCAAGTTTCCTCGTACCGCCAAACTTATGACACGTCAGTGCATGAAAGTGGACAAACAGCCACTAAATCTCAAGCTGAAGCTCAGAATTTATCAAAAGAACTTTCACTCAAAGCATTAGAGAGAGCTCAAGAAATTGCAAAAGATTGGAAAACAAAAGGCCCAGAGTCTTTTGAATACCATATTACATATGAGAACTGCCCCAACTGCGGTTATTCCCAATCATGGATGCAGAAATATCTTAGAGAAAAGCAAAATTCTCAATATATCACGTCTCCCATAGGAATTGTATCTTTAGGTTTATTTATTTGGTACTTTGCTGGTCTTGAAAGTACACTAAGTGGTTTAGTAGGTGACTTGGCATGTTTATCTGGTATTGGGATCTGGGTAGTTTCAGTTGTAATCATATTTTTTGTTGGGACGGGATTAAAGAAATTGGTGGATCCTAATAGAAAATTTGGTGAAGTCACCACAAAAAATGAGCCAACATTTATTTGGGGAGAACCGATTATTACTGAGTAAATATCCATAGAAGGCTATTATTTGGAGACAGTAATAATTGAATGCCACCTAACCCCGCTTGCAGGCGACCCGGGTGGCCGAAGGCCCGCATAACGTTACAGCCGGAGGGATATTCCCCGACGCTCCTGTGTCGGGGCGGGCGATGGCCGCAGGGGGACTGCTCCCTCGCACCGGCGGCGCAGAAAATGCAGCCTGAAATCATGGTTTACAATTGTTAGAATTGCCCCACCGCAGGCAGGTGAATAAAACGTTAGAATCTCCCGCACACAGATAGATTTTTGTATTTCAATAAGAATGAAACTCAAAACCGCCAGATTGTAAGCTTACTCCCTAAAAGTGCTCTTTGTTCGACACATAATACCTCCCCTCGCTCCCCCTTAAAAACATAAGCCCCGGCGCAAACCGGGGCTTCACCATTCAAGGATACGTGATTCAATCTCCAACAGCCGGCTGAGCGGCAGTCTCGGGTTCCCCCGCGTTCATGGGAGTGGTGGCCCGCTGGAAGCCGATGAACATCAGCACCGCGCCGAGTAGTTCACCGATGTACAGGGCCGCCGGGACGCCCATGCGGCTGAAAGCGCCGCCGAAGGCCGGGGCGATGGCGCCTACAGCGATCAGGATATTGCCAATCGTGCGGTGCAGCAGCACGCGCTTGCGGAAGAAGATCCAGGCCGAGTAGACCGCCCCGCCCACCAGGATCACCGTGCCGTAGAGGTTGAAGATGGGTGTCAGCGTGCGCACGCCGGGGGTGATGATGGCGTGCCCGCTCAACTCGCTGCCGGTGTGCACGCTGGTGGTCAGCAGGCCGGGGGCCAACTGGGCCGTAAAGACCCTATACGCGCCGTAGATAGAGCCCAAAAACAGGATCACCATCAAGGCGTGCGCCCAGTTTCTCCGTGCCAGCAGATAGACGGTCCCCTGGCCCAACCAGGCCGCCACCAGGATAGCACCGAAGAGGTACCACAGGCGGTATATCAGCGGGTTCCAACCAAAAGCACCGAAAAATCCCTCACAGAAGCCGCCCAGGCCATAAAAGATCATGCCAATGCCCCACAACAAGACGTGTTTGCTGGGCCTCCTCGCGTAACGCCTAAAGAGGAAATAGGCGAAAGTAAAGCTGACTGCCGAGGCAATAAAGGGTAGGAATGTGTTTACAAAGGTCACCGGCCATTACTCCTTAGGAATCAAATCTCAGCCAAACTTGAGCACACCCACCCCTACGGCAATGGTGAACACCAGCATGACCAGGATGATCACCGCCAGAATACCGATAGCCATCGGGACGAACTTCTCATAAAACGGCGGGTATTGACGCTTTTCGGGGGAGGGCGTTTTGCTCATCATGTCTGGCACCGATCAAGGTGGGAATCCCGCGCAGCAAGCCACGGGTATCCTGCTTCTGCAGAACAAAGGATGACCCAAGTTTACCCCCGCCCAGGAGCCGAACCTATGTAGTTTTTCCCAAGATTTGGTTAGCCGAAGATATGAATGGCCCTACCCCTCATTAAGCACCTGCACGCTGGGGCGCAGATTCAGCTCGTCGATGAGGGCGTTCAATTCCACCTCACGGAGGGGACGGCCTGCCCCGGCATAAGCTGTCAGGGCGGCTTCCAGCATATTCGTGCCGAAGGAACGGCCCTCGTAACGCGGGGTGGTGGTGATCATCAGCCGAACCCCTCGCTCCCGCAAGAATTCGACATTCTCCTCGGTGGTCGTGTTGGTGATGACGGTCTTGCCGCTCAGATCATCAGGGAGATATTTTCGCATGAATAAGAAATCCCCGGCCAGTAGGTCTGATTCGAGCCAGTATTTCTGATATTTGGGTTCGTGTTCCGCGCCGCTGCTGCCGTAATAGAGCAGGCTCATCGGGAAATGGCTGACGAACGGCAGCATTACCCTGGCAACGCGTTTGAAACTCCGGATACCGCGCACCGGGATAGGAATCCCTAAAGCGACCATCAAATCCCCAAAGATGACTTCACCGCAGACCTCCGTCACCGCCTGGGCCAGGCCGACCCGGTCAACAGCCACGGGGATAAAAGCCCGCCTGAAGTGCGGCACCCCCTCCAAAATCAGGCCCTGGACTTCCCCTTTGGGGCCGCTGAGCGCATTATGCAGGGCAGGGGCCGCCAACTCGAAGACGCGCCTCTCCAGGGTATGCTTCAACCCCCGACCGTCCACCACCGGGGTATGGGACACCCCCTCGACCAGCTTCAATGCCGCCCGCAGGGGGTATTCCCGCCCCTCCAAACGGAGATACAGGTCCACTCCGCCCACCCCGAAGGCGTCCACCTGACCATCCAACGCTGTGAAGAGCCTTTTGGCTTCTTCGATATCGCCGTCCGTGCCGATGCGTTCAATGCTGATCCGCTGGCCCTTGAAATTGACGATCACCTTTTTATCGCGCTTCGAACTCCCCAGACTCACGCTCACAGCTCGCTTCATCCGCCGCCTCCACGGTAGTTACGTGCTAACAAAACCTCACATTTCAAATTTACCACAAAGTCTGCAAGGCGGTACTCCCGGCAAATCCCTTAGAAAGGCAGATGGATTATCCCAGTCAGAATCCTGGATTCCGAAATCCCCAGATTTTGGTGCGGCGCGCTAATGTGCAGGCCATATAGCCCCGCGCTCTCCCCGGTTATTTTCCAACATCAGACTGTTTTCAGGTATTCACGGATATTCAGGGCTGCGGTGGCTCCCTCGCCAACAGCCGAGGCAACTTGTTTTGTCGAGCCGGAACGCACATCACCCGCGGCGAAGATGCCCGCCTCAGACGTCATCAGCGACGCGTCGGTCTTGACAAAACCATAGCGGTCGATCTCAGCTTTTCCGCGCACCAGATCAGCATTAGGCGATAAACCGATGAAAACGAAGACCCCATCATACTGCCACTCTTTGATCTCACCCGTGGCTCGGTCCTCGACAAGCACGCCTTCCAGTTCATGTTTCCCACGGAACTCTTTGACGGCGTGATTGACCGTCACCACCATATCTTCACGAGCTGCGACCTTGTTTTGCAAGATCTGGCTGGCCTGGACTTCAGGCAAGAATTCGACGATATCCACCTGGTCGGCAAACTTGGTCAGGAATAGCCCCTCTTCGAAGCCGCTGTTGCCGCCGCCGATCACCAGCACCTTCTTCCCTTTATAGAAAGCCCCATCGCAGGTGGCACAAAAATGGATGTTGGAACCGATCAGACCGTCCTCGCCAGGTACGCCTAATTTGCGATAACTGGCCCCAGTCGCCAATAATACCGCCTTGGTGCCATACTCAGTACCGTCTCCAGTGATCACGCATTGATAGTCGCACTCTTCGACGATGCGGACGACTTCCTGGGCTTGCAAGATCTCCACCCCAAAGCGGCGCGCCTGGCGGACGACCCGTTCGGCAAAATCCGCGCCGGGGATGCCCTCATCGAAACCGGGGAAATTATCCAGGATTTGAGTGATGCCGACCTGCCCGCCCAGGCCGCCCTTCTCGATGACCAGCACATCCAGGCCTTCGCGGGCCATGTACAGCGCGGCGGTCAATCCGGCGGGGCCGCTGCCCACCACTATCGAGTCGTAGAACTTACGTTGGGCTTTGGTCTGCAAACCCAGCTTGCGGGCAAGTTCAGCGTTAGACGGCTCTGTGAGGACCGATTTATCGGGAAAAACGATGGTGGGCACAACACGCATCCCCTTGTTGATCTGCTCCACAAAGGCCATCGCCTCAGGGTTTTTCTCGATATCGACATTGATATAAGGGACGCGCTGCTCTCCAAAGAAGCGCTTAGCGCGTTTGCAATCGGGGCACCAGACGGTGCTATAAACGATAATCGTATCTGTATCAGGGATTTCGACCCGGCTGCCCATAATCATCGAACTCCTAAAATTATTCTGACCCCTTGATCTGATCAGGGAAGAAAATCTTACACCCGGATTGTAGCATGTCAGTGACCTTGGTATTCCAACTAGGATAAAAAGTGCAACCAGATCTCATCAAATCCGTTAATATAGGCAAGCGTTAGGCATACCGAAGACGTTTCTCGAACGAATCCCCCAACTCACGCCTGAGTATGGACGAAAGGTTTTTTGGGGGGCGCAACTCATGATCGTCGAGAACAAAACACAAAAGGAGATCATTCGATGAGCTTATTAGGAAATATAGTCTGGTTGATTTTCGGCGGCTTTCTCTCCGGGTTGGGCTACATTCTCGGCGGGCTGTTAGTCTGTCTGACAATTATAGGCATCCCCTTTGGGAAACAGGCCATCAAGTTGGGCATCGCCACCATGACCCCCTTCGGGCGGGAGATCGCGGTCAACGAGGAGTTCGACAACCCACTGAACCTGGTCTTCAACATCCTTTGGGCGGTATTCTTCGGCTGGGAAATCGCCGTCTCTCATTTCGTCCATGGGCTGATTCTGGGTATCACGATCGTTGGCATCCCCTTCGCCAAACAGCACTTCAAACTGATACCGCTAGCCCTGTTCCCCTTTGGCAGGGAATTGCGATAGCGAAAGCCCTGGCCCACTTCCCCAATGCTGGATAGCCCTTCACGTAATCTGCTGACAGATTCAACCGCCGAGAGCGCGGTGATGCTTGAAGAGGCGCACATGTGCTCGATGATGCGCGGCGTCAAAAAAGAGAACGCCCGCATGTCCACCAGCCGTCTCCTGGGTGAGTTCAAAGAGAACCGAGACGTGAAGAACCAGTTTCTCAACCAAATCTAAATCCACAGGATCGTGTTTCTTCTCCTGCTCCTGCTGAGAGACCAGCCCATCCAGGCTGGGGGAGTGGTGAATATCATGGAGTGGTGAAGCTCATCAGGGAAGGATTGTAGGTAGGGAAACGGCGTTTGTACAATTGCCGTTGATTGTAGGCATAGACAAAGAGCTTGACCG
>JANQED010000042.1 GCA_028278545.1 Anaerolineales bacterium
GCCTACGGCGCTGCGCTGCGCTCCGCTCAGGGCTTGCTAAACACATGAAAATACCTTTACGGAGTGCTGATTATGTCTGATCTAATCGGGATTAATTTAGTGATGCAGCGCGCCAGCCAGAAGCTGGCCCGTCAGATGCGGGGAGGCGCGCCAAAGTTACCCAAGCGCGTGCCCAAAAGGCCCGACCAGGCGGTCATCTGCCAGCCCAACTGCCCGGTCTGCGGCGGCGTCGGCAGGGTGCGCGCCGATCTGCCCATCGACCACCCCCGCTTCGGGCGGCTGTTCCCCTGCCCAGAGATCGACCGCGCCCAGCTGCTGGGGTCATGGGCCGGGCTGGAAGGGTTGGAGCGCGACCTGGGCTGGGGCGATATCGTGCAGGTCAACGGCGTGGAGCGCGCCATCGAGGCGGTCAAGAAGACCATCCGGCGCGGCTGGGGCTGGGTCTACCTGTGGGGCGGGTACGGCCAGGGCAAGACGCTGGTGCTCAAGGTGGCGGTGGCGCTGTGGCTGCGGGAGCACGGCAAAGCGGCCTACGTGCGCATGGCCGATATCATCGAAGACCTGCGGGCGGCCTACGACACCCAGCATCCCAGCCGCGAGAGCGCCTCCAGGCTGGCAAAATGGGCCGGTGTGCCCCTGCTGGCCATCGACGAGGTCGACCGCCTGCGCGAGACGGAGTACGCCCAGGAGAAGCGCTTCGTGATGCTGGACCGGCGCTACGAGAAGGCCCTGCGCAGGCAGAGCATCACCATCATGGCCGCCAACCAGGGGCCGGGGTCGCTGCCGGGGTATCTGTATGACCGCGTGCGCACCGGGGCCTTCGAGATCGTGCAACTGGAGGGCGGGTCCTTCAGGCCAGCGATGGACGAGGCCTATTTGCAAATGGCCTTCGATAGAGGCAGGGATGACCGCTGAATCAGATCGACGCCCGGGCGGGCGGTGCGGACTACCGATTGGCCTGGGGAGGCCTGCCCGATGATCTTACCGCTGCCGAAGTGGTTCAAACCAACCGAGCCAGACGGCCGGTGGTGCTACAACTGTCGGCACTGGCAGGCTGCCTACGCCGGGATCGAGTACGCCGACTGCGCCTTCCACGCCGTGAGGGTGCAGAACCTGAAAGACGGCGCGATGACCCGTTCCCCGCGCACGAACAAGTTCGACGTCTGCGGCGAGCATTCCGCGGAGCATTCGGATTTACCGCGGAGAGCGCCATGAGCGCGGAGTTTATGGAATGATATTTGTGCACGGAATTACATCACGCCAAGGCGCAAAGACGCAAAGAATCAGGTCTAAATTTGCTTTGCGGCTCTGCGTCTTCGCGTGAGAACTAATCAAAATGATGCTATCCATTGCATTTTTTAGGAAAAATCTGTGGAATCCGTGTACAAGCCCCCGCGACAGCTCCCAAAACCGGATCAAAGGAGAAAGTGCCCACTATGAAGAACATCTCATCCCCTAAGATCGACAAAGAACGACGCCGGTCCCCGTGGCTGTGCCGCAGGTGCCAGACGCAGATCGGCGTGATCAGGCGTCACACCCGCAAGACGCCCCCCGGCGTGCTGAAGAACAACCCCACGCGCCCGACCTACTACGTCCACCGCCTGCACCGACCCGATGGCAGCTGGCTGGAGGGCAAGGGCGGCGTGCCCTGCCCATCCTGCGGCAAAGTGCGCGTCTGGTTGCCTGGGAAGGTGGAGATGGAGAGGGTAACGGGGAGGGTCGAGGTATAATGAGGGGGAATTCTTCGGCCAACCTGGGAAGGAGAAGAATGCGTTGAGAGAGGCTAACCGCTGATTTTTGAAGTTCACAATGGCAGAACACACATTTTCACGTTTCGCGTATTTTGACACCAATATTCTTAGTTACCTCGCCAAGAACAGGAGCCTATGGTCGAAACTGTTTGATTTCTTCCGAGATAATGATCTTACAATGGGAATTGGTGGGCCACAGGTTTCAGAATTGGCTGATGCAGATAGAATACACAAGGAGTTAGTTGCGTTATTTGTAAGTGTTCCTACTGGGATTCTGAAGAACTGGGATTTGGTAATTGATGAGGAAGTAAAATCTCATCCCAATCGGCGAATAGACTCGCTTTTGCAATATCCCCTGAACGCAATCCTTCTTGAACCTAATGGTTTGGATAAGTTACAGAAGTTTCTGTCATCAAAGGAACTAAAAGAAGCGCGAAGGGATCAGTTGCGTTACGCCAGGCTAATGCAAGATCAAATGGGAAAGTTAAAAGAGAACTTTCCGCCGTCTAAAACTGGCAAATACACTCGGAGCCAAGCAGATGAATTCACCCAATATATGGTAATGCAGTGGTTAGCAATTGATCACAGAGATTTTCTAAGGGATCATATCGAAGTTAAAGATTTCCACTTTGAGATTTTTCAATCAATAGGGCTTTATGCCTACGTGATATTTTACAAATACTATTTAGGTCAACGTGAACCCAAAAAACTTTCAGATTTTGCTGATTTGGGTCACTTCTTTTTGATCCCATATTGTGCAATGGCGATCATGGAACGTGATCTTTGCAATGTATTAAATCAAATAAAAAGTAATCATAATATTTTGGAATCGACTGAGATTTATAACATTGACTATATTTATGCAGTAACGGATAGCTCAGCAAACGAGGACGCCGGATAATCCGGCTCAAAGTCGACCTGCGTCCGCCGAGGGACGCGACCCGCTTAGGGCAAAGTTTGGCGACAATGAAGTAGTAGGGTCATACAAGAGTCAACGGTCGTTTAACGTCCGCCATTAGTTGCCATTTTCGCCCGTAACAAACAATCAGCATTGGAGAAACCATATGGCTTCGTGGATCGTCCATCTCCGCATCGCGGAGCAATTATTAGCGGACCTTGAAGGGCTGGCCCCGTCTGCTTTTGCCATCGGGAACATCGCGCCCGATTCGGGCATCCCTAACGAGGCGTGGGAGACCTTCGATCCCCCCGCGGCGGTGACCCACTTCAAGTCAACCAGCGCGGGTGGGTACAAAATCGATGATTTGAGATTTTATCAAGGGTACTTGTTAAAGGAAGAGCTGAGGGAAAACCCAGAGAGGTACTCTTTCCTGCTGGGATACTTCTTTCATCTGGTCACGGACAATTATTGGGGTGAACGCATCGGCACGCCCACCAGAGAGCGCTATGCCCAGGAATTCGAAGCTGACCCAGAGTTCATCTGGGAAGTGAAGAAAGACTGGTATGGTCTGGACTTCATTTATGTACGAGATCATCCAGACTCGCTCTTCTGGAAGGTATTTCTGCAAAGTGATATGCGGGAAAGCCCCCTTGATTTCCTGCCAGTGGAAGCCCTGCATCACCGGATAGATGAAATCAAAGAAAATTATCAGCGCAAGGACGAGAAAATACACGCCTTATACGAACGGCCCTATATCTATCTGTCCAAAGATGAGATGGATGCATTCGTGCAGGATGTCTCGCGGGCGCTGGGAGAAATCTACCGGTATTTGACTGAAAATCGGGGGGACATCTCTGGATATTCATCCGCGCTGGAACTGCCCTTGTTCACGGGCTAAGCCCCAGTCGTCTAACACCAACACTGTGCGGCCTACAACTGGTAAGTGAATCCCCTGACAGGCTGCCAGTTACCCAAATACTATAAAACTGAATACAATCCGCGCTTGCTCCCAAAAGGGGAGCGTTGTATAATGTTTGCATGCGTATCATATCTCGCAAAACATTGAGAGTGTTTTGGGAAAAACACCCTGACGCCAGACAATCTCTGCAAGCCTGGTACGCGGACGTAAAACGCTCGGAGTGGAGATCGCCGACGGATATCAAGAATATATATCGCAGTGCCAGCATCGTCCCAAACAACCGCGCGGTCTTCAATATCAAGGGCAATCGTTACCGATTAGTCGTTGCCATCCAATATGAGTTCGGGATTGTGTATATTCGCTTCGTGGGCACACACAATGAGTATGACAAGATAGATGCCGCGACAATTTGAGAGAAGGAACATGGATATTCGACCTATCAGAACAGAAGAAGATTATCAAGCTGCACTGGCAGAGATCGAGCGGCTGTTTGATGCTTCGCCGGGGACGCCGGAAGGGGATCATCTGGAAGTGTTGCTGACCTTAGTCGAAGCCTACGAAGAAGAACATTACAGCATCCCTGACCCAGACCCGGTTGAAGCGCTCCATTATTATATGGAAAGCCGCGGGTTAACGCGCAAAGATTTGGAGCCCTACATCGGCAGCCGGGCGCGGGTCTCTGAGGTGCTGAATCGCAAGCGGCCTTTGACGCTGAACATGATCCGCAGACTGAATTCGGAGCTGGGCATATCCGCAGAGGTGTTGATTACGCCATATTAAGCTGACCCACACACCCGCAGCCAGGCTCGCCGCGGGCACACAGATGAATCATGAAGAACAGGGAAAACGCCGAAATTTCGAAGCACCATGAAGAGATCAAGAGGAACCTGGCCTCTTGGGAGAAGAAGCCCCTGCTGAGGGAAATCTATTTGGCCTTCCACCAACGGATCGCGGCACATCTCTCCCGCGGGCTAGATTCGCGTTCGGTTGAGCTTGGTTCCGGCATCGGCAACATCCAAGAAGCCATCCCCAACTGCATCAGAACAGATTTGTTCCCCAACCCGTGGATCGACCGGGTGGAGAACGCCTATCAGCTTTCGTTTGCGGACCGCTCCATCGACAACCTGATCCTTTTCGATGTCTTCCACCACCTGAGGTATCCCGGCACGGCCTTGCAGGAGTTTCGGCGGGTATTGGTTCCCGGTGGGCGGGTGCTGATCTTCGAGCCATGCCTGAGCGTGTTGGGATGGGTGGTTTACGGCCCGCTCCACCACGAAGATTTGGGGCTGGGGCAGGAAATCCAACCCTTTGCGCCGGAGGGCTGGTCGGCGGACGAGGACTATTATTATGCCGCCCAAGGGAACGCTTCGAGGGTCTTCTTGGGCGAGAAATATCAGCCGTTATTGAAGGATTGGCGCGTGATTGCCCGGCAAAGGATGTCGGCGATCTCTTATGTCGCCAGCGGGGGCTATTCGAAGTTGCAGCTATACCCGGATAAAGCCCTGCCCCTGATGAAAGCGGTCGATAGGGTTTGTGACTTGATCCCCGCCCTGTTTGCAACCCGGCTGCTGGTGGTCCTGGAGAAGAGCGCGCCCACCGAAGAGGGGGCGGAACTGGCCCCATGATCACGGTCCGACCGGCGCAGGCCCGCGATGTGGGGGGCATCGAAGGAGTCGCCCGGCAAACCTGGGGGGCAACGTATGCCGGGATTATCTCGCCGGAGAGTCAGCAACGTTTGCTGGAGAGCTTCTATTCGTCATCGGCGCTGGAAGAAGCCCTTCGACAAGAAAAATCATGGTTTTTCGTGGCCGAGGAAGAAGGGGAAGTGGTCGGCTACGCTCAGTTCGTGATCCAAGAAGACGGCGATGGGCAACTGACGAGAATCTACGTTTTGCCCGAGAAGCAGCGGCAGGGCATGGGCAGACTATTAATGGAAGCAGGGATCAGAGCATTGGGAGCTGAAGGCAGCGCGCGGCTGATCGTCCAGGTGGAGCAGGAAAACCATGGCGGCGTTCAATTCTACCGAAGAGAGGGCTTCCGTTTCGAGCGCGCGTTCTCGGTTGAACTGCTGGGAGAGACGCTGGCATTGTGTGAGTATGTGCTTCCTTTGTCGCCAGCAGATGGAAATCTCTGACCCTCGGCGAGGTGGAGGGGGGTACGGGGAGGGTATAATGAGGGGGGAGGGGTATTTTCGAGCCCTGCGGGTACTTGACCGGGCTTTCACCCAAGATGCCCCTATGTGAGTCTGCAAAACCAAATAGTCAAGAAAAAAGGCGTTATGTTTAGACAACTGAAAATTAATGAAAATGAAATCCAATGGAAACTTCGGTTTTGTATTGTTGGTCTACTTTTAATGATCATATCTTTGCATAGATCGAAAATTTTAGAGATGGAAAATGTTGGCGGTTTTTTTGCTTTACTACAACTTGTTCTGTACCTTTCCATATTAGGTCTTGGACTATTCCTTATACTTTCAAAAAACCGCATTACCAAACCCAGCATCAATATTACCCTTGATGAATCTTCAGTATCAAAAATTATTTTTGCAATCATAATAGGAAGTTTTGCATTTGGGGCGTTATTCTATTGGGCAACTAACAGATACGATTTTCTAAAGGATTTTTTGTTTTTATCCGGTGGGGCAATTTCATATGTGAGCATTATCTCATTATTTGAAAAGACTCTTAAAATAAAATTTCCCCAATCAATAATTTCAAGTGTCAAAAGTTTTGACAAGCATATTGTTTTTCTAATAATCTTGGGCATTACAATTTTTTTTAGTTTCCACAAAAACCTGTATGGTGATCTGATTCGCTTAGATGATCTATTAATGATAGATGCAATAAAAAATGTTGATAACCCACTATTGTTTTTATCAAGACCTGTAGAGTGGCAATCACATTACTATCGACCATTTTTTGCAGTTCAAAATTGGTTTTATTACAATTTCTTTGGTTTTAATTATTTTTATTATCAGCTCAATTTACTCTTCCAACATCTAATTTCAACCGTTCTTCTCTATTTTGGTCTGTACCAACTTTCGCGAAAGAAACTGTCCGCGTTTCTAGGAGCCCTAATTTTCAGTACAAGCTTTTTTGTAGCCACTTTGGTCGTTTGGGTATCAGATACAATGATGCTGACGGGAGTATTTCTTGGATTGATACTAATTTTAATCATTAATTACAAAGATGGTTTTTTATGGTATCTCAGTTTGTTTTTGGCATTATTTCTTGTCGTGCTTAATCGAGAAAATGGCGCTGCTATCATTGCAGCAGTCGCATTTTGGTCACTTTTTAGTAAATTTTCAAGAACAATTAACCTAAAGCAATTTGGGAAAATACTAACAGCATGCATTGCAGCCACATTGTTATACCTGGTCTTGCGTGGATATGCGGTAGGATTTATATTTCCAGAAGCTGGGGGAAGCACAGGGTACTTCTTTAGGTTTCTCGAAAGTGCTGCAGAACGAAACTTATTAGGCTTCCGTCTATATTTGTATACAGTTGCTGGCAACTTAACAAACGTTTTTTTGCCAGTACTAGATGGTGAAGGTGTATTGATAATGGCACAACTAGTTGTAGCTGTTTTGTGCCTGGGAGCTACAATGGTTGTATTAAGTTTGTGCCGCAAATATTCGCAAAACAAAATTTTGTCTAGCTGGTTAAATTTTCTATCCATATTAACCGTTTTTCTTTTGAGCTATTATGTATGGAATATGATTAGCCAATTGGAAATTTACGAGTTGGGTGGGCCGGTAGGAACCAAGACGCTTATTAGCTTCGTTTTTCATAGTGTTCTGTCATCAATCTTAATATTTGTTGCTATAAAAGTATATAAAACTATGCCCAAGGATGATCTGGCGTTAGGCTCATTTGCACTTGGATTGATATTTTTTGGGGGGTTGGTTGCGTTCCCATATTTTAGATGGCGCTCTTTATACATTGGAGTATATGGATGGATCATCCTGTTAATCCTTTGCCTAAAAAGCATTGAAAATCAAAGAGGGAGCAGTATATTGACAACCTCGATATTTATGATTGGTATCAGTCTTGCATTTTTCAATGGACATACACTTAATTCATGGGGACCTGCGATTACTATAGAGGAAGCTGACATTCTATGTGACGCTAGAGTATCAAGAGAACTCGCTTATGAGATTGCTGAATTTCATGACCTTGACAAAAAGCAAATTGTGGAATGCGAGAAGTGATTAAAGGTTTTAGCGATTGAAGGGCTGGAGGCGTCGGGAGTCCTGCGCCCCGCAGAGCGAGGCAACATTACGGAGAGAGTGATATAGCATGTCGAAGAAAATAGCTTTCTTACTTTGTCTGACAATGGCCGCGGGGGTGATTCTGGCAGGCTGCCAGCCGTCAGGCGAAGGGGGAACAAGCGGCACGCCGGCTGAATGGCTGCAAGAAAACGCGATGCCCTTTGATACCAGCGAACCGGGTCATGCGTATGATGATTTGCTCCCATTAAAGGAGATCATCGGGGACGCTCGCATCGTCGCCCTGGGTGAAGCCACGCATGGGACGCGCGAGTTCTTCCAGATGAAGCATCGGCTGGTTGAGTTCCTGGTAGAAGAAATGGGGTTCACGATTTTCGCCATGGAGGCAAATTGGCCCGAAGCTGAGCTGGTCAATGCGTATGTCCAAAGCTGCGAAGGCGATCCGGAAAGGCTCCTGTCAGGGCTGCATTTTTGGACGTGGCAGACTGAAGAAGTATTGGACCTGCTGCACTGGATGTGTGAATACAACCAAACGCCCGGCGGCGGATCAAAGGTCTCGTTCACCGGGTTCGATATGCAGGCTGCATCCCAGGCCATCGATAATGTGGCTGCCTATTTCCGAGTGGTCGATCCACCCTACAGGATAGAAGCAAGAATAAACTACTCCTGCCCGGAGGGCAGCAGCATAGAATACGGCTATAATCTGTACAGCCTGGAAACGAAAGAGGCCTGCAGAGCCAAGTTCGAAGAGGTCTATCAAAAACTGGTCGATAACCAGGCAGCATACATCGAGCTGTCCACGCCAGAAGAATATCAAGCGGCGCTGCACAACGCCGAACTCATTCTGCAAACGGAAGACTTCCTGCGGGATAAGATAACGCCAGATAATGTAGATTTACGCGACGAATACATGGCCGCGAATGTGAAATGGCTGCTGGACCATGCCAGCCCAAGCGACAAGATCATCCTTTGGGCGCATAACGGGCATGTCAGCAGGGGTACAGCGACTGAAGATTTCCGGCCAATGGGCAGTCACCTGCACGAAATCTATGGGGACGAGATGATCGTGGTCGGCTTCGCCTTCTATGAAGGCGCGTTCAATGCGATGGACATCACCCAAGGCTCGCGTGAACCCATCTCCAAGCAGGTTGCGCCCCCCGCGCCAGAAGGCACCCATGAGTGGTATTTCAACACCGCAGGGATGCCGCGCATGATGATCAACCTGAGAGATATCGACCCTTCGATGGAGGATGCAGCCTGGCTGATCGAGCCGCACGAGTCCCACGCCATCGGGTCTGCATACGACGAAAGCCGCCCAGAAGACTACTTCTATCCCACATACATCACCCAGGAATTCGACATCCTGATTTTCTTTCGTGAGACAACGCCATCCATTTTGCTCTCTGAACGAGACAAGTGATCAAAGGAGCCTCGAGGACGATGGACACAAAAACCTATGACGTGATCATGGTGGGGGGCGGCGTAATGGGGTGCGCGACGGCCTACTATCTGTTGAAGAACGACCCGCAGATCAAAGTGGCGATCATCGAAAAAGACCCCACCTACGAATTCAGTTCGACCGTCCTGTCGGACGCCAACATCCGTTTGCAGTTCAATGTCAAGGAGAATATTCAGATCTCGCAGTTCGGCCTGGCGGCGCTGGAGACTTTCGGCGAGGAAATGGCGGTTGGGGGAGTCAGGCCCGATGTGGCCTTTCGTCAACAGGGCAATTTATTTTTAGCTGATGAAGATGGAAAGGACGCCACCCTGAAAGGTGTGGAAACCCAGCAGGGCCTGGGGTGCCCGGTGGAATGGCTGACTCCGGCGCAGATCAAGGGACGCTTTGCGCTGTTCGAGGTGGGGCGGCTGGCCGGGGGCGCTTTCTGCCCCCTGGACGGCACCATGGATGCCCAGGCGGTCTTGATGGGCTACAAGAACAAAGCGGTGGCGCTGGGGGCGGCATACATCGTCGGGGAAGTCGGGGAAATCTTGCAGGCGGAAGGGCAGGTGATTGGGGTGCGGTTGACCACTGGGGACGAGGTCAGGGCTAATTTCGTGGTCAACAGCGCCGGGGCCTGGGTGCAGAAGATCGCCCAAACCGCGGGGATCACCCTGCCGGTCGACCCCGTTAAGCGCCAGGTATTCGTCCTGGAAACGAAAGTCCAGACTGAAGTGGTCTATCCCCTGACGGTCTTCCCTTCCGGGTTGTATTTGATCCAGGAGCATGAGAATGTGTTCATGACCGGCAAAATCCTGCCGGATGACCCGATTGGTTTCGAGTTCAGTTGGAACCGGGGGGTGTTCATGGAGCATCTGTGGCCTGAGCTGGTCGAGTACATCCCGGAGTTCGACCAGCTCAAGGTGGCCCGCGGCTGGGCCGGGCTGTATGCGGTGAACACGTTCGACGGCAACGCCATTTTGGGCGAATGGCCGCATTTGAAGGGCTTTATGCTGGCGAACGGTTTTTCGGGGCACGGTTTTCAGCAGTGCCACGCTGTGGGGCGCTATCTGGCGGAATTGATCTTGGGGCAGGCCCCGGCGCTGGACCTCTCCATTTTCTCTCCCCAGCGCATTTTGGATGATAAGCCGGTTTTCGAGAGCGAACACAAGCTGGTTTAGTGTGTAGGGCGGGTTAATACACAACTTTGCGAAAGCCCCGGATAGTCGTCAAAGCCCTATTGCAAACTATAGTTGGCGGTGATATACTTCTCGGAAAGCAGGCCCTTCGATGCCCAATAACGACCCCACCAAAACCGTGATCATCTACCGGGACGCAAGGGGCAAAGAGCCTTTCAACGACTGGCTGAAGAGTTTGCGCGATCCCCGCACCCGGCGGCGCATACTCCAACGTCTCTGGCGGCTTGAAAGCGGCAATTTTGGCGATTGCAAACCCGTTGGCGGTGGTGTAAGCGAACTGCGTTTCTTCTTTGGCCCCGGTTACCGCGTCTATTTTGGCGAAGATGGCGATACGATTGTGGTCTTGTTATGCGGTGGAGATAAAAGCAGCCAGCGCCGAGACATCCGAAAGGCCCAGGCTTTCTGGAAGGAGTACTTGAGCCATGACTGAGTACCGCACTTTAGATCAAATCAGCATCGAATATTTTAGCGACCATCCCGAAGAGATCGACGATTTCATCAACGAGATCTTCGCTGAGTACGCCAAAGACGGCGACTCGGCCGCGCTGCTCTCCGCCCTGCGGGTGATCGCCCGCGTCAAAGGCCTTTCCACCATGGCCGAAGAGATCGGTATGACCCGTCAGGGCTTGCAAAAAGCCCTCTCTGCCAAAGGCAACCCCCGCCTTGACAATATCAACGCCATCATGCGGGCGATGGGATATCAGTTGATGCCCCATCCCCTGGAAATATCCGTGGGGTAGCCCCGTCCAAGTGAAGCCCACGTTGGGCAGGGATTGGGTTAGCCCCCCCTGCCCCCCAACTTTGGGGGGCGCGCAACGCTCCCCGCCTACGGCGCTGCGCCCCGCTCCGCTCAGGATGCTTCTGCTCCGAAGTCGAAGTGGCAGTGACCAATTTCAAATTGCTTTGTTTACACAGCACTGACGGTAGAGGTGAAAACATGGTAAGAGTACCTACAAATCGAATGCCAACACACCCAGGTGAGATGCTGCGAGAAGACTTTCTCATCCCAATGGGGATCACACAACGCGAACTGGCAACGGGCATCCGAGTGCCCTACCAACGCATTAATGAGTTGATCAATGGGAAAAGGGGCGTAACTCCGAGCACGGCACTGCGGCTGGAGAGGTATTTTGGCACCACGGCAGGGTTCTGGATGAACTTGCAGCTCCGCTGGGACTTGTACCGCGCCCAACAAAGCGAAGCTTTTCAGTTGGAGAAGATCAAACCTTACATAACATCGGCAAGTTCCGCTGGATAATTGGCCGATGCCCGGTCAGATTGCGAAGTAAGGGACAAAGGAAATGAGTTCACGGTCGAAATCGATACTGCAAGCGCTGTTCGTTGTCTTCCTTTGGGCGACGTCCTGGGTTTTCATCAAGATTGGGCTGCATGAAATCCCGCCGATCATCTTCGCCGGATTGCGATACTTCCTGGCGTTTGTGATTCTGCTGATCGTTCTGCTGTTCAGCGAGGAAAAGCGCAAAATCCCGGAGCTGCCAGGGCGCATGTGGGTGCGATTGATCGTTCTGGGGCTGCTCTTTTACGCCGGGACGCAGGGAGCATCGTTTGTGGCCCTGGCTTATCTGCCTGCGGTAACGGTCAACTTGCTGTGGAGTTTCAGCAGCGTGGCGGTGGCATTTCTGGGGGTGATCTGGTTAGCTGAACGGCCGACGTTTTTCCAGTGGGGCGGGATCCTGTTGGCGCTGATCGGCGCGTTCATCTATTTCTATCCGGTCACCATCCCAGAAGCGCAAATGTTGGGAGTCTGGGTGGCGGTGGTCGGCGTGCTGGCCAATGCGGTGTCCTCGATCATGGGCAGAGACATCAACCGGTCGGGGAAATACCCCCCATTGGTGGTGACGGTGGTGAGCATGGGGGTGGGTTCAGCCGCTTTGCTGGCGACCAGCCTGTTGGTAGAAGACGTCCCGGCGATGGGGCTGAAAAGCTGGCTGATCGTCGCCTGGCTGGCGGCGGTCAATACTGCCTTTGCCTTCACGTTGTGGAACCATACTCTGCGCGTGCTCACGGCGATGGAGTCGAGCATCATCAACGGGACGATGCTGATCTGGATCCCCATCTTTGCGGTGCTGTTCTTAGGGGAAAGCCTTACCGGGAAAGATATTTTGGGGTTGGTTGCCGTGGGCGCAGGGACGCTGATCGTGCAGCTGCGCGTTTTGCCAAGAGTTAGGGGGGCGCAATAGGCGGGATAGTGCTTGACGCTTAGCGCCATACACTATATACTTATATTATGATACGGTCGTTCAAAAGCAAAGAAAGCCAAAAGGTATTTGCCCGCACACGCTCTCGAAAACTTCCGTATGATGTTCAACAGGTAGCCTATCGCAAGCTACGTATGTTGAACAACGCAGTAAACCTGAATGACTTGCGCATCCCTCCTGGGAACAGGTTAGAAAAACTTGGCGGCGACAGAGCGGGACAGCATAGTATTCGCATCAACGACCAGTGGAGAATATGCTTTGAATGGCGCGATGGAGATGCCTATCAGGTTGAAATAACGGACTATCACTAAGTTAGGTTGCGTGAAATATGACAGCAGAAAAGCTAAATCCTGTACACCCTGGCGAGGTGTTGATGGAAGAGTTTCTTAAGCCGATGAATTTAAGCCAGCATCGGTTAGCGCTTAGCATTGGTGTGGATGCTCGCCGTATCAATGAGATCGTCTTGGGGAAACGCCGGGTGACGGCGGATACCGCGCTGAGATTGTCGCGATTTTTTGGGACTTCCCCCCAGTTCTGGATGGGGTTACAAAGCGACTATGATTTAGATGTCGCAGAAGATGAACTCGGGGAGCGATTAGAGATTGAAGTACGCGAGCATTCATTTATAAGCTAGCGCGCCGCCCCCTAACCCCCAACGCCGAAGGCGCGCCTATGGCGCTGGGGGGACGCGCGATGCCCCCTTCGACTACGCTGCGCTCCGCTCAGGGTGCTTGTGCTGCAAAGTGGAAGGGGTCTATTTCAAATGGCTTTGTTTATGGTGCAATGAATACTCGATGGCTGCCAACCCTATAGATTTGTACCAGGAACACTTTGTCCGCAAAGATTTCGAACGGTTGGATCTATTCTACCTGCTGCGAGACAAATACGGGATCAGGAGTGCAATTTATCCAGGCAGCTTTGTCCACGTCACGCCCTCTTTCGTCTTTCCGGTGACAACGTATGTCGAGATGGATAAGCGGGCCAGGAAGTTTTTCGAGCATCCAGGGTTGGGAGCGTTTGTGGCGGCTCACAAGGATTATCCCGAGGATGCCAGGGTCACCTACTATGCGCAAGATTACCGGGAAGAAATCGAAGGGGAAGATGAAGGGTATGACTTGCTGATCTCCCAATATGCGGGGTTCATCTCAAAGCACTGCAAAAGGTATTTGAAAATCGGGGGGATTTTACTTGTAAACAACAGTCATGGCGATGCGAGCATGGCATCCATTGATGGTGATTACCGCTTAGCGGCGGTGGTCCTGAAAAGCGGGTCAAAACATCGTCTGAGCGAGAAGAATCTGGGGGCGTATTTTGTGCCTAAGAAGGACATTGAAGTGACGGAAGCATATCTTGAGAAAATCCAGAAGGGGGTCGGGTACAAGAAGTCAGCGAGCTCGTATCTGTTCCGGCGGGTGAGTTGAGGGGAGGGTCGGCGCTGGGCAGGTGGAGGCACGCAGAGCGCAAGGAAACGAGAAAATCTCAGAAGTCTTTTCTAGGCGGAAGAATCGGCCAGGCTCTTGACTTTTACGTCCTGGTTCGCGATAATGGAATCGATACCCGGGAGGTTAGTATGGCTACGAAAAAACCCAAACCAAAGTATAGAAGCGCTATTACTGGGAGGTATGTTTCCAAAAAGTACGCCGAGAAACACCCAAAAACAACGGTGAGAGAGATCGATAGACCCAGGAAGAAAACCAAGAAGAAGTAACTCTTCTCTCTCATCCAAAGCACTTCATCCCAAAATCACAGACCTGGGGACAGACTGAAACGCACTACACTTTGTATCTTCATAGCGGCTTTACCCCACTCGCAGCCTGTTTTACTCAGGTGTCTGAGATTTCTTGTCGCGCCAGCAAGCGCGAAGGTGGGAAAGCCCCCCGGTTCCCAAGCCCCCTTCGACTACGCTGCGCTCCGCTCAGGGAGCTTATGCTGCAAAGTGGAAGGGGTCTATTTCAAATGACTCTGTTTATGGTCCAATGAATCATCGATGGCTGCCAAACCTTTAGATTTGTACCAGGAACACTTTGTCCACAAAGATTTCGAACGTCTGGATCTATTCCACCTGCTGCGAGACAAATACGGGATCAGGAGCGCAATCTATCCAGGCAGCTTTGTCCACGTGACACCCTCTTTCGTCTTTCCAGTGACAACGTATGTCGAGATGGATAAGCGGGCCAAGAAGTTCTTCGAGCACCCAGGGTTGGGAGCGTTTGTTGCGGCTCACAAAGATTATCCCGAGGATGCCAGGATTACCTACTATGCGCAAGATTATCAGGAAGAAATCGAAGGGGAAGATGAAGGGTATGATCTGCTGATCTCCCAATACGCGGGGTTCATCTCAAAGCACTGCAAAAGGTATTTGAAAATCGGGGGGATTTTGCTGGCGAACAACAGTCATGGCGATGCGAGCATGGCATCCATAGACGCTGATTACCACTTAGCGGCGGTGGTCCTGAAAAGCGGGTCAAAACACCGTCTGAGCGAGAGAAATCTGGGGGCGTATTTTGTGCCCAAGAAGGCCATTGAAGTGACGGAAGCATATCTTGAGAAAATCCAGAAAGGGGTCGGGTACGATAAGTCGGCGAGCTCGTATCTGTTCCGGCGGGTGAGTTGAGGTAATGCGATGAAGGTTTATACTTACACAGAAGCGCGTCAAAATCTGGCTTCACTCTTAGATCAAGCTGCTAGAGAGGGTGAAGTTAGAATAAAGCGCAAGGACGGCCAGGTCTTTGTAATCAGGCTCCAGCCAAAGACGAAATCCCCCTTAGAAGTGGAGGGGATCGATTTGGGGATCACGACACAAGAGATCGTAGACTTCATTGATGAGGGCCGAAGAACTGATTGAGTCCATAATGGTCACCTGGCGCGGTCAACGCCAGGTCAAGTGAAGTCCATGAGGGTGACAATCTGAAAATAAGGTGTCCTATGAGAAGAATTCGTAATTTGGAGAAAACCATTAGTCAATTTAACCAGGGCTGCAATCTTTTCCAAGATGCAATAACATCTTGGGAGGAAGGAAAGATGGATAATTATGAGACCACACTCACTCATTCTGCTAGACAAATCATTGGGGCATTAGAATTGGGTATCAAAGTATATCTAAAGGGTGTGATAGGGAGCAATTTAGCGCCTCAGCATAAAGAACAACTAGATAAAAAACCAAATTTTTATCAACAAATTGAACTGTTAAAAATATACGCTGAACCTACAATTTCTGAAGAAATGATAAGTGCATTCTTTGATTATCGGTCTATAAGAAATCCGGCTGAACATGACGCCGCTGTGCCACCAGTAATACCTCTGCATGATGCAGTAAACACTATTCGTAAGTTTTTTGTAACCTACTTGCCCGTCGAAGAAGATAAACTGAACCAAGTTGAACTTAAAGTAGCACCAAATGGCTCTTTGGAGAAGACCTTTTCGAATAACGAAAACACTCTTGCAGCATTAACTCACCTCGATATTGATGAAATTCCTAAACCTAAAAAGATTGAGTTGGTTTACGAATTGGACCCAAATGATACAGGACGTGGGCCCATGTTATGGGTTTCCTTTAGCCCAGATGGTAGAACACTTGCGTCATCGGGCAGCATTCAAAGTGTTCAATTTTGGGATGTAAATACGGGTATCGAAGTAAAACGATTAAAAAACTTCTTGGGAGTTAATAGTCTGGCATTTAGCCCAAACGGATTGACAATTGCCACTGGTGTTCCTCACAAGGTATTTCTTTGGCATTTTCCAACTTTGAAAAAGACTATCGAAATACATTTACCAGATATTAGAGAAGTATGGTGTTTGGGATTTAGCCCCGGCGGCGACATATTAATAACGGGGGGTATTGGAGGGCGAACATCGATGTGGGATGCTAAAGATACTAAAAATACTAAAAAATTGCTGGATTTTCCTGCTACCTTTTCGGATATCAGAAGACACTCATTCTCTCCAAATGGAAAGTTGCTAGCTTTGGCTGGTGGTGATGCTTGCATTTGGGATATCGAAACCAACAAAGAATATAGATATTTTTCCTTGGACGGAGTCAGATTTACAACTGTGTCTTTTTCTCCATCGGGTGAATATTTAATTTTGGGCAGCAACGATGGCGTTATTAGATTGTGGAGCGTGACAGCAGATAAAGAAGTTAGGCAATTTGTTGGGCATAGTGAATATGTAACATGTTTGGCTTTTCATCCTGATGGCAATCTTATTGCTTCTGGTAGTACAGATAACACATTGAGATTGTGGGATGTAAAAACGGGAATTGAATTACAACAAATTGGAGAACATAAGTTTAGTGTTGAGACAGTAGCGTTTAATTCTGACGGAAAACATTTAGCATTTGCAAACTCTACTCACACAATCCAGATATGGAAAATCGAAAATACCACTTAAACCCCCAGGGCTGAGTGGAGGCGCAGAAGCTCCCTTCGACTGCGCTACGCTCCGCTCAGGGAGCTTGGGGTGCGAAGTCGTAGGGGTGAATCTCGGAAGTCTTTTTATTCGGCAAGGCTCTTGACTTTTACGTCCCTGTTCGCGATAATGGAATCGATACCCGGGAGGTTAGTATGGCCACGAAAAAACCCAAACCAAAGTATAGAAGCGCTATTACGGGGAGGTATGTTTCCAAAAAGTATGCCGAGAAACATCCAAAAACAACGGTGAGAGAGATCGATAGACCCAGGAAGAAAACCAAGAAGAAGTAACTCTTCTCTCTCATCCAAAACACTTCATCCTGAAATCACAGACCTGGGGACAGACTGAAACGCACTACACTTTGTATCTTCATAGCAGCTTTACCCCACCCGCAGCCTGTTTCAGGCAGGTGTCTGAGATTTGTTGTCGCGCTAGCAAGCGCGAAGGTGGGAAAGCCCCCCGGTTCCCAAGCCCCCTTCGACTACGCTGCGCTCCGCTCAGGGAGCTTGGGGTGCGAAGTCGTAGGGGCATCTCGGAAGGCCATTCTTCTAAGCGAAAATCACCCCCACAATGGATTGCCAAAGTAGCACTTTTGTGCTAGAATTACTGTAATCGAATAGACGAATGGAACGGCGAGGGTGTCGCCGTGTGTTTCGGGAGTGTCCGCCCCGGTGCTGTAAGAGCATCGGGGTTTTTTGTTTAAGTTCCACCGCTGTGCCCCAAGGGCATGCTTCGCGAAGTGGATGGAACGAGTTGTACCCGGAGGGCAACCGCGTGCACTATGTGGCCCTTCGGGCAGTTCGCCGAGATCGCAGAGATTTTTGTATAAGTTGCTTTTCTCAGCGCCCTCTGCGAACTCAGCGGTACATTTGAAAGCTGCTTCTTCACAGCTACGCCCCGGTGGGAGGCCATCCGACTTACAAAGGAGTGTAACAATGGAAGATCAATTACTCATCAGCGTGTTGGCTATTGTGACGGCGGTGTATGGGATGGGTACCAGCTACCTTCAGGAGCGCTTCGGGAGTTTCCAGAGCCTAAGCCCGCAGATCAAGCAGCTGCTCAACGCCCTGATCAACTTAGCCATCCCCTATGCGGCGGTGGCGGTGCAGCCCTACTGGAGGCCGGACTTCGGCGATTTGAACGCTGCGTTGCAGTCGCTGCTGTTGCTGTTTGCGCCGGTGCTGGTGTGGCTGTTCAGCCAGGTGGGCCACCAGATCGACCGGCTCTTGCAGGGGCAGCGGTAGCGCCCCACGGCGGGAGGCCCTATGGCGAGCAATACCACCTTCAACGAACTGGTCAACGGGATCAAGAAGCGCGTGGAGGCCGGAGAAGTAAACGGCAACGTCAACCGGGACACGCTGATTTTGCTGACCGACCTGCACAACAGCGTCTGCGAGATCAAGGGCAACCCGGCGATCAAGCTCGGGCAGTTCTTCCAGGCTTATCCGAAGCTGGCGTGGGTCTCGGCGGTGATGGCCTGGGTGCTCTCGGGGGCGACGGCCCTGGCGGCGATTGCGGCCTTCATGAACCAGATGGGCCTGGTGGTGGCCGTCTCCCCCTAGGGGGCTGTCCCCCCCCGGCCCCCGCGCGGCGGCGTGAGGGCGACGAGCGAACCGACCTGGCCCATGAAAGGCAGAAACCCCATGGACGCGATCATCCTCTTGACCGAAAGATCGGACATCACGATTGTGATCACGAACCCGGAAGTGCTGGAGACGATCATCCGGCGGGACAGGCTGGATGCGTACGTCGATTTCTACCTGCAATGCAAGGCGGCGGGGGAACTCCCGGAGGCGGGGGAGTGGCCCTACCCGGAAAGCTGGAGCGTGAGGCGTGAGTGAGATCAGCAAAATCGGGTTCTGGGCCTCGTTCCCGGACATTTTGGGGGCGATCCGCATCCACGGCAGGGATGGGGTGCGGATTCAGCTCGACATCCCCGAAGGCAACATGCTGGACGCGATCCAGACCATCGCCCACCGCAACCAGGCCTTCTGGGTGGAGATTGACCCGGACAAGAAACCGAAAGATGACAGCAGAGCCAGAAAAACGTACATCTAGCGAGGCCTTCGAGGAGGTCTGGCGCTCGTTGAGCCTGAACCAGCGCCGCTTTGTGGTGCAGATGGCGGTCTCGGCGACGAAGAAGGAGGCCGCCGAGGCGGTGGGGCTGAGCAAGCACACCATCTACAACTGGCCGCCGAGGGTGATGGCGGCGGTGGCGCTGTATCAGGAGCACATCCGGACGGCGGCGGCGGAGATTCTGGCCGAGGCGGCGGCCAAGGCGGCTTTGATTAAGGTGGCCGGGCTGGACAGCGACGACGAACGCGTGCGCCAGCGCTCGGCCAGCGAGCTGTTGGAGCGCGCTTTTGGGCGGCCCACCCAACGCCAGGAGGTCAGCGGGCCGGACGGCGGCGAGCTGAAGGTGACCCTGAACGTCCAAGGCAGCGATGCCGGCACTGAACGTTGATTTGCAGATCAACGACATTTATATCCCGCACCTTGAAAATACAGCCCGCACGCAGATCTTCTACGGCGGCGCGGGGAGCGGCAAATCGGTCTTTTTGGCGCAGCGGGCCGTCATCGACGTGCTGCAAGGCGGGCGCAACTATTTGATCTGCCGGGCGGCGGGCAAGTACAGCCGCAAATCGACCTGGGCGGAGTGCCTGAACGTGATCGAGGGGGCCGAGCTGGGGCATTTGTTCAAGGTGCGGATTGTGGAACAGGTGATCGAATGTCAGAACGGGTATCAATTGCTGTTCAGCGGGCTGGACGACACCCAGAAGCTGAAGTCGATGCGCCCGGCCAAGGGCGCGATCAGCGATATCTGGGTGGAGGAGGCCACCGAGACGGGCCGCCAGGACATCAAGGAGCTGTACAAGCGGCAGCGCGGCGGCGACCCGGCGATCCCCAAACGGTTGACGATGAGCTTCAACCCGATCACCCAGACGCATTGGATCTACGACGAGTATTTCAAGGGGGTCGGCTGGGCGGAAGAGCAGACGGCGCACCGGGAGGCGGGGATCAGCATTTTGAAGACGTGGTATATCCACAACCGCTTCCTGACGCCCGAGGATGTTGCCGACCTGGAGGGCGAGAGGGACCCGTACTACCACCAGGTCTACACCCTGGGGAACTGGGGCGTACTGGGCAATGTGATCTTCCGCAACTGGCGGGTGAGGGACCTGGCTCCGCTGCGGGCGCAGTTCACCAACCGGCGCAACGGGCTGGATTTCGGCTTCAGCAGCGACCCGGCGGCCCTGGTGGTCTCGCATTACGACCGCAAGCGCAAGATCATCTATATCTTCGATGAGTTGTATGAGTATGGCCTGACCAACGACCTGCTGGCCGGGCTGGTGAAGGAGAAGATCGGCTCGGATTACGTGGTGTGCGACAGCTCGGAACCGAAGTCGATTGCGGAGCTGAACGCCCACGGGGTGCGGGCGGACGGGGCGGTGAAGGGCAAGGACAGCGTGCTGCACGGCATCCAGTGGTTGCAGCAGCACACTCTAATCATCGACAAGGCCTGCATCCACACCCGCAACGAGCTGACGCAATTTAAATGGAAGGAAGACAAGCACGGGAAGGCGATGCGCCTTCCGCTGGACAAGAATAATCATTTGATCGATGCTTTGCGGTATGCGTATGAAGCGGATATGGAGGCGTATTGGCTGGCGATGTGAATTGGCCCTGGCGTTGGGGGGAGAGGCAGAAGCTCCCTTCGACTGCGCTGCGCTCCGCTCAGGGAGTGGGGGGATGGTGGGGTTTACCGCGGAGATCGGGGAGAGCGCGGAGTATTTGGATGGGTGGGGATGCCCCCCCGGCCCCCCAACGCTGGGGGGAGTGTGCTCTGCTCCCCGCCTACGGCGCTGCGCTGCGCTCCGCTCAGGGAGCTTGTGATCTGAAGTTTTGGCAGAGTTCAGATGTCTTATGTGACGAAATGGTGAGTGTGACGAATGGATAACATGGATATTGTGGCTTATGACGGCGCGAAGGCGGTGACGATCTGGTCGGATGAGGGCTGGGCGCCGATTGGCGCTACGGGCGAGGTGGAAAAGGACTCGCCGGCTTATCTGGCGGCGGCGGTGGCCTGGCTGTACCGCTGCAACCGGATCGCTGCGAACGCGGTGGCTTCGATCCCCTTCGATATCGTGCGCGTCAAGGATAACCAGGTGGTGGACAGCACCGCGGACTGGCAGAACAAGCTGGAGATCATGCCGCACCCGGAGAAGACGATGTGGCTGATCGCCTCGGCGCAGGGGCTTTCGGGCAAGGCTTACTTCTTGAAGGCGGCAAACAGCAGCGGCTACCTGAAGAAGCTGCGCTACCTCTCGCCGGGGAGCGTGCGCTTCGAGCTGAAGGACGATGGCAGCTTCGTCTTCAAGCGCAAGGTGGGGAACCAGGACGTGGCCTTCCCCCCGGCGGTGGACCAGGACGAGGCGGCGAGCCGGGCCAAGGAGTCGATTGCGTATTTGTGGATGCCCGACCCGGACGTGGAACTGGGCCCGCCGCTGAAGTTCCCCGGTAAGGCCGCGCTGGCGGCGGCGGGGGTGGTGGCGAATCTGGACACGGCCCTGCAGGGCTACTTCCAGCGCGGGATGATCAAGGTGACGGCCTTTTCGGTGCCGGCCAACACGCCCCCAGGGGAGAAAGAGCGCTTCGAGAACAAGGTGCGGAGCTTTCTGAGCGGGGTGCGGAACTCCTTCAGGACGATCTTCCTGCGGGCCGATAAGATCACGCCGGTGATCATGGGCGAAGGGCTGGGGGAGATGCAGAACAACACCCTGGTGACCGAGAAGCGCGAGGATATGGCGGCGGCCTACGGCATCCCCTTTTCGAAGCTGCTGAGCAGCGCGGTGGGCGGCCTGGGGGGCAGCGGGGTGGTGGAATCGGACGACCGGGACTTGATTATGGACTGCGCGCTGCCCTGGTGGAAGGATATCGCCCGGGAATTGAACCGGCAGGTGTTCGAGCCGATGGGCTACCGGATGGTGGAGCGGCACGAGACGATGGAGCTGTTCCAGGCTGTGGAGCGCAGCCGCTCGGACGCGCTGGTCAACTATGTCAACGCCTTCAGCACCGAGCCGGAACTGGCGGCGGCGTGGGCTGAGGTGCTGGGGCTGAAGATCCCGCCCGAGGCCGAGCGGATCATCCAGGCTTATATCCAAAAGAAGGAGCAGCGCCGGGCCGAGATGTCCCCCTTAAGGCAGGGCGCCAGCCCGGGTCCGGGGGCCGCGGCGGACGATCTGCGCCGGTGGCAGCGCAAGGCGCTCAAACGGGTGGGTCAGCCCTGCGAGTTCGTCAGCGAGCGCATCCCGGCGGCGGTGAACCTGGAGATCGCCCGGTCCCTGCCGGATTGCGGGGACGAGGGTGCGGTGCGGGCGCTGTTCGCCGGGTATATCGACGGGGCCGGGTGAGTTATGAGCATCCGGCTGGAAGGCGATAAACGCCTGCGTCAGGCTTTGGCCCGCTTCCCGGCGATCCTGGCGGAATACCTACGGAAGGCGGGGGAGGAGGCCAGCGAGCTGATCCTGGAGACCGAGGGCTTGCGCAGCTACCCGCCCGCCACCCCGGCCAACCAGCCGCCGACGCCGTATTACGCCCGCGGGCAGGGGATGCAGTACGAGAGCTACAACGACGGCCGCTCGGAGCAGTACAACGAGCAGTGGCGCACGGAGCAGCGCGGCTATGGCGCGGTCATCGAGAACTCGGCCAGCTACGCCGGGCATCTGGCGGGGGAGGAGCAATCCCAGGCGATGGCGGAGATCGGCTGGCGCAAGCTGTGGGATGTGACCCAGGAGAAGGCCCTGCAGGTGGCGGCGATCTATAACGCCTGGGTGGGGAAGGCACTGAGGAAGGCGGGGTTGTGATCCCCAAGAACGCGCAAGAGGCGCAGGAGGTGTTGGACGCGGGGCTGGGCACGCACCGCATCTGCTGGCGGGTGGCGGGGGAGGAGGAAGCCCGCGCCGGGCTGGCGATCTTCGTCAGCGAGGCGGAGGCGCTGGAGGCGGCCCGAGGGTTGGAGGCGCGGTATGAGGGGTTGGTGTGTGTTGTGGAGGAGGTGTGAGGGGGGGGAGGGCTCACGCCAAGGCGCAAAGGCGCGGAGAGCCAAAAGATGCTGGGGGAAAGGGGAATTATGCTATACGTGTATAACGCCTTGTGCTATCTTACCTTCGGACAAAGGATCGGACATTGCTCAAGAATCTACCAAAACTTATACAAAATGGCATGTGGAAAATGCTGATTTGAGAGATTTTTGGGATTCAAAATCTGTAAAAACCTACATTGTCCGAACTTTTGTCTGAACCTAAAGTGCTATGCCTTGACAAATATGTAATTTTTATGTATAATATACATATAAGCTAATCAAGCTTTATTGGATGAAAGAATGACTACTATATATATTCAACTATTACCTGGAACTGGTCATCGTTCATTTATGCTGATAAAACAGGATCGGCATACCTGAGCCTGCCCGCTTCATATTATTTATGGGGCGGGCTATTTTGGGCGTTCGAAGTCAAAAGCAAAAGAATCGAATGATTAGAGATGTACAGGTAAAACAAGAGAAAAATAAATGTCTAATAATATAAAACGATATAGCTTAGTATTGCCAGTAGATTTATATAATGAGCTTAAAGCTGTTGCAGAAAAACGGTCAACAACGGTCGTGGATGTTATTAGAAAGTTTATAAAATTAGGACTCTTGGCTGATAGATTGGAAGATGAACCTGAGGCAGCTCTAATTATTAGAGAAGGTAAATCTGAAAAGCAAATTATGATTATATAATGCTCATCGGGTTTCCTTCCAAATAAGGAGCCCATAATGGCTGGTGGTAAAGAAAAAAAAGAGTGCGAGAAAGCAAAATTAAATGGTGTAGTTGAAAAATATATTCAGAGAAAGATAAATAATGCCATCGATGAGATTATCATCACTGAAACACATTTATTTGATTTCGTTGAACCCGGTGCCAATATCTTAATAGTCAACAAGGATATTTATTTATGGGTCTATGCGAAAATTAGTACTAAAAAATTAATGGCTTGGATTGGAGGAGTATCTAGTATAGCTATACTTGTTGCAAGGACTATTTATTGGTTTATTACAAAGTAGCTCTGACCGAATTCTGGACTATTGGTGTAACCAACTAGAATAGCATAACGAAAGGAATGCAAACTATTTCCTTATGATTGTGACATTTGATCGGAGGCCTTGGAACGCGCCTGCGTTACCATTGCCCTTTTCTTCTTAGGAATTTATTACAGCAATACTCCATATCTGCGATGGAGCAGATTGGATATCGGGAATAATTCACGTAGTTCTGTAGCACATTGCGCAAATGAGATCTGCATATGGGGTAAGCTCAACAAAGTCAAAGAGGGATTAGGGCGCGGAATTTGGATGATCGTTTGGGGGACCCCCACCCCTGGCCCCTCCCCCGACGCAGGGGAGGGGAAATGGTGGAAGAAATGCGCTGTTAAATTGGGTAGAAGTCGGCGGGGTTGCGAGGGGCGCCCTCGGAGGCGGGGTCGATCTGCATTTGAACGGGGATCACTTCGAGGATGACGGTCAGCGGGAGGGGCTTTGGCTCAGCAAATAGGTCACAGATTCTGGTAAAGCCCGTTGGTCATGGGACGTGAGACTCAGGTCATTCTTCGGCAAGCTGGATTACTCTTCCAAGTAAAGCTTCCCCATAATGTATTGAAGAGTTGCGAAGTTTTTCAACGTGGGGCGATATTCGTTCAATGACTCCCTTATGCTTCGCTAGCAACAATAACCCCAGCGCCCCAATGCATTGAATGTTGTTATGTTCTGCAATTGCTCTTGCACGACGATCGTCGATGAGGAGAATATCTGCAGGAAGCTGTTTGTATAATGCCATGGCCTCGATCTCCCCTTGACCAAGCCCTCCAGCATTAAATACGAACTGGGACGAATCGACACTTACCACATGGTCCTTGAGAAATGTTTCCAGGGTAGAACTGTGAGATTTCCCAGGTTCTACAACTTCATCATACACTGCCTGGGGGACCTTGGTATCATCGAACAGTTTTGGCAAGATGTCTAGCGCCTGACATGCAGCCAGTGCAACCAAAGCTGAACTATCCGCAACGATCAGCATCTATTCAACTCTCAACAGTCCGTTGTTGATATTCTGTTTCCAACTCATCTGGGGATTGGGTTTGTAAAGGCACCCCTTCTCGTTTCAGGAAATCGAGAAATACATAGCGATCAACATCGGCCAGTTCACATGCAGCTCCAATAGAAAGCTCTCCAGCCTGGTACATACCCAGAGCGGCGTATAAACGCACTTTTGCGGTGACTTCATCCGGGGATTCAGTCACAAATTGTCTTTTCGGTAGCGAAAATGTTATCTCCATATCATTGCTCCAAATTAATATGTCAGCCTATTTATACCATCATACCCGAAATTTGGAGAGTTTTTCCAAATTTGCTAGTAGCTTCTAGGGCGGAGAGTTGGGTGATTTTTTTGGGGACCCCCACCCCTGCCCCTCCCCCGACGCAGGGGAGGGGAAATCGTGTCATTCACGCCAAGACGCCAAGCCGCAGAGAGTCAAAATATGCTGGGGAAAAAGTGTGTCTCACGCCAAGACGCTACGCTGTGCGGGCCTTCGGCCAGGCGCGGAGTTTTTTAGACTGTTTCTCTGCGCTTTCTGGGTGCTCGGTGGTAAAAAAAACCAAAAAGACCCTTGCATTATTAGAAAGGATGTGCTAAAATACCGGTCAGTTGAATATCCGCTGCCAGGATAGCCCCAGGGGCCGGGTGGAAACCGGCGGGGTGAAAAGGGCAGCAATTTATAAAGCACAACAGGTCTGTAGACGGTGTGGCGAGGATGCCACGCCGTTTTTTTGTGCGATGTACACCAAAGGCTTGCAAGCGGGTGTGTCTCTAGCGAGGCGCACCCGTTTTTCGCTTAACCAGGGAGTTGGTATGGACGACGAAAGACGAAAATTGATCGAAGACACACAGGTCTTCTTTGGGGATGCGGTGAAGTTCGAGCGGCTGGACGAGCACAGCGCCCGATTAGGGGGCTACCTGGTGCGCTACAGCGGGCCAATCGACCCCGATATCACCGGGGATTTCTTCACCAAGGAGAGCGACCTGGGGATCGTCGAGGGCGCCCAACTGCCGGTCTACTACCAGCACGGGATGGACGGGGTGCTCAAAGCGCGCCGGCTGGGGCGGGCGCAGGCCAAGTTCGACGACGTGGGCCTGTGGGTGGAAGCCCAGATTGCCCTGCGCGACGAGTATGAGAAGGCATTGGCAAAGCTGGCGGAAGAGGGCAAGCTGGGCTGGTCCTCGGGGGCGGCAGGACATTTGGTCGAGCGGACCAGCCTCGGTAAAGCCTGGTGGGTGAAAGCCTGGCCGATTGCAGAGGCGTCTCTGACGCCGGAGCCGGCTGAGCCCCGAAACACTGTCATCCCGCTGAAGTCACTCTTCAGCAATCAGCAAGGCCGCGCAACAGCAGGAAGAGGCGGGCCAGAGGCCGTGGGCAACACGGCGGCCAGCGAAGCGGCAACCCAAATCAATCTGGATATCAGGGAGATAACCATGAAAAACGAACCGAACCTAAAAACCGTTCAGATGACTGCTGAGGAATACCGGCAGCAGATCGCTGGGGCGGCCAAAGCGGCAGCCGAAGAAGCCCTGAAGGCCTACCGCCAGGGCGAACCGGCGGTGGACAGCGCTGGCGTTCACGTGCAGGTCATCCAAGACGAGGCCGACCGCCCGTTCAAGAGCATTGCTGAGAACTGCGCGGCGGTGAAGACCCTGGAACTCTCGAAGGGGCAGATCGCCGACCCGCGGCTGAGACGGCTGAGCGTCAAGGCCGTGCTGGGGGCCAACGAAGGCATCCACGGCGAGGGCGGCTTCTTGCTGGAACCGGCTCTTGCCAAAGAGCTGATCCAACCGCTGCACGAGGAAGGGCCTTTCTCAAGCCGGGCGCGCAGGCTGCCCGTGGGGGCCGACTCGAACTACGGCTGGATCAACGGGGTGGACGAAACCAGCCGGGCCACCGGCTCGCGCTGGGGCGGCATCCGCGGCTACCGCCTGACAGAAGGCGAATCGATCACGGCCAGCAAGCCCAAATTCCGCCGCATCAACTGGGAGCTGAAGAAGTACGGCGTGGTGGTCTACGCCACCGACGAGCTGCTCAGGGACGCCTCCCAGTTCAGCGCCATCGTACAGCAGGGCGCGGCTGAGGAGATCAACTTTATGGCGAACGACGACATCCTCAACGGCGAGGGCACCGGCGGGCCGAAAGGCATCTTGCAGTCGGGCGCGCTGGTGACGGTTGCCAAAGAGAGCGGCCAGACCGCCGCCACGGTGGTATCGGAAAACTTGCATAAGATGTGGCAACGAATGATGCCGCGACACCGCCAGAACGCGGCCTGGTTCATCAACAGCGAGGTGGAGCCAGAGCTAGATAACCTGTATTTGACTGCTGGCGCCGACTCTTTGGAGCCGCGCTATGTCACTTACACCCCTGAAGGCGTCATGCGCATCAAGGGCCGCCCGGTGGTGGTGAACGAGTTCTGTGCGGCGCTGGGCACCGTGAGCGACATTGTGCTGGCCGATATGAACGACTACCTGTTCTGGGAGAAGGGCGGCATCGACCAGGCCCAATCGATCCATTTGGAGTTCCTGACCGATCAGACGGCCTTCCGCTTCATCTATCGCTGCGACGGCCAGACGGCCATGAACGCGGCAGTGACGCCCTACAAGGGCAGCAGCACCCAGTCGGCCTTCGTAGCCCTGGCAACCCGCTCCTAAGGAGGACCAACCATGTATACCGATCAAGTACGAAACCACTTAATCCCGCTGATTGCGCCTGCCGACACCGGCTCGACAACCGCCAATTCGGACGTCTTCGATGCCAGCGAGTGCATAGCCGTGGCGTGCCAGGTGGCATTTGGGGCGATCACCGGCGACAGCGTGGTGGTGACCGTGGAAGAATGTGACGACACCACCCCCAGCAACAGCACGGCCATCGCCTTCAAATACCGCCTCTCCAGCGCCGTGGGCACCGACAGCATGGGTGACCTGACAGACGCCACGGCAGCCGGGGCGACATTGGCGGCCAGCGACGACGACAAGATTTTGGAGATCTTCGTGGACCCGCGCGCCCTGAGCGCCGGATACCCCTACCTGCGCCTGGTGGTGGACCCCGGGGCATCGATGACCGCCTGCCTGATCTCGGCAGCGGCCAGCGTGCTGCCGCGCTACAACCCGCCCGGAAGCATGGTGGACTAGCCTGAGCACAGGGCTGGCTGCTGCCCCCGGGCCGCGGCCTGCCCTGATGCCGCTCTCGGCTGAAGACGATGGACAACGCATACGCAACCCTGGCAGAATACAAGGCTTACGCGGTGGCGCGCGGGCAGACGGCTTCGAGCGACGCCGCCGATGACGCGGTGATCGCCGATCTGCTGGAAGGGGCCAGCCGCTATATCGACGGCGAGTGCGGGGGGCGCAAGTTCTACCCCTCCGTGGAGACGCACTACTACAGCGTGCCCGACAACAGCGCCGACGACCGCATGTTGTGGTTCGCCGAGGACGTGCTGGAGATCATCAGCGTGACGAACGGCGAGGGCACGGCGGTCTCGAACGACGATTATTACCTGATGCCGCGCAACTACGAGCCTAAGTACGCCATCCACCTGAAAGACAGCGTCTCCACCTACTGGCAGGCGTCCAGCACGGGGGAGGTGGATTACGTGATCGCCATCGCGGCCTTCTGCGGGTATCACAACGGGTATAGTCAACGGGCCTGGGGCACAGGCGGCACGCTGAACGGCGCGATCAACGACACCATCACGCTGGCCTTCACTATGGCCGGAGGTCATGGTGTGCTGGCCGACCAGGTCATCAAGATCGATAACGAGCTGCTGATCGTGGACTCGGTCTCAGCCAACACCATCACGGCGCTGAGGCGCGGCGACAACGGCAGCACGGCGGCGACGCACGCCGACGGCGCGACGGTGCACACCTGGCAGCCGATGCGCAGGGTGCAGGAGGCGGCGCTGGCGATCACCCAGCGGGCCTACGCCAACCGGGTTGGGCAGAGTTCCCAGGGCTCGGTGACGGTGACGGCGGCGGGGGTGGTGATCCGCCCCGAAGATGTGCCGCCGAGGGCGCAGAAGGTGATCGAGAGCCTAAGGCTGACGATATGAGCGTCTCAGTACAGCTTGCCACCGTGGCCGAGGGCATCTCGCAGATCAGCGTTGCGGGCGTGACGATGAAGGACATCGACCAGGTGCCGGAGAACTGCCTGGAGCTGTGCCCGATCTTCTTCCCGCGGCCAGACCGCTTTTTGAGCAACGTGGTCTACACGCCGCAGAGCGTCGGGCCTGGTTCGTCCCGGCAGGCCGATCTGGCGTACACGCTGACGTACAGCTACCTGCACGCGCCCATCGTGGGCGGGCTGGGCGGATTGTTCGAGGTCTACAGCGGGATGCTGGCGAAGGTGGTGCTGGTGATGAACGCGATCATCAGCAACGACTCGCTCAGCGGCGCGGTGGACGTGGAACTAAAGGAAATCGGGCCTGGCTTCGTGGTGCAGGACCCGGCCGGGAACACGTATCACGGCTGCGACGTGGCTATCAGGATCATGGAGTTTATCAATTAGGCGGGGCTTATGAACAGGAAAATACGCATAACCAACGACAAGCATTTTTACCTTGACGAGGTCGATATCTCGGCTTTCGTGGCCGACTACAGCATCGAGAGCGACGAGAGGGTGGTGGTCACGCTGCACGGGGAGGTGATCCCGCCCGTCAAACCCAAGCCAAAGCGGAAAGGGACGAAAAAGGTGGTGAAAGATGGCGACGGGTAGAACTCACCTTAAACACAGCCGCGTCTACATCGACGGCTACGACATGAGCGGCTATACGCGCACCTTCGGCCCGCTCTCGACGGAGTGGGAAGAGGGCGACGCCACCGTGCTGACGGACGAGATCAAGAACGTGATGCTGAACAAGCCCAATATCACGTGCAGCGCCTTCAACGGCGTCTTTGATACTACGGCTGCCAGCGGTCTGCACCCGGTGATGAACACCAGCGGGACAAAACGCACGGTGATGCACTTTTTGGGCATCCGCGGCGTTCCGGCGGCAGGCGACCCGGCCTTCTGCGGCCAGTGGCTGCAGAACGGCTACCACCCGGAGGTCAACGACCCGGTGGTGTATGTCTCGATTCCGTGGGGTCAGTGGGCTTATGACGCCGGGTCGCTGGCTTACGGCAAGGCCTGGGGGCATGTGCTGCACGCCAAAGGGGCTGAGACGGCGGCCAACACCACCACCGGCGGGGGCGGCGACATCGACAACGGGGCGCAAACCACGGCGGGCGGCATTTTCGTCTACCAGGTGTTCAGCGGCGACGGCACGGCCACGCTCTCGGTGGATGATTCTGCTGATGACAGCATCTACAGCGCCTTATCGGGGGCGACGAGCGGCGAGTTGGACTGCTCCAGCCCGCAGCATGGCATGGTGGCCCTGGGCACCTCGGCGACGGTGAGGCGTTATCTGCGCTGGCAGCTCTCGCTGAACACGGCGACGACGGTGACTTTCGCCGGGGCGTTCATCAGAGGGTGATTTAACCGCTGAGAGGTTGGTTTAACCGCAGAGTACGCCGAGAACGCGGAGAAAAGCAATTGGACACGGATTCTACAATTCTCACGCAAAGACGCAGAGCCGCAAAGCAAAACTTTGCCTGATTCTTAGCGTCTTCGCGGCTTGGCGTGATGTAACTACGTGTTCAGCTGCGCCTGCGGCGTCCGTGGACAAATCGGTGATGATTTTATATTGAAACACACTATAAGGAGATAAATTATGGCTGCACAAACTGGAAAAACCGTATCTAAATGGGTTGGGTTTTTCATCGACGACAGCGGCGGGACGCTGCGCAACGTGACGGGGGTCAAATCGATCAACGGCATCGGGCTGGACTACGAAGAGGCCGATGTGACCGCCTTTGCCGACGCGATCAAGAACGTTCTGCCCGGTCACCCCGACCTGACCATCGATGTGGTGAGCAACTTCGACAACACCGCCGACACCGGCTTCCACACCGTGTTCAGCAGCCTCGTGGGGGGCAACACGCCGCTCTCGATGGACATCCAGATCGGTATGCGCCACGCCTGGGAAGCGGGTGAGCCGCAGTTCGGCATCACCAGCACCAGCACGAGCGGGATGATCTGCACGGGGTACACGGTCAACCCCGACAGCATGGAAGCCACCGCCAAACTGCGTGTGTACGGCGGCACAGCCCCGGCCTGGGGTACCACGGCTGAAACGTAGGCATCAATGAGCAAAGTTGTCACCTGCCCCGTGGCGCGTTTCCCGGGGACGGTCACGCTGTCAGATCCGCTGACCTACCCCCAATCCATCGCTTTTGCGCAGGCGCTGAACGACATCGACGAACTGCCGACGGGGACGCGCCAGGAGCTGTACGACTTCGTCAAGATCATGGTCCCGGCGATCGCCCAGTGTGTGGAGCAGTGCGACATCGATGGCGTGGAGCTGAAGGCTGAGCTGTTCCCCAGTACGCCCAACATCGCGGCGCAAAAGCTGCTGGCCTGGCTGACCGAGGAAGTGCTGGCCCTGTTCCGCGACGCGGAGCCTGACGACCCAAACGAATAATGGCCGCCGCCTATGCCGTGGCAGACGGCGGCCCGATGCGCCTATCGCCAGAGCTGAACATCCTGGCTAAGGTCAACCGCTACGGGGCTATCCCCGTGTTCGGCGGGCCGATGAGCGCCAAGACGATCTACAGCCTGGAGCTCGCCGAGCAGGTGACGCTGGCCCACCGTCAGCGCGCCGCCGCCGGGAAGTCCTGGGCGGATTGGGCAGAAGAACACCCCGAGATGGCTGGTTTTTTAGCCGCTGCGGAAGCCGCGGCGATTCAACAAGGTTATCTTAGAGAACCCGACTAATGACTAATAGAGTAGAGATCATCATCGATGCGCTAAACCTTGCTATTGATGAAGTCAAAGCAATGGATAAAGGGATGGAAGTGTTGGGGGATTCTGCGCGCAAAGGCAGCAAGGGTTTAGACGAGGCCAAAAAATCAGCCAGTATTCTCAAAACAGATTTTGTTAACTTAAATCAAACGGTAGACTCGTATACTGCCAATCTCAAGGAAGCGACGCCGCAAAATATTAGATTCGCAAAAACATTTCAGGACATCAAGAAAAGGGTGGATGAAGGGACACTTTCCCTGGATAAGGCTCAAAGAGAGTTAGATCAACTCCAAAGGGAGATGAAAGAAGTCGATGCTCAGGGAAAGAAGTTTGGACAAAACTTTACAAAAAACTTCTCTTTAATGCAAGGAAAGTTCTTGGCGGTTGCTGCGGGCATAACTGCCGCTGGTTTTGCGGCAAAGAAGGCTTTTGATTTCGCCAAAGAAGGGGCAGAAATCCGGCTTGTCGAGGAAAGGTTTGATAGATTAGCAGTATCTATTGGTACAACGGGGGAAGCTTTAAGGGGTGACTTGTTCGAGGCCATGGGGGGAATTGTAAGCAAAACAGAGGCCATGAGTGGAGCACTCGACTTAATGGCCCTGGGGCTGGTGAAGAACCACAACGAAGCGGTCAGGATGGCGGGCATCGCTGGCAAGCTGAATATGGATATGAACCAGCTTGTCTTGACGTTATCCAACCAAACTACGATGCGCTTTGATGCCTTGGGTGTTTCCGTAGACGGCTTCAAAGAGAAAGTTGATAAACTAAAAGACTCTGGTATGGACGCGAGCCAAGCGTTCTCGACGGCCTTTATGCAGCAAGCCGAAGAGCAGATCGAGAAGATGGGGGATGTGGCTGACTCCACAATGGGGGAGTTTCAAGAGTTGGAAGCGAATTTTAAAGACGTACTGGATGAAATGCGCTCGGATGCACTAGAAGGTATTGTTGTTCCGGTTAGATTTATCAATGAGGGATTCAAAAAGCGAGAAGAAGTCAAAAAGGAGGAAGATGAGATAAGGGAGGCGTTTGAGAAAAATATACTTACGCAAGAGGATTATATTGACCATCAAGAAAGAATTGCTGAGTCCTGGGGGGTGTTGGCAGATTTAGAACATGACAGGACTTTAGAACTAGTAGCTATTAGAACAGAAACATTAGATGCAGACACCATACATCTCACACGGAGCACTAATGAACTAATAAAAGCCGCCATTAGTGCTGACAAGGTAATGCTGCAATACGCAGTGGACACGGAAAAAGCCGCCGGTGCCACCAAAAACCTGAAATCGTCTTTGCGGGATTTGCAGGGGAGCAAGATCAACCTTGCGGATATGGTGGAGATGGGGAATTTTAAAGAGAAGCTGGCATTTGACGAAATCTTTGCTGGAAATCGCTGGCAAGACGCATCCAATATCCAGGGGGCAATGACCGACCATTTGCTGGCCCAAGCCCAGGCCATGGCTGAGCTAGGAGCAAAGGGATACGATGTTACTGGCATGTACGATGTGTACATGGATGCGTTGGCGCGCACGGACCCTGAGTTGGCAAAGAACATGGAAGCGTCTCAGGCGATGACGGGCTTCCTTGGCGATTTGGACGAAGCCTTTAAGCATGGCGTGATTTCGGGGGAAGAATATTTTGCGATCTTCGACGATCTTTACGACAACATCTTGGCAGGTATGGATCCCGTCGAAGCGTTTACGCAAGCCACTGAAGACCTGGGCACGGCCTGGGATACATTTTCGGCCAAAGGCGATGCAACTGATACACTGGCTAATCTGTTGCCGGAGGAAGACGCTCAGGCCATGAAGGAAGCTATTGGTATGGATGGCCTGGCGGGGGCTGCAAGCGATGCTACAACTGAGTTTGAAAATCTAGCAAGCGTTATGCCCGACAATAGTGAAAATATTATTGCTTCAATTAGTGATGTTTCGCTGGCATTGGAAACTTTTGAGAGCGGCTATATTACCCCCGCCTCTTTATCAATGGCGACGATTGCTGAGAAATTGCCTGCTGACGAAGAAACCCTAAAACAATCCATCGAGAATGTTTCTACCAAGCTCAACGAAACCCTGGTCGCCCAGCTATCTGCTGGTGCGACAAAAGCAACCACGATAAACACTCAAATGGATGAGCTTAAAGACAAGGATGTGACCGCTACTATTCGGGTTAATGTGATTGGTGCGCCGGGTTGGTTGAGCGGCGCCGGGGTGACCGTCCCAGTAACCCCAGTGGATGAAGAAGATGATGGAGGGGGTGAGGGAGAAGCATGGATGAGCCTAAACGACCTAGTCGAATTGACAGATGACTTTGATATTCGCGAACGAAGCGCGAATGAGGCAAATAATGATGATGATGATGATGGTGGCGCAGGAGTACCACACAAAGGGGGGCAAGTACAGTATGGTAGTCCGTATATTTGGAAGCCGGGCGAGGAACTTTTTATCCCAAGTACAGATGGATATGTAATCCCCAACAGACAGGTATCCGACATTCTGAATTTGGGGGGAATGGGGGCATTGGAGAGCAAGCTGGGTGAGTTGAACCAAAATATGACCATGCTCTTGGCGCGCACGCCGACGGCGGGTGACATCGCGCGGGCGGTGGTTTCGGCGGTGCAGACTACGGTGTAGCCATGGCTAACGAGATGAAGAACCAGTTGATCGGGTTCCCCTTCGGGCTGACGTACCCTTACGTCCCCGGGGCGTTCGAGTTCGAGCTTTACCTGGCGGGCGCGTGGGTCAAGGTCACCGAGGATGTGCGCACGTCGGTGATGCCCAACATCAGCAAGGGCATCCAGGGCAGCGGCCCCAAGGCGCGCGCCGCCAGCATCGGGGTGCTGAAATTCGCCCTGGACAACAGCACGGGAAACAGCGGCGGCTTGTTGGGCTACTATTCGCCGGGTCACGCCAACGCCCGGGGCGGCTTCGACCTGGGGTCGAAGGTGCGCTTCAACATCTACGTCGGCAGCATGCCTTATTACAAGTTCATCGGGCGGATTGTGGATATCGAGCCGACGGCGGGGCAGCACGGGGCGCGGCTGGTGCAGGTCACCGCCGAGGACTTCATAGGGCAGATGGCGCGCCACAAGCTGAAACGCGTGGCGGTGCAGACCAACCAGCGCATGGACCAGCTCATGGCGACAGTGGTCGGCAACATGACGAACGCACCCGAGGCCACCAGCTACGCCACCGGGCCGGAGACCTTCCCCTACGCCCTGCATGTGGAGCAAGACGAGCGCACCACGGCACTGGCGGTGGCGCAGAAGGGCGCGCAGTCTGATTATGGGTATGTCTACGAGAAGGGCGACGGCACGCTGGTCTACGAGAGCCGGCACACACGCAACAAAAACACCAGCGTGCTGGCGACGGTCAACGACACGATGCAGGACGCCAGCATCGTGCGCAGCTCAGACTTGATCTATAACGAGATCAAAGCGGTGACTTACCCGGTGGAAATCGACACCACGGTGACTACGCTGGCAACCTTGCAGCAAGAGATACAGATCATGCAGAACGACAGCGAAACCAAGACCTTCCGCTACCGCGACCCCAACAGCGGCGCAACGCGGGTGACGGGCACGGAAATGGTCACGCCGGTAGCCGACACGGACTACAAGATGAGTTCGGCTTCCGGCGATAACGGCAACGATCTCAATGGCGATCTGGATATCTCGGTGACCTTTGGGGCCAACTCTGCCGAAGTTACCTTCACCAACAACAACACCGCCAACGTGGGCTATCTAAATTATTTCAGGCTGCGGGGCAAGGGCATCTATGTGTATGACAAAGTCGAGCACGTGGAAGAGGACGCCACCAGCCAGAGCAACCACGGGGAGCGCTCGCTGGTGTATGACATGCCCTATCAGAACGACCCTAACGTGGGCGAGAGCTTTGCCACCGAGCTTGAGAAATTGTATGCCGATGCCGCCGACCGGCCCGAGCAGGTGGTGCTGATGTCTAAAGAAGATGGCAGCCACTGGGCGACCATCGCCCAGGCAGAGCCAGGTCAGCGCCTGACCATTGCCGAGACGATATCGGGGTTGAGCGACGATTATTTCATCAACGGCTACAACATGACGATCATGCCGCCCGATATCGTGCAGGCGGAGTATTTCCTGGAGATCGCCCCGCCTTCTAACTATCTCAGGCTGGATCATGCCACCCTGGGCAAGATCGGGACGGGGAAGTTGGGTTTCTGATATGGTGCTGACAGCCAACCCCAAAGTAAAGGCGCGTTTGAACCACGGCCGCTGGATCGTGGATTGTCCGCTGGGCTGCAACAGCGCGTCACTGGTTTATCCGGGCAAGCCGTATATCTGTGGGGATCATTACCCCAGGGTGTTTTCCGATGATCCGGGTGCCGCAGCCGACGAGGTCGCCAGGGCTTACGAACTCAAGCACGTCTACGATGTCGTTTTCCCAGGGGACAAGGCGGACATCGAGAGGGCCTTGAAAAGCCGCCCCCTCGATCTGCAGAACTGGTTCCCAAACGGACATCCGCTGGCGATCGAGTGGGATCTGCCCCACGGCCAGAGTCCGCAAGGTTTGATCGACGAAGAAAGAACCCATTACAAAAAGGATTTGGTGAGATAAATGGCCTGGACAACTCCGAGAACCTGGGTAACCGACGAGGTGCTGACCGCAGCGCTGCTGAACACGCACCTGAGGGACAACTTGAACTGGTTGAAGACGCGTGTGGATACGCTTTCGACGCGTGTGATTTCTCTGATGCTTTATGATGATAATACATCTTTGATCATTGGTGATGGCTTTGCAAATGTTACATATAAGATACCTCAAGAACTGAATGGATGGAACTTATCAGATGCTCACGTTTGTGTGGATACGCCGAGCACTAGCGGTACGCCAACATTTCAAGTTCATAATGAAACTGATGGCGTGGACATGCTTTCTACAGCTATAACTATTGACGCAAACGAAAAGACAAGCTATACGGCAGCAACTCAGCCCGTGGTGGATACTGACAATGATGATGTTGCTACTGGCGATGAAATTCGAGTGGACTGCGATGTAATAGGAACAGGAACAAAAGGGTGCTTAATTCACTTATCTTTTGATCTCTAGTATAAGGAGAAAGTAATGCCTACGGTTGATTTTGAGCCAGCTCGTGATACGTATGCGGATTCAGATAATCCAAATAATAATTATGGCACTGCTGGGCATTTGACTACCGGTCATAATACTGCTGATGATGCTAAGTATAGATTTTATATCTACTGGGATTTGTCAGACTTTTATGGGGTTACTGTAATTGAGGCGACCTTCATTTGTGATGTCTACCATATGCCAGACGGGAGTCCGAATAACTATGAAACTTACTTGAATGATGATGGAATATTTGTAGAAACAACTCTGACTTGGAATAGTGGCAAGCCAGCTTATAGCACTCCTTTTGATACTTCTAGTTGGTCAGCAGCAGGCGAGGAGAAGGATTGGACTTCGCAAGTCCAGGACTGGCTTCGTGGGAATGTGACCAATTATGGTATTCAAGTACAAGCGGAAAATGAATTAGGAGACAATAGGTTGACAATTAGGTCAAGAGAATATGGTACAGCAAGTCTTAGGCCAATTCTTAGAATACATTATCAGCGACCTTGTGCTGTATGCGCAATGATTTAGAAGGTGAGATATGGGAAAAGCACACTTATTAATAGATGAAGGGACAGGCAAAAAGTTGGCTGTGTACGAGATCAGCGAAGGCGGGCACACGCGTTATATCACGCGCATGTTCTTGGACGGTGTACCCTACCTTGAATCAGAAACGACGACCAATGATTCGGACAAAACGATCACTGTGAGCGCAAACGAGCGCTGGGAGGTGCGGGTCATCCGCGTCAAGTTCATCGCTGACAACTCTGCGTCGAACCGAAGGCTTGCGATTCGCTTTACTGATGATTCCAATGTTGTTTTGTTCGAGATGCGGGCTGGTGTAGAGCAGGCATTGAACACGACACGCTACTATCATTTTGGCGTGGGCCTGCCCGATATGACCGCCTGGCGCGATAGTGATCTGCTCACTACACCGATCCCCGCCATGGGTGCACTTGAAGAAAGCTGGAAGATCAGAGTGTGGGACAAAGAGGCCCAGGCTGTGGCGGCTGACGATATGGAAGTCTACATCAGCGGCGTGAAATGGGTGATGGCGTAACATGAGCATTGGTCCAGGGCTGTATTATCCACCGCATGTTAATGTCCCGTCGCTGTATCCGTATCCGTTCATGTGGAACTTTGATCCGGACGCGGTGACGTTCGATGCTAAGATGGCGAAGCGCGCCCTGAGCGCGGGTCCGTTTGATGTTGCGCCTATTTTTCAGGGGGATGCTCACAATACAGACAATTTGATTGATGATAGCCTAACGTTTGAAGATGGGAACATGATTCATGGTACTTTCCAGCAACACGCAGACAGCTATCAAGGATCGGTAGCTTTTTGGTGGACTCCTCCTGTCAGTAGCGGGGGGACTTCCAACTATATTTATCCCTTGCAGGTTGCTAGTAATATCTATTGTCATTGGAGGGAGTCCAACGGGAATTGGTACTTTAGGGTGGGAAATGTTGCTATGAACGCTGCAACGACTTATGTTGCAGGAAACACTTACTTTATAGTATTTAGGTGGGATGTTAAAAACACATTAGATGGCACGAACTATCTCTGTACTTCTGTAAATGATTCTCATACTTTTGGTGGTTCCAGTGCCCCAGGATACCCTGTGACTCTGTGCCATAATGACACTTTATATCTTGGGAATTCCCAAGGTGCTCGCGAAGCAAACCCCGGAATTATTCAAGGATACACTATCTACCGTCGTCCTCTTTGGGATGGTTCCTATGGGATCAACGTTGGTAATGGCGACGAAATAAATTTGATGTATAACGCCGGGTCAGGTAAAGACCCTTGCGAAGTCACTGGGTCGTGGGATGTACCTTTTTGTGCTCCAACAAACCAATCAGAGGGTGAATTGACAACGGGAGAAGGCGAGGCTTGGTCTCATCCACATGCTTCATCGGTTATTGACGGGTCATTTATGGAGCATGAGAGCCTGAGAGATACTGGCGAGTCAAATTTTGTTGAGCAAGTTACGAATGTTGGAAGCGTTTTTGGAGGGATTGCCGCTAATAGCCTAGACGATTTGCACGATAATGAATTTACAGTTGGGATGTGGATTAGCTGGTCGTTTTTCCATCAAGATCGTTCAAGTCAGGTTATCAGGAAGGGAAACATTAATTCTAACGGCTGGTATTTGAATATAGGGACTAATAGCATTTACGGAAGGGTGGAGTGTGCTACTACTACTGCAATTTCATTTGATAATGGAGATGCTTCCTTAGTTCCCAACGACGGCAAAATGCACTATGTTACGATGTATTTTAATGACGCTGGAGATAGAAAGGTATATCTTGCGGTGGACGGCGTTTGGGTATCAACTTACAACATACATCAAGCCGGGGTGGGGGCGATTGTAAGTGACGCGGCAGCCAATTTTTGTTTAGGGCAGTGCGGACTAGGTAAAATTGGATTTGGTTGGGTAGCAATTTGGTCAGACGATCATCATGGACATGGCGTGAATTTTACACCTCCAACCTCGGCCCCCACCTCAGGAGGCAATCTGGTAGAGGCTTGGCACTTGCATGAAGGCACGGGGAGCACCTGCGCTGCTGAGGTAAGCGGAAGCAACGATCTTACTATTAATAACGGCAACTGGAAGTCTGTCTGGGATACTGTGGGAACTCCATCTAGCGGGCCAAGTGATATTACTGATTCGGAGCGGGTCTATCAATGGGGGTGTGAGTTTACGTGTGATGCGGCCAATGAAGGGGTCAAGCGGTCACTTTCTGGGCTAACGCCAGGGGATGAATATGTTATCCGCGTGGTTGCTCATGAGGACAGCACTCAGAACATCAAGATAGTTGTCTATGATGAAACTAACGGAGCCAATATTATCAGCACTACCTTTGGAAGCGGCTCATCCAGAACTGCACCGGGTGTTTATATCAACGAATTTGCCCTGCCCGCTTTGTGTACAGAAATTTCAGTGCAAGTTCTTGGTTCGGCAAACGCCCAAACGGTCTATCTTCATCAGGTTGAGTTATATGCGCAGAATACGGACTATTCAGCAGGTGATTACGTTGGTGGAAATGGCACCGGCTCTCTTTCCAATTGTGAGATGCAGTCCGGCTCCGGTTCTCCATCGGGCAATGCGGTGATTAGGGTTACAGGAGCCAGCCCAACTACATCACTTGATTGGGAAATAGCTCTTGATCCTGTTTCGATCACCGTCACCCCGGCGAGCGAGGTAAATTCGACTGAGACAAATGGGCTCAGGGTGGACGGTTTGGACCAATGTACGCAACCGATCACGGATATGAGCGCGGGGGAGAAGACAGGTAAGATGTCATTCAAGGTTACTCCGCGCCACGCGGCGGCTGATGTCGCCAAATTTGGGGAGACGACTCCTTATATTTTTGTTGCTTGGGGAGATGCAGATGACTATATAAAGCTGTATTGGTCTGCTGCAAACACGATCACGCTGGCTTTCAATGATGGCGGTGGAGAGCATAGCGACACCTGGGACGCGACGGGCGCAATTGACGCTGATACGGAATATTTGTTCGAGATAGAATGGGATGAAACCCAAATGACGCTATCGGTGGATAGCGTGGTAAAAATTACTATTAGTCAGCAGCCAACATTCGATGTGGCTCTGGCCACAGCTTATATCGGGCAAGATGGAAGTAATCAACAACAAGGCGACGCAGTGTTTGGCGCGCCGTAATGGAGGTTTATTATGGCTAGAGACAATTACAGATACCGGATTGAGAAGGCCCCCGAAACGTCAATCAATAAGTTTTTGAAGTTCCTTGTGTGGATTGAACGCAAAACTGGCTCGTCTGAATGGAAGCCCATTGAGAGCGGACATCTTACGATTGAGCTCTCTGGAGACGAGGCGAAATCCTGCAATGCCCTCAAAGAGTTTATGGGGTTAGTCGCTGATAAAGTCAAGGAAAAAGGGTTGGCTCAATCTGACGAAGCACTAAATCATGTGTTGGGCCTGTTTCCAAACGGTGAATGGCCCGAAGGTGGAGTCACTCAATCCATAGATTTGTCGTAGTCTTTGTAGTCACCGCGAGAAAGCGCGCTGAAATAGTGGAAGGAAAAATCTGATACCTACTACAGTTTAACAACGCCAGCTTGATTCTTAAACTGAATAATAAAATGAACACCCAATATCAAAAAACAAAAAACAAATAAATCTGTCGGTGTTCTATATCTTGGATTTCCAACCTCCATCAATGTTGATATCAACATTGTATACACAACAATCAATAGTGGAAGAAGAAATGCTAAAGGAAAAAGACTATTATTAGCTGCAAATGTAGGTATAAGTTTTTTTCTCAACTCAAGCGGCAAGAATCTCATAAGCAAAGCAAAACCGAGTAACAGGAATACAATAATAAAAAAAGATTGTATGACTGTAAAGTGAATAATGGTCCAGAAGAGCTGAAGCAACCGTGAATCAAAATTGGAGAGTTCAGTTGACGATGGAAACCAATATGTCGACATTGCGCGAGTTACTTCCACCAAATATTCAAGAGGTGCTTTTTGAATTAAGAGTAAATTCAACCGCAACATATAATGCGACAGCTCGGGTTTTTCTAGACCAGTAATTTCTACTAGTTCTGGTATCGTCTGCCAAATATACATCACTCCAGTATGGGAGCTATCTCGGGCAATTAGATCGTTATCGCGGTTTTCAATAAGCACTTCCCTGATTTCTTCATATTCATCTGGCAATCTCTCAATTACCCGAACTGTCCTAGTGCTTAAATTGAATCCCGATAATGGGGTAAGTCCTGAAAAATTAAAGTTTTTGGAGTTATACCCAAAATAGCCTCCTATAATTATTGTAGATAAAGTGAATGTGCTGACGATAGCAAACAACCACTTCCTTTTTTCTGTACGGCTAGACAAAAGCAAAATGAGCAACAGGCCACAGATTACGATAAATAGCAACTGATATGTTGGTCTTACAAGCGCCGACAATCCAAATGCTACGCCCGAAATAAGTAATAACAATGATCTTATTTTTGAAATGCCCTTTTCAAGTCCAAAATATACCAAAACTGCCCCGACCACAAGAAGGAATTCAGTCAGGGTCTCGGTCAAAACATAGGCAGTTCTTACCACGTTTGGAGGGATTAGGGAAAGAAGCAAAAATGCTGCGATTAACACCCTTGAAACTGAGATGCGATTGAGAAAAAGTGTCAGGAGAAATACAGAAACAAGGTGCAACAATAGCTGAACCCAAAAAAGCGCGCGTGAAGGTTCACTTGTGGAAACGGAATTTGTGAGCAACAATAACAGGGGATACCCTGGCGTTCTATCGTGCAATTCTTCAGGTCTTCCATCTTGAAGATCTACTGCAACCCTGATGTAGTCATGCGAATCCTGTACGATATAGGGGGCACCGCTCCAGGCAACCAAATATATCAGTCCTGCGAAAGCAAGAATAATAATTAGCAACAATAAATCTCGTTTTTGTTTTGGCATCATGGCATACTCTCGCGGTTGAGTTTCTGTGAATTATACCAATCATTTTGTGGGCTCTAGCTATTAAATCCCCATGAGAGGGCACACCCAGGGAAAGTCCGAAGGTTACTCCCTCTCGTTTTTGTTTATCCTAACAATGGTAGGGGGTCAACAAACTTCCCGTTATGTTTGATTGTCAAGTGAAGATGAGGACCAGTAGAGTTGCCGGTATTTCCGGACAGGGCTATCAATTCGTCTTGCTCCACACGTTGCTTTGGGACAACCAACACGTTATTCAGGTGAGCATATATTGACTTGTACCCATTTCCGTGATCAATGCGCACCTGTTTCCCATATGGATGCGATCTATGTTCTTCGTGCTGCGCCTTGGATGAATACACCCACCCACCCCCAATGGCTTTTACATCAGAATTAATTCGCACACCGATATCCAACCCTTCGTGGCCATCTAGACCAAATTGAGCATAGTATTCTGGATTAGCTCCAAACACTTGCGTAATGTATCGGGATTGAGTGGGCCAAGCAAACAAAGCTGGCTCAACCTGATCATCTTGCTGCCACGTAAATGTTTTGAGTGGGAACAATTCTGGAAAGTTGTCAGACAATATTCCGTATACCGCCTCTACCTTTTCTCTGTCTAACCCATCTTTGACCACATTATTGCTTGGTGGGTCGTAGGCCATGATTATGCTTAGTGTAGCCATCATTTCTCCTTGTTCAGGGGGTCAGCTCTAAATGCGGATTTTTTTGCCATTCAATAGGCTCAAATTCGTCCAGCATTACTCCCAACATTCCGTGTTCAGTCTCAACACTTACTGCGCCATACTGATTGCAATGCGCCTCGTATTCACCAGGGGAAGCGGTTATTGGGCTGAGTGAAAAATCTGAGCGAACAGTGGTTAGCAATAATACGCGCTTGGGGACGTATCTGGGTTTCGGGAATGGGCCTGGCCCTCTCTGCTGTGCCCCTACTTTCTCTTTACAAAAATGCCGCTGTATTTCGTGCCCATATTTGCGCGCACCTTCGCTCGTGGCGTGTAAATATTCGTCTTTGTTGCCAACAACCACGCCGCGAATTTTGGCAACATACGATGTTTTTAGGCGGTCATCAAGTATTTGTGTGACTTTTCCGACCGTAACATATCCGCCGGACAAATAGAACAATTTTTCATCATGCGTCATTGCTTTTATTTTCTTCAATTGGCGTGTATCACTTACTACCATTGCTAACTCCGATCCAGAAGTGGTTGGGCAAGATTGACAATGAGCTCTTCATTTCGACTCCATTAAAAACAATCCTATTGTCGGAAAGCGTCGAAGGATTTGCATAGCAAACGTTTGGAGTCTGCCCATATTTCTTCTTGTAATACTCGACCGCCTTCTTGACTTTGGTTTCAAGAGAGGCGGTCTTATCGTTGTCGAACCAGAGCATACCGATGTCCATCAAAATTCCACAAGATCGCAAATTTCTTTGACGCGTCCACGAAGCCATTCTTCGTCTGTTTGCTCGCGCGACGGCAACGCGCTGGGTGGAGATGGCGGACTTCCAGCACCATCTCCACTAGTATCCGTATAGCCATTCCATGCGGGACCATTTACGGTTAAGGTATTGGAGCTAGTGTCCCAAACGAGGTTAGTGTAGTTATTCATTGTTCTCGCGCCCTCTGCCGATGCTGTCTTGTTCGACCGAGATTGTTGGCAAGCGCTTCAAGATCTGTTTCATCAAATCCTGGAGATAGTCTACTTGCCCGTCAAACTGCTCCTCACGGAACTTCATTTGCTTCTCAAACTGATCTCGCTCTGACACTAGATTCTCCTCGCGCACGGCCAGCTTTGCCTCTTGCGTGGATTGCTCAATTTCGACCCTTTGCCGCTTTTTCTCTAGGCCGATCATATGCTTTAACTCACGCTCGCGCCGGTCAAAATCTTCTTGCTTTTTGTCGCGAGTGATTTCAAGATTTGTGACCTCTTTCTTTAGAGCAATAAGCTCTTTTTCGAGAGTTCTCTTTTCAGTTAGGGCTTTATTCTCGGCCCGCAGGGAGGCAACTTCGCGGGTCAATCGCTCGATTTCCTCCGAGAGTTTTACTAGTTGGTTGTCTTTTCCAAATAACATTTCTTTACTCCTTTTGTCACATTATTTTGGTGACATATTTATGGTTTCTCTCCGGCATTAGCCTTCTCCGCCGCCTCTTCTGCGCCCAATCCAGTATCTCTCCAGCCGCGGTAAAGCCGGAACCAGGCAATCACTTCACTAATGCCGTTCGTATTGATATTGCTAAGCGCAAGTGTGGTCTGCATGGAAAAGGCGTTCTCGGACAAGCCCGCGTTGACTACTGCTTCGATCACCTCTATGGGAATATCGTTGGCAAATTCGCCCTCGACTACATCCGTATCACCAAAATCGGGAACACCCACATCGTCGGGGGTTTGTAGGCGTGGATCATTGGTAATGGCTTCGAGGTTGATTGCGTCATCGTCCTGCATTTCGATGGAGAGCAAGCCCCAGCGGGTGAGCAACTGGCGCAGCACGGTTTTTCTCGCCATGGCCCCAAAGTCGGTTTTCCAAGCCGAGCTGTTGAAATCGTAGCTCTTAGAGTATTTCTTGCCGTGCTCCCTGACTTGATCGACGGTCATGTAGACAAACTTCTCGTAGCCATTCTTCATCTTGAAATAGGCAAAATAACCTTGCACATCGTCACCTGTCCGGGTCCCGTTGATGGTGATATTTCCGGTCAAGCGATTGATAACCACTTCTTCGCCTTCGTAGATCGCATCGGCGTTGATGGCTTCATACTGCTTGGTGCGAAGGGCCATTTGAATCAGCCCTTTGTAGCCGGTTATAAAAGTGGCTTCGTTCTTGAAGGGTACAATGTAGGCAAAACCCAGGCTCGGCTCAATGGGTAGGTTGAGTATGGCGGCCTTGGCGGCGGCTGTGAGGATGCTGGGCGTGGTGCAGGCTTGCAGCTTATCATTGCCGGCCACCACGGACAACAGGGAGGCCATAAAGGACGGGGCGCGGTCAGCCAGGATGGCTTCGAAGCGCTTCTTAACATCGGCTGTCTGGATGGCGTTCTTGAATTTGGTGAAGGGGGCAATTGCGGTGGTCATGGATAGCTCCTTACAAATACGGACTGTAAAAATGGCTTTGATAAAACAATCCGATACATTCACATTCGTCATCGGGATTGCGCCATATTCCAATGGGAGCAGCCGCTTTTGTGCTCCACTTAGTTGCTGATGCCGTGGCATCAGCAACCGTTGTGTATCTTGGGTCAACGTCGGATAAAGACGATGTGTCGCCTACTTGATACGTGTCGTTTTCCATCTCTAAAACCCTAGCCTCTTGATCGTTTCTTCCACTTGCTCAGGCGTCAACTTCTTGCGTGGCGACAACTCGCGCTCTCCTATGCGCCTATCCATACTGACGCTTTCTGCCTGGTACTTGCTCACGGCGTTGTGGGAGTAGACAAGAGCATCACAAGTCCAGCATTTGATGTGAAGCTCCTTGTTTTCTCCGCCAACCACGCTCAAGTGCCCTAAACAGATAGCACAATTGCGGTGCTTGATAAAGCGCTCGGCTTCTGCTTTGGTTGCAAATGAGAGAGGAGAAAGAAGGTTCACGAGAGTTGTTCCAATTCCTGCCTGAGACGCGCAATCTCGCTTTGCAGATGCTCTATTTCGGTATCTGACAGTTGCTTTCCCTGGCCAGGGTGAGGCCCCTGTTTCAGCCGGTGTTCAGCCCAGGCGATTTGTTCTTCAAGTCGAATGCGTTTGTCTTCGCTCATATTTTTTCCTTTCATCTGTTAGCGCGGAGATGCTCATAGCGCCTGGTGTATTTCCAAAAATGCCTTTTGCACTTTCCGCGCTGTTGAATCCCGTCAATAGAATCGATTGTGCCGCAACCTATGTATTGAAATACTTTTGGGTTGTAGTCAGCATCGCGCCGCTCTGAACAGGCATCGTATTGGGTAATACCCCCCCATCGATATTAGCACGCTTAATTGAGTTTCTTATTATTGCCACGTTATCTCCTTATAATAAACAACTTTTTTAGCCAGTCGCCCACATGGCGGGGTCGTCCGACCAGTGAGGAAAGCGATCCAGCTCAATCTCAGTCAGGGCGGCGTCTAGTTGGGGTTCGGGCATTCGATCCAGCATGATTTCTGCCAGGGGGTCGGTGATCGGCAGGCAAAAGCTCTCGCCGGGAGCGGCTTCCGGGATTGTGGAGAGGGGGTGTGTGGTCATGATTGGTCCTGCGGTTGAACGGGGATAACCGGGGATAAGTGCATGTGTTCAGCAGACACGTTATCTCTTCGTTATCAAGGTGCGGTGAACTTCCGTTGGGGCTGAAATCATGACCACACGCTTTGCGGCGGGGATGCTTCCAAGGCACCCGTTATGGTTCAAGGGTAACAACTTTCCGATAAATTGTCAAGTGACAACTTAACCTTGCCCATACGGCAGTGCTTTTATGCTAATATCTTTCCAAATGACAAGGATTGATTTCCCCAAGTGGTTGCGCGAAGAACTGTCCCGCCAGCAAATGATCCCGGCTGAGTTATCGAGGAGGTCGGGGATTACCGAGGGCACGATCAGCAGGATATTGAGCGGGGCGCGAAGGCCGAAGATAGAGACGGTGAAAGAGATTGCCCGGGCCTTGATGCTGGATGAGAATTATGTGCTGGGCGCGGCGGGTTTTATCTCCCCCGCGCCTGAGATCAACCCCCAACATGCGGAACTGACTCACCTGTTTGATATGCTGCCAAAGAAGGAGCAGCGCGAGATCATCGCGATCATTCGTCTGAAGCTGGAATCTGAGTGACCCTGGTGAGCTTGTAGCCGTGTTTTTGGCACCAGGCATGCACAATCAAGCGCCCTAACCGGGTGCTGATGATATATTCGATTAGCCCCCGTAGTTCGTCTTTGTCGATTTCGAGGGAGGAGGCTACCGTCAGTCCATTCGATTTCATTTCGGTATCAGTCATGTTAGCCTCGGCAAGCTTTGTGCCACCATTTTAGCACATTATTAGAACGCCCGTTCTATTACTTAAGTACCAATTTGGGTAGTGTCTTAGGAGGATGCGATGAATGAAGAACAGAAAGACGTGATCCTGGACATCCAGGCCGATCTGAAGGAAATCCGCAAGGAGATGGAGTATCTGAAGAAGATCAACGACAAGCTGGGGCTTTTTGCGGTGTTGGCTGTTATTGCTCTGATCGTTATGGTGATTAGTTTTGTGAGTATGTGTGTGCCGTTCTAACCCCATATGCATTTGTAAGTGGAGGAAACCAGTGAAGAAGACGATCATACCCCTGCTGATGGCTGGTGTATTTCTTTCGGCCTGCACCGCTTCTGAAGCCCAAATTCTGACGGCCATTGCCGAAACGGAAGCGGCGAAGCCGACCAGCACCGATACCACCCTCCCCACCAGCACCCAAACGGATACGCCAACGCCCACGCATACCCCCACCGAGACCGCGACCCCTACCCCGACAGCAACATTTACGGCGACACCTTCGCCCACACCGGATTTGCGGATCATAAGAACCGATCCCAAAGAATTCCTGCTGACTTCAGATGACTTACCTGAAGACGCAAAATATTTCTTGCCTGGCCCGGGCTGGATCAGCCCGCACCACAATTCTGAAATCATCTCAGGATGGGGTAGGGAAAAAGGACTAGAATATCTTGAACGCACAGGACGCATCGATGGGTGGGTGGTTCAGTTTTATCGCGGCACGGAAACATTGCGAATACCAGAAATCATTTATCACAACTTAATTCAGTACGAATCGGCTGAAGGGGCACAGATCACATTACTTGAGTTTAACTTGGTTGTGTACAAAGGCAGATCAAGTCGTGAGTACGAATTTGTTGACAGAGAACTAGACATTGGCGACATGAGTTTGGCAATGATAGCAAAAGAGATGCAACCCAACGGCAAATATCGTATATGGTATCGAATTGGAGCAACTTATAGAAACTATGGCTCATACATCTATGGCTGGGGCTGGGAAGACGATATTGATTACGAATACATTGAAGACATCGCTCGGAGCGTGATAGAAAAGCTGGAACAAGCACCATTATCCGATCCAGGCCAAATGAGCCCGTAAAGGCGCATCGCTCCCTTCGACTGTGCTGTGCTGCGCTCAGGGAGGGGGTTGTGGGGTTGTTTTCTAAGGAGCGGGGATGGTTGAATGGGTGAAGCCCCCCTGACCCCCCACGCCGAAGGCGCGCCTATGGCGTTTTTGGGGGAGAGCGTTCGTTTGGACACGGATTTCAGATGGATTGAGGGATAAATATGGTACGGGATAGAAGATATTGTGTTGGGGGGAGGATTACTTTATACTAAATAGAGCGAATTTCACTGTTTGTTGAAATAGGCAGGGTCAGGAATGAGCCGTAATACAATACTATTATTTGTGATAGGAGCCATTACCGTAATTGTGGCGGGGGCCAGTTGGTATATTTATCCGGAGTGGCGGAATGATCCAGCAGGCGTAATTGGTGTTGGAGCTGCGGGATTAGGGGGAGTTTTAGCGACTATAAAAGGTGTTGCGGACGTTCTAAAATCCTTCAAAGAGCTAAACAAAAGGGAAAAGACTTGGGAAGAAGCACCGTTGAAAAGAACCAGTCCCGAGATCATTCGAGGCGACATGGGGCGAGGGGGGCAGGTGAGCTTTATAAACCGGGGGGCGACGGACGAAAATCTCTTGTGGCGACATCCCAAGGTGATTATTACCGGGCAGATGAAGGTTGGAAAGACGCGTGAGGCGGCGGAGATCATCCAGAGGGCCATCGATGATGATCTGGTGGCACCAGATCAGGTATTCGAACCCAGCCAGACCCTGCGAGCTTTAGATTCGTCTCAGCTTGTAGATGCACTACGATGGGAACTGGATCGCGGGAAAAAGATTCTGCTTTTTATTGATGAGCTACCAAAAGAGATTGTAGCGGGTGAAGAAGAGAAGTGGGACGCTTTACTTAAGGCACTAAAGCGCTGTCCAGATTTTTTTGTAGTGGCGACCGGGAGAAGCGATCAACTGACCCCAAAGCAAAATGCGTGGTTAGAAAAACAGGATTTTCGTACTATCGAGCTGAGAGGGTTGGAAGAGGATGATTTGGATAAGCTGGTACTTGCCGCGGGGGGAGTTTTCGAGCTACTGCTGAGTGAAGAAGCACGGAAGGCATTTGTAGACACAAGCGATGGCAGACCGGAAACAACCCTGATAGGAATGCGACGATTGGCTGGTCGAGGGAAGCGGAAGGTGGATGCAGACACGGCTAAAGAGGTTGCAGAAGACAGCCTGGAAATATCCTGGACAAAGACCTTGAGATACCTGGAAACCGAATATACTGGGGTGAAGTACTGGTTAAATGCTATAGGGACCTTTTACTCGGCAAATGTCGATCCTGGCAAGACACTGGTGTGGAAGTATGCAAGCGCCCTTTGGAAAAAAGATGAGCGGTTTCGAATCGGACGGGACAAGCTGCTGAAAGCCGCCCTGGAGAAATTGGAGGATTACGACATTAGAGAGAGAGGGTTGGTTTTGCGGTATCCAGAGGTGATTGCGGAGGGGCGTATTGACCCCCAATTGGCGAAAAGGGAGCTCAAGGATTTTTTGGTTCGCTACCGCCAAATATGGCAAGGACCAGTGCTGAAAAATTTCAATGAAGATCGTGATTCACAAGCATGGGCGCTGTTTGGCCTGGCAAGGGGAGCCGAGGGAGAGAAGAAATACGCTGAGGCAGTACGGCTATACAGCGCAGCGATCATGAGGACGCCTTTTTACGGGTTTTACAACAACCGGGGCATCATTTTGGGCGACCTAGGGCTAAACGAGCAGGCCATCCAGGACTTTGACAAGGCTATTGAACTGAACCCGGAATATCCTGATCACTACTACAATCGAGGATCGGCCTTTGATGAACAAGGGGAGTATGAGAAGGCCATCCAGGACTACGACAGGGCCATCGAACTGAAACCAGAAGACGCAAAAGCCTACGCCAATCGAGGTGTTTCCTACTACAACCAAGGGGAGTATGAGAAGGCCATCCAGGACTTTGACATGGCCATTGCACTGAACCAGGAATACGCTATAGCCTACGCTAACCGAGGCAATATTTTCTATCTTCAAGGGGAGTATGAACAGGCCATCCAGGACTTTGACAGGGCCATCGAACTGAACCCGGAAGACGCTGACCCCTACTCCAGCCGGGGCGCGACTTACCGCAATCAAGGGGAGTATGAGAAGGCCATCCAGGATTATGACAAGGCCATTGAACTGAACCCGGATGACGCAACAATCTACTACAACCGGGGCAATATTTTCTATCTTCAAGGAGAGCATGAGAAGGCCATCCAGGACTTTGACATGGCCATCGAACTGAACCCGGAAGACGCAGAAGCCTACTCCAGCCGGGCCGCGACTTACCGCAAACAAGGAGAGTATGAGAAGGCCATCCAGGATTATGACAAGACTATTGAATTGAACCCAGAAGACGCGATGGCCTACGCCAACCGGGGCTTGGCCTACCACAAACTAGAGAAGTATGAGAGGGCGATGCAGGACTATGACAAGGCCATTGAACTGAACCCGGAAAACGCGATCGCCTACGCCAATCGGGGCTGGGTCTACGATGAACAAGGAGAGTATGACAAGGCCATCCAAGATTATGACATGGCCATTGAACTGAACCCGGATGACGCGATCTCCTACTCCAACCGGGGCAGTGCCTACTACAACCAAGGTGAGTATGAGAAGGCCATCCAGGACTTTGACATGGCCATTGCACTCAACCCAGAATATGCTAGCGCCTACTACAACCGGGGCTGGACCTATTATGAACAAGGGGAGTATGAGAAGGCCATCCAGGACTATGACAGTGCCATCGAACTGAACCCAGAAGACGCAAAAGCCTACGCCAACCGGGGCGTTACCTACCGCAACCAAGGGGAGTATGAGAAGGCCATCCAAGACTTTGACATGGCCATCGAACTGAACCCGGAAGACGCAACAACCTACTACAGCCGGGGCATTACCTACCACAACCAAGGGAAGTATGAGCAGGCCATCCAGGACTTTGACAAGGCCATCGAACTGAACCCGGAATACGCTACCGCCTACTACAATAAAGCTTGCTGCTACGGGCTGCAGGGAGAAGTCAGGCAGGCGGTGGTATGGCTGAGAACAGCTTTGACGATGGAGTTAGAGCATTATTGTAGATTAACTAAGGAAGATAGTGATTTCGATGGGGTCAGGGGGGAGGAGGAGTTTGTCGAGTTGATGGAGGAGTTTTGTGTTAGGGGGTAAGCCCCCCGACGTCGGGAGACATCGGACTCCTTACGCGATTGGCGGGGTTACTCCATCTTGGTCCCTTCGACTGCGCTGCGCTCCGCTCAGGGAGGGGGTTATGCTTGTCTTTTGATCCGAAATTAGGGGCAAACAGCAGCGCAGCGGAGTAAGCACGAACAGAATCCCGACTTTAAAAACAAAAACCCGCTCAAGGCGGGTTTTACATGGTGATTACAAGTCTCGTTGGCAATGACCTGCTCTTCCAGGGGGCTGCCCCCCAAGTACCATCGGCGCTGGCGGGCTTAACTGCCGGGTTCGGGATGTGACCGGGTGTACCTCCGCCGCTAAAATCACCAAAAAGACTTCATTCACGCATGTTGTGAACGCTACCAGCGAATATTGTTGAGAAGAAGACGAGTTTCGAAAAGTTCTGAGTTCTCCGCATCACGAAGTTAAGCCCTCGACCATTAGTACAGCTTAGCTGAACACATTGCTGTGCTTACACTTGCTGCCTATCAAGCAGGTAGTCTTCCTGCGGTCTTACTCCCTTAACGGGATGAGGGATCTTATCTTAGGGCGAGCTTCCCGCTTAGATGCTTTCAGCGGTTATCCCTGCCAGACGTGGCTACCCAGCAATGCACCTGGCGGTACAACTGGAACACCAGAGGTCTGTCCACTCCGGTCCTCTCGTACTAGGAGCAGCTCCCTTCAAATCCCTTACGCCCACAGCGGATAGAGACCGACCTGTCTCACGACG
>JANQED010000056.1 GCA_028278545.1 Anaerolineales bacterium
ACAATCGAGCGACCGGAAGATCGGCACCGTTATGCCGTCGTTTGCTATGGCGACACCCTGGAAATCCCGTCATGGATGGTCTCAGATGGTACCCTCCGTCTACTCGCGCTGACCCTCCCCGCATACCTGCCTCAGGTCGAAGGGATTTACCTGATCGAGGAACCGGAAAACGGTATTCACCCGCGTGCCGTAGAGACCTTGTATCACTCCCTGTCCTCCGTCTATGGCGCACAGATCCTCATGGCCACTCACTCTCAGGTCATATTAAGCGTGGCAAAGCCTTCCGAAGTGCTTTGTTTTTCGAAAACCGAGAATGGTGCAACGGATATCGTAACAGGGGACAGGCATCCCGCGCTGCGTGAATGGAAAGGCGAGACGAATCTAGCCTAAGTTTACGACTTATCGGAAAGAGGTCATCCCGATTTCCGATAAAGCCTTTGATATCATATAGTTACCTTCCCAGCCATCGTATTACCCTACCTCAGGCAAATTTCAAAACATCATAATCGCCTATACTAATAGTGTCCATGTGGGTTTTTTCTTGACTTTTTGCTGGTCATGTATTACCCTACTTGCCAAATCCAGCGGGAGGAAATCATGGCCTCTATCACCAAAAAGATCAAGAAAGGGCGCCCATATTACTATGCCGTCGAATCCAAGCGCGTCGACGGAAAGCCCCGCATTGTGTGGCAAAAATACTTGGGCACCATCGAATCCATCGTTAACCGCGCAGAAGGCAGCAAACCCCCGAGGCCGAAACACACCGTCATTTTCGAGGCCGGCGGCGTTGCGGCCCTGCTCCGTATTGCCCAACACCTTAACCTTCTCCAACTCATCAATGAGGTCTGCGAAAAGCGCCAACAGGGCCCCAGCGTTGGTCACTACATCATCCTCGCTGCCCTGAACCGCGCCCTTGAACCCCTGAGCAAACTGGCCATCGGCAATTGGTATGAGAACACCATCCTGCGTCGGCTGTGGCGTTTTAACAAATCCGCCTTCAGCAGCCAGAGGTTCTGGGATCACATGGACCGGATATCCGAGCAGGATATCGAACAGATCCAGAATCGGCTTGTCCCCCGCATCGAGAAGGAATTTGGCATCGACGCAAGCATCTTGCTCTATGACACCACCAATTTTTTCACGTTCCTGGCCACAACCAATGACCGTTGCACCTTGGCCCAGCGCGGTCACTCCAAGCAGAAACGTCACGACCTTCGACAAACCGGACTGGCCCTGCTGGTCACCCGGGACTTTCAAATCCCCCTGTTTCATTACGTCTATCCAGGCAATGTCCCGGACGTCAGTCTTTTCCCACAACTAACCACTGAACTTGTTGGGCGCTACAAAAGCGTAACCGGAAACTCGCCGGAAGCCACCCTGATCTTCGACAAAGGCAATGTCACCGATACCGTTATGGAAGACCTGCTCGTCAGTGGCACACATTTTGTCGCAGCCCTTTCGGCCAATCAATGCGCCGATCTATTGGCCACCCCTCAAGAGGCCTTTCGTCCCCTTGAGACCATGCCCGGGACCCAGGCTTTCGATACCACCGCCGTCCTATGGGGCAAATCATGCAGGGTTGTTGTTCTTTACAGCGAAAGTTTTTTCACCCAACAACTCCAAGGCGTCACCCACAACCTGGTCAAGTGTCAGAAACGACTCCTGGATCTTGCTAAATCGCTGGAGCGATGGCGCCAGGGCAAGAGCCGTGGGAAAAAACCCACCCTTCGCAGTATACGCACGCGTGCAGATGCCATCGTTTCGGCCCAGTTCATGAAAATCTTGATCCAGATCCAGGTGCAACAAGACAAAGCATCAGACATCCCAAGGCTCATCTACAATGTGGATCACGAAGCGCTCCAACGCCTTACCAGGGAGCGGCTCGGGCGTACCGTGCTCGTTACCGACCAGAGAAAATGGAGTGCACGCCAGGTCGTTGAAGCGTATCGGAGTTTATCCACAGTGGAAAACGCCTTCAAGGACATGAAAAACACAGACTTTCTTCGATGGCAGCCCGCTTACCATTGGACCGACCAGAAAATACGCGTTCATGCCTTGTATTGCGTCATTGCTCTC
>JANQED010000077.1 GCA_028278545.1 Anaerolineales bacterium
TTATCCCCGGCGTGTTATGGGGGCTGTGGGTATTCTTCGGGAACCACGAGCAGGTGCAAGTGGAGGCTGTGGCAGAAGCGGCCGATTAATCGCCTTTCAGCAAATAAAGCAGCATAACGAGGGGGCTCTTGGCCAAAATAGAGTGAGGGAGATGGGGAGGCATGTGCACCCAAGCACCCGCGCCAACCTGCTTTGAATCATCACCCAAAGCGACATCGGCCTCTCCCTGGATAAAATGTAAAATGGCTGGCTTTGAGGCGGTGTGCTCGGAAAGCTCCTGGCCTTGATCGAAGGCGAACACCATCACGTTTAGCTGCTCGTCCGAATAGATGAGGCGAGAAAGGATGCCATCCTGCGGTATTTCGACCTCGGAAGAAACATCTTTGATGAGGGAGAATTTTGGTTGCATGATTTCCTTACCTGTGTGGACAATATGATAGTGCATTGAGTAAGTTAAGGCGACCAAGCTGGAGCTATGTCGGATGCCCCACTGTTGGTCAGGCGGGTGAGATTGTTCCCATCGGCATCCATCACATAGATTTCAAAGTTGTCATCCCGATCCGAGTGAAAGATGACCCGGTCCCCATTCGGTGACCAAGCTGGAAGCGCGTCCCATGCCTCATTGTTGGTCAGATTGGTCGGATTGCTGCCATCGGCATCCATCACATAGATTTCGGAGTTACCATCTCGATCGGAGCCAAAAGCAATCTTCTCCCCATCTGGTGACCACGCGGACCCAAAATCATTTGCCTCGTTGTTGGTCAGGTTAAATTGGTTGCTTCCATCGGCATCCATCACGAAAATCTAGTAGTTGCCAGACAGGTAGGAGCTAAAAGTGATTTGCTCTCCATCTGGCGACCAAGTTGGATTCCAGTTGTCTGACACATGGTTGGTCAGGCGCGCGAGATTGTTCCCATCAGCATCCATCACGTAGATATCCCAATTCCCATCCCGGTCGGATTGAAAGGCGATTCTCTCCCCATCCGGCGACCAAGCTGGCCCCCAGTCTGTTGACTCATTATCGGTTAGGCGAAT
>JANQED010000040.1 GCA_028278545.1 Anaerolineales bacterium
GTTTTTGCTTACAACCAGCGTCAACTATTCAAGCGGCGTTTCCCGAACTACAACCCACCGCTCATGGATTTCTCAACACCATGATTTTGGCCACTCCCATAATATTTTTGTGAAATCTAACACGCCCGTTAGATTATATATGATAAAAGAAGACAATATCTTTACCATGTCTCTATCTGCATTGTCCGTGAGATCAAAGTTCTCTGACTTACAGACCAATAATATAATATGAGCAAAACTCAAATCCGCTAGGTTGTAAGTTCACTTCCTGTTGATTTGCCATGCCCGACCAGTTTTGGTGGTGCATCCCTGGTCAATTTAGGTTCAGGCAGGGTATCCCTAGTACTCAAAGCGTGGCGAAACCAAAAAACTCCGGCGCGACACAATTCTAGGACAATCACATCTGGAGGAAAAATCATCCTGCCCGCCGGTATAATTATCCTGATGAAGAACCTTTGGGATGAAGGCATCCTTCAGCGGATCCTTGGCCTTCTGCTCTTGATCTCCCTTTTAGGGATCGCGCCCCGCTCACACGCCGTCAGACGGGGGTTAGAATTGGCGCACCAGGCCCAGGGCGATAACAGCCGCCAGGCCGCCAAGGAGCTAGCCTAGCTCGCCGAACAACTCCCCTGGCGAGAGGAACTCTGGGAACAGGCAGGTTATCAAGCCATGGCCGCGGATGAACCCCAACAGGCCATCGATTACTTTAGGGAAGCGCTCAAAACTGACCATCTCTCGGCCAGCGGATACATCGCGCTAGGCGATGCCTACCTGCTCACAAAGGAGTTCGACCTCGCTATCCAGACCTGGGAAGCCCTCACCGAAAAACACGCTCCATCCGCAGAAGCACTCACCCGCCTTGCCAAGGCCTATCTCGCCAAAGACGAATATGACAAGGCCATCGCCGCATTGAAAGAACTCCTTGAACTTAACCTATCCAATCCGTCGAAGGCGTCCCCAATCCCCAACATCTACTATGATCTGGGGATCCTGCTCTCTGCCCACCAGCCCGAGGCAGCACCCCCCTACCTGCTCCAGGCCGCGGAGCGCGACCCCGAAGTCGAAACCCTGACCCGCGAACTGGCTTTCACCATCCAACGCGCCCTCCCCAAAAACGAACCCGCCTACACCTTGTTAGCAGCCGGACAAAAACTGGGTCAACACAATCAATGGGTTTACGCCGCTCACGCCTTCCAGCGGGCGACCCAACTCCGCCCCGATTACGCCGAAGCGTGGGCCTATCTAGGGGAAGCTTATCAGCAGCTGGAAAACTCCCCGCCAGATGCCGGCCTGACCGAACTGGAGCGAGCACTCACTTTGAATCCCGCCTCACTGGCTGCCAACACTTTCATGGCACTATACTGGCAGCGCCATGAAGCTCCCCAACTTGCCCAGGAATATATGCTAACAGCCGCCGCCCTCGACCCCCAAAATGCCACCTTGCAAATCCACCTGGGGGAGATGTGGGCGCAAGGCGGCGATCTGGACACCGCGCAGACTTTTTACCAGCAAGCCATCGAGCTTGACCCATACGATCCAACCTCCTACCGGGCCTTGGCCGAGTTTTGCATCCGTTACAATCTGAACCTGCAGGAGATTGCCCTGCCCGCGGCCCGGCGGGCGATATCCTTATCGCCGGAGAACCCTGCCTCTCTCGATGTCATGGGCCAAGTCCTGTTTCGCCTAGGTGACCATCTCAACGCCGAACGTTTCTACTTGCGCGCCTTGGAACACGATGAGCGCTACTCACCGGCCCATCTGCACCTGGGAGTGCTCTACGCTTTGCAAGATCAGCCCAAACTCGCTCAATCGCATCTCTCTTTGGCAATAACCTTAGCTCCTGACACACCCACCGCCGATCACGCCCGCCGTTTGCTGGAAGAAAGCCTGGGGCCTTGAACGCCCATCCACCAAAAGCCGTGAAGCACACCCATATGCTACAATTTAGCGGGATTATCGGTCGAAATCAGAGGAGAACTCAGTTGAACAACAATATCCGCCTTGTCACTCTTCTCGTCACCCTGCTGGCGGCTTCCCTGGCGTGCAGTGTTTTTAGCGACGGCTTACAGGAGGAGCAACCTGCCGGCCTCGCACCTGATGTGCTCTTCCGAGATGATTTTTCAGACCCTTCCAGCGGTTGGGATCAAGTCGAAGCGAGCGAGGGCATCACCAACTATGTGGGCGGTTACTACCGCATGTACGTTAATTCAAAAGAAACCGATATTTGGGCGAATCCTGGTCTCCATTTCACCGATGCGGTCATTGAAGTCGAGGCTACGAAAGTCGGCGGCTCTGACGATAACGATTTTGGCGTCATTTGCCGCTACCAAGATATTAACAACTTCTACTTCTTCATAATCAGCAGCGACGGATACTATGCTGTCGGCAAAATAGAGAACGGCGAGCAAACGCTGATCGGCACAGATCAAATGTATCCCGATGACGCCATCAAGCAAGGGAACACCACGAACCGTATCAAAGCAGATTGTGTCGGTTCTCACCTAGTGCTGCACGCCAACGGCACTAAACTGACTGATGTCCAGGATTCGGCCTTCTCTTCTGGTGATGTCGGCCTGATCGCGGGGACTTTTGCCGAGGCTGGAACGGATATTTATTTTGATAATTTCGTTGTCAAGAAACCCTAAGTTAACCAACCGGGTTGCTCGACCAAAAACATGAAAGTCTATTTAGATACCGTCGGCTGCCGCCTGAACCAGAGTGAGATCGAAACCTACGCCCGGCAATTCCGCGCTGCCGGACATGCGTTGGTCTCCGATCCCGCCGAGGCTGATCTGGCGGTGGTCAATACCTGCACGGTCACCACAGCGGCAGCCGCGGATTCGCGCAAGAAAATCCGTGGGGCGGCACGCGCTGGCAGCAAGGAAGTGGTTGCCACAGGCTGTTGGGTGACAATGGAACCCCAAATCGCGCGCGCCCTCCCCGGGGTCAGCTACGTGATCCCCAATATCGAAAAAGACAGGTTGGTACCTGAGATTCTCCAGAAACCCCTAGAGTCCTTCGATCTCGAACCGGTTGAACGAGTATCCATCCCCGGAGCACGCCTGCGCACACGGGCCTTCATCAAAGTGCAAGATGGCTGCGACAACCGCTGTACTTTCTGCATCACCACGGTCGCCCGCGGAGGCGGTTGCAGCCGCCCCATTGGGGAGATCATCGCCGATATCCAGGCAGCGTACCGAGGGGGCACGCAAGAAGCGGTGCTCACCGGCGTGCACCTCGGCTCGTGGGGAAGTGATTTCGAGGCACCTCAACACCTGAAAAGCCTGGTGCAAGCCATCCTGCGCCAAACGGACATCCCCCGCCTGCGTCTCTCCTCCCTGGAACCCTGGGATTTGGATGAGGATTTCTTCACTCTTTGGGAAAGCAAGCGTTTAGCCCGCCATCTGCACCTGCCCCTACAATCCGGCTGCGCTGCCACGCTGCGCCGCATGGCCCGCAAAACCACCCCTGAAGAATATGCCCGCTTGCTGGAATCTGCCCGCGCCGCCATACCCGACGCCGCCATCACCACTGACGTGATCGTCGGCTTCCCTGGGGAGAGCGAGGCCGAGTTCGAAGAAAGCCTGGCCTTTGTGAAACGCATGAACTTCGCCGACGGGCATGTCTTCACCTATTCGGCGCGCCCCCAAACAGCCGCGGCTGGCATGCCCAATCAGGTGCCCCACACGATACGCAAAGCGCGCAGCACGCAAATGCGGGCCGTCTTCGAAAAGGCACGAAGGAGCTATCAAAAGCAATTCCTGGGGGAAAGCTTATCGGTGCTCTGGGAAAGCGCCACGATGCTGGGGCCAAGTGGGTGGACGGTCAGCGGTTTGACGGATAACTACCTGCGCGTCAGCGCACAGACTCCCAAAAAGTTGTGGAATCAGATTACCCCCGTGAGGCTGACAGGTATCAACGAAAAAGGGTTGGTTGGAGAGATAAGGGAGGTACACGGGTAGACAAGTATACAAGTAGACAGGTATAAAGGTAGACAGGTAGACAGGTCTCTTACCGTGTATACTTGAATACCTGATACTTTGTTTACCTTACTACCAAGGAGGACCCCTATGAATGACTGTCTGTTCTGCAAGATCATTGCTGGCGAAATCCCCAGCGAGAAGGTTTACGAAGATGATCAGGTCACAGCTTTTCGAGATATCAACCCCGTTGCACCGACCCACATATTAATCATCCCCAACAAACATATCGCTTCGATCAACGAACTCACATCCGATGATGAAACACTCGTTGGACATCTGTTTACCACTGCCAGAGATCTAGCCAAGCAAGAGGGGATTTCCGAGTCTGGCTACCGCCTGATCATCAATGTCGGCCCCGATGGAGGCCAGGTGATCTACCACCTGCACCTGCACCTGATCGGCGGCCAGAAGATGCGTCACCCGATGGGATAATATCCCCTAAATAATCATCATGACCAACATCCGTATCGTCATTGTGGACGACCAAACCTTGATCCGGGAGGGATTGGCCGCTCTGCTGGGCATGATCCCCGATTTGGAGGTGGTCGGCCAGGCCGAAGATGGACATGCCGCCCTAAGGCTGGTTGCTGACACTCACCCTGATGTGGTCTTGATGGATGTGCGCATGCCCGGCATGAATGGCGTGGCCACCACACGCGAGATTCGCGCCCGCCACCCGGCTGTACGCGTGATTGTACTGACCACCTTCGACAATGACGAGTATGTTTTCGAAGCACTCCAAGCCGGGGCTAAAGGATATCTGCTCAAAAACGCCGACCCAGACGACTTGGCCGGGGCTATCCGCGCGGTGCACAGGGGGGAATCAGTGCTCGATCCGGCTGTCACCCAAAAGGTGATCCGCCGCGCCACGCATCCCGGCGAGGCAGACCCCATCTTCAGAGAACGCCTCACCCCGCGCGAGCGAGAAATACTCCATTTGATCGCCGACGGTCTATCCAATGCAGAGATCGCCGACCAGTTAGTTCTCTCGGAGGGCACCGTTAAGAATCACGTCAGTCATATTCTAGAAAAATTGAATGCGCGCGACCGCACCCACGCAGCTCGTCTGGCAGTTGAATGGGGGTTGCTGGATGGATAAACTCACGCCCAGCATCAGACAGAATATCATTCGGGAGCTCCGCTTTGTGATGCTGGCGTTCGCGGCTATCTCTGTGGGGCTGTACGTTTACAATGCGCTTACCCTTGAGCCGCCCTACAACAATGTGGATTTATTCCTGTATGGGGTGTTAACTATCGTTCTAATTATCTTTTTCAGTTTGGGGATATCCCAATGGGAAGATTTGCTCGTAAAGCGTTCTATCAAGTTGATCACTGCATTGGCTTTCCTAGGAGTGAGCGCTCTCTTTGGTGTATCTTTGGTCAGCCGAGGCAGGTCGGCGATCATCTTCTATATGATCGTCTTCGATGGTTATGGCGCTTTACTATATTTCTCAGGAAAACGACGCTGGGGAATTCTCTACACGCTGGTCTTTATCGCCGTGAGCGGCGCAAGTTATTTGCTTTTATGGGGGACAAAAGAAGGCGGCATTGCTTTGCTAAATGATTTGCCCTGGTATGCCCTTGGCATCATCTGCGTCGAGTTCCTGATGCGTTATTGGATCCAACGAGACCAATTGGAGAAAACAACTTCTCAACTGGCCGACGCGCACAGCGAGCTACAAGAATACACACACAAAGCCGAAGAGTTAGCTGTAATGCAAGAGCGTAACCGCCTAGCGCGCGAAATTCACGACACCCTGGGGCACACCCTCACTGCTTTGGACATCCAAACAGAATTGATGGCAAGATTGCCAGCCAGCCGGGAAACAGAACGTCTGCAAGCGCAGACACAAGCGCGGCATTTAGTCAAATCCGGGTTATCTGATGTCCGAAGAGTGGTAGAGGCGCTACACCCCTCGGCGCTGGAATCCCTCTCCCTGCCAGAGGCGATCACAGTGATGATCGAAGAATTCGAGAGCACAACCCAAATAGATACCCGATGGCAAATTTCGGGCAAAAAGCTACCCCTGCCAATGCAGTATGCGCTACCGCTTTATCGGGTTGCACAAGAGTCACTGACGAATATCCAACGTCATGCCCCAGATACGCCTCAAGTAACCTTGAAACTAGCGTACAGCCCGGCATCCGTGACTTTGACGGTCGAGAACGCTACCACCCCACTGCCTGATTCGACGGCAGATGAGGCAGCGGGTGGATTTGGTCTGCGCGGACTGCGCCAACGCGCCGAAGCGTTGGGGGGGAGTTTCCACGCCGGGCCAACTGAAGACGGGGGATTTCGAGTCTGCGCCGAATTGCCATTGCCTGGCGATCACTGATCCTGTTTCATCCCTATCTAACCTGATTTGAGCTACATCTGGCGCATTTTCTCGCCAGCGATGTGCCTACGGCAAAGCCTCTGGCATCACGTGCATTGTCTGTCATCTTCCCACCGACTGCCTTGGGTGTCTGTCCAGGGAGATGATCGATTCCCCCTATCCGCCATACTGAGCAACCCATTCGTCACCTTACTTGGCTTTGACCGGTCATAGCCAAGTCATATTTTCACGCCCAAACAACCGTGCCAAATATAGGCCATCCAGCAGACGACAGCAAAGGGCAACTTTTGTATGCTTGGATTATGGATACATCCAAACCAGACTATATTTCGTTCCTGGTACGTATGTGGCGAAAACCAGAAGACAAATCTGATTGGACGGTGCAAATTGAACACATCCCCAGCGGCGTTAAGCGGCATTTTAACACCTTGAGAGCGTTTTACGCCTTTATACAAGCCAATGCAAATGATCAAAAGGAGATATACGATGATGAATGATCGTGTCATGAAAAACTAACACTGAATTTGAAACTCTGAAGAAGTTAGAAGATGTACACTCAACACAGGAGGATTGCAATGTTTACGAAATGGAAGATGCTGTTCTGGACAGCGTTACTATTCAGCATTTTATTGGCGCAGCAGGTTGCCTTTGCCGGTCCCGTAGCACCGACAACAACGCCGTCTGATAGCCCCGCCGAAGAGGCTGAAGAAAAACCCGATACAAAGGATTTCATTGTTCCAGAGCATTTTGTAGGGGGGCCATACAGTGCTAGTTTTGGAAGATGTGGAATTTATTTTCCGGATGGGCTACCAGTTGGGACTAGGATAAGGCTATCCAAAGGCCACATTACCTCGGTTCAGCAAAACCGGACCTATAATATTTCCAGCTCAATCCAAATTGAGATATTTGATCCGGACGGGAATCCAAAGACTGGTAGTGTTTTTGCTCAGGTTTATTGTAATATGACCCCAGGCGAGATTTTGTACTGGAATAATGTGGTCAAGACTGGAGACTTCTCAAAAACACTCAATTTTTACAAGGACGGAATTAAACAACATGATTGGTTCATAAATACCGGAAAAGGAAATGAAATCAAAAAGCGTGTCGTCACCACCTATAACGGTCCGGGGACATACTTTTTTGGGAGGTTAAAGTAACTGAATGACATATTGAAATAAGAATCTGAGCGGCTGGGAATTAAATGGGAAGGCGATTCAAGTGGTGCAGGTGGGGAATACGCGAAAAACATTCGCAAAATTACCAAATATCGACTGCCTCTCTCAAAATCGAGAGAGGCAGCTACGTTAAGTCTAAAATATCAATCGCGGTATAATCAACCCCATGAGTACGAAGGAAAAACTGACCCAATCCCTAAAAGAAGCCATGAAGGCCAGGGACGAGCGGCGCAAGCGCGTGGTGCGCATGGCAATGACGTCCATCAAAAACACCGAGATCGACAAAAAGGGTGAACTGGACGAGCCGGATGTGTTGGCCATCCTCCAGAAGGAAGTCAAAGCCCGCCACGAGACGATCGAGGGCGCCCAAAAAGCCGGACGCGACGATCTGATTGCCGAGGCCGAGGCCGAAATCGCCATCTTGGAGGAGTATCTCCCCAAAGCGCTCAGCCGCGAAGAGCTAAAAGCCCTGGTCGAAGAGGCCATCGCAGAGGCAGGGGCTACATCCCCAAAGGAAATGGGCCAGGTAATGAAGGTGCTCATGCCCAAAGTCCGCGGCCGCGCCGACGGAAAAGAAGCCAACCAAATCGTGCGGGAGCTATTGGGATAGTAACCCCGTTGTCAGCGGCCAGTCATCCGTGAATGGATGCTGGCAACAGATCACTGTCCGCCATTTATGTCTGCAAGCCCATCCAAATTACCCTGGCAGCGAATCCTCTTCCTGGTCGCCCTTCTGCTCCTGTCCAGCGGGGCGATGATGGCTATAGTGGTTTACTCGCCGACTCTAACCACCTCTGCCAGCAATCTTCAGATAGGGGATGTCGCCGCCCAGGATATCCTTGCTCCCTCCGCTATCAGCTATGAAAGTCAGGTGCGCACGGAGCAACAGCGCCAAATAGCTTTACGCGCCGTCTCCACGAAATATACCAAGGCAGACACAAACATCGCCCGCCAACAACTCGAACACCTGCGGGGCGCTTTAGCCTATATCACCAGCGTGCGCGCCGACAGCCACGCTTCCCAGGAACAGAAACTGGCAGATTTGGCCGCTTTGCAAGGGATCAACCTCAGCCAGGATATAGCCACCGGTATTTTGGACTTGAATGATGCCCGTTGGACAGCCATCCAACAAGAGGCCATTGTGGTGTTGGAGCAAGTTATGCGCAACACCATTCGAGAAGATCGCTTGGTCGACACGCTCAGCAGCGTCCCTAATTTGGTCTCTCTCGCCCTCCCCGCAGACCAGGCTTTGATCGTCGCCGACCTGGCATCCTCATTCATCGCCCCCAATAGTTTTTACAGCGAAAGCCTGACCGAGGCCGCCCGGCAGCAAGCCGTTGAGGCTGTTGAGCCTGTAAAGGTCTCCTTCGCCGCGGGGGAGGTGGTTGTCCGGCTTGGCGAAGTCGTCTCCGAAGATGATGTCGAAGCCCTGCGCTACATGGGCCTGGCTCAACCCGAGCGCCGCTGGCAAGAGACAGCCAGCGCAAGTCTGTTGGTCATATTATCCGCTGGACTGGCAATCATCGCCATTCGCCGCAAGCCCCAAAGGTCTCAAAACACGCGCGGCTTGCTCATGGTCTCCCTACTTTTCCTGGCCTTCCTGGGCCTGGGACGCCTGACTTTGCCCATGCATGCCCTGGCTCCATACCTGTTCCCCCTGGCTGCCTATGCATTGATCATTGCCAACCTCTTCGGGGAAGAATTAGCCCTCATTTCGGCAATCCCGCTGATCATTCTCACCGTCTATGGTCATCCCAACACAGGGGTCTTAGTTCTCTTTTACGGTGTCAGCTGCCTGTTCGGCGTCTTGATCCCAAAACGGGAACAGCGTATCAGCACCTATATTTGGGTAGGGGTCACCGTGGCCGCCTCCGGGGCTGCAATCCTTACCGCCTACCATCTTATCCAGCCTGAAATCAATCTGACGGAATTAACCACGCAAACTGCCACCACCCTCTTGAATGGTCTCATCGCCGCCGGGTTGACGATACTTCTGCAATATCTGTTAGCCCCAGTCTTAGGGCAAATTACGCCCCTGCAACTGTTGGAGCTTTCGCGCCCGGATAATCCCTTGCTGGAATATCTTCTGCGTAATGCCCCAGGCACCTATCAGCACAGCCTGCAAGTAGCGAATCTCGCTGAACAGGCTGCCGAGCGCATCGAGGCGGACAGTTTACTGACGCGTGTAGGGGCGCTTTATCATGATATCGGCAAGGCTCAAAACCCTTACTTCTTCATCGAAAATCAAATTCCGGGGCAGATCGACACCCACGAGGAGCTAGACCCAACTGAAAGCGCCTCTTGTATCATCAAGCATGTCAGCGACGGACTGGCTTTGGCCAAGGAGCACCGTCTACCTGACCGAATCAAAGCGTTCATCGCCGAGCATCATGGTACGTTAAAAACCCAGTACCAGTGGACTCAAGCTGTAAACGCCGCCGAGGGCGACGAATCTAAGATAGACGAAGGTCTTTTTACTTATCCGGGCCCGCGACCTCAATCCAGGGAGACCGCATTGGTCATGCTGGCGGATGGCTGTGAGGCCCGTATTCGCTCGCAAAACCCCGAAACCGAAGAGCAACTTCGCTATCTGGTCAGAGACACCATCGAAAATCGGCTCAACAAAAATCAACTTGATGACACCTCGCTGACTCTGCAGGAACTGCAAACGATTGCCGAATCTTTCCTCGCCAGTTTACGAGGCATCTATCACCCGCGGGTTGATTACCCCACGCTGAACATCCCTGCCCAACCCAACCCGGCTACGGTAGCGGAAGAGCAACACTAAATCCTTACAATGCCCATTCACCTGGAACTCAACCCAGATTATCGCTCCCAAATTGAACCTCGTCCCCTCGAAAACGCAGCCAAAACAACACTCTTGCACCAGACTGTCTCAGCAGATGCTGAAGTGAGCATCGTGATTACTTCCGACGAACAGATTCATGATTTGAATCACCAGTTCCGCGGGATAGACACGCCAACCGATGTGCTTTCTTTCCAGTCGCACTTCACTGATCCCGAAAGCGGAGCATCATACCTGGGAGATGTGGTGATCTCCTATCCCCGGGCAGAAGCCCAGTCCCAGGCAGGAGGCCATGAGACCACTGCTGAACTGCAACTGCTGATCGTTCATGGGATACTGCACCTGTTAGGCCACGACCATGCCGAACGGCAGGCGAAAGAGCGCATGTGGGCAGCGCAGGCCGAAATCCTGGATCAGCTGGGCATTGGCGATATTCCCCTGCCAAAATAGATTGGTATTCCTTCGCTATTCATCCGTATCTCCATGCTATCTTTCCTTCGATCCCGCTTCCGTGCCATTGCCTATGCCCTCGAGGGCTGGCGGCATGTCCTGCGCACCCAGCGCAACACCTGGATTCACACCAGTTTGAGCATCGCAGTGATCTTGCTCGGCTTCTGGCTCAGACTCTCCCCTCAAGACTGGGCTATCATTATCCTGACCATGGCCGTTGTCTGGGCTGCCGAATTTTTCAACACCGCTCTGGAAACCCTGACAGACTTAATCCAACCCGATGAGCATGTGCTCGCCAAAATCAGCAAAGATGTCAGCGCGGCGGCCGTGCTGATCACCGCCGCGGCCTCGCTGCCGATAGGTTTGCTCATCTTGGGGCCGCCGCTATTGGAGAAGATCAGACTGATCGTTGGAAATCAGTAAAACTCTATTACATCCTACACATATCTTATTTTCTTAGAGGTATAACCATGTCTAATTTAAGCTTTCGTTTCGGAACTGTCGGCTCCCCGATATCAAATCCAAAGAAACCTGGGGGCAGCGTTGGGGCAGCGATCCACACACGCACTTTGGGGCTTAGTGCCCTGGAATTAGGCTGGGTGCGTTCTGTTCGCGTCAGCGAGAAAACCTGTGCCAACATCAAGGCCGCGGGGGAAGAAAACGATGTCGCCATCAGCGTTCATGCCCCCTATTTCATCAACCTGAATGCCGATGACGAGGAGTGGCCAAAATCACGCAAACGCCTGATGGATGCCGCCCACTTTGGCAATCTGGCCGGAGCCACCGATATCGTCTTTCACCCTGGCTCTTATTTCGGCAACCCTCCCGAGGAGGTGCTCCCCATCGCCATCGAACGCCTCCAGGGCTGCATCGATGAGCTGCGCGCCGCGGATAACCCGGTGACCCTGCGTCCTGAAACCATGGGCAAAGGTGCCATGCTGGGTTCACTGGAAGATGCGCTGGAGATGAGCGTCGCGATTTCAGGCGTCGAACCCTGCATAGACTTTCCCCATCTGCACGCCCGCCCTGGAGATGGCAGTATGAACAGCTACGATGAGTGGGCTGCCGCCCTCAAAGCGTATGAAGATGCTCTGGGCACAGAAGCACTCCAAAGGTTGCACATCCACCTGTCCGGGATCGAGTACACACCCGGGGGAGAGAAAGAGCACCTCCCTATCGAAGAGTCAGACCTGAACCTGGAAGCCATCCTACAGGCCTTGAAAGACTTCAACTGCCAGGGGCGCATCCTATGCGAAAGCCCCATCCTCGAGGCTGATGCCCTTCTGATCAAGAAGAAGTGGAGCGCATTGAGTGGAGAGCTCAGTTAGAGCCGCCTGGTTTCGATATCAACACAACAAGTGATGCAAAATCAAGGCAAATCTCTGACGAATCTGCACAAGGAGATGCGCGCCTGCCGCTCGTGCCTGGAGGCTGGTCACGAGATCGTCCCTCCAGCGATCTTCTCCGGCGGGATGGGCGCCCGCATCATGACCATCGGACAGGCGCCGGGTATCACCGAAGTCGAAGCCGACCGCCCTTTCAATGCTGGCAGCGGTCAGCGCCTCTTCAAGTGGTTGGCGGAGGTCGGCATCGAGGAAACCTGGTTCCGTACTACCCAATATATGACCTCGGTGACCAAATGTTATCCCGGCCGCTCGGCCTCAGGCAGCGGAGACCGCGTCCCCAGCCGAGCAGAGCAAGTACTCTGCCGCCCATACCTGGATCGTGAAATCGAACTGATCGATCCGGCGCTGATCATCCCCATCGGCCGGCTAGCCATAAATCTATTCTTCCCCAAGAGCTTGAAACTTACTGATATCATCGGCACGCAAAAAGAATTTCAGGGCCGCAATATCGTTCCCTTACCCCACTCCTCCGGCGCCAGCCGCTGGCACCAAGTTGAAGCCAACCGGATTCACATCCGCCAGGCGGTTGCTTTGATCGGCGATCACACGCGGGCTCTCTACCCAGAACTCTTCGACCGTTGAAATCAAACTCTCAAACAGATAAAAAAGCCCCGGCCAGTTAAACTGCACCCAATAGACGAGACACAAAAAGAAAGACCCCGAAGTAGTTAGGAAGACAGGCACCTGGTTTGATAAGGTGTCTGTCTT
>JANQED010000041.1 GCA_028278545.1 Anaerolineales bacterium
CCCTCCGTTGCAGGCAGCATGCAAGGGCCGCAAGCTTCCGGGACAGCTCTGATGATGCTCTACCAACAAACGGGGGGCGCTAGCGGTGGCTTTAAATCAGTTCGCTTCGTGCGCGGCGGCATGGGCAGAATCTCTGAAGCGCTCTCGGAGGCCGCCAAAACCGCAGGCGCTGAGCTGCGCTGTAATGCCGGCGTTCAAGAAATCCTTCTCAACAACGGGAGGGCAACCGGCGTCAGCTTGTCCGATGGAGAGAGCATTCAAACAAATTTGGTCGTCTCGAGTTTGGACCCAAGGCGTACGCTCTTTAATTTGGTTGGGGCGCCCGAGCTGGCGCCCAGCCTGATGCGGCGCGTGCGCAGCATCAAATATCGCGGCAGCACAGCCAAAGTAAACCTGGCTCTGAGCGACCTGCCAATCTTCACTTCAACACCGCCCAGCATTGAATACCTGGGCGGAACCATTATCATCTCTCCCAGTTTGGATTACCTCGAGCGGGCCTATGACAAGGCCAAATATGGGCACATGCCGGAACATCCATGTCTTGAAATCAGCATTCCCTCGATCCTAGATGAAAGGATGGCGCCATTGGGCCAACACGTGATGTCAATCACCGCGAGATACGCTCCCTACCACCTAAACAAGGGGACTTGGGGAGAGCAGAGGGAGGCCCTGGGAGATGTGGTCATCTCTACACTGGCCAAGTATGCTCCCGACATCCGCGATCTGATCTTGCATCGCCAGGTGATTACCCCTCTTGATTGGGAAGAGGAATACGGGCTAACAGAGGGCAGCATATTTCACGGCCAAATGGGACTGGATCAGCTCTTCTTCATGCGTCCTTTTGCAGGCTATGCGCAATATCAAACCCCCATCGAGAATCTGTACTTATGTGGTGCGGGAACACACCCTGGGGGTGGAGTAACGGGTGCGCCTGGCTACAACGCCGCGCGAGCTATTCTACGAAATCTCTAGGCACAACAGCCCACCATCTAACCAACGATGGAATTTTCGAAGAGATAGGAGTGAAGCATGCCCACCCACTTTGATATGGCGAGCGTTCAGCGCGGGGCGCGCTTGCGACGCACAGCCTTTTTCCCCGCGACCCAAGAGAGTGGCGCCAAGGGGTATACGGTTTACAACCATATGCTGTTTCCGATCAACTACGATGGTTTAGAAGCAGAGTATGAGCGGCTTTGTAACGCGGTGACGGTTTGGGACGTGAGCGTGGAAAGACAGGTGGAAATCAGCGGGCCTGATGGATTTGCCTTCACGAACATGCTCACCCCGCGCGACCTGTCGCAGTGCGCGGTTGGGCAGGGAAAATATGTTGTCATCACAGCTGAAGATGGTGGCATCATCAACGACCCGGTGCTGCTGCGCCTGGAAGAGAATCGCTTTTGGCTGGCACTGGCCGATAGCGACCTGTTGTTATGGGCAAAAGGCGTCGCGGTGAACAGCGGCATGCAGGTGCAGATTCATGAGCCTGACGTGTCGCCACTCCAAATTCAAGGGCCGAAATCCAAGCAAGTGCTTGGCGCTCTATTTGGTGAGCAGGTATTGGCCCTCAAGTATTACCATTTTCTCGAGACGGACCTGGATGGCATCCCCGTGATCGTGACACGCACAGGCTGGAGCGGAGAAGTAGGTTACGAAATATATCTAC
>JANQED010000002.1 GCA_028278545.1 Anaerolineales bacterium
TCGAAAGCGCGCAGCTGTTCGCGCCTGCGCCGCCCGACTGCAGCGGCCAGCACCAGGGCAAGCAAAGCTACGGCCAAGTTCCCCAGGATCATTGCTGGGACGTACAATGCGCTGCCTGCAAAAAGCTTATCCAAAATGGCCATGACCATGATGAGAATGACAGCAACAGGAGTGAGGAATTTCCAATTTAGGTCCAGCATTTGGTCGATGCGCACGCGCGGCAGCGAACTGCGTATCCACACGATCACGAAGTACACCAATCCTGCCTTGGTGAATAGATAGATGGGACCGAGCAAAGGCAGCTGCTGCACAAAGGGGCCGCGCCAGCCCCCCAGGAAGAGCACGGCTGTAACCACAGAGAGGGTCAGGGCGTGCAGGAATTCTGAGGCCATGAACATGCCAAACTTCATGCCCGAATACTCGGTGTGGTAGCCGGCAACGATCTCCGATTCGGCCTCCAGCAAGTCAAAGGGCGTACGTCCGATCTCCGCAACGGAGCTTAAAAAGAAGATCAGGAAGGCCAGTGGGGCGACGATGAAATAGGCAATGTCCTGCGCCATGACGATGTCGTTGACGCCCATCGAGCGCGCCAGCAGCACCGGCACGAGCAGCGTCAGGAGCAAGGGCACTTCATATGAAATCAACTGGGCCACAGCGCGGAAAGCGCCCAAAAGAGCGTATTTGTTGTTGGAAGCCCAACCGGCGATGAGCACAGAGAGGATGCCGAAGGAACCCACCGCAGCGATGTAGAGCACGCCCACGTTTAGGTCCGTGCCGAACCAGCTCACCGAGAAGGGCACAACCGCCCAAACCAGCACCACCGAGATCACCGCCAGCAAGGGGGCGATGTTGTAGGGGATCTTATCTGCTGCGACGGGGGTGATGTCCTCTTTGGTGACCAGTTTCAGCAGGTCGGCAAAGCTCTGAAAGATACCGTAAGGGCCGGCACGATTGGGACCGATGCGGTCCTGAAAGCGCGCCGCCAGTTTGCGCTCCGCCCAGATGAGGAAAATGACCAGGACCAGGCCTACTGAGGCGACCACGACCACGCCGATAAGTGTGTTGATGAGGGTAATCAGCCCTGGCGGCAAATTGAGGAACTCAACGATGCCTGTAATCAGGCCTTGGATGAACTCTGCGAGAAATTGGATCGGGTCTTCAAAAAACGTCATACCGGCACTCCCAAAACCTCTACGGTAAAAAGAGAGGCCACCAAGCAGGCGCAAATAAAAAGCTGAGGAGCACACTCTTCAGCTTTTGGAGGCCAATTTCTTGAGTTTAGGACCATTCGAGGGCGCCCTTGCGCCAGGCGTAAACCAGCCCGTCCAGCAAGAGGAAGATAAAGATCAGCCCGGCAACCACACCGAGCAGCGGCAGTTGATCGAATGCCACCGCCCAGGGGTACAGGAAGATCATCTCGACGTCGAAGACCAAGAAGACCAGTGCGTAGATGTAATACTGCACCTTAAACTGCACCCAGCTGTCGCCGACTGTCTCCATGCCGCATTCATAGGTATCGTTTTTTATTTCGTTGGGTTTATGTGGCCCCAAGAAACGGGCGGCTAGGATCGGAGCAAGGGGAAATGCGACTGAAACGGCGACGAACACGCCGATAAACAGCCAATTATTCAGCATAAGAACTCATTTTTTTGGGAGTACTAAGACCAAAAATCGGCCTCCCAACATGCCTCCATTTTCGCCATAATTTCTACTTCAACGTTGCATTTAGCCAAAAATAGGCAACGGCGGTCATTTTACCATAATTTGTATTGATTGTGCATCTTTCCGCAAATCAATGAG
>JANQED010000009.1 GCA_028278545.1 Anaerolineales bacterium
CATGGGCTCATTGAACGGCTACGTGCTATCGAAATGGAAGTTCCGCGGTTCAAACGTGCTGTTCCAGTTGATGCTGTTTGGCATGTTCATCCCCTACCAAAGTATTTTAATCCCGCTCTTTCAATTCCTGAATCAGGCCGGATTGTACGGGAATATCCCTGGTCTGGTTGTTGCGCACGTTGTCTATGGCTTGCCCATCACGACGCTGATCTTCCGCAACTATTATGCCGAAGTGCCTACGGAGATGATCGAGGCGGGCGCGATTGACGGGGCCGGTTTCTTCGGCATTTACAGGCACATCGTCTTCCCGATCTCCTTGCCGGGCTTTGTGGTGGTCATCATCTGGCAGTTCACCCAAATCTGGAACGAGTTCCTTTTTGCGGTGACGTTGACAAGCGGGACGGGCAATGAGCCAATCACCGTGGCGATTTCCAATCTGGCTGGCGGTGAAGCGGTCAACTGGAACTTGCCCATGGCCGGCTCCCTCATGGCAGCGGTCCCGACCTTGCTCGTGTATCTTTTCCTGGGCCGTTATTTCATTCGCGGCTTGTTGGCTGGTTCCGTCAAGGGCTAAGCGTATTGGCAGATCTCACATGGAGCTACCCGCCAGCGAATTCCCCCATCGCCGCTATAACCCTTTGAAGGACGAGTGGGTGCTCGTCTCCCCACACCGCACCAAACGACCCTGGCAGGGACAAATCGAAGACGCGGCTCCGGACGACCTCCCGGCCTATGACCAGGATTGTTACCTTTGTCCCGGAAACACGCGGGCAAATGGGGAACGTAACCCCGAATATGAAAGCACCTTTGTTTTTACGAATGACTTTTCCGCCCTGCTTCCCGATGTGCCCAAGGCAGACTCCCAAACCCCCTCCTTATTATCACCGCTTGGCGTCAGCGGCACCTGTCGTGTGCTCTGCTTCTCGCCCCGCCACGACCTGACACTCCCTGAAATGCGATTGTCGGAAATACGCGCCGTGATCGACGTCTGGGCCGAGCAGTTTGCGGAACTGGGAGCAAAATACCGCTGGGTGCAGGTCTTTGAAAACAAGGGCGCCATCATGGGTTGTTCCAATCACCATCCCCATGGTCAGGTTTGGGCCATGGATGAGGTCCCGAATGAGCCTGCCCAGGAAGACAAACACCAGCGCAGATATTACCTCGAGCGCGAGCAACCTTTGTTGCTGGACTACCAGGCAGCCGAACTGGAGGCGGGGGAGCGCATCATCCT
>JANQED010000044.1 GCA_028278545.1 Anaerolineales bacterium
TGGCGATTTTCATCGGTCTGATGCTGCGCGGTGAAGCGACTACGATCTACGGCAGTGGTGAACAGGTGCGCGATTTCGTTTACGTAGAAGACTGCGCCAGAGCCAACCTCATGGTGCTTGAAAACGGCTCGGGGGGAGTCTATAATTTAGGATACGGCATAGGCACTTCGGTAAACGAGATCTTTGCACACCTGAGCGAGATTAGCGAATATTCGTTGGACCCGAATTTTGGGCCTGCACGCACCGGAGAGACTTTTAAGATATATCTGAACGCCGAACGCGCGCAGAAGGAACTGGGCTGGAAACCACAAGTTGACCTGAGAGTCGGCTTGGAACGCACGGTAGAATATTTTCGTCAGAAGGAGAAACTCAATCAACCCTAGGGGTTGGTGAGTTGTAAGGCAGGATAATATGGAATTACGCGAGATCTTTGCGGCCTTACTCAAGTGGTGGAAGCTGATCGTCGTATGTGTGGTCGTTGCTGCTATTTTTAGCTACGTCGCCAGCGTTACGACCACACCACTTTACCGCACAACAACCACCCTGCAAGTTGGCAGCGCAACTACTGACCCGAACATAAACCAGGGCGAGTTGTTCGTCGGCCAACAGTTGGCCTTAACGTACATCGAATTGGCCAAGCGCCGCTCGGTGCTACAGGGGGCCATTGATAGCCTTGGACTGCAGATGAGTTGGGATCAGCTTACCGGCAGGGTGAATCCCAGTATTGTCCCACAGACCCAGTTAATCGAGATTAGCGTGGTCGATAACGACCCGCGGCGGGCCAAGGCGCTGGCAGACGCCATCTCTGAGCAGCTCATCTTACAGAGTCCGGCCGCGAACGCGGCTGCCAATGTGGAAGAGATCGCTTTTGCCGAAGAGCAGCTGGCGGACCTAAAGACCAAGATCGATACCTCTCAAGAGCAGGTCCTCGCCTTGCAGCTCGAGCTGGATGATGCCATCGGCGCCCGCGAGATTCAGGAGCTGGAGCAAGAGATCGCCATACTCAACGGCAAGATCACCGGCTGGCAGGAGACCTATGCGGAACTGCTTACCTTCCTGCAGGGCGGCGACATCAATACGATCAGCATTGTTGACCTCGCAGACGTGCCTGCCAGACCTTTCAGCCCGAACGTTACCTCGAATGTCGCCACCGCAGCCTTGATCGGACTCACCTTGGCCGTAGGCGCGGCATTCCTGATTGAGTATCTGGATGATTCAATCCGCACCTCAGATGATGTGCTCGAAATCCTGGATAAACCCATTCTGAGCTATGTGCCTGAATATGAGGGTACCGTTGGTCTCGTAAAAGACCGCGTCTATACGCGGGAGTTTCCTCACTCTCCCGTTGCGGAGGCCTTCCGCTTGTTACGCGCGAACTTGGAATTTGAGGGGGCAAACGAAGCAGTTCGTACGATTATGGTCACCAGCCCAGGCGCGAGCGAAGGCAAGACCGAAGTCGCCATCAACCTGGCGGCCGTGGTCGCTCACTCCAGCAACCCCGTAACCCTTATCGATGCTGACCTGCGCAGCCCCTCTCTCCATCACCGCCTGGACATCAGCAATGAATACGGTCTCTCTGACCTGGTTCTACGTCCACTTCAACGCCAGTCTGCGGCGGCTGTTTGGCAGGGCGATCAGCACCTGGCCGTGATCCCCAGTGGCACGACACATCCCAACCCTACAGAGGTTTTCCTCTCGGAAGAGATGGATCAGTTGATCGCCGATGCGCAAAAGGAGGATCATTTCACCATCTTCGATGGCTCGCCGCTCTTCCTGGCCGACGCGCAGATCCTGTCTGCAAAAGTTGATGGGGTGCTGTTAGTTGTGCGTCCAGGTTTCACGAAGACGAACTCTGCCAAAGGGGCCATGGAGCAGTTAAACAGAGCTGGCGCGAATATTTTGGGCGTTGTAATGACCCGCGTACCGCGCAGCTTTTCGCTCTATGATGGCTATTACTATTCTGGTGAATACCCCAGTCCATCTGCCTCCGCAAACGGGAAGGCTCAGGAGACACAGCCACTGGCCGAAAGATTGGCGGAAAGGATACAGGGACGTTTTGGGAACAGGACCTGACACATTTGCAAAGCGTCCATTCTCTAGAGGCAGCGCCCCGATAGCAGTTATAGGCGCTGCCTCTAGTTTTGTTTAACTGCTGGAATGGTAAAATTGCAGGCGATACGTGGGAGAACGCGCGGAGGCCTGCCATTTGAAATTCACCCCAACTGCTATTCCGGATGTCATCCTGATAGAAACCGATGTCTACGAGGATGAGCGTGGTTACTTCATAGAGGCCTACCAACCAGAAAAGTATCGTCAGGCTGGTATTGGCGGGGACTTTGTTCAGGACAATCTCGCCGGCTCCAAGTGCGGCACGCTGCGCGGATTGCACTATCAACTTCGGAAGGCGCAAGGGAAATTGATCCAGATCGTGGCGGGGGAAGTTTTTGACGTAGCCGTTGACCTGCGCGCTTCTTCCTCCACCTTTGGCCGCGCGGTCAGCACGCGCCTTTCTTCCCAAGAAAAAAAACAACTCTGGGTCCCCCCGGGCTTTGCGCACGGCTACTATGTGCTCAGCGAGTGGGCGGTGATGGCCTATAAGGTCACGGATGTCTATGATCCGGCGTCCGAGCGCAGCCTGTTGTGGAGTGACCCCCAACTGAACATCGACTGGCCGCTGATCGCGGATCAACCTCTACTCATTTCTTCTAAGGATGCGGCGGGGGTCAAGCTCGAGGATGCCGAGGTCTACACGAGCCTTTGACCGTAATGAAATCCCCTAATCAGCCCAATACTATCTTAGTGACCGGTGGAGCCGGGTTCATCGGCGCCAATTTTGTCCGCTACCTGCTGGCGAAAGAACGCCCAGCCAGGGTTATCAACCTGGATGCACTCACATATGCCGGCAGTCTTGAGAACCTCAAGGATTTAGCCGCTCCTGAGCGC
>JANQED010000045.1 GCA_028278545.1 Anaerolineales bacterium
AACGACCGGTTTGCCTGTTGCAAGGATTGCCGTAGCCAGTTCTTCCTGCACGCCGGGAAGGCGCAGGTCCGCGCTATCGCGGAACTCCCCCGTTGTGCAGTTTGGCACCAAGCCAGAGCGGTCGCCAAGCACGAGCACGACGGCATCTGCCTGTTGTGCAGCCTTGATTGCTTCGTCAAAACCACTGGTGTCCGCATCCAGGTTATCGCATCCTCTGGCATAGGCGATCTTCGTTTCAGGAGAAGTAATCGCCTGGATACCCTCGAGCACAGTCGTGATCTTTATGCCTTGCTGTTTCAGCGCCGCTTGATCCAAGTCAACAAAGCCTGAATCTTCAGGGGCGTTCATGCTCAATAACTCAGCCGTGGCAGCATAGGAATAGTCCCCAAGCATACTGCGCTCGCTATGGGCATTTGGGCCAATGACAGCCAGCGTGCCTAGCTTTTCCTTGAGCGGCAATAAGCCGTCGTTCTTGAGCAGCACTATGCTTTGGCGGGCAATTTCGCGGGCCAGCTCACGTTGCTGGGGTGTTTCAAAAACTTCGAGCACCCGCCCTTCATCCACGTAGGGGTCTTCAAACAGACCCAGTTCAAACTTCTTGTATAGATGACGGCCCACGGCGATATTGACGCATTCGAGATCGAGGTCGCCGGATTCGAGCGCTGCCTTGAGCGGATCACCAAAGCACAATGTAGTCGGCAGTTCGACGTCGATGCCCGCTTCCAGCGCTAGACGCCCCGCCATGGATTGGTCAGCAGCCGCATTGTGAAAGTTATGGATCATGATGATGGCATCATAGTCGGAAACAACTAGGCCTTCAAAGCCAAGTTCATCGCGCAGTAAGTCGGTCAAGATACGGCGTGATGTTGCAACCACCTCCCCATCCAATTCAGGGTATGAATTCATGACGGTTGCCAGGCCTGCATCTCGTATCACTGCCTGGAACGGAGCCAGGAAAACCTCGTACAGATCACGCTTACCTACGTGCACAGGGGCACAATTCTGCCCGCCTTGCGAGAGGCTGTGGCCGATGAAATGCTTACCGGTCGCCATCACCCCTTCAGCGAGATTCGATCCCTGCATGCCGCGCGTATAAGCCATCCCGAAATGACTCACCAACGTGGGGTCCTCACCAAAGGTCTCTTCTGTGCGCCCCCAACGCGGGTCGCGGGAAACATCCAGGACAGGGGCCAGCGCCTGACGCGCCCCAACAGCCAGCAGTTGCTTGCGGATGGCCCTTGTCATCTTCTCTGCCAGTTCGGGCTGGAACGTGCTGGCGAGGCCGATCATCTGAGGGAATGCGCTGCCACCGAGCATCATGGCGCCCGAACAGCTCTCTTCGTGCAGAATAGCCGGAATACCCAGGCGGGTGCCTTCAATCAGGTACTTTTGTATTTCATTTCCTACTCGGGCGGCAGCCTCAGGCTCCAACGTAGAGGCGCCGGCGACACGCGTGATTTGCCCGATACCCTCACCGAGCTTAGACTGCAGTTTTTCCGGGTCCAACTCTCCCTTCATTTGTAGGTCATACACCCAGTATGAACCTAGCTGGGCGAGCTTCTCGTCCACCGTCATTTGCGCAAGCAGTTCTTGCGTGCGTTGTTCAATTGATATCATTGATCCTCTTTGTCAAACCTGCTTTCTTGTCTTCCTTCAACCAACAGCATTCTCACGAATCACTTGACGGTACCATTTTGCGCTCGACTTGAGAACGCGTCGTTGTGTTTTGTAGTCGACGTGAATTATGCCAAAGCGTTTAGAATAGCCAAAGCCCCATTCAAAGTTGTCAAGCAGCGACCAGGCAAAATACCCTTTTACGGGCACGCCGATCTTAATGGCTTTCTGCACCATTTCTAGA
>JANQED010000049.1 GCA_028278545.1 Anaerolineales bacterium
TCCGGACCCACCTGCGGCACCGGCATCTGCTGGAAGGACAGCTCGCCGGGAGCCATAAAGACCGTGGCCCACATTGTATCGTTACTCATGCTCTTTGTATTCTTTCGCTATCCTTGCCAGAAACTCTTCGAGCATCAGTGAAGCGTGGTCTGTCACAACGTGGCCTTCTGAAAAGCGGTCAAGCCCGTGCACAAAAGCTCACTTCAATTATACGGCCAACTCGAACAATTGTCAATGGCCTTGAACAATTGTACACTACTGTACCAGGTCGGTTTCGGACTATGAGAAGCTTTGCGCTAGAGCGCTTCCAGAATCTCTCTCAACTTGTCCGGCGCTGGCGCGCTGCCCGCAAACAGAACGCGCTTGTCGACCAGCACTGCGGGCGCGAATTTTGTTCCGTACTTTTGGAACAGGGCCTGAATTACCTGCGATTGCTCCTTTGACAGAGAATCATTCCCGGCCAGCACCGAGCCTAGAGACACAGCATTGACCTCTGCATCGAGACCTAGTTCCTCGACTGTTAGCCAGATCCGCTTCTCGAGGTCTTGCTCGGTCTTGGCCAAAGATGGTACGCAACAAGCCCCCGACACCATGACGATCTCAACTTTGGTTTGTTCCATGACTGATCTCCTGTTCAACTTATTAGACTCAAGACATAGCCTGTAATGATGGCCCCCAGGATCATGGTCAGTATATACGTGATGATATACTTTCTCTTGAACAAAGAAGCAAGCATGATCAGTTCAGGTGGGCTGATAGATGTGGCGGTGATCAGAAACGCAATGATGGCGCCATTGCTCATCCCCTTGAGAGACAGAGAATACACGATGGGGATTACGGTTGCTGCACTCAAGTACAACGGGGCGCCGATCAAAGCTGCGATTGGTACTGCGAGCAAACTGGCGCCCCCGGCATAGGTCACGATGAACTCTTCGGGCAGGAAGCCATAAATGAGGGCACCAACGGCACTGCCGATCAAGATGTAAAGCGCTACCTGCTTGAAAAAGCCGATGGCATAGTGCCAAGCGCGTTTCACTTTTGCCCAAAACCCGTCGTCAAGCATAAGCGAGATACCGTCCAGGTCTATGTCATCAACGGATACCGCCGGGGCAGAGACTTCCTTGACCTGATCGTCCCAACCGGCGCGATCCACCAGCAGCCCGGCAACATAGGCGATGACGCCGCCCGCGGCAAAGAAGGCGATGGCAAAAACGGGTCCAAACAAAGGACCCAGAACGAGTATGGCAATCTCTACAGGGTAGGGGGAAGCGAACAGAAAGGTGGTCAGGATACCGACCGGCACACCCGCCCCCACCATCCCTGCCAGCATAGGAATGGTCGAGCAGGAACAAAACGGCGTGACAAAGCCGAGAAAGATGGCAGCCAGTCTGCCAGCATTGCCCCTTTTGCCTCCCAATATATTGCGGATCATTTCTGGTGACACGTATTCCAGGATCAGACCGGACAGAAATGTGATGAGAAAAAAGAGGGGAATGAGCTCCACCAGAATGGTGACAAAGAACCGCAAGGCCGTCATTAGTGAATCTGTCATGTGATTGTGGCCCTTTTCCTTAACCCATGAAATCGTCGACGATTTTGTTGATATAGGGCAGCACTTCCTGCCAGGCGCCTATCGCTACTTGATAGGCATTGCGACCTTTTTCCGTCAGGTCATAGACCTGACGTTTTCGCCCACTGACGGTCTCTGCCGTTGCTCTAGCGTATCCGCCCTGTACGAGTTGTTTCAGAACCGGGTAGATCCCCCCGTACGTTGGCGTGCAGCAGCCTTCTGTGAACCTTTCCAGTCTGTCCAAAATGGCGTAGCCATGGGAAGGCTGCCGATTGAGCGTCTGGAGGATCAGAAACCTCGTCAGGCTCATGTTAATCAACGACTTCCAATAATCCCCATCTTCCAGGTCCATTTTTGTATCTCCTGATCAGGCTCTCTCAGATATATAGGTCCTCTATATATAGATCATCTGCATATTGCCATACGAGTGTTGGTCTGTCAAATTGGAGGGGAGCCAAGGCTGTGCTTTGTTCAACACAGTTGGTCAGGCAATCTCAAATTGGGGCTCTCAAATTGGGGCTTGACAACGCTTGGGATGTGTGGTATACTAATTTCAGAATGAACGTTCCGTCCGCAGTGGCGAGTGAGATAAGTTGAAGGACGCCAGATGACGACCAAGCGATCTGCGATTCTAGAAGCAACACTGGAGCTAATCTCCGAGCATGGCTTTCATGGTACGGCAATGTCCGTGATCGCTGACAAAGCGGGGGT
>JANQED010000104.1 GCA_028278545.1 Anaerolineales bacterium
CCGCGATCCCATCTCCAAAACCGCGCCTTCCAAATTGTTTAACTTCACCATCCGCAAGACGATGGGCATCCCCATCCACGATTTCAACTGCGGTTTCAAAGCCATGCAGCGCCAGGTTTCGCAAGATATTAGCATGTATGGGGAGCTGCACCGCTATATTCCTGTGCTTGCCTATTGGCGCGGCTTTAAGGTCGCTGAGGTAAAGGTCAGGCATCAACCTCGCCAGTACGGCCGCTCTAAGTTTGGTCCCAGTCGTTTCTGGCGGGGCTTATTCGATTTTGTCACGGTCTTCTTTCTCACTCAATACAACCGCCGCCCGCTGCATTTCTTTGGTCTCTTTGGCATTCTTGCCTTCACCGCGGGAATGATCATAAACCTTTACATGACTTATCTGCGTTTCTCGGGAGAAATCATCGGGACGCGCCCGTTGTTGCTTCTAGGCGTGTTACTTGTTATCATTGGCGTTCAATTCTTTTCCTTTGGCTTACTTGCCGAGATGTTTAGTTTCGGCGCTTCGGCTAGAGATGGGGACTATTCCATACGCAACAAATTGATGTGATACCCCTGGAGTCCAGTTATGGCGATGGATAAAACGCAGGAACGCCGCCGCGATGGATTTAATGGCGCAGAGGGGGCGGATTATTCTTATCCTATCTTCGACCTGGAGGCGCAGCAGTCCGTTCCCTACGATGGGCGCTTTCTGCAGCCCGGCAATCTGGTCCAAAATCCCAATCCCATGATGCCGCTTGTTGACGCCATCGGCACCCGCCGTACAGCGCGTTCATATCGCGACAAAGTGGTGGACAAAGAAACCTTTGAGTGGCTCATCCTGCATGCTATGCACGCGCCCACTGCTTGCAATGAGCAGCAGTGGAAGGTCATTCACATTGACGACCCTGCGATTATCTTCGACCTCTACGAGCGCGGCTCGGCCTCTTTCCTTCAGCACGTCAAGCAGTGTTTTCTGCTCTGTTATAACAAGGAGAGTGATAATCTCGAATGGGGCGACCACGTTCAAAGCGGCGCAGCCTTTATCACCACCTTTCAGCTTCTAGCGCACTCGCTTGGCATCGGCAGTTGTTGGATCGGCCATTTGCCCAACAAATCGGAGGTGCGGCGCATATTTAAGGTCCATCGCCACTACGAGCCTATAGCCCTGGTCAGTTTTGGCTACTACCGCAACAAATCCAGCGTCCTTCCCCGC
>JANQED010000122.1 GCA_028278545.1 Anaerolineales bacterium
TCCAGTTTGGGCCCGCTGTACGAGAAGTTTGGCTTCATTGGCATTGGGCAGGATGAGATGCCTAAATATTTCCGCAGGGTGAGCCGGCTGGCCCGCTTGACGGATTTGTTGCATCAGGATGGGGAGACCCTGCTCGTCATGCAGCGGAATCCTCGTTAGGATGCCTAGGCTGTCAAATCTGCTACAATTGCAACTTGCTCATGGACAATTCTGTGCAGACCCCCGTGGAGGTTTCGGCGTATCGTGTGGAGAGCTTGGAGTACCCGGTCCTGTTGTTCGATGGCGTGTGCAACTTGTGCAACGGACTGGTGCGCTTTTTGCTGCCCCGCGATCGGCAGGCCAAATTGCGATTCGCCAGCCTGCAGTCTGATTTCGGGCAACGGCTCTTGCGAAAACAGGGTCTTCCTGCTGAGCGGTTTGACAGCTTCATCCTTTATGCGGATGAACATGCGTACACCAAGTCAGAGGGGGTATTACGTTCTTTGAGTTTTCTGCCATTTCCCTGGCCATTGTTCAAGGTCTTTTACCTGGTGCCGCGCAATTTCCGAGATCGGGTTTACGATTGGGTGGCGCGCAACCGCTATGTCTGGTTCGGTCAACTGGACAACTGTCCGCTGCCCACAACTGAGCAGGCTGCTCGCTTTTTTTCCTAGCGCGACGCATAGATCAAAGAGCCGATACCCACTTTGTTTGCCCATCCGATTATTAATCCATTACTAGACTTGGTCTCTTGCTCTTCGGTCTTATGAACTCTTTTACCGGCCGCGTGTACCTGGTTGCTTTGCTGCTGCGCCTCATCCCTGTCCTTTTATCCTCCAACCTGGGCATTGGCCTCGATGATATGTTCCAGTACGATATGTTGGGACGCAGTCTGGCGGCCAGCAAAGGCTACCGCTGGTACGCGCAGGAAGATTTGCAGCTAATCCTGCCATACATAGATATCGACGTTGAGAGTGTGGATTACGATCCGGAAGGCATTCCGACCTCCTTCCGCGCCCCACTTTATCCCGCATTTTTAGCGAGCATTTACACGCTCTTTGGGCTTGAGCAGCGCTTCT
>JANQED010000169.1 GCA_028278545.1 Anaerolineales bacterium
CGTCCAGACCACAGATGTCGGTCTTCAGGCCTCAACGGCAGCTTTGCACTCTGCAACAGCCGTTCCAGGCGTGCTCGCCGATCGGCAGGAATTGACCCACAACAGTCATTGCGCGAGATGCTTGAGTATCTGTTTGGCCTCCTTTGAGATTTCTCTGACAATATCTCCGGCCGGTTGTCGTTTCTTCACCAGGCCAACACCCTGACCTGCATATAGCGCCATGGCTTCAATGTTGCCTTCCATGTCCCAAGCGGGTGTATCGGATTGATAGCGAACGACGGGGCCGAGCACCTTTGAATTGGCAACCACTTCGCCTTCTCTTGGTCGTTTTCCAATTGGCGGCCGTCCGGCCGCTTGCCAATCTGCAGCCGTCGTGTTCTGGAGGACGCGATGTGGGGCGTCGGACCAGCCAATCGGGTATAGGTCTTCGGAGTAGAAGGTACTCTCCTCGGTCGCCTCCAACAGAAGGTCCACATAGTTCGGGTGAGCCCCGGATTCCTCGCTTGCGAGAAATCGCGTTCCAATCCACGCCGCCGACGCTCCAAGTGCGAGGGCGGCCGCCAGGCCCCGCCCGTCAGCAATACCGCCAGCGGCAATGACTGGAACGGGAGACACCGCATCCACGATGGCAGGAACAAGAGGCATCGTCGCCACCGTGCCCCTAACGTGGCCGCCTGCCTCCCAGCCTTGGGCGACAATAACATCCACGCCATTGCAGACAGCATTTTGCGCGGACTGTGCGGATGCCGCTGTGTAGAGCACGGTTGCATCCTTAGCCTTTGCCCGCGTGACAAGGGCTCCAGGGTCTTGCCAGAAGAACGAGATAATTGAGACACCCTCTTGCAGACAGGCATCCAAGTATTCTTCTTGGTTGAACAATGGGTTCAAATTGACACCGAAGGGTTTCGAAGTGAGAGCTTGGGTTTCGCGTATTTGCTGCCGCAGTTCATCAATTTCGTCCGCCCAGGGCGCGAGCATACCTAAAGCACCAGCGTTGCTGACTGCCGCCGCCAATTTTGGACCAACAGCCCCTTGCATAGGCGCTTGCACGATTGGGTGAGCGATCCCCAGTTTCACACAGGCGACAGTCATCATCTTCAATGCCTCCCATTGTCAACAAATTGGGTGCTAGTCAGGGCGTGCCCGATTAGCCATAGCATAAATGCCAAATCGGGATCGCAGGGGAGAAAGGGGGCAGCACCGCGCCCTTAGATGAAAGAGTCTTGGAATGACCGGGTTTGGCTAGAATTTGCCCTTCGATGCCCCCATGACGATCGTCCATTTAAGGGCAGTTTCCGGCCGTCCAGACCACAGATGTCGGTCTTCAGGCCTCAA
>JANQED010000186.1 GCA_028278545.1 Anaerolineales bacterium
CGTCATTGCACATATCACAATCTTGGGTGTAGGCCCGGATGTCGCCGAGGCTGCCTTCCAGATACTTGCCGCACCTTGGGCACATAGCGTACCAGTCAGTCATCTCAGCATTCGCTTTTGCAAGCTTTTCTTTAGCCAACTGAGACATGCCGGCGCGGAAGTGGATCGCAGACATAATAGCATGTTGTCTCCTATCGGCCATTATCTCATGCCTCCCCTTCGGATATCGACATCATAACCTTCAAGTTCCCATGGCTGGCTAGCGCCTGTGGTCTCGAATTGAACCTCGAAGAAGCGGCCAACACGGAACGGTGACACAAAGTGGTTGCCTTGCAGGTCCACGTCAAAGCTCTCGGCGTCGGTAAAATCACCAGCCCCACCTGCATGATCCGAAACCAGCAGCTTGACATTCAGGCTATAAGAGGTTGACGGGCGTTCAGTGATGAACGGGTAAACCCGCGATATGAGCCCACGCATTCTGCCATCCCCTGTGGGACGGCGCCCGAAACGTACAAAGGCGTTCAGGGCAGAGCCGTCCAAATTCTGGGCTGTGTTGATCGAATAGAGCTTGCCGTCTTTGTCCCCGACAAGGTTCAACGGGAACGCTGCCGCAAAGAACACATCATTCCACCGGAAGTTAATCTCATCCCATGTATCAGTGATATCTGCCCATGTCAGGGTTGAAGTTCGCTCAAAATAGCCTGACGCTGTGAACGGGAAATCCCGGCGCGAATGTGGCTCCAGAGAGATACGGGGACCGAGGTCTTCCAGATAATGTCCCACCAAGGCCGATCCAATGGTGCTGTTCTCATCAGTGGTGAGAGGGACCGCCCAGATGATATCGCCGTTTTCTTCATCAATATGGGTGAAGCCTTGCACGATCCGGCTTGGGTCCCGCTGGCGCAGGTAGTCCCGCCAGACGTGGTTGTTCACTTCGGTCAAGGCCGCACCATCAAACAGGTATTGAGCATCGGCGCCTAAGAATTCATGGAAGTCCCCACGGTCTACAACCAGTCCCCCCGCTACGGGTCCAATCCCACTAGATGCTTGCCGGAAGATGAACACTAGAGGGTCGCCGACAAACTGTGCGAGCACGATGGTGCGCCCGCTGTAGATCACGAGGTTGTCCCCAAGCTCTTGCAGCGTGTCGATCTCGTCGGTGCCGCCGTGAACCACGAACTGGTTCGCCAGATTGTTGGTAATGTCCTCCGGTTTACCCACATCGCTGTTGATGATGGTTGTAGTAAGCTGCGACCCGGATTGAGTAACGTTGCCATAAATCATCATGTTGTTGAAGACACGAATGTGTTTGGCTTTGATGTTTACTGTACTTGCAGAGGCGTGATCATCGGTGCCGTTCCACTTTACTATGTCGTCAATGCCGTTGGTAACAAAAATCAAGTCTTCATTACCCGGGCTGGCGTTTACGAATACTTCACACTCCCATTCATTATCAGCATCACCAGTAAAGATTTTCCTGATCGTATAGGTCGAGTTTGTGAGAGGGGCGCCTGAAACGGCCCCTGTGAGCGTGATTTGGGTCTCGCTATCCACACTGGCAACCGTATACCACGTTGCTGCCGGGTCAGTCTGGTTTGCGGAACCGAAATGGATTTGGTCCCCAGCCGCGATTTCATTGGTGGTCCATGTAGGCGAACCGGAGTTCGCCGTTACCACAGCGGGATTTGCCGCAGACACATCAACAGTTCCCGTAGCGTAAACAGGGGTGACGAACGCCACCGTGTCGTTGTCGATATCCACGCTGTAGAGGTCATCATCGGTGCCAACGACAAGGAACTGAGCGCCGGTTCTAAGGAAGAAGTTGTGGATAAGGCGGATAGGGCCGTTAAGTTGGAATGTGCCGATGCGTGTCGACCCGAGGTTTAGAGCGGAAAGCCTGCCCTCTTTAACACGAAAGTTATTGCCAGCAGATAGCCCACGCTCCGGCACGGCGATTGGAGGCCTTCCGAGGAACAGCCCAAGGTTCGGTGAGATTACAGCGGTCATTCATTAATCCCTGTACCCTGTCAGAACGAACGTGCCGGAGAGATTTGAGCCCCCGGTCAGATAAATCCTAAGCTCCACCAGCTTCCCGGACTGGTTATGGATGGCTCCCCAGTTAAAATGGTTCGGTACGGCTGTAGCGTTACCAGAAGGCCCGTAAACTCCCCTTGCAAGAACAGTTGAAAGCCCTGCATCGGGCTTAAGGATATCGATCATAACGGACAGGCCAAAAGCGCCTGTGTCAATCCTCCAGTTGTTATCCTCATCCCTGTGGAGACCAATATGGTCATCCTCCCGGTCTCCGAAGAAGGCGCCGTTAAAGAAGTTATGGTCCTCTCCTGCCCAACCATAATCACTGGCGCCGCTGTCAAACGAGCCCTGTCCATCACGCCTGAAGCGCATCCCCGCAAAGTCTAGTGCTGCGGGATCGAGGTCCCTAACCTCAAGCTGAAAGCGCTTGTAGGTGTCGCTGTCGAGCGTGAAATCCACTTCGGATACACCGGAGACCGTTTGCTTCTGGATTACCTCTACATCGCGTGAGGAAGCCACAGCAGCCGGGGCCAGAGCATCGATGGCCTGTTTGACCCTCTGCGCGGTCCAGATAGCGCGGTCTGTTGCGGTGCCCGCTTCAGCCACACCTTGTGTCACAGTGGCTAGAATACCTTCGGTAGACTCTTTTACAAGATATCCAGTGGTGCCGTCGAACAGCACAATACGCTCGTCGGTGACGGTGCCGGGGCCTGTAACTTTGGTGTCAAAAAGCGTCACAGAGCCCAAAGTGACCCAAACATCGGGGTCGATGGATACGGTGAATTCGAGGCGGTTGGGGGTTTCGTCGGTGTTGATCCAAAGGGCCCCTACTTCCCATGTGGTGATCGCGTCACGGGCCGCAGTATTGCCGCGCCCGATCTGGTGGCGCCCATAGGTGTCGTGTTCAACGCTGATCCAACTTTCAATCACATCACGGAATGTGCGCGCGTTACTGGGGTGCGCCGACACAACGTCGTTATCGCCGGGGATGGTCTCGTCAATGTTAAAGGGCGGTGTCGCCATTATTATCTCCCTATCTTCGGCCCGCGCGCGCCTTTACGGACGATCAGATGAGTGACAAACCCCATCGAGCGCCTCTTATCCTTCTTGAGCACTTTGCGAAGCTCTCCAGCGGCCAATTGCTCCCACACCGCCATGCGCTCCTCATCCCAGTTCAGGGCAAAACCCCGCGCCGTGGCCTTAGCCACTAGGTAGTGTTCGGCGTTGTTGGTGAACCAGTTTTGGTCGCTATCTCCACTGAGGGCTGTTAGCCACTTCCAGTATGGGATCACGATCCTATATTCCCCATCCACATAATCGGAGTTGCCATCGGGGTAGGGGTAAACCTCGATATTGGCGGTGCCGCTTTCGTCATCGGGCTCGCTGATCAGCAGAACCTCCGGGGGCCCCTTATCGTTCGCGTCACTGTGGGTGAAAAGGTCGTATACGGCTTCACGGTTCGCCCCCCAGTTCAAGTCCTGCGTGTTGCCATCGTTCCAGATTTCATAAGGCTTGCCCCTAGGGGATTTGAAGTTCGACGGAAGCACCATAAGGTCCCTCGTCGCCAGTGAGGTGGAGGTAACAGCGGTCTCCGCCTGCATGACCCAGAAGTTATGCTCGTCTTGAAGCGTTTCCATGGCCCAGTTCACCAGATCGCCGGTCTCCGTGGTGATCGCCGTGGGCAAGTCGATGATCCTGCGCTGGACTTTGGTCTTGATTTCTGAAAAAGTTGCCATCAGAGTATTGTACTAGCCTCAGAGCTTAAATCAAGAAAAAAGGGGCCGAAGCCCCTCAGTTTGCCGCCTTTTTCGTTCTCGTTGTAGTGGGCGGCGCGTCGTCCCCCTTCAGGGCTTTTGACATATCGAGAGGCTCGTCATCGGCGACTTCCTCTTCTTTGCTGTCGGCGGTCAAAGCTTCGAACAGCTTCTCAGCTTGTTCTTTCGGGATCGGCAGAGCGGTGATCTGGTTGTCCTCGTCATCCATGATCATCATGCGCCCAAGCCCGAGATCGACCAGCTTGTAAAGGCCCTTGGTCTTGACAACCTTATGTTCGCGGTTGTCGGCGCCTTCAAGCTCCATCTCGATCTGTTCCAACGCTTTCTTCTGCCTCGCCTGTTTTTCTTTCGCAAGGCTCAACCTCGCCACATCATAGCCCGCTTCAGCAGCGAGAGCTTCCGGGACCTCACGCCCGAAGGCGTCGAGGAATACCCCCGGCTGGGCCTTGTACATATACACGTGAACGCCGGTGTCCCCGACAACACGTTTCACGAGCGGTTGGTCATAATCGACATTAACCGGCATTTTCAGGTTCCTCCGATTTGGGTTTGCTCTTCCGTGCGTTCCGGCGTTTCTTTTCATCGGCCAGATTGATGATGTTGCTCTCCTCGCCGGCGTCAACTTCAACCTCCGGCTCCGGTTCAGCATTCATATGCTCAATCATCTCATCGATGAGTTGCATCGCACCATCGCAGTTTTTGGCCTGCGTGATGTACATTTCCCTCGCCTGCATCAACTGCTGGCGCCGGCCAAGAAGCATTTCTTGAGTAAGTTCCATGTGTCCTCCAAAGTAGTGAGGCCCCGAAGGGCCTGCACTCAGTTAGGCTTGGTCAGCAAAGGTCGGAGCCGTAGCGCCAACAACCACGCCGTTTACATACCAGAGCGTGCCGTTGCACGCGAGGTCGACACGAGTTCCCGGACCCGGAACAAGCACGTTCAGGATCGAGTTGCTGTTGCCGTCTCCGGCAACCGGCACAACTTCGTCACCGGCAGAACCGGCGTCCGTGTCGAGATGCGCTACGCCGCCAACGTAGTAGTTCGTGTCTGAGCCCGTGTCGAGAGCCCAGTCCTGTGCGTCAGCGGCAACACCGCCGTACCAAAACGAATACTCCAGTCCGTCTGCAACAGCAGGCAGCGCGATGGTGATGTCGGCGGTCAGGTTGGGCAGGATATGGGTCTTGCCGCTATTAGCAGCCAGAACCGTATAAGTGGCAGCGTCAGGAACCTCAACAACACGCGCCGAAACGTCAGCCGCTGCGTTGATCTCAGCAGCCGTAGCGTCAACATCGGCGAGTTTGGTGATGTCAGCCACAGTCAGATTGCTGTCGCCAAACAGGTTGAGGATCATCCTCGCGCGCCGAGTTGCAGGAGAGAGTACACCCTCCTGCGTGTCGAGCGGGTCAGCAAGCTCCTCAAGATGCTTGGTTTTGTCAAAGGCGCCGTAAAGCGACATTACGTGGTATCCTCAGTCATGTTAGCGATTGCGGTGCCGGCAAACGGCAGTTCCACAAACTCGAAGAAGAAGTAGCCGGAGCCACTGTCAGCCGCGTTGCCAACATCAAAGATGAGGCTCTCGCCCGGGTTGACCACAATCGGACCATCGGGGCCGGTATTCACGGTGTGCGTGATCGGCGACGTGATGGGGGTTGTGGCAGCAGCCGGAATGTCGAGGTCGCGGTATACGCCCGCACCTGCGGCAACCGTGGTCGTGCCCGTGACTTGCATCGTGTCTTTGAGCACGGCGCCAGTAGCGGAGCCTGCGGTCGGTCGATGCGTTGCGGTGACCGTGACAGTTCCAGCCGCGTTGGCGATGGCCGTGGTGGCCACAATACCCATGCGGATGACTGCTACAGGATGGCCCGGAACGAATTCGTAGGCCGCAGCAGCACTGTCGATATTACCGGGGCCGGCATCGGCTGCGAGAACTTCAGTTCGTCTTGTACCCCAATAGGTAGACATATTATGCTATTTCCTTTTCCTTAGGTGCTTCCAACAGAGATGACACGAGAGGTCGAAGCGTCTTCCCAAGTCAGGAAGGCCTCAATGGTGCCTACCCAGCCGACCTCTTGGAAGGTGCCAAGCTCCTCCGGCTGTCCAGCGCGGATTTCCGGGTCCATGACCCGCAGGAGCCCACCGGCATCGGCGCCGAAGAACACGGCCTCGCCGGTCGTGGTCGAGGAGCCAACAAGGTCCGCAAGGGCGTCGGTGTGGTTAGTTTCGAACAGAGCGAAACCTTCAACATCGCGCAGTCGGCCATCCATGAGCGGGCCCGAAGTGGACGGCGCCAGCCAATCCTTGTATTCCGGGTCGTTCTTAATGCCTCGCGCAGCGCGCGTGGACAGAATGCCGACATACTTGCCGTTACGGTACTTCGGAACCTTCAGGTCACCCTGCATCTCGTCGTAGATGCGCCGGAGGTCCTGAATGCCCAGATTTCGGTCGGAGAGGCTGTCGGCGGAGCCGTCAGTCACGAATTCCCCGCCGGTAGAGAGCGGCGTGTAGAGGGTTTTGGTGCTCTTGAGCGCATCCGCAGCCATGACATCCATGGTCAGGTCGATCTGGTCGCGAAGCGCTGCCTGAAACGGGTCCATGATGTCGAAGTGCGTGAGATGGCGCTCGAATTCCGTCACCGGGATTTTAAAGCCCCACTGCGAGACCGAGACCTGTTTGGTCTGGATCGCGGGACGGCCCGAAGGCAGTCGATCCTGCTCGCTCACACGGGCCGCAAGAGGCAGCTTCATGATGCGAGTGATGGTGACGCTTTCGCCTTTTCGCTTGCCGTAGCCCGGCTCAGCGCGAAGGAAGCGCATGAACATGGAATTGGCAATCGCCTCCCGGCGGATGTTGTTCGAAAGAGCGTGGTTCTTATACGTGCCGCTAGGAGCGTCGAAAGTCCAAGCCATTTTTTGTTATTCTCCAGTTTTCCTTGAAACTTATCGAAGTTTATTAGGCGAGCAGCCCTCTGTCAAGCGGATTTTAGAAGAAACCGCTCTCTTTTTGCAAATCGCGAAGGTCCTTGAGCATATCGCCGGCGTCTTCCTTATCTTTTTTGCTCTGTTTGGTAGAGGCTGCGAGCGGATGGCCGGAGAAAATGCCCTCAGAGCGTGAGGTATCGTCATCATCGGTATCATCGACCTCGTTTTCGTCACTCGGCTTCAAAACGTCACCGAAGGACTTCTTGATTTCGTCTGCAACGTCGTTGAAGAAGACCTCACGGGTGGTGTAGATGTAGCGAGTGACATCCCGGCCCCGAGATTGAGCCTTTTTCACCACTTTCGAGGCTGCGAAGTCAACGAAGTCTTGGTTTTCGGCCAAATCCGGGTAGAGTTCTTGGAATTCCGACCAAAGACCGTCGGCGCGGTCGCGCTCCTCTTGTGCAGCGTCCGCCGCAGCCCTTTCAGCCTCCCTTTGCGCGCTTAGGTTGGACTGAACACTAGCCATAATACGCTTGTTGAGTTCCTTAGCGTACTTATCCGGCTCCGTGATGGGGTCGGGAAGGCCGTCCATGTCCACTTCCTGCTTCTTAGGAGCAGCAGGGGTCGGGTTTGAGGGCGCCGGGGTGGTCATAAGGGCCGCATTTGTGGCGGATAGTTGCTTGGTCTGGGCCTCAAGCGCTGCGATGCGCTCCAGTAGCGCCGTCTGCTCGTCAGAGGCAGCGCCATCATCCCCACCATCGTCGTCATTCTGGGTAACCCCGAGGTGATCGAGAATGTTATCAGCAACTTGCTTGGTCTTTTTCCTAGGTTTGGTTGAAGTCTTAGCCATCTGTTCCTCCAATTGTTGCTCCGCCCATGGCCTCGGCCCTGTCACGGATGCCCATCTTAATCTGTTTCTCCATATTTTTCAAGATGCTTACATAAGCTTCCAGCTTATACCACAGAGAGAGCGCCACTTCAGCGCTCATTGTGTTGTTTCGCACCATCTTGGTGCCCTGATCAACGGTCTTGTTGATCAAAGCATCAATGTCTTGCACGAGGTACGGCTGGGCCTCTTGCATAATGGCCGTTTGCCGGTTCGTGCTCATCTTCTTCATCTGGGTGGTTACCTCCATAGTGATCCTCCTATTGCGCGGCGCCCAAGGTTTGGGCAATCTGACGTGCTTCCCCACGGGCAAGGTCGCTAGGGGCCGAGCCGTTTGCGCTTCTGGCCTGCGCAGCCTGCAAGGGTTCTGCCGCAGCTCTCATCATGGCTTCACGTTCTGACAGGCTATAGTCGCTGAGGTCGATGTCACTCAACTGGAACAGCCTCTGGATCAGCTTCATCATGTCAACCTCTTGGAAGAAGGCTGCTAGAAGCTGCTCGTTCTGGGCGACTATACTCATGATCTGGATCAGGGTCTGAAGCTCGCGAGCCTTTTGCAGCATGCGCGAAATTCCTTGGGCCTTGATCGTGATCGGCCTCTGGATCAGGTCCTTGCGTTGGGAATAGATAGCGTCGAACATCTCCGGGCCCACGGCACTACGGATAATGGCGTCGTCGCGCTTCACGTGCTGGAGGCCGGTCTTCCATGCGAGGTCGAGAACAGGGTTCAGGAAGTTCTGCTCCACGGTCTGCGCCACGCCTCGGATGATGGCGTTCGAGCTTTGCTGGGTCAGGGAGACCTCGGTGGCGGAAGTACGGGAGTTCGGCGCAAACTGCCCCAGCCCCACTTCATTCATACCTGCGGCCTCGCGCAGTTCGTTCTTCAGGTTCAACCAGACTTGGATGCTTTCAGAGGGCAGATTGCCTAGATCGATAGCCTCCATGAAGTCCTTGGCCTGCACCCCTTCTTCAAGCTCGAAGATTTTGAACGGCTGGATACCATCGGTAAGTTGCTCTGGGTTCGCCAGCATCTCCGGCACCGCCGCGAATACCTTGGTGGAGCTTGTCATCACGGCGTCGAGGATCAGGTTGGTGAGTTCGTTCAGGGTCTTGGCAACCGAGCCGAAGTCTTCCATGTAGCTGCGGCCATAGACGCTCATCGGCGTCTCGATTAGCGGCGAGAAGACTACCCAATCCTTATCGTGCCAGAACGGGTTTTTCTCCGGGCCCCGGATCAGGAACTGATCATTGGCGACCACCATAAGGCTGTCCTCGGCAACCAACTTGCCGGCCTCGTTAATCACGGTCGCGTAGTATTCGTCCAGCACAATCGGGTTGCGAGGGGTGGTGATCTCTTGGCCCTCACCTGTCAAGCGCTCGCGAGCGGCGCGCATATCGGCCTCAAGGCTTGAGGTTAGCTGCTCGATGCTGGGGAGGTTGTAGATGGGCTTGCCCTTGCTGTCATTAGCAGCGGCCATGCCCAGAAGCTCGTGCCGGTCAATCTCCATGGAACGGATACGGTAGAGGCCGCGTCCTGTGTGGTCCAGCCAGAACTGTTGCGGGTCCACGGTTTCGATAGAGACACGCCCGTCCCCGCGATCATTCTTCCACGTCACCATGGCGCAGGAGGCCATCATAGAGCCCAGCTTGATCTGGCTCTCGAACACGGACGGGAAGCCAACCACGTGGCCAGTGAGGTTGTGGCCGCACGAGCCCAACCACACGTCCAGCATCTTCTTCACCGCAGAGGTAAGGTCTCCTTCGGCGTCGGCTGGGTCGTGCATGGTGTAGAAGCCTTCAGGCAGCGCCACAAGCGCCTCTTTCATCGCGGCGGCGAAGCGGTCCACGAAGCTGGGGACCTCTGGCAGCGTTTCTTTGGCTTGCCAATCGGCCTTGTCTTGGAAGTCGAAGCGGTTCCAATAGAGGTCGAGGTTCTCACGCCACTTATCGTCACGCGGGTTGAGCCCGCCTTGGCGCGCGTCCTTGGCTTCTTCCTTGTAGCCGTTAAGGGCGTAGACGATCTCGTTGTCCGCGACAACATCGTTACCGGTGCCGGGGACCGATTTGGCTTTGCTCTCAGGATCGGCGCTTGGGGGTGTCTTCGCCATCTATTAGGCCTTGGACACCAAGAGGTAAACGTCGAGGTCGGTGGAGCCGTCACCACCGGTCACGCTGGGCCGGATGTAGCGCGGGTTCTCCCGGACCTCAAGCGGCTCTGAGTTCTGGATCGCCAGATCAGTGCCTTGCGGGTCGTGCAGTGCCCCCCATGTAGTGCCGTCGTTAGAACCTTGCAGGGTTACCTCGCCGCCGGTGGAGAAGGTGCCAACCACCTGAACGCACACACGGCCCCAATGGGCCAGCGCCACTTCCGTGCCTACATCCGCAGAGGATTGCAAGAGACCTTCCCACACCACGATATAGGTGCCTTCGTCGAGATTTGAAACTGAACCTTGTCTAGTTGCCATTTAGAGTTTTGCTCCATGTTTTGGAAGCACCAACCCCGGACGCTCAAATCCGAGAGGGCCTCGCCTGAAATAACTGGCTGCACGCCTGTCCTCGGCGCCAGTATAATCCTTCTTGCTGATTTTGCCAAGCGGGAAAAGCACAGCAGCCCCATAGGACATTGCGTCGCCGGGGTGGGAGTGGATATCCTTAGAGGGCTCGCCCGATGTGATGCCGGTCCTGCTGACGTGGAAGTGCCAGCCTCCCCTCAGCGCCATCCACACCGCAGAGGCACGGGTTCGGTCCACTTGCACCAGCCCTCGCCCTTTCTGGGTACGGGACAAAACAGACCGCAGAGGTTCGATCCGGTTGTGGAAGCGAACAGGTCCCCCACGCCATGTGCCACCAAGCTCCTTCTTCACCAACCGGACGGGGCTGCGGTGGATGCTGGTCTGCTCACGCTGCGTGCCTGCGGGGTCGCCAATGTGGGCCAGCTTCAGCTTACGGTTGCCCTGCTTGTAGCGGTCGGCCAGCAGCGGGCGAACCGCATCCACGATCAGTTCTTCTACACCGATATCTTCACCCACCACCGCGTCTAGGATGAGCCAGAAGCCCATCGGTGTCACTTGGGTGATGATGCAAGTGGGGTTGTGTCCCCAGTCCCACAGCAGATGTAGGGGGGTATTGGGCAGAGGGTTCAGGCCATTGGCGAGATGGATGTGATCGCTCCACTGGGGCGTGACTGCGCGGCCCACCTGCTGGAAGCCGAATTCACCCTCGACAAATCGGTTGATGAGGTCCGGCCTGTGGCCCCAGATACGGCGCAGTTCAGCGTAGTAGTGCGGGGGCAGGTTTTGTTCGTTCTCGGGGATCGGGGGCTGCCAGAGCTTGTAACCTTCAGTACCGGGCACCACGAACTTTGAATAGGTCCAGTGGGTTTCGTCCGGGTTGTTCTCGGCGAGCTTGGCGCCGTACCATTTCATTCCCGGCTGTCGCAGGCGAGACATACCGATGTCGAAGATGGTTTCATGGATGCCAACAGAGCCCACAGCCGGCGCCGGTTCATCTAGTGCGATCCCAGCTAGCTCACGTGACATGAGCTTGGAGGCGTCTTGGGCGTCGTCCATGCCGAGAAATTCCACTTCCCCCTCAGCGACCCCGCCCGCCCAAGTGAACGTGCGCTTGGTGTGGTGGAAGGTGCCAAACACGCCGGGCGGGAACCACTCGAAGAAGGTCTTAAGGGTTGTGGCTTGGATGTTCTCCCACGTGTCGCGGATCATCGACCACCGCGCGCCGGGGTTGTGACGCGTGTGGTAGAAAGCTGCCCAGCACAGGGCCGTTGACTTCCCCTCGCCCATACGGGACGAGAACAGGTCTGCCTTGGCCTTGCTTTCGATGAACTGGCGCTGGACCGGGTTGGGGTTAAAGGTTACGTTGTGCGTCGTCATGCAGGCATTGCGGGCAGATTACCCAGCCCCGTTTGTCGTGGGGCTGGAACAAAGCCCACCCACGCTCTTTTATTGTTTCGAATATGGGGAGAGTTTCGTCATCGATCCTGTCTTGCCTGCCGCAGTTCTTGCAGGTCAGCACAGGCTTGCCTCTTATCTTTTTGTGGAGCACAGATACCACCCCCTTACCACCATAGCCGCTACTCCAATAAGAGGCCAGAATACGCAGACGATCAAACTTTCAAACGTTTTATGCTTCAACACCATTTTGGACACTCTATAATTTACAAAATATCCGGTGATGTAGAACCACAAGCAAACCCACACCATGTTATTCCCTCCAAATTGCACGCAGGACGCCATTGCCGATGAAAAGCAAAACAACCAGCGGCCAGACCACCACCATGATGATAACTTGCCAAAGCGCCAGCCTATGCACGAACATGGTGTCGAGCAAATAGCCCACCATAAGGTAGCATCCGGCGAGGTACATATAGATCATGGCCCAGATCATGTCATTGCCTCGTAGAATGGGATGGGCTCGCGGTCATCGGCCACGGTGATGAACTTCATATCCATCGGCGCGCCATCACGGATGCACATCATGATTGTGAAGATGTCGGCGAAGTCATCCTCGTCGGTTTTTGTGATTTCTACTGTGTTCCCCTTAAGAAGAAGCTTCATTTTTCTTCTTTTCCTCCTGCTTTACCCTCGCACGCTCTTGACGGGACATATCAGGGCGCAGCCTGCCCTTGTTTTTCCCCACGTTATTGGTGCGTCGTCTTGACATTTCGGTGTTCCTTCTCTGTTATATGGGGGTTGTGGGCCCCGATTTCAAGGATTATCTTCCTATTCTCGGGTCGCCGTCTGGCAGCCGCTTTGATTTCTTGCGTGAGGGCCTTTTTGTTTTCAGCGGGGCTGTATCGGCCTTCATCTCATCCACATGGATGATCTCTTTGCCCTCCTCAACCTCTGTGATCTTGGCCTCAAGGTCGATTGTGTAGATATCTGGGTATTCGGCGGTGGATTGGCCGCCTCCACCCTCTTGGCCCTGCTCGGATAGGTCAAGATTGGTGTTGATTTGGATAGGAACCACAACCTTTACCTCGTTGCGGTTGCCATAGACGCGGGCATTCCGGCGTTCAGCAGACCAACGAAGCTGGTTCATAGCGACATCAAGGGCCCGGATATAGGCGCTGGAGAATTCTTTCCCCTTCTTGAGCTTCTCAGCGATCTCCAGAGCGTCATCTTCCAGCGAATAGGCCGACATTTCCCGGGCGGCGGAGTAGGCGCGGGCGAATTCCGGGTGCGTGGTGACCCAGCGGTTCACAGTCTGGCGCGCTGGCATGTCACTGGCCTCGCAGATGCCCTTGAGGGTCTCGCCGTCGGCAATCCTCTCGCAGATTTGAATGCCCAGATAGGGATCATAGGCGGTGACCTGCCGCTTTTCCTTGCCGTCCTCGCTGGTCATGACCTCTGACTTCAACCCGGCCTTCTTTTCCTTGCTGGGCCGGTTTTTAACTACTGCCAATGTCCTCTCCCGGGGGCTCTGCCCCCTCAATCAAGCTCCACCACCACCTGCCGTCGTCGCCGTGTTTGTCAGAGCGCACTAGTCCCTTCTTGGCGCGGGATGCTGTGCGCTTGGCGATGTTGTGTTTGGCGCACATCTCGAATATCTCAGTGGAGGGCTTGGGCCCCGCTTGTAGAGCCTCCCAGACCAGTTGGCGCGCCAGCGCCAGTTTAGTGGCCTCACTGTCATCCTTGCGGGCCTTTCTGCCAGAAACGATGTCCTCAGGGTCGTCGTCGGTGAAGTCGCCCCAGACCAGACCGTGCTCGGCGTCAAGCTCGTAGGTGAGACAGCGGCCCTTCCGGCCCACGTTGCACTTGGTGTGCGCCACTATGGGCTCGCCGGCGCCGTTTCGCATGACCATGAGCACAGAGCGGGCAGCGGCTGTGAAGTCGATAGAGCCGAGCCCCTGATGGATGGCGCCTCCTGATTTAGCTTTCCTCAGATGACGCACCACCACTATTGCGGTCCCGGTGTGCTCAGCCAGTGTCTTGAGGCCTGCCATGATCTCACGGACCTCGTTGGCCTTGTTCATGTCGACCTTGGCGCCCATATAAGCGATGATGGGGTCGATGAAGACGATACCGGCAGCGAAGTTCTTGAGTGTTACCTCCAGCCGGTCCCTACCCTCTTTATCGAAGACCGGCCCCTCCTCCACCATGATGGAGATGTTCTGGAGGTTGGCGCCCATGGACATCAACCTCGGCACAATGGTGTCCTCCACGTCGTCCTCTGCGGAGATGAGCAGGGCCCGCTGGGGAGGCATGGCGTGAGACTGGCCCGGAAGGCCCCTGCCGCATGAGACGTCTGCGGCCAGCTTGTAGGCCATCCATGACTTGCCGAGACCGGGGTCACCCTCGATGATGGTGACCTTGCCTGCCGGGATGTAAGGGTGCCAAAGCCAATGCACATCCTTGGGCTCCACATCGGCGGCAGAGATCATGGTGTATGGCATGGGTTCTTTCTTTTTCTTCTTCGGCTTCAGCGCAGGCGGGCTGTTTTGACTTGGGTGTTTCCCTCCGTGCTGGCCCCAGTTCGGGGCCGGTTTGCGTTTTGTCATTTGGCGCGGGCAGCCCTTACTGATGTGATGTTGTTGGTGGGGAAGCCTTGTAGGCTTTCATCAGCTTTCTCTAACACCAACCCATCTCTCAATATTTCAGAAATGGTGGTCTTGGTTTCGCCCAGCCCATAACAATACAGCTTCAACTCCTCAACCCCAAAAATCGGCACATCAAGCTGCACCGTTATGATGTATTTTTCCCGCTCCACTCTCATCTCCATGCTTGTGCCGGCGCCGTCAGGCGCCGAAAAACTGCTAGCTTCTCATTATACGTTTCAACACCGTAGGCGTGGTACAAGCTGATAAACTCCTCTAGGACATCGTAATCTGACAAGAACCTAAAGGTTTTAGGCCATATAGCCCTCATGTACCTAACAGCATCCTTCTCGGTGATCAGGTTTGTGGTGTGAACGATATCAGGCGAAGTCAACATTAGGTGATCATATGCCAAAACTTTTTCCATGCGAGCCTCCAACTCTTGCTAACCATATATAGGGAAGGGTGCCAAGGTTTTCAAGGGTGCCGTGGGGCTACCGTGCAATGGCACCCTTGCATCCTTAGGGACAATTTTTATTATTATTCAATATTATCAATGGCTTAGGTTTTCAGTCTAAGGCAACCATGCAACAATGCCATGGCATCTTGCACCTAGGCCTTTGGCACCCTTGGGGACAGGGTTGGCTATTTACGGTTGCAAGCCCGTCCTCTTCTGCTACCTCTGCTAGAGGCCCTTGTGCTTTTTCTTTGCATAATTATCATGGTGGGCCCCGCTCTCGCGTCCGAGGAGGGGGGACCCTCCGGGGGGAACCTACCCCACCCCGGGTGAGCTAGCTAGGGATCGGCGGGGCTGGCCATGCCGGCGCGGGCCTGCCTAGGAATAAAAGCCCATAGGAATAAATGCCTCTGGCGCACAGCGCCGATCTAGCCCGCGTGCTGCCTAAGCCCCTCTGGCCCAGCTACGCTGGTGCCGGTCTGGGCAGGGACAATGGCTGCTGGTGCAGGGGCGCGCGCGATGGGGTCGTTGTGGACTGGGGGTGGCAAACCCAGCTAATGTTAGCGCTACTAACATCCCCCGCCAGTCCAAACCCGCGAGCATGACACACAGGGCCAGCGCACCAGCAAGCACGCTCTGGCCCCTCAGGCGCTGTGCGCCGATAGCGATTGCTGGCCCGTAGGAGCCTCAGGAGCGCAGGCAAAGAAAAACCCGGCGCTGGGCACCGGGTAAGAGGTAAATCGTGCTGTGCGATCCGTTATGAGGCTTTGGCTTCTTCTGCCAGCAAGCGGCACAGTTCGTGCCCGCTCACGTTCGGGACATTCATCGGCGAATGTAAGGCGGATGAATTGGCGAACGTCGCAAGCCACTTGTTCCGGCTCTTGATCGGCGTGACGTTGGTGCTCAGACCAATGTGCATCTCAACATCGGCCTTGGTGACGTAGATATTGCCTCCCTGCGACACCAAATCGGACCCTCTGCCGAGGTAACGCCGATTGAACACATAGCGCCACCAATATTCGTCAACGTTGTCTTTGGTGATCGTGCGGATACTGGTAGCCAAGCAGCCCCAAACCAGCGCTTCTGTGACCGGGTGCCACTTCTCCGCGTCCCATGGCGATGTCGTGACAACCTCATGATTGGCGATGTCTTGGACGTTCCAATCTAAACTCATGTTCCGTGCTCCTATGGTTGAAACTGGCCCCAGCCTAGGGCAAGATTGAAACAATGTCAACCTCACGCAGTCTCGTGTCCAACGCCTGTAATGCAAAAAGAGCTTCGCGCACCGTATAAACAGCCTCATTGGCGATTTCGAAAGTATCCTCTGCCTCGCGAAAAAGCTCCTCTAGTCGGTCACGGTTCTTCATAAGCTCCTTGTATGTTGCGTCCATCTGGTTAAGCAAGTCTTGGTTCTGTCTGTCAAAGTTCATAGCAACATCGCTCCATAGTAGTGATCCAGCGCCGTCTCACAACAGCGCGTGCTGGGCAAGCTCAGGTCGTCGCGAATGTGCCCGTCATCCGTGACATAGACGCTGTAAAGGCCCTTGCTCGGGTTCTCCAACATCCTCACGGTGCGCCTGCAACCGTCAAGCATGGTTTGGCTGGCGTGCATCTGTAGTAGCATGGGTCAATCCTCGCCTTTCTCTCTTGGGATACGCAGAAGATTACGAACGTTCGCAAGCTGCTCACGTACAACATTGTGACGGGCACTGAGCTTGCGGCGCTCAATCGTCAATGCTTCGATCTGCATTTGCAGTTCGCGCTCCTCTGCCCTAAGCCGCTCTTTCCAACGAATAACCTCCTCGCGGATACGGACAGCCTTGTTGAAGCCCGTTTGCTCTAAAGCAGCGTCAACATCAGGTTCCGATAGACCTAGTATATCTGCAAGAGGCTTAGGGTTGTATAGTGTCCATGCTGCGCTGCGTGGCGTGTATGCTGTGCTGCGTTTCAGCGGCGCTGGTGATACTGCGAAAGCTCTGGGAGTCTTTGGATGTATCCGCATATGGATCAGTCCTCCTAGCGATTAGAGATAGGGGCCGAATTGGCGATGCCGAGCGATAAGCATTCGGCCCCTACCTGCAAGCGCTAGGCTAGGCGGCCTCGGCGAGCTTGCATGTCGCGGTAAGGTTCACCTTCACGTCACCAAGACCGGGAACCTGCTGAAACCCGCCGGTGTTGCCGAGAAGGAGGCTCTTAGCGCTGCTGCTGAGCGGTGCCGATTTGCGCGCCTTGTCAGTGATCGGCACGCGGAAGTGCATGAAATCGCCCGCGATGGCCATCTCGACACCATGGGAGCCGAAAGGCTGGAAGTCCGGGGCTGTGTTCTTGGCAGTGGTCATGTCTGTAACCTTTCCTTTGCGTTGTTAGAACTGCACAATGCAGTAAAGCCTTTGTTGCATGGATCGGGATTGTTGGCTATGTGGCAGACTGTCGCACCCTATGAAGCCAACACAATGGCCGCCAGAAACGCGATGCAAGCACACACGATTGTGTAATCGATCACAACGCGAGATTTCCTAGCGGCCCACACAAGCAGGGCAATCAACGCTTACCCTTTTTCTTGATGCGGTTCTTGGACAGGGGCCAGTAAAACCGGGTCTTGTTCCTGCCCATAGGTCTATTGTTCTCAGAGCCAGCGGCGCGACTACCACGTTTGATTCGCACGAACAGGGACGGGTCCTTGTCGCTCTTGGATGCCATGCCAAAACCGCCCCCAGCCTTTCGGCCCCACCATGTGATTTTCGCAGGGATTTCCGTTGTCATGCAGCCCGACCCCCTTCCTTGTTGTCATTCGCCGCCTTGGTAGGCCAAGGCCGATTGAGGTTCTGGCGCCTCACCACCGCAACACCATGTTCGCGCCGCGCCTCAGCAACGATTGCTTCGCGCAACTGGCGCTTGCACCAAGCAGGCAAGATCGAGTAAATCCAACGCATTGTTACATCCTCCTCATGCTCTTAGGGAAGTCAACCCAGTATTCCTTGACCTCGCCATCCATGCCCGTATAGGTGCGTTTCTCCTGCCCCCATTGCAGGGAATAGCTTTGCGCGCCTTCCCACAGTGGCCGTGATGGGTGGCCAGCATACGCAACCCCAGCCTCATAATCCCGCATGATCACGGCATAGGCATACGGGTCTGACTTGTTCGCCTTCGCCCAGTCCCGGGCTTGGCGCTCGCACCTGTCACGGTAATCCGGCTCCGTCTTGAACCGATGCGCGCCGTATTCAGGCGGGAAAAAGCGGTCTAGCGCCAGACCGAAATCACTTTCTTGCATCATGGGTACAGCCTCTCATTGTCCGTGCATTTGCGCGCCAAAATCGCAGCGCACACCATGGTCGCCACAACATTGTGACAAAAATATGGCGAAGCATCACAAAATCCCCTGCCCCAGCGCTTCAACCAGCATCCGGTTGATCCGTTTGGAGATCATCGGGCGGGCGCGAACACCCTCTGCCGCAGCTTTAGCCTTACTTAGCCTTTTCCCAAATCCCTCATTGCATTCCGCGTACGCGGAATTGAAGGCGTATTGGGCCGCTGCGTGCTGGCGTGAGTTAGCTCGGGCATATACAGCATCAACGATGCACTTGGGGTGGTTTGGTGTGTACTCGCCAACCACAAGATATTTCCAATCGACAGAATTGACAATAGCAGTAGCTAGAGAGTAGGGGTCGAACACGTACATACGGCTTTTGCCTTGCGGTTTAGCTATAACCCGCCGATACCCTCCTCCTATCCGTTCGATCCAAACAAAACGATCATCATCGTCCTTGTTGCCGTTGTAGATCGTGTAAACCTTCGCCGGTTCCGCCATTGGATTTACCTTTTTGCCAAAATCGTCATCGCTTTTCGCATAACCGGGCGCCGGTGTAAAGTGTGGCAGAGTGTCGCAGGCCGTTGAAATCACAAGCTCGCATCCCGAAATGGCACCTTGAACGAATTCGAACCGCGAGCGAGCGCCATGCCTAAGAGCGAGTATCAATATAAGCAAGTTAACCCTTACCATGCGGGACACAAGCACGTCCACGAGGACAAGCCTTTTATTACTCAAGAAGAAGCTTATTCTACTCTGCAAAAGTTGACCGCACAGAAATTTGGGAAATATATGCATATGTACGGTGGAGGAGGGGGAGGACTAAAGAGCGGGAAGAAGCAGGGTTACTGGTCAGCTTCAATGGTACAGGCGGCCTCTAAACAGCCAAAACTCATAGGCAACTTCGAGAATTCAGGAGACCTCAACATGCTGATCGAAACCAAGGAACATTTCGAAACTCCTCCCCAAACCCAAAAGGTAAGGGGTATCCTGCACATCAACCGCAGGGTGCGTATGGATTACGGCCTCAATAGGTTCATCTCAACAGTTCCCGTCCTCGCCGTCTACAAGGCTGCGACAGGCAAGCGCATATCCAAGCCTTTGTTCCAATTGAATGGCTGGCTTGCGGGCAGGGACGTGGATGCGAAAGCTTTCATGCGGCCTTGCCCCATCAAACCTATGCACGGCTTTCTTGAAAGTAAGCCAGTGGCGTCTCAAAAGGTCGTGAAAGCCTACTGCAAGAAGGTTAGCGAGTTGGACCCCAAGGGTGAACTTATCATCATGCCGTGGGTGCCGGCCTCCAGTTCCGCAATCGTGACGGAAGGGCTTGTCAGCATCGGCATGGGGCATAGCGGTGCCACCTCGGGGCAGCAAACGTTCGATATCAGGACCCCAAAGGCTTTTGGCTTCCACTATGTTTTGGGACAGCATATGCCGATAACACAGTCCCCATATTTAGAACTGCTGTGGGAGTACGGTGACAACAAGGCGAAGATCGTCCAACTCCGCGACGGCCCCGCAACGCCTGAAAATGTGGATTTCATCCCGAAGGATTTCTCCACACACGAAAGGACCATGCTGCAACCGAAAGCTTACACTCTGGTCGCATACGAGCAACTGATCTCCAATATTGTGGCTGAGGGGAAACAAGACGAGTATTACGTCTATGCGCCCAAAGCTTCTATCACAAGCCACCCGGCCATTCACGCAATCGAGGCGGGCATTCCGTTTTTGGCTTCTTATGGGCAGGGGCAACCGCATCTTCCCGAGATCGTGACTAAGAACACCGATAAGGATGACCTCACCAATCACCAGTTGGCAAAGATGGCCACATATTTTGCCGTGATGCAGAAAAACCAGCTTTCCCCCTTCTCCCTTTATTCCAGAACGCTGTCAAGCTTCTCGCTTTTTCACTGCATTGGTGCCATGCACAACACCAATGAGGAAAATTGGATCAAGTGCGTGGCGATAAGTGAAATCTTGCGGTCAGTTGCCATCGTTTGCCTCGGCGAGATGCGCCATTGTCAACGCATGAATGCGTACGATGGCAGTTTCGATGAGCAGTTCATGGCCCTTTTTGGCTTCCCCCGCTTCCATCATGATCGGGGACGCTCCGATTATTACGACACCTTGAACGGCGTCCCATCATTTACACTGCTTACTGCTTTGCGAGAGGCGAGAAACGGCTTCTTCTCGGATTACTGGTACAAGAGAGAGAAAGACGATGATGAAGACTATTATGAGGATGATTATGATGATCCCCCGGACAAATCTTGCGCCTATGGTGGAGAGCGCTGGGGTCAGATCGCCGATCACTGCCTCTCGGCATACGCTGCCATCGCGGCCTTCATGAAGGATCCGACAAAACCCAATTGGGTCTCATTGCTGGGCAAGGCTAACAACGCCGTGACCGCAGTTCACAATGGAGGAGGCACGGCCATTTCGAAGGTCATCAATGAACGCACCCTCGAATATTCTGAGAGAGTGCCGGGTTTGACCTGTATGACCGGCCCCACCTTCGAGGCTGCAAATATGTTCTGGATTGGAACCTGCTATCAGCCCGGGATCACCAACGATGTACAAAAACGTATTGAAGAAATTTGCACGCTTTAAGGCGGCTCTATTGAAAGGAACCGAAGAAATGTCGAAGAAGAACATCTCAAGCAACACGTTCACCAAGACGGAGCCGCCGTGCCACATCGGCCCGTGTTACATCACCACAATTGGAAACGTGGATTTCTACGCTGGCAGCGCCCTTGAGGTCAAGGACAACGACGACGGGTATTTCGACCTGATCATAAGCCTCGGCCACAAACTCACCCAGCACTCCAAGACCATCGAGGTCATGGAAACCAACTCCGAGCTTGTCGAGAGCATCATGCCGGAGGAGCTATTCGATGTCCCGGCAACCCCTCGCATCTGCATGAAGTGGGAAGATCACAGCGTCCCTCTCATGGACCGCAAGTGGTGGGTTGATTTCTTCGAAGCTTTCTCCCGGGTCAAGGTCTCCATGAAGGTCGGCGTCCATTGCGTCGGAGGCCATGGCCGCACCGGCACGTTCATGGCGATCCTCGGCAACTACGCCGGTGAGTTGCAGAAGGGCGAAGACCCAGTGCAATGGATACGTGATGTATATTGCCACAAGGCCGTCGAAAGCAAATCACAGCTTGATTATGTGGAGAAGATCACCGGCCGCAAGACCGAGTGCGACATCGTGCCCGTCAATTACGGCAACTACCATGGTCAGGGTGAGTTCTACAACAGCAAAACCGGCAAGTGGGAAAAGCCCGGCGCTAAGGACAAGGACGTTCCCGGCTACGATTGGTGGGAGGGGAATTGATCGAGCGTGCAGCTTTAACAGCTTTCGAGGCTTCCTCGCTGCCGCGCTCTTTCTCAATCCTGTCTCGCAACCGATCTAGGTTCTTCATAGGCTCATTATACACAAAAGGCCCCAAGATGTTCAACACAGATCATTTCCCATGGCTGCTAATTTTACTTCTCGTCGTCCTTTTCATGTGGGGATGCTCTACATCACCCCCCATAGAACAACGCATGCGAGGCTCTGCGGTATCCGTCATCTCCCCACTAACCCAAGGCTCCGGCCTTTTACTCGACAGCCACACGGTTCTAACCGCCAACCATGTGATGACTGAAGATAGCGTGACAGTCATCACATCTGCGGGCCAATGGAGGGAAGGTACCTTGATCAAGCGCTTCCCTAGGATCGATGTGGCCCTTGTGGCGTTGAACAAGCCCGTCGCTGCGAGCCCTGTACGGCTTCTGCACTGTGACAATCCGCCTTTGGGGCTTGAAGTCTTCTACGTAGGCAACCCTAGAGGGATCGCCTTTGTCGCCCGGCGCTCACGCCTTGCCCACTACCACCAAAGCGGGCGCTTTCAAGGGTTGATCGACAACGTAGGCATGGGGGGCGAGAGTGGCAGCGGGGTTGTGGACAGTCGGGGCCGTGTGGTCGGCGTCCTCACCGCGCTCGTCTACGGCACCTTCACCACCGTGAGCATGGCCGCGCACTGGTGCGACATCGTGACGCCCCATATCCCGCCTGCCCCGGGCCCCTTCAACCCGCGCGGCGCGCAGACTTGAAATCCGCAGCCGGCGCCACTATCTGGAGATAAGCAATGGACACAAACATCAACGTGCTATCCGGCGTCACGGCGAAACGCTTTGTTGCATGGGTTAACGCAGCCAAACCGGGCTCGCGATACTCCTACCATCTGGGCAACCTGATGCTTGACCGGGGCCCGGAAGGTAACCGCAACAGAGATATCGACAAGATAGCCCGAACCGCTTGGATGCTATATGAGCGCGGATACATAACACTGGTGCAACGGCGGGTCGACAAGGACACCTGCCTCTATATCGCGGAGAGACTGTGATGGAAAATCTGACGAGTGAGGAATTGATCGAACGGGCGAATGAATTCGCTGTGAGCGTGATCGACGCCGTGGAGAAATACTCCCCTGAGGCGGCGCAGTTGGCGTTGGAGGTTGGCAGGATTGAGGCTATCCAAGAAGTAGTTTTATGCGTTGTTCTTATTTTAGGTTCAACCCTAGCCTTCTTTATGTCCAAGGGCCTTATGAAGATTGCTGTGAAAAAAGAGGCAGAGAGGGAAGAAAGGTCTCTTGCTAGTGACGCAGAAATAGGAGCAACTGTTGGTAGTATCATATCGGGAGCTATCAGCCTGATCCTTTTCGTTTGTTTCATTTTCAACTTGATAAACGTCCCAGCATGGGTCGGCATGTGGCACCCCGAGGTCTATCTGGCGCACCGCTTGGTTTTTGGAGGCTGACAGATGTTGTTGAACGATTATGATCGGGAACTGCTGAAGGACATGACACAGTGTGTGGTAGTGCTGGCGTCGGCGGCAAGCATGACAACCAGCCCACTGCCCCCGGTAGGTACTGTGCTTGTGCCTGTGTCTGCAAGGGAACTACGGCGAGCACAAGCGGTGTTCAGAAAGCTGCATGAGATCGCATCGGAGGAATTGAGAAATGGCGGATAAGACCGGCCAAGAGCTTATCAAAGAGGCCGCTGAGGAGCCGAGCGTGGACCAGTTCATGCAACAAGACCCGGCGAATATGATCGACGAGGACTTGGACACCCTGATCGGCGTCCTGCGCCGGAAGCGGGCTGAGTTCATCGCCAAGGAGAAGGAGAAGAAGGGATGACCGAAGCCCCCTCCCCTTTCTCCGCCCACAACCCCAAGCTCCAAGTTGCATGGGACAGCACGAGCTTAGGCGCACTCATGTTCTGCCCGCGCTATTACCAGCACACGATCCTAGAGGGGTATCGAGGCAGCAAAGCCGATCTTGAGTTTGGCATCTACATCCACGCCGCTGGCGAGGAATACGACAAACTCTTGCTTGAGGGGAAATCGTGGGAAGACGCGCAGCGCGGCGCCGTTCGCAAGGCTTTAGAAGTCTCAAGCATCTACGACGATGAGGGAAACTGGAAGCCTTGGAGCGGTGAGTGGGTCGAGGTCTGGCACTGCAAGGGCGAGGAGCCCTACAAAAACGCCAAGGGCAACGCCGCGAAGTGTCCCTATTCTCACAAAGGCAAGTGGTTTCCGGCGCCGGGCCCATCAACTTGCGGCGAGTGTGGTAGCGACACTGAACACGAGGTTCACTGGTATCCCTACGAGGATTACAAGGTCAAGAACCGCATGACCTTGATCCAGACCATCGTGTGGTATTGCGAGGAGTACAAGGACGATCATCCGGTCAAGCCTTACATCTTCCCCGACGGCACCCCGGCAGTGGAGCTTTCCTTCGCGGTCCCAATCGACTACCACAACAAGTATTCTGAGGAATACCAAGTCTGCGGCCACCTTGACGGCGTGGTGAGCTTCGGGGATGAATACTTTATCCGCGACCGCAAGTCCACGAAATCGACCCTCTCAAAGTCCCATTTCGCTGGCTTCTCGCCGAATATCCAGTTCGACATCTATGACCTGTTCGGCTCGATCATCTTCAAGGACCTGCACATATCCGGCATCCTCGTTGACGCCATGCAGGTTATGGTCGGCGGGTCGCGTTTTGTCCTCAAACCTTTGTACCGCTCAAACGAGCGCCGGGAGGAGCTTATCGAGGATATCCATTACTGGTTGGATCAAGCCGAGGGGTACGCCGAGAAGAATTACTGGCCCATGAACCGGCGCAACTGCTGGATTTGTGGTTTCAAAGAAATCTGCGCCAAGGACCCGTCCTCGCGTAAGATGTATCTGGAAGCTGGCTTCGAGAAAAGCTTCTGGAACCCGCTGGAAGAACGTTGAGCGCGCAGCGGCCTCTTGAACTTTCGCGCTTCAATCACCATGTTTGAAACTGCGGCGCTGCCGCACAACCGAAAGGAACACAGACCATGACGAAACTTACCCTTCCTTCCAAAGAGGCTCGCGCCCGGATGATCACGCGCCCGGATGGTTCCACCACCACAATCCGCGTTCGTGACACCAAGTCGCGTGCGGGTCTCCAGTATGCCATTCGCTTCCTGATGGACTACAATCTATACCAGCAGTCCAAGGGGATCAATGGCCCGTCGGCCTCGACCGCCATGGAAGTGGCTGCGGCGGTGGAAGAAGCCCTCGCCGACTACAACACCGAGGTTGTGTCTCGTCTGAACGGCACCTACCAGTCCAACGACGATGTGGTCTCTCGCATCGGTGAAGGGCAGGTCACCAACCCGTTCGTATTCATCAAGGGTTAAGGGGGAAGAGCATCAATGGTTTCCGCCAAAGCTTTTCAAGGTTGCAGAACCGCTCGTATCATGATGGTCGGATATCCGAAGTCCGGCAAGACAGGGAGCCTTGCGTGTCTCGTGAATGCAGGCTTCAAGCTGCGCATCTTGGACTTTGACGGGAACCTTGATGTTCTCTTTCAGTTTTGCGATGAAGACAAGCTGGAGAACATCGACTATGTTCCGCTAGAAGACAAAATGCGGATGGGGGCCAAGGTGATTGAGCCCTCTGGCCTCCCATCCGCATTTCCATCGGCCATGAAGATGTTGGACCGCTGGAAGTACGACGACCCCGAGACTGGCGAGGAGGTCGATCTTGGCCAGAGTAAATCTTGGGGGCCGGACACGATTGTTGTCCTTGATAGCCTTACGTCCATGGGGGACGCGGCCATGCGGTACGCGCTTGCAATGGCGAACCGCAACAGCCTGAACACACGTGACAGCGACTGGGGCGTTGCTATGGGCCTGCAAAGCAATTTCATTGAGAGGCTGACGAGCAAGACCAATCGCCATCATGTGATCGTTCTGGCTCACCTGAAAATGGTCGGCCCCCGAGACGTGCGCAAAGGGGATGACGATCTGACCGAAACCATCAAGAAACGGGAAGGGGACTTGGTAGAAACCCGCCTCTACCCCTCTGCCCTTGGCCGGCAACTTCCACCGGTCATCGGCGGGCACTTCCCGACACTGCTACAAGCTCGCGTCACACACAAGCACGGCAAGATGAAGCGAACGCTCACCGCTGTGCCGAGGCCGGAGCTTGATTTGGGGGTCCCTGTTCCCGACCTGCCTGATAACCTCACCATCGAGGATGGCATGTTGGAGATCATGGAGCGGCTGACAGGCAGCGTTGAAAATTGCCTGAAGGCTTCTTAAGTTTGGGGAATGGGCGCTGTGCTCGCCCCTAATTCTGGGCATTCGCCCGTTCAACAAAACTGGAGAAAGAAATGGACAGTTACGAAAGCATCCTCTCAAAAGCGTGGAATGAGGTTCCCGAGGTTGCAGACGCCCTGCCGACCGGCTCATGGCGTTTGAAGGCCCGGAGCGCCAAGTTTATGGAACCGCGCGAGGAAGGCAATTCCGCCCGCGTCATCTTTGTCTACGTTCCGCAGGAGCCGATGGACGATGTTGACGAGGAAGCGCTGGACGCGCTGGGCAAGGACGGTGAGGAGTACGACTTCACCGAGAACCGCATCTTCGCCCAGTTCTGGGTCGAAACCGTCGCCGATTGGGGCAAGGTCCGCTCGCATCTCGAAAAGCTCGGCGCCTATGACGAGGACGCCTCCATCGAGGACAGCCTCAAGGCAGTTGGCGGTCAAGAGGTCATCGGCTATCTCGACCAGCGCACCTACACGGACAATGCGGGTGAGCTTAAGGTCACCAACGACGTGGGCAACTTCGTCGCGGTTGATGACTAATCTGCCCCTAGCCGGACATGCCGTTTTGTGGGCACCTTTCGCGGCGGCCCCGGCTAGGTTCAAGCGCATGGTGGTATCGACGGCACCATGCTCTTGGTGTGGGGAGGGCGGTTTACGTGGAGGTCCCTCCCCACACACCATATAGGAGTTTCCCCCATGAAACGTTCAATACAAGACTTGCGTACACTTCTGGAAAGAGTGGAAGTGTTGGAAGGGCCAGATCGGGAGGTTGACGCGCTGCTTTGGGCGCTCGCAAACGAGTTGGAGGTCTTCACTAAAGACAACGACCCAAAGACACTTTTCACGCGAGCGCGTGTACAGCCGCACGAGATCAGCATTCTAGGTAAGTGGCGTACTGCGACGTGGTTTGACTGTGACGGCTTCCACGTACCGGACATCAAAAAGTTCACCGCCTCCATAGACGCAGCAGTTGAGTTTCAGGAGGCTGTGTTGCCGGGGTACATTCGAGCCAACGGCAAGGATGACGAAGGCTCATGGTCTGAAGTCAATAACCCGGTTAAGCCCGGAGTGTCTTGGTTTTTTGTCACGCGACCCCGCGACCAAGAACCCCTCGCCATCCTCATCGCCACCCTACGGGCAAGGATAGCTGAATTGGAGGCTAGAAAATGATGATCACCGCAATCGCAAGCTGGAAGCTGGCTCACGATGGCCAAGGCGTGGATGTTGAAGCCTACGGCTTCCTAGACGACGCCGAGGAGGGCATGGTGTTCGACATCGTGACCCTAGACCTAGCGTTCGAAAATCACAAGGACGTTTCCCTCGAAGACGACAACGAAATCGACGAGTTTCTGGAAGACCACCCCGGCCTCTATGAAGCCTTGTTGGAAGAAGCCATGGAGAACACCTTATGAGCTTGACCTCTGAAGAACGCTGTGAGAGTGCCGCGAAAGAGTTGCAGGTGGTGGTCGCCGCTGTGCGCAAACACGGTCACCACTCTCTTGCAAACCTCGTGGACAACATAATCCAAACCTACCTTCGACCCCAGAACTTCGACCGTGACGACGCTGTGGTGGCCCGCGATATCCGGGCTGCCCGTCTCACCTACGGCAAGAATTGGAGCTATGCGGAGTTTGCTCAAAGCTTCAACGTCACCATTGAGTTCGTGGTGAAAGCGCTTTCGGGGAGGGTGTGATGCGAGGCCACCCCGATCACGTGCCGGAGCCCAGCGATAAGATCGTCTACGCTTATGTGGAGGTTGAGGACAAGACTTACCGTTTTGAGCTTTGCCATGATTGGTATGAAAACGGAGATGCTTGCTTTAATTGGGCTGCTTGCTCTGTGATGAAACCCCCATATAATGAATACACCAGAGTGGGGACGGACGAGGCTGCTCATGTGTTCAACGAGCATTATGACGAAATCGAACCCCAATCTGAGGACCTTTGGATATGACCCTCTACTGGCTGGCTGACTGGCTCTACTCCCATCTGCGCAAGCTCGAATACAAGCGCGAGCCAGACTTCCTGATCGGCAACCCCGACGACCCGTACCTCATGCGCTGGTATCTGGTGCCCCGGAACCCGATCATGAACGTATACCTGCACAAGATGTTGCACAGCGACGACGACAGGGCTTTGCATGACCACCCGTGGCCTAGCATGTCGATCTGCCTACACGGCCTCATCGGTGAGCTTTATTCCGATTGGGGAAGCGGTGTTCAATATTTCCGATACAACCAGAAAGGCGCCGTAGTGTTCCGATCTGCGACAATGGGCCACAGGCTCATCATCGAGAACGGCCCGGCGTGGACGCTTTTCATTACCGGGCCCCGTGTGCGCAATTGGGGCTTCTGGTGCCCTCAGGGTTGGCGCCCGTGGCAGGAATTCTGTGACCCCGGCGAAAAAGGCCGGGTTGGAAAGGGGTGTGATTGATGGCCGAAAACTTAGGTGAAGCGCTTGTAGAAATCCATGTGGAAGAAATCCTTTTTAACGACAGGCATAAAGCTATTACAGCTCTGTTGGCTATGTGGAACCTTACACCTGATGATCAGAAAAGCATTGTATATCTCTTGCACGGCAAGGTGCTTGACGATCTTCAATGGGAATTGGAGGGCGGTTGAATGAACTGCATCGTCCCCTCCGAGGACTGGCTCCAGCATAACGGATTGCCAGACGTGCCGGTCATCCCCGCACTCAACATCGACATCTACACAATCATCGTGTTTCTGCTCGTGTTGGCCTTCTGCACATGGATATACCGCATATGAAATGGGTCCCCAATGAGTTCCCGGAAGCGCCCATAATCGCGTTTGTTGGCGAGGCGCCGGGGGATCGCGAGATGGAATTGGGTCGCCCGCTTGTTGGACCCAGCGGTAAGCTGTTCGACGCTGTTCTGCGGTTGGCGGACATAGACCGGGCCGAGGTATTCGTCGGTAACGTGTTCGACTTCAAACTCTCCGACAACGACGTGAGCAACATCTGCGTGCCGAAGTCTGAAGTGACGCCGGAGCTTGAGGAACAGGGCATATTCAAGCTCCCCCCTCTCGGCCCCAACGGCTACCTGCACCCAAAGTTCCATGAGCAACTGGATAAGCTGGAGGCAGACCTGAAGGTCGCAGGCCCCAACCTCATCGTGCCCCTAGGTGGCACCGCACTGTGGGCTTTCACCGGCACCGACAGCATCATGCAGATGAGAGGGGCTGTGGACACCGCCACCCACTTGATGGCTGGAACTAAAATCCTGCCCACCCTTCACCCAGCCCACATCCTGCGCCAGTGGAAGTTCTACACCGTCGTGATCGCAGACGTGATCAAGGCGATGAAAGAGGCAGAACGTGGTCCGTTTTTGGTGCCACCAAGGTTGCAGTTGTTGATAGAGCCGACACTAGAGGAAGCTATCGACTACATGAATGCCATATTAGATGATGAGCGCATCGACAAGGACAGGCCTCTCAGCGTGGATATTGAGACGGGATGGGGCCAGATCACTTGTCTGGGTTTCGCTCCCAATTCCGAGAACGCCATCTGCGTGCCGTTTGTGGACACACGCAAGACCAACAATTCATACTGGAAAACACAACAAGAGGAGCTTGAAATCTGGAAGGGGGTTAAAGAGATCATGGAGAGCCCCCTGCCGAAGCTTGGCCAGAACTACGGCATGTACGACGCCTTTTGGTTCTTGGACAAGATGGGGATACGCACGATGAACCTCCTGCACGACACGCGGCTGCTTCACCATGCGCTTTACCCGGAGTTACCGAAAGACCTCGCGTTCCTCGGCGCCAGCTACACGGATCAAGGACCATGGAAGCATATGCGAGGTAAGAAATCCGGCGATAAAAGGGATGATTGAATGTGGACTAACATTTTCAAACTGATCGGCTCAACTGACGTAACATTTGCCCTGTCCTTCTTCGTGTTTGGGATCACGGCGCTAGCGGGATTGCAATGGGCATTGTCGTAACAGGCGCCAACATCAAAGGGGTGAAGGGGCAGGCCAAGCACTGGGTCTACAATGCGTTGGACGTGACCGGTACAAGAGCCGTGTTCGACACATTGTGGCCCCGTCTTGGGGATGCCACTGGCTTGATCTACGGCTTCGAGCGGGCCTGCCAGAACCCCGCCCTCGCCATGATGCGTGAGGGCATTCTGGTCGACAAGATCGCGCGCAATAAGTCCGTCCAAGAGCTTGGCGCCGATATGAAACGGGAGATCAAGAAGCTCAATGAGGACGAGCGGCTCGTCGCTGTATGGGACATGACGGAGCTTGAGACGGGGGATTGCCCAAAGCCCACCACCAAGAACGGCAAGCACAAGTGGCCCCGAGGGGTTCCCGATGAGGAGCGCTTCTGCGAGAACTGTGGAGCGCCAAGGATCAAGATCAAACAGTTCAACCCGGCCTCTCCTCAGCAATGCAACCATCTGTTCTACAACCTGTTCAAAATCCCACCCTTGCGCAACAAGAAAGGCGACATCAGTACCGACGACGATGTGCTCAACCGGATCAAGAAGAAGCACCCCAAGCTGGCGTGGGCAGTAGACGGGATCAAGCATTGCCGCGACTACAAGAAACAGATCGGCACTCTGAAGTCTCCCCTCACAGCGACCGACCGCTGGACCTCCACCTTCAATGTGGGGCAGGCGTGGACCGGTCGCTGGTCATCCTCGAAATCCCCTTACAAACAAGGAAACAACCTCCAGAACATCGGCGAACAGCACCGGCGCATGTTTGTGGCGGACCCGGGCTATGAGCTTTTCTATGCCGATCTCAAACAAGCCGAGAGTATGACAGTGGCCTACCTCTCCGGAGATAAAGGCTATATGGACGCCCACCTGTCCGGCGACACCCACACGTTCGTGGCGCGGCTTCTGTTCCCCGACATCGAATGGACCGGCGACATCAAGAAGGACAAAGAGATCGCGAAGTCCATGTACCCAGAATGGGATCAAGCCGAGGGCCACGATCTTCGCTATCAAGCCAAGCGGGCGCAGCACGGGTCCAACTACGGCCTCAGCGCCTACGGCGTGGCCATGATGTATCAGCTAAAGGTGAAGCTGGCAAAGCGCATCCAACAGGGCTATTTCGAAGCCTTCCCGGGAGTTAGGGCTTGGCAGAAGTCCATCAAGGAAATGGTGGTGAATGAGATGCCTCTGATAAATCCGCTTGGGCGCCGTGTGAAGCTATTCGGGCGCCCGTGGGATGACCATACCTATAAGCAAGGGCTTGCCTTCATCCCCCAATCCACCGTTGCCGACATCATCAACATCGGCCTCTACTTCCTGTGGAAGCGCTACCATCGCGAGCCCGTGGTCTTGTTTGCGCAGGTGCATGACGCTATATTTGGACAATGGCCAATCGAACGGCGCGATGAAGCTATCGAGAAGATCGTCGAGTGCATGGAGTTCCCTGTGAAGATCGGAGACAAGATTATGAAAATCCCGGTTGAGATCAAAGCGGGCAAGAACTGGGGCCCGTACTCAAAGCAAAACCCAAAAGGAATGGTTGAGGTATACTAATGGCTACTGCTTCTAATGAAGAATTCATCCGGATGTTCGAGGAGTTGGGTGCGAGGAAAGCTGCGCTTGAGTTGGGGGTCAGCACCCGGGCTGTATACCAGCGCCGGAGAAGGATTGAGAAGGCCCATGGGGTAACCATCACAGCCCCAACCATGATGAAGATTGCGGAACACGCGCCGAGGATCGACCTCAATATCCAAACCGGGACGGTCCTGATCGGCAGTGACGCGCACTACTGGCCCAACGAGGTATCTACCAGCCATAAAGCCTTTTGCATGATGGCGAAGATGTTGAAGCCCTCCCTTATCATCATGAACGGAGATGTGATCGATGGCGCTCGTATTTCTCGTTTCCCTCCTATTGGCTGGGAAGGCAAACCGTCGGTCCTCGACGAGATCGAGACGGCGCAGGAGAGGCTGTACGACATTGAAGCGGCTGCTCCGAAGGCGAGACGTATCTGGACCCTAGGTAACCATGATGCGAGGCTGGAGAGCCGGCTGGCGAAGGCTGTGCCGGAGTTTGAGGGTATGCCCGGCGTCCACCTTAAGGATCACTTCCCTGAGTGGGAGCCCTGCTGGTCCGTCCACATCAACCGGGCCTTCCGCCACGGCGCCACTGTGGTCAAGCACCGCTTCAAAGGCGGTATCCACGCCACCCACAACAACACCCTGTGGTCCGGCTGCACGATGGTCACCGGCCACTTGCATTCGCTCAAAGTGACACCATTTACCGATTACAACGGCACGCGCTGGGGCGTCGACACCGGCACCATGGCCAAGCCCCAATCACCGCAGTTCGTGGATTACACTGAGGACAACCCTCTGAACTGGCGTGAGGGTTTTGTGGTCCTCACCTTTAACGACTACAACTTGCTGTGGCCCGAGACTTGCCGGGTTGTATATGATGGGGTTGTGGATTTCCGAGGACAGCTTTTGGAGGTTGAGTGAATGGATATACGGAAAAGGGAAGACCCTGTTTTAGAGAGGCTGTTAGAAAAGGCAGCCGAGGTCGAAGTAACGCCTGAAATGTTAGAAGCCCAGCGTCAATCATGGTTGCGGGGTGAACTTGGTTTACTTGGTTACGATGATGAACAGATTGCGGAGCTTATGGAAGAAGACCCTAATATTCGGCTCGTTCGTAATGCCAAGGATGCCGCCTATGCGCGGGCGATAGAAGATGCGGTGAAGGTCATGGAAGGGCTAGCAGAACAAGGCAGGGCACTTCCAAGTCATCCAGAGCGACTCAAGAACGAAAGATACCACGCCGGTTATGTGCGAGCGCTGTTCCTCCAAGGTGCTGACGAAATCCGCGCCCTCTCCCCCACCACAGACGAGGCTGACAAATGACACGCGATGAGATCAAGGCATACAACGCGGCGTTGGAAGATTTGAGCGTTGCATTCGGCCCGGCCCCAGATGTGACGTACTACGCAACAAGCGAGATCCAAGGCACGCTAAAAGATTATCGAAAGCCCCTCCCCGAACCCGACTGGAAAGAGATAGCGGGGGATTTGGCAGACGAGTTTTCCGAATATCTCGCGGGCTGCACACTGGTTGACAGAGAGAGCGTGGTATCGCCCGCCCTCACCAAATACCGGGAGGCATGTGATGAGTGACGATCTCAACTGGCCTGCGCAAGACCGCATCTCATCAGCAGCAGAAGTGCGTGATGAGATGCGGCAAGAGCTTCGCAAGGAACGTGACAGGGCGGACAGGGCAGAGAGGGCGTTGGAGCCGGTCATGGCGGCGCTTGAGGAATTTGAGAAGTCAAACGCTGCAAGCGGTTGCTTCTACACCGCCGCCTGTGAAGCCCGCACCATCATGAAGGAGACAGACGAATGAGCAAGGACGGCGGACAAGCTTTCCCATGTGAGGGCGGCGACATGAGCGGGTTGCGCCCCGATCCCGGCATGACCCAAAACCCACGCGTCAAGGTTGATGGCCGATATTTCCACCGACCCGGCGAAGACCTGCACCCGCGACTGGACGAATTGATCAACATCATGCTGCGCCGGATAGAGGTGCTACAAGACAAAGTGGAGGCTCTAGAGAATGAAAACCGCAACAGGTAAAGACCTTGAACCAGCAACGGCGAAGAAGTACGGCAAGCTGCCGATCTACCACCACGTAATCTTTCGCTTTCCGAGAGCCTTACGCGAGGTCGCCAAGGTGAGCGAGATGGGCAACCGGCGCCATGGACGCCCGGACGATCTGGAGAGCGTAGACACGATCTTCACTGTCCCCCACGCGGAGTGGGTCTACAAGAACGCCATGATGCGCCATATTGTGGACCGCGCGATTGAGGGTGAAGTGAACGAGCAGGATGAAGGGGTTCTGCACGCAGCCCAGATCGCTTGGAACGCGATGTGCGATCTGGAGGTCATGCTGCGGCAGGCCGAGGAGAAGCCCGCACCCATACCGGCCCCTGTGACAAAGGACGACGACGTGATCATTGTTGAGCCCACCCCGGAGCAGATAGAGGAGCTAGAAGAAGCCAAAAAGGGCTTGAACTACACGCCCGACGGCGTTCCTTACGCTCTCGCAGATTACCCCTTGACTGGAGGAGGCCTATGAGCATTAAAAGAACGCTACACAGGGCAGCACATGTCGCTACTATAACAAGCGTTACTGTTTCTATATTGGTGTTTCTAGCTGCTGTATGGCTGGGCACTTTATATTATGACGCCATTTTGTTTGAAGTCATAAGCCGGTGGTGCATACCTCTTGTCTTTACAGCATTATGTTTTATGATACTAGCCTTGGTCACGGAGTGAACAGATGTTCGTAGTTTTCGATCTAGACGGCACGCTGGCGGATATCACCCACCGGCTGCATTACATCCAAGAAGGCAACAAGGATTGGGATGGGTTCTTCAGAGCCTGCATCTATGATGAGCCTGTAAAGCATGCAATCCGTACACTGGAGGCTCTTGTATCCCGAGGCCATTACGTAGAAATATGGTCGGGCCGATCCAAATCTGTCGAAGATGAAACTAGGACGTGGTTGGCTGCAAATGGCATCAACCCAAACCGCCTTGTGCATATGAGGCCGATTGGTGATCATACAAGAGACGTGGAACTTAAACGCTCATGGCTGCACAAGGCTGCCGCTAGGCCTAGCCTCATCTTCGACGACCGCCAATCCGTGGTGGATATGTGGAGGCAGGAAGGCATCCCGTGCTTCCAAGTCACGGCCAACTGGGAGGATAAGGTCAAGATTTTGCCCCCGACCCAGCAGCCGCTGTTGACCATCATGGTCGGACCCAGCGGGGGAGGTAAGAGCACATGGGTGGACCACAACGTACCTGTCACTCAGGTCCTGTCCAGCGACCACATGCGTTACGAGATGTGTGGAGACATCAAGGACCAATCCCGCAACGCCGACGTGTTCTACGCGATCAACAAGATTGCCCGGGCCCGGCTTGAGTGTGGCCTACCCGTTACCATCGACGCCACCCATCTGCACCGCAAGGATCGGTTGAAGTCGGTGTCGCTGGCCCCGGAGGGCGCCAAGGTCCGCTATGTCGTGATCAACAGGCCGATGCACGATAAAATCCGGGATGGAGGCTGGCGCAACGGCGTGACCCACGAGAAGTCCGGCCTATCTCTCATGGAACTGCACGAACAGCGCTTTAACCAGCAGATCAGCAATATCATGGTGGGGGATGATCTCCCCAATGTGTCTGTGGCCGACTTAAGGGTGCTCAAATGAAGATCGAACACATCGATGATGTTCTGGACGCGATTGAAGGCCGCACGGACTTCGTGGTCAAAGAGAAAAATGGATACACCGTTATCGACTATGTTTATACCCTTCCCGATAGCTTTGACCACCCCATGCGGGCTGAGTGTCGGGGCCTGAAGTTCCGGCCCGATGGGAGTGTGCTCGCCCGGCCTTTCGCCAAATTCTTCAACGTTGGCGAGAAGGAACATACCCAACTTCACAAGCTCGACTTCGAGGCACCGCACCTGATCACCGACAAGCTGGACGGGTCCATGATCCACCCGGCGATGGTGAACGGGGAGTGGGTGGCCATGACGCGCATGGGTATCACAGATGTGGCGCAGAAGGCGCAGAAACTTATCACGCCCCGTATGCGGAAAACCTTCAACATGATGGAGACGTTCGGGTACACACCGATCTTTGAATACACTGGCCCCGATAACCGGATCGTGGTGCCATATAGCGTGTCCGCTCTAACCCTCCTAGCTGTCCGCAACAAGACACTTGGGACGTACTTGGCAAGAGATAGGGTGGAGAATTGGGCGGAGTGGATGGGGGCTCCTGTAGTATATGCGGTTAACCCCAATAATTGGTCCACACCTGAGGATTTCATTGCCCATGCACGGGCTTTGAAGCACTTGGAAGGCTTCGTGGTGCAGTTCGCCTCCGGCCTCTGGGTGAAGATCAAGGCCGACGATTACGTGCTCAAGCACAAGTCCAAGGAAATGATCGGGCTGGAGAAGAACGCACTGGCGCTGATCTTGAGCGATGGGGTTGATGACATTCTTCCTCTTTTGGATCACCAAGACAAAGTGCGGATGCTTATCTTCTATGTTGACGTGGTAACAGGGATCGAAGAATCCGCGAAGCGCGTTCGGAAGCTTGTAGACAGCGGTGCGCATCTTGACCAGAAAGCGTTCGCTGTCGAGCATCTGGCGGAACAGGACCCCCACACGCGGGCTCTGTGTTTCATGGTTCGAAACGGGAAGGGTGAAGATGAGGCTGTGAAGGAACTGATTGGGCGCAATTTGAAATCAGGCACTACAGTGGAAGCTGTGAGGCATATATTCAATGCGAGGATGGAGCAATGACCACGGAAGCTAATGTGAGAAAAGAGCGGATAGAAAGATTGTTCAGGGAATTGACCTACGAGATATCTATAGGGGTCCTTCTAGGCGAGATTGAGCCCCTTCTCGGGCACAACTTTGTCATGGATGACCCTAAGTCTACAAACGGGGATGTCATTGCCTTTGAGGCCCGGACCAGAAGAATAAAAAGAGAGAAGTGGTTCGGAATGTTCCACCCGGCCTACCAACTCACAGTTGTTAGAGAGGCGAAATAGAATAAGTGTGGGGGCAGGTCGCACGGAAAACCTGCCCCCATGGAGGAACACCCCGCCAAGAGCGGCGAGGTTTTTATATTAGCAAGAGGAGACCCCCCTTGCAATCACTTATTGAACCACCGGCGCGCAATAATGTTGGCGCTTCCCACCACGCCAGTCACACCCACAGCGGCCAGCGCCACCTTCTCAACATAGGCGTAGAAGGGGCCGGCCTCGCCCCCAGCAGGCAGCTTGGACACTCCCCAGTCAAACGAGATAGAGAAAAGTTCCCAGCCAAAGATACTTGGCGCCCATGTGCCGTCGAAAAGCGTATCGAGGATGATCGCGTTCATATAGGTCACAGGCGGCAGGGTTGTGTAGAGGATCAGGAAGGCACCGGCTGTGGTGCCCATCATGGCCACACGATACTTGTTGCCAGACACAATGGCTTGGCCCTCGACTGTGAGGGCTGTCACCATCATGCGGCCAAACTGCGTGTCCTTGTTCTGGTAGTGCGCGAGGACAGGCTTGACGAAGGTGTCGCCTAGGGCTCTAACAATCGCCCCCAACCCTCCCGCGATAAGGGCCTTGATCATAGGGACATAAAGACTGGCCCGAGGAACAGCAACGCTATGATTGCGTACTCCAAGATCAGTTCCCTGTGGCGCGGATAGCGCCGTGTATGTCGGGTCCGTGCAGCCATGGTTTCCTCCATTACTTGATCCCGAGAAGGCGCATCAGAAGCCTCCAGAACCACGAGGTCGTCTCCTGTTCCGGCTTGTCAGACGGCACTGGCGTTTCCAGCACGTCCTTACCGCCAGCCCAGTACGGGAGCTTGATCTCACCCGCAGCCAAGGCTTCTTGGTGGTACTTCTTAGCGAGCTTCGACCATGCATACCGGGACTTGTAATTCTTCTTCCCCGCCCGTTCGAAGGCAAGTTCGAATGCGCGTGTTTTCTCATAGAGCCCCTTTGCGTTCTTCACGGCGTCAACTGCGCGCCGTTCCGGTCCCTTGAGTTCCACAAACACGTAGTTGTAGTTGGCCCGGTCAGAAGCACGGCCAAAGCCGTTGCGGTCGGCATAATCTTCAAAGGCGCGTCTGCGCGGTCCCGTCCACTGGGGCCAGCCCCAGCCACCTTTGGAACCTTTCACAACAGGCGCAATTTCCTGCATGACCGAAAGACCTACACTCTCGTGGCCGAAGTTGCCCATGATCGCGTAGGCGTCGAGGTTTGAAAAGCCAAAATCCCGCTTGAGCAACTCTACTGCCCACGGGACCTTGGCACGAAATGTGCGTTCAGCTTTTGTCATGTGTTCCCCCAGCCAGCGCTGTTAGCCTGCCATCGAAATGGTGGCAACGAACCAGCCAAGCGCAAACGCGAGGCCGAACTGAACCACACGGTTCCCCGCGAGGTCCTTAACCTTTTCCCAAACTTCACTCATCTTCCGTTTCCTTTCCAATAGTTCGCATTAGACCTGTCCAGCTTTTGGCGTCTGCTGGCATGACGAAATAGCTGCAATCTTCCTTGATAAGATGCACATATCGCATGGGCTCGCCGGGCATTTCGGCGATGTAGATTTCATCAGCCACAAGCGTGGTCACAGGAGGGATTGCGTTGATCGCGTCAAGGAGGTCCTGTGTAAGTTCTTCATCAAACTCGTAAAAATTGGCTTGCGGCCACCGCCGTTCAAGATGCTTCTTGACATCGTTTAGCCACCCAAACGCCGGTGCTGCGGTTACGGGAAACTCGCAATTCTGCCAACGATCAAAAGGGTTATCAAGAACTTCGGCTTTGACCGGCGCAATCACCAGAAAAAGCGCAAGCAAAAAAGGTCCAATTCCTCTAAGCATCTCTACCTCCTGTTATAGAGTATATAGTGATTATTTGCCGAAAGTCAACGGGCTTCGCGTTCTGTCATAGCCTCGCGTGTGCCTTCGAGGCCGCCAATTACTGCTCCCATGACCCTCTCAAACCTACGAAGTTCGCTCGCGGTTTGTGGGACGGCAGAAACCAGCATACGCTCAACCCTTGGGTTCAACACGGCCTCAGCCAGCAGCTTGTCCGGCGGGATGCCCGCCATAGCTTGCTCAACAGCGGCTCGGGCCGCTTGCGAGACAATAGCCGGGGTCTGGACAGTACCGCCGCCTGTAGCACGCGCCAACACACCACCGGCCTGCGCGCCGAAGATACGGGATAGGATGATGCCGCCTTGGCGGAAGATTGCGGTGGCCAGCCTCTCCTCCCCACTGGCAACGCGGTCGATGTTGGTGACAATCTGCTCAAGCCTGCGGAATTGACGGTCGTCGAGCGCCGCTTTCATCGCGTCCTCGTTATTCTCAAACACACGCCTGAGGTTCACAGCGGTATCGGCGCGGTCGACAAGCCACTGGATCATGCCCGAGCGCATTCCCTCCAGCGCATCCTCGGCGCCTGTCTCTCCCTGCCGGGCCCCTGTGGAGATGTTCATCATGACCTCGCGCACGGCAGCAGCTTTGTTCGGGGCCCGCATGATGGCTTCGATAGCGGAGGACCCTTCCGGTGCTGCCCCACGCACTTCAGGGATCACGGCTTCCGGGCCGGTCCTGTCGCCGATTTGGAAGCGGGCAAAAGAGCTACGACGGATCACATCCTCATCCTCCAGCAAGTTCTGGAGCTTCCGGCCTCGATTAAACACGTCGTCGGCGCCGGATTGGAGGGCTTCGATCACATCGCGGTTGTCCTCGACAAAGCGGATAGCGCCTTGTGGGCTGTCTTGTCCCGCCTCACGGAACATGGCGCGCACAGACATAGAGGCCTGCTGCGATAGAGACGGCCTGCGCAGGTTGCTGGCGATATCTTGGACCTGTTGCAAGCCCTCTCGATCCCTGAACAGGAAACCAGCAGTGTCCCCCGGCCTCACATTAGGCTGGCTCATCACAGTCTGGGACATCTGAAGGGCCTCGGCCACGAGGTCGCGCTTGAACAGGTCCGCTTGCTGACGGGTGAATTCCAAGGCGTCAAGCACACTCTGGTCGCCGGGGTTCAGTGCCACATGACGCTGGATCGTGTCGAGCACGGCGCTTTCAAGTTGCAGGAACTGACGGCGCAAGCCCGGGGAGATACCACCGCCAAGAAGGTTGCGTTCCATGCCCCGGCGTCGGTCACGGATGCGCGTGCGCAGCGCGATCAAGCTATCGATGGTTTGGGGCTGCGGAACCAGCCTGCCATCTTCCACTCGCACCATCTTGGAGATTTCATCCAGAAACTCGCCGGGCACGATAGAGGGACCCAGATGTCGGGTCTCCCCTACGATGTTTCCATCCTCATCAAACCTTGGCGTAGCGAGGTCCGTCCTGCGGGTCCGGGCAGAGGAATTAATCTGCCGCGCTTGTGCAATAAGGGGATCGATATCGACGCGCTGTTTGCCGTCTACCCGGTTCCACATGCGGCGCTGCATACGGTCGGATAGGCTGCGGGCACGTTCGATGCCGGTGCGCAGTCTAGTGGACGCGGCTCTAACTGCGGCGGGCGCCGACATGTTGATGCCCTCCCCGGGCACCGCTTTGTTGATCTCACGCTCGATTGCCTGCCGGATAGCGGTAGCTTGCCCCTCAACCCGCCTTCGCGCGAACGCTACGGTGTCATCGGGGTTGCCTCCCACTGGCGCCAAGGGCCCTTCTGGAGTGGCCTGTTGCCCTCCCCTACGCAGGGTACGCCTAAGCGCTCCACCTGCGGCAGCACCACCAACTCCACCGATGACCGGCTGACCTACAGCGGAGCCTGCTGCGGCACCCGCTACACCACCCACAACTTCGGGAGCAGCAGCGACACGTCCAGCACGGAACATAGTGGGACCGGCAATACCACCGGTCACCCCGCCGATGATCTCTCCTGCGGGGCGGAAGCTTTCGCCAAGAGCACCGGCAGCAAGTTCGCCTGTAGGTTGGGAAAGGGCAACGGCGCCAGCTTCTTCCGCAGCCACAACACCGGGCCTGCGTTGGATAAACTGGCCGGCCCTCTGCACCACGTCTGTAATAGCTTTACGGATACCTGTGAACCCTTGTGAGCTTGTAGCTGCCGCTGTAGGAGCTGCCGCTCCGAGGCCCGCAACCACGAGGGCGGCGCCCAAGGCCTGCTCACCCATGCGAGCGGATAGCGCGCCCTCAGGAGCGTCAACGATGATCCCAGCCTCGCGGAAGGCTTCGCGTATGATCTCCTCGCCATTGGCGTTGCCTTCAAGCTCTAGGAACTTGCGGCCAGCATTTAGGACGGGGCCTGCAATGGAGCTTGTGAAGGGGTTGGTTTCACTCGCATCAACAACGAGCCCAAGCCCATCTGCGATGGCTGAGTTGATACCGGCAAGGAAGTCATTCAACACGGGGATCGTGGGGACCTCGCCACCGGCAAAAGTGGTCCGGGCAGGGGCACGGCTTTGCAGACGGTTGACCACACTGCTGCGGGCTTGGCGCTGTTTCAGCTTAGTAATAAGCTCTTGTCTATTCGCCGCCATTGGCCTCTAGTGCCTCCAGAAGTGCGGCCTGTTCCGCATCGCTCAGCCCATCGAGCATCTCGTCGGGAACTTCCTGCCCACTTTCGATCATCTGCACAATGCTCTGGACGGCCTCTGAATTAGCTGCGTCTTGCTGCTGGCCCCCCGTCGCCTCATTCAAGATACCAAGGGCGTCTTGAACCACACTCTGCACGGACCCGCGCTCGCCCCGAGGGACCTCCTCAAGCTCCATGGTGCTGCCTTCAGGCCGCTGTCCAGACAGGATCGCCTCATTGATCTGGCGCCGGCGCATAAGCTCGATCACCAATGTGGCCATGTCCTGTTTCGCGGTTTCCGGGTTCTTCAACAGGCTTGCAGGGTCCGGGAAAAGCTCGAACAACTGACGCCGTTCTTCGTTGGAGATGCGGTCATCATCGGCAAGGGACTGCACAAGCTGGTTGCGCAAGATGCGAAGCCTCTGGCGTGCCTGTGCAGTGTCTTGGAATTGGGTGCCTTCAAAGAAAGCCCCAAGCGCGTTATCGATAGAGGTCTGGATGTTTGCAACAAGCCCCGTCCCAAGCTCCGCGTCTTGGAAGCCTGTGACACCCAACTGCGTAATGAAGGCGTCGATCTGGTTGTTCTGTTCATTCAACCTATTGCGCTGGCGTTGAGGCACGGTGGTTTCTCCAGCCTGCTGCTGCTCAACGGGCGTAACTGGGCTCACCTGCGCCACCTGTTGCTGGCCCTGTGCGTCGAACGCCTCCTGCTCTGTAGCAAAGCTGCCCATGGACCTCAAGCGGCCCTGTTGGAAAAGCTGGTTTGCTTGCGCCTCAGTAAGCGGGACGCCACCTTCTGAGATGAGGGGTAGGACGTGGAAGTTACCGTCGGAGCCGAACACGACCGTGGTCTGCGGCCTCTGAGAAGCCTGCGCATCGAAGAAACTGGCGTTGGCGGGCGTGCGCACGACAGGTGCCTGCGGAATGGGGGAACGGCCTGTGGCCATCTCAATGGCTTGTGCCACATTTGTCGCGAGCCCCAGCCGCAGGACTTCGCTTGCACGCGCAGCGATTGTGGTCGCTTGCTGCTGCATCTCAGGGGAGCCCGCCAGCGTTACCTCACCCGTCGCCGGGTTCAGGGTCGGCTGAAGGCCAAGCTCTTGTCCAGCCATCGTGCGCAGTGCGTTTGTGGTTTGGTCATTCACGTTGCCAGTGGCGTCGAGTAGATCGCTGGCAAGTTGGCTAGGATCGGCCTGCCCACGCTGGATAGCCTGCGGGGTCTGTCCCCGTGTAGCAGCGATGACGTTTTGATCTTGATTTGCGGTGATGAATTCCGTCCCGGGGTCGGTGATTTGCATCTGGCCGGGCACACCTTGTGCAAGGCTTTGCCCCGGGCCGAGCACCTGTGTGCGGGTTCCTTGCCCCACAACCACTTCTCCGGTGCTGGGGTTCACGAGCCTGTCATCTACCCCAAGGGTCTCCCGCTGCGGGCGGGTAGCCTCAACAAACTGCACCAGCATCCCCTGCAAATCCTGTGCCGAGATATTTGGGTTGGAGATAATGTTGGGGTCAGTCATGACCTGCCGGATCGCGATATTCGGGTCCATGCCCTGCTGCACCAGTGCGTTGTGCTGTTCGATCATGCCTTGGAATAGCTGGTTCTGCGCCGTGGTCAAGGCTTGTGCCCGCTGGCGGTTCACCTGATCGACCTCACTCTGGAACACGGACTGGCGCTCAAGCGTGCGCTGTTCGGGCGTGATGCCAAGCCCGAGGATGCGCAGAAAAGGGTTCGTCCGAACGTCTGTTGGGAATGTAATTACCGGATCAGGCATTAGATGCTCCCACTAAAGCTGAACGGCGCCAGCAAGGTTGGCACGATGCCCTTGTCGCTTGTTCCACTGCCCTGAGACTGGCTCTGGGTGCCAGCAGCGATAAGCGGGGCCCCGGTAGCGATCTGGAGGGCTTGCAACACGGCCTGCACGCGGCCCTGAAATTCCTGTAGCCCCCGCTCGATCCCAAGGTCTTGGATGAGGCGGGGTAGGGCTTGTGCTTGGAGGTTCTGGACCGTAGTCTCCACTTCCTGCTGGCTAAGCTGGAGGGCTTCACTCTGGCGCCCGCGTTCAGCCTCCTGCGTGGCGAAGCTCAAATTGGTTGCGATGTCGGCAAGCTCTGCGGCCACGCCGGTGGTAACGTCGGCGGCGGCTTGGTCGAATGCGCTGGTGCCTTGGGGTTGCACGAATTGGCCTGCGGCTGTGAAACGTCCCGGCAGGGACCTAGTTAGGGTCTGCTCCAAGCCCTCTAGGGTGGGCCGCTGAGCAGCAGTGATCGCGGCCTCTAGAAATGGGTTGGCACCTCCACTTCCGGGAAGGAAGTCCCCTCCCAGCGTGCGCGAGAGCAAGTCCCTGCGTGCTGCTCCTCCCCCTCCCAGCAACTCCTGTTGCAAGAGGTCGAGAATTTGCTGCTCTCCACTGCCAATAGCCGCTGCTAGCGGGTTACCAGTGCTTTGCGTAAAGGTTGGGATGCCTCCAAGCGGATCGCCGCCAGAGCCTGAAAACAGGCTAGACAACGCCGACGCAAAAGGGCCACGCAGTCCCGCCAGTTCAGGGGGCGTAATATCCACGGGGCCGGACGTACTAGAGGTTTTCTCTTTGCTTCCGCCAAACAGCTTCTTTGTAAAACTGCTCATACACTAAATTCCCAAATCGTTCCTATCTTTTTGGGGGACCCGGCCTGTTTAAACGAGCGCTTCCAAACGATATCGGACTTCCCCGACATATTCGATCCCCAGAACTTAGTATAGCCCTTTTCCTTCACTCTGTCCATCACCGTTCTGACCAGAAGGGTCTTCAATTCGGCAGAGCCCTCATTGTAAAAGTGGATGATGTGGGGTTCTAAGGCGAAACCTGAAGTTGGAAAGTCGATGATCGCGAGAGCTTTAAGCTCGTTTTCCTCCGACCCCAACAGAAATATCACACTGGGGTCCATCACCAGCGCTATGACATCCTCGGCAATATCCTCGATCCCGGCTGGCGCAAAAGCGCTGGCCTTGAAGGCTTTCTCAATAAGCCCGCTGACTTCTATTGTCCCCAATGCCTTGACATTGGACAGTTCTGCTACATTCGCCATGTGTTCCTCCTATCTGGCGCATTATGCAAATACCGCGTGGACCGACAATTTGATCGTCATCCCCACTCCAAGCCCTGCAAAGAAGCTCAAAGCACAGGTAAACGCTGTGTTGTCTTCCAACATCATCTTCCCTCTTTCAAACGGTTGGCGTCAAGTAATTCTAACAGTTCCACAGGCAAAAAGTAGTCCATGATGCTCTGCCAGCCCCAACCTGCCACTACAGCCATGCCGACAAAGAAGTATAGAAACAGCACCATAGACACCAAACGGCGCCAGACTGATATTTCTTTCCCAAGCATCACCGGCCTCCGATCTTCGGCAGCCAGTCCTTGAGGTCTTCAAGGGCGGCCATGACGCCGACGAGCATGAAGTAAACAGCAATCGGCGGGCTTTTCACAAGATAGCCCAAGCTGTCGCCGATAATAAGGCCGAAGAATACTAGGCCTGCCACAATTTGGATTACGCGCCGGACCCACATATCCCACCCCACTTTCTGCGGGTTGGCGTAGTCCTGCCATTTATCTACCATTATGCCCTCCTAGGCCTTATAGGCTGTTGCGGCGCTCTTTCTTTAGCCGATTTACCCGGCCATTTTCCAACACCGTCAATTGTGCCCGCTCCGGGATCGACATCTGAGCCCGCTTCAATCGCGTTTTCGAGAGCCGTGGCCCGGGTTTTGACTGAACGGATTACCGCCACCATTTTCGCCTCTGTGTCGACATCTTCACTAGCCAGAGCGTCGATGATCTTCGAGCGCAGCATGGTTTGGACCCCTAGCTTCTTCTCCTCCGGCGTCTCCACCCTTTCTGCGGGAGGAGTGAAGGAAGCGCCGTCATACGTCCAGCCCGGTCCCGCCAGATCATCGTTGACCAGCGTGTAACCCTTTATCTGAAACCCGTCTTCGGCCTCAATCACATTGACGATGCGGTTCGTCCCATTCTCAACGACGACTTTTCTCATTATGCAAACTCCAAAATGAAGCACACTCCGGCCCGGCCATTCCTGCCGCCATCATTTGTGCCGCCACCACCACCGCCCGTGCCATAAGCACGCCCATCCCTGTTGGTTGCGTTCGTGTCATTGGAGGGGCTGCCTGTACCGCCGCCGCCCCAGAACGATGCACCCCCTGCCCCACCAGCGCCTTCATTCGAGCCGTCTTCAGATGTGCCGCTATCGCCATCACCGCCTTCGATATTGAGATCGCCGGCAGTTCCTCCAGTACCACCATCTCCACCTTCACCACCTCGTGTGCCCCCTCCGGCCTCACCACCTAAGCCGCCATCGGCTCCAGCTAGTGAACCGAAAGTGCTGTCGCCCCCATTGCTGCCGTTGGTAGTCGTACCGCCTCCGCTGCCTCCTGACCCAATCGTTACGGTCTGGTTGCCAGAGGTTGTATCATATAGATAGATGACAGTCTCACCTGCGCCGCCACCACCACCACCATGGCCGTTGGTCGGACCACCTCCACCACCTGCCCCACCCCCGGTGAGGATAACAAGTGCCATGGAGGCGCTACCATGGGGTGTGTAGGTGCCTGACGAGGTAAAGGTCTCGATGTCGAGCACCCCGCCACCCCCGCTTGCAAGGGCAGCAATCGCCTGCCCCACCCTCTGCGCTGTCCACCTGCGAACGGTGGTTGCAGTTCCGGCCTCGGCTTCAGCCTGCGAAACCGTGGAAACTTGGTTGTTGTAAGCCGTCTCGATCTCGCTGTCGGACTGGTCAGCGGTCGCGCCGTTTTCAACGTTGAGGATGCTACGGGCAGTAGCTGCGGAAAGCACTTCAACATCCCCGGTCCCCGCTGTGTCACGGCCCAAGAAACTGTCGGTCGCCATATGGGCGAGTTTGGCGAGAGTGACCGCTTCAGCATCGATGGTCCAGACTGATCCCGAACCGGAAACTGTAATGTCACCCTTATCGCCGTCGGAAACACCCCCACCGCCTCCTGAACCCAGTTCAGCCCAGCCAGAGTTGTAACCTTCAAACTGGCCCAGTGTGGAGTTATAGCGGATTTCACCATTGGTGCCTGCGGGGCGCTGCGCCGTGGTGCCTGCCGGAACACGAATAGCGCCTGTGCCCGGCACAACCGGGTTGTCTGAGAGGCCTACAGTCGGGTCGCTGCTCACCCCGTTCCCGTTGGAAACGTCGATCTCATTAGAGGTCCCCGTAAGGGTCCTCGCGGCAAAGGTGTCGTCTGCCGTCCTTGCTACAAGCCCATTGCCTGTCCCGAGGGCTGCATCCACATTCGTGGCGTCAGTCACATCTGCGGCAGTTTCGATCCCCGCCAACTTCGTCTGCTCAGCATCGGTGAAGGCGTTCGTGTTGGCCTCGGCCTCGTAGAGAGACTTGATCTCGGCGCCTGTTTGATCGGCTGTTGCCGCTGTTTCAATCCCAGAAAGCTTCGTCTTCTCCGCGTCCGTGAAGGCATTGGTATCGGCTTCAGCTTCATACAAGGCCTTAATTTCAGCCCCAGTCTGGTCCGCCGTTGCGCCGTCTTCGACGTTCAAGATGGTCCGCGCGGTAGCTGCTGACAGGACCTCGACATCACCCGTCCCTGCGGTGTCGCGCCCGAGGAAGCTGTCCGTGGCCATGTGCGCCAGTTTCGGTAGCGTCACAGCCTCGTCATCGATCTGGGCCGTACCCACGGTAGCAAGAACAGCCAAGGCGCCGAGGCCGAGCGTCACCCTTTGTGCGGCAGCGTCAGCATCGTCGATCAGCGCCTTGCCTGCGGCAGTGACTGTGTAGGTGCTAATACCATTCGCACCAGATTTTTCCAGTGTGCCCGATGTATCGGTGTTCGCCGCAAGAGCGTCAAGAAAGGCATCCCATGCTTGCACATCGGTGCCGATCACCAAGCCGAGCGCGACCGGTGTTATGTCGGACAAACGTGCAAACAAAATCTCAGTCATTAGATCAAGGTGTCAGTTGTTAGGTTTCTTTTCCTATAAGCCAAGGTATCTCCCATGGCCCAATTGGCTTCATTAACAATGTCGATCTCCATTCCCTGCCTTTGTAGCTGGCGCCGTGTTATGACGCGGTGCTGGTCGCGGTCGGCTTCGGCATCGGTCGTTGAGACGGCTTCGTACCCGAGCCTTCCTCCCCGAACAAAAAGTCTAGCTCCCTCTGCTCCCGGTGGGCTGGGGCCATCATAAGCCGGGTACACATAAGTATCCGTGTCACCGGCAACGGGCACTGTGTCATCAATTCCGCAATACTCGAATGTTTCGTCATGGATCAACCCCCATAGTTTCCCATCATCGCGATCCGTCAACACGATGAACCGTAGCTTAGTGAAATTGCGCCTGCGTCCAAAGTTCGCATAGCCCCGTCGTGTAGCCAGTCTGCTCATTAGCTGACTATAGCACGATCCTGCGCGCGGCGCCAGTTTGTTCCATCGCTGAACGCAAGGGTGGCACCCCCGGTTTCATCGCTCACATAGAGGACGCTGGCTGTCCAATCCGCAGCGGGGAAGTCAGACAGGTTTGCCACTGTAGAGCTTTTCAGGCGCACAGGCGCCGCCATGCGGAACGAGCCCTCAAGCGATAGCCTTCCATCGATAGCCTCGCGCATGCGGTTCAACTCGCTCGACAGAACAGACACCAGAGTGTTAAGGTATCTGGTTACCGCCTCAATTACTGCCGCACGTGGAGGCCGCGGCAGTACGAAAATCTGACCAAGACTACCCGTCATTGCACATATCACAATCTTGGGTGTAGGCCCGGATGTCGCCGAGGCTGCCTTCCAGATACTTGCCGCACCTTGGGCACATAGCGTACCAGTCAG
>JANQED010000084.1 GCA_028278545.1 Anaerolineales bacterium
GGAAGAAGTCTGGCCGCAGGCTTGATTGGCGCCCAGAGCAGCAAATCGAATAAGGGGAGAGGAGTCATTCTCTGGTAGAATTACAGCGCCCTCGATCACTTTTCACACAGCCCGTAAGTGGTGACCCGGTGACGAAGATATCGGTCCGCCCGGCCATTAAAGAAGACCGCCGTCATCTCGCCAGCCTGATCCAATTCGAAACCTACGTCCATCGTCATCTCGATTGGCGTCCGCCCCTCGATTGGCTGGGCCACGAGCCCTACATCGTAGCGGAAAAATCACAGCGCATCGTGGCGGCGCTGGCCTGCCCGCCCGACCCGCCCGGCGTTGCCTGGATACGGATGTTCGCCACGGATATCCGGACCGGGCCGACGCAGGCCTGGGAACTGCTCTGGCCACTGGTGCTGGACGAACTTTCCAAACACCCTGCCGTCAATGTAACTGCAATTCCCTTGCACAACTGGTTCCGCCAGCTGCTGGAGAGAAACGGTTTCGAGCACGCTCAAAACGTAGTGGTTTTGGCCTGGGATAACGGCAGCAAAGGATTGCCAGAGGCGACTTCAAAAGCCAAAGTGCGCGTGATGAGCGAAGAGGACATCGCAGAGGTGCTGGAGGTGGACGTGGCTGCATTTGGGCCGGTCTGGCGCAATTCGCTGCAATCCATCGAGCTGGCTTATTCGCAGGCGGCTCTCTGCACGGTGGCTGAAACGGAGGAGGGACTTGTTGGCTACCAGATCAGCACGCCCAGCCCGACCGGGGCACACCTAGCCCGGCTGGCCGTGCACCCCGAGGCACAGGGGCAAGGCATCGGCTACGCTCTGGTACGAGATCTGTTGAGCCAATTTCAGGGCCGCGGCAAGAAGCGCATTTCTGTCAATACGCAGCAGGATAACCTTGTGTCTCTATCGCTGTATAAAAAGGCGGGCTTTGAGGCAACGGGCGACGAATTTCCCCTTTACCAGTACGAAGTCACATAGCTTAGAAGCGGGCATTGCACCAGGCTTTCAAGGTTCGGCGCAGCCCGGCGTTGTCGGCTGTTGTCGCTGTTGTTGTAGAAAACGTTGTCGGTCATTGTAGGTCGGCAAGGTTTTTCGCAGGCTAATGTTGTCGGTGTTGTCACCTACAATTTATATTCTCCGACCCTGATTTTCAACGAGTATCAAGCGTGAACATATTATAGCACGGATGTTCGATAACATCCAGCGTTTGGTCAGAAATATCAAGGCATTGACAAAGGATAGGGGACCTGTTCCGAACCACTCCCATCCCTTGAAAAATGCTACCGTTTGCCATCAAGGCCGACTAGCTCCAGGCTGCGGTGATAGAGTTTCTCGACGAGTTCTATCGTGCGCGCGGGGATTTGGCGAGGGTATGGTCGCCCCACTCCATCGTGGAGCGACCACAGTTTCATGTGTTGAATAGAAAAGGCTAGCCTTTTAGTCCAACCAATTCATAGCTCAAATCAACCAATTTCCTGGCAGTATCCATATTCCTGGCATTCGGATTTGGTGTTTCCATCGGCCAACCGCCATCACGTGCCCCAGGGTCTCGGTAAAGCACACTGCTTTGGCTGAAATAGGCACCTGAATGCTTTGGTGCATCATCGGAGAGCAAAACGTGAAGTGAAGTTTGAGCCGACTCTTCGTTGCTGTCAGACATAGACCGTGTAAACGGCCGCATGGCTGTCATAGCCGCTCTCATCAGAATATTCCCACCTGATCCAAAGTTCGATCTTGCCCAGCCCGGATGAACGGACGCAGTTGTGACGCCAGTGCCTTCCAGTCTTTCCGCCAGTTCCTTGGCATACAGTATGTTTGCAACTTTAGCCTCAGCATAGGCGGCAAAATTATTGAATGATCTCGCTTTGTAATTCAAGTCATCCAAATGCACGTTTGGGCGGTCATTTGGATTTCCTGCATGCACAACGGACGAAACGATAAGCATTCTTGATGGCGCACTTCTCTTCAATACATCCAGCAACAATTCGGTCAACAGGAAGTGGCCGAAGTAACTGGCCGCCATGGTGATCTCAAACCCATCTTTGGTATATTCTGGCTCTCCACCCATGTTCACCATGCCTGCATTGCATGCCAGACCGTCCAGCCTGTCATATTTCTTTTTGAATTCAGCAGCAAAATCTCTCACGGATTGAAGGTCTGCCAGATCCAATTTCATGTTTTCATAACTGCCCTTCAGCCCATTGAAGCTCTTGGCTACTTCTTCCCCAGCCTCCGGTCTTCGACAGGCCATTACTACATGACCGCCCTGCTTGACCAACTGTCTGGTGGTTTCAAGACCGACACCGGAATTAGCTCCGGTTACGATATAGACCTTTCCGCTTAGGTCTTTAGCACGGGTTTTTTCATCAATCGATAATTTTCTTCTAGGCATTTCAATCTCCTTAGTTTTATTCTTGCTCAAGCCTTGGTTGAGGAGGCCCTTCGGCCCCCTCAACCTTAGCTAGGATTAAGTCTCATGAGGACCATAATCACAGTTATGTGGGCCTCAACTTATGACTCATCTGTTCCTCTAGGATCGGAGCAACAGCAGTGCGGATGTCGTATTGCGCATCACCTTCGTAGCGGGGCGCGTAAGTTCCATAGGCACTTTTCAGTTGTTCATACTCCTCACCGATTCGCACGATGTTGTAAGCATGGCTGACCACATAGAACTCATTCGCTTTGATCTGCGGCATGGCAATTTCAATGAATTGGTCCGTGGGCATACCAAGTTGCATATTTTCTTCAGGGCCTAATTCTGAAACCACAAATCCCGGGCAAATCAAGCTCACATCGATGAACTCTGGCAGCTCTTCGCGCAGTGACTTTGTGATCGCAAAAACACTGTGCTTGGTGGCGACGTAAACCCCATTGAAGGGCGTGCCATGGAACAAGGAATTCTCTGACCCAAGATTGTAGATTGCAGCAGGGGTCCCTTGTTCGATGAATCGCTTCCCAAAAACCTGGGAACCATAAACCACACCAAAGAAATTCACATTGAAGATCGCCTGGAAATGTTCGATCGGCATCTCAAGCACCGGGCTGTGCGGTACCATCATGCCCGCATTATTGACGATTACGTCCACTTTGCCAAAGGCGCCCCAGGCAAAATCAGCCAGGTCTTCCCAGTTCTCAAGCTTGGTTGCATCCGCGACCTTATATTTCGCCTCTACGCCCAAGTCCGTTAGAGCTTCCACCGCTTCCTGAAGGCGGTTCTCACGCCGCCCACTGATCAGGATCTTGGCACCTTCCTTGCCAAAGGTCTTGGCAAAGCCAAACCCGATTCCTGTTGCTCCCCCGGTGATGACGACAACCTTATCTTTAAAGTCTTTCATGATTATTTCCTTATCAAATGGTTTTTTCTCAGACCGTTACCGGTTCAGGTAGGTGAATTCGGACGCCGGTCAGTTGTTCCGATACCTCCCAAAGTATTTTTGCGTCTTCCTCGTTGTATGAGGCATCACTTGACTCGGCTGGCACGGGATATCCTCCAAATCTTCCATCTGGACTGTAGTAGGTCCCACCC
>JANQED010000138.1 GCA_028278545.1 Anaerolineales bacterium
CTTAGGAATGCAGTCAAGCTATTTGTCTATGCCTACAATCGTCGGCAACTCATCAAGCAGCAGTTTCCAAACTACACCTACCATCTCATGGATTTCTCAACACCATGATTCCGACCACTCCCGCGCACAAAATGGGACATGGATGAGCAAGGCTTCTTCGGATTTTTGTCGAAAGAGAATGCGTTGTCAGCAACAAAATGCTACTAAATTTATTGCAAAAATATGGTATAAAGGGATATTAGGTATTGGTAATTGACAATATCGAAGCCTGACAAACACAGAAACAGTCTGCATATGTAATTAAGACACAAATGGTCAGTTAAAGCATAGGTTGGGTGGCCAGGCTATAGGGAAAACATGGTTTCTAAAAAAGTTTTAGTTATATCAAATCCAAACGATGAACATACTTCTCATGTAGTGGAGTTAATAAACCAACTTGGTGGAGAAGCTCTACTTTTTTATCCAGAACAACTTGGAACAGAATTATCTCTATCGCTAGTTCATAGCTCTGCAAGCAATTTAGTCTTAGATCAACCGGACATAAATAGAATATCGGATTGGGTGTTCAATGAAATTTATTCTGTTTGGTATCGTAGGCCAAGGTCAATGTCTACATATCTTGCACAATTAGGCTTAGCGCCAGAAGGTGTGGAGTTTGCAAGAAATGAATGGAAAAGTGCGTTGGAAAGTTTATACGCATTAATGCATGAGAAATTGTGGGTATCTCATCCTGATAGATTGCTCGAAGCGTCAAGAAAACCTCTGCAATTGCATATTGCCAGAGAAATAGAGTTAGATACACCTCGTACTTTGGTGACTAACGAAGCTCAAAAAGCTAAGGAATTCTATGAACTTTGCGGTGGCAGAGTAATTGTTAAAGCGATCGGTCCAGGGTGGGTATATTCGGAAAATGGCGAAAAATTACATTACGTTATGACAAATCGCATTAATTCAACCGATTTGGAAGCAGAAAATGAAATGAAGGTTGCCCCGGTAACATTTCAGGAAGAAATACCAAAAGCTTACGAGATCAGAGTCAACATTGTTGGGCAATCTGTTCTACCAATAAAGATTGATAGCCAGAAAAGTGAAGTATCAAAAGTGGATTGGCGTAGATACGATGTTAGCAATACTCCTTACACATCATATCAATTACCGTCATTGGTAGAAAATCAGTGCCTGCAATTGACACATAAGCTAGGCTTGGAATTTGGTGCGATAGATTTGATTCGTACACCAGATGGGAAATACGTTTTTTTAGAAATTAATGGTAATGGGCAATTTTTATGGGCAGAAGAATTGTCAGGAATGAAAGTTAGCAGTGCGTTAGCCAGTCTGTTAGCGGGAAAGTCACCTCCGTTAAAAACAATAAACTTTCTGTAGAGTAAGGAGTTAAAAATGCTGAACACAAATGAACGCATACCCAAACCATTCTTGTTTCGCTTTCTTGAAACTGAAGAGTCGACTTGTAAACCACTAAATGCAAGCCCAGAACGTGGTGGTGAAAGCAATCCAATCGAAGAAGAACCAACGCCAGAGCCTACACAGAAAGGTCCTTGGGGCGATTAGCTCTAGAAACTGATGGTGTATTTTCCCGCTAACAGAGAAAATAAAAATCGTGTGCCCCACAACTCAAATTGTAGCGGACTTAGCTGCGCCAAGGGGGGCGCACGCTGAGAAGCTAAAACGCCAAGTCGGTTACGCGTTCGCAAAATAAATTAATCATCTACAAATGAAATAGGCGATTTTTACCTCGCAGACCGTCTCCCTCTCAACTCACGGACGTGTCCGTGAGGGCGTGAATCCTTTTCACTTTCGCTAAAAACAATTTGACAAAACCATTAAGCACCAAAACCCTTGCAATCACAAGGATTTTGTGCTTAATGCTCCGCACCACCGGGCACCAGCCGCGCTATTCGCAGTCCGCATGAATGCGAATGGCAGGTTCATTTTTGACTCGGCATCTCTGCTAACTCAGATACCTCCAGCGAACTGCCGAATCGCCCAATGAAGATAGCCACTACCTATATTTCAAAAAGTGCTGCTTTCCTTCCTCTGAGCTGGATAGCTGATCGTCGCCCAGATAAACAATAGCGTATCGAGGCATTTGCATTTCGCGTTCGTTGAAATTCAACTTTTCTGCATTTTAAAGACATGGTGGTTTTTGTCCGCCGCAGGTGGACGGGACGAGTGTCGGCTTGAGAGAAGATATTTGGTATCAGAGTCAGTTTTCGTGGATTGATAAGAAGCTCTCAACATCCTTGATAAATTTCAAGGTGCCTGTCTCTATTTGCTTTGTCAAAGCATCTAAATCACTGAAATCTGGATCATCTACCAAAATATACTCCACAATAGAATCAACGCCCTTCCCAGGTGACACAATTTGGTATTTGTCCCAACCGCTTTCTTTGATCAATTTCCAATATTCTGTCATCACTTGCTTATTTTTCCCGGATAACCAAACTTCAAACCTGAATGCCTCATGAAGAAAAACGATGGCTATCTTCAAATTTCGATCTTTTAGTGCCTTTGGAAAGATGGGGAAATAGGTCATGTCCATATATCCATAATAGATGCTGCCAGGTACAGAATAATCAGGATATTGGTCTTTGAAATAGGTTCTCAGACCCATGAGATAATCCATCAATCCTCTATAAGCCTCTTGAATAGACCCCTTCGCTAGCTGTTTTTTGTATTCATCCATATGTTCATGAAATGATTCCATAGTTAACCCTTTCATTTATCTTACGATAGTTATGCGAAGTGCGGCTTGGGGTGTATTGCTCATTTCATTCTTTTCATATCTCAACTGCAATATCTAACTCTCTTGCTAGTTCGAGGCTGAACTGAATCTCACCGACACCAAAATCAGCCTTTTTCTGGGTTTGCTCCTCATAGATTCTTATAAAATCTTCAGCCGTATATTCAACAAACGCTTTGACCGATTTTATGCCCACATCATAGATCATTCGGGCAAATGCTGGGCCAACGCCATACACTCTAGATAAGTCCGATAGCCCTACTAGTTCGTTCAACGCTTCTAGCGGAATTCCCGTTTCTTTCGACAATCGCTCTCGATTACTCTTGTCCTTTGCTTCGGCAAACAGTTGTCTAGAATTTCGTATACCTGCTTTTTCTAATCTATCCAGATAATGGGTATGTACACCCGGGAATTTGTCCAGTCGAACTGGCTTTGACAGGTAACTTTTCGCTTCCCTGTTCAGCAAAGTGAGATATTCAATTGACAACCCCGATTCTTGGGAAAACTGTTCAATTTTTTGCTTTGTTTTCAGCAAATCTATCAGCTCTTTTAGATTTGTGATACCGCTGTTTTCAAGTATTCTAGATTTTGTGTCTAATTCATCCTTCAAACATTTTCGACTGGGGATCAGGTCGCGTGACTGAAGGCTTTTCTTGAATTTCTGTAAGCTATATTTTTCCAAATCAATCTGGTATTGGTCACTCATATCTCATTCCTGATGCCGCGCAACGGGTGCATTCTCCATCTCAAAGGCATTCTTCATTTCGAGCTTGAGTTTTGTTATCATTTCCGAAATATCCTCTCCAAACACGAATTTAATATTATCGATTTGAAAGGTATCATCTGGCACGCCAAATTGTCGAAGGCGGGGCGCAATAATATTTCTGATTTTGTCTTGCCCTCGACTTGATAACACTCCAGAAACGATTAACCGTGTTTTGGGCGTTGCGCAAAAGTATTTCTGCTCGTTCCCCATTCGTACCGCAAACCTATTGCACATTATAGTAGCAAAAACATCGCCAAGCAGTTTCTTCGGCGACATCTCGCTTTCTTCAATCTCTATTAAGAGAACCACTTCACCATCATCGTTAACAACCATCACATCAACATCGGATATCCGATTTCTATTGGTCACTTCATGACCATAGAAACCTTTTATGACTCCTACATTTGAATCCTCCTGTATACTCCCGTGATCATAAAAAACAGAATATTGGCTATTCCTATCAAGATATCCTGTAAGCCAGCGACCAAATTCCCCGGTTCTTTTACCTTGTTTAGACGTCACGTAACTCTCTTTCTTTGGCGCACCCTGCTTGTGCGCTGCACTCCCAGAGCGACAGTGTAGCGGATATCTCTGGCGAAGCCGGTTCGCTTGCACGCGAGGTTGGACAACCACCTATATCAGATCAGCGATTATGCTTTTTTTGAAAGAATTTCTGCTCTTTCCAAAAGCTCTTCTCTTCATCACTGAATTCACGTACTGGTTCAGCCCACTCATTATAGGCTATTGCCAATACAGACAGTCTCAGCGGCAGCAAAATCATCGAAACAAAAACAGTAACCATTCCAATCAATTTCTTGTCGATGAAGTATGTTGGGATACTCAAGAGATCAATTCCCCTGGCCTTAAGAATGGTTGCCATTAACCCGGCTATCGGCCGATTGATCGCAAAGTATTCTCCAGGTAGCACGTGACCGCCTGTCTCGAATTGCACATTCATTCGAGCCATTTCTTCGGTCACCGTGTAGATGAACGCAGATCTAAATGAGATTCCGCCTACCTGATACAGCATGAAGATCAAAAAAATGTCAATCAAAATAAACACAAAGGCGATCTGCATCAATGTCTTCTTTTTGCTCCAAATGATTCGCCACGCATGAGTCATCGATTCCGACACACTGTACTGCTGAATCAGCAATCCACACGAAGTAAATGGAGTCCAGATTTGCATCAAAAACAATAGTGGCAGCAGAAGTATAGCAAACAAGATGGGAAATTGAATGTCTTCGAAAATGACGTGTAAGGGACTGGAGAGAATTGCGAATAAAACAAAGAAGAATGCCGGGATGATCATCATTACTGCCTTCGCCCCCAATGTCCCCAGCGAGGTTACCGCGCTCATAATGGCATCTACAAAGCTGGAAGTTTCTCCTTTGTCGTGTCGAACCAGCGCATAGATGACCCCCGTTTCCGCTATGAATGTAAACAGGCTTACCCAAATGATCAAATGGGAGAGATTCGGAGAATTTGGGTTATAGTCTAGTATTGCCCATAAGTCACCCAGCACAGCCAATAATACCAACAGCCAAACATATGGGTGATCCCATACTAAGCGCCATGCCCTTTGGATAGTTGTGAAGATATTCATTTTTCCCCTCCGAAAAATGACTGAATCTTTATGGCTGACGAACCCCGGCTCCAACAGACATCTTGCGTCTTAAGCAGCTATATGCAGCAATTTGTCTCGTTTCCGTGCGACAAAATTGCTTGTCGCCCAATATAATACAGCATAGCATAATTCCCCTTCAAGTCAAGGAAATTGTGTCTTCCCTCGACGAACGGACATGTCCGTTCGTCGTTGGTTCGAGTCCCATACATAGTTTTTGTCTTGGGGAATAAGATAACTCAGGCTCGCTTAGGGATTCGGGGCTGCAACACCGATATGGCCCATTTTTTGACGGGCTTCATCCGCAGGATGAGCAATAAAGCCACGATCCCTGCATAGAGCCAGGGGTCGGAGACACCCTGTTTGACCAACCAGATATAGTGCACCACGGCCAATATCCCCGCCAGGTAAACCAGGCGGTGCAACCGTTTCCAGTTCTTCTTCAGCCGGCGCTGCCAGCCCTTGGTCGAAGTGATCCCCAGTAACAGCAAAATAGTCCCCGTGATCAGGCCGACAATGGCATAACGCTTCTCCAGCAGGGCATCTTGGATCAACCGGAAATCGAAGAAATAGTCCACTCCGATGAAAATGGCGAAGTGGATGCTGGCGTACATGAAGCTGTACAGCCCAAGGGGGCGTCTCAGCTTGAGAACGGTTCTGAATTTGAAGAGGGTGTTCACCGGGGTGCAGGCCAATGAAAGCAGCAGCAGAATCAGCGCGGTCTTGCCGGTCCGCAGGGTGGCCTCACGGATGATATCAGGGCCGAGATTGCCCTGCCACAAGTCCCAAAGGCCCACCGCCAAAGGAATCCAGGCCCCTATGTGGGTGATGATCTGGAGAGGTGTCAGGTTCCAGCTTCCACGTTTCACGTTTTCCTCCTAAAGACGGCCCTACGCCGCGGACGCGGCTCAGGACGACAATCAAAGATGTATGCTAATAATTGGCGCTCAAATCCATACCATCGTAGAGATGGGCGACTTCCTCTTCATAGCCATTGAACATGATCGATGCACGGCGCCCTAATTCACCGATGCGCCGCTCAGTGGCCTGAGACCAGCGGGGGTGATCGACATTGGGGTTGACGTTGGCATAAAAGCCGTATTCTTGGGGGGCAGCCGCCATCCACAGGGATGTAGGCATCTCGGCGACCAGATCGATCTTGACGATTGATTTGATGCTCTTGAAACCGTACTTCCAGGGCACAACTAACCGGATTGGGGCACCGTTTTGGGGGAGCAGGTCCTTCCCATAAAGACCGGTGGCCATGAGCGTCAGATCGTTCATGGCTTCATCCATACGCAGACCTTCGACATAAGGCCATTGATACCAAATATCGGTCTTTTGGCCGGGGAACTGCTCCTTGTCGTACAGGGTTTCAAAGCGCACGTATTTGGCTTCCGACTTGGGTTCTACTTCTGCGAGCAGCTTATGCAGGGGGAAGCCAAACCAGGGGATGACCATCGACCAGGCCTCCACGCAGCGCAGACGGTAGATACGTTCTTCCGCCTCGAACTTGCGCAGATCGTCAATAGAATACGTTTTAGGGTTGTTGACCAATCCGCCAACCTGCACTTCCCAGGGCGAGGTGCGGAAATCGGTCGCCAGTTTGGCAACGCGCTGTTTATCCGTTGTGAACTCGTAAAAATTGTTGTAGTTGGTGATGTCCTCAAACGAATTCAACGGATCGCCGAGTTCGTCGGTGGTGGCCTGAGCAGTTGCCGCGGGGGCTTCAGATTCCATCGCCGGCGCTTCTGTAGGATTGAGGGTTGCATCTGCTGTTGCGTTCGCGGCCGGTCCGCAAGCGGCCAAAACGGCTGCGCTGGCACTCACGATCCCCATGCTCTTGAGGAAATCGCGGCGTGATAAGTAAACGCGCTCGGGGGTTATCTCGGAGGATTTGATCTTATCCATTTTGGTGCTCCTTCACTTTGCAATATACAAATAAATGATGACCAGTTTTTCTTGCATCAAGGATAACTTTCTGCAAGAAGGGCCTGGATAGCCGCCTCTGTCTCGGCATAAGCCCCCTCCCCAATGTGGGTATAGCGGATGCGGCCAAACTTGTCGATCAGATAGCGTGTGGGCCAGTAGCGGTTGTGATAAGCCCGCCAGGTCTCGCCCTCGTTATCCTGGGCAACAGGGTAAGGCACGTCTAGCCGAAGGAGGGCCTCTTTCAGGTTTTCGAGGTCATGCTCGTGGCTAAATTCCGGGTAGTGGTTGCCGATAACCACCAACCCTTGATCTGCATAAGTATGGTGCCATTCCCTCACCGAGGGAATCACTCGCTGGCAGTTAATTCAACCGAATGTCCACATCTCCAGCAAGACCACTTGACCGCGCAAATCGGCCAACCGCAGCGGTGCTTCGGTATTCAGCCAAACCTGATTGGTCAACTCCGGGGCCGGGCCTAAATCAGGCAGCGGGGGAGATTTCATGGGAGTAGGCGTGGCTTCTGATTCAGGGACGGATGGGACAACCGCGCCAGCACCGGGCGTGGGGGAATCCGAAATGCCGGTGCACGCCACCAGGGAAAAACCCAGCAAAAAGAATAAACAAAGTTTCATATTCGATCTCATCAGGGATACTCACGGCGCGGGATGGTGAAAGAAAAAGCTGTCCCGACCCCTAAATCGCTATCGACCTTTATTTCTCCACCATGGACTTGGACAAGCCCTTTGACGATAGACAGTCCCAGGCCGACGCCGCCGATCTCTTCGGTATATCGGGCACGGCTTTTTTCACCGCGATAGAAACGGTCGAAAATGTAGGGTAAATCTTTGGGAGAGATGCCGCTCCCGGTATCTTCCACCACCACGAGCGTATTATTTCCTTGAATACTGGCGCGCAGTTGGACGGATCCATCTTCCGGGGTGTGCCGCAGGGCATTGCTGAGCAAGTTGTCAAGGATGCGGCTTAATTTATCTGGCGCTGCCCAGACGGGATCAACCTGGGGGTCTACAGAACCCTCCAAGGTCACAGTTTGAGCCGTAGCACGAGCGGCAAAGCTCTCCAGGGTATCAGATATCAAGTCCGAGAGGTTGATCCACTCAAAATCCAGCTCTTGATAGCCAGCGTCTAGTTGAGCGAGTTCAAAGAGATCATCCAGTAGCTTGCTCATGCGGGTGATCTCGTTCTGGCTCTGCCGCAGGTAGCGCGATACCGTCTCTGGGTCGTCAACAACGCCATCGGACAGGGCATCAATCATCACACGCAGGGAGGTCAGGGGCGTGCGCAAATCATGAGAGGCCCAGGCCACCAGGTTGCGGCGGGCTTCATCGAGGGCGCGCTCGTTTTCGGCAGCATGTTCCAATTTGGCGGCCATCTCGTTGAAAGCAGCCGTGAGTTGCGCGATTTCATCTTGTCCAAGGATCGGCACACGCGTTGAAAAATCTCCTCCGCTGAGCTGCTGAGCGCCTTCGGCCAGGTTCTCCAAAGCCTGGCTGATCGTGTTGGATATGAAATAACCAAAGGCGATAGAGATACCCCCGGCGAAAAATAAAAGCAGCGTGCCCAAGGCCAGATCGTGCTGGTTGATGAACATCAACCGGGCTGTAATCCAGACGTTGAAGAGCGTCAGGCCACCCGCCAGGACATACCCCAGAATCAGGGCATAGCTCAGGCGCGGCAGCCGCCGCCACCAGCCCAACCGGTGAGAGGCGAAGCCAAAGGCCGCCGAGCCCAGACTGGTGAGGCTGAGATAAAGCGCCAAGTACATCAGATCCCCAGGGGGCGGGCTCATCACCAGTTCGACGAGGACCACCGTCACCAACAGGATGAGCAAGATGCCAAGCACATAATTGACGATGCGAGAACGGCGTAGGACTTTAGGCTCTTTGGCGGTCATCCCTCTATTCCCCTCCCACGAATTTGTAACCAACCCCCCATACCGTCAGAATTTGGATGGGTTTGCTGGGATTAGCTTCGATTTTCTCTCTCAGACGCCGAATATGGACGGTAACCGTGGACGGATCGGTATAAAGTTCGTCCCCCCAAACATTGGCCAAGAGTTGAGCGCGCGTGAAAACCTGTTCTGGATGCTGGGCAAAGTACCACAGCAAATCGAATTCTTTAGCGGTCAGGGTGATCGTCTGGCCTTCGACTTCCACAAGGCGCGCCGATGGATCGATGGACAGGCGCCCAAACGCCAATGGCCCTTGGGATAGGGATGTTACAGCGCCATTGGTGCGTCTGAGCACGGCCCGGACGCGTGAGACCACCTCTTGAGGGCTGAAGGGCTTGGTGATGTAATCGTCTGCCCCCAAATCCAGGCCGCGAATGCGGTCGTTGGCCTCCCCCTTGGCCGTCAGCATGATGATCGGGATCTGGCGGTCCTGGCGAATGTGCTGGGTGATGCTCAAACCATCGATCCCGGGAAGCATCAGGTCGAGGACGATCAAGCTGGGCGGGTCTTCTTGGATTGCATCGAGGGCTTCGTATCCATCCGCGGCCTCGCGCACGGCGAATCCCTCGCGCTCCAAGTATCGGCGCACGACTTCACGGATGGTGTCTTCGTCATCAACGACGAGGATGGAGGTTTGAGTCATCATCTGAACCCGATAACAATGGTCATTCGATCAGAACCTAGCTTCCAATATTGTAGCAGGGGGTTCTTACGAAAGTATTAAGAGTTTTGGGATGATGCCCCCCCAGTTCTGGGGAAAGATTGGACATTGGATTAGATAGTGGATAGTGCTGAACTCAATTGGCGAACAACTTGGGGGTCAAAAAGGTGGGCGTGGGGAACAGGGCTTTCTTGACTTGAAGGAGAATTGTGCTATGCTGTGTTTGCAAAACAGTGCGCAAACTTGTTCGTGAACCAAGTAGCAGCAAGGAGGAAAATATGGAATTTTTTATTGATCTCAACGAAATATCCGACTGGATTGAGACATCCGTGGAAGAAATAAATTACCAAAGTCGAAAGGTTGAAACGCTAACTGATGCAAAGCTGCTAAAGAAACGCATTGCGCATTTTATCGCCGGGATGGAGCAAAAGAAGCAAGAGATCAATGTGCAAATTGATGAGATTAGACTTTACTATAACAAGCAAAGGCCAATCAAAGGATTGTTCAGGGTAAGAACCCGAAGAGATATTAACAACGACCGCGATGAACGAATTTTAATTTTTAGAAGGCTTTCGGCAGCACTCGATCGACAAATTGGAGAAATGAGGAGAGTGTCTCTGTCGATAGATGAACAGGTAAATGAGCAACTAGAAGGGTCCCCCGAGTTAGATGAATTTTTGAGCCAAGAAACATCTTGATATAACAGAGGACCCCTGATGGACACTGCCAAACAGACACCTCAGTTGCTAAGGTGTCTGTTTTGTTGTCAATAGTGTTCCCTTATCCTTGGAATCTGTGTCCAAATCTCCGATCCACCCCAATTAGTCAAGGAATTCGAGGTCTCCTGACGTCGGGATTGCGTGGAACGGAAGGGTCAAAGCTGCTGCACCGAAATCGGGGGATTCCGAAACTCTGGATTATTCAAAAAAGACTTCCGAGATTTTCTCAAATTCGTGCGTTGGGCGTTCTCGACGACAAATCTCGGAAGTCTGAGCAGAAAGTGACTTGAAGTCAACCGCCGCCCCTTCGACTACAGAGCAGAAGCGTCCTGAGCGGAGCGCAGCGCAGTCGAAGGATGTTTCTGCTCCTCCGCTCAGGGAGATGGTTGCCTGGTAGACTTGGTTTACACTGATTTATTCTGACGGCAGGCTGAAACGCAATATGCGGTGATTGCCCGCGTCAGCGACCCACAGTTCACCCTCGAGGCCAACGGCCAGCCCCCCAGGGAGGTTGAGGCCCTCTGGGCCGTCGCCATAATCGCCCCAATAGCGTACAAACTCACCCTGGGTGTTGAACTCCAAAACGCGGTAACCTTCGGGGTCACTGACCAGCACGCGCCCTCCCTCATCGACGGTGATGAAGGGCTTGTTGTCCAGCGATTGCCCGTACCAGCCGACGATCTCCCACTCCAAGACGGGGGTGAAATTCAGCCCGCTGGCATCAGGCTCGAAGACCTGCACGCGTTTGTTCCAGGTGTCGGCGACATAGATGCGGCCATCAGCATCGACAGCCAGGCCAACGGGCTCGTCGAATTGACCCTCCAGCAGCCCGGCGCTGCCGAAGGCGCTCAGGAACTCGCCATCACTGGTGAAGACCACCACGCGCTTGTTACCGGTGTCCGTGACGAATACACGCCCCTCATCATCGACCAGGATATCGCGCGGGCCCCAGAAGGCAGCCCCCGTCTCGGCCTGGCCGAAGTAGCCCCACTCTGTAATGAACTCGCCCTCAGGAGAGAATTTCTGCACCCGATGGTTCCAGGTGTCAGCGACGAAGACATCACCCTCAGGCCCGACTGCAATGCCCCAAGGCTCGTAGAAGGACCCTCCAGGCGCCTCGGTTTGAGAGCTGTCGGCGAAATAACCCCAAATATGCAAAACTTCACCCCCGGCGGTCAAGTGCTGGATGCGATGGTTGCCGGTATCGGCCACATAGATGCTGCCATCAGAGGCTACAGCGATATCACGCGGTTTTTCGAAAGCGCCCGCATCAGTGCCGTTGCCCCCCAGGATACTATCGGACAGCAACGTGATCTCTTTGCCCTCGTAGGGGTCGGCCAGGATTTCCTCAGCATCCACGGGCACAGAGCCAAAGTTCCAGACCTGGGCAGCGATATCTTTGCGCACATACAGACGCATACGGTCTGAGGGCGACCAGTTGGGCAGGCTCATATCGGTGCCGGTTAGCTCCGCATACTGCGAATAATCGCGGTTGAACCAGATTTGGAAGATGGCCGCCCGCATCTGGGGATCGAACAGCGCGTTCTTGATCCGCTCCCTGGTCAAGTTGTAATAATCCTGGTTGGGCCACCAAATACGAATGTAATCGAACTGGTGATAGGCCTGCCCGACCACAGGCTCGATCTTGTCGAAATTATTGTCTCCTACCAAAATGACCGGCGCCTCACGCAGTTCGCGAGTGGGATTCGGTCCGTAGTATTTCTGGTTGGGATAATTGCGCAGGTACCACCAATAAGGGTAGGTGGTCTCGTCATCGTAGGCCACGACTATATCCAACCCATCGGTGGTGCGCCGCGAAAGCTCTTCGATCTGCTTCAGCGCCATCTTTGGGCCTGACCCAGAATGGGCGTATACCAGATATTCGGTGGGGTAGTCATAATTGATATAAGCCGCCCGAAAAGCGGAGCGCAGCGTGATCAACCCCAGGAAGGTGAAAATGGTCAGGGTGGTCAGCCGTCCGATCTGTCCCAACTGCCAGTCGGCAATCAATTTGCTGATGCTCACCGTGCAGATGACCACCATCAGCACCGCCAAGACAAAAGCATTGGTGGTGTTGAGCTGGCCCAATTCCTTGCCCTGAAAGGGTGGATTGGGGCCGGCCAACGTGCTGATGGCCGAGGTCAGACTGACCAGGAAGACCACAATCAGGGCGACCAGCAGCAAACCGCGCTTGGTTTTGACTGCTTCCCAGTCGATACGCTCGATGAGCGCGCCCAACCCCCAGCCAGCCAAAAGGATCATCGGCCAGGCGATGTGGACGGTCAGCCAGGGCATTTTCTCCCCGGCAATGGTATAGGCGATGATGCTGGTGATGGACCAGAAGCCCAACAAGGGGATCACCGGAGCACCCTGGGGTTGAATCTCCTCTTCAAGGGGAGAATCAGGCTGAACTTCAGGTTGATCGTCCCCCTCGGGGGGAGTACTGCCCTTGAGCCGAATCCAATAATAGCCAGCCAGGATCGATCCTAACAGAGGCAGAAATTCATACACCGGAACCTGAACCAAAATATAGTAATACCAGGGCTGGCTGCCGCGTTCGACGCCCTGCTGCTCCAGCCAGTAGCCCAGCGAGCCCACCATGCCGGTAAAAAAGCCTGCGCCGTTGGTGAATACGGTGGTGTAGAAGATAGTAAAAGGGATATAGAAGATAGCGGCGTTGATCAGCCACAAGCGCGCGTCCCAAAGCAGGCCAGCGGCAATGGCAATGGCGGCCAGTATGCCAATGAAGATGCCGGTACGCAGCATCCCTGCGGTTGTGTAATCCAGCGGATTCCACCCCAGGGCGTTGACAGGGAAAGGAGCCAGTTGAGGCAGCACCAAGGTCAGTTGCAGCAAAATCAGGCTGAAAGCACGGTTTTTCCGAAGGAAATCCCAGGTGAGGCCTTTAATGGCTAAGACCAGGGCCCCCAGCACAACCAGGATACTCAGGCCAACCGGGATGAGTAAGTGTAATGGCACGGTGGCAAGCGGGGCAGTTTCCAGGTCTGCATTGGGATCGACAGGCTCAGGTGAAGGGAAGTACGCATCCAACCCAAACCCGAGTGCTAATAAGATGAACGCCAGCAGGAGCAGCGCTAAAAAGATGTTCTTATATTCCGGTCGCCCCCAGCGCTTTTGGCTGAGCTGGTAGACGAAGAGCAAGCCCAGGAAAAGCAGCGCCTGGGCGGTGTAGATGAAAGAGGTCTCCTTGGTGGTGTAGTGCAGCACGGTGACCGCCGTCAACCAATAGGTATATTTGGCCTCACCAGTTTCCAGATAGCGCAAGATAGCCCACAACATCACCACGCCGAAGAGGGCCGAGAAGATATCGTTGCGCACATATCGGGCGTAGAACAATAAGAAGGGGGAAATCAGCATCAACCCGGCAGCGACTAATGTCCCCACGCGTCCAAGATAACGGCGGTAATACCACAAGAAGCCGATGGCAGCGATCCCAAAGAGGGCGGCTGGGATGCGGGCGGTGAAATCGTTATCCCCAAACAGGAAATAAGATAGCGCCACGATGTGGAACTGATACGGCCCGTGGGTCATGGGTGTGTGGCTGTAGCCCCCGCCCTGAGAGAGCTGCCAGGCATAATAAACGTGGGAGTTTTCATCATGGCTCATGACGCGCGATTCCAGATCGTAGAAGCGGGTCACAAAGGCCAGGATCAGAATGCTGACGAAGATCAACGTCTCCCAATTGAGGGTGAAACTGGTCAGAATAGGTTTGTCAAGCCAAGCTGTGTTTTGTTCTTGTTTAGCCTGCATCGAAACTCCTGCGGAATTTAAGAAATTGGTACACGGATTACGAGGATTTTCACAGATGAGCAGTATTTGTGGTTATTTTACGGCTCATCGTTTAGTACATGCTTTCGGCAAGGGTGATCAGATCATGTTTGGACAGGTAACCAGGGGTATTGGGCGTGCCTCCGCCGAAGATGATCTCAAACAACATTTCGTCCTCGACCCAGCGGAGCATTTGGACCTCAGCCTTGGGATCCCAGGTGGCCTGCACGGGCGTTGTTTTTCCGAACTGAGTCACCTCGATGGCAGATTCTACCTCAGGAAGCGTCCAAGCGCCGGTCACTGACCCAATCTGAACGGTCACTACCTCCGCACTGAAGACTATCTGCTGGTACTCTTCGCTCATCGGTCGCTGAAAACTGCTCCGCCTATCAGCAATGCGGCTATTCGAAGGCATCTATCTACTATCAAAAACGCTATAGACGGAAAAATGTGACAGGCCTTGTTGAGGTTCCCAAATCTCGATTACTGCTTAAGTTCGGCGATTTCCTGGGGGGTCAAATGCCGCCATTGGCGCGGCTTCAGATCCCCCAAACGAAGACTACCGATGCGTACGCGGGTGATCTTCACAATCGGCAGACCCGTTTGCCGCCCCATCTCGCGGATTTGGCGTTTGCGGCCCTCTTTCAGGATCACTTTCAACCAGGCCCCTTTGCCCTTTGTCCCGGTAACCCTCACCTTGACAGGTTTTGTACGGTAGCCGTCATCTAAAACAACACCATTTCGCCAGGCGGCAAGTTGTTTTTCATCTGGACGTCTGGCTACCAAAACAGAATATTCTTTCTCGTGCCCATAGCGAGGGTGTGTCAACCTTTGGGCCAGCGCGCCATCATTGGTGAGCAGAATCAATCCCTCGCTTTCAATATCCAACCTTCCCACAGGATAAAGCCGCCCCGAATGATCGACCAGATCGAGCACCGTCGGTCGCGGATCGGGCGATTTAGCTGCCGAGATCACCCCGCGGGGTTTGTTTAAGGCGATGTAGACTATCGGCTCCGCCGCGCTGATGCGCTCCCCCTTGACTTCAATGCGATCTTTATTGGGATCAGCTTTCATGCCCAGGGTGGCCCGCTGCCCATTAACGGTGATCAATCCCTGTGCGATCAGTTTTTCGCAGGCCCGTCGAGACCCAACCCCAGACCGGGCCATGATTTTTTGCAGCCGTTCTTCCATAGTTTTTCCTGGCCGGTATTATATCGCGGGTGGGGATGATCTGCTCCCCCACGTTTTAATCTTCCCTGCGGGAAGACTTGACCAGATGAGAAAATAACCATGTAATCGTGATTAAGCTGGGGTGCAATTTGATCCACAAGTCACAAACCCTTTTCGAAAGCTGGTCAATAACTGATCAACAAATCAAGCGAGAATCTATGGGGCTCAGAGCATGTATTCTCCCAAAGATCAACATGATAATTGCCGCCTGCAATATGAAAGGTGATAGCGTAACATTTTAGTGGGAACAAACCGGCCCGAGACAAAAAACCAGTACAAATGTCTATGCTTTTCTGCTGCGCGCCTATTTACAAATTGGCAGCAATTTATATATAGTATGCATACTGTTTCGAGGGCTATAATTGGGGATTTTTTAGCCAAGATTGTGGGTGCGAGGGGGATGCACCCACAATCGGTTTAACAGGGGATATTGCGTAATAAGGTTATCATCCATTGCAGGTGTCTCTCTGTGATGGATTTCCTAATTTACACTCCAGCTAAGGTAAAATTTTGCTACAACGTCCGAATATTGGATTACGGGACTGCTACCAAGGGTTACCTTCGTATGTCTTGGAGCTTGCCCTACAAATGGGAAAACGCGGTCTTTGGTTGAGGAGGATCACCCAGTGAACACCTTTCTAATCGTCATTCTGGCCGTTTTGGGCGGCGTCGCGGTCACATTGCAGGGCCAATTCATGGGGTTGATGGAACAGGTGCTAGGCAGTAGAGCCAGCGTGTTCATCACTTATGCCGGCGGCGGATTGGTTGTGGTCTTGTTTACACTCGTTCGTAGGATAGATCTGGAGAAAGCCAGTCAAGTCCCCTGGTATGCCTTCAGCGCTGGGATTTTAGGCTTGATCATCGTTGGATCCATAGGGTACGTGATCCCCAGGCTAGGTGTGGCTGGCGGCTTCATGCTGATTGTGGCCTCGCAATTCCTATTGGCGGCGTTGATCGATCACTTCGGCTGGTTCCAAGCCCCTATGCGACCATTGGATTTGCCCCGCCTAACAGGTCTGGGGCTGATGATGATCGGCGTGTGGTTCGTGAACAAGTAGACGGTTGAAGGAAGGGACCAGGATGACATTCTCGACATGTCGTCCTGGTCATAGATGTGAGATTAACTAGGGATTAAGTCAACCTCTAACCCAACCTTTGAAAGAGAGTGAAGAACGCCAAAAACCCATAGCCGACCAGGATGACTCCCGCCAGACGGTTGACCCAGATAAGCGTGTGCGCGTCGAATCTGTCCCGAAAAAAACTGACCACACTGCTGAGGCTCAGCCACCAAAGCCCTGAGCCGAGGAAAACGCCCAATACCAAAGCTATGGCTGAGGCGTAGCTGCCATCATTGGTCACCAACCCCAGGCTGGCAAAGATGGCTACGAAGGACAAGATCGTCGCTGGATTAGTCAGCGTCAAGAAGAGCGTAGAAAAATAAGCACCCCACGGGCTCTTGTTCTCAACATCGGCGCTCACCCGTGCGGGTTCCGAGCGAAACGTCTTCACCCCTAAATAGCAAAGGTATATCCCCCCCAGCAGTGCTAACCAGGTTTGCTGCTCAACCAATAAATCGGAGACCACTGTGAGGCCAAATCCAGCCACAAAGCCGTAGAATCCATCCGCGGTAGCTGCACCCAACCCGGATACCAGTCCAGAAACTCGCCCTTCCCTGAGGGTCCGCCGGATACATAAGACCCCAATCGGGCCGACTGGCGCGGCAATCGAAAATCCAAGGACCAACCCTTTGAAAAAGAGATTAGAATCCATAGTGTCACCAAACCACAGAATTTTACCCGCGATTTGACCTGAACACGAGGATACTATGTCATCTGTAGAAGAAGTTCTCGACCTGTTGAAAACAAAAGCCAAATCTGACCAGCTTGAAGGCATGGCAAAATTTGGCATCGTTACGGAACAGCGCATGGGTGTCTCCGTGCCTGATATGCGCAAGATTGCCAAGAAGGTAGGGAAGAATCACCCACTCGCGCTGGCACTGTGGGAGACAGGGATTCTCGAAGCCAGGATCGTCGCCGGGATGATCGCTAACCCCGAGGAACTCACCGAGGAACAAATGGAAGCCTGGGTGGGGGGGATCAACTCTTGGGATGTCTGCGACCAGGTTTGCATGAACCTTTTCGAGAAATCGCCTTTGGCACAGCGAAAGATCTTCGAGTGGTCGCAGCGGGAGGAGGAATTCGTCAAACGGGCAGCTTTCGCGCTGATCGCCTATCTTGCTTGGCATGATAAAGAAGCCGGGGACGAAGCATTTACGCAATACTTTCCATTGATCCAGCGTGAAGCCACTGATCCGCGCAACTTTGTCAAGAAAGCCGTCAACTGGGCGCTGCGCAATATCGGCAAACGCAATCTACATCTCAACAAGGCCGCCATTGAGGTAGCCAAGGAGATCAGGGAGATCGATGATAAAACGGCCCGCTGGGTCGCTAACAATGCAATAAAGGAGTTGGAAAGCGAGAAGGTTCAGGAAAAGTTGCAAGAGAAAACCGCTCAACGATCGTTAAGCGGCTAAAAAGGTGGAGATGGCGGGAATCGAACCCGCGTCCGAAAGATTAGATACGCGAACCTCTACGAGCGTAGTCGCCTGTTTCTCCTCATTGAGCGGCCTACAAGCGACGAAAGGGCCCACTCAACCAGCCGCTGGGACCCGAAAGCCCCTCTTAGGCGCATTTAGCGGCGTCGTGCACGGCACTCTGGCTTTGTGTCGCCCATCTTATCTCCGGCCAGAGAGCGGCGAAAAGTGGGCGTGACCCGTTGGGTCAGTTTGCGCTCTAAGCGCTCACTGTACTAGACAGCGAGGGGAAGAGCAGCATAGTCAGTGCGGTTGGCACTTAAAGGTTTGCGCTGATTTAGCGAGATCGGCGCCTCTCGGCTCGCAGTCCGGGACCAGCCTCCTCCGTCGAAGCCTATCATCCCCGGGCAGCCCGATTATAGCACACATGATCGAGTTTAGCTCCTGTGGTTGCATCAGAAATCTATTAGAAATTCTTGTTGCGCACTTGCGAGGGAGATTCCCGGAAAATAGGGGGAAGAACTGGCACAATAGCGACAAGTACGAGTCAAGTGTGAGCATTCCCCTAACCTGGATACAAAAATCCATGTCTGGCAGGTCGTGATATACTTCCCATCCATGAAGAGCAACCAAATCAATCGGCCGGGGTTATGATAGGCAAAAGCGCAACCCTAAAAGCGGGCGCGCAACCAGCCACTGAGCTGCCGCTCGGCCAACTCGGTGACGATGAAGTCGTTGTGCTGGCTTCAAGAGGTGACCGCGATGCCTTTGGCGAGCTCTACGACCGCTATGTGAAGCGCATTTACAACTACATCTATTTCCGCACGGGTAACCCTTTCGATGCTGAGGACCTCACTGAACGGGTTTTCTTCCGGGCTATCCGGCACATCGAGAATTACGAGAACCGCGGTTTGCCAATCTCAGCATGGTTGTACCGCATAGCGCATAATCTGGTTGCTAACTGGTATCGTGACAACAGCCGCCGCCAAGAGATCCCCCTAGACACCTTTGACTTCACCCTACAATACCAGGGGGAGCATCCAGAGGTTGCGGTTCTCAAGACTGAAGAGAAAGAGGATCTTCTGCGTGTGATCCGTCAGCTACCTGAAGATCGCCAACAACTGCTGATCTTGAAATTTGTGGAGAGCATGACAAATGCTGAGATCGGCCAGATTATGGGCCGTACAGAAGGTGCAATAAAAAGCCTTTATCATCGAACTTTGATGTCGTTGCGCAAGGAATACAGCCTGGAATAGCCTGGCTATATAAGGATTTGATATGTTACGAATAGCGATTGATACTGCTGGAGATATCCCCACCGATTGGGTGGAGGAATATGACATCCAGATGATCCCCATTAACATCCACTTTGGCGAGCAGACCTTTCTCCAAGGTGTAGATCTGGACAACGAGGGTTTTTATAACCTCGTTGATGAGACTGGCGTGATTCCCAAAACCAGTCAGCCAACTCCCAAGCAGTTCGTGGATTTCTACAAAGAGATCGCTGATCCTGGCGATACCATCCTATCTGTCCACGTCACAGGGAAACTTTCCGGCACGTTTGCCTCCGCGGAGTTAGCCGCTCGCGAGCTGGAAGGCCAATACAATGTGATCCCCTTCGACTCCGCCGCGGGGTCAGCGGCTCAAGGGTTCATGGTCCGGGAAGCCCGCCAGCTTGAACGAGCGGGAGCCTCCATCCAAGCCATCATCGACCGGCTGAAGTTCATCCGTTCCAAAGTCCAGGTGATCCTCACATTGGACACCCTGGAATACGCTCGCATGAGCGGTCGTGTGGGAACCATGCAGGCAGCCCTGGCCTCGCTGCTGAACGTCAAACCCATTGTTTTGCTTCAAGATGGTGTGCTAGATATGTTCGATAGGGTCCGCACGCGCAGCAAGTCCTTGGAGCAAGTGCTTGACATGATCAAAGAGAGACTGGCCGGCCAGCCTGCCAATGTGGCTGTGGTTCAAGCCCGCGACCCCAAAGCCGGGCAAGCACTGCTTGCTAAAGTCCGCGAAACGCTAAATTGTGAATCGCTGATCATGACGGATTTGTCCATTGGCATTGCGGCCAATTTAGGACCAGGAACTATTGGAATTGTTGCTTACCCTGTCGCATGAGGATAGGGAGGTGTGAAATGAGATTGTTCAAACGTAAAAGTATCGATTTGAGTAAATTAGAGAGACGCTTGGCAGAGACTTTGCGCCCAATAGCGCCCAGGCAAGAGTTTTTAGACGGTCTGCGCAGCCGATTGGTGGCCCATCAACCACATTCCGCGCAAGATCTCGTCGTCCGCAGCAACCGGGCTTTCCCCCGCGGATGGATGGTGGCCGGCGGCGTGGTAGGCAGCCTGCTGATGCTGGTGGTGAGCATTCGCGGCCTGCTCTCCATTGCCGGGCTGATTGGCTTATTCATTCAGCAGCGAAGGCAGCCTACCTCTCAACCAGCCCATTAGCAGGGAGAGGGGCAAACTTTTCGAAGATCGTTGCTATCTCTATTCGCTGCGTTTTCCGGGGGAGATATAGCGCGTTTTCTTATAGGGTTTAATCTGATCTGCCAGATAATCCACTAACTGATGCCCTGATTCATGCATTAAGGTGTCGTGGTTGAAGTCGTTGAGCTTGACCATGCTGGCCAGGCAGGGGAAATGATGGTGCAGCAACCCGGCTTTTTCTTCCGCTTCGTCCACTGAGATGCCGATCAGGTTTTCTGCTACATAACGCGCGCAGCCGCAGACGGCGTCACGCCCCACTTCGGAGGCGGAAATGGTCCGGGTGGCGGGATCAACCTGAACGTTGATCTCGGGTTTGCCAAAATAGCGCGCAAATTCGGCGATCAAGGGGTCATCATAGGTGAGGCGATCCCGGCGGGTAATGCCATAATCTGACTCCGTCAGCGAACACAAGGGTTTGGGCATGGCAGAGTTCACCCTGATCCTTTCCAACCAACCCTGCAACTGACGCGCCAGGCCGCGCGGCAGCCAGGTCTCATCGTCAACGGCTACCAGCACGGCGGTCGCGCCGGTCATTTGGGCGATTTCGGGGAGCAGTTCGGCGACCCCTTTGTGTTCGGCGAAGGAAAGGATCAGTTCAGCCTGGGGTAGGGCTTCAGGGAGATAATCCTCGGGGTAATCGATCACTGGGGGCAGGACCGTGGGGGCCTGCCAGATTTCGATATGCCAGCTTTTGGGGCCGTGCTTGACCAGGTTTTCCACATGTCTCTCCCCGTATTCACCGCTAATAATTGCCAAGATGCGCATGATGTCATTTGCTCCGTGGTTGTGGTGTCTACCGACAAAATATACTGAGAGTAGTTAGGGTATTTTACTCCATCCGGGCCATCTCGATGATCGCAAATACCGCCCAGGGGCGGTCTGCCAGTTGGCCCGGGAGGTAGACGGGGGCATGATCGGCGTCATAGCTGGCGTTGACGGGGTTACCCTGCTCGGCCAGGTTGACCCGCACCCAAGGAACGCCGCCCTGCACGGCCGCGTTGACGATATCATTGGTGTGCTTGTTATGATACCAGGCCGGTCCGCCTCCCGGCCAGCCCTCGGGTTGGTCGTACGTAGCGATCTCAGCAGCATTCTCAGGCAGCTGGGCGTGATCCCATGTGGCCTGCAACCTCAGGTAAAAGCCCCGGAAATCGCCGATGAAGTTGACCGCTTCCCTTTCAGACCACCATTCGAGATTCTCCGTCGAGTCGTCCTGCCAGGTCGCCTGGCGCCCAAAGATCTCTTCTACCGTTGTATATTTCTTCAAATCCCCAGCCAGGAAGCGCGGCCCGTGACAGGTGACGAAACTATACGGCGGGCCTTCGCCATCGACGAGGTACTTGACGGGGATTTGGGGATACCGACCGACGCAGCCTGCGGCCATGGTGATGCCATAGGATTGCGAAGAGATACCCACATTTTCTGAGATCACATAAGGTAAACCCATGGCATATTGGACAAGCGCGCACAGGCCATCTTGATGGCGATAGCCGTTGAAGTCTTCAGTCCCTTCGGAGCGGATATCATCGGGGGTGTCGTCTGCGCGCCCTTCAGCGTTGAAAGTCACCACCACCATACCGGCACCGGCCAGAAGTTTGGCATCTCGGCCAAGAGCCATCAGGCGGCCAGGGTTGATCCCTCCGGGCACGAGCACCACCCCGGGAAAACATAGATCGGCATAAAGGGCAGGGTCCGGGCGGCGGATCATGCCATAGAGGCGGTTCCCTGAAGGGGCTACGAGATCAAACTCTTCAACAATTGTTTCATAGCTGTCTTTTTCGGGCTTCTCGTCAGGAAGGGTGGGGATGCATTCAGATGCAGGTGTAGGTGCAGGCGCGGTTTCGATTGCCGGTTCGACTTCTGGCTCAGTCTGGGGTAGTGGTTCTTCGCCTGGGATGAAAAGATTACATGCGATGACGGCAACGAGCATGGTGATAAAAACTGTGGTCAAGGTGCGCGCATGCATAGGGACCTCCTGCAGGTGATTCTGACGCGAGTAATTCGTCGCGGCGACCTAATACCAGCCGTTGCGCGCGGCGAATTCAATGGAACGTACGCCGACCTTGGGCGTGGTTCTGAAAGATGGATTCGATCCTATCCTCTAAGTGACACCAACGACGATTTACGGCCCCCAATCGGGGAAATCATCATAGTATTCATCATTGGTAAGCTGCACAAGACCAGTTCCATCAACATTGATCATCCAGAGATCGATGTTTCCATTCCTGTCTGAACGGAAGACAATCTTTTCACCATCCGGCGACCAGGCCGGCGAATCATCCGCAAACTCATCTGCCATAAGCTGGACGGCGCTTTCCATGCTTCCATCTTTGTCGATGATGAATATATCTGTTGACTGCCCCTGCACATACGGGAAGGCAATGCGGCTGCCGTCAGGTGACCAAACAGCGTTGAATATGGGAGCCTCCGAATCCGTTACTTGAACGGGGTCCGACCCATCGGCGTTCATTAGGAAGATCTCGTAATTACCCGTTCTCCCGGAGATGAACAAGATCTGGCTGCCATCGGGGGACCAGCGCGGCGAAAAGTCGGGCACGTCGGGGAGATCGATCAGTTCGACCATATTTTCGCCGGAGACGTCGATCACGTAGACATCAGGGACATCCGTTGGTTCATTCTGGTGATCGGACTGGAAGACGATTTGCGCCCCATCTGGCGACCAGTCGGCATTGGCACTGCGGAAATCGGTGATTTGGGCGAGATCGCTGCCGTTGGCGTAGATGGTGTACAGGTTCCAAACGCCGGGCCGCGTGAAGAGCACCTGGTTGCCATCGGGAGACCACTTGGGGAAGAGGTTCGCTTCCAGGCCGGTCTCGAGGGGGATGACCTCTAGGGTTTCGGTATCGAGGATGTACAGGCCGAGTACGTTTGGATCGTCGCCCCGATTGGATGAAAAGACGATCCGTGACGCGCCGGCATACGGCGTCAGGGAGGGTATGGGCGTCTCCGACGGGATGGGGGTCTCGGTTGGCACGGGCGTATCGGTCGGAGGGGGCAGTGTCGCGGTGGGCAAGGGGGCCTGCGTGGGTTCTTCAGGGGAGGCCTGCTCCGGGGGTGGGGGTGGCTCAGTGGGCTGGGCGCAGGCTGATAGCACCAAACCTAAAACAACCACAATGATCAAAACGAATTTCTTCATCTTTCGCTCCTTTGTGGGATTCAAAAATAGTTAGAGTATGGTTGTGAGTCCAAAAATACGGATAAAATACAATGATGTGCGGAAGATTGCCCTTGCCCGCGTGATTTGCGCAAAACGTCACTTCTAAGTATATAGAAATCTGTACAAAAACACAATACCTTTTGAGAGCTGTGTTGCAGCTTTCTTAAAGTAATGCTAAACCTGGTTTTCACCGCTGAGCGCGGGTAGTTCGCCGAGAAATTTTTATGCTTCTCTCCGCGAACTTGGCGATCACTGCGGTAAGAATGTTTCTCAAGTTCGACTTTAAGAAGGGCCTGCACATACAAAGAAACCTCTTCTAAAGGCCTTGGTAATGCGTTATAATTAGTAATCCATATCAAATATTTCTACAACAAATATGGTGGGTTTGAGGTGTTGCCCAAACATTGAATTTCATCTATACTTAGAATACAAATCTGAAAGGAGAGAGATATGGCTTACAGTCACCAAAACTCAAAAGGCGTCACATACTACCTTCACTCTAGAGTTACCCAATTGAAAGGTGGTCGTGAGCAGACGATCTACTTCTTCGCCAAGACCATCAAGGAAGGCGCGATCGATGCCGTTCCCAATGGCTACATGGTGTCGGAGACGAAGAATGGTCTGCCAGTGCTAAAGAAGACTAAGTAAGTCTCAAATCAGATTTCGTTAGGGAGCAAGAAGCCCTCCGGCCATTGGAGGGCTTCTTGCTTTGAAACAATCGAATTTGATTCGTCGGACGATCTGTCAATTAGCCCTTTCGGGCGGCTTTCAGCGCGGCTTCAATCTGTGGGAAATGGCCGCGAGTGTGCAACGCGAAACCTTGCTCATCGACATTGGAAACCAGGATCATCAGGCGGCGCTTGTCGGCCACAAATTCTTCGGGCAGGGCTTCGATTGCCGCCACAGTGATGGCTTCACAGCGCTTAAGCTCAGCAATCAACTCATCAAGGGAGTATGCACTGGCGATAGCGGCGTGCATTCCTAGATCATTGGAGAAACCACCCGTGCGAAAATTGCCGATGAAGCAGGTGATGGCCAGATGCAGCCAGCGCTCGGAGTAGATCAGGTGGGCCAAAACCTCTTTTGCACTCCACTCTTCTTTCCCTGGTCGCAGGGAGGCTTCTTCATCGCTGACTCCCTCGAAGAGGCCATCCAGTTCCTTATTGACCTGTTCGTATACCCGTGCTGTGCGCTCTGCCAAGTTCTTTGCAGAAGCAGACAGTTCGGGCTTGGGTCGTCCGGAGAGCTCCATATCAACCGTTTGTTCTTCTCCTGCACGGTAGAAGATAACTTCAACGACATCGCCTGCCTTCTTATCGGCCAGCGCCAGACTGAAATCTGGGAAGGTCTTCAACTCATGGCCGCCGATGCTGAAGATCACATCATCGCCTTGTAAACCAGCAGCTTCCGCGCCCATCCCCGCCACCACATCTGAAATCTTGGCCCCGGTTTCCACGGGAAGATCAAGCTCTTTGACCAGTTTCTCGTCAACCATGGCGTCGGGAAGCACGCCCAACATTGGCCGGTCATAAAAGCGCTTGTCATAGCCCGTCTCGAGCACCGATTTCAAGTTGGCCAGGGCGTTTTCCCAGCCGTCAGTCATTTGCTGATAGGTTTCTTTCCAGTCCCCTCCCTTGCCAACACCTTTATGTTTGACGGTCACCCGAGTTGTGCCATCTTCTTCTGAAAGGGTGATATTCACCTTCGAGGGAGCCGGCTCATCAAGGCCCAGCCAGGTGAAAGCGATGCGCTTGTTTTCCTTTAGCTTTGTGAACAGGCCGCTGGCATAATAACCTTCGTTCCACCAGGCGTAGAAACGGCCTCCTTTGCGTGCATCAGCTTCGGCGGAGTCTGCGAACCAGCTCTCCAAAGCCACGGAACTCACAAAGGCCTGATAAACTTGTTTTGCAGGAGCATCTACAGTTTGGGAAAATTCTAAGGTACGGGTTTCAGACATGCGCTTTCTCCTTTGAATAGATCAATCACCTGTGTCATTTACTCTCAGTTCTTTGCTGGGGTTCATGGTTGCCCCAGATGGTCAAGGGGGATAGCCCACGCTCCCAAGTTCATTGTTTGGCTCTTCCCTCGCCGAGGCATGGCGCCCATAGAGGAAGTTGATCTCCTCCAAACGCGTCCGCAGCGTATCGGTCAGGGCCTGGGGTGACATCCGCCAGCCCCAGTTGCCGCTGGGTGTGCTGGGGTAGTTCATACGCGCTTCGTTGCCCAAACTCAGAATATCCTGCATGGGTGCCAGGGCGAAGACCGCCACCGAAGACCAGGCCGCACGGATCAAATCCCAGGCTATATCGCGCCCTTCACGGGCCAGATAGCGGCGCGCGTAGTGGCGGATTTCCTCCTCGGTGCGTTCATACCAACCGCGGGCAGTGTCATTGTCGTGAGTGCCGGTATATACCACGCAATTAGGGGTGAAGTTATGGGGCAGAAATTCATTCTCCGCGCCGCTGTCGAATGCGAATACCAGGACCTTCATGCCAGGGAGCTTGAAACGATCGCGCAGCTCGATCACATCAGGGGTGATCTCTCCCAAGTCCTCGGCGATGATGGGGAGATGTCCCAGTGCCTCTTCAACAACCTCGAAAAAAACAGCCCCCGGGCCAGGAACCCACTGCCCTTTTTCGGCTGTCTCCTCCTCAGCCGGGACCTCCCAGTAACCAGCAAAGCCGCGGAAGTGATCCAGGCGGACAATATCAACCAGGGAGAATACCGCTCGAAGGCGATCCAGCCACCAAGCGTAGCTATCCTGGGCGTGGGCCTCCCAACGATAGAGAGGGTTGCCCCAAAGCTGGCCGACAGGCGAGAAATAATCAGGCGGCACGCCGGCGACAACCGTAGGTTGGCCTTCGTCATCCAAGAAAAAGAGTTCGGAGTGAGACCAAACATCCGCGCTGTCATGAGCGACGAAGATGGGGATATCGCCGATAATTCGGACGCCATTTTCCCTGGCGTGCTCTCGTAAATCAGCCCACTGCCGATAAAAGAGAAACTGCCAAAAGGCCTGTCGCTCGATATCGGCCCCATGCGCTTCCCTGAAATCCTGCAGTGCGTCCCCATCGCGGTTGCGGAGGGGCGCGGGCCACTCGACCCAAGAACCGCCGCCGTGGGCCTCTTTGATGGTCATGAAGAGGGCAAAATCATCCAACCAATGGGCGGCAGCGTCTTTGAAAGCTTCGAAAGCCCCAGCGATTTCAGAAAAGGGAGCCTCTTGGAAACGCCGATGAGCTCGTTTAAGCAGTTCTACTTTGTAAGGGATTACAGCCCCATAGTCCACGCGCTCTACGGGAAATGAGGGAAGATCAAGCACATCATCGCGGGCGAGCAACCCCTCCGCATACAGCGCCTCAGGGCTGATCAGATAAGGATTGCCAGCAAAAGCAGAAAAGCATTGATAAGGCGAGTCCCCATAGCCCGTCGGCCCCAGCGGCAACACTTGCCACAAACTGCTGCCTGTGGAGGCTAAGAAATCGATCCATGCATGAGCCTTGGGGCCGATATCACCGATCCCATATGGGCCGGGAAGGCTGGTCGGATGAAGCAATATGCCAGAAGCCCGCTCAAATTTCATGGAGGTCCTCTCGGCCCCGATCCATTTTGGTATTGGATTTTATGATCTTGGAGGGATAATCGGCTTCACGGATGTCTGCCGGGATGGTAGCCCCAGGCTCGATGGTGTACCCTGGAGGGATGTGGCTACTCTTGCCTGCCATGACCAGTTGGGGAGGCGTTTTCGAGCTGATACCGCCGACAGTGGCTTTCTCCCCAATGAAAACTCGTTTATCGAGGATGGCACGCTCAACCGAAGCCCCAGCGTGGATTTCACAATCGGTGAGGATGACAGATTCGCGCACCACTGCGCCCGAGGCGACACGCACCCCTGGGCCGAGCACGCTGCGTTCAATTAGGGCATCCGAGGCGACGACACAGCCATCCGTGATCATACTGTCGTGCACCTGAGCTCCACTGGCGATCAACGCTGGCGGGCGTCCTTCGGTGCGGGTGTGGATAATCCAAGATCGGTCATTCAAATTCAGTGATGGGGGGTCAGCGAGCAAGTCCATGTGAGCCTGCCAGTACGATAAGGTGGTCCCCACATCGACCCAATACCCCGAAAAGGGGAAAGCGTAGACGCGTGCGCCCTGTGCAACCAGCCCAGGCAAGATGTTTTTGCCGAAGTCGTGGGCCGATTCTTTGCTTTTGTAATCCTGCCAGAGAACGCGATCCAACACATCCATATTGAAGAGGTAAACGCCCATATTGACTTGATTCGATTGCGGGTCGCTGGGCTTTTCGATGAAAGAGGTCACCCGATATTTGTTATCCAGCCCCACAATGCCAAAACGGGAGGCATCTTCAAGAGGTACGGTGATGGTCCCCAAGGTCACGTCGGCGCGATGATCGATATGGAAGGCGATCATGGCATCGTAGTTCATCTCGTAAATATGATCGCCGGAGAGGATCAACACAAAATCCGGATTGGTGCTTTTGATGAAGCTGAAGTTTTGTTGTACGGCATCCGCGGTGCCTAAATACCAGTTTGTTGGGCGGCGGGCTTTATACGGAGAGTAGATGCGCACCCCACCGGTAAAATCCCGGTTAAGGTCCCAGGGCCCACCCGCACCGATATGTCCGATCAGCGAATGAGGGCGATATTGAGCCAGGATCATCACATCAAACAGGTTGGAATTTACACAGTTCGAAAGAGTGAAGTCGATAATGCGGTATTTCCCGGCGAAAGGGACGGCTGGCTTGGTGCGTTTAGTCGTTAAAACTCCCAGCCGGGAACCTTCACCACCGGCCAGGATGATTGCACGAGTCTTCATGAAAGTGACCTGGTGACGCTTTAACCGCTGCTGTCAGGTATGGGGCGGAAGACGGGTTGGGGTTTCGCTTTCGGGTCGCTGAGGAAACCCTCTGGGAGGGAGAGGGGTTCGTATTCTACGCCCATTCCAATGGTTCCAAAGGGCACAATATACAATCGAGTTGTCGCGCCGGCTTCAAAGGGCTGGTAGGCAAATATCAGGTAGCGACCATCCGGGCTGAATTGGGGGTCTCGGTAGCAGCAAGTCCCACCGATGGGATTGACCTCGACATCCGCTCTATGGAGATCAGCATTGTACAGGTAGAGGTGTCCGAAACCATCATTGCGGGTGTAGCTGGTAATCGCATAAAGATAACCGCCATCATAACCAAAGTTTTGAAGATAGGGGGAATCGTCGTAATCCCGGACAGTGAATCGTGCTGCAGGAAACTCGTCGCTGCGGAAGGGTTGAGACTCACAATCACCAACTGGGAACATCTGAATGATATCTCCCTGGACCCCTGTCAGGGCGGCTAAAACCATCACAGAAAGACTTTGCCCATCGTCAGACCAGCGCACCTTTTGGACTGCCACAATCGACTCTGTGCTGGTTTTCAATGGGTCATAGGCGGGGCATTCGCTCATCTCTTCTAAGTGCGTGTTGTACCTGACCTCTCGCAAACGATCTAAATCAAAGGGGACGATGTACAGAGCGCGATTTACGGCGATCGCGGCCTGGGTTCCATCCGGCGAGATGGCGAAAGACTCAAGGTAGTCAGATGATTCAAAACAGGCAATAAAATCCAGACGGCCCGTTTCCAGTTCCGCGGACCAAATGCATTTTCCAGAGATATAGGTCAGGCCTTTACCATCTGGCATCCAGGCAAGATCAGTTTTGATCGCGCCATCATTCGTCAATTGCTGCAAATCGCTGCCATCGACGTTCATGACCCAGATGTTGTTATCATTGATGAAGGCAATTTTGTCGGCACCGCCCAGCGTAAGCGCCTCTGGGGTGCTGGTAGCTGTGGCCTCGGGTGTATCTGTGGGGGGCGCTTCGGTATTTGTAGGGAGTTCTACGGTCGGTGCTGCCGTATCAGCAACACTGACTACCGCCTCTTCAGGCGTATTGGTGATGCCCGACTCCGACGGATCGGAAGGCTGCAATATCGCGGCGGTTGATGTGGGCGGAGCAAGCGCCGCGGCAAGAGGGCCTCTGCCCTGGTAACCCATGAACGCCACTACAAGTACGATCACAGCCCCAATCCCCAACAGGATAAAGCCGCCAATTGCGAAAGGCAACCAGCTCCTTTTGGGCTTTTCCGACAGGGGTGTCGGGGGAGGCGGCGGTGTCTGCTGGGGCGGGGCAACAGCCTGTTGAGGTGCATAATCCTGTGGAACAGGGGGCTGTTGGGCCAACCGCGTGCCGGGCTCCTGGACGGCCGTCGTATCAGCCGATGCGAGCGCGTGATGCGATCTGCCCTGTGCTGCCGATTGCAGGGCCTCACCCATTTCCTTCGCGGTAGCAAAACGGTCATCGGGGTCTTTTGCCAACGCCTTCAGAAGCCATTGTCCCAACTCCGGCGGTATCTCAGGCATGATCAGAGCAAGATCAGGCACTGGCTCAAGGATGTGCTTCATCATCACTTTTGCCGGGGTGGTGTCCTGATAGGGCGTATCCCCAACGAGCATTTGGTAAAAGATGATCCCTAAAGAATACAGGTCGCTGCGGCCATCTAATTCCTTCTCACCCTGGACCTGTTCAGGGCTCATATAGGCAGGTGTGCCAATGATGTTTTCACCCGTGAGCGTGTGGCTGCCATGCGTCAACCGGGCAATGCCAAAATCAGATAGATAAGCGTTATCATACTGATCGAAGAGGATATTCCCAGGCTTCATATCACGGTGGATAATTCCTTTTCTGTGAGCGGCTTCTAGTCCAGAAGCCAAGCGTTCCGTGATCTTGGCGGCTTCCTGGAATGACAAGTTCCCGTCTCGGAGCTTGCCCGCCAAGTCCCCGCCTGACATCATGCGCATCACAATATAGGGCTGACCATCTTCCTCGCCAAAATCATATACCGGGACTATCGCGGCATGCTCCAACGCAGCGACGGTCTTGGCTTCCCGTTCGAAACGCGCTCGGAACTGCGGGTCATGCAAAAAAGCACGGGGAAGCACCTTGATAGCGACATCCCGTTCGAAGTTGGGGTCGTAGGCATGGTAAACGGTAGCCATCCCGCCACGACCGAGTTCACTTTTTATTTGGTAGCGACCAATCTTTTCAAGGGACATATCGTCTTCCATCTCCGGCAATGTCTAGGGCTGAGGAAGTATTTTCCAGCGTTTGGATTATACATCAGTTTTTCTTCAAGAAAGGTGAGGCCTCGCCCTTTTTACGATCATCAGCGAGAGTGCATCCCATACAAAGATTGAATCTGGGTGTCCCAGCTACACGCGCATTTGGAAGATTGATCCCGGCTAGAGAAAAGGGTATCATTACCAAACCATTCCACGCCAGTCATCCCATGGAAAAGACTTATGGACGTAATTGTCTTTGGCAATGTCACCCTTGATGTCATATGCTATCCCGTCAATGAAGTCCCCCGGCGGGAATCGATCTCCTTCGAGCAGGTCTCCGTTTCGCCGGGCGGCTGCGCCTCCAACGTCGCCATCGGGCTGACGACCCTGGGTGTCCCAACCGCATTGGTGGCCCAAACCGGAGATGACGACTCCGCCGACCTGCTGCATCAATATTGGGAAAGAGTCGGGGTGGAGACGCGTTTCGTACAGCGCGCCCAAAGTGCGCCTACCGCCGTCAGCGTCGGCCTGGTGGATAGCGATTACCAGCCGCGTTTTGTGCACACACCGGGAGCTAACGGCACGCTGGACGCTGAGGCCCTCGATCTTCCCACCCTGGCCGCGGCCGGGGCGCGCTTCCTGCATGTAGCCGGATTTTTCGTATTGCCCAGCCTGCTCGATGACCGCCTCTCTCGCAAATTGGCCCAGACACAAGGTCTGGGGCTACGCACATCTTTGGACGTGGTTTTCAACGTACGCATGGATGACCCCGAATTACGCGCTTCGTTGTGGCAGGCCATGCCCTACCTCGACTGTTTTATGTGCAATGCTTACGAAGCCTTTCGCATGACCGATCTGCGCGACCCAGAGCAGGCCGCTCGCGCCCTGAAAGAACACGGCGCTGCCAACGTGATCGTCAAACTTGGGGAAAAGGGGTGCTTGATCGAGGGGGATGCTTTTCGCGGGCGGATTCCCGCTCCCAAAGTGGATGTGGTGGACACCACTGGCGCCGGAGATGCCTTCGCGGCCGGTTTTATCGCGGCCCTGTGCCGCGGTGAAGGCTTCACCAGGGCCATCGAAGCCGGGAATCAGGCCGGGGGGCGTGTTGTGGGGGAATTAGGGGCAATCCAAGCCTGGCTGGAATAGCCGCCAACTACCAATGAATGAAATAATCCGGCTCCTCGGGCTTAGCGAAGACTTTCGCCAGCACTACGCCGGCGACAAAGCCACCGATATGCGCCCAGAAGGCCACGCCGCCCACATCCGGACCGCCCAGGGAAATCACACCTGAGAAGAACTGCAATACAAACCACAACCCCAGCACCAGGGCCGCCGGCAGCATGGACAGACGAATGAAGAACCCCAGCGGTATCAATGTCAACACCCGGCTCTGAGGATAAAGCACCAGATAAGCGCCCAAAACCGCGCCGATAGCCCCGCTGGCACCCACTGTAGGGATCTGTGATGCGGGGTTGGTGAAAATATGGGCCAGTGAAGCCACTGTGCCCCCGATGAGATAAAAAATGAGATAGCGTCCGCGCCCCATGCGGTCTTCGACGTTGTCGCCGAAAATCCATAAGTAGAGCATATTGCCGCCGATGTGCGCCAGACCGGCATGCATGAACATGCTGGTGAAGATATCGGTGATATCACCGAGGCTGATGCCGCTGGTGAACTGGAAAGGGATCAGGGCGAACTCGTACACCAAAGCCTGTTCCTCGGCACCCAACATACTCTGAAACAAATAAACCAGCACGTTCACGGCGATCAAAACGTAATTAACGATGGGCACCCTGCGGGTGGGGATTTCATCGCGCAGAGGGATCATGATTCACTCCTACCATTACTAAAGACTACACCTGAGGATTCTCCCTTACCAGGTAAATACCCGGCAGGCTGACCAACGTAGTCAATCCCTTGATGATCACATTGCTGACGAAAATCGACCAAACCACAGCATTTGGCAGCACCCCTCCAAAAGCCAGCCAGCTAAAGAGCAGGCTGTCCAGAGGGATGCTGAAAGCGTTGCTCACCAACACGCGCGCCCATTGATAATCGCGGGTGACTCTTTCGACCCACAAACGGTAGCCTTCGGTGTCGACCATTTCCGCGATCACCTCAGCCACAATCGAGGCGAATACGATCCGCCACACGGGAGAGAGCACCAGCCCAAACTCGGCTTGAGGGCCAACGGCCAGGTCCGGGGGCAGGATAGATGTCAACCAGAACAAGCCAGCCATGAGCAGGTTGAGCACCGCAGCGCTAACGATCAACACCCTGGCGGCCTTAATGCCTGCCGTCTTGTGTACTAAATCCCGTAAAGTGAAAGTAAAAGGGTAGACAAACGTGCCCGCATCGATGGAAAACCCGGCGATCATCACAATCCGCAGGCTGGCGACATCGGCCATCATTTGGAAGGCAATATACGCTGCGGATACGATCACTGCTGCTGTCATTAACGCTTCCGATATGGCCTATGGGTGCGCGAAGACCAGCCGCCAGCCGCCCCAGTAGCGCTCACCCTGATCGTCGGTACACTCCGGCACGAATAAATCCACCGCCTCACCCCCCTCGCCGATGTGCAGCGTGTAGCTGATCCCCGTTGTCATGGTGTAATCGGCATACCCCCAACCCATCTCAGGCTTCAATCCGGTGAAGAAGTGCTCCTCCTGGTTGTCCCAATGGATGATGATCTCCACCCCTGGGATGCCCTCCCCGGCCGCGTTCTGCACGATGATCTGAATCACCGCAACCCCCAGCTCAGGCTCACAAACCAAGGCCTGCTCTTGCAGCACAAAGGGCGGCGCCAACGTGGGCGTAAGTGTGCGGGTGGGAAGCGGTGTGAAGGTCAGGAAAGGTGTAGGGGTCAGGGTGGACGTCGGCGAGGCAACAGACGCATCAGTGGGCTGGCCTTCCTCGTCCTCCTCGGGAGTGATCGTCTCGTTTGGGGTCTGTTCTGTCTCCGAGGGAGTGGGCTCGACCTCCTGCGTGGCAGTGGCCGTATCTTCAGGGATAGGGGTATCCGAGGGGAGCAGCGAGGCCGTAGCTGTGAACGACGCCGGCGCGGGGACTTCCCCTAGAGCAGCCGATAGCTGGGCCAGCGCCAGGGCCGCCTGGTAAGAAAACCCTTCCGCCAGATACCGCTGACTCTGGGCCGCCAGTACGCCGGCAGGGTCCCCCTCATTCAATAGAGCCAGGCGAGCCTTGGCACGGGTAAGGTCTTCGGTAGCTAAATAGGCCGAGGCAATTGCCGCCCGGTAGGCGTCCTTATAATCAGCCCTTAAGGCATCCGGGTGCGTATTGGTGTATTCAGCCGGCGAGACCACCCAGGCAAACAGCAACCCCACAATAAAACCCAGGATCACGCCGGTCAGCAAGTACCAGGGGCCGCGCGTCTCACGGGTCATGGCGTTACTCCCTGCGGGTCTACTGACAGGGTGGCGATCCCTTCGTAGAGCAACACTAACTTAGCCTGATCCGATTGGGAGTAACCCACCTCCCTGGCAAAGTCGATCACCTCTCCAATGATCGTCAGCGCATCCCTCTCCCCCAAGAAAGCCAGCCGCCCCACCGCCAGGGCCAGATCACGTTCAAGCTGGTAGGCCTCAGCCACCATGAGTACATAATCCGCCCGATAATCCTGGCGCAGGCTGTCGGGCGTGGTATCGGTATAATCCACTGGATCGATCACCCAGCCATAAAACAGACCGAGGCCGATACCGACAATAATGGCGATGATGAAACCAATCCAGCGAGACATGAGGAGTGCGAGTTAGGAGTTAAGAGTTAGGAATTAAGGGTTATTGTGCCATAGAGGTGGTGAAAGGACAAGTTAGGGGGGAAATCATCCATGAACACATCAAGAATCACTGAGAACATTTAGCGTGTTCAGGTAAATCCGTTTGCCTAAAGCAGTTCTCCCAGAGCCGCCAGCAGCAGAGTCACGTTCTCACGGCGAGCGCTGAAGCCCATCAAGCCGATGCGCCAAATCTGCCCGGCCAGGGGGCCAAAACCGCCAGCGATCTCGATGTTGTAATCGTCCAACAACCGGCGGCGGATGGCAGCTTCATCTATGCCGTCAGGGAGCTGCGGCGTGGTCAGCGAAGCCATGCGGTACTCCTCTGGAACGCGCGGCGGCAGCCCCAGGTTCTCCAGGCCAGCCCATAGGGCTTCGGCAACCGACCGATGCCGCTTCCAGCGGGCCTCGATGCCCTCCTCAGCCCCCAAACGCAGCGCCTCACGTAAGGCATAGAACATATTGATCGGCCCGGTATGGTGGTATTTGTGCGGCTCCAGCCAATACTGCGACAGTCCCTGGATATCCAGATACCAGTTGGTGACGCGGCTTTGGCGCTGTCCAAAGACTTCCATAGCACGGGCGTTGGCCGTGAAAGGCGCCAGCCCTGGCGGTGCGGACAGACATTTCTGCGATCCGCTGTAGCAGATATCGACATCCCAGCCATCCACATCGACGGGCACCCCCCCCAGAGAGGCAACCGTATCCAATACCAGCAGCGCGCCGTGACGGTGAACGACTTCAGCGATCTCAGCTACGCGCGTCTGCACGGTGCCAGTCGAGGTTTCGCCATGAACCAGGGTCACCAATCGATAGCCGCCGCCCTTGAGCGCGGCATCAAAATCCTCAGGAGTGAAGATCTCCCCCCAGGGGCGCTCGAGACGCTCCACCTGAGCGCCGTACCGCGAGGCCATATCGGCGAGGCGCTTTCCAAAGAAACCATTGACAGCCGTAAGCACGCGGTCGCCAGGCTCGACGAAATTGGCGATGGCTGTCTCCATCCCAGCAGTTCCCGTCCCCGATATGGGGATGGTAAACTCATTCTCCGTCTTGAAGGTATAGCGCAACAACTCCTTCAGGTCGGCCATCACCGCCAAGATCTCGGGGTCAAGATACCCTACTGGGGGGTGGGCCAGGGCGCGCAAAACGCGCGGCGATACCATGCTCGGCCCAGGGCCTAACAAGATACGAAAGGGGAGATTCAAATCTTTGAATCGAGAGGGTTCCATACCATATCTCCTAAGGGCGTCAACGAAGTCTCTATGACACAAAGTGTACCCCAATTTTATGTCGCGAGCAGGGGGGAATTCCCAACTTTCAACAGTCAACTGTTCTTTCAATCCGCTACAGCCAGCGAAAAATTCGCTTTGCGATTCTGCGTCTTTGCGTGAGACCAGCTTTTGTTCAAGCTTCTAGTGATGGGTACAGTTCTTACAACAAATTTTGGAAGTCAGCGTAAAGATGCTTTCATCTACTGGCAGGATAGCAACTTCATTAATATAGTGATATGATTTTATGCAATCAGGTTCTCGAACAGGATCAGAAAAGATGAACGAAAACAAGATCGTCATTCTGACAGATAGCTCCACCCACATCCCCGAAAGCATCAGAAAAGGGCTAAATATCTCCGTGATCCCCGTCTGGCTGCATTGGGATAACGACCGCTTCCGTGATGGCGTGGATATCGATTGGCCGCTCAGCGGATCGGGGCATTCAGTGTCACTTTTTTTGGTTTTAAGTGAAGAGAAATCCACGCCAGGAGGGTGGTTTCCCCACGAAAAATCGTACAATATGGGGAAAAATTTACAAGTATCCAGCTTGATTCTGCATCCAAAATACTATACAATAACATCAAGTGACCTAATCACGGTGGAACAAAGGAATCACAATGGAAACAGTGAACAGCGATACCGGTCACATCGATACAATTAAAGTCGCAGCGAACTCACGAACGTCCGCTGTGGCGGGCGCGATTGCAGGTGTCTTTCGTGAGCACCAGCGCGCCGAAGTACAGGCAATTGGGGCCAGCGCAGTCAACCAAGCCGTAAAAGCTCTAGCACTCGCCAAAGGATATCTAGAAGAAGACGGCTTCAACATCGTGTGCATTCCCTACTTTGTCGATGTTGAAATCGATGGCAAAGTGCGCACAGCGATCCGTTTTACTGTCGAACCCCATTGACGCCCTAAACACCGAGCAGTTTTATCCCACACTGTAGGGGGTCTTTACGCGTGCAAACAGCCCTCCCGAATTGCGAGTGCTATCGCGGCATGGTAGAATCACCCTTGCCTTGGAAAATGCACCAGGGTATTTAACCGATATCTATATCTGAGGAAGAAAAAATGGAAAAACAAGTTGGTACATTTGCAGTCAAAAAAGGACTGGCTCAGATGCTCAAAGGTGGGGTAATTATGGATGTGGTCACTGCCGAACATGCTCGCATCGCTGAGGATGCCGGCGCAGTGGCCGTAATGGCATTAGAACGCGTCCCCGCAGATATTCGTGCCCATGGCGGCGTGGCCCGAATGAGTGATCCCGGGCTGATCGAGGAGATCATGGAAGCCGTCTCTATCCCTGTAATGGCCAAAGTGCGCATTGGTCACTTTGTCGAGGCGCAGATTCTCGAATCGCTCGGTGTGGACTATGTAGACGAATCCGAGGTGCTCACCCCAGCCGATGAAGAACACCACATTAACAAACACGACTTCAAGATCCCCTTTGTGTGTGGCTGCCGGAATTTGGGCGAGGCTTTGCGCCGCATTGGGGAGGGCGCGGCTATGATCCGCACGAAAGGCGAAGCTGGCACAGGCGATGTCGTCGAAGCCGTGCGCCACGCCCGCGCCGTTCTGGGCGAAATCCGTCGTTTACAGAACATGCCCGATGAGGAATTGATGGCTTACGCCAAGAACATCGGTGCACCCTATGAGATCGTCAGGGAAACCAAGGAACTGGGCCGTCTGCCGGTGGTCAACTTCGCCGCCGGCGGTATTGCCACCCCTGCGGATGCAGCGTTAATGATGCAGTTAGGCGTCGATGGGAACTTCGTCGGTTCGGGAATCTTCAAGTCTGGTGATCCCGCCCGGCGGGCTGCTGCCATCGTCAAGGCCACCACCCATTTCAACGATCCTGATATCCTGGCCGAGGTCAGCCGTAACCTGGGTGAGCCCATGGTGGGCCGTCAGGTGACGGATATCCCCGAAATGGAATTGATCGCCCAGCGAGGATGGTAGTTTCGACTGGAGACGGAAGACCGCGGCGGCACAAATCCGTCTTCCGTCCACGATCTTCGGTCAACAGTATGAAAGTAGGAGTCCTCGCCCTACAAGGCGACTTTGTCGAACACGTTCATGCACTGCGTCGCATCGGCGTGGAGGCCAGCGAGGTTCGCCTCCCTGGACAGTTGGGCGTACTCGATGGATTGATCATCCCCGGCGGCGAATCGACCACGATTGGCAAACTGGCTATCGACTATGAGATGATGGAGCCGCTGCGCGCCTTTGGGCGCGAAAAAGCCATCTGGGGAACCTGCGCGGGGGCAATCTTCCTTTCCAAGGATGCCCGCCGGAAGCAGCCCTTACTAGAGTTAATGGATATCACCGTGGAACGTAACGCCTTCGGGCGTCAAGTAGACAGCTTCGAGGTCGATCTGAACGTCCCGGCCCTGGAAAGCGTTGATCCAAGCGGGTCGCCCTACCACGCGGTCTTCATTCGCGCCCCCCTGATCGAAACCGTCCAGGAGGACGCCCAAAGCCTGGCGACTCTCTCGGATGGGCGCATCGTTGCGGCCAGTCAAGGCCATTGGCTGGCGACGGTTTTTCACCCCGAACTGACCTCCGACGACCGCTTCCATCGATATTTCCTCGAGATGATCCGCACGAACTGAAATCTATGATCCGACCCCTTGGCTGGCGAGACTTGCCAACCCTTTACCGCTATCGCCACCAGGGCGTTTTTTTGAACAGCGCGCTGGCGGCAACGCGTGGCACCGGGCTGCTCCCCAGCGTTTTATTGGATGGCCTAAGCGGGATCACGTGGGTGTGCATGGAAGATTGCGACGAACAGCCTTTGATCGGTCAGAGTATGCAAGAGGCATCGTCACCCTCTGCCCGCATTTCTTTCCTGGCTCCCCGGGAGGCCCTGGAGTCACCCAGCACCCAAGAATTGCTTGAACAACTCGCTCACCAGGCCGGGCAGCGCGGCGCCTTCCATTTGCTGGCTGAGGTCAATTCAGACTCATCGATTTTCGAGACTTTGCGCAGGGCCGGGTTTGCCTCATATGCCCGCCAACGAATCTGGCAATGGGATCAAGAAACCCAGAGAGCTACCAGACTGCACTCATGGCGCATCACACAATTTGGCGACCTTCCCCGCTTGCAGGCACTCTACCGCCAAGTGGTGCCCGAATTCGTGGCGCAGATTGAACCACCTGACGGAGGAACATCCCCGCCTGGGCTGATTTATTATGACGACAACGAACTCAGGGGCTTTGCCGTGATCAGCTATGGAGGGCACGGCATCTGGGTGAAACCGTACTTCCAGCCCCATCTGGAGGGAATCGACCATCTGCTCAGAGACCTCATTGAGAGTATTCCAGACCGGCGCGCCCGCCCCATTTATCTCTGTGTCAGGGCATACCAACCCCATCTGGAACCAGCTCTGGAAGCTATGGGGGCAACCCCCAGCCCGAGGCAAACGGTGATGGTCAAACATATGGCAGCCCACCATAAACTCAGAGAAACTTTCAAATTGCCTAACTTGAACGGACAACCCGAGACTCCACTGGCACACACAAGCCAGAACGCCTATTCCAGTGGAGAACTTATCTCTCATGCCAGCACAAAAAATAACCGATGACTTAGATGCCCTGATGGGAGTGCTGCCTTCCGATATCGCCCAGGCGATCGATCAGGCCAATGACAGCAGCAATCTGTTGGAAGTCGTCCTCGACCTGGGGCGCGTCCCAACAGCGCGTTTCCTGACAGGTGAAGTTGTGCTGCGCGAAGAGGAGGTGGCGCGCGCCGATATCGATTGCGTTGGTTCGCGCGTCAGTGAGTTCGATGACGACAATCGCGCTGGGCTGGAACGCACGCTGCACCGCATCTCTGCCATCCGCAACCGCCGCGGCGATATCGTCGGCCTGACCTGCCGGGTAGGCCGGGCCGTATACGGCACTACGGAGATCATCAAGGATTTGATCGAGGACCATAAAAGCCTGCTGATTCTGGGACGCCCCGGCGTGGGCAAGACCACCATGCTGCGCGAGGCGGCCCGGATTTTGGCGGAATCGAAACGAGTGGTGATCGTCGATACATCCAACGAGATCGGCGGCGATGGCGACGTACCCCATCCCGCGGTTGGGCGCGCCCGGCGTATGCAGGTCGCCAAGCCCTCTTTGCAGCACGAAGTGATGATCGAGGCCGTGGAGAATCACAACCCCGAGGTGATCGTCATCGATGAGATCGGCCGCGAACTGGAGGCCATCGCTGCCCGCACCATCGCTGAACGCGGCGTGCAGTTGATCGGCACTGCTCATGGCAACACCCTGGAGAACCTGCTGCTCAACCCCACACTGTCCGATCTGGTTGGCGGAATCGAGTCCGTTACGCTCTCTGATGAAGAAGCCCGTCGGCGCGGCACACAAAAGACCGTTCTGGAACGTCGCTCGCCGCCGACCTTCGATGTGCTCATCGAAATCCAAACTCGCGACCGGCTGGCTATCCATCGGGATGTGTCTGCTTCCGTAGACGCCTTATTACGCGGCCATCCACATACTCCGGAAATCCGCTCGCGCGACGAAAACGGTGAGATCCGCATTAAAAAGGGCAGCAAAGCGATACAACTGCACCAACCTATTGGCGGCATGCGGCGCCAGCACGAAAACGCCGCCTGGGAAGACACCGACACAGGCGAATTGCTCCAAACCCAACTCGAACCACCCCAGCGTGAGCAGCTTCAGGAAATCCGTATTTTCTCTTACGGGGTCGCCCGCAACCGTTTACGACAGGCGGCGCGGCAGCTCAAAGTGCCCATTCAAACGGAGACCGATCTCTATCAGGCCCAGGCCGTGGTCACGTTGAGGCACCACTTCCGCAAGCGCAATCAAGCCATCGTCGAGGCTGAAAATTTGGGCATCCCCATCTATGTGCTGCGTTCTGATACCCGCACCCAACTGACGCGTTTCCTGAGCGGCCTGTTCAACCTGACTCCAACCCGTCCGGGCAAGCAAGACGACGAAGAAGCACTGCAGCAGACTCAACGCGCCATCAAGACCGTGCTGGATGGGGAACGCTGGGTCGAACTCGATCCGGCTACATCCTACATCCGGCGGCTGCAGCATCAAATGGCCCGCCAGGCAAATCTGCTCTCCTACTCCCACGGCAAAGAGCCTCACCGCAGGGTGAGGATTTATCGGGAGTAGAAACAAGCCGACGAAACGACCAAATCAATCATCCATGTCCATAGTCATTCAAAACTTTGGGCGAAGAGTCAAAACGTCTCAGAGAAGTTGTCAAGCATAGCATATCGTGTTAAGGTATATTCACACTATCTGTTACCAAATAGTCTTATCACGACAACTGTGGGAGGAATATTGATGAAAAAGCCAGCATCACTCGACGAATGGTATCGCTTAGTAAATTCAATTTATATGGATCGGAATTTCTATCGCACTCCAGATTCAGTTTTTACTCATTTGGTTGAAGTGGTAGGAGGGCTTAGTTCATCTGCTAGTCGTAAATTAAAAACGAGGAAAAATGGCGTTACTTATCTGGCAAAAGCTTTAGGCTGGTGGTTAACGTTGTGCGGGCACATTGGGGTCAGAAGTGTCGAGGCATTGATTTGGAAAAAATTTCCTTATGTATGTCCATATTGCAGAAAGATTCCTCATGCAAAGCGTGACTGCGAAATTTATCGCGAATCCAATGTAGGAATTGATTGGAATGAACTTGACAACTTGGGAAGAAGAAATAAGCAAAAACGCCCAAGGGCACTTCGGTCATGGCAAAAAATGTTTGACAACATATACATGATTGATGATTCAGCAGACAGAAAAATAATATTCGGTCGACTGGCAGAGGAACTTGGGGAACTAGCCGAAGGGATTCGATTGTTACCAGTAAGCCATGCATACTACATGAATGAAGCTGTGGATGTTTTCGCCTGGATAATGCGCTATGCAAATTTTGAGGAAAGTGAGCGAAAGGCTAGTGCTAATAGTGTTGGGGTGTTAATAGAAGATGCACTTTGGGATGAATACCCTGGTCAATGTAAACATTGTGAAACTGAAGTATGCAAATGTGCTCCTTTTCTCTACGAAAACCTTGGGCGATTATCTCGAGAGATGCCTATTGAGGCTTATCGTGAAGCTGATGATCTGAGCCTGTTTACTTTTGAGGAGAAAATCGAAATTTTTAGATATGGGGATACTAATCTGACCGTGGGGAGAAAAACAATCAAACTGACCTCAGAATTATTAGAAGAAATGGTGCGTACATCGAGAGCGATTCTTGACAAGGATGAAGAATTGTCCTTGAATCTACCTCAAAACACTCAAGAAGCTTTTCATCAACTAGCCCATTTAGCTTCTCAACAGCAAGTTACCCAGAAGAGTGTTGACAAACTAACTACTACATTACGAGATGTCCCAATTGATGCCAGAAAACTCATCAGTGATTTCCTTTTAGGCATTAGTGCAGGGCTCTGGGCCGAAGCTATTATCTTGTTCCTTAAAAGCATCAAATAATTATCACTACGGAGATGTACCTTGAGCTTATTCATCACTTTTGAAGGGCCGGATGGTAGCGGCAAGTCTTCACAAATAGCTAAACTAACTAAATATCTAGAAGATAACGGATATTCTGTCATAAATACGCGAGAACCAGGCGGGACTTCCATTGGGAATCAGATTAGAGATATCGTTTTAAAATCCGAAAATACGGAAATGCACCAACGCGCTGAGATTTTGCTATTCCAAGCATCGCGCGCCCAACTTGTCGAACAGGTCATCCGGCCCCACTTAGAAAAAGGGGGCGTTGTGCTGTGCGATCGGTACGCGGATTCGACTCTGGCTTACCAGGGCTACGGCTATGGGCGCGACATCCACGAACTGCGCGCCATCATCAACTTCGCCACTGGCGGCCTCAAGCCAGACCTGACCCTGCTCCTGGATGTCGATGTGAAAATCGGCCTCGCCCGCCGACGGGAAGGCGGTGATGTCAACCGGTTAGATATCTTTGAATTGACCTTCCATCAAAATGTGCGCCAGGGGTACCATCAATTAGCCCAGGCAGAGCCGCAACGCTGGGTGACCATCGACGCCGGGCAACCCACAGAGCGGGTACAGAGAAGAATCCGCAAAATCATCCTGGAACGACTGCGCGCTCAAGAGTAACAATAACCCACCTGATTAATTTCAATCCGCCCATGAGCTAAAAATCCCCACCAAAATCGTCCATCCCGCCTAGACCCCCTTCATCGCCTCCTAAATCGGGGATGGCTTTCTCGATCTCATCCGGGCTCTGGCCTTTTTCTAAGCGGTCCACCACTTCATCGAATTCTGGGCCCAAATCTTCCCCCATCTCACGGCCCATTTTGCGCATCATCCTGCCTAATGCCTGAGGGTCATCTTCCAAACCATCCATCGCTGATGGGTCGGCCAGGTCTTCCAGGCGTTGATCCTCAGACTTAGCAATCCGCACACGACTGAGACGGCGCTGAACCTGGGCGCTCTCACAATGCGGGCAATTTACAGCATGCTCGCCATACTCTTCATAGGAAACAAAGATCTCAAAAGCCCTCCCGCACTGCAAACATCGATATTCATATGCTGGCATAGAAACCTCCAACGAAATTATCATCCATATTATAATCCGAGCGATTGGAGATTGTCATGTCCCTTGAGAATGAAGGTCAATTTCAGAAACACCAACCTGAACCGCTGCTGATCGTGATATCCGGCCCATCGGGCGTGGGCAAGGACACGGTGGTGGAACGAATGAAAACGCGCGGCTTGCCATTCCACTTCGTCATCACGTCCACAACCAGGCCTCCCCGCCAGGAAGAGACTCATGGCATAGATTACTTTTTCTACTCCAAGGATGAATTCGCCGAGATGATCGAGAAGGACGAGCTGCTGGAATACGCTTTTGTGTACAACGATTTCAAGGGCATTCCGAAATTCCAGGTGCGCCAAGCGTTGGCCAGCGGTAAGGATGTGGTCATGCGCCTGGACGTGCAGGGCGCCGCCACCATCCGCGAGTTATGCCCCGAAGCAGTGTTGATCTTCTTGACCACCGTGGACGAGGAAGAACTCGTCAACCGCCTCCAGGCCCGCAAGAGTGAGCAGCCAGATGAGTTGAAATTACGCATCGCCACAGCCCGCAAAGAACTGGAACGCGTCAAGGAGTTCGATTACGTGGTCATGAATAGAGAGAATAAGCTAGATGAGACGGTGGATGCCATTGAAGCCATCATCCAGGCCGAACATCATCGTGTAGAACAACGAAAGGTCACCCTTTGAACGATCAGTTCCCCCAACCACCCCAGCCGGATGCTCCAGAGCCCAACGTCAGGCGTGATTCTGTTCCCCGAAGGGAGAGTCAGCCTCCTAAGGCCCCCTCAACTCCCTTTGTAACATACACCATCCTGGGACTATCCATCATCGTCTACCTGCTGCAGATAGGGTCAGAGTATGCAGTAGGATATGACCTGCCGGCAGCTTTGGGCCTCAAAGTGAACGAACTCATCGCCGCCGGTCAGCTTTGGCGGTTGATCACACCGATCTTGCTGCACGGCTCTATTGTGCATATCGGTTTCAATATGTATGCACTTTACCTGTTCGGTCCGCGCCTGGAGAACAACTTTGGGCACTGGCGTTTTTTGGTCCTCTATTTGATCAGCGGTTTCGCAGGCAATGTGTTTTCAATGATGTTCACTCAAGCCCCCTCGCTGGGATCATCGACAGCCATCTTCGGACTGCTGGGCGCCCACGGAATCTACGTCTATCAAAATCGGGCGTTCTTTGGAGAATCGATCACTCGCGCTTCCCTAGGCAGAATCATCCAGGTAGCTGCAATCAACCTGCTCATCGGGCTCTCCCCAGGCATCGACAACTGGGGGCATGTCGGCGGGTTGATCGGTGGTACAGTGTTCACCTGGTTTGGCGGGCCATTGTTGGGGGTCAGCGGCATCCATCCCAATCAATCCATTACCGATCAGCGTGAAAACAGCGAAATCCTGCAGGCTATAGCCATCGCCGGAGGGTTTTTCGTCTTCCTGGCCGCAGGCGCGCTCTACTTGATGACGCGCTAAGAGCGGCGATTTGCTACCTACATTCAAAGACCCGGCCTCACTGAGGCCGGGTCTATTGGTTCCGCGCAGATCTACAATGGGGACTCAGAAATCATCTAAATCCCAATCATCACCACTGAGCAATTCATCATCATCCATATAATCGATGCCTACCTCGATGCTGTCATCTGGGAAGCGCACCCACAAGAGCAGCACTTCGCCCTCTTCGGAATCGAGATGGCGGGCAGCCACGATAGGCACTTCATCGGGCAAGCCTTCCTGTGTGCGGTATTCCAAGTGAATAGTTTGTTGTTTTTCCCAGGCCCGCTGACAACGGTCAACGAGTTCTTTACCATCAAAAGTCCGCAGACGAGTGGCAACTACTTCAGCTTGAAGAGCACCCTCCACCAAACCGTGCACCCAAATATCCGGAATCAACTCGAAGGTTGGTGAAGGCCCTTCGATAATCGTAATCTTATCGTCCATACATCCTCAACAATAATCTGATGCCGGAATCTTACCATAAAAGACCCTAAAGAAATCCCTTAAAAAGCTGGTACTCAAAGAGTCATTGGAGAAGTAGCCAGATTTGGTATCCCCCAAAATCTAGAAGTTACTACGGAAAATTCCAAGCGAGGATTCTATCCTGAACTGAGGTTGTTATTGCGGTCAAAGGCCGTGTAGGTTTCCAAAAGACTCATCATCACCCGGTCGGTGAAGGCAGTGATGCGGCGGAACAGGTTGCTCCAAACGTACGGAGAATCGACGGAAGCTGACTCGTAAACGCCATACATGGCATCCAGGAGGCAGGTCCGAAAGAACAGGAAAGCCTGTGCCGCTTCCATAATGCTTAGCTCATATCTACGTGCCCTGACCGCATATTCATACCCCAGAGCACGCGCCTCAGCTTCAGCGCCAACGTCGTCGGCAGAGGCGAGAAACGCGCTCAAGCCCTGCACCATCGAGCGTCCACTCAGGCGATATTTCTGGCGTGCGCTTTGATCCAATTTTGCATACCAGGACTCGGCCTCCAAGCGGCCTTCGCCAATATGAAAGCGTGTGCGCTGTAAGGCTGTCTTCACTACCAACTGGACCTCATCAGGTGTGCTGGCCTGGTGAGCCTGCCTCCACAACTCGACTTCATCGCGACGGAAACGACGGTGTCCGCCGGGCGTGCGGTGAACCGGGATGCTCCCTTGATCCGCCCAATTGCGAACGGTACTGGGATGAACACCTAACTCTTTGGCGATCTCACTCAAACTCATCCACTCAGGCGTCATATTCTCTCCAAATATCTGAGGATTCAGGCATCCCCAGCAAGTGCGGCGCGTTCCACAACTGAGGTCTCGTCAGCTCGCTTGCGAAAAGCGCGCACATCGATATTTCTCAGCATAATCAGTGTAACAAATACCATAACACCCATCACAGCAAAAACCACGATATACCCCAAAATTGAATCGCCTGTTACCTGGCGAACAACATCACGAACAGCACCGCCTAAAATCGAGCCTATCAACCTCGAGATCGCATTTGCCATCCCCCAGGCACCGATGAACAGTCCCACTTGTCCATCAACAGTCATATCCAGCATCAGGGATAGATTCGACACCGTGGAAACCCCCGTGCCCAGGCCCAAAAACATCAATCCCGTATAGAACACGCCCGATCGAAGGGTGAAGCCACTGATTGCGATCATCAAGAAACCAAACAGCACAGCCCAACCACCCCAGGCTGCCAGAGTGCGTTTGTCAAAGCGGGTTTCAAGCCAGCCAGTCAACAGCAGGGCAACCAGAACAAATACCCCCCAGATGGATGTGATGCGAGTGGTCTCTGTAACGGACATATCGAACGCTTCACCGGCAAAGGGTTCCAGGAGAATGTCCTGGCCCAAGATAGCCACGAGCAACAAGATCAAGTACCAGAAAAACCTGTATGCCTGAGGGTTGCTCATGACCGCACGGGTCATATGAAGCCAAGAATAGCGCGATTCAGTCTCCGCATCCGCATCGGCCTGGATTTCTCTCTTTTCAAGCCAAAGCAGCCCGATGAGGCCAAGAGCCAAAGCTGCCCCTCCAATCCATTGGAAAGATGTCATCAGGGCTTGTGGAGTATATGGATCAACCATTCGACTCAGGGTCACCGAAGTCAGGATGATGCTGACGATCATCATAAACCACATCACCGCGATGGTCCTCCCGCGGCCCTCTTTGTCAGAGAGCTCAGTGGCCAACGATAGATATGAAACCGCGGCTAAATTGTATCCCATCCCCCAGGCGCCAAAGGCCACAATGCCCACAAGAATACCCAACCAGAAATTCTCAGCCAGCACGAAAGCCACATAGGGGGACAAAGAGACACCGCCCACACATAATACCAGCCCTAGCAAGATGTAGGGCGTGCGTCGCAGCCCAAAGAACCGATTGCGGTCGGAATGAGAACCGATATAAACCTGTATTGGAGAGATCAAATAAGGCAGCGAGGCCATCAATGCCACCAACGTCGCCGAAATAGCCAGTTCTTTGATCATCACTCGATTGAGTGTGCTGTTGATCGGAACCAGGGTCATTGTGACGGCCACATGAACGAGACCTAACTGGATGCGCCTACGAAGCATATATTGTTCCTCATGTTATGACAAAAAATCCACCATTTGTCGAATTGCGCAAAAGCCTCCAAAATCTACCAAAACTCAGCTAACCTGACAATGTAGATTCACTTAGTTTTTCCAACAAGGCGAGTTAGAGACGCCGTCTGGTTTTTCGGAGGGTCAGGCTCAAACTGGGTTGGGTTATGCATCGAAATACCATGGTGAATGATTAAAACTAACAGATATCGAAAGCCCTTCTTTTGGTATAATGCGCCCTCCCGATGCCCCTCTTGGGCAGTGAGGACACTCATAGCCCCCGCAACCAGTCTGTGCAAGGGTGTCTCACTCATCGGCACCATCGAAAAATGGAATCCGCTCCCATGCTATAATCTTCAAGCTCATAGGATGAGTAATACAAAACGATGAATTTTCTAGTTACCGGCGCAGCCGGATTTTTAGGCTCGGCCCTGGCAAATCACCTGGCCCATGACGGACATCAGGTGCGCGGCCTTGATGACCTCTCCAAAGGTGATCCCGAGATGCTGGATAAAAGCGTGCACTTCACGCGCGGGGATGTCAACGACCGGCCCAAGCTCTGGACCCTGCTCCAAGATGTCGATTGCGTCTATCACCTGGCGGCACGGGTTTCGGTACCCGAGTCCGTGCTCTATCCGCGGGAGTACAACGCTGTCAACGTGGGGGGCACCGTCAGCCTGATGGAGGCTATGCGCGATGTCGGGGTCCGAAGGGTAGTTTTCATATCTTCTGGGGCTATCTACGGGGAACAAGAAGAACAACCTCTACACGAGAACCTCACCCCAAACCCGGACTCGCCTTACGCGGTCTCGAAACTATCTTCTGAATTCTATATCCGCACCATCGGACAGCTTTGGGGGATAGAGACGGTCAGTTTGCGGGTTTTCAATGCCTACGGCCCAGGTCAGCACCTGCCGCCATCTCACTCGCCGGTAATCCCGAACTTCCTGCGTCAAGCCGTGCGGGATGGCAGCATCGTCATCCGTGGAGATGGCGGGCAAACCCGCGATTATGTCTATCTCGACGATGTGGTCAGGGCGATGATCGCTGCTTCAACTGCGCCTTCGGTCGACGGGCAGGTTATCAATATAGGCAGTGGTACAGAAACCAGCGTACGCAGGATAGGCCGTATGGTCATTGAGCTCATCGACAGCCAAGCAGAGACTATTTTCAACCCCCGATCCAACTCTGGGGTCGCACGTATGTGCGCCGACCTGACTTTAGCCAAAGAGAAATTGGGTTATCAGCCCCAAGTACCCCTGGATGAGGGTCTGCGCGTGACCATCGAAAAAGACTCGCGCTTCCAGAGAGAAAAGATACTCTAAACCACCGTTTCTCATCCCAAGACTCACCACGGGATCGCTCACGGGGAACTCTCATGCTACGTGTCCCTGGTTTGAGCGTAAATTGGGGCAGACTCCCCCGTCACTAAAAACCACCTTGAGGGGTTAAAGTAGTTGTTAGAGCCGAGAAGCTTTCTCAGGCAAACCATAATTCCAATGAAGATTGAAAAAGCAGATTCTTCAATCTTATACACTGGAGGAAAAATGAAACTACTCAAAGGAAAAACAGCACTGATCTTTGGCCTGGCCAATAAACGCTCCATCGCCTGGGGAATCGCGCAGGCATTCCATCAGCATGGTGCACAGTTGGGTTTTAGCTACGCTGGTGAAGCGCTGGAACGACGTGTAAACCCCCTGGCCGATTCCCTGGGAGTGACATTTGTAGAATCCTGCGATGTCTCCAAGGATGAAGACATCGCCCAAGTTGTCGCCAAAGCAAAAGAAGCCTTCGGTGAGATTGACATCCTCATCCATTCCATCGGTTTCGCTAACCGTGATGAGTTGCAAGGGCCCTACTACAACACCAGCCGCGAGGGCTTTCGGTTGGCGATGGATATCAGCGTCTACTCCTTCACCGCCCTGGCCAAGGCCTTCCAACCCATCATCCGCCCTGGCGGAGCACTGCTGACCCTGACCTACAACGGCGGCGATAAAGTCGCTCCCAACTACAACGTGATGGGCGTTGCCAAGGCAGCTCTGGAGGCCTCGACCCGCTACCTGGCATACGATCTTGGGCCGCAAAATGTGCGCGTCAACGCCATCTCCGCCGGGCCAATCCGCACGCTGGCCGCGGCGGGTGTTTCGGGCTTCAAGACCATGTACCGCCAATTCACAGAGTTCGCGCCCCTGCAACAAGAGATCAGCATCGAAGACGTTGGCAACACGGCGGTCTATTTGTGCTCTGATCTGGCCGCTAAAACCACCGGTGAAATCGTCTTCGTAGACTCTGGCTACAATATTTTGGGGGTACCCGCCCCGCGCGAGAAAGAAAGTGAACCCTGATGCTGGTGATATAATTCAACGAGAAGTTATAGCCGAATACCCCTAGAAGTTCATCATTCACGGAGGGTTTTCTGAGATGCAAGTATTTCTAATCCTCTCGCTGATTATCGCCGCTCTGGCGACAATCTTCGCCGTTCAGAACGCCATCCCTACCACAATAAACTTTCTGGTGTGGGAATTTGAAGGTTCGCTGGCTCTGATCCTGCTGATTGCCCTCATCGCGGGAGCAATGATAAGTTTCTTCGCATCCCTTCCGACACTCATCAGAAGCAGGCTTACCATCAGCAACCTCAACAAGAAACTGGCCGAATCTGAAAAGAAAATAGAGCAACAAGAAGCTCAACCAGCAACAGGAACTGGAAAACCAGCCCAAGAGAGCCCGATCGATCCAGAAATCAGCCAGTAAATCGTCAGCCCGTCAGGTCTCAAAATAAGGGAATCGCGCATCGCGGGGCAGGGATGATGTGATCCTTCTTGCCCTGCCGCATGGTAAACTTCAAAAACCTATGTTTAGAAAGCGAGACGAAATACCCAAAACAACCGATCTTTCCACACCTGCCGCCCGGGTCACCTCCGTGTTGGGGAATGAAATTGCCTGGAAGGGGGCCATAAGCGGAAGCGGCGGTGTGCGCGTTGAAGGCGCTTTTGACGGCGATATCAACCTGCGCGGCATGTTTGTGGTCGGGCAGACTGGCCGGGTGACCTGCAAGCACGTGCGCGCCAATATTGTCATCGTCGCTGGGGCATTGCGCGGGGACATCACCGCTGAAAAGATCGAAATCCGCAGCACAGGCCGGGTGTGGGGTGATGTGGTCACAGCCGCCTTCTCCACCGAAGAGGGCGCCTTCTTGCGAGGTCAAATCCGCATGGAAGAGAACATCGAGTTGGATGAGCCTATCGGAACGGAAGAAGAAATCGAGGCCGAGGCCGAAGACCAACCCGACTCCGATGTTGAAATCGAAGACCAGGAAGATTCTGCAGAAGATTGAAACGCGGCTGGATTCTCCCCTTTGGATTAACGATACTCTTGGGGTTGAGTGCCTGCACACTGAAGGACGCCCCCGCGCAGGTTCCTGTTGATTCGTCCACCCCAGGGATGAGCGCGTCCCCAACAGTCACTCTTCATGTAACCTCATCACCCACGCCATCCCAAACAGCTTCCCTCACCCCTACAGCGACGCCCACGCCCTCCCCCACCCTCACACCCTCCCCATTGACTTGTTGGCATGAAGGGGGGCGCATCGAGAACCAGCAAATCGAAACCGAATTGCTCCCCGAACCCCTGGTATTCCGCGTCTACCTGCCGCCGTGTTACGACCAGCAACCCGAGAGGGCATACCCTGTTCTTTATCTGCTGCACGGCCAAACCTACACCGACGATCAATGGGATCGCCTGGGGGTAGATGAGATCGCTGACAGGCTGATCGCCATAGGAGAAATCCCCCCTTTTATGATCGTCATGCCCCTCGAGCAAGACGATAGCACGCCCCCTCCCGAAAACCCCTACGGGCAGGCATTAGTCAAAGAGCTTATCCCTTACATCGACCAGACCTTCCGCACCCACAGTGAGCGAGCAAATCGGGCCATCGGCGGGCTTTCAAGAGGGGGTAACTGGGCAGTCCATTTGGGGTTGGCCTACTGGGAAGTGTTCGGGACTCTAGGCGGTCATAGCACCCCCTCCTTCGTCACTGATGGGCCGCCGCGCATCCGCGAATATCTCCGGGCCATTCCTGCTGACCAGCTACCGCGTATCTATATGGATGCCGGCGAAGACGACGGGTGGATATTTTATACATACAAGCTAGAAGCAGTTCTCACCGAAGAAAACATTCCCCATGAGTGGCATCTCTTTCAGGGAACTCATAACGAAATGTATTGGGCCGATCATATCGAAGATTACCTACGCTGGTATACACAGGGCTGGTAAACTAGGCAGAATGATATAATCTCCCCATGACCCTGTCTCTAGAACTCGTCGAACATATCGCTGAACTTGCGCGCCTGGAACTCACCGATGAGGAGAGATCCCGCTATCGCCAGCAGTTGTCTGAGATACTGGCATATTTTGAAGAACTACAAGCGGTAAACACAGACGATATTTCCCCGACTGCTGGCATGCAGTCTGCAACAAATATGCTGCGCCCAGATGAAATCATCGCCGGTCTGGGCATCGAGGATATCCTCCGCAACGCGCCCGATGACACAGATCGCCAGTTCCGTGTGCCTCCTGTTTTCGAATAGATGTCATGTCCCAGCCAACCGATCTCAATCTAAACCAGGCCGTCCAGGCCCTCTCGAATGGAGAGACCTCCAGCCGCGAGCTTACCCAGGCTTACTTGGAGCGCATCGATTTTCTGGAGCCTGAGCTTAACGCTTTCGTCACGCTGGATCACGACGGTGTCCTGGCACAGGCGGATAAGGCGGATCAGGTACGGGCGGCCTCGAAGAACGGGGGCAAGGAGCAGCATACAGCCCCTTTGCTGGGTGTGCCCGTCGCTATCAAAGATGTGCTGGCTGTGAAGGGTTTACGCGCCACTGCTGGCTCGAAGATTCTGGAAAGTTTTGTGCCGCCTTATGACGCCACCGCCGTGGAACGCTTACGTCAAACTGGGGCTATCATCATCGGCAAAACGAATACCGATGAATTCGCCATGGGGTCTTCCACAGAGAATTCCGCTTACGGCGTGACGCACAACCCCTGGAATATGCGCAGAGTCCCCGGCGGCTCCAGTGGCGGCAGCGCGGCGGCGGTAGCAGCGCGCATGGTACCCGTGGCACTGGGGACAGATACAGGCGGCAGCGTGCGCCAACCGGCCTCGTTTTGCGGCGTAACGGGTCTCAAAACGACATACGGCCGCGTCTCCCGGTATGGATTGATTGCCTACGGCTCCTCTCTGGATACCGTTGGGGTGTTAGGGCAGAACGTGGCGGATGTGGCATTGATCTATAACCTGATCAATGGGCACGATGAGCGCGATGCAACCAGCGCGCAAATGCCCCAGGATGATACCAACCTCAATGGAAGTGGGCGCCTCCAGGACGTGCGCGTGGGCATCCCCGATGAATATTTCCGAAGCGGCCTTCAGGCCGAAGTTGAGACCGCCGTACGGCAGGCGATCCAGGTGCTGGAATCACTGGGCGCAGAAATCCACACCATTCAGATGCCGCACACCCAATACGCCGTCCCGGTATACTACCTGATTGCCCCAGCCGAGGCCTCCGCAAACCTGGCGCGTTTTGATGGTCTGCGCTACGGGCCGCGCCTTGAGGGAGACAATCTGCGAGACACCTACACCGGCACACGCGGCCAACTTTTTGGCCGGGAGACCAAGCGGCGCATCATGCTGGGGACCTACGCTCTTTCGGCGGGCTATCAGGATGCCTATTACGGCAAAGCGCAAAAGGTGCGCACCCTGATCCAGAGTGATTTCGCACGGGCCTTTGAAAAGGTAGATTTGATCGCTGCCCCGGTAGCCCCGACAACTGCTTTCGAAATCGGCGCGCACCGTGGGGACCCTCTGTCGATGTATCTTGAAGACATCTACACACTGCCGGCCAACCTGGCTGGCGTCCCAGGGATCGCCTTTCCAGTGGGCTTTGACTCTCAGGGTCTGCCCATAGGGATGCAACTAATCGGACCGCATTTTCAGGAGCAAATGCTGATGAGCGTCGCTCACAGCTATCAAACCACAACCGGTTGGCATACCATGAAGCCAGATTTATCGATGATTACACCATGCTAAAACGGAGAAAAGAACGCCAGACAGGCCCTTTAGAAGCCGCTAAAGAGACCTCCCAGTTGTATCGTGTTTTGGCGCGCGCCAACCAGATCGCCAGCACAACCGAGTTAGATGATCTATTGCGGGAGATGCTGGACTTGATCATCACGGTCTGCGGCGCGAATACCGGGACTATGTACCTGCTCGATAAGGACACAAATGAGCTGGTTTTCCAGGTTGTGCGCGGAGACACAACCGAGTCGACGCTCATTGGCCAAAGAATCAGCGTTAATAAAGGTATCGTCGGCGAATCGGTTCAGAAAAAAGAAGCCGTTTTAGTCGAAGACCTGGCCAGCGATCCGCGCTGGTATGGTCCAATAGGCGATGAGAAAAATCAATTAAAGAATGCCATCACATTTCCTCTCTTATTGCGCGGTGAAGCAATCGGGGCAGTCCAGGTGTTCAATTACACACATGCCCCTCTCCAACTGATGCAATTCTTGGGCAACCGCATGACCTCGGAATACGAAAAGGCTATACTGCTTCAAAAGAGTGAAGAGCACAGTCAGCGCCTTCAGGTTTTGATCAGCTTGATCGCCCAGATCAGTTCTACGTTGGACCGCGACCAAATCCTCAGTCTGATCATCGACGAAGCTCGCGGCCTGCTCAACGCCGAGGCTAGCTCTCTATTCCTGCTGGATAAAGAGAACAACGATCTTGTCTTACACCTTTCTAAAGACGTGCATAAAACCACCCTCCCCCCGCTGCGCATTCCCGCCGATACCGGGATTATTGGGCACGTAGTCGAAACCGGAGAGGTCGTCAGCGTAAAAGACGTCAGTGAAGATAAACGCCACTACAAAGGCATAGACGAGATTAGTGGTGTGAACACCGAATCCCTGTTAGCCGTGCCATTACAAATCCCCAATGTCGTCTTGGGGAGGGAGCGCGGCACGACTGAGGCTCATATCATCGGCGGGGTGGAGGCGATCAACAAAATCGATGGTTTTTTTGATGAGAATGATACTGAATTGCTCAGCACGCTGGCTAAACAAGCTGCTACAGTTCTGCATATTGCCCAACTCTACACAAACGCCGATGAACTCTTCCTGAACACGATCAAAGCCCTGGTGGCCGCCATCGATGCCAAAGACCCCTACACCGAGGGGCATTCCCAACGCGTCAGCGACTACAGCGTCGCGATGGCTGAAGAACTCGGTTTATCCCCCGAGATCCGTCATCAAATCCGCATCGGTGCCCTTTTACATGATATCGGCAAGATCGGTGTGCCAGATTCCATCCTTTCCAAGCCAGACTGTCTTACCCCGGAAGAGTATGACGAGGTTAAGAAACACCCCGTCATCGGCGCCAATATCATCAAAGAGGTGCGTCTCTTGCAAGATGAACTCCCGGCGCTCTCCCAACATCATGAACACATGGATGGCAAGGGGTATCCATATGGCTTACGAGGAGATGAAATCTCACCCATAGCCCGTATCGTGGCCGTGGCAGACGTCTTCGATGCCCTGACCTCCAACCGACCTTACCGCGATGCCATGGATGTTGAAACTGCGTTGGACATCCTGCGAAAAGAGGCCGGAGACCATTTAGACACGCAATATGTGGATACGTTTATTGAGGTCTATACCCAGGGCAAAATCCAACCTCAAGAGCGGAAACTCCCTTAAGTCACCGTGGATGTCCTGATAGTAGTCAGGTGAGAGGCAAGCAAAAAGCCATCGCATATTGGTTAGCGTGGCTTTGAATGACAACGTATGTGAATATCTGAGCGCAGCCATGTCCAAACTCAACGATTCCCAATACTTGCTCAAAGAGCAATACCAGGATGCTGAGAAGCTCAATGCCCGCATCCGTCTGCACGTCGAGTTCAGCACCAACAAATACGGCTGGCTTCCCTGGGTTTTCGACCATTACAACCTACCCGAAGAGTGCCGCATCCTTGAGTTGGGCTGCGGACAAGGGGATTTATGGCGGGAGAACATCGAACGCATCCCGACTGGGTGGGAGGTTACCCTCTCAGATTTTTCACCCGGGATGCTGGCCCAGGCCCGGCAGAATTTGGAGGGGCAGCCCCACCCCTTTACCTTCGAAGTCATCGACGCCCAGTCGATCCCCTACGATGACGATCACTTCGACGCTGTGATCGCCAACCACTGCATTTACCATTTCCCCGACCGGTCCAAAGCGTTCTCGGAGATTCGCCGCACGTTGAAAGCAGGCAGCTACCTCTATGCCACCACAATCGGCAGAGCGCATCTCCAGGGAATGGCGGAATTAGCTTCCAAATTTGAACATCCAATCGAGAATCTCTTCAACACCGATAATAATCCGTTTACGCTGGAAAATGGAGCACCCCAGCTTCGTGAATGGTTCGCGGATATAGAGCTTGACCGCTACCCAGATTCATTAGATGTGACCGAAGCCGCACCGCTGGTGGATTTCATCATCTCCAGCGTGCGATTCAGCCTGGACGAAACCCGCCATGCTGAGTTTCTGACCTTCGTCGAGCGCGAGTTGACAGCCTCTGGAGGGGTGATCCGCATCAAGAAGGACAGTGGCATATTCAAGGCGCGCAAACCCGCCTTACAGCACGAATCTTGACGGATATCATTTCCAGTGCTAGACTCCACCCCAATATGTTGATCTCTTTCGTGCACACCTCCGCCAAGAAGTCCAAGAAGAGCCAAAAGTCGCTGAGTTTTACGGCTTTCGGTCGTTTGAGGTTGCACGGATGAAATCTCTTACTTGATCGAACCAGTTACGATCTACGAACCGCCCTCTGGATTGAAAGCCGCAGAAGGGCGGTTTTTTGTTTTAGAAATTGGAGGTAGCACTATGACATCCCCGCATATCGGTATTTTATTCTCTCGAGTCCGCGTAGAAGAGAAATGGATCTTTGGGGCTTTAGAACAACGCGGGGTAAAGTTTACCCGCCTTAAAGACGATCAGATCAGGTTCGATCTGGAAAACAAGGGAGCCTGGTCACAATTCGATGTCCTCCTGGCGCGCAATCTCAGCTACACGCGCGGATTATACGCTTTGCGGGTGCTCAATTCCTGGGGGATTCCAACCGTCAACAGCGCCCATGTGGCAGAGACTTGTGGTGATAAGTTGAACACCACGGCTGCGCTGGCACGCGCTGGGATACCGCAGCCGAAAACAGCAATCGCCTTCGCGCCAGAATCCGCCTTGGAGGCTATCGAGGAAATTGGCTACCCGGTGGTGCTCAAACCAGTGATCGGTTCCTGGGGGCGCTTACTTTCCAAGATCAACGATCGCGATGCCGCCGAAACCATCCTGGAGCATAAATCCCTGCTCGGGTCTTACCAACATTCGGTCTTCTATGTGCAGGAATATATCGAAAAGCCCAGCCGGGATATCCGCGCTTTTGTGATCAACAACGAAACAGTGTGCGCGATTTATCGCAACTCCGCTCACTGGATCACGAATACGGCGCGCGGCGCTTCAGGAGAGATTTGTGTGGTGACCCCAGAGATCGACGATTTATGCGTGAGGGCCGCGAAAGCCGTAGGCGGCGGCGTCCTGGCGATAGACCTTGTCGAACACCCTCAAGAGGGCTTGCAGGTTCTCGAAGTTAATCACACCATGGAGTTTCATACGACTGTACCGCTCACGGGCGTAGACTTACCCAATATATTGATCGATTACTTATTGGATGTGGCAAAGGGCAAGATAGACGATATCAGACAGCACACAATTGCTCCAGAACCACACCACCCTACGGAAACGATGTATTCCCCAACAACCTCTCGGCAGGAATCATTTAGGGCATAACATAAAAAATCACCTTGACTAATCCATGCTAGGATGCTAGACTTCGCCCTAATATCATGGCAAACCCAATTATTGCAAACGTCCGTCGCGCTCGTCCTAAGAACCCGCCCCCCACCCGGGAAGGTCGGGCGTTTGTGTTTGGGTAATCAGTAAAAGCAAACTACACGCTCTATTCTTGTAAGCACAGCCCTCCTTCCCCAGGAGGGCTTTTTTATTTTCGCCCGCGCCCCTCGCTTTCCCTCCCCTTGGGATGCTGGATGCAGCCGGGGTGAGCGCAAAAAAGGAGTATTTTATGCCTACCCATCCTACCAAACCCGTCGAAAAAGTCGTCCTGGCTTACTCTGGTGGTCTGGACACCTCGGTGATCGTGCCATGGCTCAGGGAGAATTACGACTGTGAAGTGATCTGCTTCACCGCCGACCTGGGCCAGGGCGAGGAACTGGACGGCCTGGAAGAAAAAGCCCTCGCCAGTGGCGCCAGCCAACTGATCGTCAAAGACCTGAACGAAGAGTTCGCAAGCGATTTCTTGTTCCCTCTGTTGCGTTCTGGCGCTGTCTACGAGCGTAAATATCTGCTGGGCACTTCTGTAGCACGCCCGCTGATCGCCAAGTACCTGGTCGAAGTCGCCCACCAGGTCGGCGCTGACGCCGTTTCCCACGGCGCTACGGGAAAAGGCAACGACCAGGTGCGCTTCGAATTGACCGTCATGGCCCTCGACCCACGCCTGACTATCATTGCCCCTTGGCGAGAATGGGACATCCGTTCCAGAGAAGACGCCCTGACATTCGCCGAGCAGCACGGCATCCCCGTGCCGAACACGCTCAAATCCATCTACAGCCGCGACCGCAACCTGTGGCATTTATCTCACGAGGGCGGCCCACTGGAGGAGACATGGGTGGAGCCGGAGGAGTCTATGTACCTGCTCAGCGCCTCTCCAGAAGATGCCCCCGACCAGCCCGAATACATCGAAATCGAGTTCGATGCCGGCACACCCACAAGCCTTAATGGAGAGGAAGTCACCCCAGCTCAATTGATCCACCAGCTCAATACCATCGGTGGCGTGCACGGCATCGGGCGCACAGACCTCGTCGAAAGCCGCCTGGTAGGCATGAAATCCCACGGGGTCTACGAAACACCAGGCGGCACAATCCTGACAGCCGCCCACCGCGAACTGGAATCACTGGTGCTTGATAAAGCCACTATCCAATTCAAAGACATGGTGGCGCTCAAATATGCCGAATTGCTGTACAACGGTATGTGGTTCTCGCCGCTCAAAGAAGCCATCGACGCCTTCATGGACAACACCCAGGGCCCTGTCACCGGCACGGTACGCCTCAAGCTCTACAAGGGCAATATCATCCCCGTCGGACGCAAAAGCCCCTTCACACTCTACCGGGAAGACTTCGCTACCTTCGGGCAAGAAGATGTCTACGACCAATCCGATGCCGAGGGCTTCATCCGTCTCTTCGGGCTGCCGCTGAAAGTGCGTGCCCTCAACAATCTGCCCGTTTCGGGCCTGGATATGCCCAAACCAGACTATTCCAGGTTCAAGAGAGACTAGTTCAGCATAACGGAGTGAACAATGTCCCTTTGGAAAGGTCGTTTTAACGGAAAGGCCGACGCGCAGATGTGGGAACTCAACGCCTCCATCAGCTTCGACCAGCGCATGGGGGTGCAGGACGTGCGCGGCAGCCTGGCCTGGAGCAAGGCCCTGGAACTGGCCGGTGTTTTGACAGCGGACGAGCGGACTCAGCTCGAGGCTGGTCTGAACCAAATTGAGTCCGAGTTCCGCTTCCAAAAATTTACCTTCGTCCCCGAAGATGAAGACATTCACACCGCCGTCGAGCGCCGCCTGGGAGAATTGATCGGCCCGCTGGCGGGCAAACTGCACACCGGGCGCAGCCGCAACGACCAGGTTGCCACCGATTTGCGTCTGTGGCTGCTGGATCACCTCCCCAAACTGGTTGCCGCCATCGCCAATCTACAGTCCGTCCTCATCCACCGTGCCGAAACAGACTTGGGCACCCTGATGCCCGGCTATACCCACTTGCAGCGGGCGCAGCCGATCCTGCTCAGCCATTGGTGGCTTTCCCATTTCTGGCCGTTGCAGCGCGACCTGGATCGTCTGGCCGCTTTGGAGCCGCGCATCGCCGTGCTATCCTTGGGAGCAGGCGCTTTGGCTGGTACTCCCTTCCCTATCGACCGCCACGCCCTGGCCGAAAGCCTGGGATTCGACCACCCAGCGCCCAACAGCCTCGATGCCGTCTCGGACAGGGATTTCGCCGCTGAATTCCTGTTCATCGCTGCGCTCACAGGCACCCATCTCAGCAAATTGGCTGAAAACATCGTCCTGTTTACCAGTGCGGAGTTCGCTTTCTTCGAGCTGGACGATGCTTACGGCACCGGGTCGAGCCTGATGCCCCAAAAGAAAAACCCCGACCCCTTCGAACTGGCCCGCGGTAAAGCCGGGACGCTGCTGGGGTATCTCAGCGGATTAATGGCGACGCTCAAAGGTCTGCCCTCGGCCTACGATAAAGACTTGCAAGAGGATAAAGTGCCCGTTTTTCAGGCCTTCGACACGTTAATGGCCCTACTGCCGGTCATGGCGAATGCACTGCGCACGCTGACGGTTTACCCCCAGAGAATGGAATCCGCTATCGACGCAGGTATGATGGCCACGGACCTGGCAGATTACCTCGTGGGGCGCGGTATCCCCTTCCGGGAAGCTCACACCCTCACAGGTCAAGCCGTGAAGCTGGCCCTTGAAAAAGGGTCAACCCTGGAGGCGTTGACCCTCTCCGATTACCAGTCCCTCCACCCAGTTTTCGATGAATCCGTCTACGCGGTCTTCGACCCGCGGGGCAGCATCGCCCGTCGCAAGGCGTTCGGCGGAACGGCACCGGAAGCCGTGAAAGAACAGATCAAACAAGCCAAAGAGAAGTTGCAGGGCAGCAACGGGTAAACAAGAATTTCCCCTTTACTGGTTATCTTGTTTACCTGCTGCTTGCCCACAAGAATAAGGAGTAGAACATGTCCCAGCTATCTTGCCCCGAATGTGTCGCTGATATCGAATTGGAAGCCGACACTGAACTAAACGAAATCATCGTCTGCCCAGACTGCGGCGTAGACCTGGAAGTGATCTCCCTGGAACCTCCCGCAGTGGAATTGGCCCCCATGGAAGAGGAAGATTGGGGCGAATAACCACCATGCCTAAACAACCCCGCATTGGCGTGCTCTATTCGCGGGTGCGCGTCGAAGAGAAGTGGATTTTCGCGGCCCTAGAGCAGCGCAACGTAGATTACGACCGCCTGGACGACCGCAAAATCCATTTTGATCTGAGCAACCCGGAACCCTGGCTGAAATACGACGCCATCCTGGAGCGCAGTATCAGCTACGCCCGCGGTCTATACTCCCTGCGTACGCTCAATTCCTGGGGCGTGCCCACAGTCAACACCGCTGCGGTATCTGAGGCCTGCGGCGATAAAATCGCCACCAGCACCGCCCTGGCAAAAGCGAAAGTCCCCCAGCCGAATACCAGGATCGCCTTTACCCCTCAGTCAGCGCTGGAGGCTATCGAAACGCTCGGATACCCCGCCGTGCTCAAACCGGTGGTCGGCTCGTGGGGCCGGTTGCTGGCCAAGATCAACGACCGCGATGCCGCCGAAGCCATCCTGGAACACAAGGCTGTGCTCGGCTCGTACCAGCATTCGATCTTCTACATCCAGGAATTCATCGAGAAGCCTGGGCGTGACATCCGCGTGTTCGTTGTGGGCGACCAGGCCATAACCGCCATCTACCGCAAATCTCCGCATTGGATCACGAACACTGCCCGCGGAGGCATCGGTGAGATCTGCCCGCTGACATCAGAATTAGAGACCCTTTGCGGAGAAGCGGCGCGCGCCGTTGGGGGTGGAGTGCTGGCTGTGGACGTGATCGAGCACCCCGAGCGCGGTTACCTGATCAACGAAATCAATCACACCCTGGAGTTCAGCACGGCCCAGCCAACATCGGGCGTGGATATCGCCGGGATCATCGCGGATTATGTGATTGAAGTGGCAAAGGGAAGAAGCACAGATTGAGGATCAGGCAATTCAGCCACCAATCTCAGATTCTGAAGGAAAATCTATGATACGAGCAAGCATCATTGGCGGGTCTGGCTACACAGGGGGAGAATTGCTGCGGCTGCTGATCCATCATCCAAAAGTAGAGGTCATCCAGGCCACCTCGCGCCAGAAGCTGGGTGAGTATGTCTACCAAACCCACCCTAACCTGCGCAAGCAGACCAGCCTGAAATTCACCTCTCCTGAGGAGCTTCAATCTACCGACGTGCTCTTCCTGGCTCTGCCTCATGGTCAAGCCCAACATGATATCGAACGGTATGCTGAACTGGCGGAACATATCATCGATCTCTCGGCAGATTTCCGCTTGCGGAACGCCGATCTCTATCTAAAATGGTACGGGGAAGCCCACGCAGCCCCCGATTGGCTGACGAAGTTCGTATACGGCTTGCCGGAGCTGCACCGCACCGAGCTGCGCTCGGCTAATTACATCAGCGGGGTGGGCTGCAACGCCACCGCCGGGAATCTGGGGCTGCTGCCGCTGATTCGCGCCAACCTGCTTGACAGGGATAAACCCGTCATCATCGAACTAAAAGTCGGCTCATCAGAGGGGGGCGCAGCGGTGAATCCCGGCTCCCATCACCCCGAGCGCAGCGGCGTGGTACGCACTTACGCCCCTTATGGGCATCGCCACACCGCTGAGGTCATCCAGGAGATGGGGCTACAAAACGTCACCCTGACCATGACCTCGGTTGGCATGGTGCGCGGCGCGCTGGCTACCGTCCACGGCTACGTCAACGAGGGTGTGGCACTCAAAGACCTGTGGCAAGCATATCGGAGCGCCGTCGCTGAGAATCCGTTCCTGCGGGTGGTCAAGGAACGCCGGGGAATCTATCGCGTCCCTGAGCCAAAAATCCTGGCGGGATCCAACTACGCCGATTTAGGCTTCGATTTAGACCCTGACACAGGGCACGTGATCTCGATTTGTGCCATCGACAACTTGATGAAAGGGGCTTCAGGCTCGGCCGTGCAGTCGATGAACTTAATGCTTGGCTTCGAGGAAACCCTGGGGCTGGAGTTCCCCGGCCTGCACCCTATTTAAATTTGGACGAGGAGCAGATATGACCAACCCCCGGTCAGGGACATTTGATCACCAATCTATGATCGTTGTAAAGCTCGGCGGTGCTGAGGGCGTGGATTTTTCGGCCATCTGCCAGGATGCAGCCGCGCTGTTGGAGCAAGGTCAACGCCTGGTTTTGGTGCACGGCGGCTCAGCGGAGGCCAACGCTTTAGGAGAAACTATCGGGCATCCCCCTCGTTTTGTGACCTCCCCTTCAGGCTTCACCTCCCGCTACACGGACCGCAAAACCCTTGAGATTTTCGCCGCGGCGGTAAACGGTAAGATCAATACCCTTTTAGTGGAACAGCTTCAGAGGCTGGGCGTAAACGCATTTGGCCTGAGCGGTCTCGATGGGCGGCTGATGGTCGCCAAGCGCAAGGCTGCCATCCGCATCATTGAAAACGGGAAGCGCAAAATATTGCGTGATGACTACACCGGAAAGATCCAACAGGTCAATGCGCAGTGGCTTATGACGCTGTTGGGGTCAGGAATCACCCCTGTGATCGCCCCGTTAGCAGTCAGTGAACTGGGCGAGGCCCTCAACGTCGACGCCGACCGGGCAGCGGCCATGATCGCGGCGGCCTTGAAAGTCGATACGCTGTTGTTGCTGACTGCTGCCCGGGGCCTGCTGAAGGGTTTCCCCGACGAGAGCACGCTCATCAAAAAGATGTCAACGTCAGACCTGGAAGGCGCGTTGGAAATTGCCCAGGGCCGAATGAAAAAAAAGGTGCTCGGCGCGCAGGAAGCGCTGACAGGCGGCGTGGCTAAAGTGATCATCGCCGACGGACGAGTACAGAAACCTATCAGCAACGCATTGGAAGGGAATGGAACGGTAATTCTATGACTAATTTTCCCCGCGAATCCTTATCTGGTTCTCCTCAACGACCCATAAATGGTGCACAAGCGGCTCAATTTCGAGTGCAGAAATAATCTGTTTAAATACCGCAATCACATGGTTTTTGTCCTGACGAGCCACACGCAACACAATGATTCCAGAAAACTGCTCAGGTGGATAGGCTCTAATGTCAGCAAAGTCTAAGTCCAGCGTTACAATGACACGTTCTTCCTGTTTGCAAACACTTGCGATACGACTATCGCTGCCTCCTTGCAGGCCCTGATCGAATACCATCAACACATCATGATCGGCCGCGCGCAAAATTTCAGCAATCTCGACAGGAAGGTTCTCGTCAACTTTGAACTTCATGCTGCAATAGATGTTAAAACGACGCGTTCACGAGCAAGTTCCGCGGCGTAGGCCATTACGGCCTGAATGTCATCTACCCCTAATGTCGGATAGCTATCCAGAATCTCTTTCTGGCTCAAACCTGCAGCAAGATTGTCCAAGATCACAGAAGCCATGATGCGGGTGCCCTTGATACAGGCTTTACCATGACAGATTTTTGGATCGACTGTAATTCGTTCTCGCCAGTTCATGTCGACCTCCATATGAAGCAATATGCCAAAGATTATACTCTACCAAGTGAACAAGTTAAGCCTATGAGCATAAAAACTATCGAAACCCAACACACATCTGGCGTATATGCCAAGCGCGACCTGACCATCGTGCGCGGCGCAGGGGCAACGCTCTGGGATGACCAGGGCCGCGAGTTTATCGACTGCGTCGGTGGGCAAGGCGCTGCCAACCTGGGCCACACCCATCCGGCCATCGTTGCGGCGCTCACCGAGCAGGCCAATAAACTGATCACCTGCCCAGAGATGTTCTACAATGACCGCCGGGCAGAACTGCTCTCCCGGCTGACCAGCCTGGCGCCTAAAGGAATGCAGCGGGCCTTCCTGACCAACTCAGGCACGGAAGCCGTAGAAGCGGCCTTCAAGTTCGCCCGCTTCAGCACCCAGCGCAGGAAAATCATCGCCGCAATGCGGGGTTTCCACGGGCGTACCATGGGGGCCCTCTCAGCTACATGGAATAAAAAATATCGCCAACCCTTTGCCCCCCTGGTGCCCGATTTTGAACACGTGCCATACAATAACCTGGGAAAGCTGGCAACTGCCGTAGATAACCAAACAGCAGCCGTGGTTTTGGAAGTCGTCCAAGGCGAAGGCGGTGTCCACCCCGGCACGACTGAATATCTCCAGGGAGCGCAAAAGCTCTGTCGAGAGCACGGGGCCCTGCTGATCCTGGATGAGGTCCAAACCGGCTTCGGACGCACAGGTAAATTGTTCGCTTTGGAGCATCATGGTCTGCGCCCCGACCTGCTTTGCCTGGCGAAATCTATTGCTGGAGGAGTGCCCATGGGCGCAGTGCTCCTTGGGGAGCGCGTGAACGAGCTCACCCCAGGCATCCATGGTTCAACGTTTGGGGGTAATCCCCTGGCCGCATCCGCCTCCCTGGCAGCGCTGGAAGTGCTCGAAACCGAAACGCTCCCTCAACGAGCGGCGCAACTTGGGGATTACTTGATCAACGAACTGCGCAGCATTGAGTCCCCTCTCATCCGCGAAGTGCGTGGCCTGGGTCTGATGGTCGGCATCGAAATCAAAGCTAAAGTGGCTCCCTACCTGAAAGCGCTGACCAAGCGCGGCGTGCTGGCCCTGCCTACAGGTTTGACCGTTATCCGCCTGCTGCCGCCCTTGGTGATCACGCGGGAGCAGCTAGCGAGCGTAGCGAGCGCGTTACAAGAAGTGCTGACCGAATGACCGACGAACGGTTCGACCACCAGACCCTCATCGAACTCGTACGCCACTACAGCCCTTCCGGCTCTGAAGCCCAGGCAGTGGCCTATCTCATCGAACGCATGCAGACTTTGGGGTTCGAGCGTGCCTTTCGAGATGAGGCTGGCAACGCAGTGGGGATGATCGGCGAGGGACCTCGGCAGGTGATCCTGCTTGGACACATTGACACTGTCCCCGGAGAAATTCCCTTCTGTATAGAAGATGGCACCCTCTATGGCCGCGGTTCGGTAGATGCCAAAGGGTCTTTGGCCGCCTTTGTGGATGCAGCTACGGCTGTTGGTCCCGTGGAAGGTTGGCAATTCGTGGTCATCGGCGCAGTAGATGAAGAACGCCATTCCACTGGGGCGCGTTACGTGGCCAATCAATATCGTCCTGATTTCGCCATCATCGGCGAGCCCTCCCGGTGGGACCGCATTACAACGGGCTATAAAGGCAGCGCCTGGGCCGATATCACCGTACGACGGCCCATGTCTCACACCGCCGGGGGAGATGAGAACGCTCCCGAGGCCGCAGTGGGAATCTGGAACCGCGTACGTGCCTGGGCAGATGAGTTCAACGCTCAGCACCAGAGAGCGTTCGATCAGGTACTGCCCAAACTGGATAGTATTACCTCGGGCGACAGTGACTTCGAGACCTGGGCCAAGCTGCGGCTGGGCGCGCGCCTGCCTCTAGCTGTATCCCCAGAAAGCTGGTACCAAACCCTGCAGAGGCTGGCATCCCCAGAAAAAATCAGCCCCACCGGGTACGCCATCCAAGCATATCGAGCGGAGAAAAACAACTCCCTTGTGCGAGCATTTTTGGGCGGGATTCGTGCTACAGGGGGCAAGCCGGGATTCGTGGTCAAGACCGGTACGGCTGATTTGAACATCGTCGCGCTAAAATGGGGTTGCCCAGCAGTTGCCTACGGGCCAGGGGATTCGAACCTGGATCACACCCCCAACGAACATCTTTCATTAACCGAATACCGCCAATCGGTCAACGTCCTTCGACACGTGCTGGGGAGGTTATCGAAACGATAACCCATATGCGCGCCGGTCACGCCGTGTGGTGACTTTTTAGGTTATGATAAGGCGGAAAACCAACCCCAAAACATTTGGAGGGTATCATGCAATACATAAACCTCGGTAATACCGGCTTGAAAGTCTCCCGCCTCTGCCTGGGGATGATGACCTATGGCACACCGAAATGGCGTGATTGGGTGCTGGATGAAGAAGAAAGCCGCCCTTTCATCCAGCGTGCCCTGGAAGCGGGGATCAACTTCTTCGATACCGCCAACGCATACTCCGCTGGGGTCAGCGAGGAAGTCACTGGCCGCGCCCTGCGAGAGTTCGCTCGCCGTGAGGAAGTGGTTATCGCAACCAAAGTCTATTTCCCTTACAACGATCAACCTAACCAGGGCGGCCTCTCGCGCCTGCACATCATGCGGGCAGTTGAAGACTCACTGCGACGCCTGGGGACAGACTATATCGACCTCTACCAGATCCACCGCTGGGACTACGAAACCCCCATCGAAGAAACTCTCGAAGCCCTGCACGATTTGGTCAAAGCGGGGATGGTGCGCTATATCGGAGCCTCCAGCATGCACACCTGGCAGTTCGCCAAATCACTTTACCTGGCCGACCTGCGTGGCTGGACGCGCTTTGTCTCTATGCAGAACCATTACAACCTGATCTACCGCGAAGAAGAACGCGAAATGATCCCCCTCTGCATCGACCAGGGCATTGGCATCATCCCGTGGAGTCCGCTGGCGCGCGGCTTCCTGGCTGGCAATCGCACCCGCGACAAATCCGGCGAGACCGCCCGCGCCAAATCTGATGACTACGCCCACAATATGTATTATCAAGACGCCGACTTCGCCGTCCTTGACAGAGTCATCGAACTGGGACAGCGACACGGCGTAACATCCGCTCAGATCGCCCTGGGCTGGATGTTACACAAACCAGGCGTCACTGCTCCCATCATCGGCGCCAGCAAGATGCAACATCTCGAAGAAGCCCTCGCGGCCACCGATCTCCAACTCGGCGTTGAAGAAATCGATTATCTCGAAGAAGCTTACCAACCCCACCCTGTACTCGGTCACAAATAGCATGTTCCACAACATTCCCCTGCCCATCCTCGACCGCATGACCCAGCTGGAAGAGACGGACACCCGCGATCGCCAGGATGGAACGCCTCGACTTGATAGGCTACGACAAATACCCCCTGAGACGGGGCGATTCCTGGCCCTGATGGCAGCATCGGCTCCCAAAGGGGAGTTTCTGGAGATAGGCACCTCGGCTGGGTATTCCGCCTTGTGGATTTCGATCGCTCTTCAAGAGCGTTCCGAGAAGCTCCACACCTTCGAAGCGATGCCTGCCAAAATAACGCTGGCCCGAGAGACTTTCCGCCTCGCCAATGTAGAAAACCAGATCAAGCTGATTGCTGGAGATGCTCGCGAACACTTGCCGGATTACAAAAATATCGCCTTCTGCTTCCTGGATGCCGAAAAAGAGAGCTACGCCGACTGTTACGAACTGACTATCCCCAATCTGATATCTGGTGGCTTATTTCTAGCCGACAATGTGATCAGTCACGGTGATGAGTTAGGGTTTTTCGTAAAGCGTGTCAGCGAAGACCCGCGCGTTGACGCCGCGGTTGTACCGATTGGCAAAGGGCTTTTACTCTGTCGAAAGAATCTTCAAAAAGCTAGACTTTTTGGAAAAGTTTAGCTGCTCACCATGGAGAGAATCGTTTCGTAACAATGGGCGCTTGACTCCGCTTAGGGGAAGCCCTCTCCTGAGATTCCAGTCGATTCCTCCTCCTGAGAGCCCCCTGCCCTCGGGGGAGTTTTATTTAGCCCTCTCAACATCGAGATGAACGATCAAAAGGTATAATATCCTCAATAACTGAAGGAGCATTCGAGAATGTCGAATACATTGAAAATCGTCATCCCCATGGCTGGCTTCGGCAAGCGGCTGCGACCTCACACCTGGAGCCGCCCTAAGCAGTTGATCAGCCTGGCCGGGAAAAGCGTGCTTGCCCATCTACTGGACATGTTCTCCACCCTACCCGATCCTGCCAATGTCGAATTCATCTTCATTGTAGGATATCTTGGGGATAAAGTGGAACGCTACATGGACGAACACCATCCCGAGTTCAAAGTGCGTTATGTGCTGCAAGAAGAGATGCGCGGTCAATCCCACGCCATTTACCTGACCAAAGAATATCTAGAGGGCCCGATGTTAATGGTCTTCGCCGATACACTCATCGAGACAGACCTATCTTTTTTAGCGGAAGAAAAGGCTGACATGGTGGCCTGGGTGAAACCCGTCTCCGATCCACGTCGTTTCGGGGTTACCGAGGTCGGCGAGGACGGCTGGGTAACCCGTTTGATCGAAAAACCCAAAGATGTATCCAACAACCTTGCTGTGGTGGGGTTCTATTACTTCAAAGATTCCACGGCCCTGCTGGCTGCTATCGAAGAACAGATGCAACAGGGCCGCCAGCTCAAGGGAGAGTTTTATCTGGCCGATGCCATCAACATCTTGCTGGAAAACGGGGCCAAAATGCGCACAGAACGGGTACAGATCTGGCTTGATGCCGGGACCCCCGCGGCGGTATTGGAGACCAATCGTTATCTGCTGAAGCATGGCCATGACAATACGGCCGAGGTTGGCCGCGAGGACAATATCACGGTGATCCCGCCGGTGTTCGTGCACCCGACTGCGATCATCGAAGCCTCGGTGATCGGCCCTCACGCTTCCATTGGCGCGGACTGCACCGTCAAAAACAGCGTCGTCCGAGATTCGATTCTCGAAAAAGGTGCCAAGATTAACGAGATCATCCTGGAAAGCTCGCTGATTGGCGAAAACTCAAGGGTAGATGGAGGCGCGGAACGCCTGAATCTGGGCGATAACTCGGAGGTGAAAATATGACCGCGGACAGCAAACTACCGGTGGACATCCGCTATCAATCACCGGTGATCGGTGGTCAGGTTCAATGTCATTCAGGTTATGAGTACGCCCAACGTCCAGTGACTTTCCTCTGGGGAGGTGCACGCGTAGAAGTGGAAGAGATTATCGCCGGTTGGCGTGATCCCAATGGAAAACGTTTCCGTGTCCGCACCGCAAGCAATGAATTGTTCGAACTCCATTACAATCAAGCCGAAGATCAATGGAGTGTTCAAAAGAAATAAATGTATGAACCCATCATAGGCCTGGAAGTCCACGCCGAAATAGCCACGCACTCGAAGATGTTCTGCGGCTGCCCGGTCGTTGATCTTACTGAGGCCGAGCCGAACAGCGCCGTATGCCCCGTTTGTGCGGGAATGCCGGGCACATTACCAGTCGTCAACCAACGGGCTGTGGAATACGGTCTGCGGGTGGCGTTGGCTCTGGAGTGCGAGATCGCCCCAGTGAGCATCTTCGCTCGCAAGAACTATTTTTATCCCGATCTCCCCAAAGGCTACCAGATATCCCAATACAAACAACCCCTGGCGCGCAGCGGTCTGCTGAACATTCGCACCGCGGACAGCGAACGTCAAGTGCAGATACGGCGCGTCCACCTGGAGGAAGATACCGGCAAACTGACCCACAGCGATGACGACACAAGCCCATACAGCTTAGTTGACCTGAACCGAGCTGGCGTACCGCTTTTGGAGATCGTCTCTGAACCCGATCTGCGTTCTGCCGAGGAAGCGCGTCTGTATGGAGAAGCGCTGCGAAACCTGCTGCGCTACCTGGGGGTGAACTCTGGGAACATGCAAAAAGGGGTGCTGCGCTTCGAGGCTAACGTATCGGTGCGGCCATTCGGCGAGGAGGGATTCAGAACCCGCACCGAAATCAAAAACCTGAACAGCTTCCGCGCCCTGGAGAGGTCCTTATCTTACGAGATCGAACGTCAGAGTGAGCTGCACGGCGTGGGAAAGCCCGTTGTCCAACAAACCATGGGGTGGGATGAGCGCCGGGAGATCACCGTGCCCCAGCGAGGGAAAGAGGAAGAGGACGATTATCGCTACTTCCCTGAGCCAGACCTGCCTCCGCTGGTCATCAATGAGAAATGGATCGACGAAATTCGCCTCAATCTGCCAGAACTGCCCCAGGCCAAGTTCCAGCGTTTCCAGGCAGAGTACGAGTTGGGTGCATACGATGCGGATATCTTGGTGGCCGAAAAGGGAGTGGCCGATTTCTTTGAAGCCCTCATAAAAGCAGCGCCAAAAGTAAGCCCGAAACTGGCTGCGAATTGGGTGACCGGGGAACTCTTCGGGCTGATGAACCAGGCCGGGGCAGGCCTCAGCAGCCTCAAAGTGAGTCCGCAGGCCCTGGCCGGGTTGCTAGATATGCTGGTGGATGGGAATATCAATACGCCCACAGCGAAAACCGTCCTGGCGGAAATGTTCGAAAGCGGCCAATCCCCAGAAGCAATCGTGGAGGCCAAAGGGCTGAGTCAAATCTCAGATGCAGATCATATCGCCAATACGGTTTCCCAGATATTGGATGAGAACCCCGAACAAGTTTCCAAATACCTGGGAGGCAAAGAGAGCCTCGCAAACTGGTTCTTTGGGCAGGTGATGAGAGCCACCAAGGGAAAAGCCAATCCCCAGGTGGTAAAAAATGAACTCGCAAGACAATTATCTTCGAGAAGCTGAGTGGGAATTTATTCACCCGTGGGAAGTCTGAAAGTCACTTGACGGTGTGTTATGCCTCTGCTACGCTAGTTGCGGATGCTGGCCAAGCCAGAAGAGACAAAACCATGCGTGTTTTAGTCCAAAATCCTTATTCTGAATAGCACCACACCTCGCGGGCACCACGCAGTGCCCGCGTATTGTTCTATAAACTTCAAACTCTTGGTAGGAGATACACCAGAATGACAGAACAGATCAATGCTTTCGAGATGGCACAGGCTCAATTCGACAGCGTCGCCGCGATGCTCAACCTGGATCCCCAGGCCGCGGCGATGCTGCGCTGGCCAACCCGCGAGTTCCGTTTTCAGATTCCCGTGAGGATGGATGATGGTTCCATCAGGGTTTTCTTCGGCTACCGGGTGCAGCACAGTGATGTGCGCGGCCCCTCCAAGGGCGGTATTCGTTTCCACCCCTCTGAAACATTGGACACCGTTCGTGCCCTGGCGATGTGGATGACCTGGAAAACGGCTGTGGCGGATATCCCTCTAGGGGGAGGCAAAGGGGGCGTGGCTGTGGACTCCGCCTCCCTTTCCATCAACGAACAAGAACGTCTTTGCCGCGGCTGGATCCAACAAATCTACCGCAATGTCGGGCCCCGCCAGGATGTCCCCGCCCCGGATGTGGGCACCAACCCGCGCATGATGGGCTGGATGATGGATGAATATTCGAGGTTAGTCGGTGAATACACCCCCGGTGTGATCACCGGTAAACCGGTTGGCGGTGGGGGTTCATTAGGCCGTACCGAGGCGACTGGCTTCGGTGTGGTGTACACCATTCGGGAGGCGATGAAACACCTCGACATCGCTCCAGAGAACGCGGTAACCGCCATCCAGGGCTTTGGCAACGTGGCTCAATACGCGGCCATCGAATTCGTTGACATGGGCGGCAAAGTCGTCTGCGTCTCTTATTGGGACCGTGACGACCAAAAGGCCTACACCGTCAGCCGCGATGAGGGTGTTGACCCCCATTTTTTGCAATCCATCACCGACGTTTATGGCACCATCGACAAAGAAAAAGCTCAGGATTCAGGCTATGTCATCGAAGACGAGGAAGCCTGGATTACGAAAGAGGCCGATATCCTGATCCCCTCCGCTCTGGAAGGGCAAATCAACGCCGAGACGGTGCAGACGATCAGTGATCGCGTCAAGATCGTCGCCGAGGGTGCCAACGGGCCAACCACACCGGAAGCCGATACGGCGCTCAAAGAACGCGGCGTGTTCAACATCCCCGATTTTTTGTGCAATGCGGGTGGCGTTACGGTCTCATACTTCGAAGGCGTTCAAAACGATATGAACTTCTACTGGAGCCACGACGAAGTGCTCAGCAGATTAGACGACAAGATGACCAAGGCTTTTCACGACGTGTTGGAAATGTCTGAGCGCGAAAACGTGTATATGCGGGATGCAGCCTACATGGTCGCTATCGAGAAGGTCGTCAAAGCGATGGAATTGAGGGGCTGGTTGTAATTCCTCCCTCGGTCTAAGAATCTTAGCTCCTGCGGCGTACTATAGTGCGCCGCAGGTTTTTTAACCGGTTGCGCTCGCCATCAAAATCTTATACAATCTGAGTGGTTCAAGATGTCGTGATGAACCGATAAGAGATCATATACAGATGACGCTCTCTCCCGAAACGGTGCGTTTACTAATTATTGGTTGCATGTTCAGCATGACGGTGCTGGCGGTGTTCTACCTCCGCCGCCGGGAGCTCTCACCAATGGCGTTTGTTGCCTGGGGGTTATTGGCATTAATCCTGCCTGTGATTGGCCCATTTTTAGTGATCTGGTTGCAACCCGGGGAAAAGCGCACCACCTAACCTTCAGCAAACCATCACGCCGATGATATGGGAAGCACAGCCTTTGCCTATCCCAGCCTGAAAGGATACTTCTGATGAAACAAGATCGTATGCTCATCGCAATACTGGTAGTCATCCTCATATTGATTGGGGTATCTTTGACCTTGTTCTTCTTGCGCCGCGGAGATGTGGCCTACGGGCCGGACGATTCCCCTGATGGTGTGGTGCGCAACTATGTGCTGGCACTGCACAAAGAGGACTACCCACGCGCTTATGGCTACCTCCAAGATGCCGATAACAAACCCAGCTTGACTGAATTCCGGGGTGAATTCATAGGGTTAAGCTGGAATATCCAAAACTCCGGGTTGCAGATCGGCGCGACCGAGGTTTCAGGGGACGAGGCCGTGGTGAGATTGACCATCATCCACGGGGGATCAGAACCTTTCAACAGTTCCTGGCGTGAGAACAGCGACGCCTGGCTGACCTTGCAGGAAGGGGAGTGGAAACTCACTTATCTGCCATCCCCCTATTGGGGTTGGGAATAGTATACCGAATAGGAGGATCCCGTGCAAACCATCCGCCGTTTATACCGCTACCTTGTCGCGTTTATCAGTCTGGAAGTCGTACTTTGGGGGTTGATTGAGTTAGTCAGAACGATGTTTTCGGACGAAGTCATCGGTGAGGGCGTCAGCCAATTGGCGGGGGGGCTGTCGCTGCTCCTGGTCGGGATTCCCGTCTTCCTGCTTCACTGGCTCCCTGCTCAGAGGAGTGCAACGAAGGATGAAGAAGAGCGTTCCAGCCGCATTCGAGCGATTTTCCTCTATGGCGCGCTGCTGGCCACCTTGATCCCCATCGCCCAGAATGTATTAGCGCTGATCAACCGCCTTTGGCTGCAACTCTTCCGACTGCCTCTCGATCAGGCTATTTTAGGGGGGGCACAAAACTGGATCGAAAATCTCATCGCCATTGTGATGAACAGCCTGATCGCCGGCTATATCTACTATGTGATCCGCAATAATTGGGAAGAGCCCCCAACCGGGGACTCCTTCCCTGAAACACGCCGCCTGTATCGCTATATCTGGGTGCTCTACTTCCTGGCGATGTTGGTCGGTGGGTTCACACTGGTTCTGCAATACACCCTCACCATTGGGGAAACCCTGGGCAGCGGTCCTCAAGCCAGGCTGGCGAACGGGCTTGCGCTGCTGATCGTTGGCGCTCCCTTATGGGCCGTGACCTGGCTGCGAGTTCAGGCCACCCTTGACCAGCCTGATGAGCGAAGGTCAATTCTGCGCCTGGTGGTCCTTTATCTGCTCAGCTTAATCGGGGTTGGGGGCGTGCTCCTCCCTGCTGGCATAGTACTCGATGCGATTTTACGCGCATCCTTAGGGGAGAATCTGCCCCTATCTGGTTTCCTCAACGAAATCAGCATCCCGGTTTCAGCCCTCATCCCCTTAGGGGGAGTGTGGTTCTATTACGGACGCACCTTATCGACTGAGATCGCATTGCTGCCCGAATCTCCGCGACGCTCCGGCTTGCGCAGGACATATTTCTATATCTTGGGGTTCTTCGGGTTAGCCGCTTTCGTAATGGGGCTGCACATGCTGTTGGGATTCCTGATCGACCTGCTCCTGGGCACCTCCACCATCGGCGATGTAACGCTGCGCAATCGGCTAACAGCCGCTTTAGCAACCCTGATTGTGGGCCTGCCGCTGTGGATGCAGACCTGGCGCCCCATGGTCAAAGAAGCCTCCCAAGAAGGTGAAGCCGGCGACCATGCCCGGCGCTCGCTCGTCCGCAAAATCTATCTTTATCTGGTGCTTTTTGCCAGTGTGATTGGGGTGATGGTCGCTGCCGGGGGGTTGATCTTCGAGTTGTTAAAAGCGTTGTTAGGCGACCCGGCCACAGACTTGTTGCGCAAAGCTTTGATGCTGCTGGAGATGCTGATTCTCTTCTCGCTGGTCTTGGCTTATCATTGGAATGCCCTGCGGATCGACAGCCATCTAGCTGCGCGCGCTCTGGCTGAGCGCCACGCCGCTTACCCCGTCTTGGTACTGGCCTCCGAGATCGGTGAGTTCACTGAAAGCATCATCAATGCCCTGCAACGCGAAGCCGCATCCCTGCCGGTTGCCGTTCACCTGGCGGAGAACGGCGCTCCCGACGCAACCCTATCCGAGGCCAAGGCCGTTGTCCTTCCTGGCGAACTGAGCGTATCGCCCCCTGAGGCGTTGCGCTTGTGGCTTAAGGATTTCGACGGCGAGAGCGTGGTCGCCCCCACCCCCATGGAGCGCTGGCACTGGGTCTACGGTAGTGGGCGTGAACTTCCCAGAGTAGCCCGCCAAACCGCTAAGATCATCCGTCACCTGGCCGAAGGGGAAGACCTGCCGGGACCGGCTGACGCATCTACCTGGCGCATTGTGCTTTATGTTTTGGCGGGGATGATCGGCCTCCCCCTGACCTTGGGCCTGATCGGGATGCTGTTGTCTTTCGTATCTGACTAGAAAGACAAAACCTAGGATAGAATTTTATCCAGATCGTAATTCCCGCTATTGAATTCTACAAGTCTAACCCAATCTATAGAACCGTCATTAGTACAGAATTTTTCAATAAATTCTCTAGTAAATTTGTTCTCAACCCGTGACTTTTCATTATCGAATGTTTCATTGTGCTCTCTGGTGCGATAGCCAATAGGTTCAACGATATCAGTATACAAATTCTCGTTTTCGCTGATCAAGTACCAGAAGTCCCGACCAACCACTTGTAGGTAACCACGAAGATAATTTGTTCGTGGTTTTCCATAGCAAATACCCAGAACGGGCTGAACGTTTTTTCCATGTTGTGATTGTTTAAGGCGAATTACCGCATTACGCAAATCGTCCGCAAGTTTATTTTGCTGAGAACTGTTTCTCCACTTTGTCCCAGACATTACAGAAACGATGTAAAGGGCCCCCTTTTTCTCAAACTCGATGTCAACTCCAGAAGTTGTCGATTCGCGACCATCAAATGTTTGACTTACCACAAATAGTACCAGGTCTTTTAGAAAGTCAGAATATATTTTGTCTTCGGCCTGTGAAAGGGAAACATCCAGAAGCCTATTTATCAACTCACCCACACCAAAAATTCTCTCTGTCCTGAGCAGATAAGAGTCCATAGCAAGAAGTTGCGAAAGGGTCTGGCTTTGCAATGATTTAAGCCTGCTTTCATGTAAACTGGAAATCCCATTTTTCACAAAAGCACTAGTATGGTCAAAGGAAAGTGTTCTCATCAGAATCCTCCGAAAAACTATTTTCACCTGTTAAACCGCTTCACTAAATATTGGGGCTATACCTTAGCAAACGTTCGTTAAAGGTATAATAAATTGCATCTCTCTCACCTTAACCTGCTAAAGAGAATTGACTGTGCCAAGAAGAAAAAAGAAGGACAATTTTTCACAAAGATTGATAAATCTTATCTCTGAACCAGAGTTTATTAAATTTGAGAACATTTTGGGAGAACCCAATTTCTTCAAGATCGTCGGAAGGTCTCATTTTGAACGTTGGCATTCGGCCTTCTTCGGGTGGCTTTTAGACGCTCAGGGTTCGCATTTACTGTCTGATTACGTACTGCGCCGCTTTCTTATGTTACTCCTTGATGTGGAATGCCTAAACGCCATAAATTCTTCAGAGGAATTTCTTATAAATACCTTGCCTATTGTAGAATTTTCAGATATCCAAGTTTTTCCAAACGAAAACAGTTCGTCCGAAACCAGTGTTGCTGGAGTTGGCAGATTCGATGTGTTTTTAACTGCTAACTTCATTGACAACGACGGCAACAGCGGTGATTTAAATATTATTTTCGAATTCAAGATCGACTCCAAACCGAACGCCGAGCAATCAGAGAAGTATGCTAATTGGCTTTTCACAAATCATCCTGGAGATGAAAATTTCTTGATATATGTATTACCAGAACTATTACTCGATGCAAAGTCAACAGTTGGTGATGATAGGTGGCACTGTTTAAATTACCAATTATTGAATGACAAACTTCTTGTTCCAATTCTGAGTCATCCCAATTTAAATGAGAAAGCAAAGCCTTTCATAATTCAATATGTTAAGAATCTTCAAATCCGTTATAAAGGAATCAAAATGGCAATAACAGATGAAGAAAAACGGTTAGCTTTGACCCTATATGAGAAATACAGCGATGTTTTTGATTCCATCTATGATGCGCTCGTCTCAGTCGGGGCTATAGATTCCAGCACGTCTGGCGTTGTAGAAAGTAAAGGTCGGGAAACAGGACGTTTAGCAGTAAAAGTGGGCAAGAAAGTCTTTTCAAACGAAACCGTGAGGCTCCTGTTTGAAAACATCCTTAGATATATTGTTGATAATGATTTTATAGTTAAGTTGCCTTTGCCTTGGGGATCAAGCAAGACCCGTTATATTGTAACTAATGAAGATCCTCCTATTCACCCAAATGGTAGAGCTTTCTTCTATCCTGTCTCTTACAATGGATATACGATTGAAAGTCACTATCCCCGGGACAGAGCACTAAAAGTTCTTAGTGATTTGTGTAAGAAGCTAGAAATAGAGTTTGAAGCAATAGAAACTTAGAATTAAAAGTGGGGATGTATTTTCATTGAAAGACTTCACATAAACCATTTCCTTAAATTGTGCAATGAACGTTTGTTCTATTGTACCCCATCTTGTCTCATTTTATGTGACCGCGACGACAATACAGGCTAATTACCCAAAGAATATACCAAAGACATTTGTCATTCTATATTTCTTTCACCAAATACAATACCCCCCGCTGGAAGCCGCGCTCCAAATAATACCGCCGCGTGCCAATCGCTGAGATCACCGCCAGATGCCGAAAGCCCTTCTCGCGAGCGACCTCTTCGGCGCGTTGCAGCAAATCCGTCCCCAAACCGATGTGTTGAGCGGCCCCTTCTCGCTCCTGCCCCACTTGCAGAGATTGCCCATAAACGTGCACCTCGCGGATGATTGCCGCCCCTTGCAAGTCGGTCAATCCCGTCTGGGGAGCCCCAGCCGTGGGCAGCGACAAACGCAAAAAGCCAGCCAGCTTGTCGTCGGGGGTCACATAAGATAGAAAGTGTTCCTCAGCGAAATCAGCTTCATAGACCAGGTCATCCAGGGTCAGCGCATCAGGCTCGATCACCTGCCCGCGCACCTCGCGACAGCGCACGCACTCACAGCGCTCCCCGCGACTCTCCAATACCTGATGAACATCCTGCCGCAAGCTGGTGCGTTTGTTGCCCTCGACCACGTTCGTCGAGGGGATATCCCGGATCACCCGGTTGACCCGGCAGTAGCGCGGGATGGTGGTCTTGACATCTGCAATCAGTTCAATCAAATCTTCGGTGCTGTAAGGATGATATTCACCTCGCTGCCAGTACTCGTACAATTCGGCGTTGGCCAACAATTGCGTGGGATAAATTTTGAGTTCATCGGGACACAAACCGTCCCACAAGCGGAGAAAATCAGCCCGGTCTGAGGCTAGCGTAGCACTGAGCAGGTTGGGCATCCAGTGCAGGACGACTTTAAAGCCCGCGGCCCGCAGCAAACCCAGGGCGTCTCTCAACTGCTGCACAGTATGACCGCGTTTATTCAAGGTCAGAACCCCATCATCCAGGCTCTGCGCGCCAATTTGGACTTTGGTCACCCCCAAGGAACGCAACCAGGCAATTTCCTCCTTATCAATATGATCAGGCCGTGTTTCAACCACCAAACCCACATTGCGATGCGCAGCGGTCTCGTTCAACGCCTGAACCTCGGCCAAAGTAGGCCCCAAATCACCCTCAGGGGACGCTGAACCCCTCGAAACGGCGTTCCAAGGGTCGTTCATGGCCTCGAAACAACGTCGCAAAAACCACTCCTGATAATCCTTGTGGTAGGCGCTCCAGGTGCCGCCCAAAATCAGCAGTTCGATCTTATCGGTGGGGTGCCCCACATCGTGCAAGGCCCGGATGCGGGCCTGAACCTGGTCGTAGGGGTCGAAATCATGGTGCAGGGCACGCATAGCCCCCGGCTCATCCGGCAAATAGCTTTTGGGCATGCGCGCATCGGTGGGGCAGAAAATACACTCCCCAGGGCAGGGGTAGGGTTTTGTCAGCACGGTTACCGTCGTGACCCCCGAAAGTGTGCGCATCGGCTTCAGGCGGATCTTGGCCATCAAAGCAGGGTCAGGTTCCCACTCGCCACCCTCCACCAAGTCACGGTAAACCGCCACCAACATCGACTTGTTCAGAAAACCGTCCCCGTCCGGCAATGGGTTTCGGCGCAGCGATGCAAAAACATCCCGGCCGGCGCGGATATCTTCCAGGGCGCGGCGCGCCAAAACCCGCTTCTGTGGGGTCAGCTCTTTCGATTGGGTCCAGCGTTCTTTTTCTGCGCTCACCACGGTTCTACACTGCTATAATGTCCACATGGACTCGTCTACCGCTAATCGGCTGATACAACTCAACCAGCAATTTTACCAGACCTTCGCTCACCAATTCTCGGCTACGCGTGAACGTTTGCAGCCGGGGGTCTTGCGAGTCCTCGAGATGATCGCTACGGATGCTAATATCTTAGATTTAGGGTGCGGCAACGGCGAACTAGCCTGTACCCTGGCCCAACGTGGACACCAGGGCCTTTACCTGGGCCTAGACTTCAGCGGGGAGCTGCTGGACGCGGCCCGCGCAAGGTGTCCGGAAACCCCGAACATCTCCTTCTCCCAGACAGACCTCGCCGATCCCTCTTGGAATCACCAATTACCAACTGACCATGCTCAATTCTCAATTGTCGTCGCCTTCGCCACTCTCCACCACCTCCCCGGCCGAGAACTCCAGTTGCAGACCCTCAAGAAAGTCCACGCGCTGATGACCCCCGATGGCCGCTTCATCCATTCCAACTGGCAATATCTCAACAGCCCCCGGCTGCGGGGGCGCATCCAGCCCTGGGACACCATCGGGTTGACCCCCGCTCAGGTTGACCCCAACGATCACTTGCTGGACTGGCGTCGCGGCGGTTACGGTCTGCGCTATGTACACCAATTCAGCGAAACGGAATTATTATCTTTGGCTGGCGATACGGGTTTCGAGGTTGTCGAAACCTTCTTCTCCGACGGCCAGGAAGGGAACTTGGGGCTGTACCAGGTTTGGAGGAAAAAGGAGTAGTGTTGCAGCGTTAAATCTCACCAAGCGGCCATCTTCTACTCAGTCGTAGCGATCTCCCCCATAAAACCCATTTCTAGCAAAGCTGCCAGCACCTTCTCTTCAGCACCGGCCTTGACGATGACCGTCGTAGGGCCAAGGGGATCACCCAAGAATCGGGCAGCACGCGATTTTTGTAAGGTCTTCAAGATTTTTGGGGAACCAAGGCGGAGAATCGCCTGCTGCTCGATATGAACTTCTGTACCCCTCATCTCCATTTGCTTCAGAGCCTTAACGATATTGGGAGGCACTGTTTCGGTATATTTCTGTAAAATGATCAACAAATGGTCGATTTGCAGTCCCTGCTGGCGCGCTCGCTCCAGAGATGCCGGGGTAAAGATATAACGATATTCATGGGGCGTATCCCCCTCCCAACGGCAAAAGCGGGCGATTTGATAGCGCACTGACCGCGGCGCGGTGAGAGGCACACCCACGCGCCCATCGGAGCGCACATGCACAGGATCAGTTTCGGCGGGGCGACCCTCGGGGACAGTATCCGCAAAAAGGGCTGCCGCCCAGCCCGAATAACGAAACACGGTCGCCTGTGCGGGGGATCTATTCTCATCGGGAACGGCCAAATCCATAAAGCCCAGCCAATGAAGCGGGCCGGTGATCAGATAGCGGATCAAGGCTCCTTCGATATCATCCCAATGCTCGAAACCCCGCAAAAACTCGCCAGTTTGCGTATCTTTGATATACCAGGAATCATAATCCCCGGCGGGGCGTTGGAAATCTGGATGGGCACGGCGGATATCGGCGATAAATGCCGAGAGATTCCACCATGTTTTGTCTGGAAGGGCATTTAGCAAATGAATGATAAACCGGCGCGCAGCCAGAGGATGATTTTCCCACTCGCCTTCTACCTGGCGATGGGGAACCAGGTGCAGATCGTTATGCGCGGCACTGTTCAACCAGACTCGGGCAAGCTGCAACAAAGCATCCCCGCGAGGGGCCTCGAGATGAGCACGAATGGCGTCGATCTCCGGCTGACCAGCAGGCCCAAGGAGACCGGCACTGGTGATCAGAGAGAGGATAAACGGCTCCAAGTTTTCGGGCAGCGAGGTAAGCGCTCGGTTGATGCGCAGCGCAGCCAGGAGGGTGCAAACATGATCTAGCAGACGGTCATCCGCGGGGATGGGATGGGCGCGCTCGACGATTGTGGCTGCTCTGCCCAGGGGAGTCCCCTCTCGAGGGGAGAATTTCTGAGCAATCAATGGTAATAAATCATCGGGGATGTAGGCAAATTCCTCACTGCCCCGAGGAGTATCGAAAAACGCGCGCCCAACCAGGGCCCGATACCAGAGCATTTCCGCTGTCGAGATGGGTGTTTGGTCAGGCCGCTGACGGTCTCGGCGGCCAGGCCCCATCTCACGCACTTCGCCACATTGACGGGTGAACTGCACCCAAGAGAGGCGGCCATCCTTGCTGACGAGGGCTTCCAACGCTGAGCGCGCCTCGGCGGACAAGCTCTCTAGAACCTCATCAACGAGGGCGGGGTCCAACAACTGCTGGGTCAACTGGGGCAAAGCCGTTTGGACATCGGGCGCGGTCAATTCCAGGCCCCAACACTCGGCAACGATGCGCAGGTGCCCCAGATCGTGCCCCTGTAGACTGTGTTCGAGATCAGGCATGAGGGTTTTCAGAAAATGGGTGTACAGTGCCACACGCAGCACACCTATTTTCTGAACATCACTTAAACCACAACTTCAATGGCTTGAGGCAGGACTTCCAGCTTGAGCTCACGGACGTCGGAACCGAAATCAGCAAATACCTCGCCATCAATGTGGATAAATAAGGGACGGTCCGACTTCAAGGTCATGGTCTTAAGATGTCCCATGCGAACTTGTTTGAAGCGCCCATGGGTGCCGTTCATCACTTCAGGCACCAGACGGAACATCATCGGCCGGGAAACTTTGTTGATCGCTGCATAGTGCAACAGACCATCCGTATTGACAGCATCAGGGGCGACCATAAATCCCCCGCCCTCGCGCGGCCCGTTGCAGACAACCAGCATCAATACATCTTCCACCCAGCTCTCCTGGTCGGTCTCGATCTCCATGCGGGCAGCATCATGGTTCAGGAGGATGGTCTGCAACACAGCCACCAGGTACATCAAGAATCCGCGCAGCATGGGCAGAGAGTGAGATCGGATGGTGACCGTAGCATCGAAGCCAATCCCAATGGTGTTATCGAGATATTCGCGGCGTCCAAGGTTGTCCTCAAGGACAGCCAGGTCGATCGGTTTCGGTGTGCCAGAGAATACCTGTCTCAACGCCGCGACATGGTTTTCCTTCATCCCCACGCTGTGAGCGAAATCATTGCCTGATCCCATCGGGACAATCCCAACCCGGGGGCGCTGCTCGGGGGGAACTTGCATAACCCCATTGATGACCTCATGAATGGTTCCATCCCCGCCGATGGCAACAACGAGTTCATATCCGTCTAAAGCGGCCTGGCGCGCTAATTCAATTGCGTGGGTGGGATAAACAGTGCCAGACCAATCCGCGCCCCCATACTCATCCACCACGGGACGTAGATCGCCAGCCAATCGCCAGGCATTGCCCATGTCCGCATTAGGGTTGAGGATCAACTTTGTTTTGTAAGGGGGCATGGTTACTCTCCAATGTTCTATTGACGTCAGACCCTCGATGCTTCGAGTCCATCAAGGAGCATAAGGTTGGCTTCATAATTGCGAGGGCCTTTGCCCAAGCAGTTAACTTACTTATATGCCGTTTTTAACCCGCGTACTGGCAGAACGATCTGGCCCTCTTCAGGGTCTCCAAGAACGGTGACTCGCTCTGGATGCATATTCGCTGTCCAGGCAGTGTAGGCAGCTATGAGTGCATCTAATTCATGGGCGGAATAGAGTCCATCCAAAGGTAAGAAGCCTTGCATAATCCGATGACGGGTGATCTCTTCAAAAACCCGCATTGGATCGGGAATCTCCAATCCCCGATCATGCAACTTCAACTGGCGCTGCAAACGTCCTTCCAGGCTGGCTTTCGGAAAAGGCAAACACTCCAGGAGTACAGCATAAGCGGCGTAAGGATAAACCTCCATGATTTGCCGAGGCTCGTCAGGGCTTGGATAAGGTCGATACCCAAGGGACGTCAGACGTTCGTACATCTTAATGCTGATTTGCATCCAGGAAGGGCAGTTTTCGACCTGAGCGCGCGTGCGTGGTGTGCGTATCTTGCGCTGATAAAGCTGGTACTCCGCTACGCGGAACCCCCGCCAACGCCCAGGGCGAGGCACAGGGTCAAGCGATGCCCTCACCTGGTCGAGTTTCATCAAGCCCTGGTTCGGGCGCTGCGGCCCGCATATAGCGACCACCGCGCTCTCTTGACCTGCCATAAAGGCTGCCACTTCTTCCATATCCCCGTCACCGAGGCTGACGAGGGACAAATCACGATCTAAAGCAGCATATGCCATTGGCCGCTTTCCAGCGGTCGGATCGACGCCAATGAAAGTTGTATGTTCAAAAAGCATAGGGAACCCCACATCCTCAATTAATGAATGACAATTTGAGTGTAGCGTAAAAATTTGTAGATGGCAATATCTTGGGACAAATTCGCTTGCTTATCTCACGTGCTTCTAGCGATTCTAGCGAGATTTTAATGCTGCGACTCTTTCCGGCTGATATAATTGTTGTTTGGCTATTTAGCCCTGTACCCCAAAATCTGGAAATTACCATCAAAATCCCAGGGATCCACTGTTTCCACGGGGCATTCTTAGCACAAGTGTGCTATAATACGCCTTGCGATCAGTTTCGACTTCTTAGAACAAAAAGATAAACAGAACTGCTATGACTTCATCCCCTGTTATCCGCGTTGTGGGCGCACGCGTTCACAATTTGAAGAACATCACCGTTGAAATCCCTCGTGACAAGTTCGTCGTCATCACGGGGTTATCCGGGTCTGGCAAATCATCCCTGGCTTTCGACACCATCTTTGCCGAGGGTCAGCGCCGCTATGTCGAGTCGCTCTCATCCTACGCTCGCCAGTTCCTCGGACAAATGGACAAGCCCGATGTTGACTATATTGATGGTCTTTCCCCGGCCGTATCCATCGACCAGCGCGCCACATCCCGCAACCCCCGCTCCACGGTGGGCACTGTCACCGAGATCTATGACCACCTGCGCTTGCTCTTCGCCCGGGCCGGCATCCCCCATTGTCCCGAATGTGGACGAGATGTCGCCAGACAATCGGCGCAGGAGATCGTCGAAGCCATCGAAACCCTCCCCGATGGGTCTCGCTTGCTCCTCCTGGCGCCAGTGGTGCGGGGCCGCAAAGGCACCTATCAGGCCACGTTGGACGAAATCCAGAAAGCTGGGTTCCTGCGCGCCCGCGTTGACGGAACGGTCTACAGCCTGGACGAAAAAATCGAGATGGATCGATACAAAATCCACCACATCGAAGCCGTCGTAGACCGATTGGTGATCCGCAAACATGAAGAGGCTGAAGAAGCAGCAAACTTCCGCACCCGCCTGACGGATTCGGTGGAGACAGCTCTCCAGTTTGGGGAAGGGCATCTGATCGTGCACAACCTCGCCCCCACCGTATCCCCCTCGCCAAAGGGGGGAAAAGAGGAGAATGAGGGAGAAGATATTCACTTCTCTGAACACCTAGCCTGCTCTGAATGCCACATCAGCCTGCCGGAGATCGAACCGCGCACATTCTCTTTCAATACCCCTCATGGCGCTTGCCCGGAATGTCAGGGGCTGGGCGGTAAACTGGAGATCGACCCCGACATCCTGATCCCCAACAAGGATATCTCCATCAACCAGGGAGCGATCGCCCTTTCATCCTGGGACGGCCCTCGGGAAGAAGGCGGCTGGTACTGGCAGTCCCTCGAAGCTGCTGCCCGGCATTACAAGATCGATCTAGATACCCCCGTTCGAAAACTCCCTCAGAAGGACCTCGATATCCTGCTCTATGGCTCAGGCGGGAAAGAAATCAGCATGAAATATCGCAACGCCCGCGGCAATGAGTACACCTTCAAACGCGTCTTCGAGGGCGTGATCGGAAATTTGGAGCGACGCTACAGCGAAACCAACTCAGAATATATGCGTGAGCGTATTTCCAGCATCATGAGCATGAAAGTCTGCCCCTCATGCCAAGGCAAACGCCTGCGCAAAGAAGCCTTGGCAGTGACGCTGCTAGATACCGACGTCATCAGTATCACCAGTTGGCCCGTGCATGAGACACTGGAATGGGTAGAACAGTTGGCCGCTGATGACTCCCCCCTCACAGAGCGTCAGGAGATCATCGCCTCCCGGATTCTTCGGGAATTGCAGGAGCGCCTCGGCTTCCTGGTGAATGTGGGGTTGGATTACCTCACTTTGAACCGCTCCGCGGCCACCCTTTCAGGTGGGGAGGCCCAAAGAATCCGCCTTGCCACCCAAATCGGATCCCGGTTAATGGGCGTCCTCTACGTGCTCGACGAACCCTCGATTGGTCTGCACCCCCGGGATAACGCCCGCCTGCTGCGCACCCTGGAGGGATTACGCGACCTGGGCAACACCGTCCTGGTGGTAGAACACGACTCCGAGACCATCGAAACCGCCGATTGGGTTGTCGACCTGGGGCCCGGCGCCGGAGAACACGGTGGCGAGGTCGTCGCCGAGGGATCAGTGGCAGATATCCTTTCCCACGCCACCTCCCTGACCGGGGCCTATCTTTCCGGCAAGTTGCAGGTACCCATCCCTGAAAAACGCCGCAACGGCAACGGTGAATACCTCAAGATCGTCGGTGCGCGCCAGCACAACCTGAAGAATATCAATGTGAAGATCCCCCTGGGCAGGTTGATCTGCATCACAGGGGTCTCGGGATCGGGGAAATCGACCTTAATGGTAGATGTGCTCTACCAGGCCCTGGCCAAGGAACTCCACCGGGCCAAATCCCTCCCCGGAGATCACGATCACATCGAGGGACTAGGTCTGATCGACAAGGTCATCAACATCGACCAATCTCCTATCGGGCGCACGCCGCGCTCCAATCCGGCTACCTACACTAAATTGTGGGATTATGTTCGCAAGTTGTTCGCCGAGCTGCCGGAGAGCAAAATACGGGGGTACAAGGCGGGGCGTTTTTCATTCAATGTCCACGGCGGGCGCTGTGAGGCCTGCCAGGGACAGGGGCAACTGCGCATCGAGATGCAGTTCCTGCCGGATGTGTACGTACCTTGCGAGGTCTGCAAGGGAACGCGTTTCAACCGCGAGACTCTGCAGGTGCGCTTCAAGGAATACAATATCGCCGACGTGCTGGATATGACCATCGAGCGCGCTTTGGAAGTCTTCGAGGCCTTTCCGCCAATGGTCAACCGCCTACAGACCCTCTACGATGTCGGGCTGGGCTATATCCGCGTCGGGCAGCCCGCGCCGACACTGTCGGGTGGTGAGGCACAGCGCGTCAAGCTGGCCCGCGAGCTATCTAAGCGCTCCACGGGCAGCACCCTGTATGTTTTGGATGAACCTTCGGTAGGGTTGCACGCCGCCGACGTGCACAAGCTGATCGAGGTCCTGCACCGCCTGGTGGACGGCGGCAATACCGTCCTGATCATCGAGCACAACCTGGATATCGTCAAAGTCGCCGATCACATCATCGACCTGGGGCCTGAGGGCGGCGATGCTGGCGGCGAGATCATCGCCGAGGGCACCCCCGAGGATATCTGCGGCCACCCACACTCCTACACCGGGCAGTTCCTGCAGAAGTATGTCCAGGCCACCCATGACAAAGACTGTGTTTGAGGGGAAGGAAAGTCGGGGATCAAATGTCAGGATATCAGGATCAACTTGCTGCGCGCTGACTTAAAGGGAATATACCCAGAATAGAATGAGCCGGGTTCTCTCATCCGGCTCGACACTTTCAGGCAGTCGCCTTTCTTTGCTCTGGCACTTTGATCAAGACAATCGAGGAAACCAAGAACAGGGCGCCATAAATCCCAAAGATGAGCATATAGCCCAGCCCAGGCATGTGGGGGAAATTGGCCGTGAAATAATCCGCCAGCGGACCGCCGATATAAGCGCCCACAGCCCCGGCACCTGCCCCGGCCAGGTTGGAAATACCCAGGAACTTGCCGGCATCTTTCTTGGGGACGATGTCTGTGCCCAAGGCCCAGTTTGTCGTGAAGAACATGCCAATACCCGCGCCCACAATACTGCCTCCGATCATGATCACCGTCATGGTTGGGGAAAGCAGCAAAATCACTGTGCCAACGGTTGCCATAACCCCGCTGATGGCCACCAAAACCCTCCTGCCGACCTTATCAGCCAGCCAACCGCTGGGGAGGGCGAACAGCAGCACAAGCACTCCCACCACTAACTTAAGTCTGGAGGCCGGCCCGGCAGCCGCGTCCCCATCGAAGCCTAGGCGGCCCTGAAGGAAGTAGATCGCAAACGTTGATAAGTTGTTGGCCCCTACCAGGAAAGCCAGCCGATTGATCACCCACCAGGTGAAGGCGGGATTCTCGCCCGCGGCCTAGCGCCCGATGCTGACCTGAACACTGCCGTAGACCCCCAGGATAACGGCAAACAGCATCCCGGCTAACCCAACCAGGCCCATCACCAACAATTGCGTAGAGAGCGCACTGAAATTCTCAACGGCCTCCCCGATAAACTCAACCACCTCCCCGGACAGTAAGATCACCACCATAAACAACAGTGTCATGGCCACCAGCCGCCCGAAGGGCCGCCAATCCAGGGGTTCGGGTTCTTCCATCGCGGGCTGCTCACGTACGAACATCGTAATCCCCGCTGTCAGCAGCAAGAGGCAGATAACCACGCCAATCCCGCCCCACATATTCCCTCTGGCGATCATCGGCCCGATGGTGAGGGCAATGATGATGACCGGGAGCAATTCCAAAACAGCCTTGACCCCAGAGAAGCGTCCGCGGCGGTCTTCGGGAACCAGGTCTGGGATGAAGCCTTGTTGAGCACCATGAGCAAGGTTGGAAGCAACCTGAGAGAGCACCACGGTGATGAAGAGGAACCAGTAGGTGGGCGAGGCCCCCATGGCAATCAGCACCACGGCGTTGAACAGCGACCCGATCAGGATATAGGGGCGCCGTTTGCCCCATTTGGTCGTGCGGTCCGAGAGCATCCCCGCCAGGGCCTGCACCAGCAAGGCGATCATCAAGGAATATAGGCGCATATTGCCGTAGAAAGTTCCCTGCTGTTCGGGCCCGACAAAGCGCTGCACCAATAAGGGTTGGATGAGGCCATTGGACTGAGATACGGCCATCAGGCCCAGCCAGTAGATGTTGATCGTGATGTAGTCATACCAGCGCAAGCGCTTCATGGGTTCCTCCTGTGGGAATGATCATGAGTTTACTTCTACGGGAGATAACACTCGAACGGCCAGATAGTTTGCAGCCAATCACATCCTTTGACGGAGCGAAACTTCGTTTCGCTCCGCTCAGGATGCTTCTCACAGAGTCAGCAAACGCCCTGAGCGGACACGAAGTGGTAGTCGAAGGGGGCGGCTCACGCCAACTGATTACGTCGAGAGATATGAAAAGCCTCATCTCCACCCAATAAACCTCCCAGCGGCTCTGCTTCCAGGGCCATCACGCGGCTGTTGGCGAAGAAAGCAAAATCAAAGTCGGTGGCGTCTCCAGCCTTCTTCCCAGGGATCGGCATCAGCCGCGCTGTGAGGGGCTTCTCCAAACGCTGAGCCAGGGCAGCCAGGTCGAGCAGGATAGCAGCGATTTGCTCTGGGGAGGTGTCCCCTGGAAGGGGCACTGTATCCAACCCGGTGCCGCAGACGGCTGAATAGAGCAGCAAATCCTTGACCGTCAAATGTCCTGCACCCGCTCGGGCTGCCAGCGTTGAATCTTCCAATACGGGCAGCATCAATCCGCTGAAGCCCGCATGAGGAAAGTCGGCCTGATCGATGGTCTCTGCGATCAAAGCAGCTACGGCCAGGGACCCGTGCATCCCAACTGCTGGGACACCCAAGCGTTCAAAGGCGGTACCTAAAGAGAGTTCTTCCTCTGGAAACGGGGCCAGGGAGAAGTCGATACCGCCAAATTCTGGCGTAGGGCCGCCAGGTCGAATGCGTCTGAGCAAATCAGCAGCCAGAAAGGTAAGTCTTTGTGCGTGGGATTCGATGGCTTTTTTCAACCGCTTACGGGCATCAGCCAGGTTTAGTGCTTCGCTGAATGCCTCAACAGCCAAATCTGCGGCCTCGGTAGCCAATGCAAAGGCCGGCCTTCCACCCCCATGATAAGCAGCCGGGAAGAAAGGCGCACCAGGCCCGACGTTAGCCAGGGCCGCGAAGTAGAGATTGGCAAAACCTTTGGGGTCAACCGGGCCTAAACGATGGATGACCTCAGCGGAGGCCTTTATCGCGGGTAGCGAAATCCCCGTATCTGCCGAACTGATTACGCCAGAAGCAAATACGTTCTCCGTAGCGGCCAGCACATCTGGGATCAGCGTGTAACTGTCGGGAAAACCGGGGGACGCTGGGCCGATAGCAAGGTAGTCATATCCCAGGGGGACAACAGCGGATTCTAAAGCCTGGGCAAGCTCAATCACCTCAAATGCTGAGCCTTTGGAATCCAGACTCACCAAACGGGGGAAAGGAACCGTCGCTAACCGGGCAGTCTGGACCTGATAGCCCGCAGCTTCAAATACTGGGCGCGCCTCAGTGATGAATCTTCCAGCCTGTTGGATGACTTCACCGTCAAGAGGCCATTTGGGATCGCAGAAATACGTGATGGAGCGAATCTTCATGCTTCAACGGATAGCAGTAGTCGGCAACCGCTCACCCCTCACCGCTCTCATCCCGGATGATCTGCCGCAACCTGTCAATCGGCTGCATCTGCCCCTGCTCATCTTCATAATACCAGTGCTCCCAGCCATTGCAGGGACTACCGCCCATCAGGAATTTGCCGGTCTGATGGATAGAGCCCTCGAAGAGTTCGTACCGCAGATGCCCATCGGGCTTGATCTGCGCCACGATAGCCCGGTTCTTACGGAAATAGAGCATCTGCCCAGGGACAAGGAGGCCGCGCTCCAACAGATGCACGAAAGGCACACGCGGCGCGCGACGTTTGCGATCGCTCACATCGAAGATGTCATCATGGAACAACTCAGGCGTGATGGCCTCGATCCTTTTTTGAGCCACGTCAATATAATGTTCCTCTCGCTCGATGCCGATCCATTGGCGGTGCAGTTTCTTCGCCACCGCACCGGTAGTACCAGTACCAAAGAAGGGGTCTAAAACCACATCGCCGGGATCGCTGGCTGCCAGAATAACCCGATAAAGCAATGCTTCTGGCTTCTGCGTGGAATGGACCTTCTCTTCTTCCACTCTGATACGCTCCGGCCCAGAACAAATCGGCAGCAGCCAATCGCTGCGCATTTGCTTGCCTGCGTTGAAACGCTTCATGGCATGATAGTTGAAACGATACTTAGCGCCTTCGTGCTTGCTGGCCCAGATCAAGGTTTCGTGCGCGTTTGTGAAACGCACTCCCCTGAAATTTGGCATGGGATTGGTCTTGACCCAAACTATATCGTTGAGAATCCAAAAGCCCAAATCCTGCAAAATCGCCCCTACGCGGAAGATATTATGATAAGAACCGATCACCCAAAGCGTGCCGTTATCTTTGAGCACCCGATGGCAGGCGTGAAGCCAGGCGCGAGTGAATTCATCGTAAGCCGGAAAGCCATCGAACTGGTCCCACTGATCAGAGACGGCGTCCACGCGAGTCATGTTGGGACGCCATAAATCCCCCGAAAGCTGTAAATTATAGGGCGGGTCTGCAAAGATCAAATCGACCGATTTTTCCGGCAAATCATTAAGGACTTCAATGCAATTCCCCTGGAGGATGGTATTTAGCGGCAGAGTCATCGTATGGAGGTCAAAGATTGAGCGCTAGATTTTGTTGACCAGTGGCTGATCATCCTTTACAGCGACACCCCGCTGCCTGAGGACTTCAAACATCAGGACCGCCCCAGCAGCGGCGGCATTAAGCGACTCGATGCCCCCAGGCATCGGGATACAGAGCGTATGATCGGCCAAGCCCCGGGCCTCCGGGCCTGCACCCTGGGCCTCGCCGCCGACGATCAGCGCCAGCGGGACATTCAGGTCGGTTTGGGAATAGACATGCACCCCGGCAGCATCAGATAAGAAAACTTGCAGAGGGGCGATCATCTCGCGAACTTCATCCCAGGTTCCCGTTTGTATGGGCAAGGAGAAATGAGCGCCCATCCCTGCCCGCAATACTTTGGGGGCATACAGGTCCACATTCCCGGGAGGCAACAAGACTAAATCCACTTTGGCGGCCAGGGCCGTGCGCAAAAGCGTACCCATATTGCCGGGATCACGCACATTATCAAGTAACAGCACGAAATTCAGATCAGCGGGAGGAAGAACCTGACTCATAGGCAGCACGGCTAAGATCCCCTGCGGAGTTTGCGTGTCGCTGGCGGCGCGCATCACCTCAGGGCTGATTGGCACGACCTCGACATTGCTCTGCCGATAAGCATCCACAATCTCATGCCCGCGTTGGCTGAGATCATCGGTGTAGAAGATGAGCCGGGCCTCCCAATTGGCCTTCAAAGCTTCTTCTACCAGGCGGACACCCTCCACCACAAAGGCCCGGGCGTCATTCCGGTTGCGGGATCGGGCCTGCAAAGCTCGAACTTGTTTAACTTTTGCATTACTGGTCGATGTGAGCATAAGGCACACGAGGCTAAGGCGCGTGGGAGAACATCATCGCTCCCCTGCACCCTGGCTCCCCGCCCCTCCAAACTTCGTATCCCATACCTGGAGGAAAGAATCCAACGTGGGCTGATCGAATAAGACTAAACGAACCTGGGAAAGCCCAGAGCTTTGATGCTTCTCAAAATAGCTTTCAACTGCTTCAAAAATAATCTTAGCAGCGCGCGCTTTGGGAAACCCAAAAATCCCCGTCGAGATGGCAGGCAAAGCCAGGGATTCTAAGCCTAATTCATCGGCGCGTTGTAGGGAGCCAAAAACAGCGGCGGCGAGTTTGGCGTCTTCATCCCCAGCACCCCACACAGGCCCGACGGCATGGATCACATAGCGGCAGGGGAGGTCTCCCCCACTTGTATAGGCGGGTTCAGCATGACTCACTGGGCCATAGTCCCGCACCCATTGATCGGATTCAACTTGAATGACGCGTCCACCGTGCCGCACGATCAGGCCAGCTACCCCACCGCCATGCTGCAATTGGGCGTTGGCGGCGTTGACAATGGCATCCACATCCTGTTGCGTGATGTCCCCCTGTACGATTTGAAAACGCTGCCCGGAGGGATAGGTGCATTCGCGCATAACAAATTGATTGTAGCACCCCCAGAATCGAACGTCAACGCGCATTACGACAAAACCCGGTTCCTCCATGGAGGAACCGGGTTTCTTAGGCATCAATTTAGCAATGCTAGACGGCCGCTTTGGCCTGTTCGACGACAGCCGCGAACGCTTTGGGGTCGCGCACTGCCATGTCGGCCAGCATCTTGCGGTTGATCTTGATCTCCGCTTTCTTCAGCGCATGAATAAAGCGACTATAGGATATACCGTTCTGACGGGCAGCGGCGTTGATGCGCGCAATCCATAAACGGCGCAGATCGCGCTTGCGATTGCGGCGATCTCGATAAGCGTACCAGAGGCTCTTCATGCGGGCTTCGTTGGCGCGCCGGTAAAGACGGCTGCGAGTACCGAATTGGCCTTTGGTCTGTTTGAGGACTTTCTTATGACGTCTTCGTCGAGTATAACCAGTTTTTACACGAGCCATTGAATTCTCTCCTGCGTGCTGCGGGGCGTCGGCAATTTAACACCGGAGTTGCCCGTTATGTACACCCAACAGCCGCGTACAAAAGTTTTATTTATTAGTTTGACCAGTACGGGCGTTCGGGTTGGCTTTATACTTGTCCATATAGGGGGCCAAACGGCGCACAGTCTGGGAGATCTTCTTGCTTTCCACAGGCTGCATGCGCGTGAATTCCCTCTTGGTGCGTTTGGATGTCCGCCGGCGCAGGTGGCTCTTACCACCTTTCGTGCGCACGACTTTTCCAGAACCAGTTACCCGGAAACGTTTCGCGGTTGCTTTGTGGGTCTTGAGTTTATATTTTTTCACTTTCTTCTTCTTTGCCACAACCAAACTCCTTCACAAAAACACCGCGGCTCAGGCTTTGATAAACACTGTCCCTATCCGCGGAGGATTTGCTGATTTTACCATCCTATGATGCAAGCTGCTTCCCAGAATGGCTCATTCTTAATCGCTATCGCTGGCTACCTTGTAAGTGTCTTTACTTCTCTCCTTTATGTGGAGCCAAGATCATAAGCATGGAGCGGCCTTCTCGGGAAGGTTGATACTCAATCATACTCACATCTTGAAGTTCTTCCGCAACCTCTCTGAGGACATCCATAGCGATCTCTGGGTAATGCATTTCACGTCCTCGAAATTGGATGCGCACTTTGACTTTATTGCCTTTTTCTAACCAGCGGCGAGCATCGCGTACTTTGAATTGTCTGTGGCCCTCGCTTGTTTTGGGTCGGAGACGGATCTCTTTGACCTCAATCTTAGTCTGGGCCCTGCGAGCTTCGCGTTCTTTTTTCTTTCGTTGATAGATGAACTTTCCTAAATCCATCACCCTGCAAACTGGCGGATCTGCGTTAGGGGCGACTTCAACAAGATCCAGGCTGGCTTCTTCCGCTATCTGTCGGGCCTCTTGAATAGAGACAACGCCGTGATTCTCACCATCAGCCCCGATCAAGCGAACTTCGCGAGCGCGGATGTAGTTGTTAGCACGATAATTTGGATTGCTTATTGCTTTCTCCTCTTTCTCGCCATTACGAGAGTACTACAACGTGTTTAAAGACGGGGTGGATAATACCACGAAGGAACGAGAATCGTCAACATTCCTAGTCTGGTCGAGTCTGAATAGGCATCATAAAGACCGGTTTGGTGGTGTTCTCGACGATGCGCTGGGCCTCACTACCCAGCATAAAGAGATCAATCCCACCGCGCCCGCGAGAAGTGCTCATAATCAAATCAACGTTCTTTTCCTCAGCAACATTGACAATGGTACGCGCTGGCAGCGAACCAGTGACCATCGTACGCACTACCAGACCATCCTGGCGTAAGGAGCGCGCCACCGCCGCGAGGAAATTGCTCATCTTGGCTTCAGCGTTGCGGCGAATAACATTGACGACCTCTGAGGGAGCAAGATAATCTTCAGGTTCAGGAACAGCCGGAACGGATAACAAGATCAATTTCGCGCCGAAGGCCTGTCCCAAAACCCGCGCATAGGGCAGCACTCGCTCCGAGTAGATCGAACCATCCAGGGCGACCAAAATCCGCTCCATTTTCGGCTGCCAGGGATCACCATGCTCCCCGACCTGGATCAGCATGACCGGCTGGCTGATCTTCTGCACCAGCGTACGGGAGACGCCTCCACTAATCCAGTGCTTCTTCCCAGATTTGCCCCGAGTCGTGGTGATCACCAAGTCAACATTTTGCTCGGCGACCAGGGATTGGGCAGCATCCGCGATGAAACCTGTCCGGATGGCATAATCGACATCGATGCCCTCCGCTCGAATAGCTGCTGTGACACCATCAAGATACTTTTGACGGATTCGCTTCGAGACTTCGAACCGTTCCTGGAGAGCTATCGTGTGATCCTTGATCGAAGAGAATATCGTCAGGTGCGCGCCGGTTTGTTTTGCGATCATCTTTGCCCACGGTAAGGCGCCTTCTGCATATGGTGAAGCATCTAACAGCACTGCCACGTTCGTGATGGACACCTGTTTCTCCCGCCATTTACTTTGCTGTATTGGCGCTGGCTCCCATTGCAAATCCTCTGGTTTTTCAGCTCGAACTGCCGCCGCGCCTGTGGCCGGGTCCATCTGGCCAAACCCAAAACCTGCTAACTGAGCAGCATTCAAGCGTCCCAAATAATCCATGGCAGCCGAGGGAGCGCCGAGACGGGCACGGGAATAGGTAAATACAGAAAATAGCATGGGTACAAACAAGAGATACGTCCAGGCCCCCTCGGCGAAGCGCTCGACGAATATCACCGCAGTGGCGCCGGTGGTCAAAACGGCAGCCATCAGTGTTCCAACGATCAGGGCCGCTCTTCCCAAATTGAATTTTTCTCTGATCTCTCGGAATAAACGCTTAGCAACAGCCCAACTGGTCATGCTCAAGAGCACAAAAACCCCAGCCGCATAGATGGCCAGATAAGTTTCTTCATTCGTACCGAACAACAGGAAACATACACTCACAATCACAACCTGAATCCATACCGGCTTATCAGCCACTTGAAATTGATTGCGCTGCCCCAATAAAGGCGGCACATAGCGCCGCTCGGACAGGCCCAATGCCAGGTTCTGTAATCCTTGAGCACTGGCCGCCGATGCAGACATCAGCACCGCGATCCCTACCAGGGTTCCCAAATAGGGCAGCGGAGCGGGCAGGAGGTGATCCATGGTTTGGGTGAATACTGAAACCTCCTCCAGCTCTATGTTGGAAAGGTTGAAAATCGCAGGCCCCAAGATCAGCATTGTGGCCGCGGTCGTGCCCATGATGATCAACAAAGCATTAAAAGCACTCTTGCTCTTCTGGCTGGCATCACCATCGAAGGCTGCCACCATGTTCGCAAAAACCTCGATACCCGTCATCACAGCCAGAATACGAACATAACCTCCCAGCGTGAAGCCAATATAATCCAAGCGAAATGCCCGCAAATTGAAATCCGGGAGGTGGAAACCATATTGCCACAATGTGGCGATGATCATCGCCCATAAGAGCAACAAAACACCAAAAGTCGCTGGCCCAAAGGCGCGCGCGGCCATCTTAGGCCCACGATTGACCAGCCATCCTGTCAAGACGCTCAATGCAATCGCAACCAGGGTGCGGTACTGCACCGTGAAGAGGATATAGTCATTCAACAGCGGGATGCGGTCGGCAATAAAAGTCACCATAGCTGCCATACTGACCAGGAAAGTCAGGGTGTACTCCACAAAGGTAATCGCAGCGTTCGTTTTTGCTGCCCACCCACCGAATTCTTCCTCACTCAACCCACTGCCCCCGCTGCCATCGGTAACCCACTGCATCACAAGACGGTACATGGCCGAGACCACGGCCACTGTCAAAACGACCAGCCAAACGGACGCGCCGAAAGTGACCTCCGCCACACCGGCGAGGACGATCAGCCTCAAAAATGGGCCGAAGACATACAATGGTGAGGTTGCGGGGTCCCCACCACCGGCCAGCGCGCCCTCAAAGGCGTTCCTCAACTTATGCGAGACGTGCGCCATAAAAATTCCTTTCTAACTCACGCAAAAAGCTCCCCCAACAGGGGAGCCAAACGAGTGGATTATATCCGATTTTATGGCTCTGGTATATATTTTAGCATCCAATTTTAGGGAAAATCGTCCCCGGTCTACCCCACTCGCACATAGTTTGTCTTCTTTTCCCCCAGGGTACCCATGATGAGATGATAGACAGCGTAAAGCTCCAAGGTAAAAGGCAGATAGCCACCATACCCTAAAAGCGGCATCTCGAAGATGTGGCAGAAATCCACAAAGGGCACAGTATAAATCCATTTGGGATAGGAATAATAATTCCAGAATTCCCAAAAAAAGGCCGTGACCAACACCCCAATCCATAAGGCGACAACTGGGCGCCAATCCCTTTCCTGAGTCCGAAACACCAGGTTGCGGTTCCCCAACCAGACATTGACCGGCTCCATGATGAAATAAATGCTCAACCACATGAAGGGGAAGAAATAACGCGGCCAAATTAGCATCAACACCAACATGATCCAGCCGCTAACGAAGAACACCATCGTTGTGCGTCTGTTTGCACTAATCTTTGGGCCACGGCCGAGCCTCTGAACCCAGTCAAAGCTGCTGATCAACTCCGCCGTACCGAACACTGCCGGGATAACTGTGGAGAAAGCCACCGTAGCCAACAACCCATACTCCAGGTCTGTGAACAGCTCACGGCCGTCGTAATACCAGTTCTGCACTCGCCAGTTGAGCGCTTCGAAAAGCCACCACACAGGCGCGGAGATCAAGAATAGGCCAATATACTTGCGCCAGCTTCGGGTCAGCAGGGAAGTCCCTGAACGTCTGAGCACCAACCCATCTATCAACAGGCAATAACCCAACCACAAAGGAAAGAATCCCCAATGGGTGCGCGGGCCAGGCAGAAACCAGTTTAGGGGCCAGAAAATGCTTATAAAAAGAAGGCCAACCCAACCATGAGTTGGGAACCTGCTTCGACGGGTCATCAGGATTTACTGGGGCAATTCGTAGAGTTCTACCAACACACCGAAAGCCGCCTTAGGGTGAATAAAAGCATACTTCTTCCCGCCATCACCAACCACCGGCTCCTCATGGATCAGCTGCACATCCTTCTCCCTGAGCTGTGCCAGCATAGCCTCGATATCATCGACTTCCAGACAAATATGGTGCATCCCTGGGCCGCGCTTCTGAAGATATTTGGCAATACCAGAATCATCAGAGGTAGGCTGCACGAGCTCGACTTCGACATCCCCCACGGGAAGGAAAGCGATGGCAGACTTCTCGCGTGGTACATCTTGAATGTGCTCGAGTTCCAGCCCCAGCGCGTCGCGCCAGAACGCTAAGGCGTCATCGATATCCCCAACAACCAGAGCCACATGGTCAACTTTTTTGATCTTCGCCATAATGGAATCTCCTATTGATCTTTGGTGACGGAAGATGTTTCAAGAGTAAAGACCTATCGCAAAACGGTTACAGCTAGGCATAAACATCCTTAAAAAATAAGCACGTTGAACGTGATGGCATTTCCGCTCAACATGCTGAGATGCTAATTATATTGATCATGTTGCAGATCATACTGTCACAGCTTGTTCTTGAATAACTTGCTCCCAGAACGGCATAATTTGGTGGGTAGAGATTTCTGATGGCGTAAAGCCCTGAGCCTGGATCGGTTCCAAAATCCGCGCAGCTGCGATCCCAAGCAACTCAAGGCGCTCTCGCATACTATATGAACCCCAATCCGATGAAATAATAATCAAATCGATATCGCTTCCTTCTTGCGCGATTCCTCCAACTTGCGAGCCATACAATAATATACGCTGGGGCTGGATGCCCATTCTTTCCAGTTCACCCCGGTAACGGTGAATCACGCGCCTAAGTTGGGGTGTTGTTTCAACCATTTAAGCACCTCTTCGGTTTGTTGCAAATATTCACGGGCAACAGATTGGGGATATTCTCTCAAAGCTCGTTGCAAATCTTCCGGATAACGGGTAGGAATGCTGGCAGTGTTGATTTTACCTATGAACTCCAAATAGTTTTGTGGCAAATCCAATTGACTCTTCTTGATTAGGTAAATCAAATCGTGTGTTTTTACAGGAATAGCCTGAGTAACCTCAGTGACATGCGCTTTGAGCATCTTCTCCAATGCTAGATGGCAAAGAAACACAACATAAAGATACCGACTCGTCTCCAGCATATGGTGAGCAGTCTCTAAATCATATTCAGCCAATGCGATCCAGTTTTCAGTATCTCTGCGCACTTGTCATCTCTCCAGCAGCCTTTGTGGTTACAATTATACTCAATATCAAACGCTAAACGTCGGCTGATACTCTCCCCATACCCCGCGTAGCACGCCACAAATCTCGCCCAGCGTAATATCGTTTTCGACGCACTCGATGAAAAGAGGCAGCAAATTATCATCTCCGTCGGCGGCCTTTTCTAGATGAGCCAGCAACTCTTTCACGCGGGTAGTATCGCGTCCCGCGCGCAGCTCCACCAGTCGCTCTCGCTGATTGATCTCAATCGCCGGGTCAACCGTCAGGCGTTCTAACTCGATATCTTCCCGAACTTCGTATTGATTGATACCGACAACAATTTGATCCTGACGCTCCACCGCCTGCTGGAATTGATAAGCAGCTTCCTGGATCTCATTCTGAATGTAACCCTGCTCTATAGCAGCCAGCGCCCCGCCCATCTCATCGATCTTCTGAATATAGTCTCGGGCCTGGGACTCTATCTCATCGGTTAAGTGCTCGATCAGATACGATCCCGCCAAGGGGTCGATGCTATCTGCAACACCGGACTCGTGAGCGATGATCTGCTGGGTTCTCAACGCTACCCGCACGGATTTCTCCGTCGGCAGCCACAAAGCCTCATCCATGCTGTTGGTGTGCAAAGATTGGGTGCCGCCGAAGACAGCGGAGAGAGCCTGTAAAGCCACGCGTACGACGTTGTTTTCGGGCTGCTGGGCCGTGAGGGTAGAACCAGCCGTCTGCGTGTGGAAACGCAGCATCCAGGAACGGGGATTCTTAGCCCCAAAACGCTCACGCATGATCGCGGCCCATAAGCGGCGGGCGGCGCGGAATTTGGCAACCTCCTCCAAGAAGTTGTTGTGAGCATTAAAGAAGAAAGAAAGCTGGCGGGAGAAGTGATCGACATCCAGCCCGGCATCAACCGCCGCCTGTACATAGGCGATGCCATCCGCCAAAGTGAAGGCTACCTCCTGCACTGCCGTTGAACCCGCCTCGCGGATGTGGTACCCCGAGATGCTGATGGTATTCCAACGGGGTACCTCCTTCTGGCAATATTGGAACACGTCCGTGATCAACCGCATGGAGGGTTTGGGTGGGAAGATGTACGTGCCGCGGGCAATATATTCCTTGAGAATATCGTTCTGGATGGTTCCGCGCAGCTTGCTGGGCTCAACGCCCTGTCGTTTGGCGACAGCAATATACATCGCCAGCAGGATTGCGGCCGGGGCGTTGATGGTCATGCTAGTTGAGACGCGGTCCAGAGGAATCTCTTTGAACAGCGTTTCCATATCCCGCAGAGACGAGATGGAAACCCCGACCTTCCCAACTTCGCCCGATACCATGGGATCATCAGCATCGTAACCAATCTGTGTGGGCAAGTCGAATGCCACTGATAGCCCCGTCTGGCCCTGGTCGAGCAAGTAACGATAGCGCTTATTAGACTGCTCAGCAGAAGCATATCCGGCGTACTGCCGCATGGTCCAGAACCGGCCGCGGTACATCGTCGGCTGCACACCGCGCGTGAAGGGATACTCCCCCGGAAAACCTAATTTCTCAGCATAGCTGGGATCATCGTCGGATGGCAGCATCAGCCTCTCGAGCGGAATCCTCGACAAAGTATGGAATTCGCTCTTCCGCTCCGGGAAACGATCTGTCACCAGGCGCAGCGTCTCTTCTTCCCAACGTTTTCGCTCATCCTTAAGCGTCATAAAACACCTCACCCAAATGAATTCTCTCAAAGTATACTCTAAGGCGTTTCTCAGGAGTAACGCACTTAATCTCCTCTTGAATTGACAAAGCACATGTCCTGTAAATATTCATGATAAACTTAGTCCAAAATGGCTGCGAGTGCTCAGGCACTGCCCCCACGCAAGGATAATTTATGCGCATTTTGACTGTAGATGTTGGCACCGGCACGCAGGATATCTATCTCTACGATGCCCGGGTTGATTTAGAAAACGGCTTCAAACTGGTGGTTCCCTCGCCAACCATGATGGTGCACAAACGTTTGAAAGCGGCTACTCGCCAGGGGGAAGCCATCGTGCTGACCGGGGTGACCATGGGCGGCGGGCCCAGCCACTGGGCTGCGCGTGACCATGCCAAGGCCGGCTATCCCGTTTATGCCACACCCGAGGCAGCCCGCACCTTCGATGACGATCTAACCAGGGTGGATGCTGACGGCATCAGGGTCATCAGTGAGGACGAGGTGGCAGCCCTACCCGATTCTGTCACTCGTCTCGAGTTACGCGATTTTGACTTTTCGGCTATCTCACAAGCATTTGGGAAATTCGGAGTATCCCTGGATACCCTGGACGCGGTCGCAGTAGCCGTGTTCGACCACGGCGCCGCGCCCCCCGATGTCTCTGACCGACAGTTTCGCTTCGATTATCTCGATGAACAAATCAGGGCCAAGAACCGCCTCTCCGCTTTCGCTTTCAAGGCTAATGACGTCCCCACTATGATGACGCGCCTGGATGCCATGGTGGACTCTGCCGATGATGTGGACGCGCCCCTGGTGGTGATGGACACCGCTCCCGCGGCCATTTTAGGTGCCACTTTGGACCCCAAGGTTAAATCTCGCCCCCGGGCGCTGATCGCCAATGTGGGCAACTTCCACACCCTGGCCTTTCGCTTGGGGCCCAAAGGCATCGAAGGGGTTTTCGAGCACCATACCGGCCTGATCGACCTCCCCAAACTCGAGGTTCTTCTGCACGCCCTGGCAGACAGCAGCCTCGAACATAAGGACGTCTTCAACGACCACGGACATGGGGCTTTGATCTACGAGCATGAGCCTCTGTCACTGGGGGACGGCGATTTCGATGTCGTGGTAACCGGCCCGCGGCGGGGCATGTTCAACGCGCCCCAGGATCGAAACCCGAAGAACACTGATGCTCCCAGCGGACCCCTGGCATCCCCTCAGCCGTCACTACGCCCTTATTTCCCAGCCCCCTTTGGAGATATGATGATCACCGGATGCTTTGGTCTCCTGGCCGCAGTAGCCGATGTTCTCCCAGAGTTGAGCGGTCCAATCCTGGAGTCTCTCAAAGGCGATGGCGGCAGTGGAACACCCCCTTGGGAGAGCGGATGATATAATTTCACACCGGCATCTCCAAATTAGCGCAAAATCTCCTGCAAATAGATTTAAAATGAAAACCAAAGATTTGATTCTATACACCTCCATAGGGTTGCTGATGATTTTGCTGATCTTCCAAGGTACAGCAGTCAACAACTCCAGACAAGATCACATTCAACAGATCAATGACCTGAACAGCGCCCATGAAAGCGAGATTAGCGATCTAAACACCACCCACGCTCAAGAGATCGAAAACAAATTCGCATCTTCAGCCATCCAAATTGATGAAGCAAATGCCACAATTACTGAGCAATCCGAGACGATCTCTTCACTAAAAAACGAACTGGTCAGCGCACAATCAGAATTTGAAAGCTGTCAAAATGAACTTGGTGACGCTTACGCTGAATTAGAGGCCGCTTCTGAATCCAGAGATGATTTATCTACGCAATTCACAGATCAAAGCCTGGAATGCGAACTCTACAAAGAATTTGCGCTATGTTCGGAACGACAACCCGAGATAATCTACGACAGCAACCTTTACGTATCAGAGTCTCTGGCAAAATGGATCAGGGAAAACTTAGGGCCCATTATAGATACCAATTGGGACACAATCTGGAACGATGACAACACGGCAATCCATTACTTTCAATACCGGGTCCAAAACAATTATCAAAAAGCTGCTTTCATCGCTTACTATAATGAGCCCAATATTGATTACCACAACGCTATTTTTTTCATAGACCGGGGATGCTGGCTTGACCTATCGCCAGGAAATTAGCTGAAATCAGCAGACCATGTATTCAGCGACACATCAAGTTAGATAATTCCAGGTAGGGAGTTGCCATGGGGAAGCGTTTATCAGAGCGTCTGCATCAAATGTCCAAAGGCTGGGTGGTCATCGTTGGGCTTGCCATCTTCATGCTCTTCACAGCCCTGGTACTGCCTGCCCAGGCTGCCCAGGCAGAGGTTAACAGCGCGGGCGCTGGCACCCCAGATTTGTCTTTCTATTATTCCCCAAAAGAACTCTACCGAATGGCTGAAGCCTATGGTGAGAGTGGACGCCAGGAATATATCAATGCACGATTCACTTTTGATTTGTTCTGGCCCATTGTCTACACCTTATTCCTGGGGACATCGATTAGCTGGCTGACCATGCGCGGGTTTTCACCAGACAGTCTCTGGCAGCGTGCCAACCTTATTCCCATCTGGGCGATGGCCTTCGATTGTTTAGAGAATTTTTCCACGTCCCTGGTGATGTTCCGCTATCCGGCCCGGACGCCCCTCATTGATCTGGCAGCCCCGGTTTTCACCAGCATCAAATGGGTCCTGGTTGGAGGTAGTTTTGGGCTCCTATTGATCGGGATCGGAGCGGGAATCATAACCTGGCTGAAAAAATAAGGCCGGAAGGGTAAATCGACGGGAGTGGCCAAATAGGTGGTGATTGGATTAGAATCGTCGTATGAAATGTCCACGATGTAAGGCAGATGAAAACCAAAATAAAGACGGCTTCACGAA
>JANQED010000112.1 GCA_028278545.1 Anaerolineales bacterium
CCAAACAGACGCGGCCATCAATCCCGGCAATTCGGGCGGGCCGCTGCTCAACTTGAACGGGGAAGTGATCGGCGTGAACCGCGCCATCCGCACGTTTAACTTCAACGAAGATGCAGAACCCCTCAACTCCGGCGTAGGCTTCGCCATCTCCATCAATATCGTCAAACGCGTCGCGCCGTCCCTGATCAGCAACGGCTCGTACAGCTACCCTTATCTGGGCATCTCCAGCCAAAACGAGATCACATTGGATGACGTGGAGAGGCTGGGCTTAGAGCGCGCCTTAGGCGTATTGATTTCCAGCGTATCAACCGGCGGGCCAGCCGATCAGGCCGGTTTGCAGGTAAACGATGTCATCACGGCGGTGAACGGGGAGAGCGTGCGGCATTTCGGCGACCTGATCAGCTACCTGTTTAACAACACGGCACCGGGAAGCTCGGTAGAGTTCACCGTCTTCCGCAGCGGCGACAGCTTACCGCTGACGCTGATCGTGGGCAGCCGGCCCTAAGCGCGGCGACAAAGGTCGCAAGCCCCGCAGAATTCACTCCATCGATAGACAGCGCAAGCGCACACTGCGGCGATGTCCCCTGGCGCGGTGCTCGAAGAGATAGAGGCCCTGCCAGCGCCCCAGGCCAAGGCGTCCATCCTCTATGGGGATGGCCAGGCTGACGGGAGTGAGCATGGCGCGCATGTGGGAGGGCGAGTCGTCGGCGCCTTCCAGAGTGTGCACATGCCAAGACTGCGCCTCAGGGGCCAGGCGCTCCATGAACTGCTCCATATCCAGGCGGGCGCTGGGGTCGTAACTCTCCTGGACGAGGAGCGACGCGCTGGTGTGGGGCATGAAGAGGTAACACAGGCCTTCTGTGAGGCCCCATTCCCTTATCTGTGCCTCGACCTGTTCGGTGAAGGGGTACAAACCTTTGCCGCGCGTTTGGATTTCAAGCGTGGCTTTGTGCCAGTTCACAGCAGGCCCTCGACACTGCGGCCTGCATTCAGGAGCTGAGGAGTTTCTGCCCCCGCAGAGGGAGAAAGATTCATGTTGTGCCTCACTAACTCGGTTGGCTCTAGACGAGTCTAAGATGGAGTGCGTCCTGGCTGCAATTATAATGTTTGAGACTAGGCAAAAAGCGGAGAGCGATTAGTGGCCGCTCTCTGCCCGCCAAGGAGTGCGTGATGAAGTTATCCGTGGGAGCCGATGGGAGATTGCCCATGGTGGACGCGGTGCTCAAATACCTCAAAGAACAGGGGCATGAAATCAGCTGGTACGGGCCGGAAACTATTGAAGAGGGCTACGTCCCCTATCCTGATGTGGCCCTATTTAGCCGCCTTCAACATATTGTGTTTGTATTGCATAATCAGGTGATCCAGATTTTCGATGTCACCGAATTAGTGCAAGGAATTCCTAAAAGGACTAGGCATTATTGTCTTTCATTTTTCTCTGTATGAACGTATCCTTCTTCTCCCAAATGACACCTAATCTTCGCAAGATCCAAGTCCCAATAGGTAATGCAACCCCTATACCTACTGCTAATTCCCATTGGGAAGCTTCTAGATATTTCGTAATCTCTGTGCCTACATAAGAATATGCAATAGATAGTGCGGTTCCGATTAAAAAAATATTATAAAAAATTCTCCCTGGTAGAATGATTTCACCAAGTCGGTAATCGTCTTCCCAGCGCCCCCATTGCCCTGCAACCTTGAGTGCTAACCAGACAGCAATAAGTTCAGGAAATCCCAATAGGATACCTGCAAAATATATATTTCGCCCAACAATGCCAACCAAACGAGGTAAATAGGCGAAAGGTCGAACATCCGGATTTTTCTCCCATTTTGTCGGCTCCCATAACCTATCAACTGCCCAACTGATTAGGAAATGACCGATCACAATCGCATATAGCCACCCTATAGATATTGAAATCCACATATTCATAAAAAACATCCTTTCCAACACCCTTTAGCCGAGCAACAAAGTGCTTTATCCTACCTATTCTGCGTATTAACCCACAACAAATATCATTTTACAGAATTACACTAAGCCAGGTCAATAGACAAAGGTTTATTCCCACATCCCCTCAAATACTAGCATCCTACTTAGTGGCTTCCTCCCGGGAAGGAATAATGGATTGGCAACCATCAAATGTGATAGAAACCCAGCGTTCGTCTAAGCGCTCCCTCCCCTGGCAGCACAAGGTTTTTATATGGCTATTAATGTTGGGGTTGGCGAGGGTATCAACGTAGTCTTTGGCGGCCTCTAGGCCGACACTAGTCAGGGTGCGCACATGCTCGACTGCCGCGGCCATACTCCTGCGGCGACATACGTCGAATCTTCTTGCTCAATAAAGGCGTCAGTTGAGGGGTAAAGTGTCGGGGCTGTGGGCCGAGTCCCAGGCAGAAGTATACTCTGTCTACAATTATAATGTTTGAGACTAGGCAAAAAGTGGAGAGCGATTAGTGGCCGCTCTCTGCCCGCCAAGGAGTGCGTGATGAAGTTATCCGTGG
>JANQED010000165.1 GCA_028278545.1 Anaerolineales bacterium
ATTGCCGTTAGATGGCTGCAATCCGAGGATTCGTAAAAAATTCTATAATACCTTGAAATGAAACTTGGAGCCGCCTTTCCCGGTGCAGACGGGGTAAAAGTATGGAGACTGTAGACGGGAAGGACTGAAAACATCTCTGGGCAATTTATTCCAATAACAGGCAGGCTGCTTGATGATCCTCGCCCACGCTTTGATATTGGGGCACAACTTGAGAGCAGCTTGGCAGCGCCTCGGGGCAGCGGGGGTGGAAGCGGCAGCCTGAGGGGAGGTCGATGGGGTTGGGGGTCTCGCCTTTGAGCACGATACGCTTTTTTCGCCGCTGGGGATTAGGCGAGGGGATCACCGACATCAGCGATTTGGTGTACGGGTGTTGGGGATTGCTCAAGACCTGGCGTGCCGGGCCTTTCTCCACGATGATTCCCAGGTACATCACGGCGACCTGCTCGGCGATATAGGCCGCGCTGGCCAGGTCGTGGGTGATGTAAAGCACGGCAATCTGGTGTTCGTCCCGCAAGCGCAGCAACAGGTTGAGGATTTCAGCGCGAATAGAGACATCCAGCATCGAGACGGGCTCGTCGGCCACCAGGTAGAGCGGATTCATCACCACTGCGCTGGCGATCACCACTCTCTGACGCTGGCCCCCAGACAACTCTTGTGGGTAGCGCTGCAGATAGTCCGCCGGGGGCTTTAAACCGGCATCATCGAGGGCGGCAGTGACCTTCTCTCGCCTTTCACTGCGCTCTGCAGCCAGACGATGCACTTTCAAGGGTTCGACGACAGCTTGGTAAACGGTCTGGCGGGGGTTGAGCGACTCGTAGGGGTCTTGGAAGATCATTTGGGCTTTGCGGCGTAGTTCCTTGCATTGGGAACCTTGGGCCAACTCGAACACTGCTTGCCCTTCGAGCCGAATTTCCCCCTCGGTAGGTTCGACCAACCCCAAAGTACACAACCCGGTGGTCGTCTTCCCCGAACCGGATTCGCCCACCAGAGCCAAGATTTCGCCGCGTTTCAAAGAGAAGGAGACACCATCCACCGCATGGACACATTGTTGAGAGTCACGGCGTAAAACGCCAAAGAGTCCCCTGGGAATCGGGTAGAGCTTGCGGAGGTTTTCTACCTCAAGGACGGTTTTACTCATCTGCCGCGCTCCCTTTGGGTTTGGCTAACAGACAACTGCATAAATGCCCCGGTTCAACGGTGTAGATGTCGGGTGTTTCCCGAGAACAGCGTTGGCCGCCGACCCCGCAGCGCGGCTCAAAGCGGCAACCAGGCGGTAGATCGTCCAAGGGCGGTGGATGCCCGGGGATAGAAGCTAACTCCGCGTTCGGGTTTTCAATATCGGGGAAGGCCAGCATCAGGCGTTGGGTGTAGGGGTGCACGGACTTGTTGAAAATCTGATCTGCATCGCCGTACTCGACCATGCGCCCGCCATACATCACTAACACATGATCGCAATATTCTGCCACCACGCCCAGGTCATGGGTGACGACAATAATCCCCAGGTTAAATTCAGCCTTGAGTTCGTCCAGCAAGTCCATGATCTGGGCCTGCACCATCACGTCCAGGGCGGTTGTGGGCTCATCGGCGATCAGTATTTTCGGCTTACATGCCAAGGCCATGGCGATCATAGAGCGCTGGCGCATCCCACCTGAAAATTGGTGAGGATAGCGGTCTTTATAGGATGGTGCCACTCCGACGTAGTCCAGCAGTTTTTCGATCTCCTTATCGATTTGATCTCTGGGCACGGCGGTGTGTAAGTCGATGGCTTCGCGAATTTGTGAGCCCACGGTGCGTACCGGGTTGAGGGCGTTCATCGCCCCCTGGAACACCATGGAAATGTCCCCCCATCTTTTCTGCCTCATCTCCGGCAAGGGGATGCGCATCAAGTCGCTGTCGTCCAAAAGAACGGCCCCACTGACAATGCGGCCGACTTCTGGCAGCAGGCGCATCAGCGCGAGCATGGCGGTGGTTTTGCCGCAGCCCGATTCGCCCACTAACCCCAGCGTTTCGCACTGTTCGAGATCGAAATTCAGGTCCTCGACGGCGCGATAAACCCCTGAATCTGTGTGATATTCAACGGTGAGATCGCGTACCGAGATGAGGCTCATCGTTTCACAACTCCCGCGGCGGTTCCTGGGGTCAAACGGTCGAGCAAGGAGATGATCACCCGCTCGTCAAAGAGGTGGTGGGTGCGTAAACGCGGGTTGACAATTTCCTGAACGGCGTTGCTGACTAAATTCAAACCCAGGGTTACCCAGGCCAGCAAGAAACCTGGCGGCGCCAAATACCACCAGGCCCCGCCGGAGACCGCTCCCCGAAGGAAAGCCCGGTTGAGCATACTGCCCCAACTGATCAAGGCCGGGTCACCCAGCCCTAAGAAGCTCAAGCTGGCTTCAGAAATAATGGCATAAGAGATATCCAGCGTAGCAGAAGCGAAGATCACAGGCAACACCTGGGGGAGGATATGCACCATCACGATGCCAAAATGGCTGACGCCGATGGCTTTGGCCCGCATGACGAACTGACGTTCTTTGACCGATAAGACCTGGGCACGTACTACCCGAGCCGTATAAGGCCAGGTGAGTAGGCCGATCACCAGGATGATATTGCCAATCCCGCGCCCGGCCACGGCGATGATCACCAGCATCAACGGCAGTGTGGGAATGACCAGGATGCCATCGGTGATGCGCATCAGCAAGATATCCAGTTTACCGCCCACATAGCCAGCGATCAGCCCGATGGTGCATCCCAAGATGATGGTGATCAGCGAGGCGGAAAAACCGACTAATAGGGAAATACGCGAACCGTAGAACACTGAGCTGAGCACATCTCGCCCAACTTCATCCTGCCCCAGGATGTGGCCAGGGCCGGGTGGGGCTAAAACGTCTGCCGAGGTTGCGCTGACAGTTTCGTAAGGGTCGAAGGGTGCGATCCAGGGGGCCAGGAGAGCAATTAGAGCAATGAGTAACAACATGACTGCGCCGATCACCCCCTGTCTCTTGCCGATGAACTCTCCCCAAAAGGAACTTTTAGAAGTACTTTTATCAGCCATGATACCCTCACATCTCGACTCGAGGATCCAAAACCGAATAGGTTAGATCGGCTAAGAAGTTGGCTGCGATGACACTGACTGCCAGGAGGAGGAAAACACCTTGGAGCACCGGATAATCACGTTGGGCAATAGAATCGAACATCAGCCGTCCAAGGCCGGGCCAGGAGAAAATGGTCTCGATTTGGATCGCGCCCCCTAGGGCATATCCTAAATCCAGGGCAATGACGGTCACCAGGGGCAGGGAAGCGTTTTTGAGGGCATGTTTCCACAAAGCGCCGACGGAACTCAGTCCTTTGGCTTTGGCTGTGAGAATATAATCTTCGGAGAGCACTTCCAGAGTGGAATTGCGCACCACCAACACATAAGCCCCAAAGAGCAGCAGAGCCATCGTAGAAGCCGGCAAGACCAGGTGGCGACCGATATCCAGCCAGCGCTCGAAGGTGCTGGCGTAGGTGGCCCCCAGGGTGATGTACCCGCCAGACGGCAGATAACCACGCGCAACGGTCAGTAAGATGATCCCCAACCAGAAAGGCGGCATCGACCAGGCGATTAGCCCGAAAAACAGCGCTGTGGTGTCGATCTTACTGCGGGCTTTCCAGGCAGCGATGATGCCCAGTATGGTCCCAAAGAGGATTCCGGTGATCTCTCCTGTCATGATAAGCAGCACGGTGGGGCCAAGACGGGCGCTAATTAGTTCGGCGACGGGCACTTTCTGACGGAAAGATTGACCTAACTCACCTTGAGCGAGGTTTTTGAGATAGTGGGTGAACTGGCTATCGAAAAGGGCAGACAAATTCCCCTGCTCACGCATGGCGGGAAGGTTGATCCACACGGGTTTATCGAGGCCATATTGCTCCCGGATCATCTCCCTGGTCTCGGGTTTCATCCGCGGGCTGGCGATCATGGCAATGGGATCGCCAGGGACGATGCGAAAAAGGAAGAAGTTAAACGTGAGCACCGCCGCCAGGGTGATCAGGCTGAATAGAGCTCTGCGCAAAATATTCTCGATATTCTTCACATCAGGTTAACCTTTCGCAAATTTCTCTCTTAAAATATCCTCCAAAGTGGGAACCCCGATTTCTTGCAGTTCATACTGCACTCGTTGAGAGGGTTTGTCGATCTCAAGCAAACGGCTGAGGTCGATGGGCGTGCCGATCACCACCAGATCGACATCGGCGTTGCGGATAGTCTGCTCCAGCTCTTTCATCTGAGTATCGCCATATCCCATAGCTGGCAAGACATCCCCCGTGGTGGGGTATTTGTGGTAGGTCTCGATGATGGAACCCACCGCAAAGGGGCGCGGATCAACGATTTCTGCCGCGCCAAAGCGGCGAGCGGCCACCCAGCCCGCGCCGTAGGCCATTTCGCCGTGAGTCAAAGTGGGGCCGTCCTCCACCACCAGCACGCGTTTGCCGCGGATGGCGCCAGGGTCATCCACAAAAAGCGGGGAGGCACCCTCGATGATCTGGGCAGAGGGATTCAGTTCCCGCAGGGACTCGCTGACCGCCATCACATCTTCTCGATTTGCGGTATCGACTTTGTTGATCACGAAGACATCCGCCATGCGAACGTTGGCTTCTCCGGGGTGATAGCTGGTTTCGTGCCCAGGTCGGTGGGGGTCGGCGACAACGATGTTAAGATCGGCCTGGTAGAAGGGCAGGTCATTATTGCCCCCATCCCAGAGGACGATATCAACTTCTGCTTCCGCCTGGCGCAGGATTTGCTCGTAATCGACACCGGCATACACGATCACACCGTTGTTGAGGTGGGGTTCGTACTCCTCGCGCTCTTCGATAGTGCATTCGTGTTTATCCAGATCGGAGTAATCCGCAAAACGCTGCACGATCTGCTTGGTCAGATCGCCGTAGGGCATGGGATGGCGAATGGCAGCGACTTTGTAGCCCATTTCGCGCAGAATGAGCGAAACTCGCCGGGTAGTCTGGCTTTTGCCCGAGCCGGTGCGCACTGCACAGACGGAGACCACCGGTTTTGTCGATTTGAGCTGGGTTTTCTTCAGCCCCATCAGACAGAAATCAGCGCCGGCAGCCAGCACCTGCGAGGCTTTGTGCATGACATACTCGTGGGGCACATCGCTGTAGGAAAAAACCACCTGGTCGATGTCGTGTTCTTTGATCAGGTGCAGCAAATCTTCTTCGGGATGAATGGGGATCCCCTGGGGGTATAGCTCACCCGCCAGTTCAGGAGGATAGGTGCGCCCCTCGATATCCGGTATTTGGGTGGCGGTGAAGGCTACGACTTCGTAGTTATCATTGTCACGAAAATAGGTGTTGAAGTTGTGAAAATCGCGCCCGGCGGCGCCCATGATGAGAGTACGTTGTTTTTGCATCTTGGTCTAATCTCCAGTTGTGTATATCATGAGGAAGCAAGAAGGCAGGTTGGTCGCTTCCTAGATTCTTGTTTTTCTTATAGATTCAAAAGAACATCTTCAATTCTTTCCAACGCCCAATCCAGGTCGTTCTTGGTGACGATCAACGGCGGGGCAAAGCGGATGACATGCTCGTGCGTTTCTTTGCACAACAGACCTTTACCCATCAGGGCCTCACAAAAGCGTCGCGCCCCACCGGCCTCGGGGTGCAATTCTGCACCGATGAGCAAGCCTACCCCGCGCACTTCTTTGATATAAGGGCTGTCGATCTCGCCCAGGCTGCTCAGCATATAGTTGCCCATCTTGGCGGCGTTCTCGATCATGCCCTCCTCCACGAGGATTTTCAAGGCCATCCGGGCCGCGGCTACCCCTAAGGGATTGCCGCCGAACGTGCTGCCGTGATCGCCGGGTTGGAAGGTGCCCAGCACGGCCTTGTTCGAGAGCACTGCCGAGACCGGGTAAAAGCCGCCAGATAGGGCCTTGCCAATCAGGGTCAGGTCGGCCTCGACGCCCTCGTGCTCCTCGGCCAACAGTTTGCCGGTGCGGCCCAGGCCAGTCTGGATTTCATCGGTGATCATGACGATGTTGTGTTCTGTGCAGATGCGGCGCACATCCCGCAAATATCCCTTCGGGGGGACAATGATCCCGGCTTCGCCCTGGATAGGTTCCACCAGGAAGGCTACCGTATTGGGGGTGATCGCTGTTTCCAGTGCTTGTGCATCCCCGAAGGGAATCACCTTGAACCCGGGTGTGAAGGGGCCGAATCCATCACGATATTGCTCTTCGGTGCTGAAGCCGACGATGGTGACGGTTCTGCCGTGGAAGTTATTTTCACAGACGATGATCTCGGCCTGATCCGCAGGGACTTTTTTCTCAAAATAACCCCACTTGCGCACAGCTTTGATGGCTGACTCGACCGCTTCGGCCCCACTGTTCATCGGCAAGACCATGTGCGAGTTGGTCAACTCACACAATTCTTTATAGAACAACCCCAGTTGGTCGTTGCGGAAGGCGCGCGAGGCCAGCGTCAATTTGTCGATCTGTTCTTTCATGGCCGCGGCGATCTTGGGGTGACAGTGCCCCTGGTTGACTGCCGAATAAGCGCTCAGGCAGTCCATATAGCGGTTGCCCTCGACGTCTTCAACCCAGATGCCCTGGCCTTTGGTGATAACCACGTCTAGCGGCGCATAATTGTGTGCGCCGTACTGCTTCTCTAAGTCGATGAAATGTTGTGTTGCCAAACAAAACCTCCAATGAGTATTTAGATTTCTACACGTTCGATCCGAAATGGTGTGCCATCCGAAGGTGTTTCTTCGAACTCACGGGCGGCGAGATGACCCGAAAAGACAGCCCGGGCGATGGTGTTGGGGGCTTCGGCGTCCCCGATCACGCGCAGGGATTCTAATTTGCCCTCTGCCTGGGCGGACTTTAGCGCCTGATAGAATTCGTCGTTGGGCAGGCGGTCGGTTACCAGAACGACTGCATCCGCATCGATTTGTGATCTTTGGTCAGAAATGGAACATGCCAGGGCGATCTTCCCCGGCTGAATTTCTTTCAGAAGCCGTTGGGTGAATATCTCAACGCCAGATTCCATCAACTTGCGCTGGATGTGCTCCTGCTCGAGGGTGTACTCGGCCCAACAAGCTACCAATGGCGCTGGGGTTGCCAGAGTCACCTGGCAGCCATGCTGGAGGAGCAACTCTGCCAGAACGCTGCCCATGTAATAGTGATCGTCATCATAGATCAGGATGTGCCCCTCGGGGATATTCCCTGCCATCAAATCGTCCGGCGTGAAAACGCAAGGTAGATCGTGCCCCTTGACCGGTTTCCACTGATGGCGGCCAACGCCATCATCTCGCCATGTAGCGCCGGTAGCGATAATAACATGGGTGTAACCTACGTCGAGGATATCTTCGGCGGTCATGGGGCTGCCCGGGTAGAGAGAGACATTATCCATCTTCCCGATCTGGCCGAGGCGCCAATCGATCACCCGCCGCCATTCGATCAATCCGGGTAATGCCGATTCGAGTGCTACGCGACCGCCAAATTCTCGACGAGCTTCGACCAGCACCACCTGATATCCGCGCGCTCCCAGGGCACGCGCGCACTCAAGGCCCGCGGGCCCACCACCAACGACGAGCACTTCTGCCGTGGTCTTCTTGGGTGGGATATGCTCAGGATGCCAGCCGCGCCGCCATTCCTCGCCCATGGTCGGGTTCTGGGTGCAGCGAATGGGAACACTCAATTCGTCGGCGCTGGCGCAGATATTACAGCCGATGCACTCGCGGATGTCCTCAATGCGCCCTTCTTTGATCTTTTGGGGTAAAAATGGGTCGGCAATCGAAGGCCGGGCGGCACCAATCAAGTCAACGATGCCGCGCTGAACTGCTGAGAGCATGGCATCTGGGGTGGTATAGCGGCCAACGCCCACCACCGGCTTGCTGGTCAACGATTTGACGAAGCCGATATATTTCTCTTGAAAGCCTTCGCGCTTGAATCTGGCTGTCGCCGAATCATTCTCCCAGGCGCTGATATTGACATCCCACAGATCGGGCAGTTCAGCCAGCATGGCGACGATATCGTGTCCCTCCCCTTGGTGCGTGATACCCTCATCCCCGAGCAGCTCATCGACAGCCAGGCGCACTGCCACGGCACAGGTACCCCCAACCGCTTCTTTGGTGTCCAGGATCAATTCCCTCAGGAAGCGCGTCCGGTTCTCCAGGCTGCCGCCGTATTCGTCGCTGCGGTTGTTGTATCTTTTCAATAAGAAGTGCATCGCCAGGGCGAGATTGTGCCCGGCGTAGCAGTAAATGATGTCGAAACCGGCCTGTTTGGCACGCAAAGCCGCGGCGCGGTGCCAGCGGCGCAGATTGCGGATATCCTCTTTATCCAGGCGACGGGCTTGGCCGGGGTTGAAGCCATCCAAGCCCATTGAGCGGGGCGCCAAACTGGTCGAACGGGAAAACAAGTTGGCTGCATGGTGGCCGCCGTAGGTCAGTTCGATCCCGGCCAAAGCACCATGCTGATGCACTGCGTCAGCCATTAGCTCCAAAGCGGGGATATCCTCATCGTCCCAAAGGCGGCCTTCGATATTGGGCGCCAGATCGCTGCTGTGGTGGATCTCCACTTCTTCGGTGCAGACCACACCCCAGCCTCCCTCTGCTTTGATGCGGCGCATTTCTGCAAGTGCTCGCGGCATGCGGTAACCCATGCCATTGCAATGAGACACTTGATAAAAGCGGTTCGGTGCCACGACCGGGCCGATTTTGACCGGCTCAAAGAGGATAGAAAACCTTTCATCCATAAGGTTGGTCGCTGCTAGAAATACGATTGGAGTTCACCACGCCTGCGGATGTCCACGGTGGCACAGTGCAGGCCGCCGGCGATGGACTCAAAATGATAAAAACTGCATTCGATGGGTTTGAAGCCCCAATCTTTGAGCGCCCTGATGATATCATCTTCTCCTTTGGAGACAATCACACGTTCCTCGTCGAGCATGAGCACATTCATGCTCAACCACTTGCTGCAAGTGTACATGGGGTGGCTGTCTGGCATGTTAGGCGGGGGGCATACCAGGATATCCCATCCGCTCTTCTTGAAAATCTCGGGGATCTTTTTAACCCGCTCTGGATTGATGAGCAGCTTGCCCGGCGCCAGGGGGTAAAACGTGGCATCGATGTGCATCGGATGGGTATCGAAGACCTCGACTTCGTGCACCGTGTAAGCATCGCCCAGATGGCGCTGCAGCCAGTCGATACCGGCGCGGTTGCAGCAACTGCTTTGGGCGACAAAAATATCTTTGCCGCATTTGATCACATCGGCGGCATCGAAGAGCGGTTCGTGCTCGGTGAGGATGGTGCGCATCGGTTCATCTTCCGCGGGCGGCAAGAAATCTTTTTTGTAGGAGGCCTCGCTCAACTGAGGCCGGGGCGCGGAAACCCAGCGGGCGCCCTGGCGGAAATATTCTTTGCATAAGTCCTTATAAGCGTGGTTTTCGTGATGACGCGAGCGCCAACCCATGGGGGCTTCGATGATCTGATCACCGATGACCAGCAGAACATCCCTGGGCATCAGGGCACCGCAACTGCTCAGGCTCTCGAAATCAGGTGTAGAGAATGGTTTGGCAGTATCGTAAAGGGATGGGCGGCGAACGGTCACACCCTCGGCTTCCAAGATGTGAACAAATTCTGCGATGTCCTTTTGAGCCGCCTCGACCAGTTCTTGTGGCCAGGGTTGGCCCCCATTCTGCCGGTAGAAGTCCAACAGATAATCGTGATGCACGACCGCCGGCGTGACGGTTTCCCAGGGCGGAATTCTGGCTCCCTCCACGATACCCACGATGATCTCTTCCAAGGGGTCCCATTCATTGTGTGTGTTGACGACCGGATAATCGCTTGCCATAAGGATTGTCCTTAATGTTTTGGCTCCCAGATAGGCCATTCTTCGGGAGGTATGAAGTTATTGGGAAAGGGCTTGATATCAGAATGGTCTTTCAGATTCCAGGCTTCGGGATACCAGGGCACCTCATCAACGCACCTCACCAGCTCGTAGGCCATCGATTTCAGCGTGCAGGGGATCGCTCCGGCCTGGTACATACGACGCAGCGAGGGTGCGGGTTGGGGCTCTGATGTGAAGAGGCAATCTTCCAGCAAGAACACTTGGTAGCCCATTTGCAGTAAGCCGAGCACCGATTGCATGATGCAGACATCGGTCTCAGCGCCGGCGACCGCAATCTGGTTACCCGGCAACTGCTCAATGGCGGCTCGGATTTCATCCTCTGAGGTGCAGCCAAAGTAATTTTTTACGAAGCGCTGACCATTGATCGGGAAGAGGGCTTCCAACCGGTCGGGAAGTTCTCCATTTTCAGCGATGGGCTTCTCGAAGGTAGTGATCAACGGCAAATCCATCCAATCGGCGAGCATCAGGAGATGCTCTAATCGGACCAGGAGCGACTCTCGCTCCTCACCATGATCTGGAAATGCATAACCTAAGAAGGCTGGTTGGACATCGATCAACAAAATGCCGAGTTTTGGGGGATCAATACTGTGAATTTCCATCATTTACTTAATCTCGGCGCACTCTGTGTCTCTGCGGTGAGCATTAAATCCTCAATCGGCACGTAGTCGATATCGAATCCAAAATGGCGCGGGCCTGCTAAGCTCAAACCGGCCTCCGAGCGAAAGGCTTCCACGCCTTGGAGGCCAATCGCGGCAACCTCATCGCCTTCTTTCAACTCACCATTATAAATGCCGCGGCCATTTTCGCGGTAAATCAGGGAAACCAGATCAGGGCTGCAAATCCAGGGTTCTCCATTCAGCCAGGTGACCTGGTTCTCGTTCTTGAACCAGATTTTGAGCGTCTGCCCCGCGAATTTTCCCCGACCCTCGATATACACAGTGCCGTAATAGTAGCCGTCGCGATCCTCGGTTTCCAGGCGGGATACCCACCCATCGAATAAGCGCCAGCCGCCCACCATTTCGAGTACGGCATCGATGGGATCGGCGCCGTTCTCCCGGGCCAGGCGGATAGTTTTGCCAATCTGCAGACATTGGCTCAATGTGCCTGGGACGAGGATGTGCTTCATCTCTGCAGCCAGCAAGGGGGTGGTTGCCACGGCAATATCTCCATAGGAGGCCACCGCCAGCATCTTTGCCATGCGTTCGAGGGCATGGGTGTTGACGGCGTGCTTTACGAAAACGGTATTCCCCCAACGATCTGCACCGGCGAAGAGATTACGTTGTTTTCCATACAGGCAGTACGTGGATTGGGTTTCCTCAGGGACCGCCCGGCCGATATAATCTCCATCGACCACGGGAATCTCCATACGCGCGCCAACAGCCAATGGAATAGCGACGCTGTCTGGACCTAGCTCTGCAGGAACGATGCAGCCAAAGTCATAGTCCAAAGCCTCCCCTAATTCCCTGACGGCTTTGACCAAGTACCATTCATCGGTGGCTTCGGCTAATCCCTGGCAACGGATTTCATCTAAGGTTTCCTGTGATAATGGCGCAATCGATCCATGCAGACCAACGGTGACCGTCCAGACGTCATCGGGGATATTCTCGGCGTCCACCCAGTTTATCGCCAGACCTTCATCGATGACTTCTTTGAGCAGTTTTTTGCCTTCCTGGTAGCTGCCACCGCCGCCGGTACCCATCCAAAGGGCTCCTTCGAGCAGGTCTTCGCAATCCTGGATATTTTGCAGTGTAGTTCTTCTCATCTAGTTCTCCATGCGGAATCTGCGATCATTGGCCAGATCGCTTACTTGCGTTCGTTCATATCTTTTCAATCGGAAACTGTACTTCATTGATGAATTCGGCGGGATCGTCACTGCTCTCATCGTCAATCACATAAGTCTGCGGCAACTCTCCCTGGAAACGCATATAGGCCATCACTTTCACGCCGGGAACCTCTCGAAGTTGGATCCCGCCTTCGGCAGACAGTGATTTGCCGACAGGCATGCAGATTTCCACATCCGTATTCCGATTGCTGTCTTTAAGATCGTAAAAATGGATCATGTTCTCCCAATTGGGAATGGATAATATCGAGCGCCTACGTGGAGGGTAGAATTCTACCCTCCATGATCTGATAAGGTATCTTTATGGTATGGTCACCGCCTTACGGAAAGCCTGGATTTGGTTCTGACCTACCAGCGTGATGCGGGGGCGATCCTGGTTCTGCTTAATTTGCCAATTTATGGAAACGTTGTGTTCAAAATTCCGTTAGGCGTGAAGATTCCCAGGTTGTCATAGCAGGTGTCGGTCGGGAATACGAAACGGTCGCTGCGGTAAGCCTGGATGCGCTTGGGACCGGCGACAATGATGAAGGGCCGGTCTTCGTGCAGCATTTGCTGGGCGGCATAACTGGCTTCGCGGCGAGCCTCTGGATCAGTGCCAAACCAGTACTCATAGATCAGGAAGTCGAAATCTTCGTTGCAGTACCCTGAGGTGCTATAGCCGCCGGGTTCCGAGGCCCAACAACTGTGCCAGTAGTCCATAGCCACCGGGTCGATATTGCCGATAGCAACATCGATGGTCATATCAAAATCGCGCTGGTTGGTCACCACGTCATACCAGGTGCCCCAGTCCACGGCTTCGATGATCACGTTGATGCCGATCTCGCCCAGCCAGCCGGCGATCATCTCGCTCATGGTCCCAGCCGGGGGGAAATCGGTGATGTAGATGAGGCGGAAATCTAGCGGCTGACCGTCCTCGGTTTCGCGCACACCATCGCCATCTGTGTCGATGTATCCGCCGTCCTCAAGAAGTTGATTGGCTTTGCCCAGATCGAAGGGGGTGATCTCCAAATCGGGATTGAGGTCATCACCAAAGTTGGGGCCGCAGCCATAGTTGGTTGGGCAGGTGATGGCATGACCTAAGAAAACCAGTTCCACGACTTGATCCTTGTCGATGGCGTAATCGATGGCCTCACGCACAACCGGGTCTTTGATAGCCGGGTGCGTCGTCCCAGCCTCTTTCACATTGAAAGCCAGGTTATAGGTATCCCCTGGGTTGGTCTCTTCGATCGTGATATTGGGATCGGCAGCAAGGAGGTCATAACTTTCTGGGGGCAGGAAGGGCAGGGTCAGATCGATCTCCCCGGCCAGCAAAGCGTTATTGAGGGCGTCGGGGTTGGTATAGATGGTGTAGATGATTTTATCGATGGGCGGTTTGCCGCGGTAGTAATCCTCTCGGACGTCAAAGATCATGTGGCTGCCGGGGACATATTCGGTCATCGTGTAGGGGCCGGTGCCGATGGGCGGGTTGTTCTCCACGATGAAGAGGTCCGCGGGGTCAACGGCGTTCCATATCTCCGGTGGGAAGATCCACATGAAGATGAAGGCATAATCCGGGGAGTTGTGGAAGGGCTCGAAGGTCGTATAGGTGAAGGTGATATCATCGACTACTTCGATGGTATCCAGTAAGAGGAGTTCGGCGTTAAAAACCGCGATCTCTTCTATGGAAGCCCACCATTCGAAGAACTCTTTGGCGGTGTGGGCAGTCACCGGGGTGCCGTCGGGGAAGGTGATACCTTCGTGCAGTTTGATGGTCCAGGTGTAACCATCTTCGGAAAGCTCCCAAGTCTCTGCCAGGGCCGGTTCGCCGTCGCAGCCTTCGGAAGCTTTGCCTTGTATGGTCAGCCCTTCGACCAAGAGATCGCCCCACATATAGATGGCAGTACAGCTGAAAGGATTCCAGCAGTCGGCATCTTGCAGACCGCCGACGCGCAGCACCACGGGTTCATCGACGGTGGGTTCCTCGGCTTCTGCTTCTACTTCCGCATCCGCAGCCGGGGCTTCCTCTGCCACCGCCTCAATTTCCTCCGGTGCGGCGGGCTGGCACCCACTGATCAGAATGGCAGCGATCAACAGGATGGTACTAATGAGTATTAATCTTTTTGGGGACATCTTGTTCTCCTTTTGTGCGAAGGGGCGTCCAATCGCCATTTCGCCATCCCAGCGTATGCAAAGCACGTCCGAAGGGCGATTAACACTGGGGTTGTGCAGGGCTTTCGTAGATATAATTGGCATCACTTCATTGGGCCTCCTTGGGGGAAACAGCTTAGTAAACACCAAATTCAAAAACCGCCTCAGTCATGGCGATCACATTCTCTAATTTCGCCTCCTTCGGGATTCCCACAGCCCCATCAATGATCAGGCCGCCGTTATCACCAAAGATGTCGATCAATTCTTTGACCGCGTCTTTGGTCTGTTCAGGCGTGCCGGATATCAAGGTCTGGGAGGGCACATTGCCCCAGAAGCACATCACATCGCCGATCACCTCTTTGGCCTTGTTAAGGTCCATGACCTCGAAGTGTCCCCAGACTTTGCCAGGTGGCAGTTCCGCCAGGAACTCCAGGCGATTGGTATAGGACCCCTCCCAATACGGAGAAGGCGTAAGCCCTGCCTCGATGAGTGCCAGGAGCAGTTCTTTGAGGCTGGGCCAGTAGAACTCTGCAAACTGATCGTTCGACATAAAGGGGTCCGCGCCGCGGTGCAATGGAATGAAGACCACATTGCTGCCCATTTCCTCGGCTGCCTGAATGGCGTACTCGATGATGGGAGGCGTCACCACCTCGATGGCCGCTTTGAGCTTGTCGGGCTGATAGAACATATCCATCATCGAGCCTTTGATGCCGCGGAAATAATCGGAGATCCAGTCGAAGGGCGCGTGGGCGCCCGATTCACCGATCAACACTGGATAACCTTTCTGCTTTAAGGCCTCGATGGTTTGATCCACGTGCGCCAGATAGGCGTTCATTTCTTCGCCGACACGAAGCAGGGTTTTCAACATCTCCTGGACTTCAGGTTGCCCGGCGACTGAGGCAATTTCAGTGATCGGGGCGTAGGTGTGGGAAAGGGCCAGAATCGGAGGGAACAAGCCGAAGGGTTCGAGGCCCTCTGCCATGCGCGGCCACAGTTTGCGGACCACAAAGTCGCTGGGGTCTTTTAAGAACTGGTCATACTCGTCGGCGAGCATGTACTCTTTTTCGACGTACTGAAACTCTTGATTATCAGGCAGGTTGTAGCCGGCCCATTTATTGGATTTGAGGCCGATGATCTCGCCTACCTTTCCTGGAAAGATGCCAAAGAGCGACACCATGTCCCAGTTCAGCTTAACCACATTTTCGACGAAGGCTTCGGATGCCCGCTCAGGTTCATAATACGCTTCTGCTGCCGTAATGCCGCCCCGGTTGAGGGAGAAATACTCGTCGTAGCATACGATGGGAACCCGATCCGGCTTTTGAAGACGAATCGCATCCCAAACACGTTTTTCACGCGCCTGGAGTTCGAGCTGTTCTGGGGTGGGTTGGGCCGTATCTTTGTTCTTCATGCGGTTGCTCCTACCCAGCCTTTGGCGATGGCGACGGCGTCCATGGCGTTTGCGCCCCAGGCATCTGCCCCCGTATCCTCACAAACCAGCTCGTTGATCGGCCCGCCGCCGATCATAACCTTCACATTTGTCAGCCCGGCACCCTTGATTGCTGCTACGGTATCCCGCATGGGTTCAATTGCCAGGGTCAAGAAGCCGCTTAAACCTACGATTTCGGCCTGATGTTCTTGAACGGCTTCCACAAATCTTTGGGCCGAGACGTCCACCCCGAGATCGATGACTTCAAATCCGTTGACATCCAGCATCGAGATGACGATGTCTTTGGCGATGTCGTGAATATCTCCCGCAACGGTGCCGAAAACGACCTTGCCGAGTTTTTCCTTTGTCCCATCCCCCTGCAAAAATGGCTTTAATTGATCGGTGATGTTAGACAGGATGTCACCCGAAATGATCAATTCTGGCAAAAAGTATTCCCCGATTTCGAACTTGTCGCCGATGATCTGCATTGCGGTTCGGCTGTGATCGAGGATCTCTTCAGGTTTTACATCGCCGGACAGCAGTTGATTGGTTATGGCCAGGGCGCCATCTTTGTCAAAGTTCGTGATTGCGTCTATCAACTCTTTTGACATAAACCTCTCCTTATCCTTCAGGTTATCCACTGGACCTCAGGCTCATTGCGATCAACCAGCCTGCGAAAGCGAACAGCGGGATAACCGAGGGTGAAAGACATCAAGATGTCATGATCTGGGGGTATGGCGAGCATTTCACGGATGGTCTGAGATTGATTGGCGTACTCGTAGAAGTTGCCAATATAGCAGGTGCCCAGCCCCAGGCTTTGCGCCATCAGCATCATCTGATAGGATGCCAGGGTGGCGTCTTCTACCGGGCAGGATGTGATGGTCAGGTCGGCGTGGGTGACAATCAGCACAGGCGCCTGGTAGAAAAAGGGGTCTTTCCCGGCCTGATAATCTGAGATCACGCTTTCGTAAAAGTGCTGTTCCGCCCGAATGCGCCTCGCCACCCTGGGGTCCAGTTTTGCTAACGCTTTCTCATCCTGACAGACATCCAACTGTTCCTTGAAAAGATCAACACAAAGTCGGGCTAGCGTGTCCATAGTCTGGCGCGATTCGATGATGAGGTGTTGTAAGCTCTGGGCATTGGACCCGGTTGGGGCATAGCGGGCAGCTTCGATCAATTTCTCCACCGTTTCTCTGCTCACAGGTCGTTTTTGATTGTAGTTGCGTACCGAGCGGCGCATACGCAGAAACCCCAGGAGGGCGTCTGGCTCGATGTCCATCTCGGCGGTATGGGGCGGGAAGTTGTCCATCTCAAAGCCATGGTGGGTGATCGCCTCACCCGGGCAAACAGCAACACATTGCCCGCAGTAAAAACACCGCTCTGGATGTACAACAACGGGGACAGTAGCTTTCTCCTCTTGCTTGAAAATGTCTTCTGCGCAGACCCGCGTGCATAAACCTTCTTTGTCGCAAGTTTCGGGGTTGATTTCGATTTTTGGCATCATCATTCTTCTTTTGGACTTGCTCAGTTGCTATCTAAACGTTGCAGGAAGAGCTCAAAACCGCCGTATGTTTTCAATAGCTCTCGGTTTTGCTCGCCGCCCGACTTCAAAATCGTCGTTACTAATACGATTTGTTTAGCGAGTTCCCTGGTGGCTTCCACAGCTTCGAGCGTGTGTTCGTCATTGGCTTCATACCAATCGCGCATCGTCTTTGGATACGGTACCCGCGCGCCGACACCGATATACCCCACCGGCCACAAGCCGCCGATGGGGACGCAGCCCTCCATGACCGCGTGGCTGTTCAGGAAGATCATCACCGATTCTTGTCCTGAGGCAAACCCAGAACCGGAGGTCAGAAAACCCATCACCTTCAGGGAGCGATCGTTGAAGGCCTCTTGAACGCTGTGTCCCACTCGGTCGATGAAGCTCTTTAGCTGGGAGGGGATTCCCATGTGATAAACCGGGACGGAATAGATCACCGCGTCCGCTGCCAGCCACTTATCGCGCAGTTCGGCGAAATCATCGTCGGTTTTGCGACAGTGACCCAGCTTTTCACATTGGTGGCAGCTATCACATGGATGGAAGGTCTTTCCTGAGATAGAGTAGAGTTCAGTTTCAACGATTTCTGGCGCGGTTGCTTGTGCTGATTCCAGGGCAACTTCCAGCATGAAGCGAGTGCTCTTGTTTTTGCGGGGGCTTCCAGATATCCCAAGGACTTTAATCACAGGCATGATTCTCCTTAAGTTATCCGGCGCAGGAAGATTTCGTAGCCCCCGTCCTCTTTTAGCATCTCTTGCAGAGCTTTTCCGCCCGCTTTTACGATCATGGCTGTGTGCACGACGTTCTTGCTGAGCACTTTGATCGAGTCGACCGTGAAAACGGTATCTGCGTCCTCTTCGGCATGCAGTTTTCGCAGGGCGCTCTTGCCCTCTTCCACGCGCGTCCAGCCTGATGCCCCGATATAACTGGCGGGCCAATCCCCACCGACTGGTATACAGCCAGACATCACCGCGTGGACGTTGATAAATGTCATAGCGGTTTCTTGACCAGTTGCCATCCCCGATCCTTGGGCCAAGACCCCGATTACCTTTAAGGGTCTTGATGTAAAACTCTCCACCCAACTGTTTCCCAACCGATCGATGAAGATTTTTAGTTGTCCCGGAATCCCCATATGGTATACAGGGACCGAATAGATGATGGCATCGGCTTCGATCCATTTATCGCGTAGTTCGGCGAAATCGTCATCGGTTTGGCGGCAGTAACCAAGCTGGTCGTGGCACTGGTTGCAGGCATCGCAGGGGTTGAAAGTCTTCCCTGAGATCGAATAAAGCTCGGTTTCGACCATTTCTGGCGCAACTGACCTCGCCGTTTCCAGCGCGATCTCTAATAGGTAATTGCTGTTGCCTTTTTTTCTTGGGCTGCCGCTGATACCAAGTATTTTTATGGCTTCCATCGTCTTTCTCCAAATAATGGGTTTGGCTATGCGGATACAAGCACAGCAACGAACCCCAAGGCCAGTGAAATCCAGTTGCGGGTCGAGGGAATCTGGTGTGTGGCTAAATAACTGGAGCTGAGGTAGGCAAGCTGGAAAATCAAGCTGTGGATGATGCCTGCGTACCAAAACTGTTCGTTGGCGAATCGGTAGATGACGCGATACGTCCACCACAGAAGGATGGGTGTCAAAGCGAAAAACGCCAGCACCAATGGATTGAATCCAAAACGCACGACATTTTTCCAGAGCGGGTCAATGGTATTTTTAGCGTCGATGTAGAAGACGATGGTGAGTATCACTAACTGAACAGCTAAGGCGATGTAGAGGTCATATTTAGTCATCGCTGGTTCGGGGGAATCTCTGGTAGGGGAGAACTTGATTGGAATTCCTCTAGACATTGGGCAATTCCCTTGGAAAGGGCCAGTTGCAGCTCACCTTAAGAATGTTGGTGAGCACGTACGTGCGGGTTTTGCGCACTCCTGGGATAGCATGCAATTTCTCGTTGATGATGGCTTGCAGGTCCGCCATGGTGGCGGCAACAACCGAAACAGAGATATCCGTGTCGCCGGTGGACATGGCGACATAATTGGTTTCATCTAGTGCAACCAATTGGTTGGCAACCTCTTCGACCATTCCTGGTTCAACGTCCATGGCAATATCTGCCGATATCGGCAAGCCCAATCGCTCGGGCACCGCGCAGGCATTGATGGCGATATAACTTTCGCTAACCAAGCGATCGAGCCGGTTCCGGATAGCCCGGGCGGTCATATTCCCCAAGCGCCGGGCGATTTCTGATGACTGCATTCGGGCATCTTCGTGCAAGCAATCAAGGATTGCCCGGTCGATATCATCAATTCGGGATTTCATGACTGGATGTCCTTTCTGTACTAAAATAACATAATCTATTCCGTTAGGTCAAGAAAAACGGAATACCAATACTGTTTCGGAATTATTATATACCGAAAAGGAAAAACTGGGAAAAGGTTTGGTGATTTAACTGCGCTTTTTCTAAAAGCGTGTCCCCCAGGATTTCATCCTACATATGAATCACTTGAAATCCGGCCATAAAATCGACCAGTGCTTTTACAGCCTCCATTGGACAGGCATTATAGATAGAGGCTCTTAGGCCGCCAACCGATCGGTGGCCGCGAATGCCTATTAACCCTTGCTCGGCGGCGACTTTCACAAAGGCGTTTTCCAACGCTTCTGAGGCCATTCGAAAGGTTACGTTCATTAAAGACCTGCACTCAGGGCGGCTGTATCCTCGATAGAAACCGCCGCTCTGGTCGATGGCCTGATAAATTATTTCCGCTTTCTTGGCGTTGAGCTTGGCAATCTCGTTTAGCCCGCCTAAATCGAGCAGCCATCTCAAAACAAGGCCGAGCATATAGATCGAGAAGCTGGGCGGGGTGTTGTATAGCGACCCCTTTTCGGCCAACAGACGATAATCCAGCATGGCGGGCAAATTCTGCGGTACTCGATCTAACAAATCCTCTCGGATGATCACCAGGGTGACCCCAGCAGGCCCGGCGTTCTTCTGCGCCCCAGCATAGATAAGACTGTATTTCGAAATCTCGACTGGGCGGCTGAGGATGTCTGAAGACATATCGCATACCAACGGCACGCCGCTTGGAGGGCTGGGAGCCTCGCCCCACTGGTTGCCGTGGATGGTCTCGTTGGATGTGAAATGCAGGTACGCAGCCTGGGGATCAAAGTCCGCCCGGCTTGGATCGGGAAGGCGGTCGAAAATGGTCTCTTCCGATGAGGCTGCTGCGCGGGCGTTCCCCAGCTTGCGCGCCTCTTGAAGGGCCTTCTTCCCCCATACGCCGTTGATGATGTAGTCTGCTGAGCCGCCTTTGGGGAGCAGGTTCATGGGCAGCATGTCAAACTGCAAACTGGCGCCTCCTTGCAGAAAGAGCACTTTGTGGCTGCTTGGAATCCCCATTAACTGGCGCAAATTCGCCTCCACTTGTGTCATCAGGTCATCGAAAGCGGTTGAGCGGTGGCTTATTTCTAAGATAGACATCCCCAAACCGTGATAATCCAATAGCTCGGCTTGGGCTTTCTCCAACACTGTTAATGGCAACGTGGCAGGCCCGGCATTGAAGTTGTGAACTCGTGTTTTCATTCGCGATTCCTTATATATGTTTGTTGGAATCCTGTATTTTGTTATACTACTTTCTGGCTAAAGAGGTTACCATATCTCGTAAGCTAGAGTGTAAAGATTGGATAAAAGGAGATGCTGTTATGGGCACAATGCTTGTCAGAGATGCGGATCAAATCATTACGATGGCTGATGGACCAAGTCGTATCCAGGGGGGCAGTATCTTTATACGCGATAATGTGATAGAGCAAATTGGGGATGCCAATGACCTTCCGTCAGAGGCCGAGGTCGTTGTGGATGCAAAGGGGATGGTCATTCTGCCTGGGTTGATCAACACCCACCATCACTTCTATCAGACCCTGACTCGGGCTGTCCCCGGTTCTCAGGATGAGGAATTGTTCGATTGGCTGGTGCGCTTATATCCCATTTGGGGTGAGATGACCGAAGAAGCGGTTTACCTCAGCACTCAGACTGCCATGGCGGAGATGATCCTCTCAGGCTGCACAACAAGCAGCGATCATCTGTATTTATATCCCAACGATGCTACCGCAGATGCCCAGGTAAGGGCAGCCAGAGATATCGGGATGCGGTTTCACCTTACACGCGGCTCAATGTCCTTGGGACGCAGCAAGGGGGGATTGCCGCCCGATCACGTAGTTCAAGAGGAAGATGAGATCCTCGTTGATTGTCAGCGCGTCATCGAGGCTTACCATGATCCAGAGCGATATGCGATGGTGCGCGTGGCGCTGGCGCCTTGCAGTCCTTTCTCCGTAACAGACGACTTGATGCGCAAAGCCGCTGATCTTGCCAGGTCATATCAGGGTGTCATGTTACACACACATGTAGCTGAAACACGCGACGAGGAAACGTTTTGTACGCGCGAGTTTGGAGCCCGGCCAGCGATCTATATGGAACAGCTTGGCTGGGTGGGGCCAGATGTGTGGTGGGCTCACGCCATCTTCCTAGATGATGATGAAATCAAGATGCTTGCCGAAACGGGTACCGGTGTCGCACACTGCCCCTCATCCAATATGCGGTTGGGGTCGGGAATTGCCCGGGTACGCGATATGTTGGATGCCGGTGTCAAGGTTGGGATTGGTGTGGATGGCTCGGCCAGCAATGATTCAAACCATATGATCACCGAGGCGCGGACAGCAATGTTGTTGCAGCGCGTTGCCAAAGGAGCAGGGGCTTTCAGTGTCCAAGAAGGCTTGGAATTGGCTACCCTCGGGAGCGCTTCTGTGCTGGGCCGAGATGATATTGGCCAGTTGGCCCCAAACAAAGCTGCTGATTTCGTCGGGGTGAAGTTGGATAAGCTCAGCCTGGCTGGTGGTGCCGTACATGATCCGCTTGGATCGCTCTTATTATGCACGATCGATCAGGTAGACCTGTCCGTGATCAATGGCAGGGTGATTGTTCAGGATGGCGAGTTCCAGACCCTGGACCTGGTCTCCCACGTCAAGCGGCACAACGAGATCGCGAAGGAGATGGTAGCCAGGCATCCTGAGCCCGAACGATACACATTGGTATGATGCCTGAAATGTAGATGAGTTTTGCCCCGCTTTCGAGCCAGGAGTCCTTTAATGATCCATCCCCATCCGCACATGATTGACGCCACCGAAGAATTCGTCCATGATCTCCGCGGGGTGGTCAGGCATGTGGCATTCGATCATATGACGCGCTTGCTCTATAGCACCGACGCCAGCATCTACCAAATGATGCCAGTTGGTGTTGCATTTCCTCGGGATGTAGATGAGGTCTCCGCCGCAGTAGAGATTGCGGCCAGGCACGAAGTGCCTCTGCTGCCGCGCGGGGGTGGCAGTAGTCTGTGTGGGAATGCTATCGGCCACGCCCTGATCCTCGATCTATCTCATTATATGGATGCGGTTGTTTCGATCACCCCAGAGAACAAGACTGTCCGGACACAGCCAGGCATCACCCTTGGAGCGCTCAACCAGGCACTCGCTCCTTTCGACCTGATGTACGGCCCTGACCCGGCCAGTGGGGACCGCGCTACCCTCGGCGGTATTATGGGGAATAACTCCACTGGCGCGCACTCCATCGTCTACGGGATGACACATGATCACGTTCTCTCTACGGATGTGGTTCTCGCAGATGGCAGTCGAGCGATTTTTGAGGCTTTTGCTGGGGATTGGGGGGCTCAATCTCACCGCCCAGGCTTGGAGGGCTCGATTTACCGTTCTCTATCGAGTATTCTGAATGAGTTTTCCGGCGATATTACTTCTCGCTATCCTGATACCTTTCGTCATGTGGCGGGCTATAATCTGCACCTTTTGCTGCGCAATCAGCCTCCAAACCTGGCTCAATTGATGACCGGTTCAGAAGGCACCTTGGGGATCATCACGGAAGCTACGCTCAATCTGGTGCCCGTGCCCAATGTCAGTAGATTGGCTATGGTGCACTTCTCTGATGTGCGTTCTGCCATGGAGGCTGTTCCGACTATCCTGGAAAGCAAGCCATCCGCGGTTGAGGTCCTCGATAAGATGCTGCTGGATTTGACGCGCGATAAGGTCGAATATCGCCGGATGCTTACTTTTGTAGAAGGTGATCCCCAAATCGTACTGTTGGTAGAGTATGCGGGGGATAGCGAGGCGGAATTAGAGCATGGCATTCAGCAGTTGAAGCTTAAATTGCAGAAGATCAATCACCATGACCCTATCGTGATCGTAGCAGACCCTAAACAACAAAGCAATGTCTGGTATGTGCGTAAGGTGGGGCTGGGCATCTTGATGAGTGTGCGCGGTGATGCTAAACCCATCCCCTTTATCGAGGATGCGGCCGTCCCGGTTGAGCACCTGGCGGACTATATCACGGAGGTCTTTGACTGTGCCTATGCTGCGGGCGTGGAGCGGGTGGCGATGTATGCCCATGCCAGTGCAGGCTGTCTGCACGTGCGCCCCTTAATTAACCTGAAATTCACCCAAGGTGTGCAGCAAATGCGGCAGATTGCTGAACGATCCGTGGAATTGGTGCTCAAATATCGTGGCACAACCAGCGGTGAACATGGGGAAGGTCTGGCGCGCAGCGAGTTTTCCGAGCAGCTCTTCGGGAGCAGGGTGACGGAGGCCTTTCGGCAGGTTAAGCAGGCTTTCGATCCTGGGAATCGCCTGAATCCGGGCAAAATCGTCGATTCCCCTCGCATGGATGACGAATCTCTGCTGCGCTATGGGAGTGGATATCGTGTTCCGCATGAACCTCGCCTGACCCTCTTTGATTTTCAAGCCGATGGCGGTTTTGCCCGAGCGGTGGAAATGTGTAATGGAGCGGGGGTTTGTCGCAAGCTCGACCAGGGGGTCATGTGTCCCTCTTTTCAGGTTACCCGCGATGAGGCACACAGCACTCGCGGACGTGCCAATGCCTTGCGCGCTGCGATGATGGGCTTGCTCGGCACGGAGGGGATGAGTTCCAAGGAATTATATGATGTTTTGGACCTGTGTTTATCCTGTCATGCCTGCAAAAGCGAGTGCCCATCGGCTGTGGATATGGCCAAGCTCAAAGCAGAGTTCCTGCATCAGTACCACCAAAGGCATAGAATTCCTCTGCGCTCGCGCCTCTTCGCCAATATTGGAGAGCTTAATAGATTCGCCCAACCTTTTGCCCCGCTTGTCAACTTTTTGATGAATGGGCCAGCCAAGAGAGCCCTGACCTCTCTTGGCATCCACGCTGAGCGCTCCTTCCCAAAGCTGACCTCACAGACTTTCAGTTCCTGGTACAGGAACTCCAGGAGCGTTGAGGTTGCTCCCACAAATCGTAAGCAGGTGGTCTTTTTCCACGACACTTTTATGGAATACAACGAGCCACACCTCGGCCAGGCTGCCGTCAAAGTGCTGGAGGCTACCGGTTATCGGCCGATCCTCTTGTTGGAGAAAAAGGATTCGGGACGCCCCGCGGTGTCGAAGGGCTTGCTTGATAAAGCTGCCCGGTTAGCCAGGCATAACATCCAGTTGCTGGCTCCATACGCCAGGCAAGGGTTGCCGATTGTGGGATGTGAACCCAGTGTGATAGCTATGCTGGTGGATGAGTATCCAGCCCTGGTTCCCGGGGAGGATGCGGATGCTGTTTCCAAATCAGCCATGATGCTGGATGAGTTCATTGCGCGCGAAGCGGGAGCGTGGGAGATCGAATTTGATGATACGCCGCGCCATATCTTGTTCCACGGGCATTGTCAGCAAAAAGCGACCTTTGGCACAGAAAGTACCCACAAAATGTTAGCGCTGATCCCCAACTGCACGGTCGAGGAGATCGATGCGGGCTGTTGTGGTATGGCCGGATCGTTTGGTTATGAGCAGGAGCACTACGATCTTTCGATTCAACTGGCAGAGCTATCGTTGGCACCTGCTGTACGTGCGGCGCACTCGTCTACGATAATTTGTGCGATGGGCACTTCCTGTCGGGAACAGATCAGTCATACGACCGCTCGGACGGCACTACATCCCATTGAGGTGCTGGCAGATGCGTTGATGGGTCTCCCTCCAGAGTAGGTAACTAGCCAGAATACTCTAGATGCGATATGGTATGATCAGGAAATATGGCATATTTTTGCTAACCAGCGCAGCCGCGGTTTTCCAATGAACCAGAATCCCCTTACTCTCAAAGAATTGCTTCGCCTGACTGGTGTCAAACCCTCGATTTGGCTTTCTGGTGAAGCGAATGTGGATATTGCCATCGCCTGGGTGGCGCTGTCTCTGGAGGACGTGGCCCCAGGGGATTTGCTTTTGGTTCCGGGGGAAAATTTGCACCCCAAAAGGGTGAAGCAAGCCTGGAAGAGGGGTGGGGCAGCCATTATCATTGTGGGGGATTCGTCCCTGGGCGAAGCAGAGATCCCTGCTGAGATGCCGGTGGCGGTGGCCCCGGACGAGACCGACTTGCGTGAGGTCTACCGTACGATGTTGACTATCCTGGTCAACCAGAGAGCTTATATGATGGAACGCGGCGTGCGCATCCACGGACAGCTATCGCAAATCGCTGCTGAGGGCGAGGGGTTGGCTGGGTTAGCCCGAGCGATGCACGAACTCTCTGGCCGCGGTGTGCTGGTGCAGGACAAACGCCTGGGTATTTTGGCTGAATATCCATCCTCGACATTGCAGGCCATTTGGGAGGATGTCCTGGCTCAGTTGTTGGATAAAGATAATCTCCCCCAGGAATTGCGCAATCGAAAAAAGGCTGGCAAACATGCCACCATCAAAGCACAATCACTGCCTGGCGAGCTGGAGCGCATCGTCACACCGATATCCGTGGGCGGGGTGGCACGCGGTTATCTCTCTCTAGTGGACATAGCCGGGATGCTTGATTCCCTGGACAATCTGGTGGCCGAGCAGGGGGCTTTGGTGTGCGCCTTCGAGATGGCCCGGACGAAAGCCGTGCGAGAAGCTGAGAAGCGGTTGAAAGGCAATTTGCTCACCGCGCTTTTACAAGAGAACATTACCCCTCGAGATGCTACTCTCTGGGTGCAAAGCATGGGCTTGGACCTAGATAAATCTCATGTCGCCATCCGCTTTGCCTGGGAGTCGCCCTCCACGGCTTCCACACCCTCGATGCGCCGTCTGGAGACCTTGGTCAATGGGGAAGTCAGCCGCCAGGATTATCGAGTCATCGTCGAGTCGATGGGTGCTGAAATCGTCTGCATCTTCGAACTAGACGCTGTCTCTAGCCGTCCGGATATGGCATTGGTATTGGGCGATGCGGTCTTAGAGCGGGCCAAGGAAGAATATCCCGATATCCCGGCTCGTTGCGGGGTTGGCGTTGTGGCAGACGATATGAATGATTGGCGGGTTTCTTTTCAACAAGCAGGCCAGGCTTTGGAGATGGCTCGCCGCCTGCGAGAGGATAAGCCCCTATATTACCCGGATTTGTCGGTCTATCGCCTCTTGCTGCAATTGGAGCATAATCCTGAATTGGGTGCTTTCACCACCAAGGTCTTAGGCCCGTTGTTGTCCTATGAAGGGGGCGGCGAATTGCTGCATACGCTGGAAGTGTATTTCGACCACAACGGCAATCTCTCCCAGGCTGCGGAAGCGCTGTTCATTCATCGCAATACGCTGAATTACCGCATGGACCGGATTGCTGAAATCTGCGGCCTGGACCTGGATAACACCGAAGCTCGCCTTGCTGCTCAATTAGCCTTGCGTATTTACCGCATGACCATGCGCGGGTAGGTCAAAAAACACCTCTTTGAAGCATTTTGGGGGAAATTTGCTGCAAAAATAGCCCATTTAGCCCTGCTCCCTGGGCAATCTGCACAAATCACAGCCCCCTTTTTTGGACGAATTGCCGATAGACAAATCATCTATCCAGCCGTACACTTATCAAAATTTCTTACAAAGACATATTATGTTAGTTTCTTTCTTCTTCATTTTTGTCCTGATTAGCCTGCTGGTTCTCGTACTCATTGTCGAGAGCCATAAACGCGTTTGGGCAGTCAGGCCAGTGAGAAGGAAGTTTGTAAAACGGAAGTAATCGAACCTGACGAAAATTGGAAAAGGCTGCCCAAACGGGCAGCCTTTTTTAGTTTCAGTGCCCTGGAATTCTAAGGCTGAACTATTTTAGAGACATCTATGCGATCCGATCAAATTAAGAAAGGCTACGAAAGAGCTCCCCATCGATCCCTGCTCAAAGCCACCGGCGTGAAGGATGAAGATTTTGCCAAGCCTTTCATCGCCATCGTCAATTCCTACGTGGATATTATCCCCGGGCACGTCCATTTGCAGGAGTTCGGAGGGATGATCAAGGAAGCCGTGCGCGCTGCCGGGGGTGTGCCGTTTGAATTCAACACGATTGGAGTCGATGACGGCATCGCCATGGGTCATGCGGGCATGAAGTTCAGCCTGCCCTCTCGCGAGTTGATCGCCGACAGCGTCGAGACCATGATCCAGGCTCATCAATTTGATGGTATGGTCTGCATCCCCAACTGCGACAAAATTGTCCCCGGTATGGCGATGGCCGCCCTACGGGTAGACATCCCCGCCATTTTTATCTCAGGGGGGGCGATGGCGGCAGGGAAAACCCCCGAGGGCGAAACCGTAGACCTGATCTCAGTTTTCGAGGGTGTGGGGGCCTATAAAGCGGGGAAGATCGATGAAGCCCGCTTGAAGATGCTGGAAGATCATGGCTGCCCTGGCTGCGGCTCGTGTTCAGGGTTGTTTACGGCCAACTCGATGAACTGTTTGCTGGAAGCCCTGGGGTTGGCCTTGCCGTACAACGGGTCGGCGCTGGCGTTGAGTGAGGAGCGCGCTGCCCTGGCACTGAAAGCCGCCGGGCAGATCATGTCCTTGGTGGAGGTTGATCTGACGCCCAGGAAGATCGTTACTCCCCAGGCCATCGACGATGCCTTTGCTCTGGATATGGCGATGGGCGGCAGCACCAACACGGTGTTGCATACCCTGGCGCTGGCCCATGAAGCTGGCATCGAATATTCCCTGGAGCGCATCAACGCCGTTGCCGACAAAATCCCCCATCTGACCAAGGTCAGCCCCTCCGGGAAATGGCATATGGAAGATGTCCACCGCGCCGGTGGCGTGCCCGCGATCTTGAATGAGATCGCCAAAGCAGGAAACACGCTCGCGCTAGATCGCCAAACTGTTGCCGGGGTTTCCCTGCGGGAGTCGATCTCTGGGTGCAGTATCCGAGATTTCGAGGTGATCCACCCTCGAGAGAGTCCGCATTCCGCTCAGGGTGGGTTGTCCATCCTCTTTGGCAATCTGGCTCCCGAGGGGGGGGTGGTCAAAACAGGCGGTGTCTCCCCCAAGATGCGCAAGCATACCGGCCCGGCCCGGATATTCGAGAGTCAGGACGATGCGATGCGCGGCATACTGAACCATGAGGTGCAGCCCGGTGATGTAGTGGTCATCCGCTATGAGGGGCCGCGCGGCGGCCCTGGAATGCAGGAGATGCTCTCACCGACTTCAGCCATCATGGGGATGGGGTTGGGTGAACAGGTTGCCCTGATCACCGATGGGCGATTTTCGGGAGGCACACGCGGTGCCTGTGTTGGGCACATCAGCCCCGAGGCGGCAGCGCGCGGCCCCATCGCGGCTTTGGAAGATGGCGACATCATCGATATCGACCTGGAAGCCAGGGGTATCAACGTGCGCTTGAGCGACCCCGAAATCGAAGCTCGTTTGGCCGCTTTGCCGGCGTTCGAAGCCCAGACCTCAAGCTCCTGGTTGAAGCGCTATTCACGCATGGTGACCAGCGCAAGCCAGGGAGCGGTTTTGATTTAGCGCTTAGAAGCTAGAGATTGTTACTTGCCTAAGGAGTAGTAGGATGAAATTGACTGGCGCAGAAATTTTTTGGGAGTGCATGATGCGAGAAGGGGTCGAGGTAGCTTTCGGTTACCCGGGTGGCGCTATCATGCCTGTGCACGATGCGATGCTCAAGTACCCTGTTCATCATGTGCTCGTCCGCCACGAGCAGGGCGCCGCTCATGCCGCGGATGGCTACGCTCGTGCTTCTGGTAAGGTGGGAGTCGCCCTGGCGACCTCCGGCCCGGGAGCGACCAACCTGGTGACGGGCATCGCCACAGCGATAATGGATTCATCACCGATTGTGTGCGTTACAGGGCAGGTGGCCGCGCACCTCATTGGGGGGGACGCTTTTCAGGAGACCGATGTTACGGGGATCACCCTGCCCATTACTAAACACAATTATTTGGTCACCCGCGCCCATGAGATTGCCCAGGTTGTGCGGGAAGCGTTCCATATCGCCCGCAGTGGCCGTCCCGGCCCGGTCTTGATCGATATCTGTAAGAACGCCCAGATCGAAGAAGCTGAGTTTGCATATCCAGATCATCTCTCCTTGCCAGGATATCAGCCACCTGAACATGCCCCAGAAGTTGACCTTGAGAAAGCCGCCGCTTTGATCGAACAGGCTGAACGCCCGGTGATATTGGCCGGGCACGGCGTCTTGATGGCGGACGCGGTCGAGGAATTGCGCATTTTTGCCACCAAAACCCAGACTCCGGTCTCGATGACGTTGCTTGGCCTGGGGGCTATGCCTGCTTCGCATCCTTTAAGTTTGGATATGATGGGCATGCACGGCGAGGCTTACGCCAATAACGCCATTCAAAATGCCGACCTGCTGTTGGCGTTTGGGATGCGCTTCGACGACCGGGTGACGGGCAACCTGCGCACTTATGCCCCCCGAGCGCGTAAGATCCATATCGAGATCGACCCCTCGGAAGTGCATAAAAATGTGCAGGTTGATGTCTCATTGATCGGGGACCTCAAAACGGTGCTCACCGATCTGATCCCCATGGTTGATGAGATTGGCCACGATGAGTGGTTGGCGCAGATCGAGGGATGGAAGAAGGAAACTGAAGAACGCAGCATCATGGCCTGGCCGAGCGAGAACAAGTTGCATACCGCACATGCGATTCGTGAGATTTGGCAGGCCACTAAGGGGGATTCGATCGTGGTGACCGGTGTCGGTCAACACCAGATGTGGGCCGCGCAATATTATCCGTTCGAGAAGCCCAACCGTTTGATCACCTCGGGGGGCGCGGGCACCATGGGATTTGGTCTGCCCGCCGCCTTGGGAGCCTGGTTTGCCGATAAAGACCAAGATATATGGCTGATTGATGGTGATGGCAGCTTCCAGATGACTCAGGCCGAGCTATCAACCGCTGTTCAAGAAGGGGCCAATGTCAAAATTGCCATCATGAACAACCAGTTCCTGGGCATGGTGCGGCAGTGGCAGGAATTCTTCTTCGACCGCCGATACGCGGCGACGCCGATTTCGAGCCCGGATTTCGTCAAGCTGGCTGAGGCCCATGGAATCCCGGCTAAACGGGTGACTGAACATGGGCAGGCGCTTCCGGCGATTGAGTTCGCCAGCCAGACGCCCGGCCCGGTGCTGATCGAGTTCGTCGTTGAGAAGGAAGATTCGGTTTATCCGATGGTTCCTTCGGGGGCTGACCTGGATGCGATGATCCGACGCCCGGTAGAGAACAAAGCCGCGGCCGCAGATTGAAAATTAGGAGGATGTGATCATGCAACACACACTTATCGCTTTGGTAGAGAACAAACCCGGCGTGCTCAACCGGGTGGCATCCCTCTTTCGTCGCCGCAACTTCAATATTGAGTCCCTCAATGTCGGCAGAACAGAGAAACGTGATGTCTCTCGCATGACGATCGTGATGGACAGCCAGAACGTGGATGCTCGCAAAGTGGAAGCTAACCTGTATAAGCTGGTGAACGTGATCGACGTTCAGGACGTCACCAATCAGGCGGCGATCACCCGTGATCTGGCACTGATCAAAGTCGAATGTTCCCCCGAGCAGCGCGCTGAAGTTGCCAATCTGGCCTCTATTTTCCGGGCGCGCATCGTCGATGTCGCTCCAAAATCTGTGGTGGTTGAGATCACCGGCACGGAAGACAAGATCGAAGGCTTAATGGAGTTGCTGCGGCCGATTGGGATTTTAGAAATGGTGCGTACCGGCCAAGTGGCCATGATGCGCGGCTCGGCGGTGGGTATCCGCCATACGCCTGGTACCAATGGACACAAAAAGAGTGAGCAGTTGTCGATGATCAGTGGGCAGTGAGGCTAGGTTTGCCGGACACTGGGTATTGAAACCTGAAAACTGAGGTAATTATGGCAGTTATTTATTACGACAAAGATGCAAACCCCGAATTGATCCTAAAGAAGAAAGTGGCGATTATCGGTTATGGGTCTCAGGGCCACGCACACTCTCTCAATCTAAAAGATAGCGGTGTTGATGTACGAGTGGGCCTGCGGCCGGGGAGCAAGTCTCAGCCCAAGGCCGAAGCAGAGGGGCTCAAGGTGATGCCTGTTGCTGAAGCCGCTGCCTGGGCGGATGTGGTCATGATACTGGTCCCGGATACCGATCAACCGGCGATCTACGAGCAAGATATCGCGCCTCATTTGAGCGAGGGTAAGACTCTGATGTTTGCCCATGGCTTTAACATCCGTTACGGCACGATCACCCCTCCGGCGAATGTGGACGTCAGTATGGTAGCGCCCAAAGCGCCAGGACACCGGGTGCGTGAGATCTTCAAAGAGGGGGGTGGCACCCCTTCGCTTTTGGCCGTATACCAGGACGCCAGCGGAACGGCCAAAGAACAGGCCCTTTCTTATGCCTATGGCATTGGCGCTACCCGCGCCGGGGTGTTGGAAACCACTTTTGCCGAGGAAACGGAGACCGATCTGTTTGGGGAGCAGGCCGTGCTGTGTGGCGGAGTGACCGCCTTGGTTCAAGCCGGATTCGAGACTTTGGTCGAGGCGGGCTACCAGCCTGAGTTGGCCTATTTCGAGGTGCTGCACGAGCTGAAACTGATTGTGGACCTGATGTACCGCGGCGGAATGAACTATATGCGCTATTCGGTATCCGACACCGCCGAGCACGGTGATTATACAGCCGGGTCACAGATCATCACGGAAGAAACCAAATACGTCATGAGCCGCCTGCTCAAGGAAATTCAGGATGGGACCTACGCGGACAACTGGATCCAGGAAAACAAGCAAGGTCGCCCCTGGTTCAATAAACAACGGCAGTTGGGCCAAGAGCATTTGATTGAAAAAGTGGGTGCGGAGCTGCGGGAGATGATGCCCTTTGTCGATTCGGTGACCATTAAGCCCGGCGAGTGAAGCGTGGAGCAATATGGATCGTTCCACGCTCCACTGAATTGAGAAGACCATGAATACGAAAACTACCAACCCCAATTATGTGCGGATATTCGACACCACTTTGCGAGATGGTGAGCAGTCTCCGGGCGCGACGCTGACATCTTCCGAGAAGCTGGAGATCGCCCATGGGCTGGCCCGTCTGGGCGTGGATGTGATCGAGGCCGGTTTCCCGGCCGCCTCCCCAGATGATCTGGAAGGGGTGCGCCGCATCGCCCTCGAGGTGGGCAACCCTGTCCCGGGCGAGTCCGCTTTCTCCCGCGATGTGCCGATCATCTGTGGTCTGGCGCGCGCCACCAAATCGGATATCGACGCCGCCTGGGAGGCAGTCCGTCACGCAGCCCGGCCGCGCATTCATACATTTTTGGCTACCTCGCCCATCCACATGCGCTATAAGCTCAAGATGGAGCCCGAAGACGTGGTTGAACGCACACGCGAGATGGTGGCATATGCGAAATCCTATTGTGACGACATCCAATTCTCACCTGAAGACGCCGGACGCAGTGACCCAGAATTCCTCTACCTGGTCTTAGGAGAAGCGATCAAGGCCGGGGCGACCACGATCAATATCCCCGATACGGTGGGCTACACCACACCTGATGAATTCGGTCAGTTGATTGAGGGAATTATTGCCAATACCCCGAACGTCGAAGAAGCCATTGTCGCTGTGCATTGCCATGATGACCTGGGGTTGGCGACCGCCAACACATTGGCCGGTATCCAGGTCGGGGCTCGACAGGCGGAAGTGACCATCAATGGCATTGGAGAGCGCGCTGGAAATACATCCCTCGAAGAAATCGCTATGGCTCTGCATACCCGCCGTGCCGTGATTGGATTGGAGACCGGCATTGACACGACGCAGATTGTCCGCACCAGCCGCATGGTTTCCAACTATACCGGCATATCAGTCCAACCCAATAAAGCGATTGTCGGCGCAAATGCCTTTGCCCACGAAGCTGGTATCCATCAGGATGGCCTGCTCAAGAATCAGGCTACTTATGAAATCATGCGCCCGGAAACGGTGGGACTGAATCGCTCTCGCTTGGTATTGGGGAAACACTCTGGCCGCCATGCCCTCAAAGTGCGTCTGGCCGAGTTGGGTTATGAATTAGACGATGAAGAAATGGCCCAAACTTTTACTCGTTTCAAAGATTTGGCAGATAAGAAGAAGACCATCACCGATGCCGACTTAGAAGCGCTGGTCTCTGACGAAATTTATCAACCCCGCGAGATATTCAGCCTCGATGGCTTGCAGGTGGCATGTGGGACGATTGGCCTGCCCACAGCTACCGTGAGGTTGACAGGCCCGGATGGGGAGCTGCATGTCCAGGCTGCGATAGGTACTGGGCCGGTGGATGCAGCGTACAAAGCCATCGATGAGATCGTACAAGCGCCAAATACCTTGCTTGAGTTCTCAATCAGGGCCATCACCGAAGGGATCGATGCCCTGGGTGAGGTGACCGTGCGCTTACAGGCCGAAAACGGTTCCCTTCCCAGGAGGACATCTCCACAGAGTGGCCGGGCATATCGGTTCACCTTCGGCGGCCACGGTGCCGACACCGATATCATCGTTGCCAGTGCCAAAGCCTATCTTTCGGCGATCAACAAACTTCTGGCTGCCAGCGGCCGCTACGGTCGGCCTGAAAAGGTCACCGAAGTAGCTGTCACCGAGCCGGTTTCGTAAAGAGAAACCAGATTTCTCGAGCAAATAAATCTGACACTGAAAAAAGATCAAGTTTTCATGAGGAGAAAACCATGACCCCCGAAGAGAAGAAGAACTGGAAGCCTGAGAAATTCCCTCAGCCGCGCACGTTCCCCTCGGAATGGCATATGCCTGGGCTGATGCCCTCCAATGAAGGTGATGCGGTCGAAGGCGCGCCCGATGAATGGAAGCCTGAAAAATTCCCTCAGCCGCGTACCTTCCCAAAGAACTGGCATTCCGACGATAGGAACTGACCCACTGACAAATCACCCATTAATGAACTGTCCAACCACCTATGCCTCAAACCCTTTTTGAAAAAGCCTGGCAGCAGCATGTCGTTGTGCAAGAGCCGGACTCCCCGGCCGTGTTGTATATCGACCTGCATTTAGTGCATGAGGTCACCTCCCCCCAAGCCTTCAATGGTTTGCGGAGTAAAGGCCTCGAAGTGCGGCGTCCAGGGCGAACCGTTGCGACGATGGATCACTCCACGCCTACCCAGGGCTTGAGTCTATCCCTGGTTGACGATCTGGCTGCCCGGCAAATCCGCCAGTTCCAGACCAACTGCCGGGATTTTGGTATTCCCCTCTATGACCTTGAAAGTGACCAGCGCGGCATCGTCCATGTGGTTGGGCCGGAACAGGGTTACACCCAGCCGGGCATGACCATCGTCTGCGGTGACAGCCACACTTCGACACACGGCGCTTTTGGCGCGCTGGCCTTTGGCATCGGCACCAGCGAGGTCGAGCATGTCCTGGCAACCCAATGCCTGCTGCAATATCGACCGAAGACCTTCCTGGTTAATTTCGAAGGGCAGCTCCAACCCGGCGTGACTGCCAAGGATATGATCCTGGCCCTGATTGCCCAGATTGGCATTGGCGGCGGCACAGGTCACGTTTTTGAGTATTCAGGATTGGCGGTGCGTGCTCTCGATATGGAAGCCCGCATGACCTTGTGCAACATGTCCGTCGAAGCAGGAGCCCGCGCCGGGATGATCGCGCCAGACGAGACCACATTTGCCTATCTCGAAGGCCGCCCTCATGTTCCCCAAGGGGAAGATTGGGAGAATTCGCTCGATCATTGGCGGGAATTACCCTCTGATCCAGGCGCCAGCTATGACAAAGAGATCACCATTGACGTGTCGGGCCTGGAGCCCATGTTGACTTATGGCACTAACCCGGGCATGGGCATACCCATAGGGAGTCCTATCCCCGACCCGGCGCGTGTTTCTGACCCTGGGCAGCGTCAAGCCCTTGAGGGTGCTCTGCGTTATATGGGCCTGACCCCAGGGAGGCCCCTGGAAGGCCATCCGGTGGACGTGGTCTTCGTTGGAAGCTGCACCAACGGCCGTATCGCTGATTTGCGCCAGATCGCTTCAGTATTAAATGACCGCCAGGTGGCCGATGGCGTGCGCCTGTTGGTTGTTCCTGGCTCGGAAAGAGTGCGCGCCCAGGCCGAGGCCGAAGGAATCGACCGGGTCGTGCGCCAGGCGGGAGGAGAATGGCGCTTCGCCGGGTGCAGCATGTGCATCGCCATGAACGGCGATCAGCTTCAACCGGGGCAGTATGCCGTCAGCACCAGCAATCGCAATTTCGAAGGTCGCCAGGGCAAAGGTGGGCGGACGTTCCTCGCCAGCCCGTTGACCGCGGCCGCAGCGGCTGTGACGGGGAAGATAACTGATCCCCGAACGCTCGACGTTCAATAATCAACACGCCAATTTATGATGGAACCATTTACCACACTCACCTCCAGGCTCACCCCCTTGCCTCACCGCAATATTGACACCGACCAGATCATTCCGGCGCGCTATCTCAAAGTCACGGACAAAGCCGGGTTGTCGGAAGGGCTTTTTCACGATTGGCGGTATGACGCTCAGGGGATAGAAGACCCCAATTTTGTGTTGAACCAGCCCCAATACCAGGGAGCGAGCATCCTGCTGGCAGGCGATAATTTCGGCTGCGGGTCTTCCCGTGAGCACGCTCCCTGGGCGCTGGTCGGCTGGGGGATCAGGGCGGTGATCTCGACTTCTTTTGCCGATATCTTCCACAACAACGCCCTCAAGAATGGCTTGCTCCCGGTGGTCGTTGCTGAAGATTTTCATCAGGAGCTGTTCGAATTGACTGCCGAGAACCCAGCTCTCGAAGTCACCATTGATCTGGAATCCCAAATGCTGGGTTTGCCTGACGGCTCCGCGGCAAAGTTCCCCATGGATGCTTTCGCCCGGAAATGCTTGCTGGAGGGGATGGATCAGTTGGGATATATCCACTCATTTGAAGACCGGATTGCCGCCTTCGAAATCGAGCGAGGGATTCACATTATTGGCTAAATTTACTCCAAGCTCAGGTGAGGCCGAAACTCAACACCTGGGTTTCGGCATAAGTTTTGTGACGAGTTAGGAGAGAGGCATGAGCAGACAAGTATTCGTATACGACACGACACTGCGAGATGGGACACAGCGAGAGGGGATTTCACTTTCATGCGATGATAAGCTGCGCATCGCCCAGAAGTTGGATGAGTTAGGCGTGGCCTACATTGAGGGTGGCTGGCCCGGATCGAACCCCAAGGATGTCGAGTTCTTTGAGAGAGCAGGCGAATTGAATCTCAATCATGCCAAGATTGCTGCCTTTGGCTCTACCTGCCGGGTGGGCTCTGATCCCAAAGAGGATGCCAATATCCGGGCGATGCTGGACTCGGGGGCACCGGTGTGCACCGTCGTGGGTAAATCGTGGGAACTGCACGTCAGGGATGTGCTCAAAACCACGCCGGAAGAGAATCTGCGCATTATCAAGCAGAGTGTGGCATATCTCAAAGAACAGGGCCGCGAAGTCGTTTACGATGCGGAGCACTTCTTCGATGGCTACAAAGCTGACTCCGATTATGCCCTGCAAACCTTGCAGGCAGCCGTCGAAGGGGGTGCTGAAACGATCGTGCTTTGCGATACCAACGGTGGAACACTGCCCTGGGAGGTGGCTGAATTCTCTCAAGAGGTGCGTGCCCGTTTTCCCGATGTGATTCTGGGCATCCATGCCCATAATGATGGGGAATGTGGCGTCGCTAACACGTTGGTGGCCATTGAACAGGGTGCCAGGCACGTTCAAGGCACCATCAATGGCTATGGCGAGCGCTGTGGTAACGCCAACCTGTGCAGTGCTATCCCCGATCTGGAATTGAAGATGGGCTATGACTGTCTGCCGGAGGGTAATTTGCCCGCTCTAACGGACGTCTCCCATTTTGTGGCCGAAGTGGCTAACCTAGCACCAGACGAGCATATGCCCTTCGTTGGACAAAGTGCATTTGCCCATAAAGGCGGCATCCACGTGGCGGCCATGCGCCGCAATGTCAACAGCTACCAGCATATTGACCCCTCATTGGTGGGCAACCAGATGCGTACGGTGGTTTCTGAGCTTTCGGGGCGCGGCAATCTCTTCTCGAAGGCTGAAGAGCTCGACCTGGATGTCGAAGGCGGCGATGCAGTTACCTCTGTCCTTGAAGAGATCAAATCTTTGGAAGCGCGTGGTTTCTCCTTCGAAGCTGCCGAGGCTTCAGTGGCCTTGATGCTGCATCGTCAAAAGCCGGATTACCAGGCCCCCTTTGAGTTAATCGACTTCTCTGCGACGGTAGAACACCGCCGGGGCAGGGGCGTCTTTGCCGAGGCGACGGTGAAAGTCTGTGTGGACGGTGAAATCTTCCACACGGTCGCGGAGGGGAACGGCCCGGTAAATGCCCTGGACGCGGCCTTGCGCAAAGCCCTGCTGCCCGTCTATCCCCGGCTGGGTGAGTTTCAACTGGCTGATTACAAAGTACGTATCCTGGATAGTGACAGCGGCACCGCAGCGACGACGCGTGTGCTCATCGACACCCAAAATCATCATAAACGCTGGAGCACGGTGGGCGCCAGCGCAAATATCATCGAGGCCAGTTGGCTGGCTCTGGCCGACAGCATGGAATATGGATTGACCCTGGCATGAAGGCAAAAATCGTTCTCCTTCCTGGAGATGGCATCGGCCCTGAGGTCTTAGGTGCGGCCCAGAAGGTCTTAGAGGCTGTCGCAGTCAAGTATGATCACCAATTCACGTATGATAAGCATCTGATTGGGGGTTGTGCGATGGATGCTTCTGGCACTGCATTGACAGATGAAACGCTCTCTGCATGCATCGAGTCAGATGGGGTTTTGTTAGGCGCGGTGGGTGGCCCAAAATGGGATGATCCCACAGCCAAGGTTCGCCCCGAGCAAGGATTATTGGCCTTGCGCAAGGGATTAGGTACTTTTGCCAATTTGCGTCCTGTAAAGCCGCATCCCGATCTTTTAGACGCTTCGCCCCTGCGCCCAGAGCGGTTGGACGGGGTGGATTTGGTGGTGGTGCGCGAACTAACGGGAGGGATTTACTTTGGAGAGCCGCGCGCCCGAAAACCCTTAGCAGGAGGCATCCAGGCTGTTGACACGATGTCCTATACCGATGAGGAAATACGCCGCGTGGCCCATTTAGCGTTCAAGCTGGCGCGCGGCCGCCGCAGCAAAGTCAACTCTGTTGATAAGGCCAACGTGCTGGAGAGTTCGCGCCTCTGGCGGCAGACAGTCACTGAGGTCGCGGGGGAATATCCCGATGTGGAACTCGAACACACCTTGGTGGATGCCGCGGCCATGTTCCTTATTCAACGTCCAGCATCCTTCGACGTCATGCTGACGGCCAATATGTTTGGTGACATCCTCACCGATGAGGCTTCCGTGCTGACCGGCTCGATGGGCAACCTGCCTTCAGCCTCGTTGGGCGAGAGCGGCCCTGGTCTGTATGAGCCCATCCATGGCTCTGCGCCCGATATTGCCGGGCAGGGCGTTGCCAACCCGATTGGCATGATCCTGTCGATGGCGATGATGTTACGCTATTCGTTGAGCCTCGAAGACGAAGCTCAGCAGGTGGAAAACGCTGTCGATGCTGCGCTCTCGTCAGGCCACCGCACGAGGGATCTGGCTAATGCCGCGGAAACTGCGCTCAACACGCAAGAGATGACCAGGGTAATCGTTGACCAAATCTGATTGCGTATATACATAGAAGTCCTCGGAAAGAATATCCGTATCTCATTTCTTAGGAGACACTGATGGAATCAAAATACATTTGGATGGATGGCAAATTAGTGCCTTATGAACAAGCTACTGTTCATTTTCTATCCCCAACCATTCACTACGGCTTCGGGGCTTTCGAGGGGGCGCGCTGTTACAGTACGTCAAATGGCCCAGCGGCTTTCCGATTGCCTGAGCATCTGGAGCGTTTTGTCGATTCGGCGTTGATCTTGGGGATTCGAGATTTCCCCTACACCGTTGATGAATTGCGCGACGCCGTCCACGAGACGATACGAGCCAATGAACTCAGTGCATGTTATATCCGCCCGGCGCTGTATGTGACCGGGCCGTTGGGACTCAACCAGGATGACTATAAGACCTCCGTCGGGATCGCCGTCTGGGAGTGGGGGACTTATTTGGGCGAAGAAGCCCTCGAAAAGGGTGTTCGCATGGCGGTGTCTTCGCTTACCCGCCTGCATGCGAATAGCTTTATGACCAAAGCCAAGGCGGCTGGAAACTATGTAAACTCCATCATGGCGAAAACGATGGCTCACCGCTATGGATTCGACGATGCAATCATGCTCGACCCAGAGGGTTACGTAGCCGAGGGGAGCGGTATGAATATCTTCATTGTCAGGCATGAGGTCATTTACACCCCACCGAGGACGACCATCTTGGAAGGTATCACCCGCGATTCTGTGATCACGCTGGCTCGGGACCTGGGGTATTCTGTTGTGGAAGAACGCCTCGTTCGCGATCAACTTTATATCGCTGATGAGGTTTTTGTATGCGGCACGGCGGCTGAGGTGACGGCGGTCAGTGAAATTGATACCCGCAAGATCGGGGCGGGCCGCATGGGGCCGGTGACGCGCCACATCCAGCAGGCTTTCTTCCAGACGGTGCGAGGGGAAGGTCAGCGCTCGGTAGAATGGTTGGATTATGTGCGGGTGATGGCCCCGACGATCATTTGAAACAATTTTCAAACAAATGGAAAAACGGTAGAGACGCCCCGCCGGGGCGTCTAGTGTTCTAAATGAGGAAGTATTTTCTATGTGCGGAATAAAGATCGCCTTCCAAGGCGAGCCAGGGGCCTACAGTGAATTGGCCGCCTTCGAGCATTTTGGGTCTGAGATTGAAACCTCCCCCTGTGACAGCTTTGGGGGTGTATTCGATGCCATCATACACAACGAATGCAGCCACGGTATGCTGCCATTCGAGAATTCGCTGACGGGGAGTATCCACCGCAACTTTGACCTGATTCTGCGTCACGATGTGAGCATCGTGGGGGAATATCATATGAAGGTCAGCCATTGCCTGTTGGGATTATCGGGTGTCCAGGTGGAGGATATTATGGTGGTGCATTCACACCCCCAGGCGCTTCAGCAATGTGAACGCAGTCTGGCGAAATTAGGAGTGCATACCATTGCCGAAACGGATACCGCCGGAAGCGCACGGTTCGTGAAGGCAAAGTCCAACTCTGCAACGGCGGCCATCGCCTCTAAACGCGCCGCAGAGGTGTTTGGTTTGGAAATCTTGATCGAAAACCTGGAAGATAACCCGGCCAACTTCACCCGTTTTTTAACGTTGGCCAAAGAACCCTTGCTTGTGGAAGACCCAGAAGGTGGGGATTACAAGACCTCGGTCGTCTTCAGTTTGAAGAATCAGCCTGGTGTGTTGTTCAAAGCCCTGAGCGTGTTCGCCCTGCGCGATATCGACCTCACCAAGATCGAATCTCGGCCTATTGTCGGGAAGCCCTGGGAGTACATGTTTTATGTCGATTTCGAGGGTCACCAAAAGGCCGTAAATTGCGAGCGAGCACTGGATCATTTAGGCGAGTTGACAGTATACTTGAAAATATTGGGGTCATACCCTCGCCATCGCGTAAATGGGAATGGACAAGAGGGAAATGACGAGTAGACCCGCGTTCAGGTTTAGCGATCCCCGCGGGGTAGCAGAGCATATGGCTCGGCGGTTTTGGTCGATTTAGCCATCGTTCTCCAACTCGGCCAGCGCCTGTAATCCCAATAAATAGGACCGCCAGCCGAAGCCCACAATTTTCCCCACACAGACCGCCCCCAGCAGCGATTTTTGCCGGAACGCTTCGCGCGCATAGACATTCGACAGGTGTACTTCCACCACCGGGATGTCAATGGCGGCGACGGCGTCCCGCAATGCTACGGATGTATGCGTATAGGCGCCAGGATTGAACACCACGCCAGAAGCCCATTCGCCAGCCTCATGCAGCGCGTCAATCAGTGCCCCCTCGCTGTTCGATTGAAGTGTTCGCACTTCTATGCCGAGTTTCTCCCCGGCATCCACTAATTGGGCGTTGATGGCATCTAAAGTCAGCGAACCATAGACTTCGGGTTCACGTTTGCCGAGTGAGTTTAGATTTGGCCCATGTAAAATGAGTATTTCTCGCATTTGTCGTTCCTTTTCGTGCCTTAAAATGCTCAGTAGTCAGAGTTCGACTTTAAAACGGTTTATGGCTTGACAATCATCGTCTCCCAGTCGTCCACTTCGACTCCAACTTGCACCTCTCCGACCTTGGTCGGCAGGGCAAATCGCACGATACCATCGGCCTTCTTCTTATCGCGCTGCATGGCGACGGCGATGGCATTACGGTCCAAAGCTGGGGGGATTTCCGTGGGCAGTCCAAGCTGCTTTAGCACCGCGACAAGGCGATCTGATAGTCTTGCGCGCGCCACTCCAATTCTTTCTGCCATTTGAGTTTCAGCAACCATGCCAATTGCTACCGCTTCTCCGTGGCGCATCCTGAATCTGGACGCTAACTCTACGCCATGCCCTACTGTGTGGCCGAAATTCAGAGCAGCCCGAAAGCCTTTCTCATATGGGTCTTCTTCAATGATGTGGATCTTCACTGCCATCGCCCTGCTGATCATTTTGTTTAGACCTTGAAGGTCTTCGTGCGGCGCTTCTTGTGAGCGAGAAGCGAAATTTTCAAGATTTAGCAGAAATGGGTCTGCAATCATTCCATGCTTGACCACCTCCGCCATCCCGCTCAGGAACTCCGCCTCTGGCAAGGTCTCCAATACCTCAGGATCAGCCAACACCAGCCGTGGCGGGTGAAAGGCACCGATCAAGTTCTTGCCTTGCGGCAGGTCTGCGCCGGTCTTGCCTCCCAGGCTGGCGTCTACCATGGCGAGCAGGGAGGTCGGCATGGCCACCCAAGGCACCCCGCGCAAGAAGGTTCCGGCGGCGAACCCGGCTAAGTCCCCGATCACCCCACCTCCCAAGGCCACCACGGTGCTGCTGCGTTCGATTTTAGCGGATAAAAAGGTCTCCCAAAGCTTTGACACTGTATCCAGGGTTTTGTAAGCTTCCCCGGCGGGGATCGTGACCCCGCGGGTCTCGAATCCGGAGTTTGTGAGGGTCTCCATGACCCGGGCGAGATACTGCTCCCCGACGTTCTCATCCGTGACGACTGCTATCGGCCCTCGCAGATGACGGGCTTTCAGCATCTCCCCTAAATGATCCAGGCCACCTGATCGGACGCGCACATCATAGCCGGGATGTTGCTCGGTCGCCATGCCGCGTACATGGAACATCCCTAATCGCTTTTGAATATCCCAGGCTACGGTCTTGGGGGCTTTTCCACCTGTGTTCACCTGCAGGGGGAATGAAGCGTAGTGTTCTTTGCGCGTAGATAATAGATGCGCTAAGTTCTTCTCGGCCTTACCGGACAGCAGCGGCCGCTTGCTGATGTCCGACTGAAGCCTCTCTAACAGAGTGTCCACCGGCGCATTCAACAGCACGACAGTGTCGTAAGTCTCAGCTAATTTGCGGTTCTCGGGGTTGGTCAGCGCGCCGCCTCCGAGGGCGATGATTTTTTCACCGGGAGCCAGTATCGCGCCCAAGGTCTGTCGTTCCCGATTCCGAAAACCCGATTCTCCCTCGGCGTCGAATATCTCCGGGATTGTTTTTCCACTGCGGGCCTCTATTTCATCATCTAAATCAACAAAAGGCAGCCGTAGATTCTCGGCCAGCAGCTTCCCAACATGGCTCTTTCCCGCACCAGATGGCCCGTATAAGAAGGTTGAATGCGGATGATTACTTACGGATGACTGGCTCATTCGGGCCACCAGATATGGGGGGTATTGTCCATCCTCAAGTCAGAGAGGCGTGCCTGGCGCAAAGTTTCCCAGCGCGGTTGCATTTCGTCGAGAGAGTCACCGCCGAGCTTTTCGAGCAGGGCATCGGCCAGCACGAAAGCCACCACCGCCTCGATAATCGGTACCGCACGGGGCACGGGGCAGAAGTCGGAGCGCTCGTATTGTGTGAGGGTCTCCTGACCGGTGGCCAGATCGACGGTGGGTTGAGGAGTCAGGGTAGTGGCGATAGGCTTCATCGCTGCCCGGATGATCAGCGGCTGCCCATTGCTGATACTGCCCTCGATGCCCCCGGCGCGATTTGAAGTCCTTCTCATGGATGCGGATGAACGCGCATTGCTCTGCACGCCTCCGGAGACACGGATTTCGTTTTTATCATCCGTCTGGTCAATGTCCATTTGTTCCCCATTTTCCGAGAGACGAATTGCATCATGTACCTGTGTGCCTGTCAGCTGCGTATTCTCGAAAGCGGGGCCAAACTCGACTCCTTTAATGGCCTGAACGCTTAATATGGCTGCCCCGAGGCAAGCTTCCAGTTTGCGATGCCAATGGACATGAGACCCCAGGCCAATGGGCACGTTGAGGGCAACCGTCTCGATGACCCCGCCCAGGGTATCTTTGGCTTCAATGACTTCACGGATGCGGGCGCGCATGGCTTCGGCGGCTTTTGGGTCGGGACAGCGCACATCGTTTTCTTCAGCCAGTTCAAATCGCTGGGCCAACGGCATTTCGCTTAAGTCTGCTGTTACTCCGCCGATTTCGGTCACATACCCTCGCACTTGTATTTTGAATCGCTCTAAAAGCTGCTTGCAGATAGCGCCAACGGCGACCCTGGCTGCCGTCTCCCTGGCGGAGGCGCGCTCCAAGGAGGGGCGTAAGTCACGATAGCCGTACTTGACCGCCGCGGTCAGGTCAGCATGACCGGGACGCGGGGTTGTGAAAGGATTAATCTCTCTGCCGCGCCAGCGTTTGTGATTGAGGTTCTTTATCTGTATGGCAATCGGCGCACCGATTGTCACTCCTCCCATCAAACCACCGGAAATCTTGACCTGGTCATGCTCGAGCTTCATGCGCGGCCCTGCGCCATAACCGCGTTGACGGCGGGCTAATTCATGGTTGATTCTTTCAATGTCAAGTTCCAATCCGGCTGGGAATCCTTCTAGAATGGTGGTCAACATGGGGCCGTGGGATTCTCCTGCGGTAAGATAGCGCAATCTAGTAGTGAACATTATCTTTCTCTTTTGTGGTTAGAATATGCAGCTTCGAACGGATTCTCTCCATGGCCTCGGTAATTCGCTCTAGGGGCTGAGTCAGCGAGAGGCGTACAAAGCCTTCCCCGTGTGAGCCAAAAATGCTCCCGGGAGCAAGGGAAACATGGGCAGCCTCTAAAAGGGCCAACACAAATTCGTTCGAGTCCCAACTGTTGGGCAGCGGGGTCCAGATATATAGGGATGCCTTGGGCACCTGGGGGGCGAATCCCATCTCTGACAGAGCGGAGATCACTGCATCGCGTCGCTCCTGGTAAACGGCATTACGCGCTTGAATCCAGGTTTGGTCTTCATTCAACGCCGCTGTCGATGCTTCATGTACCGCAAAGAAATGACCGCTGTCGGCATGGGATTTGAGTTGGAGTAATGCCGTCAAAGTTTCGCTTTTCCCTGCGAGGACGCCACTGCGCCAACCAGCCATATTGTGGGATTTGGAAAGGGTGTTGAACTCGACGGCTACGTCGATTGCGCCGGGGGCTTGCAATACGCTGGGCGCGCGGTATCCATTGAAGGTCACTTGCGTGTAGGCAGCATCATGGCAAAGCAGAATGTCGAAGCGTCGGCAGAAATCCACCGCTTGGGTGAAATAATGTAAAGGAGCAGTCGCTGACGTAGGGTTGTTGGGGTAATTGAGCCACAGGATTTTGGCACGTTGAACGACTTCTGCCGGAATCGACGATAGATCGGGAAGATGGTCGTTCGCGGGAAGTAGAGGCACCGCAAATGGCTCAGCGCCGGCGAACCGCGCCCCCTGGGCGTAAGTCTGATAACCAGGGTCAGGGACGAGCACGGCATCCTCAGGTGTGAGCATAGCCAAAGAGAGATGGAATATGCCTTCTTTGGAACCCAGGAGCGGGAGGATTTCCGTCTCAGAGTCTAGATGCGTTCCGTGGAGCCGCTGGTATGTCTTCCCCCAGGCTTCCCGGAGTGCTGCTGTGCCCCGGTGGGATTGGTAACCATGACTATCTGAGCGGGATGCGGCAAGTGTGAGTGCCTCGACAATGTGGGGGGCAGGAGGCAGGTCAGGCGAACCGATGTCGAGGCGGATGATGTCTGCACCGGTTGAATTCAGTTCGGTTATCCTTTCGTTGAGCGCCGCAAAGAAGTTTGGTTTGAGTTTGCCGGTTGGATATTCGGATGGTGGGGTGGTTGGTATTTTCATGGTTGACCCTCAACCGCTTTCATCATCACTTCTCTCGACGCTTCCAAGCCTGTCCAGCGTTTGAAGGCCAGAGCGGCCTGCTCCACCAACATACCCAGCCCCGTTGTGGCGGGCAGTCCAGCGGCTCGGGCTTGCCTGGTGAGCAGAGTCTCGCGTGGATTGTATACCAGGTCGTATACGGACGCGTGTTCCGGGAAGGGTACTCCTTCTGGCCAGGGGGAATGGTCAACATGGGGGAACATGCCAACGGGGGTAGCATTCACGATCAGCGAACTGTGGCTGATGGACGCTGGCCAATCATTCATATCCGACGCTGCCAACTGGCCCCTGAATACTGAATACTGGTCAGTGAGTTGGTGCGCTTTTTCGCTCTTTCGGGCCGCGATGGTGACGAAATATCCATTCGTAAGCAAGGCATAGGCGACGGCTCGAGCACTGCCCCCAGCCCCAAGGATGAGGGCGTGATGATCGGCTTCCCGCTCCCTGCTCTTCACCAACTGCTGTACATCTGCCCAGAACCCTGGAGCATCGGTATTATCTCCCACTAAGAGTTCTCCATCACGGAAAATCGTGTTGACTGCCCCAACAGCCTTTGCTGTCGGTGTTAGCGCATCGAGCAGGGGGATGACGCTTTGTTTGTGGGGGATGGTCGCGTTCAGGCCGCGCAGTTCTCCGGCGCGCAATTGTTCTAAGACATTTTCGAGTTTATACAGTGTTTTCCCCTCAGCCCCATTCCCTCTCCCACGAGGAGAGGGGGATGGCGGTACGGGAAGTAGCTTGTATTCGCCGTTCAGACCGAGGGCTTGCAGGGCAGCGGCGTGGATTTGGGGAGAGAGGCTGTGCCCGAGAGGGAAGCCGATGAGCCCAAATGAGTACAGATCACGCTTTACGTCGAGTGCTGTACTCATCTCAGTTGCTCCAACACTTCAAAGAAATCGGGAAAGGTTTTCGCCACGCAAGCGGGGTTTTCGATCTCAATTCCGGGGAGACGCAGGCCGATCAGGGTGAAAGCCATGGCGATGCGGTGATCGTCATAGGTGTGAATGGAAGCGGCTTTCAGGCTCTTGCCTGGATAGATCGTCATACCGTTGGAACGCTCCTCAACTTGAACCCCCAATCGCCGCAGTTCGGCGCAGGTCGCGGCAACCCGGTCGGTTTCTTTGAGCCGCGATGAGGTGATCCCACGGATTGTGGTAGGGCTTTCAGCGAAAGGAGCGATGGCGGCCAGGGTCATTGATGTGTCAGAGATATTGGACATATCCACGTCCACGCCGCGCAAGCGTGCGGGGCCTTCAACCCGGATGGCGCCGTCAGATTCTGTCACGATACAACCCATGTTTTCCAGTACATCCAGGAAAGCGATATCGCCCTGGCGGGCATCGCGCGAGAGGTTCGCGACCTCGACCCAACCGCCACAAACAGCCGCAGCGGCGAAGAAGTAAGAAGCGGCTGAGGCGTCGCTTTCGATGGGATATCCCCCCAAGGCCTGATAGCGTTGGGGAGTCACCGAAAAGAACTTGTAACCGTCCCGGTGGACTTCTACGCTGAAGTCTGCCATGACGCTTAACGTCAGGTCGATATAAGGTTTTGAATTGAGCGTGCCGTCTACTTGGATTTCAACTGGTTCTTGAGCATAGGGTGCCACCATCAATAAGCCGCTGAGAAATTGGCTGCTGACATCACCACGGATTGGAGTCCTGCCCCCTTGTAAGCCGTCGGCGTGTATATATACAGGAGGGCATCCTGACGGCGCCTCGACCTGAGCGCCCAATCGGTTGAGGGCTGAAATCAGTTGGATGATGGGCCGTTGGCGCATTCTTTTGACGCCCCCGAGGCTGTATTCACCGTGGCCGAGTGTCAGCATGGCGGTGAGGAAACGAGCTGCCGTGCCGGCGTTACCGATTAATAGGTCAGCCTTGGTGTTAGGGATGTGGCCACCGAGGCCGTTGACAATCATAGTTTTGGCATCGGGGTCGAGGTCAATATCAAAGCCCAATTTGATCAACGCCTGGGCAAAGTGATAGGAATCATCAGAGAAGAGGGCATTTCTCAAGGTGGTGGTGCCCTCTGCCAGCGCAGCAACCAGCAGGGCGCGGTTGGTGTGACTTTTCGAGCCAGGCATATTGACGCGTGCTCTCAGGGGGCGAGTGATCGGCGAGATGGTCATTTTTGGGATGAGTGTCGGTCTCATTAATGCCTCTCAAGCTTGAATTCCAGCCAGCAGGGCCTTGTGTTCCGCCCCGAGGTCGAGGTTGCTCTTCAAAGAATCATAATCACTTCGGGTCAGGCAGTCCTCTAGATCATCCAAATGAAGTCTAAACCGAGCGATGGCTTCAAGGATGTGTGAGCGATTGGTCTCCATGATAGGCAGCATCACAGAAGAGGGGCTGCTTGCCAGGCGAGAGGCGCTGCGGAAACCAGGGCCGATGAGATTGGAGGCCTCGTCCTCGGTGCTCAAAACCAGGGCGGTAGCCAGGATATGAGGGAGATGACTGGTCGTCGCCACCCAACTGTCGTGGGTGTTTGGGCCGACCCAAAGCGGGCGCGCGCCGAGAGCATTTGCCAGTTGGTCAGCGGTTTCGAGAGCGCGCTCGGTGGTGCGCGGCACAGGAGTGAAGGCAAACGGCACGCCATGGAAGAAGTTCGCCTCAGCGTGCGCCAGGCCGCCGAGGGCTTTGCCGCACATAGGATGTCCGCCAATGGCTTCGAAGCGTGCGGGAAGGTCGTTGTAGGCCTGGCAGATAGCCACTTTCGTCGAACCAATGTCCAGGACCACGGCTGGCCCGGGGGTGAGCGCTGGCAGGCGCGGGATGATCTCGAGGATTGCTCCCACCGGTGCAGCCAGGAGGATCAGATCGGCCTGAGGCAGGATCTCAGCTGGGTCGGTGGAAACTTGATCGACAATATCCTCTCCCAGAGCCAGTTCATTTGTGACGGGGTCCGGGTCCACGGCCAACAAAGACCGACAACGGCCGCGCAAGCCCAATGCTAACGACCCACCCATCAGACCGAGTCCGACGATGGCAATCCGAGTGTTGGCAAAAAACTCAGGGTCATCCATAGATCGTCCCTAGTGCATCACCTTCAGGTCGGGTTGGGGTGTCAACTTTCGCCCCATCGCTTCAGCGATGGATTTCACCTGGGTCACTAATTCAGCGAAGCGTTCGGGCTTCAGGGATTGGCCGCCATCGGAAAGGGCTTCGTTGGGGTTGGGGTGCACTTCCACGATCAGGCCGTCGGCCCCGGCGGCGATCCCGGCACGCGAAATGGCGTTAACGTACTCCCAGTTACCCGTGCCATGGCTGGGGTCGAGTATCACTGGCAGGTGGGTGAGGGATTTTAGTACTGGGACAGCGTTGATGTCGGTGGTGTTGCGAGTGGCGGTTTCGAAGGTGCGGATGCCACGCTCACACAGCATCACGCGCTTGTTGCCGTGGGAGAGGATGTATTCGGCTGCCATCAAAAGATCATCGATGGTCGCACTCATGCCGCGCTTGAGCAAGACAGGACGGCCGTTTTCTCCGACAGCGTGCAGCAGGGCGTAGTTTTGCATGTTCCGTGAGCCGATCTGCAAGACATCGGCATATTTGGCAACCAGCGAAACCTGATCTGGTGCCATCACCTCCGTGACGATGGGCAGACCGGTCAATTGGCGGGCTTCGGCCAACATCTCCAGGCCCTCTTCGCCTAATCCCTGGAAAGAATAGGGGGAGGTGCGCGGCTTGAATGCGCCACCGCGCAGGGCATGAGCGCCCGCCTCACGCACCGCGTGGGCGGCTTCCAAGATCTGGTTCCGGCTCTCCACCGAACACGGCCCCGCGATCAGGAGCACATTACCCGGGTGGACTTGCAGACCATCCAGCGGGAAGGCTGAATCCTCTGGGCTGAACTCTCGCGAAGCCAATTTGTAGGATCGCGAGATGGGCACCACGCGATCCACCCCCGGCAGCAGGATGTATTGGTCTCGATTGATGGGGCGGCCGTCTCCAATCGCGCCAATGACGGTGCGTTCAGCACCGCGGGAAATGTGGGCTCGCAGGCCTTCCTCTTCGATGCGAGCGACCACAGAGGCGATTTGGGACTGGGTTGCTTCGGTTCGCATTATGATCATCACGGTTTTCTCTCCTTATCTTCCTGTACAATATTTTTCTTATTCAAAACAGTAAGGAATGGCCGAAATATGGGGTGCGGGGGTGTACGCTCTATTTTTCGGGGGATTCAATCCTTGTTTACGCAGCTGGTGTTAAACCTGGGCGCAAAGTGGCGGCTTCTCCAAGATAAACATGACGGATGGCGGACTGGGGGGTATCGGTATTCCAGTGGATCATGACTCTGATACAGAAGGGTAGGCCACCCTGGACGGGGATTTCACGGGCGCACATCAGGGGTGTTTCCTGCCACCCGAGCTGGCGAGCAGCTTTGGCAGGGTAGGCGGCGGTCAGGTCATCGGTCACGGTGAACAGCGCGCTGGCGATGTTTTCGGGCGTCAGTTTGGGATTGGCTTCCAGGATGGCTTCCAGAAGTTGGCGTGTGGCATCTAAGATGGCGTGCTCCTGGTTTGCACTGGCAACGGTTGCACCTCGGATTCCTCTCACTGGCATGAATACTCCTTAGAAAACAAAAAATGCGAGGCCGTTGGGCCTCGCATTTCAGTTTGACGTAAATCTAACTCTCGTCTACTTAAGCACCACCAACGGCGTCCTTGGTTTGGGAGCCGTAAAAATAGTAGTAGTTAAAAAAGCGGACGGAGTTGTGGTTGTGCATATTGGGCAGGATTCTAAGGGCATGTGGGGTTCGTGTCAAGGGGCGTGGAGAAGGGATTTTTGGCTTATTTACAAATATATGTGGTAGAGACGCCCCGCCGGGGCGTCTCTACCTATTCATAAGCCAATACTTCCCGGATGGTCAAACTTGCGGCATTGCGGGCTGGCAAAATGCTCGCCACCACAGAGAGCACCAAAACCGCCGCCAACCAGATAATGAAGCCTTGATAGGTGAAGGTCAACGGCAAAGGAGAGCCTAACATGGCCTCGCTGACGATTTTCAATAAGAAGTGACTGATCGGGAAAGAGAGGAACACAGCAAAGAACCAGGTGATCACGCCGATAAAGCCTCCCTCGATGACCACGGATTTGATGATTTCACGGTCCACTGCTCCGATGGCACGCATCACACCGATCTCGCGCGTGCGTTCCAGCACGTTCATGCCCATTGTACCTGTCAGGCCGATGCTGCCCACCAAAGCGGTCAGCAGGGCCATCAGCAGTAAGAAAATGATCAAGATGTTGATTCCTTTGGCACTCTGCTGCCGTGTCACCAACCCAGCTTCTACCTCGTTGACCATGAAATTACGGTCTCGCAAGTATTTATCCAGGGTTTTGCTGATGTGCTCTTGCTGTTCGATGGTGTGCTCGCTGGTGACGACCCGGTAGGTGAGGGCCTGATTAGGGATACCTAGCTCATATGAAATGAAATCATAATCGGCATAGGCCAAAGTGTCTTCAAGCGAATCGGCAAAACGGAACACCCCAACAATAGCCCAATCTTCCTCTTGCTCATCAGGGGTTTCTACCCGAATGGTGTCACCGGGCTGCAGATCCGGGAAAATATCGTAGATCGAATCGGAGACCACTAGGGCTTTGCGTTCGCCAGGGAGCAGCCAACGCCCGGCGATTATGTCGGGCGCAACCAGATCGGTATCCCCTGGGGGGGCCATGACATGCACATTTTCCAGGATGCTGTCATCGGGGGCGAGGATCTCTACGCTGGCCGCCCCCCAGCCTTCCAGGTCCACCACGCCAGGCACGGACAGCACGGCTTGCTCGATTCTGGTGATCGGATAAGGCTGGCTGAATCCCAATGTGATGTCGGCCTGAAAGTGTTGGCCGATCTGATCCATGAAATGGTCCATCGAAGAGCGCACGTTGAAAACGCCTATGAAGATGGCGCCCGCAACAGTCAGTGTGAAGATGGTCAACAGCAAACGGCTTTTACGGCGGAAGGTGTTGCGGAAGGACAGCAGGATCGGTCGCGACAACCACTTGATCCACTCTGATAGTCGATTGAGCCAGTTGACACCCGAAGATTGTGCCCTGGGGCGGTCGTTACTGATCGCCCGCCGCACATTGATCTTGGAACCGCTGTTCACCGGCATGAAGCCGGCGATCAAAGGGATCAACAAGGCGACCAAGATTTGCAATATGATTGCCAGCGGAACCACGCGAAAGCCCAACAAATCAGCGTTGATAAATCCAGTGATGAATTCGGCGAAGGCATAGCCAGCTACACCGCTTATGGGTAGGGCCAGGGCCAATGCGATGGCCCCATAAGCCAGAATCAAGATCAGGTACATACCCAAAATCTGGACGCTGCGGGCTCCGATCAGCTTCATCACACCGATCTGGCGCAAATGTTGGGTCAGCAGGGCATTGAGCGTGTTGACGATCAGCGAACTGCTCAATATCAGGATCATCGCCCCCAGGGCACCCATGACGCCCAGGATCGCCAGGATGGTAGAGGCCATGGGATGCTCGTTGGAATTTTGAAGCTTGGTACGATAGATCTGAAGGTTGTTGCGCTCGATCTTGTCTTCAACCGTATCTGCCATGCTTTGAATACGTTCTTGATTATTCGAGTCGCCGCTCACACGCACGTAGAGGTGATTGAAAGAATCCCCTCCGCCCAGCCATGCCAGGGTGTCGAGCGTGACGTAGCCGCTGGCCCCGCCCAAAAAATCGCTCCCATTGGTGATCTGATCCGACACTAGGCCCACCAGCGGCAAAGTGTCTGTGGTGCCGTCTGGCATTTCGATTTCGATGATCTCCCCGATTTGAAAACCGGTGCTATTTAGAAAATCCTGGCTGACCAGTAGTTCGCGCCTGCCCGGAGCCTTCACTCCCTCAATGGTGGATAACAAGTTGATCTTGGTATCCTCAAAATCTTTCACAGCGATGAGCCGCAGGCCCTGCCAGGCTTCGCCATCCTGGCTGGCGCGCACTTCGGTCACGTGTCTGCCCTCAGCATCCAAGACGCCAGGGACCTTCTCGACGGAGCGCACGAAATCTTCATAGAAAGGATCGCTGGTGATATCAATATTCGCTGGATTCCTGGCGGCAAAAGTGACGCCGATGTCCTGCGAAAGGATCACATAAGCGTTCGAAATTGTGCCCACGGAGAAGACCCCTACGGCAATCGAGGCCACTACCAATAAAGTGCGCAGCTTGTTGTCCCACAGGTCGGAGAGTACTTTGCTCCAGCGGGGTTTGACCAGATTTGTTTTTGTTTTCATAAATTGGGTGAGTGCCTCGAAAGCTCAATTTTTGTTAGAAGTTCAACTTCTCAGAGAAGTTGAACTTCTAGCTGTTCGTTATCAAGGCCTGGTTCTCCTCAACGCGAACTTGGGCTACTTTGTCAAAGGCCTCTTTCATCTTCGGCGATGTCCCTAATAACTTCAAAAACTCATTCTTTGATATCATCGCCAGTTCTATTGACCCCTCTGAAGCCGCGCGTACGCTGGCGATCGAAGCCCAGCCCTGGATCAACTCGACTTCACCGAAGAATTGTCCTGGTCCCAGGCGTGCGACTCTGGTTTCGGGAATTTGTGTGTTGATGAGGATGTCCACTTCACCATTGGCGACCATGTAGAAATGATCGACTGGCTCGCCCTGGTGGATGATCATAGACCCAGGAGGGTAGATGTGCTTCTTTGAGCGCTGACTGGCGGACAAAAGTTGAGGGTGGTCCAAGAATGGCAGGGCGGACACCACGGTTTGATCGATGACTTCTCCATCTGAGAGGATGATGTTTCGGTCGGTGCGCCTGGTCAAAGTGGGGTCGTGAGTGACGATCAGAATAGTTTTGCCGGCTTTGGCTAATTCTTCGAACAGGTTGAGGATGACCTCTGCGGAGCGCGAATCTAGATTGCCCGTTGGTTCATCTGCCAGGATGATGGGTGGATCGGTCGCCAGGGCCCGGGCGATGGCGGCGCTTTGCTGCTGCCCGCTGGATACATTTCCTGGGAGCTTGTGCGCCTGCTCTTCAAGGCCGACCATCTTGAGCAGTTCCATGGCTTTGTCGGGGCGCTCGCGAAAGGAGTAGATATTGCAGTAGTCCATGGGCAGCATAGTGTTTTCGAGCAGGGTCAGGGTGGGCAAGAGTTGGAAGAATTGGAATACGACACCGATATTCACCCCGCGCCACAAAGCCCGTTGGCTTTCGGTCATTTGGTAGATGTCATCGCCGCCCACGAGCACTTTTCCCGAGGTGGGGTGGTCGATCCCGGTGATCATATTCAACAACGTGGATTTTCCGCAGCCCGATTTGCCAACGATGGACACGAACTGCCCATGCTCGAAGTGCAGGTCGATACCTTTCAGCGCGGTGAATTTCCCGGCTGCGTTTTCATAGGTTTTGACCACATCCTCTAAGCGGATGGCTGGCGGTGTAGCAGCGCGTTTGTACACCCCGTTTTTCCCTCCATTGTGATTCGTGATCTCACCGAAGGGATTATCTCCAGATGTGATCTCTATTGTGGGCGTGTCTTCTTTTTGGAGGTTGTCAGCCGGGCAGTCCGTGGGCTGTGTATCTATGACTCCATCGACGATTTTCAGTCGCCTGGAGAAGCGGTCTGCCAAGCTCTCATCATGAGTGACCATGATGATGGTTTTCCCTTGGGCGACCAGTTTCTCGAAGATCTGGAAGATGGTCTCTGCGGTGGCGGTATCCAGGTTGCCCGTGGGTTCGTCGGCGATGATCAGTGTGGGATCATTGATCAGGGCCCGAGCGATAGCTACGCGCTGTTTTTGACCGCCGGAGATGTGGGCAGGGATTTTGTAGGCGTGTTCAAGGATATCTACTAAAGCTAACAGTTCGAGAGCACGTTCTTTGCTGACCATCGGATCATAAATCCCGGAGAAATCCTGAGGGAGCATGATATTCTCAACCAGGTTGAGTGTGGGCATCAGTTCGAAGGATTGGTAAATGATCCCTAGGCTCCGACCACGCCAAACGGCCAGGGCGTCTTCATCCATGGTGTGAACCGATATCTCCTGGCCTCCTCCACAGAAACGGACTTCCCCGGAAGTGAGTTCACTGATCCCGGAGATCATGTTGAGCAAGGTGGTCTTCCCGGCCCCAGATTTCCCGGTGATCCCTAGAAATTCGCCTTCGAACACGTCCAGAGTAACCCCATCTAGGGCGATGAAGGGGCCGTCCCCGGTTGTATAGGCTTTGACCACATCTCGCATTTGGATGATGGGGTTCTGATTTTGGTCAATCACATCAATAAACCTCCGGAAGGAGCTTGATGCAGATGATGTGCTTGTTGAGCGTTGATCGATTTTCTCCTTGCAACCGATAATTTATAGTTGGGTTGATTATATGCATCGGCTCGGTATTGTTGAGATGCCATCAACCATTATCTATATGACATGCGTCATCTCGGGTTATTGTTGGGAAATATTTGCCCCTAAGATCATTGATTCCTTGCTGCAATAGCAAAAAAGCTCTTTTTGGATTGTTCCAAAAAGAGCTCAGTCTCTCCAAAATGGGGGGTTTACCCCCCATTTCGGTGCTACCTCAGCATTGTGTAAGTTATTTTCGAGATCAGTAAATTGCGTTCGCAGGTTTTACCAACCCGATAGATCGCAAACCGGCGATGACACCCCCTCCAATGACCATACCGATGATCGCTCGCATTACATTCTCAAAGGGAGCGGCAAAGATCACCTCATAAAATCTTATTTCAGGATAGTTATGGATGTGGTAGAAGATTGCCGTCAGGCAAATATGCGAAATGCCATATGAAATCCAGGTGCCAAGTCCCAGGCCGGCGAGAACCAATCTGTAGTTTTTACTGTTAATCCATTTTGCAAATAATGTTCGCGTTGGGAGCGCAAGGAGTAGTAGGGAAGACCAGTCGATAAATGAGCTGGCGATTACTACCCATAAATTCACACTGTTGAGAAAGACAGCGCGCCAGATGAAATATAGAAATGATAATGAAGCGTAAAGCCAGACCCAAAACCACCAGCCTCGGCGTTTAGCGCCAATGACCATCGTCCCAGCAGCAAAGGATGCGATCAGTGATCCCCAAATGCGGAGAATGGGAATCGGCCCGGCGGTTTGGGGTGCCAGGAAGATGCCGATCAGCGCGCCGATTCCAGACGTTACCGCCCCTGCGACGGGGCCAAGCACCCAACCTACCAGGCCAAGCACTCCCTGGCTTATGGGAAAACTGCCGCCAAGCGCGATGATGACAGAAAGTGGGAAGTATGATAAAGCGACCACGACGGCCGCTAGAACGATCATATAAGATACAGGCGCACCGTCAATGGCTATGCCGCTAAGGAATTTGATTTCTCTTTCTTCGCCAGTGGGTATTTGCTCAGACATTAAGATCCTCCAATTGGAAGAATTTAAGGGTGAATTGTATCATTTTTTGAGGTCAGCTACTGGTGATTCCTCGTCATATTTTCAACAACATCTTGGGGCAACACATCAGATCAAAACTTTCCGACATCCGTTTCGCTGGAATGAAATACGCCCCAGTGATATAATCACCAACGATTAACAATGAATGGAATCACGCAAAAGTATATTACAGCCGATGATTTTGGGCTGCTCAGTTTATTGGTAGGATAGATAATGGGGAATCTTATCGAGCGAGTTATGGTTGATGGACGAAGCAGTGGCGAGTGAGAGAGGGCTTGGTTCGATTTGATGGCATCCTTGGATATCCCCGTTTGTGATCGTGAGTTTCGCCGCTCAATGATGGCTGCCTTCACAGAGGTCAGCGCATCTTGCGGCGGGCTTTTTTGTAATTGATTGGGATAATGAAGCGATATGGGCTGCCTAATTAGCTTTATAGAATCGCTGGTAGAGATGTCGGAGCATTAATAATGAAGGATGTTGATCTTAAATCCGATTCAAAAGGCCCGGTTTGGTTTACTGTTTTGAACGCTGAAGGTGGTGTGGATCATTTTCATATGCGAATGGGTACGCGCTCTCGGGTCTGGAGCCCGCCCACGGACGTGTTCGAGACCGCTGAGGCGGTCGTCATCCGGGTTGAAGTTGCCGGGATGCAGAATGCGGAGTTTTCTATCTCTTTAGATGGACAGATATTATCCATTCATGGGGCCCGGCTCGATCAACCTGAGCGGCGCGCTTACCATCAAATGGAAATCCGTTTTGGTGAGTTCAGTTCCCAGGTTGAGCTGCATTGGCCCATCGATCACGATGGCATTGAAGCCAAGTATGAAGATGGCTTTCTGCGAATTACCTTGCCGAAGGCGAAACCGCATCAGGTCGAGATTGGGGAGTAGATGAGTATGCCTGCTTCTCGTTGGAATTCAGACTTCATGGAATTGTTGTCGTGGTTTAGTGAAGAGGATACGAATATCGACGATTTTTTGCTCCACCCGATTGTAACCCGGGTTGGTGGGGACGATGAAAGCCCTGAGGGGGAGATCGACATCCCTCAGGAAAGCGACCAGACCCCGGATGTGCTCCCTATCTTACCGTTGCGCGGGCTGGTGGTATACCCGGAAACGGCAGTGCCATTGACCATTGGTCAGCCCCGTTCCATTCGCTTGATCGATGATGTTGTTTCTGAGGACAACCGCTTGATTGGCCTGGTGGCCTCTCGCCAGCCTGAATTGGAATCCCCTGGCCCTGATGACCTTTTCTCCGTTGGTTGTGTGGCGACTGTGCATCGTCTGTTGCGCGCCCCTGATGGCACCATCCGCCTGTTGGTGCAGGGGATGTCCCGTTTCAGGCTGGGGGAATTCGTCCAGACCGACCCCTATCTGAAGGCCCAGATTGAATTGATCCCCGAGATCGAAGAAGAAGATTTAGCAGTTGAGGCGATGGCTCGCAATGCCCGCGATCAGTTCGAGCGTATCGCCAATATGATCCCCTCTCTGCCGCGTGAGTTAGTTGAGTCGGTGCTGTTGTTGGATGACCCTCTGCAAACCGTCTACACCATCGCCAACTTCCAGCGCATTGAACTTGAGCAGGCGCAAGAGCTTTTAGAGTTGGTTTCGGTCTCTGAGAAGCTGCAAAAGTTGATTGCGCTCCTGGCCCATGAGGCCGAGGTCTTAGAAATCGGGCAGAAAATTCAGAAGGAGGCGCGTTCAGAGATCGAGAAGGTCCAGAGGGAATACTTTTTGCGCGAGCAGCTCAAGGCCATCCAACGTGAGCTCGGGGAGAGTGACGAACAAGCTGCCGAGGTGGATGAGTTCCGGGCTAAGATCGATGAGGCCAAAATGCCCGAGGAGGCCGATAAGCAAGCCCGTCGAGAGCTGGACCGCATGTCGCGGTTGCCAACGGCCGCGGCGGAGTATGGAGTCATCCGTACTTACCTGGATTGGTTGGTCACCTTGCCCTGGTCGGTTTCGACGGAAGACAACTTGGACATCGCCCATGCTCGTGAGGTGCTGGACGAAGATCACTTTGGGCTTGAAGATATCAAAGAGCGCATTTTGGAATTCCTGGCGGTGCGTAAGCTGCGTAAAGAGCGTCTGGAGGAATTCGCCGCAGAGGATGATCAGTACGACGACGAAATCCGCCGCTTGCGCGAGGGTGTGATCCTTTGTTTTGTCGGCCCCCCGGGAGTAGGCAAGACTTCTCTGGGCCGTTCCATCGCCCGTTCCCTGGGGCGCGAGTTCATCCGCATTTCACTGGGCGGTGTGCGTGACGAGGCTGAGATCCGCGGGCATCGCCGCACCTATATTGGGGCGCTGCCAGGGCGTATTCTGCAGGCCTTGAGGCGGGTAGCCTCCCACAACCCGGTCTTCATGCTTGATGAGATCGATAAACTCTCCCAAGGCTTCCAGGGTGATCCGGCATCTGCCCTGTTGGAGGTCTTGGACCCGGAGCAGAATGTCGAGTTCAGGGATCATTACCTGGAGGTGGCCTTTGACCTTTCGGAGGTGATGTTCATCACTACGGCCAATCGCCTGGATACCATTCCCAGGCCATTGCTTGACCGTATGGAGGTCATCCAGCTCTCGGGGTACACCGAAGGCGAAAAGAAGGAAATTGCCAAGGGATATTTGATCCCGCGCCAACTGCGCGAGAACAGCCTGCGCGAAAACGAGGTCAGCTTCACGGACGAGGCCCTGGAGGAGATCATCCGCTTTTACACCCGTGAGGCGGGCGTACGCAACCTGGAACGTGAGATTGGGGCAGTTTGCCGCAAAGTTGTTACGCGCATCGCTGAGGGGCAGGGGGATGGCACGGTCGAAATCACCCCGGAGCGCATTCATGAATTTCTGGGTCGGCAGAAATTCCGTGACATGGAGGAGATCGCCGAACGAACTTCATTGCCGGGCGTCGCCACAGGGTTGGCATGGACTCCCACGGGTGGCGATGTGTTGTTCATCGAGGCCACTCGTATGCCTGGTGGGAAAGGGTTCCAACTCACAGGCTCACTGGGCAATGTGATGAAAGAATCCGCCAAGGCAGCGTTATCCTTCGTGCGGTCGCGGGCCACGAAACTGGGCCTTGAAGAGGACTTTTTCTCCGACGCAGACTTCCACCTGCACATTCCGGCTGGTTCACAGCCTAAAGATGGGCCTTCTGCGGGGGTGACGATGGCTACTGCCTTGGTGTCTCTGGTTTCCGGGCGACCGGTACGCCCAGATGTGGGCATGACTGGTGAGATCACTCTACGCGGCAAGGTGATGCCTGTTGGTGGTATCAAGGAAAAGGTTCTAGCAGCTCATCGCGCGGGTCTCAAGACGGTTTTGCTGCCCAAGCGCAATGAGGATGAATTGGAAGATTTGCCCGAGGAAGTTCGTAAGGTGACGGAATTCGTGTTCCTTGATAACGTCGATGACGCCATAGAGGTCGCCCTGGAACCCATGCCAAAACCGAAGAAGAAACGGACCAAGAAAGCTGCTCCTGTGAAGGAGGTGCAGGAGCAGTAAATGAGCGGCAAAGCTCATTGGCACTATCGGAGAATTTATGCGTAAGGTAATGCTCATTGATGATGATGTTGTGGTCGTAGAACTGTTGAGGACCCTTTTAGAAATGGAAGGCTACGATGTCATCACGCAATGTGAGGGGGAAGAAATTGTCCAATCCGTTCAGAACCATAAACCGGATGTGGTTTTGATGGATGTTTATTTGAAAACTTCTCCAGGTGAAGGTGAAGACGGCTTGAAGATGTTAGCCCAGATTCGAGAAAACCCTGACCTTTCAGATACACGGGTGATTATGTCCTCGGGGATCGATTTTCAGGTTGAGAGCAAAGAATATGGCGCCGATGGATTTTTGCTCAAGCCATATATGCCGGAGGAGCTAATCGATTTGATTAAACAGGTTTCGTAACTGCTTGGTTAAGGAATGAATTATTCATCCTTTTATCGGGCGGTTAAGAAGTTAAGAGTGATATAGTGACTAAAAGACGTTCCCGTACCACGATGAAGTGGTACACCATAGATTTACATTTGCATACTACGGCCTCGAGTGATTATCAACAGGCCAATGTCAGCTATTTAGATATTTTGAGACGGGCGGAAGCGCAGGGCCTGGATATCGTTGCCATTACGGATCATAATACCGTGGCGGGTTGCCGCCGCATGCACGAAGAGATTCAGCAATTGGAGATGCTCAAGCGCCTGAACCGGCTTTTGCCGGAAGAGCAATCCCGCCTTGATGAATATCACCGCTTGTTAGACCGGGTGATGGTATTGCCAGGGTTTGAATTTACGGCCACCTTTGGGTTTCATGTTTTGGGGGTTTTCTCTCCTGATAAGCCCTTACGCGAGATCGAGCACATTTTGCTGGACCTCAACATCCCGGCAGACCAATTGGATGAGGGCTCTGTAACCGTCGGGGCCAGCGCGGATGTTCTGACTGCCTATGAAAAGATCAATGCTGCGGGCGGTCTGGCGATTGCTGCCCATGCTAACTCGAACAACGGCGTAGCTATGCGAGGTTTCCGCTTTGGCGGACAGACCAAGATCGCCTATACCCAAGACCCAAACTTACATGCCCTGGAAGTGACCGATCTGGATCGCAAAGGGCGTTATAGCACGGCAAGTTTTTTCAACGGCACCAAGCCTGAATACCCCCGCCGCATGCACTGTATTCAGGGTTCTGACGCCCATCGTTTGGAGAAAGACCCCAACCGGCGTAAGAACTTGGGGGTTGGTGACCGGGCGACCGATGTGCGCCTGCCCGAACTGTCGTTCGAAGCCTTGAAAGAGCTCTTCAATGGCAATGACTTCGCTCGCACTCGCCCGCACCGGCACAAGGCGGAGCCGGCCTTTGATTTCGTCCAGGCTGCCCGGGAGGAAGGCGCCAACATCGTTCAAGATTTCCATGAGAGCATGACAGTGCGCGGCGGGAAACTCTACGCCGTCATTGCCGATGTGTGCGCCTTTGCCAATACCAATGGCGGCACAATTTATATCGGCATGAGCCGCAATCCCAAGAGGGGTGTAGAAGGTTTGGCTTCGGTCAACCAGGAGATCGCTCGCCTGGTGAAGGAGATCAGCGACCGCATCAGCCCAGAATTGGTCTGCAACATCGATGGGCACAAGTTCCGCGGCAAGAATATCATCCGCGTGCTAGTGCCCCGAGGAGATGATCCCCCATATGCGGTGGATGACAGCAAAATCTATTTGCGCACCGAAGCCGAAACGGGGATGGCGGTGCGGGATGAAATCGTCGAGTTGGTTTTGCGGGGTCAACCTGACCGGCATAGAGAGGAACTTGTCTCCCTGCCCGAGGGAGATGGCAAGCCGGTCCCCGTCCCTCAGGCCGGGGTGGAAGTCGAGCCGCAGGTCCCCCCGCGAACTGGGGTGGAGATTGTCACCGTTGAGGAGCGTCAGGGCGTCCGTTATTACACCGTGCGTGACCTGCGCAATAACAACGTTGTCAAAAATGTGACTCGCAAATCCGCTCGTAAGTTGTGGCATTATGCCGTCACACAGTATGATAAAGTCTCCAAGGACCCTCAGGCCGGGGTCAATTGGCATGGCGATTTGGGAATGTTGGGCCGTCAAAAGATTGGCAACTTCAGCCGCTATGATCTGATCCAGCGGGATGCTAAAGGCCAATATCGTTTCTACTTTGGCGTCACCGAGGACGGCATCGACGAGAACTGGCAGCAAGTTATTGGAAATAACAGCGAGGATTGAGTATGGCGCTGCGTTTTGCTGTCCTCACAGTATCGGATCGCTCCGCGCGCGGCGAGCGGCCGGATACCTCCGGCCCGAAACTGAAGGAGAAGGTCGTGGCGCAGGGGTGGGAGGTCCTGCGGGAGGATATCGTCCCTGATGACCTGCTGCTTTTGCAGGACACCCTGACCCAATGGGCGGATTGGCGTCGTTTTGACGTGATCCTGACCACCGGAGGGACGGGATTCGCCCCCAGGGATGTCACCCCTGAGGCTACCCAGGCCGTAATCGAACGCCCTGCACCGGGGTTGGCCGAGGCCATGCGGGCCGAGAGCCTGAAGATCACCCCTCACGCCATGCTATCACGAGGTGCTGCCGGCATCCGTGGCTGCACTTTGATCGTCAATCTGCCTGGCAGCCCCAAGGCTGCTCTGGAGAATCTGGATGTGCTCATCCCCGTGCTGCCCCACGCGGTGCAGTTATTGAGCGAAGATGCCGGGGCTGAGGCCGGACATCAATTCGATTAACCCCGCGGAATTGATGAAAAGGGGCTGCGAGCGGCGCTTTGCGCCAACTCGCGGCCTCTTTTTGCTGGGAACCCCTCTCCCTGGAAAATGAAAAACTGACTTTCATTCCATATTAAATCCGGGGTGTGACATGTCTATGGCCTTATAAGCTCACCTGGGGGATATGCTCCAAGGCCTGCTCAATGGCCTCCTGGGGGTATTCGTAGTCCGCTAGCTCGCCGCTCAAATAGGCCTGATAAGCGGACAAATCGAAGTGCCCGTGCCCAGACAGGTTGAAGAGGATCACTCTCTTTTCTCCCTTAGCCTTGGCATCCAGCGCCTCGTCGATGGCGACCCGCACTGCGTGGGCTGTCTCCGGGGCAGGGATAATGCCCTCGGTTTGAGCGAACATCATCGCCCCCTCGAAGGTAGCCAGTTGGTGGGTAGCGACGGCTTCGATATACCCGGCGTCATACAGTGCGCAAATGCTGGGGGCCATACCGTGATATCGCAGTCCGCCAGCATGTATGGGGGGCGGGACGAAAGTATGCCCAAGAGTAAACATCTTGACGATGGGGGCCATTTTGGCCGTGTCGCCGTAATCGAAAGCGTAGGGGCCTTTGGTCAGCGTTGGGGTGGCTGTCGGTTCCACGGCTACAAATCGAGTGTCTTTTCCGTTGGTGAGATTCTCTCGCAGGAAAGGATAAGCGATCCCGGCGAAGTTAGAGCCGCCGCCGACACACCCGACAACCACGTCGGGGTATTCATCAGCCAGGTCCATCTGTTTGATGGCCTCCTCGCCGATCACGCTTTGATGCATCAGTACGTGATTGAGCACTGAGCCCAGGCTATATTTTTTGCTGCCCTCGGAGGTGGCCGCCGCTTCGACGGCTTCAGAGATGGCGATGCCCAAAGAGCCCGGGCTTTCCGGGTCATCGGCGAGGATTGCCTGACCAAATTGGGTGTGATTGGTGGGGCTGGCGAACACTTCTGCCCCATAAGTTTCCATCAACACCCGGCGGTAGGGTTTCTGCTGATAGGATACTTTGACCATGTATACCTCTAAGGGCAGGTCAAAGAAGTTGCAGGCCAGGGAGAGCGCCGATCCCCATTGTCCGGCACCGGTTTCGGTGGTCAGCGCTCCCGTCCCGCCAACTTTGTTGTAGAAAGCCTGGGCCACAGCCGTGTTGGGTTTGTGACTGCCCGAGGGGGATACCCCTTCGTGCTTGAAGTAGATATGTGCGGGCGTATCCAGTGCTTTTTCCAGACGGCGAGCGCGGATGAGGGGAGTAGGCCGCCAAAGTTTGTATATCTCGCGCACTTCCTCGGGAATGTCGATGTAGCGTTCGGTGCTGACTTCTTGCAGGATCAGTTCCATGGGGAAGAGCACTCCCAAGAAATCAGGTGTCACCGGCTCTTGGGTCTGCGGGTGTAAAACTGGGGTGGGCGGCACCGGCGAATCGGCGTTGATGTTGTACCAGGCTTTAGGCAGGTCGGTTTCGTTGAGGGTGAATTTTGTTTGAGACATTTTTCTTCTCCTTAGATGATAGAGTGGCCAAGTGGGGCTTTTCCTGCAAAGTGAGTCTCACCTGGCCGTGTGGATTTATACCAGTGCCAGGCCGCGCACGGGTTCAATACCTGGTGTGGTTTTTGTGAAGGCATAGCTGGGCAGCCCCATCGCTTCGCGCACCAAAAAGATCGTCTCTTGCGCGTCAGCGCGCATACGATGGGTCCCTTGAGATAAGATATCGTTCACCAGGTCAGGATCACGCTCAAACTGAGCCCGACGTGCCCGGATCGGGTCGAGGAAAGCGTTCAGGACGCGCGCCAACTCCTTCTTGACTTCTACATCCCCGACTTTCCCTCGGCGGTATCGATCTTTGAGTGCCTGGAATTGGTCGAGGTCGGGGTTAAAAGCCTCATGGAGGGTGAACACGGGGTTGTCTTCCACTCGCCCAGGCGTATCGGCGCTGAGACGGCCTGGGTCAGTGTACATCCCCATGACCTTGCGCTCCACGGTCGAGGTGTCATCGGCCAGGTAGATGGCATTATTCAGGCTTTTGCTCATTTTGGATCGTCCGTCGGTGCCGACCAGGATGCCTTCGATCTGGTACTCGGGGATGGGGAAGATTTCTGCGTACATATGGTTGAAGCGACGGGCCAATTCACGCGCCAGTTCGACATTGGCGCCGTTATCAGCACCTACTGGGACAATATTGGCGCGCGCCAGCAGGATATCTGCGGCCATGAGCACCGGGTAGCCCAATAACCCGAAAGGTTGCGTCTTGAGATGCGCAGCGCGGCCCATCTCCTTTAGAGATGGGATTCGCTCTAAGCGCGGCACGCTGACCAGCATCTCCAGCAGGGTGTTGAGTTCAAAGGTTTCAGCAATGGTACTTTGCACGAAGATCGTGGCGCGTTCAGGGTCGATGCCCACGGAGAGGTAATCCAGTACCAGTTGGTGGATATTCTCCTTCAACCTGGCAATATGGTGTTTTTGGGGGCGGGTTGTGAGCGTGTGAAGATCGGCAATGACGAAAAAGCAATCATGTTCTTCTTGTGCAGAAACCTGGTTGGCCAAACTGCCAACGTAATGCCCCAAATGGAGCGCCCCGGTGGGGCGATCTCCGGTGAGCAGTCGTTTTCTCATGGTTCTCTCCTTTCGATCCCCTCGATCCGCCTGTCAACAGGGGAAATTGGGGAATAAAAAAGCCCTCGTCCACTCAGGGACGAGGGCCAAAGGCTCCCGCGGTGCCACCCAATTTAGGCTGGAGGGTAAACAAAAAATCCCGCCGGTGTTGCGACGGGGAAACGTACTTAAGTCAGCCCAAGGGCCAGCCTCACTCGATGGGGTACGGCTGATGCAGCGATACCCTTTACCTTGATAACGGTGGCAACTCCGGCCTGGGTTACTTACTCTTCGAATTACGAAAAAGTGTTCACCTGGCAACTCTGAGGCCCATTCTGCGCCGGCGTGCGGGCGAGGCTCACACCACTTCCTCGCTCTCTGAACCGTCGGTTCGACGCTTACTCTTCCTCTTCACAGTCTTTCTATGCTCAGTTGTTGGGGGAGTTTATACCCTAATGAGAAGTGATTGTCAAGAGACGTCGGACAAAACTCGAGGGAGCAGAAATTTCCTTGTCCATGTCTGGTTGAGTAGCTACCTCTGTGCTAAAATAACGATTGCCGGGGTACCGTTCAATGCGAGTATTTTCTCGCAGGAGGAGAGTTTACATGAAAGACAAAGAAACCATGCTTAAGCTGATGCGCTTTTGGCTGTTTGGCACTTTTATCATCCTATTCACAGCAGTAACAGTCTATGTGGGCGGGGCGCTTGGGACTGGCCTAGCGATTTTTGGTGAATTGTATTTCTGGCTGGCAATGGTTATCACGGCAGCTTTGTGTGTTTTGTGGTACTTCATTTACAAGTGGTACTTGGACAGAAAAGTATAGTCATCAATTATTTCCTCCCCGGTATCTTGCCTGACGAAGCAGACAGCTCGTGCTTCGTCAGGTTTTTTTATGCCAAAGGGCATTGCCAACGGGCAAACTTTTCCCTCCCCTAGTTTATCTCCTCAAGCACCTTCCGGGCGACAACCATGCGCTGTACTTCGCTGGTGCCTTCCCCGATGGTCATGGCGCGGGCATCGCGGTAAAGCCGCTCGACGGGATATTCTCGGCTATAGCCATAAGCCCCATGGATTTGGATGGCATGATAGGCGACGCGTTCGGCCATTTGAGTCGCGAAAAGTTTTGCCATCGCGCCTTCTTTGGTGAAAGGTTTCCCCTCTTCTTTTAGCCAGGCGGCATGGTAGATCATCAAACGGGCAGCGTGGATTTCGGTGCCGGCGTCCGCCAGCATCCACTGCAGAGCCTGGTGTTGGGAGATAGCTGTCCCGAAGGATTGGCGTTCTTTGGCATAGCGCACGGCTTCTTCGAAGGCAGCCTGGGCGATACCCACCGAAATGGCCCCGATGCTGATACGCCCGCCATCCAACGTTTGCAAGGTTTGCTGCAATCCATGACCTTGTTCGCCAAGCAGGTTTTCGCCAGGGACGCGCACATTTTCGTATGTGATGCCGTGGGCGTGGCTGCTGCCCAGCCCCATTTTCTTCTCATGGGGGGCAACATACAAACCTGGAGCATCTGTCGGGACGATGATCATGCTCATGGCGTGAGAACCCCCCGCGGGGTCGGTGCGTGCCAGGGTGGTGACATAGTCGGCGTTCCCGGCGTTCGTGATCCAGGCTTTGGAGCCGTTGATCACCCATTCGTCCCCTTCGAGCTTAGCGTGGGTTTTTATTCCCTGCAAATCTGAGCCTGCTCCTGGCTCTGTAAGCGCCAAAGCGATCAATTTCCCTTCCCCACTGACTGCACGCGGCAGGTATTTCTTTTTCTGTTCTTCGGTGCCGAACATGGCAATGGGTGCACAGCCCAGCCCGGTGTGAGCGGCAACGTTCAGCGCCGTGCCGCCGTCTCCCCAACCTAGTTCCTCTATGCCGATGGCTGCGCTGACGGCGTCCACCCCGGCGGCGCCGTACTCTTCCGGCACGGTGATGCCCAACAATCCTAATGCCCCCATTTTCTGGATGGCAGGCCAATTGATTTCCTCTTTTGCGGCATAGTCAGCTGCTTGAGGTTTTACTTCCTGAGCAATGAAGTCGTGGACGGCTTTCTTCCACATGCGCTGTTCTTCATTGAGTTGAAAGTCCATGGTGGTCTCCTTATAGCAATAAACCCCTAAAAGTAGTTGCGAGGCACTCCATGCAGCGCAGGGATCGAAACCTTTAGGGGCTAAATGATCAGGGGTTCATCTCATAAAGGTCTTTGAGGGCGTAAACATGCTCGCGCCAAACTTGTTGATAACGCCCCTCGTCCACAGCTGGCTTGCGGATCATTTTTTGGCAGTAATCCATCTGGGCGGTAGTGCTGCTGGGCTTGCTGTAGAGTTGTAGTGCGAACTTGGAAAAGTCCCTCACCATGAAATCGAATATCTGGTCTATCAAAGCTTCATCGATTTTGTATATCCTGGCGTTCTCGAGGATGAGTTGGCCGTAGACGACCAGGGCGAACAGTTCCCCCAGGGCGAGCAGGAAATCGATATCTTGACGTTGGGCTTCGTCGGGGGTGGCCGCAGCCAGGAATTCCTTGAAGATGGCGATCTGCTCCTCGAAGATATTGATGTTTGGGAGATCATAAGAGTCGTAGGCTTTGCTGTAATCGTGAAAGCGGATCTGGCTGAGGCCGCGGGTTGCCCCCTGGTTAAAGAGGAAATCGTCGTTCCGGGGTTGATCTTGCCTGGGGAGTTCTGGATAATCAGCGGGGTTGAAGAAGTAATTGGGCATGAACTTGACGATGAGGGCGATATTGACGTGAACGGTGCCCTCCAACTTGGGCAGCGCCCGGATATCGCGTGCCGCCATCTCAAAATAAGTATCACGTTCGAAACCTTTTGCGGCGATCACATCCCAAAGCAAGTTGATGACCTGCTCTCCCTGGGTCGTGACCTTCATTTTGACCATGGGATTGTAGAGCAGGTAACGGCGGTCATCTTGTGAAGCTGCCCGCATATAATCCGCTGCCCGCAGGGTGAAAAGCTTCATGGCTACTAGGCGCGCATAGGCATCTGTGAACATCTGCCTGACATGGGGGAAGTCGGTCACGAACATATTATAGAGGCGGCGGTTGGCGGCGTGGTTGAGGGCCTCGTAGAAGGCGTGGGTGCAAATACCGATGGAAGCCCATCCCAGGTTGTATTTGCCCACATTGACCGTGTTAAGGGCTGCATCCCAGGCCGCCTGCCCCATGGATAAGACTTCGTCCTCGGCGATGGGATAGTCCTTGAGCCGGTATTGTCCGACATAGTTCTGGCTGGCGGTGACGTTTTTGATCAGTTCATACTTGTCCTGGCGATAGTCGGCCACGAAGAAGGCGTACTCATCTGTCCCGGCCATTTTGCCGAAGGTAGAGACCATCGGGGCGGCATTGGCGTTGCCGATGTAATACTTCTCGCCATTAGCCAAATAGCTGCCATCCGGTTGGGGGGCGAGATTCATCTCCGTTGAATAGATATCCGCCCCGTGCTCGCGTTCTGAGAGCCCAAAAGCAAAAACAGCCCCCTCCTGTAGGAGTCGGGCTGCTTTTGCTTTCAAGACCTCGTTCTCGCTCATCCAAATGGGGCCGAGACCGAGGATGCTGACCTGCCAGGTGTACCAATAGGCTAGTCCATAAAAGGCCAAAATCTCGTTGAATTCGCAGTTCCGCCAGGTATCCCAGCGATAGTTTTCATCCTGGCCGTAATCGCTGGGGGTCAACAGGGTGGCAAAGATCTTTTCATCCTTGATGAACTCGAGGAATTCCCCATACCATGTGTGAGCGTGGTCGTCCTGCTTGATCTTACGTTTGCCCCGCTTTTCGAACCAGGCGATCGTCTTACGCATGATCTCCTGGGAGTGCTCATCGGGGTAGTTACGGTGGTGATCATTGGGATTGAGCAGGAACATGGAGTGCTCCTTGGAAAGGGGTAGTTGACGGCGTGAAGATAACAAGATAAACAAGCGAGAGGGCGTTTATCGTTTGCTGCTGTGAAAATTATAACATTGCTTGGGCAGCGTCCTCCGGAGCCTTCGGGTGTGTTATAGTTTCGGTAAATGGAAGTAAGGAGAAAAATATGACCTCGAACCCCGTGATCCTGATAACAGGTGCCTCCTCAGGGATTGGAGAGGCCACTGCTCGCTTGTTTGGCATGCAACAGGGATACCGCGTCGTTCTGGCTGCTCGCCGTTTGGAGCGTTTGGATCAACTGGCAGATGAAATACAAGGTTCGGGGGGTGAAGCGCTGCCCATAAAGACAGATATTACTCAACTCGATCAAATCCAGGGGCTAGTTGAAGCGACTTTAGCAAAATTTGGCCAAATCGATGTGCTTCTTAACAACGCTGGCTTTGGCCGCATGATGTGGCTGGAGCAACTTGACCCCATCGACGATATCGCGCTTCAATTACAGGTCAATCTCAATGGCGTAATCCAGGTGACCCGCGCCGCGCTTCCCTCCATGATCGAGCGCCGTTCAGGACACATCATCAATATGGCCTCAGTTGCCGGTTTGATTGCCACGCCCACATACAGCATATATGCGGCGACCAAGTTTGGTGTGCGCGGCTTCACCGAAGCCCTACGCCGCGAGGTGAGCATTTTGGGGATCAGCGTAACGGGCATCTATCCCGGCGGTGTGGTCACCGAATTTCAACAACACACAGGTGTTGATCGAAAAACGGGTTTGAGCACCCCAGGCTTTATGCAGTTGACCGCGCATGATGTGGCTGATACAGTTTTTCGTGCTGTTCAACGTCCACGGCGGATGGTGGTGGTCCCCTGGTTTATGTGGGGTGCTGTCTGGCTAAACAGCATTGCACCGGGTCTGGTGGATTTTATGATCAGGCAGCGTTTCACCAATCGCGAGCGGAATCTGTAACGATCCAAAGAAAAAGCCCCCTGTCTGGGGGCTATCGCTCCGGGGTTGGGTTGTCCGGGATTTCAAACTCTGGTTCCGGCATATCTGATTCGGGCTCGGGAGTGGTTTCCGCCTCCTCGATGTTCTGCAAGGCCATAATCCCATTGCGTGCCTGGTTGAGCAGGCGCTCCAATTCCACTTCAATGCGAGAGAGGGTTTGGATGACGTAATTATCTGCTTCCTTGCGGGTATGTTCGGCATTGACATCCGCTTGCTTCAGGACCTCTTCTGCGCGTGATTTGGCTGCACGCACTACCGCATCGCGCTCGACCAGTTGTTGGCTCTTTTCACGTGCCACATCTACTGTGCGCTTGGCCTCCTCCTGGGCTTGTGCCAGGATGCGGTCTCGTTGAGTGAGCACCTGCTGAGCTCGCTTGACTTCTTCCGGGATGGTCACCCGCATCTGGTCGATCAAATCCAACATGCGGTCTTCATCCACGACCACGTTGTGGGTCAGGGGAATGGGGCGGCTTTCGTTAAATAGCTCTTCTAGCCGATCTACAAGATGTAAAATGTCCATGCAGCTCCTCCCTCAGAGGCGCAAGGTAAATAATGAACCATTTTTCGATTGTGAAGGTTGCAAGAACTAATCCAAGATTACACGGAAGTAGTTGATTAGTCAAGTCGTCGTGATCCCTCCGTTTCCTAATCCCGCAGCGACGATGTCGGCACAATATCTTGTTCTTCGCCCAGTTCTCCAAAACGTTTTTCGAGAGCGGCCTTTACGTGGGGGGGCACCAGGCTGCTCACATCACCATTTAACGAGGCAATTTCACGCACTGTAGCGCCCGAAAGGAAAGTATGCTCTTCATGGGTGATCAGGGCAACGACTTCGATATCCGGATTTATGCGGTGATTGGCCAGGGCCATGCGGAATTCGTATTCGAAATCGGAAAAGACCCGTAAGCCACGTACGATGACTTGAGCGTTTATCTGTTGGCAAAACTCGACCGTTAATCCGCTATAGCCGGTCACCTTGATTTTATCATTTTCTCCAAATGCCCTTTTGGCGAGTGCGATGCGTTCTTCTGGGGAAAAGAGCAATGTTTTCAACGGGCGGTCGTAAACCGCCACAACGATTTCATCGAATAGTCTGGCAGCCCGATAGGCGATATCGATGTGGCCGTAGTGTATGGGATCGAAGGTTCCTGGGAAGACAGCGCGGATCATTTTTGGCTCCTCAACTGATATCTCCACTTCCACTGCTCCAGAAGCGGTTCAAAGTGTCGGCAAGTTGTTGGTGTTCCGCGTAAGATAGATCGGGATCACGTTGGAATAAGGCCTGGGCGTGGTGACGGGCCTTCTGGATCAGTTTTAAGTCCGTCAGACTCGCCAGCCGTAATTCAGAATATCCAGATTGGCGGGTGCCCAGAAATTCGCCTGGTCCACGCTGCCCCAAATCTTTCTCAGCCAGATCGAAGCCGTCATTTGTCTCAACCATAGCTAACAGGCGCTCATTTTCAACGGCGTTGGCCTGGCTGGGGATCAGGAGACAGTATGCTTTTGCCTCTCCACGCCCGACGCGGCCGCGGAATTGATGCAGCTGCGCTAACCCAAAGCGATGAGCACCTTCCACAAGCATTACCGTGGCGTTGGGGATATCCACGCCCACCTCCACAACTGATGTGGAGACCAATATATCGATCTGGCGCTCACGGAATTTGGTCATCACTTCTTCTTTGTCCGCAGGGGGCAATCGTCCGTGTAGCAGGCCCAGCTTCAGGTCGGGGAAGACTTCTTTCTGTAAATAGGCGTGTTCTTCTACGGCGGCCTTTTCTGGGCTTTCGTCGGAGGCGTGCTGCGTACCGCTTTTTTCGACCAGAGGATAGATGATGAAGGCCTGATGCCCGGCCTCCACCTGGCGACGGATCAGGCTGTAGGCGCGCTCGCGCTCTTTTGGATAGAGCACATGGGTTTCCACATCCTGGCGTCCTGGGGGCATTTCGTCGATCAGGGATAGGTCCAGATCGCCGTAGACGGTCAAAGCCAAGGAACGCGGGATCGGCGTGGCTGTCATAACCATCAAGTGGGGGTTGGTTCCTTTCGCTCGTAAAGCGGCGCGCTGCCTGACGCCGAATCTGTGCTGTTCATCGACAATCGCCAGTTGAATATCGTGGAACTCTACTGGGGCTTCGATCAACGCATGGGTGCCAATGACAACGCTGATTTCCCCAGAAGCCAGCCCGGCCCGGATTTCAATCTTTTCACTTTCTGAAGTCGCGCCCACCATCAAGTGAATCTGTTCAGGGCGTAATGGCCCGCCGTTTGTGGTGAGCAACTTCAGAAGGCTGTGGTAGTGTTGCTCAGCAAGGATGCTGGTGGGTGCCATCATGGCAGCTTGAGAACCCTGGTCTGTGATCAAGGCGATGGCCAGCGCGGCGATGATCGTCTTGCCAGAGCCTACATCTCCCTGTATCAAGCGGTTCATGGGATGACCTGAAGCCAGGTCATTCATTACCTCACTTAGGGTGCGTTGTTGGGCGGATGTCAGGGTAAAAGGTAACCTCTGCAATTGCCTGTCCAGCCAGCCTTCTTCCTGTCTGAAAACGCTGGCTGTTCGCTTGAACCAGTCTTGTTTCTGCTGCAAGACTCCCAGTTGGAGCAGGAAGATTTCATCAAAAGATAACCGGTGACGAGCCTCCTTGAGCTGTTCCCATGTGGTGGGGAAGTGGATTTCTCTCAGCGCACGGGATAAATCCATCAATTCGGCATCGTGGAGTAAAGCGGATGGCAGAGGGTCATGTACTTTGGGCGCCCAATCTGTGACCATGGCGTGCATCTTGTTCCGCATCCATCTCTGGGTGATTTTGGCGGTCAACGGGTAAATGGGTACAATCCCCTCGGACATGAGGTTTTTCTTCTCGATGGGAGTCCAATCCGGGTTGTTCATCGTCAGTCGTCCCAGGTATTGATCGGTCTGCCCGGAAACGACGATTTGTATCCCCTGGCGCAATTGCTTTTTGATCCAGGGTTGGTTGAACCAAGTCACCCGCATTGCCGCGCTGCCATCGTTGATGACTGCCTCGACCAATTTCGTGCGTCCACCGCGCGTGTCCCTTGTGTTTACAGATGTGACAGTGCCGATCACACTGACCTTTTCTCCAACCCCCAAACGGTTGATCGGTTTCATTTTGGAATAGTCGTCATAGCGATGGGGGAAATGATATAGCATATCTCCCAGGGTGCGGATTCCCAGGCGCTCCAGGGTTTTGGCATAGCTGGGACCAACACGCTTCAGGGTTGTGACATCCGCATTGAGATCAGCACCTTCCCCAGGGGAGAGCTGCGGACGGAGTTTTGGGATGGGTTCAGGCTCCGGGGTGGGTGTTTCCACCTCAGAGGGAGTGCGCTGATCCGATTCTTGGGGCGGGGGTGCTTTCTCTGGGGTTGGCTGTGCTCGAGGTTTGGCGCTCTCCTGGGGTGGTTTCCCATCCCCTAACTCCCTCTGGATGCGATTCCACAGGCCGTAGAGGGTTTCCTTGCGCGATTCTTCGCTCAGGCGGTGGTAGTCCCGCAGGCGGGTGGTGACTGCCTGGATAATGGTTTCCGGCAGGTTTTCGGCGCGCGCTTCAGCAGCCCAAGGCTCCAGCATGCGTTCCAGTCCCCCGATGACAGCGCTGTTTTGGTATTCGTTCTTGGCTTCGAGTTTAAAGTAGTTGCGCAGTTTGATGATCGATGGCTTCATTGCGTGTATTGTACCAGTTCGTCGTTATTTCAACACCGCGGCGAAGCCTAATCCGTTCGGCCCGACATGCGTGCCGATTACAGGGGTGACATTGACTACACGGGGCGCGTCAGGCAAATCGAGTTTTAGGTCTGCGAGCATTTGCCGGGCATCGGCTTCGGCATTGCTGTGTATGATGGCTAATCGCTCCAGCCCCCCTAGCTCATAGATGATGTTTTTGAGATGCTCGATACCCTTACGACGTGTGCGCGCCTGTCCGAGGTTTAGCACGTTGCCATCTAGAATTTCCATGAAAGGTTTGATGCGCAGGAGCGACCCAATTCTAGCGGTCGTCCACGAAACACGCCCGCTGCGGCGGATGTTTTCAAGGGTGTCTAACATGGCAATAACGCGAATCTTTTTCCGGATGGTTCGGATATGTTGGCTGATTTTCTCTAAGGATAAGCCTTGGGCTGCCGCTTCAGCAGCAGCGATGACCTGGAATCCTAATCCCATAGAGATTGATCCGCTGTCGAAGACATGTACTCGTTCGCCAAAGGCTTTCCCAGCCAGCTTAGCTGTATTGTAGATACCGCTTAGCCGACTGGCAACATGTAGAGAAAGGATCGCCTGGGCACCCCCCTGGATCAATCTTTCGTATACTGAGTGGAATGTGCCCGATGAAGGCGTGGCGGTTGTGGGCAGCGTTTCCAGTGTAGGCATTTTTTCATAGAACTCATGCCTGGATATGTCTTTTCCATCTTGTATGCTTTTACCTTCCATCACGATGATGGCTGGGACGACTTCAATATGATGCTGTTCGACCAGATCTGGGGGGATGTCAGCGGTGCTGTCTGTAACGATTGCGATTTTCATGGTTCTCTCCATCGACACGAACGCAGTCCTAAATTACGGGTCTCTGAGAGTGCAAAATGATCAGGAACCGCGCTCAACCCTGATTTTTGAAAGTAACATTTGCGGGGTCTAAGAGGCGCTTACTTCAGTGACTTGAGTATGTTCACTCGATTGACATAATGAACTGGTAGTGGGGCTGTCCGCCATCCTGAACTTCGATTTCATGTTCAGGATACGCTTCACGGATCATATCGGCAATCCGAAAGGCGTCCACCTTCTGGATGTCGGCGCCATAGAACATGGTGATGAGTTCGTAGTCATCGGCATCTGCTTTTTCGAGGAATTGCAGACAGGCATCCCGCAGGTTATGTGAAGATAAGATCAGTTGGCCGTTGTGCAGGACGATAATTTCCCCTTCTCTGACATTCACACCGTCGATCTCAACGCTGCGGGTGGCAGTTGTGATCTCCCCGGTTTGTACATCTTCGAGGGCGGAGGTCATATCTTTGACCACGTTATCGAAATCACCGTCAGGGATCAGGCGCAGCAGGGCGCTTAGCCCTTGTGGAACGGTGCGGCTGGGGATCACGGCGGTTTGCTTGACGGTTACCTCGGTGGCTGCTTCAGCAGCCAAAATGATATTTTTGTTGTTCGGCAGGATGATGACTTTATCGGTGGGTAAGTTCTCAAAGGAGTGCAGGATATCCTGCGTGCTGGGGTTCATGGTCTGGCCGCCCTCGACGATTGCCGCGGCCCCCAGGCTGGCGAAAACATTGGCGAATCCCGGCCCGGGAGCGACGGTGACGACAGCAATCTGGCCTGGCTCCACTGGGGCCAGCTTCAGGGGCTGCTCCTGGTGTTCACGTTCGAGTTCGTCCATCTGAGCGAGCAGGTTCTCGATATGCACTTTGGTGATAGTGCCCAGGGTCATGGTGTAGTCGATAGGTTCATAGCGTTTCTCGGTGGGCACATGGATGTGCATGCGATACATACCATCCCCCTCACCAATTTGGATAGATGTCCCCATCTCTTCGAGATCAGTATAGAACTTTTCAAGCACCAGCGGCTCATTAGGACGGAAATCGACGACTACTTCGTAATCTTGCCCAGGTTCCACAGTCTGCATGGCGTCATCAAAATTGATTGCCGATAAGGGTTGCACCGTAGCGACGGCGGTATCCAGGGACATCCCTTTGGAAAAGCGTAGCATGCCCTCCAGGATAAAGTACAGTCCTTTGCCGCCCGAATCGACCACCCCGGCTTCTTTGAGGACGTCCAAAAGCTCGGGAGTATGTTCCACGGAAGCCTCCGCGGCCTCCACGACGATGTCCAGGATTTCGAAGGGATCTTGGGTTTTGTCGAGGGCTGCTTCCGCAGCAGCGGCGACGTCCTTTGCCACGGTGAGAATGGTTCCTTCGACGGGGCGCACGACCCCTTTATAGGCGGTATCACGCGCGACGGCAAAAGCCTCTGCCAGGGTTTGTCCTTCGATGACGTCATGCCCATCTAAAGCCCGGGCGAAACCGCGCCAGAGTTGAGAGAGGATCACTCCCGAGTTCCCACGGGCCCCCATCAGAGCACCTTGGGCTAAATCGTTGGCGACTCTGCCCGCATGATCTTCTGGAGAGTTCTCGATTTCATCATAGGCAGATTGCATGGTTAAGACCATGTTGGTGCCAGTATCACCGTCGGGGACGGGGAAGACGTTCAACGCGTTGACGATCTCGTGGTTCGTGCGCAGCCAGGTTAAAGCCGCGGCAGCTAAATTTTTTAGGGCGAGTCCATCGATGGGCTGTTGGCGGATCTTTTCTACAAATTCGGGTGATCCCTCTGGCTGGGGGGGCATGGTCATGAAATAACTCCTAAAATTCTCGCCTAGCGTCGAATCGCTGATGTCACACAAAAGTGATTCGCGCCTGAGGTGTAATTTGGCTTAGTCGCTGATACGTAAACCTTGAACGTGTACGTTGATCTCGTTGACCGATATCCCCATTGCTTTTTCCACTTGGAAGCGGACAGTGTTGGCAACGCTGTTCGCTACGGATTTGATGCGCGTCCCATACTCGATGATGATATACATATCGATGTTGATATGCTCCCCGGTGAATTTGACATCAACACCATGCGTAGGGTCTTTGGCTAAAATCGAGGCGATCCCATCGACGATGTTTTTCGAGGCCATCCCCACCACTCCGTATGATTGTAGTGCTGATTGGTAGGCAATAGTAGCGATGGCGTGAGGAGAAACATGGATGCTTCCAATTTGAGTTGTTTCGTTGGTCATAATTTGTACTCGCTTGAAAGAGATTATGTTGTGTGGTAATATTTTCCGGCTTAATTGGATATTATCATACTATGGCGTAACTATTTAGCCAAGCAGAGAATAGAGATATCCCTCTGCAGGATCGTTATGCAAATGGAAAGGAACCGGTAAGATGGCAGTTTGCGAGAGTTGTGGGAAGAAGACCACTTTTGGTCGCAGTGTTCCCTGGTCTAAGAAATCTACGCGGCGTAAGTTCAAGCCGAATCTTCAAAAAGTGTCGGTGTATGAAGGTGGCCGTAAAGTCCGAAAGACCTTGTGTACTCGCTGTCTTCGTACTTTGGTGAAGACCGCTTAAACGAGAATATTCCATTCGTGTTTCTGGGCTTTGATAAGCAGAAATGCTTATCAAAGCCCAGATTTTTTTTTCGATAATTTTTTGGGTATAAGTAGCGGGCAAGGGGATACCCAAGGCATCTTTTGCTGTCGGGGGCTTATTGGAGCACGGAGAAGTAGATCCACAACCAGAAGGGTATCAAACCGCCCACTGAGACCAACGCCATCAGCCCTAGAAATGCTGTCCCCCAATCAATATCCAGGATGTCTTTTCTCGGTCGGGATGTTTTTGATGGGGGGGAAATGATGGGTTTTGGCGCAGACTGTGGGTGTGCAGGTTGATGTTCAAGCTGCTGCTGTGATTGTGAATCTGTCCTTTTGGGAGCTTGTTCTTTTTGCCTGGAAAATGTGATCAAAACCCGCCCTAATTGATCTGCGGTGCGATAGCGAGCTGCAGGTTCTTTTGAAAGGACTTTGAGGATAATGCGGTCCAGGTTCTCACCGATCGTTGGACGGATTTCACGAGCAGGTCTTGGTGTTGCCTCTCGATGCATGCGCGCCAGCTCTTTGCCGCTGTTTGCTGTGAAGGGCAGTTGTCCGACGAGCACCTCATAAAGCACGACCCCCAAACTGTAGACATCGGATGCCGGCGAGGGGGATTTGCCGCTGGCTTGTTCTGGGGAGAAATATTGTGGTGAGCCCCAAACAATTCTGGTGCGTTCTTCTGAGCGAATGGAAGCCAGGGCGCGGGAGATACCGAAGTCGGTCACCTTCAGGCGTCGGTCGGGTGTGACCAACATATTTTGGGGTTTGACATCGCAATGCACCAACCCCGCTCGATGCGCATAGCCAACGCCGGCGCAGGCTTGCACTAACAAGGAAATCCCAGAGTCAATCGAATATCGCCCCCGCTTCTCAATCAGGTCCTTTAGCGTAGCACCGGGCACGAACTCCATGATGATGAAAAGACGTCCTTGGTCGATGCCGAAATCGTGAACGGTGACGATATTGGGATGGCTCAGGTTAGCAGCCGCTTTGGCTTCTTGCCGAAAGCGCTCCCTAAAGGCTGGATCGTGGGAATAGTCCTTGCGCAGGATTTTTATCGCCACCGTACGCTCCAACATCAGGTCATGCGCTTTGAAGACGACGGCCATGCCACCACTGCCCAGGCTTTCTTCTAACTGATACCGTTTGTTGAGGAGCTTGTTAGTCATGGATCGATATGGTTGCTACGCATCTGTTTCGCTTTCGGGTAGAATTGTACCATTCTTGCATCCGTGGACGAATTGTAGCTCCCCTTGTGCTGGAAGGGTGACAACTTTTTGGAATGGAACAACATGGCACGAGCCTTGATCGTCTATAATCCTGCTGCGGGGCGCTTTCCCTCTCGAATGTTGACGGAAAGAGCCGCAAATGTCTTGCGTTCCCGGGGGTGGGAAATTCATTTGCAAGAGACCAATGGCGGACCGCATATTTCAAAATTGGCTCGTCAAGCTGTCCAACAGGATATGGATGCGTTTTTCACCGCAGGGGGAGACGGTTCCCTTAATTATGCTGTTGCGGGGCTTTGGGGGAGTAATACTGCCCTGGGTGTGCTCCCATCGGGAACTGCAAACGTATGGGCGAAGGAATTAGGCCTGCCTGATCTGAACTGGACACGTTGGATGGCGTTGGAAGAGAGCGCTCGGCTTCTGGCAAACGCAACTATCCGAGAGGTCGATATCGGTTTATGTAATGGCAGTCCATTCCTTTTGTGGGGTGGAGTGGGCCTGGATGCTTTCGTCATTCATCGTATTGAACCCCGAGGCCGCTGGGAGAAGAGCTTCGCCGTCGCCCAATATGCAACCAATGCCATCCGTCAAGCATCGCTGATGGGCGGGGTTGATTTGCGGGTACATACAGATGGCGAGGAAATCAGTGGTCATTATCTCCTGGCTGTGGCCAGCAACATTCATCTTTACGCCGGAGGGGTTGCAGAGATATCCCCTTCTGCGCTTTTGGATGATGGTGAAATGGACCTGTGGCTTTTTGCCGGAGATACCTGGCTGGAGGCGGTCACCCATGCCTGGGATTTATGGTCGGGCCGCCATCTGGAATCTGATCAAACCCACTGCATACCATTTCGAAAGATCACCTTGTCATCAGATTCGCCTCTCTACATTCAATTGGACGGAGAACCAATGGGGGAGAGTCATGAGGTCGTCATCGAGGTCCGTTCGAAAGCTCTGCGGATCTTGGTGCCTGAAAATGCGCCGCGCGCCCTCTTTTCTGATATGCCGTAATAAGCGATGAGCAGCCCTTTGCGTGGAAATTTCCCCTTTTTAGAGGTTGTTGGGGCTTTGTCCCTGGGTTTGGTTCTGCTGCTCTTGGTAGTCGTCCCCCTTAACCTGACCCGGCCTTCCCGGACTGCTGTGGGGCAGGTTACCGTTATATTGACCGTGATCCCGGCACCATCGGAGACCCCTGTTCCTCCAACACCAGAACCTTCGACACCGACGACGATCTCTGAAATACCTCCTGCGCCGGGAGACATCGTCATTGGGGCTTATGTGCAGGTCAGTGGGACGGGTGGCGATGGATTACGGGTCAGAGAGGGGCCTGGCCTGAGTTACGAACCCCAATTTGTGGGGCTGGAGTCGGAGGTCTTTCAAGTCATTGAGGGTCCTCAAGAGGCAGACAGCTACATCTGGTGGCATCTCGTTGCGCCCTTTGATGAAAATATCAACGGTTGGGCAGTATCGAATTATCTGGAAGTGGTCGAAGCGCCGTGAGGGTGGATAATCACCCCAAAACCGAAATCTTAGCATTGTTACAGGGGCTTTTCACAGCTCCTGAGCATCCCCATCGAAATCCAAGATCCTCTGCCGTTCCTTTTTCAGAGATTGCAGTGCTTCGCAAGCGTCTTACTGATTATCGGTTTGTGCATCAACTGACTTGACAGGGCTACAGCAAACCTAATTCTTGCGCCCAGTTTACGGCCTGCATCCTGCCCTTGACTCCCAGCTTTTGATAGATATGCGAGGCGTGGACTTTGACCGTGCCGGTGGTGATGTACAATAGTTCCGCTATCTCGGCATTGGATAGCCCCTGCGACATCAAACTCAGGATTTCCAGTTCTCGTTTGCTCAAAGGGCTGGGCGGCTTCTTTTCGAGGCCGGTCTCTATTCTGGCGGCGGCACAGATCTTTCTGACATAGCTGGAGATGTCTTTTCTGCCTTCTGCCTGCCTGAGCAACGTCGGCATGGGTTCTCCCTCATCCAGAAATAGACGGATATATCCCTGCAGCTCTGCAAGGGTCAACGCCTGGTTGAGCGTGGCCATGGTTTTCTTCTCTTCTTTTTGCAAGTGAAAAGCTTGCGACAGAAGAATTAACACCTGGAGATGCTTCTTAAACCAGCCGTTGTCTTCGGTGAGTGTTTTGAGCCCTTGTAGCAATGCAGTCGCAGAAGAAATTGCCAACGGGTCATCGTAAAAGGTTCCTCGGGCAAGATCGACTCTCGCCGAGGCGATGAACAGGTCTAGTTGTAGGAAGCTGGGCTCATCGTTCAGGTTCCGTTTCGCCTCTTCGAAGTGTTTTATTGCGTCGGATAGATCGCCCCGTGCCAACAGGGAGCGGATCTTCCAGCTTGTGAGGCTGGGTTTGATCCAGGCTGGTGCTTCACTTTGATAGACCAACGTCTCAAGGTCTTGGAGAGCGCGCTCCAAAGCGTCATGAGCCCCTTTCGAGAAGAATAGTTTTGCCATCGCCAGATTGCTCCACCCCCACATAGCTACGCCGCGGCCTCGCTGGGATAGCTCGTACCCCAGTTGAATTCGCCTCTCTGCTTCTTCTAACTGATTCCATTCGCGCAATACATCGCCCCATACCGCAGATAGTGTCCCGAAGGCAGGTAATTGTCGCAAATGCTCTCGGGACAGCTGTTGTCGGCAAATTTCAACCGCCTGATAAAGGTTGCCCTGGTTGATGTTGCTGATGGCGTAGTGTATGCTGGCGGTCAGGGTTAAGAGGTCATTGTTGGTCGATTGACCTAAACGCAGGGCTTTCTCAAAAACTTCCTTGGCCGCAGCGATATTCCCACGATGGGTATGGGCATTGCCCAAAACGACGGAGATTCCCCCCCGCCAGAGGTGATTATCTTGCGGCAGATAGGTCAGGGCCTGGTTGGCGTAGTGTATCATCGCCGGGACATTGCGTTTGTGATACGCCAGGTAAGTGTGCCCGGCAAAAATTAACCCTGACGCAGCGTCTGGGGTGTGACCGGACACTCTTTCGTCGAGGGCCTCTAAACGTCTTGCCCCTTCCTGAACATTGCCGGTCATCGCTAGCGCCACCGCATGGTAGATGGTTAATTCCAGGCGTCCAGCTAAGGATTCTTCTGGGAGGGCTTCCGCCCATTTCAACAACGTCATGAATTCCCCCCTGGACCACAGGGCTTCAGCGTGCCGATCCAGGAGGGCCGCGGCCCCCTGGGGATCACGTGCAGCTAAGGCATGAGAGATAGCTTGATCGAAGAAACCCTGAAGACTGAACCAGGTGCTTGCTCGTTGGTGTAGTTCCTGGATCAGGCTTGGGGAGGTGCGTTCTGATCGTGCCCGCAGCAGGTCAGCGAATAAGCCGTGATATCGATACCAGGCGCGCTCTTGATCTAAGGCACTTAAAAACAAATTATTGTCGCATAAAAAATCCAGGGTTTGCTGGCTATCGGTTTGCTGGGTGACAGCATCACAAAGTGGACCCGATAAACGATCCAAGATCGCGGTTTGTAGCAAGAAGTTTTGCAGCTCCGGAGATTGTTTCTGCAGTACTTCTTCTGTGAGGTAATCAGCAATCTGGCGCGTGCTGCCGGAGAAAGAATCGATGAGGCCGGGGACGTCGTTTGTTTTTCCTAACAGAAGCGCGATCAGCCTCAGCCCGGTGACCCAGCCCTCCGTTTTGGTTTGAAGAGTCTGGATTTGTTCTTCTGTCAGGTTGAAAGAGAGGTTTTGGGTCAGGAAAGCCCTGGTCTCCTCAAGAGAAAACTGTAGATCATCAGATCGGAACTCAAACAATTGGCCTTTAGCTCTCATGCTAGCCAGGGGCAGGTTGGGGTCTTGGCGAGTTGCCATAAAGATCGTAAGCTGCGGCGGCAGGTGGTCGAACAGAAAGGTGAGTGCCCGATGAATGTCGGGGTTGGTGATGAGGTGGTAATCATCCAGTACGATGGCAAAACGTTCCGTATTGGCCGTAATCGCGTTCACCAAGATGGTCAGAATGTGCTGCACAGCCGCAAGGGAGGGAAGTTGAATGGAATCTGGAGGAGGTTTATCGGCGCTGAAAATCCGGGCTTGCACGGCGGCGTTTAGATATGCTAAAAACCGGGAGAGATCGTTATCACCCTCATCCAGGGAAATCCAGGCGGGAGGGTAATCGTTTTGAGCGGCCCACGCACATAGCAGAGACGTTTTCCCATATCCCGGCGGAGCCGAGAGTAGCACTAACCGGCCCGTTTGGCTCTCATTCAAACGTTGCACAAGCTGCGCGCGTTCCACCCAACCGGGTTCAAGATGGGGAACAAAAAATTTTGTTGCCAGGAGGGGCGTTGGGTCCATAATATCTGATCCTATCCAATTATAAGGGCAAAGCGATACTTCGATGGCTCAGATGCGGACACCCGCCCCCATGATTTTCTGGGTTTAAATATATCCTGTGATATATCCTTTGGCAGATGTTGCTCCTGGGTATTTTCTGTATACTGAAATACAAAGACAGGCGGGGGGCGGGTAACCGCCTCTCCGCTACAACCTACGAAAGGAACTGAGATGATGGCAGAAGTTTATCAACGACCCATGGGCGGCACAGAACGTATGCGGCTCTGGTTTCCCAATATTAATGTCGTGATGGGGGCAAGAATCAGGGGCAATCTTCCCACAAATGATCTCATCGTTGCCCTCCAAAAAGCCCGGTTTAAACACCCCTTATTGGGTGCGCGCGTTCAGATTGATGCTGATGGTTTAGGGCACTTCACCACCGAAGGTGTCCCCGAAAATCATCTCGAGGTCATCCCCAGGCAGACGAAGGGTGATTGGATATCCACTGTTAAGGCTGAACTCCGGCATCCATGGCCAATCAGCACCGGCCCTCTGGCGCGCTTCACCTTGCTGCATTCTGCCGCCGAATCAGACTTGATCGTCAGCGCTCACCACAGCATCTGTGACGCCCGGTCGTTGGCCTACCTGATCGGAGACCTGCTGGCTTTCATCAAAGAGCCTGATCAAGAAATCCAGGCGGTCATCCCGCTGTCTCTAGCAGAGGCTGTGCCCTCTTCGGCTTTGGGAGGTTTTCTTTACCGCATTGTGATGCGATCAGTGAATAAAAGATGGCTTGCCAAGGGGCTTTCATTTGACGAAGGCGATTATCAACTGCTTCACCAGAATTTCTGGAAGGATCGAGAAGCCAAAATCTTATCTTGGGCTTTATCCGAAGAACTGACCTCTGCGCTGGTGCAGCGCTGCCGAGTGGAGAATGCCAGTGTCAACAGCGCGGTCTATACCGCTTTTTTAGCCGCCCAGCATCAGGTTCAGGATACCCGCCGGGATTTTTATGACAATATCATGGTTCCGGTCGATTTCAGAGACTACCTGGCGCAGAAAACTGGCAGAGCTTTGGGTTTTTACGCCTCCGCTGTCAAACTCCGATTCAAGTATGATGGGGATCAACCCTTTTGGGAAACCGTCAGGTCTTTGGATCGGAGCGTTAGAAAGCAGTTGACCGAAAAAAACATCTTCGCTTCTCAACGAACCAATGCCTTTCATCCCTCCCTGATGGATGGCATTGCTCACGCTATGTTTGGGGATCTTGGAGATGAGATGGCGCAAAAATTGGCTGGTCGGATGCAAGACGAAGCCCGCACTGGTATTCTGGTCAGCAACCTGGGCCGGCTGGATATCCCCACAAAATACAATCATCTGGATTTAACATGGATCAAGCCTCCTGCGGTATATGCTGGAAACGCTGAAAAGGTTCTGGAAGTGCTGACGGTTGCTGGCAGGATGCACTTCACTTTGACCTATGGTGAAATGGATATCGCTGATGAGGCCGTAGAACAAGTCAAAAGCATTGCTACAAAAATTCTGGCCGGAGAAGGGGGCTGGAGGTAGGGAGCAGCATTGGATTTAGATTGAGTGTCAAAAAGGGGGTATACAGTGAAACTATCCTCCCAGAGGAGAATGTGTGGATTGATTGGGACGATCCACACATTCCCTTTTGTTCAAGATGTTATAGAATGTCAGGTGAAGTTGACGCGAGGAGCGAGAAAGATTGGCATTGAACAAATCGAGCTGAAAACGCGATGGTATACAAATGCAGAGGAAAAGCATGAAAAATAACTTGTCCAATTCATCCCCTTATTCCTTGCCGATCAGGCGTGATCTCACGTCTGCGTATATCCTTTCCCTTATTGTTGCTCTCCTCGTGACTGCTGCATCCGTCAGGGGCTGGTTTTTTCCATCCACCATTTACCCAACGGAGGAGTTGCGTCAATCGTTCATGCCCAATGACGTCGTCAACATTTTTGTTGGGCTGCCGATCCTGCTGGGTTCGATGTGGCTCACACGGCGCGGCAAGTTGCTCGGCCTGCTCTTTTGGCCGGGTGCCCTGCTGTATCATCTCTACAACTATATTGCGTATGTTTTTGGTATACCATTTGGCTGGGCCACTTTTGCAAATCTTGCGCTTGTACTGCTGAGTGCGTACATCGTGTTCGACCTATTGAAAAATATCGATCAGGAAACCGTTCAAGAGCTGTTATCCGGGGCGGTGCCTGAAAAATTCTCTGGCTGGGTTCTGGTCGTGTTTGGGATCGCGTTTTTCTTCAGGGCAATTGGCATTATCGCCGAAGCAAGCTCGAGTTCCACGATGCTCCCGATCTCCGAGATCGGCGTCCTGATTGCCGATCTTGTCATCTCGATAGTTTGGGTTGGCGGCGGTGTGTTGCTGCTCCGACGCAGGGCCTTAGGCTATGCCAGCGGTTTGGGGTCGCTATTTGCCGCGAGCGCATTGTTCATCGGCTTGATCCTGTTTCTCTTGCTGCGGCCTGTCCTAACGAATTACCCCTTCGACCTTGTCGAAGTGATCACGGTCTCCATCATGGGACTGGTCTGTTTCATCCCCTTCGGGCTTTTTGTGCGCGCGGTGGCTTCTAAATGAGGATCATCCCGTTGGCTGACGAAAACTTGCCCTAGCGCTATCAAATACGAGCTTTCCCTATATTGCCTCGGCGTGACCCCTTCCTCCTTCAAACGCTTTTGGTGGGTGGGATCGCCATTTACATTACCTGGCAAAAGTGAAAATCTATTTAAGGAATAGAAAATGAACCTAATAGGCTCAAAGCTCATCGGTACAGGATTATTCTTCCTGTTCATCTTTATATCTGGCTTCTGGTTGAGCCGTACTGGAAAACCATATAGTGTGCTCATCCAAACCATTCATAAATTGGTCGGCGTGGCGCTGGGAATGTATCTGATCAGAACTGTTTATCAGGTTCATGAGGTAGCTCCGCTCAGCCCCGTTGGAATCACCGCTGTCGTGATCACCACGTTGTTTTTTTGTTGGTCTTGTCGCTACCGGTGGTTTATTAAGCATAGAGAAGCCGCTGCCGTTGGTGGTCTCGGTGATCCATAAGCTGTTGCCCTATCTGACCGTGCTCTCCACTGGCGTGACGATCTACCTTTTGTTATAAGCAGACATCAGCGTGAAGGCCAACAACTGACTCTGAGACGTGCTATCGTGAACGAGTCTTGAGATTCTCTAATTCCAGGCTCTGTGTTCGCTGTAGTGGCGGGTGCAACAATAGGATTGCGATGCTCATCCACGGTTTCCGATGTGCCAAAACCGTGGATGAGCAGTGACCGCATTGACGATCATCTTGTGTGATGGGTGGCGTTGTCGCGTCGAGGAAATCGATACTATTTTTTGGCGCGGAACCCTTTGCGGATTTCTTTGCGTGCCCAGCGGTAATGGCTGCCAGTGCACGAAGTGAAGTATGCCGCCAAGGTGTTTTTGTTCATCCAGGGATAGAGGCCCGGTGTGAAAAGCGTCTCTTCTGGGATGCCTTCGATGGTCTCCACGATCTGTTGGTAAGACTCTTTGAACATATCCAGGATCTCATCTAACCGGAGCTGACGATACTTTTTGTAGATTTCTTCGTTCAGCGCCGGGAGTTGGTTCCACTTGTATCCTTCCGCCGGGACATGGGGCATTTCCCCTCGCTGACTCGTCCCCAGCCAACCCAAGACCATCTGTTCCCACTCATATAGGTGTGCGAGCACGTCTTTTACCGACCATTCACCGACGATACCGGGTTGGGTCATTTGTTCGGGGGTCAGGGTGTCGAGGAACTCCTCGAGCGCGTCGTGTTCTTCTTGGCATTCGGATAAAAGCAAGGCTTTTGTGTGTGGTCTAGGCATTTTGAAATTCCTTCTATTTCATGTTGGTCAAGAATTCAGTTACGATTTGGGCGAATTGCTCGGGTTGCTGTTCGAAGGGGAAGTGTGATGCATCCTGGATGACGGTGAAATCGGCATCGGGGAAGGCTTCGACATAAATACGGCTGGTGGCTTCGCTTTGTAAGTCGTCAGCACCATGAATGACCAGAACTGGCGCTTCGACCTGGGCGAGCGCCGGGCGATAATCATGACGCTGGCCCATGCTGATATATTGCGCCCAGGTCATCCAGCCCCCGGGGAGGCCCTGCTCTGGCAGCAGTGACACCTCTACAACCTCAGCGTAAAATTCGCCAAATTTCATGTTCATGGCTACCAGGTCATCCTCCGATTTTTCGAACAGACCGTTGAAGTCCATATACTCTTCCATAAAAATGTCGAATTGCGCTTGCTGATCGGCTGGCAGGTTAGCGCGTATGCTGGCGAACAGGTCGCTTTCGGCCTCGGGCTGGGGCATCACCAATACGTTCGCAGGAGCGACCAGGATCAAGGCTTCGACCTGCTCGGGGAACTCAGCAGCATACAGCGAGGCCAGGAAACCACCCCACGAATGGCCGATCAGGATGAGTTTGTCCTCACCCAGAATCTGGCGAATACGCTCGATGTCGGCGATCTGCGCTCCCAGGCCCAGGGTTTGGTCGAGAGTCTTCATGTTCTCGTACACGTTGGGTGACTCGAACCGCTCGATGGGGCGAGTCGACTCTCCGCTGCCGCGTTGGTCATAATAATGGAAGCGGTATTCGCCGGCTAAGGGGGTCAGTCCGCTCAGGGGTTGGGAGAACGGTATTCCTGGCCCACCGTGGATGATCAGCACATTGCGACCCTCTCCCTCGGCGAAATGTACTAGTTCGATCCCCGGTTCGACCAGCCAGGTCTCCGATCCTTCGAGTTGAGTAGGTGGCTTCAGAGGGGCACTCAACCCCTCTCCCTGGCTCACCATCCCTGGTTTGTAAAGCGGTTGGGAGGACAGATACCAAAACCCTCCCCCCACGACGACGAGCAAAAGGGCGATGACGCCCAATACAATCAGAATGACTTTGCGTTTCATATTCGTTCCTTTCCTTAATCTAAAGATTCCTGTGGATACAATGCCGCTATCTCCAGCGCCCATTCCCGCACGAGAGTACGCAGTTCCGGCGGATCGAGCACGGTGACCCAATGGGCAAAACCTAAAACCAGGGAAGCCAGCCAATACAGATCGGGGGCTACCACAACCACATCAACGCCGCCTTCCGGGTTTTCTTGGGCGGACTCCCAGTTTGCTAAATTGGCGTTGGCGACATGCGCGGCCTCGGGTATAAAGCGTAGGCGTGCCTTGACCCCCGACTGATCCTTGAATTCTGCGTCCAGATATGCCTGGATGTCGAAGTCGTCTGGCTTTTGGAAGGTTTGGCCTAAAAGCGCTAATTCCTGAATGCGGTCTACCCGAAAGGTGCGCAGGGCCTGTCTCAGGTGACAGTATCCCACCAGGTACCACCATCCATTGCGGTGAACTAGTGCGTAGGGATCAACCTGGCGTTCAGTTGCTTCTGGAGTCGTGCTGCCCTGGTAGGCCATTTCGATTTGTCGGCATAGGCGCGCACCCCGGCGGATTTTCTCCAGAAATGGGGAAAGCGCGATGGGGTCGGCGCGATTCATCCCCCTGGCGACCAGTGACCGCTGCGCCCACGCAATCTCGGCGCGCTGCTCATCTGGCAAGACGTTGTCCAGCTTTGCCAGGGCCCCCAGGGCGGCCTGCTCGTAGAGTCGCCCCCACATCTGCCCGACCAGGCTCGAGCCTAGATAGACCGCCACGGCTTCCTCAGGGGAGAAGATCATTGGGGGCAGCTTGTAGCCGCGCACCAGAGAAAAACCGCCATGTGGGCCGCGCTCAGCATAGATGGGAATGCCCATCTCTTCCAACATACCGAAATAACGGTGCAGCGTGCGCACCGAAACGCCCAGTTTATCGGCCAATTGGGCAGCTTTTTGGTTGGGTTGGCGTTGAAGCAGCATGATCAGGGTAATTAGGCGGGTGGCAGGTGTGGTCATAGCTCGATTTCCGGCATAGTGTAGAACGAATATATGTCAAATTATGACATATTTAACGAATCTGATCTAGTTTGAGGATCAAACCCCGCCAGTGCAAACACGTGAGTGAGCACCTTTTCTGTCCTGGGCATCCTTCCAAACCAAGCGCAGCCAGTTCGTCAGCCCTAATTGGAAACAACGACTGAGCTTATTTCCTTTCTATAGGAGTGCCAACCAGATGAAAGATACCAGATACAATCCCCTTTGAATGATCCCTTTGCCGATGGGAATAGTCCCGCTTTCTGAGAGACCGAACAGCATCGAGATTCCAGTGATCAATACCAAAAACGTCAAATGTACGCCACGTTTATCTGGAGATATGATCAGATACCACAGGATTCCCCCAACCAGAGCAAATCCGGCAATAGTGGCAAAAAGCGAATGGAGGCGCGCATCGTTCGCTGAAAAGCTCAGGCTGCTGTCGATTGGCGCGGCACAAAAGATTCCCGTAATAAGTATGGCGAGTCCATAAACCATGATTAACAGATCAGGATAATTGATCCGCCCCAAGGTGAAAAACTTCCAAGCAAGTCCGCCAGCCAGCAGCAAGCCGAAACCGATGAATCCCGTTTGCATGATCCATTTGTTAGCATGACCTTGAGATGCCAGTTCGCTGATTGTATGACGAGTCCAGACGTAACCGGGCGGCGCAAAGAAGTGAGCAATGATAATTACAGCGATGAAATAGATGATGGAGATGAGTATCGGCTTCATTTGGACTCCAAAGCCACCGGGGCACGGCCGCGCGCCTTTTTGGGGTGGCGCATCTCCATTAGGGGGATGCCAACACCGTAGGTGATGAAGTCGCCCATGGGCTCGATCTCAATCACAGACATGGTCGCCAGCTTTTCTTTGTCCGTTTCCAGGCCGCGGAATAAAGCGCGCAGCACATCATCCCCTACATTTTCTGGCTTGATCACGTTTGCCTTTCCGGAGAAAGTGATCGTCGCGGCGGGGATCTTTATCCATGGCATAACTGGAATGCGCTTGGCGATAGGCACCGTAATCGAGATATTTGGGTTGGTTTGCGCATGACGCGCTTTCCAGGTGTCTTTCCCTGTAGCAATATAGAGTTTGCGCTCATGCACGATATAAACGATGCCGACCGTACGCGCTTCTCCTTTTGCCGTCACCACCCCCAAAACGGCAAAAAGTTCTTTTTCTAGCTCTTTCCAAACCTGCTTGCTTTTTAGTTGAGTAGGCATATTAATCTCCGGGGAATATTCTTTAAATTTGTCCGTTATTTTGTGAACTTGTCTTTCTGAGTGGGGTGGATTTTCGGGCTTGAACCTGGTCAGGATCACCACCGCCCAAACCATGACCTTGTTATAATTGGATTTAACCGAAAATTAACGATCTATTACCTTGTGCTTAACAATTTTTCGTTAAAATCGGTGCATCTCTATTCCGACTTCAAAGCCATGAAAAAAAGCATCCTTTTCGTTTGCGGCTCGTTGAATCAAACTTCGATCATGCACCAGATTTCGAGCCATTTGTCTGGTTACAACCATTTCTTTACGCCGTTCTACGCCGATGGTTTTCTCAAGAAGCTGAGCGAGGCGAGCTGGTTGGAGTTCACGATTTTAGGGGAACGCCATCGTAACAATACCGAGGCCTATCTTCGGAGGGAGGGGTTGGCGGTTGATTACGGCGGGCGCGCTCGTGATTATGATCTGGTCGTCACCGGAACTGATACCCTGGTTCAAAAGAACATCCGTGGAAATCGTTTGATCCTCGTTCAAGAAGGCATCATGGAGGCGGAGAGTTTTCTATATCTGCTGGTAAAGTACCTCAAGCTGCCTCGTTTTCTCGCCAACACCGCCGCGACCGGGTTATCTGATGTTTATGATGTCTTCTGTGTGGCCTCACAAGGGTATCGCGATCTATTCATTCGCAAAGGGGTAAAGCCTGGGAAGATTGCTGTGACCGGGATTCCTAATTTCGATAATATCGTTTCCTTTTACGATAACGACTTTCCGTATCGCGATTACGTCTTGGTTGCGACTTCACCACTAAGGGAGACTTTTCGGCGTGATAATCGAGTGAAGTTTATTCGCCAGGCTCGTGAAGTCGCGGACGGCAGACAAATGATATTCAAGCTGCATCCGCTTGAAAAACTCAACCGTGCCCGGCGCGAAATAGAGCGCCATGCACCCGGGGCATTGGTTTTGTCGGATGGTAATACGGATCACATGATCGCGAATTGCGCTGAACTGATCACCCAGTATTCATCGGTGACGTTCATCGGCCTCTCTCTGGGCAAGAAAGTGCACAGCTTGCTGGATTTGGACGAGATGCGCTCATTGCTGCCTTTGCAAAACGGCGGCACCTCTGCGAATAAGATCGCCAGGATTTGCGAAAAGGTCATCAACATGCCTTTGGAAGAGTTGAGGGGCAGGCGTGCCCGGCAAAGGTATTCTCAGCGAGCGGAGTGGGGCAGTATTGATCTGTTGTGAAAGGCCAGCAGCTCTTGGGCGCGCTGGACGATCTCCTGTCCCAAATTGGAGAAATCCCTGGCTTTGAACTCATTGTTGGTTAGAGGGGAGGAGAAGGTGACTGTTGGGGACAACAGCAGTTGTCCCGGGGCTACTATCTGTCTGATGACTTGAACGAATTCCGATATGCGTTGTTTATCTCGGCGCTCTTTTCGGAAGCGGGTGAAAAGATGGCGAATGTAGGTAGGAGATAGAACGCCGCTGACGATGGTCAGCATCAATTGGGTTTGTGGGGCTCTACGCAAGAAGATTTCCACGCTACGAGACCATTTGCCGAGTTCTTCCTCTGCGCCAGGCATACAGGCCGGGTCAGGGTCAATGCCTCCGCTGGGGAAGATCAACAATGCACCACCGGATTTGAGGTGCCTGAGAGCGGAACGCACAACATTCATGCGCGTATTTGTATCCAGCGTGGTAAAAATCATGTGCGACCGTGTGGCCGGTAGTTTTCTGAGAAATGGGATATTAGCCGCGATGATCTTGAAATCCCGCCGCGGGACATTGGCAGCAATCGTCAAGGCATCGTATGTGCCGGGATGATTGGCGGCGATCAGCAGTGGGCCTTCCTTGGGGATCTGCTCGGCGCCCTCCACGTGGACGTTCTTCACGAATTTAGGCAGAATCCAGCGAGCGCCTTCTTTGAAGTCATGCTTCTTGACGATCTGGTCGAAATTGAAGGCTATTTTCGCAAAACGATGCGTGGGTGTCCATACCAGGGGTGAAAGCAATTTCGCGATCAAACCTTTTTTGGAGACGCCCAAAGCCTTGAAAATTTCGTCTTTCATGGAGTGCGTCAGGGAGGTGATTCCAGAATCTTGTGATGTCATTTCTAGTCACATACTCGGCGCAATATCCCAATCAGGGACATCGCTTACAGGTTGAGTAATGCAAGTGTGCGATGTTGGTTTTAGGTTCTGTCTAATTATACGCTAGAGGCAGGCGATTGGTTTCGTTTTGTGAGATCAAATCCTCGAGTTCCCCCAGCAACTTGTCCAGAATGATCTTCCAGCTGCGCTTTTCGGCTCGCAAACGCGCATAGGCGGCGAGTTTCTGGCGATAATCTGGGTATTCAACGAGTGTCTGGATGGAGCGGACAAATGAATCCACACATTCAGGATCGAAGAATAAACCGTTTTCTCCATCCCGGACGAAATCTACTACCCCGCCTGCGCGCGGCACGACAACGGGAAGGCCAGAAGCCATCGCTTCGAGCACCACATTTCCAAAGGTTTCATTGGCACTTGGGAAGGTGAAAATGTCTGCCGAGGCATAAGCTTGGGCCAGTTGTTTCCCTTTCAGGTATCCGGTGAAGACGGTTGGGGTGTTGGCAAACAGATTTTCGAGAGTTTCACGCTCTGGGCCGTCCCCTATGATGGCAAGACGCACCTCGGGGATGGCTGCCAGCACAGAGCGGAGCATGTCGATCCTTTTCTCAGGGGCTAAACGGCCCACATAAAGCAGGAGAGGCGCCTCGGGCACACCATTGGTCAGGCGACTTCGCCAGGACTGGCTGTGCATCCTTGGGTTGAACAAATCGGTGTCCACCCCGCGGCTCCAAACTTTGACTCACTTAAATCCCTGAGCACTGACCTCTTCCAAAGTGAACAGCGATGGGGCGAAATTCAGGTCGGCCTGATTGTGAATCCAGCGAAAATAGGCCCAAAGTGGGTCGCGCAGATATCCCATCCCCCAACGTTCGGCATATCCGGGGATATCGGTGTTGTAAGAGGCCACCACCGGGACGTTGTAACGCCGGCTGTAAAGCAAGCCGGCCATGCCCAGGGAGGCCGGATTGAGCAACAGGATCAAATCAGGCTTGAAGTCGTTGATTTCCTGACTGAAAGGAGTCCAGGGCGGCACAAGCCGTAGTTCGGGATAGATGGGAAAGGTGAAGCCAGGTAAACCGATGACGGGGGTTTGGGCACATTGTTTCGGACCCCCTTGAGGCGCAAACAGGATGCTCGCATGTCCCCTAAGGGCCAGGTGGTCTAAGAGATGGCAAATCGTGGTGACAATGCCGTCAACTTTTGGTAGAAAGGTTTCGGTGAAAATGGCGATGCGCATCAGAGTGTCAAGCCTGGGCCATGCAAGCTCACCAGGTACAAGACAACCAGCATATATGCAATGCCTGCTAACGATCCGGCGATCGTTTGAGCGAGTTCATGGCGGTTGCGGCGAATCCTGGCCCAGGCGATGAGGGGAATAAGCAGCAAAACTGGAGCGGCAGGGAGGCCAAATAAGGCGAAAATGAAAATCGAAAATCCGGCGGCGGCTGTGCTGTGACCGCTGATTTTCCAACGCTGGGTTACGATGAGCAGAAAGGCGACTTGGATCACGCCTGCTCCGGCAAAGACGATCAGAGGGTATGGCGCTGAGCTGGCTAGCATTACCAACCAGCCCATCGTAGATAGAACCAGCATCACCAACATGGGACGGAGGCGTTGTTCGCGCAGCTTGATGTGGAAATCGGTGATCTCACCTTGGCGAACTTTCCAGACGATGTAGAGGACTGGTAGCAGAACGGCCAGGAGCGTGTAAAAACCAGCCCATAACCAGGCACTGGCCGAACCAATTGCAGCGGCGGCAAGTCCAAGCCCGAGCACAATCAGCAAAGGCGGGCTGAACATCCGCGAAACCCAACGAGCGATTGTGACATCCCAATGTGTGGGGGCTAAGGGTTGGCTTGTTTCCAGGGCAGGGAGGTAGTTGCTTTCTAATTCCATTCGATGTATTCCTTATGCGACCACAAGTTCAATTCGTTCTTATCCAATCAAGCTTAGCAAATCTCTTTTAACAGAATGGTATGAGAGTGTTAACGTTGAGGGATGGTTCTGTTATGGCTTGGTTAATTCGTGCTCCGTTTTCCGCGAAGTTCTCGCCGCGGTGGTCATGACCTGCCAGTTGCGCTGCAATTTAACACGACCTTATTGGTGCGTTTAAGCTCCGTTAACAACGGTGTGGATAATATATATGTGCCATCTTGTTGTCATAGACCCTGGGAACTGAATTCGCTAACGAAATGCTCAAAACAAAAAATAAATATCTCTCTAACCCCACTCTCAGAAGGAACTCCCAGGGTCTATTGGCAGCAACATTCAAACTGCAATCCGATATAGAATAATCACCGGCCTCCTTGCAAAGATTGTCTTCGCTGCTCTTTCAATCGCACCCCATATCTCACCAAAATTTGTCTGCGTCTAACGTTGACACTACCGGCTACACTGGCGGCATACCTGCATCTGCCGCCAGTGTAAATTTAACCAGTCGATCATCCTAAGGGTGTGGCTTATGTATCTTCTGAGATTTGATGGTTTGTTTCGCAGGGTTTATGGGTTAATGGCCACTTCGGGATTCAGGTAGTCCACAGCCACGATACGGTTTTCGATGCTAATCTAAAAGCATCATCTCGTAGTAGTGGCGGATTTCTTCTTGTATGAACTTCCTCATCCATTCATCGGATTGCGATGCGTCGATGAGTCGGTCGTTGTTCTTAACTCGGTCGATCAGATAGTGTAAAAACGACATTCCATTGTCGGGGAATGTGATGGGTTCGAGGGTTTCATCTTGGAGTTGGTATTCAAGTTGTTGATTTGTCAACATTTTGTCCTTCCTTATTTGTGCTTGCTGCCCAACAAAACTTACGCTATGCGGGAACATCCTCGGTTTGAGATGTGTGTCTTTCCCATGACCAACGATTTAGTATATTTTGGGCAGGGTAAGCGGTTAGGTCTAGTTGCAGGGGAGTAACAGAGACATAGCCTCCATCCAGCGCGCCGATATCCGTACCTTCTTGGGGGATGCCAGTTGGCGCATCCCCGCCGATCCAATAGTATGGTTTGCCGCGCGGGTCGATGCGTTTTTCCAGCCGGTCTCGATAAACGCGATTGCCCTGTCGAGTGACGCGGAAACCTTTTATGGCCTCTTCTGGCAGATGAGGGATATTGACGTTGAGAAAAATTCCTTGAGGGAGTGAATTCTGAATGATGTTTGCCACTGTCGCTCGGGCAATCCGGGCCGCAGGTCTGTAATCGATCAGACTGAGATGATTTTCTACTGAGCCGAGCGAAAAGGCCACCCCGGGGATATCCCAGATCATGGCCTCCATGGCAGCCGTCACCGTGCCGGAATAGGTTACATCATGCCCTAAATTGGGCATAGGATTGATCCCTGAAACGACGATATCGATTTTCTTATCGAAAAAACCGAAGACCCCCAATGCAACACAATCGGAGGGTGCGCCGTCGCTGGCATAAGCGATAGCACCGTCAGCCAAATATATCTGGCGAACTCTTAGAGGTCGTCCAATGGTTTTTACATGCCCCCCGCCAGACCAGTTGCGGTCTGGGGCCAGGATCGAGACCTGGCCCAGTTTATACATCTCTTGGGCTAAAGCCAATAATCCAGGAGCATCGACCCCGTCATCGTTTGTAACCAGGATATGTGTATCCATAACGCTCTCTTACAAATATAGAATATCTCAGGGATGTTAAGAACCCTGAACGGTTGGATTAACAGGCTGTCAAGATTGAGTAAATGTTCCATTAACGTCTCTCTGGTTGAAAATCTGGTTTTCCTGCAAGGGCTTCGTAAGAGGTCTCTTATCGCCATCTTGCTGTGGTATGCGCTGTAATTGTTTGTTGGTATAATTCCCAAAATCCATGAAGAGTTTCGTTGATGCTGGATTATCTTTTGCCCCTTTGAATAGATGACTAGCAGAGAAACAACTGAAAGGAGCGAACCATGAAAGGGCGAGACATTGTTTTGTTTGCTGTATTAACAGCCCTAGTGATTGCTGCCGGATTCTTGTCCAACGTGAAAGCCGATGACGACGATGATCATGTGCTTAGTTTTGTGAACAAGACCACGAAGGATATTTATGTAGAAGTGAAAACGTCCCACGATCCGAATCCTGGGGACCGCGTTGAGAAAAGCTATTTTGTTCCTGCGGAAGGCTCGGACGATGTTCTTCTCGACGAGGGAACGTATTGGGTTTTCTATTGGGCTTGTGGTCAAGATCAACCCGGTGTCGATCAACCCTTTGATATCAAGGTGAACCTGGATAATGATTATCAAATCATTGTTTATCCATGTGACGCAAACCCGACGAAACTGAATGTACGCAACCACCTGGCTGAAACCGTGACCCTTGAATTGATCGGATATGAGGAATACTCTTACGAAGTCGCACCGGGTTTGACGGCCGTAGAGGTTTTTTCTGGCGAGAATATTTACAAGTATGACGCCTGTGATGGGGACTTCTCCGGCGTGGTAGACATAAAGAAGAATGGGACGTCATCGTTGACCCTGCCTTCTTGCGAATGGTTTGATGATCCAGCAGTGGTCTATGGGGCAGGGAATATAGCCAAGTTCAATATCATCAATCATGCCTCTTTCCCCGTTATCCTGTCGATCATTGGCCCAATGAACGACCTGGTTGAAATAGGCCCTGGGGAAAACAGCCTGATCCTGGTGGCTGGCAGCTATGAATTCAGCTACTATCTGAATTATGAACTCGTCACGGGGAGTTTCTTTGTTCCGCCAAATGGGAATGGCGTATTGTTCCTGAGCCCTGAATATACGATTGACTACGGCTTGGTCGAACAGGAAGACCTTGAGTAACCCTTAACAGATTGTACGACGATTGCGCTCGACTTTGCTCGTTTGAAGTCGGGCGCTTCACTTATCCATGATGAAAGTCACAACAAGTTGTCTGACAATTGACTTTTGCAGGGATATTTGCTAAACTTACAATTGTCAGACAACTAATATTTGGTCAATCATTTTCTTAAAATGATCCCCGACATGACCATTCTCCTTAATCATAAAGCGACAATCTTATTGGGTGTGAACGACCACCGCCAGGTAATTGCGAATTACGGTCTAATGTTCGAAATGGAGCAAGTTGAAGCGTGACATCAGGGCATGTGGCTCCAGAGAATAATGGACTTGAAGCACGCTTCGATCGTAGAGCGGCTTTGTGGTTGCTTCTCATACTCACGGCCCTGATCATTGTGAGGAATGCCTGGATTGGAGATGATGCGTATATAACCATAAGGACGATAGAGAATTTCCTCAGCGGCTACGGGATAACGCATAACATCGCTGAGAGAGTCCAGACATACACGCATCCATTATGGATGTTTTTACAAGCCGGCATATATTTCTTGCTGAACCGGGTGTTGGGGATTTATTTTTGGGCTGAATTCTATTATTTGAATGTCCTGATCTCCCTCTCCTTGTCGATCCTGGTGGTTTATCTGCTGGTATTTAACGCTGCACGATCTTTTGGTTCAGCCATCTTGGGAATGACCATCTTGGTCATGTCAAAGGCGTTTGTGGATTACTCAACTTCTGGCTTGGAGAATCCATTAACCCACTTGCTGTTGATCCTGTTTTTACTGGTATACCTGGCGGGAGAGAGCGGCCACCCCAGGAGGATGTTTTTTCTCGCCTTGATTGCGGCGTTGGGTGGACTCAACCGGCTGGACAGCTTACTTTTGTATCTGCCGGTATTATTTCATGTATTTTGGCAAAGTGAGGACAAGAAGAAAGCCTTCTATCAGGTATGCTTGGGCTTTTTGCCGCTGGTTGTTTGGGAGCTTTTCTCGCTTTTCTATTATGGGTTTTTCTTCCCCAACACCGCTTATTCAAAGCTGAATACTGGTATTCCCGCTACTCGTTTGGCTCGGCAAGGAATTTACTACTTTCTGAACTCGCTCAGCCTGGATCCAATCACCTTATTGACGATTATTTTTTCATTACTTTTAACGGTTTTCTCGAAACAGCGCCGACATCTTCCCATCGTGATCGGTGTCCTATTGTATTTGCTTTATACCATCAAAATAGGGGGCGATTTCATGTCGGGGCGCTTCTTTGCGGCCCCTTTGTTGATTTCTGTAGTGATCTTGACACGATATAAATTCGAGGACATCAAGGTCTATGTGATGTTTCTCCTCATTGTGCTTATCGTTGGCCTTACTTCCCCTCGCCCCCCGATTATGGTTACTGCTCACCCCATCGAGCAGTTTGAGGGTAAGCCCAAAATCGATGAGAAGGGAGTATCCGATGAGCGGTTGTTTTACTTCAGGACAGCTGGCTTGCTGGTAGATAATCGCTCCCAGGTTTTTCCTGGCTCGCAGTATGCGGGCCGTCAATGGGTATCGGTAAAACAGACGCCGGAGGTAGAGATTGCAGGCGCCTTGGGGGATCATGGCTATGTGACCGGCCCGGATGTGCATGTCATCGATCTGTTTGCCCTGTCTGATCCTTTGATGGCCAGACTGCCGACATTGGACCTGGAAGTTTGGCAGATCGGCCATTTTCGGCGCGATATTCCAGAGGGTTATCTCGAAAGCCTGGCTTCTGGCGAGAACAAAATAGAAGACCCCAATTTGGCACAATATTATGATAAGCTTAGGATAGTAATACGCGGCGATCTCTTCGATTGGGATCGGCTGGTTGAAATATGGAATCTCAACACCGGAAAATATGATCATTTACTTGAGGCGTATATTGCCGAAAAGGGAGCGGTGCAGTATTGATGAGTGAGCAGGCGATTACGAAACGAACCCAGTTATTGGTAGATGTCGCCATGGGACGCGAAAAGGCTGATCTGGTAGTCCAGAATGGTTTGTGGGTGAGCGTCCAATCGGGAGAAATCATCCCTGAGACCGATGTTGCCATCAAGGACGAACGCATCGCCTATGTTGGACCTGATGCCTCCCACACGATTGGCGACCAAACCAAGGTGATCGATGCAGAGGGGCGTTACCTCGTCCCTGGGTTGCTGGATGCCCATATGCATGTTGAGTCGGGCATGGTCACTGTGACGGAGTTCGTGCGGGCTGTGGCCCGGCGTGGCACTACGGGGATGTTCATTGATCCCCATGAAATTGCCAATGTGTTTGGCTTGAAGGGCGTCAAGTTGATGGTCGATGAGGCTGCTGAGCAGCCAATCCATGTTTGGGTGCAGGTGCCCTCATGCGTACCTTCAGCGCCAGGGCTGGAAACACCAGGTTCGAGCATTTCCCCCGCAGATGTGGCCGAAGCCATGACATGGGATGGCATTATCGGGCTTGGTGAGATGATGAACTTCCCTGGCGTATTTCTCAGTGATGAGAAAATGCACGCCGAAATGGCTGCCACGCGCAGTGCCGGTAGAGTGGTCGGTGGGCACTACGCTTCCTTGGACTTAGGATTGCCTTTCCATGGCTATGCAGCAGGCGGGCCTGAGGATGATCACGAAGGCACTCGCAAGGAAGATGCTATCGCCCGTGTGCGCCAGGGGATGAAGGTGATGATGCGCCTGGGGTCTGCCTGGCATGATGTCGCAACTCAGGTGCGGGCGGTGATCGACGATGGGCTGGACCCAAGGCATTTCATCCTGTGCACGGATGACTCTCACTCGCAAACCCTCGTTGAAGATGGGCACATGGATAGGGTTGTACGTCACGCCATCGAGCAAGGGCTTGAGCCAATCACTGCAATCCAGATGGCAACCCTGAACACCGCAGAACACTTTGGGGTGGCGCGCGATTTGGGGTTGATCGCCCCTGGGCGCTACGCTGATATCTTGTTGGTCAGAGACCTCTCAGAGTTCCAGGTTGAGAAAGTCATTGCCAAAGGACAGGTGATCGCTGAGGACGGTGAACTGCTCGTCGAACTGCCATCGTTCTCCTACCCAGATTGGGCTACGAAATCGGTTCATCTTGGCAAAAAGCTCACCGCGGAAGATTTCCGGCTGTCGGCTTCTGGCTCTCAATTGACTGCCAATGTCATTGGGGTGGTCGAGAACCAGGCGCCCACGAAACACCTGTGTATGGATGTTCAGGTGAAAGATGGTGAAGTGCCGGTTGATCTCGAGAAAGATATCCTCAAGATCGCCTTGGTAGAGCGTCACCGGGGCACAGGCGATGTGACCGTAGGGCTGGTGCATGGATTTGGGTTTGCCGGACGCTGTGCAATTGGTTCGACGGTGGCTCACGACAGCCACCATATGATCGTTGTAGGGACCAGCGAAGAGGATATGGCTGTCGCTGCCAACACCCTTGGCGAGATCAACGGCGGTCAGATCGTGGTAAAAGACGGCCAGGTGATCGGGCAGGTTGAACTGCCCATCGCTGGACTGATGTCCAACGAACGCGCTGAAGTTGTTTCCCAAAAAGCCGCCTCCGTATTGGAAGGTTTCAAGGCTTGCGGCTGTACGCTCAATAACCCTAATATGCAGCTTAGCTTATTGGCTTTGGTGGTTATTCCTGAATTAAGAATTTCGGACCTGGGTTTGGTAGATGTGACCAAATTCGAGTTCGTGCCCGTACTAGAAGAATAGCAGCACTTTGTCCAGCCTTCTTATCTGATGACTGAATTAAGCCGGTCTGAGCAACTACATAATCAACTAGAGACGATCATCTCTCAGGCTCAACCAGGTCAGCGGCTGCCTTCAGAACCGCATTTGGCCACACAATTGGGCGTATCGCGCGCTACCTTGCGTGAAGCCATGCGCACTTTTGAAACGCAGGGCCTGCTCCGGCGTCGCCAGGGTGTGGGGACGTTTGTTGTCCGCCCAACCCAGGTGATCGAAAGCGGCCTGGAAGTTTTGGAGAGTATTGAAACGCTGTCGGAGAGGATCGGACTGCCGGTTTCGATGGGGGATTTTCAGATGGTGAGTTGTGCGGCGGATGAGGTTGTCGCCGCGAAGTTGGGCGTGGAGCTGGGCGCGAAAGTGTTGTGCATTTCCCGCGTCATTTTGGCTGATGAAAGGCCTGTGGCCTTTTTGGTGGATACTATTCATCCAGGTTTGCTTGTCTCCGAAGAGATTGGAGCCAATTTCACAGGTTCAGTATTGGATGTTATGCTCAAACGAGGTGCCCCGGTCTTGGAGCATTCGCGATGTGAGATCAACGCCGTTGCTGCTGATGGGGATGTGGCCCGCGCGTTGGATATTCAACGCGGTGATTCGGTTCTGCGTTTTGAATCGCTGCTGTATAGTATCGAGGGCAAGCCGGTTGATTATTCGTTTAGTTATTTTTTGCCAGGTTATTTTCGGTTTCATGTCGTCAGGAGAGTAGGTTGATGAGTTGAGAGTTAGGGGTTGGGAGTCTGCGAAGATGACTCCTGCCTCCTACCACCTAACTCATAATTCCTAATTGGAGGTTTTGAAATGCGTAGTTTTTTAGGTCGTGACATCTTATCTTTGAAAGATTTCGAGCGGAACGAGTTTTTCCATGTCTTTGAGGCCGCGGAGCAGTTGGAGCCCATCGCCCGGAATCGCCGCAATGCAGATCTTCTGAAAGAGAAGACCCTGGTTACAGCCTTTTATCAACCCAGTACCCGCACCCGCCTGGCCCATGAAGCGGCCATGATCCGTCTAGGAGGTCAGGTGACCGGCTTTGCCGATGCCAAGATGACCCGGGCTGGCGACTTCTATCAGGAGTCGGTAAAGGACACCGTCAAGATGTTGGAATTCTATGGCGATGTAATTGTGATGCGGCACTTCCAACTGGGCGCGCCTCACGAGGCAGCTAAATGGTCATCCGTGCCTATCATCAATGGCGGTGATGGCTGGGGCGAGCACCCTACCCAAATTCTGACCGACCTTTACACCGTTCTGCGTGAAAAAGGCCGCATCGATGGTCTGCGTTGGGTAGCCGTCGGGGATATGCGCATGCGCACCATGCACTCCCTTGGTCATGCTCTGACCCAATTTGATTGCCCCATCACCTTTGTAGCCCCGCCAGGGATGGAAATGCCTGAGAATTACCAAGAAGACTTCTCATCCATGGGCCTTGACTTCGGGTTTGCAGATCACGTTGGTGATGTGATTGCGGATGCCGATGTCATTTTAGTCGAACCGACCGTTCAGCCCGATTACACAAAGTCCCGTGATGAGCGCGACGGTGATGCAGGGATGACCCCAGAGAATTTCAAGATCACGCGCGATCTGCTTGTTAACAAGGCCAAGTCCGATGCCATCTTGTTGCACTCTCTCCCCCGAATGGATGAGATTCCTCCCGATGTTGACATCACCCGCTGGTCTCGCTATTGGCAGGAGGCTTTCAATGGCGTTGTCATGCGCATGGCGCTCTTGGCCTTGGTTCTTGGAGCGATGGAGTAGGTAGTTGGGTAGTTTGATACTAGGTAACTAGGAGACTAAAAGATGCAAAGTGATTTGAGAGGTCGAGATCTAATCGGCGATCTGGATTTCAGCAAAGAAGAGGTCGAAACGATTCTGGATGTGGCTTGGGATTTGAAGCGCAAGAGGGCCTTAGGCGAACCCCACGCCTATCTCCGAGACAAAGTGCTGGCGATGTTGTTCTTCTTCTCCAGCACGCGTACCCGCGGCTCCTTCGAGGCCGGTATGGCTCAACTGGGGGGTCATGCGGCTTTTGTCGAGAGCCGGACAACCCAAATCTCCCACGGCGACACCGAGCGCGAGATGGGCGAAATCTTTGGGCGTTATTTCGATGGTATTGCCATCCGCCATGTGGATTGGGGGATCGGCAATCGTTACCTGAATTTGGTGGCTGAGGCATCGCGTGTTCCGGTGCTCAATATGCAGTGCGAGATCTACCATCCCCACCAGTGCCTGGCTGATATTATGACCATCATGGAGAAAAAGGGCCGCGACCTGCGCGGCAGGAAGATGGTGGTATCCTGGGCGTATGCATCGTCTTATCTAAAGCCGATTTCAGTGCCGCAATCGCTGATCCTGCAGATGCCGCGCTTTGGGTTGGATGTGGTTTTGGCGCATCCTCCTGAATTCAAGCTGATGCCGGACATCATGGATCAGGCTCAGGAGCAGGCCCGCAAGTTCAAGACCGGGTTCGAGGTTGTCGATGATATGGAAGAGGCTTTCAAGGACGCTGATATCATCTACGCGAAGTCCTGGGGACCATTGCTGACCACTCATGACCCTGAAGAAGGGAAAGCGATCCAGGATAAATATGAGAGTTGGATCACCGATGCCCGCAAGATGGCTCTTGCCAAAGATGATGCCATCTATATGCACCCCTTGCCAGCCGACCGGGATATCGAGGTCACCAGCGAAGTCATGGATGGACCCAATTCTGTCGTCTTCGATGAAGCCGAAAACCGTATGCATGCCCAAAAGGCCGTGATGGCCCTGACGATGAGGTAGTTCGATGACAGAGAGAAAAGTCGCTGTTGTTGCCGTTGGCGGTAACGCCCTTATTATTGACAAGAACAAGAAATCCATTCCCGATCAGTTTGATGCCGTCAAACAAACGATGAGTCATATCGCGGGGATGATTGAAGCGGGGTGGGATGTGGTCGTCACGCATGGTAATGGCCCTCAAGTTGGCTTCATTCTGCGCCGTTCAGAACTTGCGATGCATGAACTGCATCCCGTCCCCCTGGACTATTGCGGCGCGGACACGCAGGGCGCTATTGGATATATGGCGCAGAAGGCGCTGCGCAACGAGTTCAAGAAGCGTGGCATGGACAAGCAGGCTGTTACTGTAGTGACGCAGGTTCAGGTCGATGCGGCTGACCCCGCTTTTCAGAAACCGACCAAACCGGTCGGCTCCTTCTTGGATGAAGCAACCGCCAGGGAGCGCATGGTTGAGGGGCAGGATTTCGTCGAAGATGCAGGCCGCGGTTGGCGTCGCGTAGTCCCCTCGCCGCTCCCAATCAATATCATTGAAGTAGATGCCATTAAGAACTTGATCAGCGATGGTTTCACGGTGATCGGTGTCGGTGGCGGCGGTATTCCTGTTGTTGAAAAAGAGAATGGGAACTTGCGCGGTGTGGAGGCAGTGATCGACAAAGATTTTGCCTCTGGTTTGCTCGCCAATTTGATCGATGCTGACCTGCTGCTCATCTCCACCGCGGTCGAGAAAGTTGCCATCAACTTTAACAAGCCTGACCAACAATGGCTCGATCAGTTGACCATAGCCGAAGCTGAAAAATACATCGAAGAAGGCCATTTTGCCCCTGGCAGCATGCTGCCCAAGATTCAGGCGATTGTCAAATTCCTGAAAGAGGGCGGCAAGCAGGCATTGGTCACAGACCCCGAGAATATCGGGCGTGCATTGCGCGGCGAGACGGGGACCTGGATTGCCCCTTGATGGTTGTTCCATCAGGCACCCGTGTTGCTCTCCGCTTATCAAGACAACGAGCCGTCAATGATCGGTCTTGCACGGGCACTTCGCCCGAATTTAGTTGCTGATTGTCTGAGAGAATCAGGAAAAAAGCAAATGGTGAGTTTATCTTTTTGGCTGTATCATATCACCAAGTTATTTGCCGAACCTGATGGTTTATGAAAGGAGGTGATATCCATACAAAATACGTGCAGTTTAGTGATATCCTAAGATAGTTTCGATCAAACATTTCGGAGGAGTTACGAAAATGAAAAACAAATTATTATGGATCTTCAGCATTTTGCTCGTGGCAGCCATGCTGCTGAGCGCATGTGCCCCTACCGAGGCCCCCGAGGCCGAAGAGCCTGCCGCAGAAGAAGCGATGGCTGAGGAGGCGGAGGCCGAAGCTGAAGAGGCCGAAGAACCTGCCGAAACCGGCGGATTGATGATCCCCGATATCGAAGAAGGCAAGTTCAATGTCGCAGTAGTGATGCTCAGCAACCACGATGATGGCGGCTGGTCCCAGGCCCAATGGGATGGCATCAACTATGTTGCGGAAAACGTTGATGGTGTTCACACCGCTTATATGGAACTGGTCGCAGAAGGTGCGGACTCTGAGCAGGTATTCCGTGCACTTGCCCGCAAGGGCTTTGACCTGATCTTCGGTGGTTCGTTCGGTTATATGGATGCCATGGAAGTCGTCGCTGAGGAATTCCCCGACACGGGTTTCGTCCACATCAGCGGCTACAAATCCAATATGACCAACTTCGGCAATCTGTTTGGCGCTATGGAAGATATGAAGTACCTGGCCGGCATGTTGGCTGGTTCACGCGCCATGGTAGACGGTGCTGATAAAGTCGGCGGTATGGCTACTTTCACGATCCCAGAAGAATTCCGCCTGTTCAATGCTTATGCTTTGGGTGTTCAGAAGACTTGCCCGGATTGTACGGTGGATATCCGCTGGATCTACACCTGGCATGACCCGATTATCGAGCGTGAAGGCGCCGATTCGCTCTTTGATGCCGGTTCACACGTCGTTATGACGGGCGCCGACACCCCCGCCGCGGCTTTGGCGGCTGCTGATCGTGAAGGTGTTTTCGGCATCAACTACGACTGGATTGGTGGCTGCACCCTTGATGAATGCCTGACCGCTCCCTATTGGGTTTGGGGTCCAGTGTTTGCCGACATCACCGAAGCTGCTATGGCCGGTACCTATGAGTATGGATGGCACTACTTCGAGGCCTCCGATGGTGGCTTGGGTCTGTATGGCTTCATGGAAGGTCAAGAACCACAGCCTGGTGTTCTCGATCTGCCTGAGGAAGATGTCCAATTGGTGCGTGATACCCTGGCCGCCATGTTGGCTGGTGAGTTCACCCGCTTCGACATCTTCACCGGCCCCATCTACGATAACCAGGGCAACTTGGTCATCGAGGAGGGCAAGAGCTTCCAATACAACGACATCGATCAGTTCGCACCAGGTGCTCCCGGCCTCGAGGCCGAATACGGCATGTTCTGGTGGAACGAGAACATTAACGCTGATTTGCCCGACCTCTAAAAATTTATGAGTATGCGAGTGGACGCTACCTTGCGTCCACTCGCTTTTCCCATTTGTGTATTCTCAAGAAACTCTTCTAGCAATCATACAGTTTTTCTTTGTTCCTATCCACCAATACTCGAAAGCGGTGAGAATCTTATGGATCAAGTGAATTCAACGAACGGCTATAAAAATGTTGTCAGTATGAGGGGCATCATCAAACGTTTTCCAGGCGTCCTGGCCAATGATCAGGTCGATTTTGATCTTCGTCAAGGCGAAGTCCATGCGCTCCTCGGCGAAAATGGAGCCGGAAAGAGCACGTTGATGAATGTGCTGGCCGGTTTGTATCGTGCAGAAGGGGGGACGACCATGGTGCATGGGCAGGTAGTGAACTTTGGTTCCCCGCGTGAGGCGATTGAGGCCGGGATAGGCATGGTTCACCAGCATTTTATGCTGGTCCCTTCCCAAAGTGTCACTGAGAACGTCTTGTTGGGATTGGACGAACCGCGTTTCCGTATGAACTTGAGTCGCTACAACCGCAAGATCGAGGAAATCGCCCAACAATATGGACTTCACGTTGATCCTGCTGCCAGAATATGGCAGCTCACAGTGGGAGAGCAGCAGCGTGTAGAGATCTTGAAGATGCTCTACCGTGGGGCGGATGTCTTGATTATGGATGAACCTACTGCGGTTCTGGCCCCCAGCGAAATCGAGGAGTTGTTCAAAACCTTGCGCTCTATGACCGTTCAGGGCAAATCGATTGTCTTTATCAGTCACAAGCTGCACGAGGTGATGGATATCTCTGATCGGGTAACGGTGCTGCAGAAGGGTAAGGTCACTTCTGCGGGAATCGAAACCAAGGATATCACCCGGGCGGATCTGGCTCGCCTGATGGTTGGCCGTGATGTGGTCTTTCGGGTTGAAAAGAAAGCCGTTGACGCTGGTGATGTCGTGCTTTCGGTGGAAGACTTGAAAGCCGATAATGATAAAGGCTTGCCAGCCCTCAATGGGGTCAGTTTGGAAGTGCGCCAGGGCGAGATTGTCGGGTTGGCGGGTGTTGCTGGCAACGGTCAAAGTGAACTGGCAGAGACCCTCGCCGGGCTGCGTCTGGCCCTGGAGGGCAGGATCACCGTCAACTCCCAGGACGCGACCAATAAACCCGTCAAATTAGGCATTCGCCAGGGTATCTCCCTGATCCCAGCGGACCGCACCCAGGTGGGCACAGCACCCAATTTGAGTGTTACCGATAACGTCATCATGAAGAATTACGACCAGGAACCCATCGGGCAGGGTTGGATAGTCAATTCTTTAGAAGCGATCAAATATGCCTCTGAGCTAAAAGAAGCTTACGACATCATAGTGCCAAACATAGATACCTCGGTGCGATTGCTTTCCGGCGGAAACCTGCAAAAAGTGATCCTGGCGCGTGAGATTTCCAGTGAACCCAGGCTGATGATTGCCGTCCAGCCTACCCGCGGCCTGGATGTGGGTGCCATTGAGGGCGTGCAAAAGCTGCTTTTGGCGCAGCGGGAGGCTGGGGCTGCCATCTTGTTGATCTCAGAAGAACTAGAGGAACTATTATCCCTGAGTGATCGCATCTATGTCATCTATGAGGGTGAAATCATGGGCGAAGTTGTAGATGGCGATATCGATAAGATCGGCCAGATGATGACGGGGACTCGATTGGAGCAAATCGAGGCACAAGGAGTGGCATAAGATGACAGAAAGCGAAATGAAAAAACCTGCTTTGGGCTGGAGGTTGCCATTCTCAATAAGAATTGAGCCGCGCATTGATAATCCGCCAAAATGGTTTTCTCCGATGCTCTCGGTGATTGCTGTGGTTTTTGCCTTGTTGATCGGCGCGCTGGTAATTTGGCTGGGAGGCGGTGATCCCTGGGCCGCATACTCCCACATCGCCAGATACTCATTTGGCAGCGTTGGCGTGCTCTCCGACACGATGGTCAAAGCCATTCCCCTAATGTTGGTGGGTTTGGCCTGTTCGATTGCTTTCCGCATGAAATTGTGGAATATCGGTGCTGAAGGTCAATTCTTCCTGGGCGTTTTTGGGGCCAGCCTGGTTGTGCTGTTGCCTGTATTGCCAGAAGATGCCCCGCAATGGCTCTTCATAATTACTATGATCATCTCCGGGATGCTTTTTGGCGCACTTTGGGGTTTCATCCCCGGCTTTCTCAAAGCGCGCTATAACGTCAACGAGATCATCTCAACCCTGATGATGAACTATATTGCCATCGAGTGGAACAATTATTTCATCTACGCGGTCTGGTCTGAAGGAGGCTTCCAAATGTCGCGCATGTTCCAGCGCAATGCCTGGCTGCCGCGCCTCTCCGATCTCGGCACGACGATGCCTTTCTTCCGGGGGCTGACCACTCATATGGGATTGCTTTTCGCTTTGATTGCAGCGGTGGTCCTGTGGTGGATCTTGGCCAAGAGCCAGTGGGGTTATGAGATCCGTCTGATTGGTGACAACCCGCGCGCAGCCGAATACGCCGGTATTTCGATCAAAAAGAACATTATTTTTGTGATGCTGCTTTCCGGTGCTTTGGCCGGCTTGGCAGGGATGTCAGAAATTACCGGAGTTGTACACCGTTTGCAGGGTGCCATTTCCCCGGGCTATGGTTTTACGGGCATTATCATCGCCTGGCTTGCAAAACTTAATCCTTTGGCTGTGATCTTGGCTTCGATTTTATTCGGTGCCTTGATTCTGGCTGGGCGGGAAGTCCAGCCCTCGGGCATTCCCACATTGATCCAGGGCGTGATCATGGTCGCCTTGATTGCCAGTGATTATTTCTTGCGCAATCGAGTTACGATTGTACGCCGCGTGGAGGAATAACTATGGATTTGCTGATTATCTTAGCTTCGGGTGTCGCCACGGGGACGGTCCTTCTCTATGCAACCGTGGGGGAGGCCTTTGCTGAACGTTCGGGTATTATGAATTTGGGCGTGGAAGGGATGATGCTTATCGGGGCCATGTCCGCCTATAAGGTTACTGCCGCCACGCAGAATCCCTGGCTGGGATTGTTGGTGGCGATGTTTGCCGCGGGTGCTATCAGCCAGGTGCATGCCTTTATTGCCATCACCCTCCAGGCTGACCAGGTGATCAGTGGTTTGGCGCTGAACTTCCTGGCAACCGGGATCAGTCTGGTGCTGGGCGAGGGCCTCACCAGTCTGCGGGACGTCGTGCCTCAATTGCCCAATTTCACCGTCCCAGTTTTGTCTCAAATCCCTATTTTGGGCAAAGTATTCTTCGATAACCATAGCATCATGGTGTATATCGGTTTTATCTTTGTGCCCTTGGCCTGGTACTACATCAACCGAACCCGCCCTGGAATGCATCTGCGCGCTGTGGGTGAATACCCTGCTGCTGCTGACACGCTGGGGATTCGTGTTTACGTGCTGCGCTACTATTACGTGTTTGTTGGCGGGATACTGGCAGGCCTGGCTGGGGCAACGATCAGCCTGTCGATATCCCCGGGCTGGTTCGGCGCATTGACGACCGCCGGCCAGGGTTGGATCGCGGTTGGATTGGTGATCTTCGCTCAATGGGATCCATTCCGAGCAGCTTTCGGCGCTTATACATTCGGCGCTTTGCGACGCCTGGTGCTGGACATTCAAGGACCATCCACCCTTTTGGGCTTGGCAAACCCGTTTTTCTACAACCCGCATTATGCTTTCTTCCTTAAGATGCTGCCGTTTGCTTTCACCGTTGTTGTGCTGGTGATTGGCTCGCGGGAGGCCAACCGTAAACGTATCGGCACGCCGGCAGCCTTGGGCTTGCCGTACATCCGAGGCCAACGCGGTTTATAACGAAATTTGGATGTATTTCCCTCTTTTCAGAAGCCGCAGAGGTGGCCGGGTTTGCTCGGCAACTCTGCGGTGATTTTTCAGCGTAAATTGGTGCCTAAATGATCCTGACTCTCGAAGAACGGCGAAAGTTAATTCAAGCTGGACTCGGTGAAGTGCCATTAGATTTGCTGATCGAGAATGTCCAGGTGGTCAATGTGTATACCGGCCGTGTTGAACCTGGTGCTATCGGTATTGTCGATGGCCGCATTGTCACCCCGTACGCGCAAGGTTACGACGCTGAACGTGTGCTGGATGGTGGCGGCCGTTACGCCATGCCAGGGTTTATCGACACCCATGTGCACATCGATTCGACCCTGGTCATCCCTGAAAACCTTTCTCATCTGATTGTCCCGCACGGCACGACGGCCATGTTGGCTGATCCCATGGAAGTCGCCAACGTGGCCGGGTTGGAGGGGTTGAAGGCACTGACGAATACGATTTCCCAGTTACCTTATCACATCTTCTTGGAAGTCTCATCGCGCGTCCCCACCGCGCCTGGCCTGGAAACCACCGGCGGCGAACTTGATTTGCTCGATGTGCGTGAAATTTTGTGCTGGCCGGAGGCCGTCAGCCTGGGCGAATTAGACCCCTCCAAAGTGTTGGCAGTACGCGATGAATACCTGTTGAAAGTCGAAGCGGCGCAAACATTGGGCAAGATTTGCAATGGTCACGCCGTGGGACGGGTGGGGAAGGAGCTCGTGGCTTATGCCTGCGGCGGCCTGTCTGATGACCACGAGTGCGTTGACTATGCCGAGGCCCTCACCCGCCTGCAACTGGGCATGGCCGTCTTGATCCGTGAGGGGAGCACCGAACGGAATTTGGACCTGATCTTGAAGGGGATGGTCGAGGATGGGTTCTACAACTCGCCTCATCTGATGTTCTGCACCGACGATAAGCATCCTGATGAGATCCTTGAGGAGGGGCATATCGATTTCATGGTCAACCGCGCCATCGAGTTGGGCGTACCGCCCATCACCGCCATCCAAATGGCTACCATCAACGCGGCCAAGCATTTTCGCATCGAACACCTTGTAGGCAGCCTGGCCCCGGCGCGCTGGGCAGATATCATCTTGGCTGAAGACCTGGAGCCTATCGTCCCCGGGGATGTCTATTTCAAGGGCCAGCATGTCGCCAGCGACGGCAAATTGATCGTCGCCCCACCTGAAGCAGATTACCCAGAGTGGATCTATCAGACCGTGGATGTTACCCACGGCAAACAAGCCGGAGATTTTGTGCTTGCAGCGGACGGTGAGAAAGCGAAGGTTTGGGTGATCGATCTTTACCCCGATCAGATCATCAATGAGCAGGTTCAGGCCGAACTCCCGGTTGTCGATGGCTGCGTGGTACCCGATGTAGCCAATGATATTCTCAAACTGGCGGTGGTCGAACGTCATGGGGTAAACGGCAATATTGGGGTCACTTTTGTGCGCGGCTTTGGGATGCGAGACGGGGCCCTGGCTTCTTCTGTGGCCCACGATCATCACAATATCATCGTCGCCGGAACCAACGATGCTGATATGGCTGCCTGTGTACAGGCCATCGAGGAGATGCAGGGCGGCCTGGCGATTGCCTCGGGCGGGGAAGTGTTGGGAAAGCTGCCTCTGCCTATCGCCGGCTTGATGAGTGAAGCGCCCGTCGATCAAGTGATCGACAACCTGGAAGAGATCAACCAGATATATCGGGATTTGGGCGGCGCTCTGCCGGCCCCCTTTATGACGATTTCTTTCATTGGGCTACCCACCGTTCCCAAGCTGGGACTGACGGATATGGGGCTGGTTGATGTGCTCGAACATACCCTGATCAGCCCCTTTGTGGGTTGATGAATAATGTTTTGTAGCGATCCAGATGGAGTAATCACCGATGCTGGAATTTGATTTTTTGCAGCCCCAATCCTTAGCGGAATTGATGGTTGCGCTGGATGAGACCGGCGGCAGCATCCTCGCCGGCGGCACGGATGTCATCCCCAGGATGCGCAGTAACCTGTTCTCGGCTTCGACGTTGGTCGATGTCAGCAAGATCGGCGAGTTGAGTTTCATTGAAGAGCGCGCTGGCGAGATTGTGATCGGTGCGTTGACCACCCATGCTGAACTGATGAACTCCGAGGTGCTACGGTCAGCCAACCCGGCCCTGGTGGACGCCGCGGCCAGCGTCGGCTGCAACCAGACTCGCCAGCGAGGCACCTTGGGCGGCAATCTCGCCAACGCCTCCCCGGCAGCGGATACCGTTCCTCCATTGTTAGTTTTCGATGCCCAAGTGCGGCTGGTGAGCAGCGATTCTGAGCGCACTTTGCCGCTGATAGATTTCTTTGTTGGGCCTGGGAAGACGAGATTAGGGCCTGCAGAAGTGATTCACACGGTTTCGTTTCCCCGTCTGACGGGTGCCTGGGGCGCGGCTTTCCAGAAAATAGGCAAGCGTAGCGGGATGGCTATCGCTGTGGTCAGTGCCGCGGCCGCGGTTGTGCTCGATGAAACTGGCAAGGTCTCGGATGCCAGATTGGCCCTGGGGTCAGTGGCCCCCACGGTGGTGCGCAGCCCCAAAGCCGAATCCATACTCCAGGGGCAGCAACCCACCCCAAAGTTGATCAAGGCTGCCGCCCAAGCCTCGGCTGGGGATATTTCCCCCATCAGCGACGTGCGCTCGACTGCCGAATATCGCCGTCACGCCGCGACGGTTCTGGCTGAACGGGCATTTCAGCAGGCCGTCGATCAAGCTGTGTCTTTGGTAGGAGCTTGATGTGAAATCGATCCAGATATCATTTGTTGTGAACGGCAAAGCGGTAACCCTGAGCAGCGCGCCCAACCGCACTTTGTTGGAAATCCTGCGTGACGACCTGGGCCTGACTGGCGCTAAGGACGCCTGCGGCGGGGAGGGGGAGTGCGGCGCATGTACGGTGATCATGGACGGGGCAGCGATCAACGCCTGCCTGGTCTTCATCGGACAGGCTGATGGAAGTTCTGTTGAGACCATTGAAGGGCTTGAGGATAACGGAAATCTGCATCCGTTACAGCGTACCTTTGTGGAAGCGGGCGCCGTTCAGTGTGGATACTGTACCCCGGGCGTAATTATGGCATCCAAAGCCTTGCTAGATGAGAACCCCAACCCTAGCAATGTCGAGATCCGTGAGGGTCTGTCTGGAAATCTGTGCCGCTGCACCGGCTATGTCAAGATCGTTGAGGCTGTGCGCATGGCCGCCGAGGAGATCAGCCATGCCTAGCAAGACGATTACCCTCGGCAAAAGCGAATTGCGCAAAGATGCCTGGGCCAAGGCGACCGGCGCGGCGCAGTATGTGGCCGATATCAAGCACGAGGATTTGCGTTATGGAGCGGTCGTGCGTTCGACCGTTCACCATGGGCGGTTGGTAGCTGTGGATGCTTCGGCGGCTCAAGAAGCCCCTGGAGTTTTAAGAGTGATTACGGGGGGAGATATCCCCGGCGAGAAAGCCTTCGGCGCGCTGGTACATGATCAGCCGCCACTGGTGGTGGATTTGATCCGCCATTTGGGCGAGCCCATTGCCGTCGTGATCGCTGAGACGAAGGCTGCTGCCGAGCGGGCAGCTAAGCTGGTCGAGGTTGAGTACGAGGCTATCGAGCCGGTTCACGATCCCCAGGAGGCCGTGGCGCCTGAAGCCCCTCGGCTATACACCGAAGGTAACCTGATCTCCCATTACGAAATCAAAGATGGCGATGTGGCGAGTGGCTTCGCTGAAGCCGATATTGTTTTAGAGGATACTTTCTCTGTGCCGCTGGTTTCCCCGGCCTATTTGGAGACCGAAAACGCCGTGGCGCGCTGGAACGCGGATGACACCCTGACCGTGTGGGTCAGTTCGCAGCACCCCTTCACCGATCAACTGGAGATCGCGGCCACACTGGGTATTCCCGCCGAGAAAGTGCAGGTCAAAAGCGCTGTGATCGGCGGCGCTTTTGGCGGCAAGGAAGACGCCAGCATCGCCATCCTGGCTGCGCTGGCTGCCTGGGCTGTCAAGGGCACGGTCAAATTGGTCAACTCCCGCCAGGAGTCCTTCTGGGCGCACCCCAAACGTCATCCAGCCCAAATTGAGCTCAAGTTAGGGGCCAAGAAAGACGGCACTTTTGTGGCCTTGCAGGCCAAAGCCCACGTCGATACCGGGGCCTTTGCTTCCTATGGCCCGGCGGTTGGCATCATCCTCACCGAGACGCTGGCCGGTTCCTATCGTGTGCCCAATGTCGATTTGGAAACGGTTGTTGCCTACACCAATAATCCCCTGGCTGGAGCCATGCGCGGCTTTGGCAGCCCGCAATCACACTTTGCCATCGAGAGCATGGTAGATATGCTGGCTGTTGAATTGGGCTTGGACACCGTCGAAGTGCGCCGGAAGAATATATTGCGTGTAGGCGACAAGATGTTCACGGGTGTGATCGTCAACGAGACGGCCAACAGTTTGCCCGAATGTCTCAGTCATGCCGAAGAGGTGCTCAAGAGATTCGAGGCCATCGAGCCGACCGCGGGCAAGGTCGCTGGCAGCGGCCTGGCGCTGGTGATGCAGTCCATGGGCTTGGGTGCCAAAGTGCCCGATGATTCGACCCAGGGCCTGGAGTGGCTGCCCGACGGCAGCGTGGCGGTCCATCTGGGCTCCCCCGATTTAGGGCAGGGCCTGACGATGATCGCCGAACAGATCGCCGCCGAGACCCTGGAACTGCCCTACGAGCAAGTCAAAAGCATTGATTTGGACACCTGGCGTTCTCCCAATGGCAATGTCACCTGCGCTTCACGGATGACCTATATGGTCGGCAACGCCCTGGTGGATGCCGCCGAGCAACTCAAGTCCCAAATGCTGGCCCAGGCCGCCCGGCTGCTGAATCAGCCCCAAGATCGCCTCACATATCAAGGTGGTGAGGTGGTCACCGCGGGTGGTGAAAGGATTGCCGTCAAAGAGATCGTCAGCCGGGCTGCCGACGATGGCATTGCACTCCAAAGCGAAGCCACTTTCAGCTTCCCCTATCCCGAGGAGACCACGCCACAGCACTTGCCCATTGGTATGCCCCATGTGTTGTTCTGTTTTGGAGCCCAGATCGCCCGCGTGGAAGTCGATCCCGAACTGGGCACCGTGGATGTCACCCACCTGGCCGCTGTTCATGATGTCGGCAGGGTGATCAGTAGGCCCGGTGTGGAGGGCCAAATCGAGGGGGGCGCAGCCATGGGGGTGGGGTATGCCTTGTTTGAGAGCATGGATTTGAAACCTGACGGGGGCTGGGTGGATAATTTCACCGAATATTTGATCCCAACTTCCAAGGATATGCCGCCATCTTTCGAAAACATTATTTTGGAAATCCCTGAAGAGAGCGGCCCCTTTGGCGCGAAAGGCATTGGTGAAGTCACAGTGCCGCCCACCGCACCGGCGGTCGCTAATGCGGTTTATGATGCTATCGGTGTGCGGGTGAAGTCATTGCCTCTCACGCCAGAGAAACTGATCCATATTAGGAGTAACGCTGAATGAGCAAGTTCACAGGCTATCGATGTTCCGTATGCGCCGCCAACTATGGCCCCGATGAAGTCACTTACACCTGCCCGGTAGATGGCGGCAATCTGGACGTTCTGCTGGATTATGAAGGGATCAAAGAACTTTCTGTAGATGATCTGATCCTCCAGGATGAGCCATCCCTGTGGCGTTATCTGCCCCTGCTGCCGGTCTCCAACCCCGGGGGATACGGCACTCCCCTTCGGGCTGCTGGCTGGACCCCGGTTTTTTCGCCTACCCCCCTGGAGGAGAAGCTGGGACTGAAAAATCTGTGGATCAAAGACGAAAGCAGCAACCCGACTGCTTCCTTCAAAGATCGGGCCAGCGCCGTGCTGCTGGCTCGCGCCCGTGAGATCGAGGCCGAGATCGTCGTCACCGCTTCCACGGGCAACGCCGGGGCTGCCCTGGCGGGGTTAGCCGCCGCGGTCGGTCACAAAGCGGTCATTTTCGCCCCCAAGACCGCCCCGCCTGCCAAAATCGCCCAGTTGCAAGTCTTTGGAGCCAAAGTCTTGCTTGTCGATGGCAACTATGACGCTGCTTTCGATCTTTCCGTACAGGCATCAAAAGAGTTTGGCTGGTACTGCCGCAATACCGGCTACAACCCCTTCACCGCGGAGGGCAAGAAGACCGCTGCCTTCGAGATTTGGGAACAGGTGATGAAAGATTCGAGCATCGAGCATCAATTTTCGATTTTCGTTTCCGTTGGTGATGGCAATATCATCTCCGGCATCCACAAAGGCTTTAAGGATTTACTCGAACTTGGGCTGATCGAAGCTGTGCCGCGGATATTTGGGGTACAGTCAGATGAGTCCGCCGCGATCGCAAACGCCTTCAATGCCGGCAGCGAAGAGATCAAGCCGGTCAGCGCCACGACGCGTGCCGACAGCATCTCGGTGGATATGCCTCGGGATGGCCTGCGGGCCCTGCGGGCCGCCACGCAGACCGGAGGTGCTTATGTGCTCGTCCCTGATAGCGAGATCATCGCTTCTATCGCTGAATTAGGAAAGGTGGGTATCTTTGCAGAACCCGCCGGTGCGACATCCTATGCTGGATTAGCCAAGGCTGTGAGCGACGGCTTGATCGGCCCCGATGATCCTGTCGTGGTTATGAACACCGGCAGCGGCCTCAAAGATGTCAAAGCAGCCATGCAGGCCGCAGGCGAAGCCCCAATCATCGAACCGACGATTGAGGCTGTCAAACAGTTTCTGTAGGGTGGGTTGTTATTACCACTTATAACCCTTAGCGTTATCCTGAAGGTGCATGGAACGGTGGTGGTTGATTAGGAGCTATGGAACGGCACAGAGTATGGAGTAAGGAAGCCCGCTACCTGGCATTTGGGGGGCTGATCGTTATTCTGGTGGGTCTGATCTGGTATTTCAGGGCCGTGATCAGCCCGGTTGCGATTGCCGCCCTCCTGGCCTATGTGCTCTATCCCATTGTGAAGTTCCTATCTGAACGCACGCGCCTCTCTCACAGTATGGCGGTTGTGATTGTATACATTTTGGCTTTGGCTCTCCTGGCATCAACCCCGGTGATTATTGTGCCCACAGCCGTCAATCAAATCCGTTTGCTCTCTCAAAACGTAGAATCCCTGGTTACCCACTATAGCGAATTGCTGGAGACAACAGTCCACTTCATGAATTGGACCTTTACCTGGGGGCAATTCCTCCCAGATGTGCCCGAGATTTCAACCGACATTTTTACGCCCCTGGCTGAGAGTGCTTTTGCCATCGTGGGGTTTGTAACCAAGAACTTCATGTGGGTGTTGGTCATATTGGTGAGTTTTTACTACTTCCTGCAAGACGGACATCGCCTGGGTGAAATCGTTATCCAACTGGCACCTGAGTCGTATCAAGAGGACGTGCGAGAAATCCTCAAACGTCTGCGATATATCTGGTCGGACTATATGCGCAGCCAGTTGGCGTTTATGTTCGCTGTGGGCCTGATGGATTCTGTGGCTTGGTTGGCGATAGGATTGCCCGGCGCGATATTCTTAGGGCTGTTTACGGGTCTGACCAGCTTCGTGCATGAAATAGGGGCCATTGTGTCGGGTGTGTTATCTGTTTTAGTGGCCCTGCTGGAGGGTTCTAACTTCCTGGAGATGTCCAACTTCTGGTTTGCGCTGCTGGTTTTCCTTCTCTATATGATCCTGACCGGCATCAAGAATATTTGGCTGCGTCCCATCATCGTTGGTCGAACTGTTCACGTTCACCCTGGCATAGTCTTTGTTGTGGTTATTGGGGCTTTGGTATTTCATGGTGCATTGGCGGCATTCCTGGTAGTGCCAGTGCTGTTATCGCTCTGGGAAATTGGCGGTTATCTGCGTTTTCGGGCGCTTGGGTTACCCCCATTCCATGATGGGCCTGAAAATGGCCTGGAAGAAAGTTAAAATGATGACTCCAAAGTATTCGATCATTGCTCCCATTTATAACGAGGTCGAGAACATCCCCGAATTGTACCGGCGTATCCGTGAAGTGATGGATAGCACGGACGAACCCTGGGAACTGGTCGTGGTGGATGATGGCTCCACAGATGGCTCCGTTGATTTGATCCGGGATTTGGCTGACGATGATGCGCGCCTGCGCCCAGTGATCTTCGCCCGTAATTTCGGACATCAGATCGCGGTCACTGCCGGGTTGGATTACAGCCGGGGGGAAGCGGTGGTGATCATCGATGCCGACCTGCAAGACCCCCCCGAAGTGATCCTGGAGATGATCACCAAATGGCGTGAGGGGTTTGAAGTCGTTTACGCCATTCGTTCCGAACGCGAAGGGGAGACCTGGTTCAAGAAGTTTACCGCATCTCAATTCTATCGCCTGATCTATCGCATCACCGATGTGGATATCCCTCTCGATACAGGTGATTTCCGCCTGCTCGACCGCAAGGTGGTCGATGTGATGGGCCAGATGCGCGAGCGCCATCGCTTCCTACGGGGTATGTCTGTCTGGGTGGGTTTTAAACAAACCGGCGTGGAGTACAAACGCGCCGCCCGCTTTGCTGGTGAGACGAAATATCCCTTGAGGAAGATGCTCAAGTTCGCTACAGACGCCATCACCAGCTTTTCTTACTTTCCTTTGCAGTTGGCCATGTATTTGGGCTTTATTTCCGCGGGAATAAGCATCCTGGTCATCCCGGTGGTCATCGTCATGCGGTTGGCTGGTTCGCAGGCTTTCTTTGGGCAGGCTTCAACATTGATCGCGGTGCTATTCTTGGGCGGTGTCCAGTTGATATCCCTGGGTATCCTGGGCGAGTATGTCGGGCGTCTGTACGATGAAGCTAAGGGGCGTCCGCTTTATATCATCAGCGAAGCCCCCACGGATGAGAATTGACCCTGTTCCTCTGGCCTCCTGATATGGCTCGCGATATAATCAAGTTGTCTGACAACTTAAATCGTTATCTTTAACCTAATCTCTGGAGTTTTCCTTATGTACACGATTGACTTAACTGTTTTCGAAGATCGTTTGGAACGAGCCGTAGAACGAGCTCGTGAGCGCGATATCATCATCCCTACCTTCGCTCAAATGAAAGATCCTTCATTGACCCCAGACAAGTTCAAAGGGGAATTAGCTTCCATTGGACTCTGGGATTTGCATCCCCGCAATTTGTTCCGCATCACCTGGCATAACGAACCCAAAGCCAGTGGAGGCGGATTTGGGGGTGTGAATTATTTGGAGCTTCCTTCCAGTCTGACGGGAGTGCCTGCCCGGATCATTGTTCTGGTGGGGAAGTGGTTCCCCACCGGCGCACATAAGGTGGGTGCCGCCTTTGGGTGTCTGGTGCCACGCCTGGTTACAGGTCAGTTCGACCCCACCACTCAAAAGGCAGTCTGGCCCTCGACGGGGAACTACTGTCGCGGTGGGGCCTACGATTCTGCGCTACTGGCTTGTGAATCCATCGCTATCCTGCCGGAGGAAATGAGCAAGGAACGCTTCGAGTGGTTGGCAAATATTGCAGGTGAAACCATTAAAACGCCCGGCAGTGAATCCAACGTTAAGGAGATTTTTGATAAGTGTTGGGAACTGCGTGCCTCGGGCGAGGATTTGATGATCTTCAACCAGTTCGAAGAGTTTGGAAACTATCTCTGGCATTATGAGGTCACCGGGCACGCCATGGAGGAAGTTCTCCAGCAGGTGATGGGGCCGCGTGATCGATATCGGGGTCTGTCATCTGCCACTGGTTCTGCTGGGACCATCGCCAGCGGTGATTATATGAAACAGCTTTTCCCAGATAGCAAGATTGTCGCCAGTGAAGCGCTCCAATGCCCCACACTGCTTGAGAATGGTTACGGCGCTCATCGCATCGAGGGGATTGGCGATAAGCATGTGCCCTGGATTCACAATGCCAAGAACACCGATATGATTGTGGCTATCGACGATAACGCTGTTGTCAATATCTCGCGCCTGTTCAACGAACCTGCAGGTCGTGAATACCTGATCGGCCAGGGTGTGCCGGAAGGTGTCGTCAGCCAGCTAGATTTGTTGGGTTTCTCAGGAATATCCAACGTGCTCACGGCGATCAAAGCCGCCAAATATTACGAAATGGGCGAAGAAGATGTTATGCTCACGGTGCTGACCGACTCCATGGAGCTTTATCAGAGCCGCTTGAAGGAAATGCATGAGGAGTACGGCGAATACTCAGAGGTCGATGCTTCCGCGGACTTCGCCCGCTGGCTGCAAGGGGAATCCACCGATAACCTGCTTGAACTGCGTTATGAAGACCGCCGCCGTGTGCACCAACTCAAGTACTTCACCTGGGTCGAACAACAAGGGCGTACATACGAAGAAATCCAGGAACAATGGTACGGACGTGATTACTGGGTCGATTTCCAGAAACAGATTCCCGAGATGGATGCCTTGATCGATGAATTCAATCAGAAGGTTGGATTGATCTAGGAGCTATTGAAAGCTTTTCCAAAATCGAGTATCCTGATGACACCCATCATCAGGATATTTTTGTGATAGAGTTGTGCTATGCGCTTACCAGAACCGACTTCCTTGATCCTGGTGACCTTTCTCCCTTCTATGCGCGACTTGGAGATAGCCCGCGTGCTGGGATGGTATCGGATTCCGTTGGCGACCGCACCGAAAGTTGTCGCTGTGGATTATTTAGCGTTTTATCAACCGGCTTCTTTTGGCGAACGTAAATGGTGCATAGAGTACGTCGCCCCGGTGCGCGGCCACGAGTTGACCACGAGGGGGGAGTTGCTTCAGGAAGAGCTTGACCATCCCAGAGCTGGTGAAGAGTACTTCAAAATACAACTCGATTCTTTGGTCGCTCTCCCGAAGCCCATAAAAGCTGAACGCTGGAAAAGATTGACGTTTCTTTACACAACGGGGGAATATTTGCTGCAAGCGCAGACAATCAACGATCTGGTTGTCCACTCCGAAGAACGCAAATTGCTCTGGCATGCCCTGCGCGAGCGCGTCAGCAAGGAGCAGACGTACTCTGTGCCAGATGTCGATGTCCCCCACGAAGTGTTGGAGATGTTGTTGGGGATAAAAGAGCTTGGGGAGGGATATGAGTAGTTGAATTACTTGGAACACCGCTTATGACCAAAAAAATCCTGATAAAATCCGGCACGCTCATCACCGCCTCTGAAACCTTCCTCGCTGACATTCTTATTCAGGGGGAGAAAATCGTTGCCGTAGGGGATGATTTGGATACCCAGGGAGCTGAGATCATTGATGCTGCGGGTAAGTTGGTCATGCCTGGGGGGATTGACCCTCATGTTCATTTGGCGCTGCCCATGTTCGATACGATATCCTCGGACGATCACTATACCGGCCACAAAGCGGCTGCTTTTGGGGGGACGACAACCGTGATGGATTTCGTGGTTCAAGAACCGCAGGGACTCCAGTATTCTGTCGATCTGTGGCGAGAAAAAGCCCAAATCGCTGCCATCGACTATGGCTTTCACATGAATCTGACTCACCTGGATGAGCAAGTTGAACGCGAAATCCCGTCTCTCGTGGAGATGGGCATCACTACGTTGAAGGTATTTACGGCTTATAATGGCCGTCTGCGTTTGCCAGATGGTGATATTTTTAAGGCGATGCGCATAGCCAAGGAGCACGGCATGTTGACCATGCTCCATGCCGAGAATGGGGACGTGATCGATGTGCTGGTCGAAGAGGCCCTGATTGCTGGGCATACGACACCTGAATGGCACGCACATACTCGTCCGGCTTGGGGCGCGGTTGAAGCAGCCATGCGCGGCTTTGCCCTGGCGGGGGAGACAGGTGCACCTCTTTACCTGGTTCATATGAATGTAGCCGGTGAGGTGGATATGCTCCACTACGCCCGCCAGCGCGGCCTCCCCGTGATGGGAGAAACCTGTCCCCAATACCTGTTCTTCACTGAAGACTATCTGCGCCGCGCCGATGGTGCGAAATGGATTTGTTCCCCGCCCCTGCGCACTGAGGAGGACAACACCCGTCTGTGGGAAGGACTGGCCGATGGCACGATTCAGGTGATGGGCACGGATCATTGCCCGTTTTTCTTCGATGGCACTGTGCCAATTGTCTATGATGGAGAGCAAATCGCCATCCCTGGAAAAGAGCTTGGGTTCCATGATTTCACCAAGATCCCCAATGGATTGCCCGGGGTCCAGGATCGTATGCCTGTCTTGTGGACGGAAGGGGTTGGCAAAGGGTATATCTCGCCTAATCAGTTCATGGCTGTGATGAGCACCAACCCGGCGAAGATCTTTGGGCTATATCCCCGAAAAGGTGCCCTTCAACCGGGCTCCGATGCGGATATTGTCATCTGGGACCCAGAGCGAGTTGTGGATTATGGGGTAAGCATGTCTCACCAGCGCACGGATTACAACCTGTATGAGGGCTGGAAATTGACTGGATATCCGGAAAAGGTCTATTTGCGTGGCGACTTGATCGTCGATGGAGATGAGTGGCTTGGCGCGGCGGGTAAGGGACAGTATTTGCACCGAGAGCCCAATACTGGAGTGCTGTGATAGTGTGGTAAAATGTAGTCTCGTTAGTGACCACATTAGTCGTGGAGGACTATTATGCCTGATATTGGAATGCGTGAGTTAAAAGCACGGGCATCAGAGATTATCCGGACTGTACGGGAGAAACGCGCCCAATATGTAGTGACTCATCGGGGTAGACCAGTGGCGATTCTTATGCCGTTGGAAAATCCTCACGCTCTTTCTTCCACATCAACGGCACAAACTGAAAGTTCTGAATCAGCATGGGATGAGTTAAACAGGTTGGGTGAGGAAATCGGACGGGAATGGCGATCTGAAAAAAGTTCGCTGGAAATTCTCTCTGAAACCAGGCGATGAGGGTGGAGATGGCGAGTTTATTTACCGTCGATGCCAGTGTATTCTTAAATGCCTTTAACCCTTATGAAGTTGGTTATGAGATTAGCAATCAATTCCTGACGGAACTCCAACAAAATGCGCTACCTATCATCGTGCCTACACTACTGTTGCCGGAAGTAGCGGCAGCGATAGGCCGCGGTAGAGGCGACGCGCGGTTGGCAAGAGATTTTGCATCGACATTAGCCGATTTACCCCACATCCTTCTGATCCCCTTGGATTTGGTATTGTCCCAACAAGCCGTTGATATTGCTGCGAATAACCGCCTACGCGGTAGCGACGCGGTTTATGCGGCTACCGCACTACGTTTTGGAAGCACGCTGATCACTTTAGATCAGGAACAGAGAAAACGTGTAGCAGATGTTCTGCCGGCAATGGCTCCCGACGAGGCCTTGGGTGAACTAACCAGTTCTTAAGGGTATTCTGGCTTGAATTTGGTAGAATCGTTTTACTGTGTCTAATTGAGGAGTTCCCCAATGACGGAAGCTGACCAAAAACCCCTGCATTTTTCACCTGATCCCCAGGCAGGTTATACTGTGGCACGCCGCCCCGATGGAGGCATGCATTTAACATTTACTGATGTCAATGAACAGACCCTGGACCATTGGCGTGACTTTTCTGTTGAGCATTTACTGGGCTCCGACCGTCTGACGCGTAATTTGTACGATCTTTGCAAAGTTGAGCGAATTTCTGAACGGGCGATCAAGATCGCCGTTGAACTCAATAGCGACCCTTCAGCCCGCAATATCCGTTTGGCGGTGATTGTCGCCAGTGAAGAAGTTCGTCAGGCAGTACAAAAAATATCGGATTTGACCCCCGCCGGAGGCGTTCGGATGGCGATCTTCGATGATCTTGGTGACGCAGAAACCTGGCTTGATCGTCCGATTGAGCAAATGGTGTAAGGACACTATTTCTGTTTTCGAGGCTTTTTGAAAACGCACATTTTAAGACTTTCCTGGGGTGCCCTCACAGATGTACTGGGCATCCTTGTTGCTGTATAAGTCATTCTTGACCCCAGCTAATCTGAAACGAGGAGCGAAAGTATGACGCGAGATTATTTTGGTGTTCGTGATTGGTTGTCCACTTCCCACGGGCGATATAGAATTTACCGGTTAGACAAATTGGATACACAGGGATTGGCGCAAATTGATCGCTTACCCTTTTCTATTCGGGTGATGTTGGAGTCCGTGTTGCGGCAGTGTGACGGGAAAGCAATCACAAAGCGGGACGTAGAAAACCTCGCCAAATGGGAACCACAGTCTGACAAACGCCATGTATTGCCTTTTCGACCGGGGCGTGTGGTGATGCAAGATTTCACCGGGGTACCGGCCGTTGTTGACTTAGCGGCTATGAGGTCTACAATGGCGCGTCTGGGCGGCGACCCAAAGAGAATTAATCCACAGGTCAAGGTGGATTTGGTGATCGATCACTCTGTCCAGGTGGATTTCTTTGCGGATTCAGATGCTCTGCGCCGGAATGCTGAATTGGAGTTCCAGCGCAACCGCGAACGTTATGAGTTCCTACACTGGGGCCAGAAAGCCTTCGATAATTTTCGGGTTGTGCCCCCGGCAACGGGCATCATTCACCAGGTCAACCTGGAATATCTTGCTGAGGTGGTCCTCACGCAAGAGGTAGATGGCGAATTGGTTGCCTTCCCCGATACGCTCGTGGGCACAGACTCGCACACGACCATGATCAATGGACTGGGGGTGGTTGGCTGGGGTGTGGGTGGCATCGAGGCAGAGGCAGCCATTCTTGGACAGCAGATCGATATGCTGACTCCTGACGTTGTGGGATTCAAGTTATTTGGCCGCCTGCGAGATGGCATCACTGCCACCGACCTGGTGCTGCGCATCGTGCAGATGCTGCGTGAGAAAGGCGTGGTCGGCGATTTTGTGGAATTCTATGGCCCGGGGCTTGACCAGCTTTCCTTACCTGACCGGGCGACCATTGCTAACATGGCTCCTGAATATGGGGCTACCATGGGCTTCTTCCCTGTGGATGATGAAACCCTGCGCTATCTGCGTCTGACAGGCCGCCCAAAAGAAGTGATCGAACGAGTGGAGCTTTACCTTAAAGAGCAATGCCTGTTTCGTACCCCGGATACCCCTGACCCGCAATACACAGATACCCTGGAGCTTGACCTGGGGACTGTCGAGCCGAATTTGGCGGGGCCTACTTTGCCTCATCACAGAGTTCCTCTTCGGGAAATGAAGAGTTCTTTTCAGGCGGCATTGAGAAAACCTGTCTCAGACCGGGGCTACGCGCTGGAGGAGGAGGCTACAAAGGCCAAGATATCCATTGGTACCAATGGCTCTGAAGAAGAGCTAGGGCACGGTGCGGTGGTGATCGCCGCGATCACTTCTTGTACGAATACTTCTAATCCCTCGGTGATGGTTGGGGCCGGCCTGCTTGCCAAGAAAGCTGTGGAGCGTGGCCTGGAAGTCAAACCCTATGTCAAGACCAGCCTGGCACCCGGCTCCCGGGTTGTGACGGAGTATTTGAGTCAATCGAATTTGTTAGAACCGTTAGCCAAGTTAGGTTTCAATGTAGTGGGGTATGGCTGCACCACCTGTATTGGAAACTCAGGCCCGCTTTCCAGCGAGATCGTACGGGGCATCAATGAAGGGGATTTGGTCGCCGCAGCGGTGCTCTCAGGAAATCGTAATTTCGAGGGGCGCATTAGTCCGCACGTGCGTGCCAATTACCTGGCCTCTCCTCCCTTGGTGGTCGCGTATGCTTTGGCTGGTACGGTGGATATCGATCTCAACAACGATCCCCTCGGGATCGATAAAGAGGGGCAACCAGTTTATTTGGGAGATATCTGGCCCAGCTCTGAGGAGATTCTAGACACCATTGCCAACCATATCAGCCCCGAGATGTTCGAACGTCAATATGCCGACGTTTTTGATGGCAATGATATCTGGAACAAGATCATTGGACGGGACGGCGATGTGTACTCTTGGGAGGCAGGATCGACCTACATCCAGGAACCCCCCTTCTTCGACGATCTGACCCCGGAAATACCCGACATAAAGGCCATTAAGGGTGCCCGTGTTTTGGCTTTGCTTGGAGATTCCATCACCACGGATCACATCTCCCCGGCAGGGGCGATCCCGCCTGATAGCCCTGCAGGTAAGTATCTGATTGGACGAGGCGTAAAGCCGCGCGAGTTCAACTCCTTTGGGTCTCGTCGTGGCAACGACCGGGTGATGACTCGGGGCACCTTCGGCAATATCCGTTTGAAGAACCAACTCGTACCCGGAATCGAGGGAGGATATACGGTTCATTTGCCCAGCGGTGAGCAAATGAGCATCTTCAAGGCTTCGCAGCAATATATCGAGGCAGGGATTCCCTTAGTTGTCCTTGCAGGCAGGCAATATGGTACCGGCTCCAGCCGTGATTGGGCTGCCAAAGGGACGCTCCTTTTGGGCGTCAGAGCGGTGATCGCTGTATCTTATGAGCGCATCCATCGTTCGAATTTGGTTGGGATGGGCGTGTTGCCGCTTCAATTCCAGGAAGGCCAAAATCCCGACAGCCTGGGTCTTGATGGTCGAGAGACCTTCGACATTTTGGGGCTGAGCAACGATATTCAGCCACAAAGTGAGGTCACCGTTCGAGCAGCCGGGGAAGATGGCCACGTGGTGGAGTTCCAGGCTGATGTACGTTTGGATACGGCTATCGAGGTGGAATACTATCGCAATGGCGGCATTTTGCACACTGTGTTGAAGAATTTGCTTGCAGAATAATTGCCCACTGGCGGAGCAACTCAAAACAGGTGTGTATGGTGCGGCTATACACACCTGTTTTCTAAATCCCATTCTTACATCCTTCTAACATTTTTGCGGTAAAAATGAAATAGCCTGTGTGAAACAGTAGTTCGTGCATCAAGTAATTATTTCTGGTTGCCACGTAGATATACAGTTGAGGAGGAAGATATGGCCGAAAATAAACCCATCGCTTTCAAAGCTGAAATAAAACAATTGCTCAATATTCTTATCCACTCCCTTTACACGGATCGAGAGATATTCCTGCGCGAGTTGACCTCAAATGCTTCAGACGCCCTTACGCAGATGGAGTTCGTCATGTTGACAGATCGCAATGTGCTCGATCCTGATGCTGAACTGGCTATCCGCTTGAGCGTCGATGAAGATGAGAAGATCATCACCATCCGCGACACGGGTGTTGGGATGACGCGTGATGAACTGACTACTAACCTGGGTACGATTGCCCAATCTGGCGCGCGCGCTTTTCTGGAGGCTGCGGACGAAGGTGTGGACCAGCAGCAGCTCGCTGATGTCATTGGGCAGTTTGGGGTCGGGTTTTATTCTGTCTTTATGGTGGCCGAATGGGTACGGGTGACCTCGCGTTCATACAAACCGCGGGCTAAGGCCGCTACCTGGTACGCTACCGGGGATGATACCTTTACGGTTGAGGCTGCTGAGAAAGAAGATCGCGGCACGACCATCCAGATCAAGTTTAAAGAGGATGCCGAGGAGTTCGCCAACGAAAGCCGGCTGCGCGATATTATCAAAAGACATTCTGACTATGTGCGTTTCCCCATTTTCGTCGGCGATGACGAAGAACAAACCAACCGCCAGACGGCTATCTGGCGCCAGCCTCCCCGTGAAATAGATGACGATGAATATAATGATTTCTTCAAACACCTTACTTTAGAATTCGAAGACCCCATCGCCCACGTCCATTTTGTTGCTGATGCGCCCCTACGCATCTTCTCCTTGCTTTATGTTCCCCCCAAACCAGAGCGCAATATGTTCTCCCTGCGCAAGGAAGATGGCCTCAAGCTCTATGCCCGCAAAGTGCTCATCCAGGAATATACGACCGATTTGTTGCCGCCGTATTTCCGCTTCGTTCAGGGTGTAGTTGACTCTGAAGATCTGCCGCTCAACGTCTCCCGCGAGTCGGTCCAGGCCACCGCATTGATGGCGCGCATCAAGAAGATCCTCACCGGCCAGATAAACAAACAGCTTCACACGCTGGCCGAGAAAGACCCACAGAAATATGAGCAGTTTTGGGAAGCTTTCAGCCCATTTATCAAAGAGGGTATTGCCTCAGAACACGCTGATCGAGAGAGCCTGTATTCGTTCGTGCGTTTTCATACCACGGTTTATCCAGAAAGTTGGGTTTCCCTAAAAGATTATGTGGAGCGCATGAAGGATGGTCAGGACAAGATTTATTACCTCCTTGGTGAAGATGACCGCTCCGTCGCTCGCAGCCCTCACCTGGATTACTTCCGCAAACACGGTTATGAGGTCATTACCCTGACGGACCCGATGGATTCTTTTATGCTGTTGGGTCTGCGTGAATTCGAGGATTATCAGTTGCAGAACGTGGCCGCTCCCGACCTGGAACTTCCCGCTGCCGAGGGGACCCCTGAGGAGGAACCTGCTCCCGAAGCGCTGCCCAAGAAAGATTTCAAAAAGCTGGTCAAACGTTTCAAGAATCAATTAGGCGAACGGGTCACCGATGTGCGCGCTACTGATCGTCTCTCCGACTCTGTTGCCCGTTTGGTCGATCCTGACGGTTCCCTGGGGCAGGAAATGCAGCGGGTCTATCGCCTGGTGGACCGTGATTTTGAAGTGCCTAAGAAGGTGCTGGAGCTCAATCCCAATCACCCCCTGCTTTCACGCCTGAGCGACCTGCCTGCGGGTGAGCAGTTGAGCGCAGATGTCATCGAGCAAGTCTACGAGAGCGCCCTGCTGATCGAGGGGTTGCATCCCGACCCGGCCAGTATGCTGCCCCGCATTCAGGCCCTTATGGAAGTAGCCCTTGACTGAAACCTGACGAACCCGGTTCCTTCGACGAGCCGGGTTCGTGGATTATAATTCCCTGCATGACCCATATTTTAGTAACCAATGATGATGGTGTGAACGCCCCGGGCTTACTGGCTTTGGTGAATGAAATGCTGCGGCTTGGTGAGGTGACCATTCTCGCCCCGGACCGTAATTGGTCTGCCTCTGGACATGTCAAGACCATGCACCGCCCGTTGCGCGTGAAGGAAGTGCAACTAGAAGGTGGAATAATGGCCATAGCCAGCGATGGCGCGCCATCCGATTGTGTTACCCTGGCTCGGCTAGGCTTGGTGGAGAAAAAGATCGATGTGGTTGTCTCAGGGATCAATCCTAATGCCAATATCGGCCACGATGTGACCTATTCGGGCACGGTCACTGCGGCGATGGAGGCGGTGATTGGTGGTATTCCTGGGGTGGCAGTTTCACTGGATTCCCCCGAAAACCATCTGGGGGTACTGGATTACCACCCTGCGGCACGTATCACCCGTGAGGTGGTAAGCAAATTTCTGGAGATAGGCTTCCCAGAAGAGACGGTCATCAACACCAATATCCCTTATTTACCTGATGGTGAGATCAAGGGTATTCAGTTCACTCGCCAAGGGTTGCGTCTCTACCGGGAGCAGCTGCTCAAGAGAGATGATCCTCGTGGCCGACCCTATTATTGGATCGGAGGTGATGCCCCCACCGGCGTCCGTGAAGATGGCACAGACTTTGGTGCTTTAAAAAGCGGATATGTGTCAATCACCCCCATTCAACTAGATTTGACTTCCTATCAAGTCATGGATGCCCTCCAGGAGATATCCTGGGAGAGGTGATCGTTCCAACGCGTAACCTTTAGATAATGGCAGTTGCTTGGGCGGTTGAATAGGGCACTAGAATAATGCCTGGGCCAGTAATCCGGCTAAAATTGGCACCACCAGGCCCAATCCCCAGCGGATCGCCGCGAAACGCCAACCCATGAAAGGCAGCTCAAAGGTGATGGTCAGCAAAGCCTGGGTGGCCCAACTGGTCACCAGGGTCACCGCCGGGCCTAAACCGGCGCCAGCGCTGTAGAGCACCGCGATGAGGGGGAAGACGACGTATGGGCCGCCGGGGAGCAGCATACCGATCCCCTCCGCCAGAAACAACCCTTTCCAGCCAGAGTCAGGCCCAATCCATTCGCGGACCAGCCTGGTGGGGGAGAGGACATCGACAAAACCAACGATGATGAAAGCGACCACTAAGAGGGCGGCATTACGGCGGGCAATCTTCCATGCCAACGTGATGCCTTTTTGAAGGCTGTCATCTTGCTGGTTCCAGGCATAGATGAGCAAAGCCCCTGTGATGACCCAGAGAGAGACGGTCGCTGTAGTCAAGATTTGTTCCTCTGAGATTCCGGAGTCTTTTGGGTGGACCCACGGATTTTGTCGATGGTTTTGCCAAAGAGCGCTTCAGCAGCAAATCCTAACAATGGCGGGACGAACAGGGTCACTACAAAACGGATAATCGTAATCTGAGTTCCCAGCAAGGCGACCTCGACCGGAATCCGCGAGATGGACCACAGGTTTTTGGCGGTCACAAAAGCTACCAGCACGCCCAACCCGGCCCCGGTTTGTAAAAGCGCCGCAGCGATAGGGTAGTACACATATGGCCCCCCGGGGATCAATGCCCCGCCCAGGCAGGCCAAAGCGATCCCCTGCCACCCGGACCCAGAGCCCAGCCAACGGGAGACAACATCTTTCGTCACCAAGGCTTGGATCAGGCCTGCGGTCAGGAATGCGGCGATTAACAAAGGGAAAACGCTCAGCAGAACTGAGGCGCCGCTTAATATGCCCTCGAGGGCCAGATCGGGGCCATCTTGAAACCAGGCGATAAGAGCCAGGGCGAGAGCCACAAGCGCAAGGAACCAGGGCGTGTAATCGCGTTTCGATGGTTTCATAAGAGTCATTAAAGAGAAGTTGAACGCTTTTAAAAAAGTTCAACTTCTAGGCACAATATCATGGCGTCACATGCTCGAAGCGCCAGTTGTCACCTTCATTGCTAATAGATGAGGATGTGCCGATGATCTGGAACCAGGTGTTTCCCGGTCTCAGCGGAAAGCGGCTGCCATCGGGGTAGGTGAGGGCAATCAACTCCTCGTCCCCCGTCCTGGCCCAACTGACCTCGTAGACGCGTCCATTACGGAAGAGATAGCCATTTCCATACCCGAAAAGTTTGATCTCCCACATCTCAGGGGAGCGTGAGTAGTAGTTGTGGGCGGCGAATAACACGACTACGTTGTCAGCCCGGATCGGCTCACCTGTCAACCTGTCGGTAAGCACTTCGTATACTTCGCCGCTGCCCCCGCTATGATCGTCAACGCTGTCTTGGTAGCGCACGTATTGTCCGTAAGCTGGATCGTAATCCCAGCGACTGTAAAAACTCTGACTGTAGCGGATGGCGAGGCTGCTCCCGGCTGCCAAGCTTTCAGGTGGGGTAGCCTGGAAGGACAAGCCATCCAGATATTGGCGGGTATTGGCGACGCCTTTGTGGGTGAAGTGTTCGCTGAGCACAGCCGTGTCGGTGACCAGATGGTTATAGCCGTTGGGGTCGGTGCGGCAGAGAGGGTAATCTACTTCAGGGGGGCAGGGCGCATCAGTGACGGTTGCAAAGCGTTTGCCGAATCCGGTGTCGAATAATCGCCACAGCACGCGGGCATCGGCGCTGCCGAAGGCGAAGAAGGCTTTGTACATACGAATGATGTGTTCATCGGCGAAGCGCGCCGACCGTATCGGCCCGACCAGCGCGGCATCTTCCCCGTAGAAGATGGCGTTGAAGCGCGTGCGCCCGACTTCGTGATAATACTCGTAAACGTGATCGGCCAGGGAGAGACCCCATTGTGGGCGAATGCCGCGCGGCCCATTAGATATTTTTACCGCGATGGGTCGTCGATCCAGCAGACCGGGGGACGCTGCCGGGAGGCCGGTGAGGGGATTGATGTCTTCGGGGAATCTGATGGGGCCGTATCCCTCCGCCGGATAATTATCCAGCGGGCTGGGTGTGTTGGTAGCTGTTGGGGTTGGTTCCTCTGTGGGGGAGGCAAGTGCTTCTGTGGATGTCGCGCTGGCAGTGGGTGGCACCTCTGTGGGGGCAGGGGAATTCGTGGGGGTGGCTGAATCCGCTGAGGCGATGTCTTGGGTCTCCGCCGGGGAAGTCGGGGAGGAGATTGACGCCTGGGTGCAGGCGCCCAGCACAAAGCACAGTAGCAGCAAAATCAACAGAATATGCTTTTTCATCGAGAAGGAAACAGGAATTATGTGTCTGGGTCTGGTGGGCGAGCAAAATCGAAGATCCAGGTTTGATCGATCTGATTGACTTCGGAGGTTCTGTTCATAACCTGGAAGAAAGTGACACCGGGTTTCAGCGAGAAGGCTCTCCCATCCGTACTGAGGATGGCAACGGGTTTGTTTTCGTCGTATCGGTGCCAGCGTGCACGAAAGGCTTTATTATCGCGGAAGACATACGCATCGCCGCTGCCAGTGAGATCGATGCTGAACACTTCAGTATCGGTTGATTTATGATAGTAATCGTGCGCCACCATCAGAATGATCACATTGGCCGCAGTGATGGGTTGGCCGGTGAGAGCATCGGTGTGCAAAGTGTACTCTCCGCTAACCCCATCCGGGTTGTCTACACTGCCTTGTAGGCGGACGTATTGTTCTATATCAGGGTCGTAGTGCCAGCGAGCGTAGTTGGCGTATGAGTAGTTGACGTAGACATCATCGGCCTCGCTGAAATCACGTCCACTGGCGGAGGAGAAGAAGTTGCCGGAGAGGTCCTGGCGGCTGTCATCAAGCCCCCGGTTGTGGATCAGTTGGTGCACCTGGCTAGTGTTGCCGAATAAGTTGTTATAAGTCGCCATGCTCTCATCGCGGCACAGGGGTGGACAAAATTGCTCAACGACGAAATAACCGGTATCCAGTTCCTTTTCTTCGAAGTAGTCAAAGGTGCGTTTATCTGCGCCATTGAAGACGAAGATAGCGTTGTACATTTTGATGAGATGCTCGTCAAAGATACGCCCAGATCGCAGAGGCCCAAAGCGGATGGCGTCGTTACCATAAAAGACTGCTGCAAAGCGAGTCAGTCCCCATTCGAGATAGTATTCATAGATGTGATCAGCTAATGAGATCCCGGCTTGTGGACGTACACCGTGCGGGTAATTGGGGATTTTGGCGACGATGGGTCTGCGTTCGAGCGAGGCCGGGTTGGGGACGGGCAGACCGGTGAGCGGGTTGACGTGTTCGGGTATATTATTGGGTCCTACGCGGATGAACGATTCGATGGAGGCAGAAGGCGTTTCGCTGGGTCTGGGTGTGCTGATCAGTCTTGACGATGTTGAGGCTGGGGGGACATTCACATCCTCTACGGCGTCCTCTGCTGCCTCGCTGATGGGGTTGGGCGAGATGGTGAGCAGGAGGCCGGCTTCGTCAGGCGTTTTTGAGACGAGTTCATTGGAAAGGGAAAGATCGCTTGCCTTGCAGGCTGCTAATAAGCCGATCAGGCTCAGAATAAGTGCCAACCAGATATTGCGCATAGTGTTGTGGGACAATGTTTCGTCTCCCATAAAGACGTTATCATACCGCACTTGAACAGGCTTGCCAAATAGCTTTCCAACATGCAAATTTTGGGCCAGAATCTACTACTTTCGATTATTTCGGTATAATCATGCCATGGTTTCGGTGCAAAAACTTCTCCAATCGTCCGTTGCGCGGCAAATTCCCTGGCAGAAGATCAGCTATTTGATTGTGGGAGGTTTATTGATCGGCTGGCTGCTCAACACCCCCGGGGGGTTATTGGGCAAGGCCGACGCCATAGGCTACGCGGTGTGTCATCGTATCGATTTGCGCTCCTTCCATTTAGGGGCTCGTCAATTCTCTCTTTGCGCCCGCTGCACCGGCCAGTATCTGGGCGTTATGTTGGGTTTTGGCTATCAATTAGCCATCGGGCGGCGGCGGGCTGGACATCCACCCCGGGGTGTGCTGGCTGTGCTGGGGGCTTTTGTGTTGTGTTGGGTAATAGATGGTTTTAACTCGTTCCTCCACTTACGGCCTGAGCTTTTTTCTCGCTTTTTCCTTTATGAGCCGAGTAATTTGCTGCGCGTGTTGACCGGGACCGGCTTGGGATTGGGACTGAGCGTGATACTTCTACCGGCCTTTCACCAGACTGTCTGGAAACGCTGGAACCGCCAACCTGCTTTGAGCGGGTTCGCCTCTTTGGGCGGGATGCTTGCTCTTGGACTCATCCTAATCATATTGGTGCTGACCGAAAACCCCCTGATTCTCTACCCGTTGGCCCTTGTCAGTGCTGCGGGCGTCATCATTATCTTGACCATGGTATACACCATGGTCTGGGTGATGCTCTTCAGGCTGGAGAACCGCTTCCATTCGCTTAGGGAGTTGGCTTTCCCGCTCTTAGCGGGTTTTACAATCGCCCTCACCCAAATCGCCCTGCTCGATTTTGTGCGTTACCTTCTCACCGGTACCTGGGATGGATTCCATTTTGGGTGAAGAGGTGCTATGCTTTACTTGTCCCGCGGTCATCTTGAGTTTGTTTTGTTGCGTGGATAAAGGTTGTTGAGTGCCATGGACATATTCACTGCTTTTGGTCTCTCTGCCAGTGCTGGCTTGAACGCTTATATCCCCCTGTTAGTCGTGGCTTTCGTGGCACGCTTCACCGAATGGATTGAACTCAGTTCGCCCTGGAGCACGTTGGAAAGTTGGTGGGTGATCGGGGTGCTAATCGTGCTTTCACTGGTCGAATTCTTCGCCGACAAAGTGCCCGCCGTCAATCATATCAACGACATTATCCAAACCTTCGTCCGACCGGTTGCGGGGGCGATTGTCTTTGCGGCCAGCGCCCAGGTTGCCGAAGTCAACCCTATCCTGGCGATGATTGCCGGCCTGTTGATCGCTGGCGGCGTGCATGTTGCCAAGTCCGTGGCCGTGCGACCCGCAGTTACGGCAACAACGGGTGGTGCGGGCAACGTCCCGGTCAGTATTCTCGAGGATATACTATCTACGATATTGTCGATTTTGGCAATTGTGATCCCGGTGCTCATCGCCGCCATTGTTATCTTGCTGGTATCCTGGATTATTTGGTGGATGTGGCGCAGGGCCAACAGAAAATCAAAAGTATGATTATGTGATAAGGAGAGCTTCAATGAGTGATTATCATCAAAGTCCCCGAACGGCCCCGAATAGTTCGATGGCCATCCTCAGCCTGATCGCAGGTATCCTTGGACTGACCATGTTTCCAGTCCTTGGCAGCATTGCAGCGTTGATCACAGGCCAGATGGCTAAGAGAGAAATTAACGAGAGTGGCGGAACCCTTGGAGGAGAGGGATTGGCCCAGGCTGGTATTATCATGGGTTGGATAGGCGTTGCTCTTACTGTGCTCGGTGTCTGTATCTTTGGCGCAGTCTTTGCCCTGCCATTTTGTCTGGGCGCATTAGGATTGGCTTCCGGCGAATGGAGCTCGGTCGTTCCCATGATCATGGGTGTGATTTAGTAACGCACTCTGAACAAGATAATACCTAGGAGTTCATCACTAATTCTTTGAGGAGGTTATTATGTCTGAAGATTTACCCGCAGGAGAGGACATGGCCGCGGCAAGCGAAAATGGGCGTGACAACAAAATTTGGATCATAGTTGCTGTCGTTCTGATCGTGTTATGCTGCTGCTGTGTGCTTATCGCTGGAGGAGCATGGTGGTTGTGGAATAACGGTGATGAGCTGTTCAACCTGGCTGCGCGAATAACGCAGGCGCTTCTCTGAGATACAGCTTATCATCCTGTTGATCCAAACAAGAACAAGGTGCGCGGTGACGAATTCCGCCACCGCGCACCTTGTTTTTCTTTAGGATGCTCGCGTCAGTTCGAAATCAGGGAAGCCTCTTTTGGAAGATTTCACGCAGTTCTTTTAAAGCCGCATGAGCGCTCTCACGCTGTTCTGTAGATAATTCAAGGTCAATGAATTCTTCTTCATCTAAAACTATTTGGCGCCCATCGGGGAATATTAGCAAATCCAAAGCCAGGTCTTTGTAAGCAATGGAGTGCTTCTCTATCACAGCCGGTGTGGTGATGTTGCAATACCAGCCTTTCAGGTGGTCATCTTCTCGATCATGGATTTCGAAGATGTTGTACCAGCGGTCGGAATAATAGGTTTCGACGAAGCGGTCTCCCTTGCAGAGCCACATGCCGTGGAAGAGCACATCTTCACGGTCGAAATAGGCCTCGATGATGATCTGCCTATCGCCGCGTTGGAGGACTTCGCCGGTATAGCGCCAGGTTTCGTTGCCAGCAGGGTCTTGTTTGATGACGACGATGGGGGATGCTGAGGGTTTAGTGTTCATTGGGCCAGGATTTGCAGGGTTTCTGTGGGATCGTAATCTAAAACAATGCTTTCCCCAGGCCGGGGAAGATTTGTCACCGAGGAGGGCAGGTCAAACGTTAAGCTATGAGATTGTATCTCGACTTCTAAACGACACAGACTGCCTCGGAAAGATCGCGACAAAACCCGCCCCTGGAGTTGTTTTGGACCTGAGCCGTCAAGTCGGATAATGTCGGGGCGGATCAGGAGCATGATCGTCCCCTCGGCCTCATCGGGAGCGGGTAAATCCCCTATCGGGGAACGAATAAGGCCGTCCTGAACCTTCCCTTGGAAGATGTTGCTCATGCCCAGGAAATTCGCGACGAAGGCGTTGGCTGGTTTCTGGTAAACAGCCTGAGGAGTGCCGATTTGGGCTGCCCGCCCCTGGTTCATCACCACGACCCGGTCCGCCAGGGCAAAGGCCTCCTCTTGATCATGGGTCACATATAAGGCAGTCTGCTCCATTTGGCGCAGGATGCTTCGCAGTTCGGCCATCAAGCGTTCACGCAGCGTACGGTCGAGGGATCCTAAGGGCTCGTCGAGCATTAACAAGTCGGGGCCTGGCGCTAGAGACCGGGCTAACGCCACACGCTGTTGTTCTCCGCCTGAGAGGGTGGCGACGGCGCGATTTCCATATTCAGCTAAACCGACCAGTTCAAGGACTTCATCAACGCGCTCGGTGATCTCACGCTGATGCCATTTGGACATTAGCAAACCGAATGCAACGTTCTCCTGCACATTCTTATGCGGGAAGAGGGCGTAATCCTGGAACATGAGCCCGAAGCCGCGTTTGTGTGGGGGGAGGCCTCTCAGGTCGCGGTCGTCCCAATAGATATCTCCAATATCAGGCTCTTCTAGGCCAGCGATGACCCCCAAAAGTGTAGATTTACCGCATCCGCTGGGGCCGAGTAGGGTGACGATTTCGCCTTCGGCCACCTCGAAGGAGATGCCCCTCAGGGCGTGGATATGACCGTAAGATTTGTGAACGTTAGCGATTGATAACAGCATTTTCTCTCTGCAAAAAGTGTTGTGCCCAAGGATTAATTCTAGTCTCACTCATCAAAACTCGCCTACGTCGGCGATGCGGAAGCGTTCGATGGCCAGCATACCGCTGATGGCGAAGACCATCAGGATAGTGCTCAAAGCTAAAGCCTGGCCGTAGTTCAAGACTCCGGGCCGTGAGAGCAGGCGATAGATTGCCATGGGAACAGTTGGGTACTCCGGTCGTGAGAGCAGTGAAGTGGCTCCAAACTCGCCAATCGAGATGGTGAATGCAAAGGTGGCGGCGACAAGCAAAGCGCGCCCAACCAACGGCAAGTCAATATGGCGCAGTACCTGCCGCGGTGATGCGCCCAGCACCGCGGCAGCATGGCGTAAACTCGGTTGGATGCTTTGCAGCGCTGGCGTCAGGCTGCGTACCACAAAGGGAAAGGCTACCAGGGTATGCGCGATGGGCACCAGCAGGGGGGATGTGCGTAGATCTAGTGGGGGATGTGCCAGGGCGATGATGAAACCTAGTCCCAGCGTCACTGCCGAGGTGCCTAAGGGTAGCATCAGCAAGGGGTCGAGAACCCTGTTGAGGCGGGATGTGCGATCTTGGGCTAATGCCCAGGCTGCGGGCAGCCCAAGGATCAACGCTAGAACTACCGTGGCTGCTGCATAGGTCAGCGATATACCTATAGCCGTCGTGGGAGGGGCGTAGAAAAGCGATTCTTGGCGGTTGATGCTCAATTCTCTGTAAAAGGCCAGGGTCAGCCCGGGGGCAAGAGAACCCTCACGCGTGTCGATCACCCCAAAGGAGGTCACCGAACGGCCTGCCAGGGCCAGCAGAGGGGTGATCAAGATGATCAATAGCAGCGCGATCACTCCAAAGGCGAAAATCCGCTGTTGCCAGGTCAAGAGTCTGCCCTGGGTGTGTCTACTGGACTGTAGACTTATCGGCCGGGAGGTCTTGGCGGAGAGCCGCGTGTAGAGGATGGTCATCACCAGGGTACAGCCTAGCTGCAATACCGAGAGCACCGCAGCCAGCGGCAGGTTGAACAGGCTGATGGTCTGATAGAAAATCTCGACCTCCAGGGTGGCAAAGTGGGGGCCACCCAATATCAGGATCACCCCAAAGGAGGTGAAATCGAAGATGAACACCAGAAGCGCGGCGGCGGTGATCACGGGGGTCAGTAGAGGGATGGTCACATTTTTTAATACCTGCCAGCGGTTTGCGCCCAACACTTGTGCGGCTTTGCCTAGTCGCGGGTCGAGGTGGGACCAGAAATCCCCCACCATGCGCAATACGATAGTCGTGTTGTAAAAGACGTGGGCTACCAGGATGGCAGGTAGTGAGTTCAGAAACTGTATGGGCGGCTCTGGCAGGTTGAATACTTCCATCAGCCCCACATTGATCCATCCATGGGGGCCGAGCAAGGCGTTGAAGCTCGCTGCCACAACCAGGGTGGGCATTACAAAGGGCACCCCGGTTAGCGCTCTGAGTAAGGTTTTACCTCGAAAATCAAAGCGCGCCAATAAATAGGCTCCAGGCAGCCCCAGCAGCAGCGTCAATATAGTCGAAAGAAACGCCTGCCAGATCGTGAATCCCAATACCCTATGCACCGAGGGGGATGTGATCGCCTCGACAAACGGTGCCAATGCCCCGGCTTCACTGCGCGCCAGACTCAGTTTAAGGATGCTCCCTAAAGGGTAGAAGTAGAAGATGGCGAGAAAGATTAGAGGGGCGCACCAGAGCAGAACGGTGACTGAACGCTTATTTTGCATCTCATGAAGTGTCAAGTATCCAGTGACCAGTTGCGATTGTATATGCACTGGTCACCGGATACCGAGAATTGGGTACAGACTACCGAAGCACTGTCTCCGTCCAGGCGTTGATCCATTCCTCACGGTGGGCGGCGATGTCTGTGGGAGAGAGAAATGCAGGGGCATCCGGGGTGGCCAGGTATTCCTGGAAGGTTTTGTCGAGATTGGCGTTGGGGTTGACGGGGAAAACGTACATTTGCAAAGGGATATCTTCTTGAAAAGTAGGGGAGAGCATGAAATCAACCCATTTTTCGGCCAGTTCGCGGTTGGGCGTGCCCTTGAGGATACCGACGAATTCGATCTGGCGGAAGCAGCTCCCCGCGCCGACGACGGCTGCAGTGGGCGGTTGATCGATAGGCTCCTCGGCGAAGATCACTTCGAAAGGCGGGCTGGAGCCGTAAGAGACCACAATCGGACGCGTGCCACCCCACTGGCTGAACTCACTGTAATAGGCGGTTTCCCAGTCGTTGACGACTTTGAGGTCGTTCTCGACCAGTCCCTGCCAGAATTCCAGGTATCCCTCCGGCCCGAAATGCCCAACTGTGGCGAAGAGGAAAGCCAGTCCCGGTGAAGATGTGGCGGGATTTTCCACGACTAACAGACCCGCATATTCAGGCTTGAGCAAATCTTCCAGTGTTTCCGGTGGAGAAAGGTCATTCTCTTCGAAGTAGGCCACATCGTAGTTAAGACAGACATCGCCAAAATCTACTGGTAGAGCCCGGTTTTGAGGATCGAGCTTGAAATCGTCAGGGATATCTGCCAGTAACGGGGAGGCATATGCCTCGAAGATGCTCTCATCTAGCGCCCTGCTGAGAAAGGTGTTGTCTACGCCATAGAAGACATCCGCCAGGGGCTTGTCTTTGGCCAGCGCAGCCTTGTTGACCGCTGTGCCCGTGTCGCCAGCCTCGATGAACTGGACCTCGGCGTTGTACTGTTCTTGGAAAGCCTCCAGCACATCCTCGGAAATCGCAAAGGAGTCGTGAGTCATCACGGTGAGCTTCAAAGGCTCTGGGGGAGTGATTTCAATGGGTTCTGGCTCCGAAGCAGGGGCACAGGCGGCGAGCAAACTTATGAGTACCGAGATTGTGATGATAGTTTTGTATTTCATGGAAACCTCCATTTTGGGTCAATCCGAACGCGTTTCCTTTGCGATTGGTATTCTGCGTTTTGGGATGATCAGGAACCGCGTTTGTCCCCCCTTTTGTTGAGATGGTAAGAAACTATTACCAACAAGCCTTCTTCCAACTGCACACGGGCGTGCTGAGAGTGCATCACATTGCTGACCCCGCGAGTGACTCCAAAGCGCAATGTGGCGTTCTCCAAGGGGTATTCCAAGCCCAGTGTGGTAATGCCTCTGGCGTCTCTCATAAGGGGAATGAGAGAAATAGTATCCCCAGGTTGACCTTGGATCTCTTTGGCTTGGCCGCTGCGCAGCAGAGAAATCTCTTGGGGGCCATCTACAATACAGATGGGGATAGAGGCGAAATCGGGATGAGCCATAAGGAGCACATTTGCCAGGGTCATATCCCAGCGTGCGCCCAAAGCCCCGAAGATGATAATCTCATCAGGCTTAAGCTCCTCGGCTTTGATCAGGGCCAGTTCTAGATCGGTTTCGTCTTTGTCGGGCGGATGACGTTGTATCTCAGCCCCAGCCTCTTCAAGATCGCGCAGCTCACCCTCTGTCAGGGAGTCAAGATCGCCGATGACAAGCTTTGGGAGCAAACCCAGGCCCAAACAGTGGCGCGCCCCGCCATCCGCCGCGATGAGCACATCCCCATCTTGGATGATTTCCAAAACGCGCTGGGGGTGATGAATTTCACCGTTGGCAAAGATGATCACGCGCAAAACAAAAATCCCTCCGCCGGTACCGGGAGAGGGATTTGGTTGTCTGTGCTGCGATCCCTCCGCCGGTATTATCCGGATCAGGTTGGCGGGTCGAGCACTTATATTGCGCTCCTCTCAGCCCAGAAACACTGGGCTCCCCGTGCAGTATTGGATTGTGAACTGAGTATACCGAGATATTGCTGGTACTGTCAAGAAGCAAGAATCTGGCGCGCTTTTTGAGAATCCAGTCGAATTTGGGTTACCAGCGCCTCGACGTCAGGAAAGCGCTGTTCACCACGCAAGCGAGACAAGAATTCCAAGCGCAAAGATTCACCATAGATATCGCCTTCGAAATCTAGTAGATGAGCTTCCACGCGGGCTGGCACCGACTTGGATTCGAAGGTGGGCCTGACGCCGATGTTGGCGACTGCGCCCCAGGTTTGATCCCGTACTTCAGCACGGCAGACATAAACACCCGCGGCCGGGATGGCTTGCTCCGACCAGGTTGATAAGTTGGCTGTAGGAAAGCCCAGGGTGACGCCGCGTCGATCACCTAGTTCTATCTTGCCTGCGACGCTGTAATTTCTACCCAAGAGTTGGGCAGCTTCATCAACTTGTCCTGCGCCTAGTAAAAAACGCACCCGGCTGGATGAAACAATGTCATCACCTGCGATCAGGGGTTCTGTGCGTTTTAACGTGTATCCCAACCCTTTCCCCAACTCCTTGAGAGCTTCTGCATCCCCCTGACGGTCCTTGCCTAAGGCGAAATCATGCCCGACTTGCAGATGTTGAATGTTCAAATGTCGATGCAAGGTGGTCATGAAGTCTCGCGCGGAGGTCTTGGCCACATTTACATTGAAGGGGTGGGTGATCACGATATCAATTCCCAGATTACCCAAAAGCGCAGCTTTTTCCTCTGGTGTGGTCAGGTAGAAGGGATAGTCGTAACCGCGTAGAACCGTCGCAGGATGGGGATAAAAGGTCAGCACCACGGCTGGAGCACCGTTTTTGAGTGCCCCAGCAGCCAATTCACGCACAACCCTCTGATGGCCGCGATGCACGCCATCAAAGGAGCCGATCGTTAGCCAGGTGTTTGCTAACTGGACGTCATCAAGAGACCAGAAATGTCGCATTGGATGTTGGGCTAACGTAGCGGGTAGTTCGTTGCTAGGTCTGGAAGAAGACTTTCTTAGGTTGCCATTCGCGCTTCTGTTCGTCGAAGCTGAGCACAGCCACCAAATCACCCTGTTCGCTGACGGCTCGTGTGTAGCCATCCTCGGTCATTTCTGGGTTAGACCCGACGGGAAGGCGATGTCCGAAGGCCACCTTTTCAACCTGTTCGTTGTCTAACTCGATCGCCGGCCAATCTGGCAAAAGCTCAGCGGCAGGGATCAGGAAGTTGTACCAGTCCCCAGTCAGGAATGCATCTTGGAGTTCCCGCAGTCGGACCGCATGGCGCAGGGTGAAGAACCCGCTCTTTGTGCGGCGCAGGCCGATTAAGTGAGCGCCGGTCTGTAGATCTTCGCCGATATCGTTGGCCAAGGAGCGCACATAAGTCCCTGAGGAGCAGTACACGTCCAGGACAACCTCGGGAGGTGCCCATTCTAGCAAATCTAAGGCGTAAACGTCGATCTCGCGTGGTTCGAGCTCAACTTCCTCCCCAGAGCGCGTACGTCGGTGCGCTGGTCTGCCTTGGACTTTTATGGCGGAGTATACCGGTGGGGTTTGCAGCGTTTTGCCTTCGTAACTCTTCAGTAGGGTCGAGAACTGTTCCTCGGTGATATGCTCAAAAGGAGCGCTGTGAGTGATTCGCCCTTCAGAGTCGTATGTGTCCGTCGAAGCGCCCAATTTGATTGTGGCTTGATAGCGCTTATCGTCCGCAGAAATGAACTCACTCAAACGAACGGCGGGTCCAATCAGCACCACCAGTACACCGGAAGCGCGTGGGTCAAGCGTCCCCGTGTGACCAGCACGACGAATATTCGTCCCTCGCCGCGCAATTTTTACCACATCATGGGAGGTTAAACCAATCGGCTTGTCGATAACAAGCGCACCTGAAACTACGTTTTTTATTTTTCCTTCCATCATTCATCTCCCCAGAATAAGTCGTTGGGTTTCATAATTTTACCTTTTTGGTACTCAATGGAGTTTACAAATACCTTGCGAAAACATTATCTCCCATTCAAAAGTTTTTTGGTAGCTTTAATAACTTCTGCCTGGACATCGCGAAGGTTGCCTTCGATGGTTGCTCCGGCGGCGGGCTTGTGACCACCACCACCAAACTGTGAGGCTACTTTCGATACATCAATGTCGCGCCGTGCGCGCCAACTGACTTTGACGCGGTCCATGGATTGTTCGACAAAGATCAAGGCGATATCAGCATTCTCAATGGTGGCGAGGATGTTAATCAAATCAGCGTCATCCATCCCTGGGTAATTGGCGGATTTCCGGGCTTCTAAATCTAATGTCGCCCACACCAGGCCGTCTTGGTGTTCCAGGGTGCTCAATCCGGCTCCCCAATAACGGGTGGCTTCGAAAGATCGTGAGCGCAGCGCTTTGCGGTATAGGGATGGAAGGTCGATTCCGGTTTCCATCAAATCTGCGGCAGTGCGCAGGGCTTGTGGACGCATGGAAGTCGTCTGAAAACCGATTGTATCCGTAATTATACCCGTAAGCAATGCCTCCGCCACCGGCGGCGTTATTTGTAAACCAATAACTGGGAAAAGGTTAACCAGCATCTCTGTGGTTGAAGTTGCTTCGATATCTACGAGGTTGATTTTGGCAAATGCTCGATTGGTAGCGTGGTGATCGATGTTGATATCTGGGGTTGGATAACCCTCGAGCACCCTACCTGTGCGTTCTAAATCCGAGCAGTCCACCACCATGATGATTTCAAACTCCCCTTCTGGTTTCTTCTTGATTTGCTCGCTGCCTTTCAGGTGTCGGAACGATTTCGGTACACCATCTTCCGATACCATTTGTACCGATTTATCAGCCTGCTGCAGAGCTAAACCTAAACCGAGCAGCGCACCGATGGCATCACCGTCTGGCCGGATGTGCGAGACGATCAAAATCCGTTGTGCAGATTCGAGCACTTGTTTGGCTTCCAATAGTTTCGATTTATTCATCGTTGGATGACTCGCTGCTCTTAGGGGCATCTAAGTCGTCTTCTCCGGTATCAAGAGAAGCGATCAACTCGTCAATTCGGTCGGCATGTTCGGGGCTGGGGTCCCAGTAAAACCGCAGCCTGGGAAAGTGGCGTAAGTGCACCCTTTGAGCGAGTTCGCTGCGCAGAAAACCGCTGGCGTGTTCCAATCCATCGAGGAGTACCTCTGCCTCCTCACTTCCTTCCAGGGAGGAAACGTACACGTTGGCGTATGATAATTCCTTATCGACGCGGGTTTTTGTGATATATGCGGACGTCAATCTGGGATCGGAAACTTCCATCAGCAGGATCGTGGAAAGCTCCTCATGGATACGGTCAGCGATACGTTGGGCGCGCAGTTTTGAAACCATCGCTCTCTCCAAATTAGATGACTTTGACCTCTTCTATGGTGAAGCACTCGATAACATCACCTTCTTCAAAGTCATTGAAGCCCCTCAGCCCGATACCACATTCGAAGCCCTCGCGCACTTCGCGCACGTCGTCCTGGTGGCGTTTGAGCGAAGCGATTTCCCCTTCGAAAATGGCTTCTTCTTCCCGCAAAACCCTGATTCGGGCATTGCGCCGGATTTCTCCCTCGACGACGCGACAGCCGGCAGCTTTACCAATCCTGGAAGCGCCGAAAACCGCCAAAACGTTCGCGCGTCCCAGGGTAACCTCGCGCTTTTCGGGTTCCAGCAAGCCTTTGAGTGCTTTATCGATGTCTTCTGTAAGGCGGTAGATGATATTATAAGTTCGGATGGAGACACCTTCAGTCTCCGACATGCGTCGGGCGGCAGCATCGGGCTGGGTGTTGAAGCCGATGATAATGGCGTCGGAAGTGGAGGCCAGCATCACATCATTCTCGCCAATACTGCCGGTGTCAGCATGCAGGATATTGACGCCAATTCCCTCCACATTCATGTCGTTCAACGATGAGACGATGGGCTCTAGTGAGCCCTGCACATCAGCTTTGATGATCAGCCGTAATTCCTGCGCTTCCCCGGCTTGAACCCGGGCAAATAGCTGCTCAAGCGTCATGCCTCCGCTGGCCGCGGCTTTGCGATCTGCGACAAGTTGTTTGCGCCTCTCTACGATTTCACGGGCCGCCTTTGTGGACTTGGCGACTCGGAACAATTCTCCGGCGGCTGGGATCTCATCCATCCCCATCACCGAAACTGGTACGGAGGGAGGCGCCTTGGCAATTGTCTCGCCTTTGTAATCGAACATGGCTTTAATTTTTCCACACGTTTGCCCGGCCACGACCGCATCGCCAATTTTGAGCGCACCGTTTTGGACGAGGAAGGTTGCCATGGCTCCCCGCCCGCGCTCATGACTGGCTTCAATCACCGTGCCAAATACTCTGCCATTCGGATTGGCTAAGATCTCGTTGTTGTCCGCGACCAATAAGATGGCCTCGAGGAGATCGTCCAGCCCGGTTTTTTCTTTTGCTGAGATAGGAACGACGAGTGTATCTCCATCCCATTCATCGGGGACGAGATCAACTTCCGCGAGCTGTTGTTTGACCTGATCAGGGGCAGCGTTGGGACGGTCCATTTTGTTGAGGGCTACGACGATAGGCACTTTGGCGGCTTTGGCATGAGAGATCGCCTCTCTCGTTTGGGGCATAACACCGTCGTCCGCAGCGACAACCAGGACAACAATATCCGCTCCTTGGGCGCCGCGAGCGCGCATAGCTGTGAATGCCGCGTGACCAGGGGTATCGATAAAACTGATCAGGCGTTCGTTATGTTTGACTTGGTAAGCACCAATATGCTGGGTGATCCCGCCTGCTTCTCCACCGGCGACGTCCGTTTGGCGGATAGCGTCTAGCAAAGAGGTTTTTCCATGGTCAACATGCCCCAAAATGCCAACCACCGGAGGTCGTACCTGCAAATTTTTGGGGTCTTCATCCGCGATCCATTGACGCCAGAGCGGAATCTCGGCGGTATCTTCTAGTGATTCTTCTTCGACGACCAACGGGGAAGCATCAAAGCCCATTTCGGCTGCGACGATGGCAGCAGTGTCGAAATCAACTTCCTGGTTGATGTTGGCCATCACCCCATTGGCCATCAGGTTTTTGATTACTTCAATAGGGCTGATTTGCAATATTTCAGAAAGTTCACGAACTGTAACGCTATAAGGAAGTTCGATACGCTTTAGTTCGCCGTTTTCGCTCATAAGGTCTCTCCTTGATTCAGGTTTGGTACCCCATTGAGCTGGCGAGGCGGGCCGAGTCAGATATTCATCTCAGCACTCTCTACTCGCTGGCCGTCAGGGCGTTACTGTTGTGTACCCGGTGCATAAATTCTAGCTAAGCGATGGCTTCGCTATCGTCTGGGAGGCTTTCTGCATACTCAGATAAGCTTTGTAAATCATCTGGGCTGATCTCAGTTTTCAAGGCTCGCGCTAAGGCTTGTTTGAGCCCGATTTCCCAGCATTTCTGGGTATTGTGTAGGTATGCTCCACGACCGGCTATCTTGCCTGTTAGGTCGATTTGGACACCTTTGGCTGTGCGTACAACCCGGGTCAGCGACCGTTTGGGTTGTACGGTGCGGCAACCTACACAGGTGCGTTGGGGTACATGTTTTTTCTTGCGTTTTTTTGCCACTTCTTTCTCTAGGAGGTCACGATCAGGCGAATCGGGTTAGAAGTCCCATTCATCATCGTCCCAATCATCCCATCCTTTGGAATCTTTTTTATGCTTCTTGCGGTAAATTGTGACGTCTCTATCGGGGTCGTACTCGATTTCGACGTATTTCTTGCGTTTCTTAGATTTATCTTCTTCCTCTTCCTCGAACGAAGGCTCATCTTCCTTGGTAGGTTCAGCGATGTCGAGCATCTCCGGCTTGAGTTGGAAGATTTCTTCCATTGACTGAGGTGTTTCCTCTTGAGCAGATTCTGCTTCCGCAGGAATTTCCTCAGCAGGAACAGCCTCGGCTTCTTCTGGCTCGGGGGTGTCCTCGACGACTTCTTCGGGAGCCTCAACAACTTCGGTTACCTCTTCGATTTCTTCAACCGCCGCGACAGCTTCTGGCTCTTCTGCGGCATCTTCAACCACTTTTTCAAGTTGTTCTTCCTCTGCAACTTCGACAACGTCTTCAACTTCGGGAGTTTCGACTTCTTCTGGGGCCACCTCGGCTTCGACAGCTACAGGTTCCTCTTCGACGATCTCCTCTGGTTCGGGAAGTGAAGAGATCATCAGTTCCAGCGAACTCTCGATTTGTTCCATTGCTTTGGGGCCAATACCGGCAATGCTGTTGATCTCTTCAGGGCCGTAGTTCATCCTGAATGCTAAATCGCCAACAGTCTCTACTTCGATATTACCGACCAGAAGGTTTTCGACCCGTGTCGGGAGTCCCAGCGTCGCCAGAGGCAGTTCGTAGGCGCTTTGAGGGATGCCTTCTTGAGCGGCTTTAGTGCGCTCTTCCACTTCTTTCTGTTCGACGCGTTCAGACTTGATACGATCTAGTTCAACGCGTTCGGTGAAGGCCTGCATTTCCTGATAATCCTCAGGAGTGATTGGCCGGCCTTCAGCTTTCTTCCTCATCAGGGCCTCAATTTGAGGGATGAAGTCTTTTTCTTGTTCGAAGTAATCGGCATAATCGGCGTTGTTCTTCAATTTGAAGAGCACTTCAGAAGTGGCCTCGATCAGGCTCTTGATATCGATGCGCCACCCGGTAAGCTTGGCTGTAAGACGCGCGTTTTGCCCGTCACGCCCTATCGCCAGGCTGAGTTGATCTTCTGGGACGACCACTGTGGCCGTTTTTGGCCCGCCGTTGTCCTCCAAGAAGACATTTAGTACCCTGGCAGGACTGAGCGCTTTAGCGATATACGCTTCGGGATCAGGATTCCATTCGATCACATCGATTTTTTCGTCGTTGAGCTCACGCACGATGGCCTGTATGCGGACACCACGAATACCAACGCATGCACCGACGGGATCGACCCCTGCCTGGAGGGCGGCGACCGCTACTTTGGAGCGCTGCCCAGGCTCTCGGGAGATCGAGCGGATTTCAACCATGCCATGATAGATTTCCGGTACTTCGTTTTCTAACAAGCGGCGCAGAAAGTCGGGATGGGCTCGCGAGAGGATGATCTTGGGCCCGCGATTGGATTCTTGGACTTCAAGCAGCAAAGCGCGCACGCGATCGTGGACGCGGAAGAATTCGCGCGGGATCTGATGTCTGCGAGGCATTATCCCTTCAGCTTTCAAGTCCAATCCAAGGCTGATCTGCTTGGCATTAATCGCTTGTACCACGCCGTTGACAATATCGCCGACCTGGTTGGCATAGTATTTCAGCTGTGCGTCGCGTTCCGCCTCTCGGATGCGCTGCTGGATGACTTGGCGGGCGGTTTGGGCGGCCACACGACCAAAATCAGCCGGTGTGCTATCCACGATGACCATTTCACCGTAATCAGTTTCTTCGTCGACGGCTTTTGCTTCGGCGAGCACCACTTCTGTGCGCTCGTCTTGAACGTCATCGACGACTTCTTTTTCGGCGAAGATGGCTACCTCTCCGGTCTCCGAGTCGATTCTGGCTTCGACGTGTTGTGCGTTGGAGGCGTGAACCGCGCGGCGGTAGGCGGATACCATAGCATCCTCGATAGCCGCAAGGACGACCTCTTGGGGCAGACCGCGGTCTTCCAATATTTGCTTAAAGGCCAATGCAAAATCGTTCTTCATGCTTTCTCTCCATCAGTTTGGGCGGTAGTTCCCAGACACGAAAAAAGTGGGGGTTGCCCACTTTTCGCCGACAGCAGTATTGCTACCACCCTTTAGCGCGGAAATTTTAGCACGGAAATAGAGAAGTTGCAAGACTATCCCTTGACGAATCTCCGGATGAGTTTCTCCAGAAGTTGTCTTTCGCCCTCATGTGAAGTCACTTCGCCGTCCAGCCAGGCATTGCGAAGATCGTTGAGGATTTGCTTATAGGCAGGCCCTGGAGGGAGGCCTTGGTCACGCAGATCGTGACCGGTCGTTTGTGGTGCAACGTGCACCCATTCCCTGGCGTATGCTTCGAGCATCGAGCGCGCTTTTGGATCGTCTGTTGTCTGATGCAGCCCATAAATCGCCAGGGCTGGGGTCTTTGCCAGGCGGGTAGTGATCGCGCTGGGTTTCTGGTTAACCAAGTCAGGGAGATCATTCCAGATGAAACAGGCGGCTCGGATGGTCTCCGCCAGGGACCGGGCCAGTTTGAGGCGTTTGATCACGCCCTGGATGCGGTAAATGGGGAGCGGTATCAGCCACAGGGCGTAAGCCAAGGCTCTTTTCAGCCGCGCCCCGCGCAATTCCGGCCCGAGATTCCAGTATTCTTCTGGGGTATGGGGCTGCAGGGCCATCATCTGCTCGGCGATGTGTTCATTCCAGATGATATCTTTGTGGATGGCTTCCAACAGACCGAGTTCGTGTAGCCGATCAAACATTTGCGAGGCGTTGTCCTCATCGATGATACTGTCCAGCTCGTGGCGGATGCGATCTCCTGAAACGCGGTCAAGTAGCGGCCTGGCCTCTAAAAGCAATTCCAGGGTGCGCTCGCCGATTTGGAAGTCGTAGCGCTGTTCATAACGTACAGCTCGCAGCATGCGGGTGGGGTCATCGACGAAGGATAGCGAGTGCAGAGCGCGGATATTGCCCTTTTGCAGATCGCCCAGTCCGCCCCAATAATCGAGCAGCTCACCGTAATGCTGACCATCGAGACGCAGCGCTAAGGTGTTGATGGTGAAATCGCGGCGATGCAGGTCGAGCTTGATACTGCCCCGCTCGACTGTGGGTAAGGCGGTTGGGTGGGTGTAGAACTCGGTACGGGCGGATATGAAGTCGAGAGCGGTCAGTGGTGAGTGATCGGTGGTTAGTGTCTTTAGCAAGTCGCTCTGTTCGCTGCCCTCAGTCTCCTGGCCGCTGAGATGCCACTTGGCGGTGCCAAAGCGCTTGTGCATCGTGACGCGCCCCCCAAACTTGTCGCTGACGGCTTGGGCCAGGGCAATGCCATCCCCTTCCACCACCAGGTCGAAATCTAGGCTGGGGCGTTCGAGGAGTAGGTCGCGTACAAAGCCACCGACAATATACAGGGCCGCGCGTTGTCCCTGGGCTATTTCGGCGACGGCCTTGAGCAAGGCAAGGCGGGCCGGCGGCAAAACCTGTTCGAGTTTTTCAGAGAGATTTGGATGCCCTGGTCGCGGGGCTTTGGTGGTGAGGGTCTTCAGCAAGTCGGTGCGCGTGACGATTCCGATGATCTCATGGCTGTCGCGTTCTACGACGGGGACTTGGCCCCAGCCTGTATCGGTCATGATGTTTTGTAAATGTTCGATTGATTGATCGGGATGCACGTGCGCATCTCCTGCTTTCATCAGGCTGGATGCCGGGAGGTTGAGTCTATGAGAGATAGCGCGATCTACGGCGCGCCGGGTGAGCAGCCCCACAATAACGCCCTGATCGACAACCGGGTAACCTTCGTAGCCGTAACGCTGCATACGCTGCAAAGCTTCGTCGACGGGCGTGTCGGGGGAGAGAATCTGTGGCGCGCGCGACATGATCTCGGCGACCCTGATGGGAGGCTGGATATTGTCCGGGAGCAGCTTGACCAATTCGTTGTGGAGTTCCTCTACCGGGCGGCTTTTGATCAGGCTGGCAGCTGCCCGGGGATGACCTCCGCCGCCGAAGTGCGCCGCGATCCTGGATACATCGATGTTGTCGCTTGTCGAACGACAGATTAATTGGACGCCGCCGCGTATGGTGATGAACAGGAACAGCGCATCCGGGTCCAGCAGGTCTCGTAACTTGTGCGCGATAGTAGATAACTCTTCGTCCATCTCTTCAGCGCTGCCGATGGCAACGATCACTTGATACCCGTGGATGTTCAGATATTGTGCGGCCTCCCGAAGTTGGTCGTAGATCGCCTGCTGTTCCAGGGAAAGGGGCTGATTGAGAAAATCGTTGGCAATCGATAAATTGGCTCCTTCTTCTAATAAGTAGGCCGCAGCACGCACATCTCTGGATGTGGTGCGGCTGTAGGTCAGGGAGCCAGTGTCTTCGTAAACACCCAACAATAAGAGGGTGGCCTGCACTGTGTTTAGCGGAATACGCTTATCCTGGATGGCCTCGACGAAGAGGGTGGTGTTTGCCCCGGTCTCATCGGTGGTGATTTGCCAATTTTGCGGAGCATCTTCGCGTGGGGCGTGGTGGTCGATAACTTTTATGGAGGTATCATCCCCCATGCCTTTGACGCTGACCAGGGATTGCGTATCTACCAGACAGACGGAATCGATAGAGTCGGCGCTAAAATCGCGCGCGTCAACGAAGGGTAGCTCTGCACCGTACAAAGTAATGAAGCCCCTCACATTGCGGTTGATCCGCCGAGGTAAAATGGGCACAGCCTGCTCATCGATCAAATTGGCCCCCAGCAGGGAGGCCAGACCGTCGAAATCAGTCTGTTCGTGGGTTAGGATAATGCGCATAAAAAGTTAGCAAATTTGCATCTTTCAAACTGTGTTTCTTACGCTTTCGATATTGCAATTATTGTACTGTATATTTGTTGGGTTGACTGTATTATCGCCCTGCTAACCGATTCCCGGTTATAATTTCTGCCACAATGAAGATCACAGTTTTTGGAGGTTCGCGGCCAAAGCCCGGTGAGCCGGCTTATGATGATGCCTATCAGTTTGGGCGATTGTTGGGCGCTGAAGGTTATACAGTTTTGACCGGTGGCTATATCGGCACGATGGAGGCCGTTTCGCGTGGCGCGGCCGAAACAGGAGGTCGTGTCATTGGTGTGACCTGTGATGAGATCGAGGTTTGGCGTCCAGTTTCCCCCAATCGCTGGGTGATGGAGGAAAAGCGCTTCCCGACCCTGCGACAAAGGATGTATGCCTTGATCGATGAGTGCGACGCGGCGCTGGCGCTGCCTGGCGGGATTGGTACATTGGCCGAGGTGGCCGCGATGTGGTCTCTGTTACAGACGGGTGCGGAGTCTTCCCGGCCGTTGATCTTGATTGGCTCGGGTTGGCAGCGTACCTTCCAAACACTATTTGAGTCACTAGGTGAATATATCCCGGGGGAAGATCATCGCCTGTTGTCCTTTGCCGAGGATATTGAAACCGCCTTTCAAACTCTGCAACGCCTAGCCCCTAACCCCTAACCCCTATCTCATAACTCGTATGCCTGCCATTCAACCTGCCCGATTAGCTACTCAGGCTGCTGAACTGACGGAACATTTCGGGTCACCGGAGAAGTTTGTATCCGCTTTGCATGACCTGCTGGACTTCTATGCCGATCGTACCCTGCGACCGGGGCAAGTGATCGAGTCTGCGCCGTTATTGAAGAGCTACCAGGCCCCCGGGCAGGTTCTCAGGCAGATCGAACGAGAGTTAGCTGAGATGGTGGACAGCGATCCTGAAGCTGCGCTGGCTCTCGCCGATGCTCTCTGGATTGAGGAATGGGTGGAGACGCGCCTTTTGGCGATAGCTATCCTGGGACGGATTCCACCACACCCCTCTGACCGTATTACTGAGCGGGCCCAGTTCTGGGGGATAGCTTGCCGAGAAGAAAAAATCGTAAAGGCGTTGGCATCGACGGGGATCGCGCGTTTGCGGGCCGAAGCCAGAGATGATTTTATCGATTTGCTGGAGAATTGGCTGGACTCTGAAGAACGATCCGCGGTGTTGATTGGTCTGCGGGCGCTGCCAGCGCTCTTAGAGATCGAGAACTTTGATAATCTGCCCTTAGTATTTCGTTGGATTGCCCCTCTGGTGCGCCAGGTTGATAGGGAGATCAGGGACGATCTGCTGGTCGTTGTACATTTGTTGGCAAAGCAATCTCCCCAGGAGACGGTTTATTTTTTGCGTCAATCCTTGGCGGCCACCACTAACCCTCAAACAGCTAAGCTTCTCCGCCGCGCCCTTGATGAACTCCCCGAAGAGATTAGTTCGACGTTGCGTCTAGAACTGCGCCAGCGGCGAGACGCCCAAAAATAAAGCCGGGCTGTGTTTTGCACAAGCCCGGCTTTATTTTTGGGTTTTTGTCGCTAATGCGTTTCAACTTGCCGAACCACCATGACCACGCGACCCTGGATTTCTACCGTACTGGGGTCGTTGATATAAATAGGGTCCATCGTGGGATTGGCAGGTTGTAATCGTACTTGGTCGCCCTCTTTGTAGAAATACTTGAGCGTGGTCTCGTCTTTATCATTCAGCCATACCGCGACCATCTCGCCGTTGCGCACATCGGTCGCCGGCTGCATGATGACGACATCGCCATGATTGACCATGGCATCGATCATCGAGTCTCCGCTGACTTCCAGAGCAAATAGGTTGCCTCGCCTGACGTCTTGAGCGGGCAGCAGGCTTTTGGCGACATTGATGTTTCCAGACTCGGAGTCGAAAGGGTTGAAATCGGATGTGGGGAACGGAACGGGTTCGCTGGCGACGATGCGCCCCATCAATGGGATGGACAGCAATTCGTCAATGCTCTCAACAGTTTCTTTGATCTGTTCGCTGACACCCTTGGCGAAACTTTTAGCCACCCGCAGCCCTCGCGAAACACCTCGATCGCGTTCGATGTAGCCTTTTTCTTCCAGGCGTTCGAGGTAGTAATTTGCCACCGATGTCGAGGACAGATTAGCCCGGTCGCAAATCTCTCGTATCGTAGGGGGATACCCATTTTTCTCGGTATAGCTTTCAAGGACTTGCAGCACCTTAATATGCTTATCGCTCAAACCTTCTTTTTTCCGTCGTGCCATCATAGGACACTCCTAACATAGTAGGGGAGTTTGAATAGATAGAATATTTGTGCTATCATAATAGCACGAACATACGTTCTGGTCAAGGGCAATTTGCGAACAAATTTCCTGTATATATCTGCGTATAGACATTTCTGCGAACCGGGATTCTGAGGTAAAATATAGTCAAATTGAAGAGATTGGATCAAGGTGCCCTAGCCCCCGGATGGGTGGGCACGGCATTTTTATGCCTAGGCGAAGCCGGTGAAGCTCAGAAGCACGATTAAGCTAAGTCCGGCGCTGTCCCGCAACTGTGTGGCTGAAGGCCAAGCCAGGACGCCCGCCTTGATCCGGATTGACACAGCCTCGAGGAAGGTAGGTGTGGACGAGCACAGACCAGCCCTAACGGTGGAATCGCACCTCCTGCCTTCGAGCAGGAGATTTTGTTTAATGTGGATATGATTCGCAAACAGCCATTTATCTGGAATAGCGTTCTCTTGTTCCTGGCCCTGGTTTTCAGCGTTGCTCTGGGTGCGGTCTACATTCAACCTGGGACAGTGGTCAGCATTTTGCTCGACCAACTGCCACTGCTTGATATCCCAACCACCTGGCCCGATTCTTTTGCTGCGATCATCCTGAAGGTCCGTCTGCCACATGCCATTCTGATCGCCATCACTGGGGCGGCATTGGCAGGGAGTGGCGCAGCATATCAGGGCCTGTTCCGCAACCCGCTGGCCGACCCTTATATTATTGGTGTAGCCTCCGGGGCAGGATTGGGAGCCGTGACCGTAATGGCGATCAACTGGCCCAAAGATTTGTTGGGCTACTACTGGATTCCCGTAGGCGCATTTGCCGGCTCATTGATCACCATTGCGGCGGTTTACAGTTTAGCCCGGGTGGGGCGCATGGTGCCGCTCACCACGCTGATTTTATCGGGCGTCGCTATTGGCACGTTTACCTCTGCGCTGACCTCGTTTTTGATGTTGAACTCCAATGACCAGATCTACCGGGCGCTGTCTTTCCTGTTAGGCGGCTCATCTCTGTCTGGGTGGCAGCCGGTCTTGGCGGCCATACCCTATATGATCTTGGGCGTGGTCTTGCTGATCTTCTCAGGGCACTTTCTCAATGTGCTTCAGTTTGGTGAAGAGCAGGCTAAGCAGCTCGGCCTATCTGTCGAACGAGCTAAAGCTTTCGTAATCGTGACCGCTTCGCTTACGACTGCTGTGGCTGTCTCTTTCTCCGGCGTGATCGGCTTTATCGGTTTGATCGTTCCCCATCTCGTGCGTATGATTTGGGGAGCAGATTACCGTCGTTTGATCCCGATATCGATTTTAGGGGGTTCCAGCGCGTTGTTGCTGGCTGACATCCTGGCCCGGGTCTTATTAGCCCCTCAGACTCTACCCGTCGGCATCGTCACTGCCTTGGCCGGGGCGCCGTTTTTCTTGTGGATTCTGCGGCGGGCAAAAACTGAGGTTTTCTGGTAATCATGTTTGAGATTTCTTCACTAACGGTCAGCTATGGTCCCAACGTGGTGCTGCGTGATGTCAGTATTCAGGTAGCCGCAGGCGAGATCCTGGCGCTGATTGGCCCCAACGGTGCTGGAAAATCGACTTTGATACGCGCCGTCAGCGGCGTGATCAAGATCGAGTCTGGCGAGATGAGCTTTAATGGGCAGGATTTGTCTGAACTCTCCCCAGGCGAGCGGGCGCGCATCTTAGGGGTGGTACCTCAGGCGCGACCTTTGGGTGGGGCCTTCACGGTGGAGCAAACCGTGCTCTTGGGGCGCACCGCTCATATGAACTGGTTGGGGCGTGCCCGGCCCGAGGATCAGGAAGCCGCGCGTTGGGCCATGGAAAAGACTGGGGTCGAACATCTGGCCCAGTGCCGCAACGCTGAGCTCTCCGGCGGTGAGCAGCAGCGTGTCCTGCTGGCGCGCGCACTGGCCCAACAAACACCGATCCTGCTCCTCGATGAACCTACCAATCACCTCGACTTGCAGCACCAGATCAATTTTTTGGCTCTGGTTCGAGACTTGGCTCTTCAGGGAGATTTGACGGTGCTGATGGCCCTGCACGATCTCAACCAGGTGTCGACGTACGCCGACCGGGTGGCGCTCTTAGTAGCTGGGGAACTGGTGGCCTTAGGCAGCCCCGCTGAGGTGCTGACCGAAGATTACTTGCATACCGCCTATCAAACCCAGGTGAAAATTATTTCGGATTTGGACGGCCATCCGCCGGTGATTTTGCCGAGAATAGTATAACCTTCTGAGTAAGGGAGCAACTGACGATCTTTGGGGCTGATCTGTAAGGCCTGAACATCTCCTACTCTCACTCAGCCGATCTCTGAACAGGTAACTTCCCCCTTCCAGGCTGACGATGTTTTTAGCAAGAATCATCCCACACTGTGCTTCACAAGTTCCATTCAGGATGCTTCTGCCCGTAGTCAAAAGGACGATAGTTTTGCTATTTTGTTTATAGTCTAATCGTTAATTGACGTATGATAATAAGCACCCCCTTGAGGTTGAAGCCAGAAATCTGTAAAATATGTAGTGTCAACAATGGATAGTGTTGTGGAGGAGAGTGCAGTGAAAGATAAGAAAGTCGCCCTCGTGCTCAGTGGCGGCGGGGCCAAAGGTGCCTTCCAGTTCATCGCTGAGAAATACGCCCGTGAACAAAAAGGCTACCAGTGGGATGTGATTGCTGGCGTATCTGTTGGAGCGCTCAATGGTGTCATGCTGGCCATGAAGAAGTATCAGCGTCTGGAGGAAATCTGGTGGGGTATCTCCAACGACCAGATATATAAAGGCAAGCTCAACTTTTGGTCGATGCTAAAAATCGCCTTTGGCGCCCAATCGATTTACACCAATGATCCCCTTTGGGAGCTGTTGCAGCGGGAGTATGAACCCAGCCTCGTCGAGGTAGATCTGCGCATTGGGGTGGTTTCCCTGCGCACCGGGGAGTACGTTCGATTCGTGCCATCTGAGCCCGGTTTCGAGAAAGCCATTCTGGCGTCGACAGCGATCCCCATCGTCTGGAAGCCCGTGCAGGTTTCTGACGCTTATCCAGATATGGTTGATGGTGGAGTGCGCAATATCAGCCCACTGGGCGATGTCTTGGATACCGATCCGGATGAAGTGATCATCATCAATTGCAGCCCCCTGACGCCGCCTGTGTTGGATCGACCACTGGGCAATGCTTTGGATATTGGCATGCACACTCTCGAAGTGCTTCTGAACGAGATCTTCGTCACCGACCTGCGCGAGTTCGTGCGCATCAACCACAATGTCAAAGAGGCCCAAGCGGCCGGCGTGACACTGCACAACGAAAGCGGCAAACCCTATAAGTATTACGATTACAAGATCATCCAGCCCGATACTGTCTTAGGGGATACCATGGACTTCTCCAGGGAGGCCACCGAGATGCGCATACAGGCGGGATGGGAGAAGGCCAAGCAAGTTTTAGGGGAGTAGTTTACGATTCATACACCCTGGCGATCTCGTCTCGTTCCGGGCGGGGGAGCGGCTGGCGACCTTTGGGGGTGGTCTGAAATACCCGGGCTTGACCTGCCTCCACGCAGCCGATGTCGGCGCAGGCAATGCCCTCTTTCTCCAAACTCTGGATGATACTGTCCACTTGACCAGGGGCTGTCGTCAGCAATAGCGCCCCGGAGGCGATGGTCGCCAGAGGGTTGATTTTGAAGACCTCACAAATCTGCGCCGAAATCCGGGGCACGATCACTTTCTTGGGATCGATCACCAATGTCTGCTCACAGGCGATAGCTAGTCCCATATCGCGCCCGCCAGACCTGCTTCGGTAGGGTCGTGCATGGCGGTCACTTCCCCGGTTTGCAAGGCTATTTTTGCATCCTTCAGGACGCTGATCCCCGGGTCATAGAGATAATCGCTGGCTTCTTGGATTTCAGCCTCGGTGAGAATCCCTTCGAGCCGATCAGGGAACTCCCTCGCCAGGATGACCGTCCCTTCGATGGGGACTCCCTTGGTGAGCAGGATGCGATCCCCTGGCTGACACCCTCGCGGGGTGACCAGCCAGTCCTTTGCCGCTTCTCCGATCATTGTGCCGACGATAATCGGACGGTCCAGTCCATAGGTAATTTCGGTATGTCCGCCGATCAGGCTGATTCCTAAATCCTGGCAGGCCCTAAACAGTTGTTGGCTGATTTCTGCCACCCCCTCAGCCATGGTCTCTCCTTCAGGGAGCAGTGCGGTCACCAGGAACCAGCGCGGCGTCGCCCCGGTGGTGGCAATATCGTTGGCGTTGATTTGCACGGCATACCAGCCGATCTCGTCTGTTGCAAAAGTGATCGGGTCTGACTTGAAGACCAGGAACGAGTCCCCCATATCAACGACCGCGCAATCCAGCCCGATGCCCGGCCCCAGCACCACGCGCGGGTCGCTGATGGGGGCTTTTGCAATGATCTTTGTGAGCAGTTCGGGGGGTAGTTTCCCGAGGGGCAACCTATTCATCGTCCACTGGCTACTGATTATATAGTGTCCATAATCTCCCCAGAGTCTCCTCCAGCCGCTCCGCCAGGGCTTCAGCTCTCTTTGTGGTGACGTCGTCTTCGTTGTCAAAGACTGCGTAGGGGACCTGTACTCCTTGAATTTCAATGAATGCCGGGTCGGCCGCGCTGACTTCCTCCCAGTCTACATGACGGTAGAGACTTTCCATTTTCTCATCCGTGAGGGCGTGCTCAAGGATGCTGTCAGGCCGGTCGGGGTTGAAGCGTGCCCGGTTCTTGCGCAGGGATTCCTCCCAGGAGACGTTGACATACAGGATCGCTAATCGCTCGGCGACTTCCCTGCTTAGATGTTGGAAGGCCTGCTTGTAGCCGCCGTGGGCTGAACCGCGAGCGAACTCGATGATGGTGGTTTTGTGATCGTGGTAGCCCGGTTCGTCGCGCAATTTCTTGTGGTACTCCAGGCAGATGCGCTCGATGAGCACGTTCCATAGATGCTCTTCGAGGAAGTTATACTCTTCGTCGGAGTGCAGGCGCGGGCATCCCATCCTGGTCAAGATGTCGTCTTCTTCGAACCAGGCCCAGAGCATAGGAAAATCGTCGATCTCTTCGAATTCACCGATGTGGTAAAGCTCTCTTCGCCGGTCGACTTCGGTGCGTTTTAGATGATCTATGATCTCGCTTTTTCCGGCGGCTGGACGGGCGATCAGCAGGAGGATGTCAAAGGTTTTTTTGTTCATTTCAAAGTTTTCGGGTAGGTTGGTTTTTCTATTTATTGTACCGCTTAGACAATTAACCGGGCAAGTTCATCAGATCTTGAAGAATGCTACGGCGTAAACAAGGTGTAACAAGCTGCTATTGTATATAATTATGGTAAAGAATCCTGAGTAAGAACGGGATTAATCGATGCATCTAATCTCTGGAGGTAATCATGGGCCGGAAGGCTATTTCTTTTTTGCGGAGTTTGCGGGGGCGCTATTTAATCGTCCTTCTCGCTCTGACCGCATTGCCTACACTGCTGATCGGTGCTCTAGCGTATCAGAATGCGCGCCAGACCATCGAAGCCCGGGTCAAAGCCCAGTTGACCTCGATTGCTGATCTAAAGAAAGAGCAGATCATCCTATCAACCGAGCGCGCCAACGTTGGGCAGAACTTCAACTGGCATCCCGCCATCTGGAAGCTCCCGCTGAAGTGATATAGACAGATTCAACCGCGAAATACGAGCTGATCACAGAGTTCTGTCAAACGGGGGGTATTTCTCGGCGGTTTATTTGAAGCCAGCTTCTTCGTGGCGACATGTAAAAGGGTGACTACTATCTAAAGCAGCTTTCACTATTTAGGTTCAATGACCTGTCTCACAGCGAAAATACAATGGGGAGTTCCTTGTGGGCCTCGCTCCAGCTTAGCGACTTGTTCTACAGATTGGTCGAGCTGAGAGGATAGGAAAACAGCGTCCATTTGGCACAGTTCAGGGTTTTCAGCCAGGATGACGGCATAGGGGCAGTGCCCCAAAATAACCCGTGGCCCTTCTGGAGAGGCCTCCCAACGGGCTTGATAGTTCATCTCATCCAGGCGGCGGACGGTTTGATTCAAACGAACAATCAGGCTCGGATTGAGGTCTGCTTCTCCAAAAAGGTGGGGGACAAGCCGGGAGAATTGTTCATCCAGATCGCCCTCTGACTTTAGAACCTTCAGCATAGCCTCCACCAGCAAATCGATGTTGTGATCCATAGCCCGGTGGGTCAAGGCGTAGAGCTTTGTCGGCCGCCCGCGCCCTTTTGCTGCCCGGGTGCCAACAACTTCGACCAGTTTTTCGTGCTCTAAAGCGCTCAGGTGGTGGCGGGCATTGGCAGGCGTCATTGGCAGCGCCTGGCTGATTTCAATGGCCGAAGCCATCTGATGAGCACGAATATAGTCCAGGATTTGTTGGCGGGTGTTTTGCATGATAGGCATTGTAGCATATTTTTGCAAAAGAATATTTGCGTTAATAATTGTTGACATGCCCTTTTTGGCAGGTATAATTAGGGCCGTTATTCAAGTATCGGATTTTAAATCGTCATTTCCACCCTCCATAAGGAGTGCACGCGATGCCCGAGATATTCGACTCAAAAGGCTACGAAATCCCGCCCGAAATGCAGAACAATGTTGCCATCACTACCCTGGACAAGATTTATAACTGGGGCCGGCGTTATTCTGCTTGGCCGATGATGTTCGGTCTGGCTTGCTGTGCCATCGAGATGATCTGCACTGCCGCCAGCCGCTTCGATTTTTCGCGCTTCGGCATGGAGATCATGCGTCCCAGCCCGCGTCAGGCCGATGTGATGCTGGTCTCCGGCACGGTCACCAAGAAGATGGTGCCCCAGATCGTCCGCCTTTATAACCAGATGCCCGAGCCTAAGTACGTTGTCGCCATGGGGGCTTGCGCCTCCGGCGGCGGCCCTTTCAAGGAGGGCTATAACGTGGTTTCTGGGATGGATAAATTCCTGCCTGTAGACGTTTATATCCCAGGCTGCCCTCCCACGCCTCAGGCGTTGCTGTTTGGCCTGATGAAGCTGCAAGAAATGATGGACAACCAGTCGCTCAAGACCGTACGCTGGTATCAGAAAGAAGATTTACCCGCCATCCCTGTGCCTATCTTAGGGCCTGATCTTCTTGACCCGCGCGATTACCCGGAATTTAGCGATAAGCTGGCTCAAGCGGCTGTTATCGCCGAACCTGAAGAGGCTTAAGCTGGAGAGCAACGATGATAGATTTAACACTTGCAATTGCTAAAGAAATTGAGACTCGCTTTCCAAAGGGCGTCGCGCCCGATGAGCGTAGCGGCTACGAAGGATATCTCGTCGAAGCGGGCAAGCTGGTCGAATTTGCCACAGCTTTGCGCGATGAACTTGGTTACGATTTCCTCTCCTCGGTCACCGGTGTCGATTACATGCCCGAGGAAAAGATGGAAGTGGTGTACCATGTTTACAGGTCAACCGGTGGGGGCGCGCTGGTCTTCAAGGTACAGGTGCCACGCCAAAACCCCGTCCTGCCATCCCTTGTTGAGGTCTTTCCGGGCGCTGATTTTCAGGAGCGTGAAGCCTGGGATTTGTTGGGTATCCGCTTCGAGGGACATCCCAATCACAAACGCATCTTGATGTGGGAGGGTTTCGAAGGTCATCCCCTGCGTAAAGATTGGGAAGAAGCTTATTTCGAGGAAGAGAGTAAGCCTTTCGATGCCCGTTGGCCGGGTGGGGATGTCTATCGGGCCGAGGATGAAAACCCCTTCACCAAGAACGTGGTTTATCCTCAAGACTTCAATCCAGAAACCTGGATACCGGATGGCGACAAGGCCCTGTACGCCGGGATGAAAGAGATCGAGACCGACGAGTCCTTGGAGACCGAGCAGATCGTCGTCAACCTTGGCCCTCAGCACCCTTCCACACATGGCGTCTTCCGCATGGTGGCTACCTTGGCTGGTGAGACGGTTGTCAAGTTGGAGCCGGTGATGGGCTACCTGCATCGCAATCATGAGAAGATCGGTGAGCGCAACACCTATTTGATGAATATCCCTTTCACCGACCGGCTCGATTACTTGGCCTCGATGAGCAACAACTTCGGCTATGTGTTGGCTGTCGAGAAACTGCTGGGCAAGAAGGCCGTGGTGCCCGAACGCGCCGAATATATCCGCGTGATCATGGCCGAGTTCACTCGTATCGCCAATCACGTCTTTGCCATTGGTACGCTCTTGAATGACATGGGAGCCTACTTCACGCCTATGTTGTACGCTCTGCAGGAACGCGAGCTGATTTTGGATATTTTCGAGGCCGCAGCCGGATCGCGCATGATGTGTAATTACTACCGCTTTGGCGGGCTGGCGCGCGACCTCCCGCCTGGGGTGGAGGGCAAAATGCGTGATCTTGCCTTTGAACGCCTTCCCCGCAAGATCGACGAGTTGGATCGCTACCTCACGGAGAACGAAGTTTTACGTGCCCGCTGTGAGGGTGTGGGTGTGCTGACCCCCGAGGAGGCGATTGCCTACTCCGCGGTGGGCCCAGTGCTGCGCGCCTCGGGCGTACCCTACGATGTCCGCCGCGCTGATCCATACAGCATCTACGACCGTTTTGACTTCGATGTCGCTGTGGCCTACCATGGTGATGTTTATGACCGTTACCTCGTGCGCATGGAGGAGATTCGCCAGAGCATTCGCATCTTGCAGCAAGCCCTCGACGACCTGCCTGAGGGCGAGATCATGACTGGCAAGCCGCGCTACTCGATCCGGGTGCCGGCGGGCGAGGCCTATGGCCGCGTGGAAGGCCCAAAGGGTGAGCTGGGCTTCTATGTGGTCTCTGATGGCAGTGCCAACCCCTGGCGCTACCACGTCCGGGCGCCATCTTTCATCAACCTCACGGCTTTGAGCAAGATGTGTGAAGGCGATAAAGTGGCCGATGCCATTGTCATCCTCGGTTCGATCGATATTGTGCTGGGTGAGACGGATAGATAAGCATGTGTCAAGCGATTACGCTGTGTAATCCCATATCCGGAGCTTATAACTTGACGCTTTTACGGGAGAACTTCTATGTACGGTAAAGGAATCATCAAAGGGTTAGGCGTAACCCTCAAACACTTTCTCGATACTTATATCGATGACATCCGCATGGGCAAGAAGCGCTATTCAGACGAGGGTATCGAATACCGCAGCAGCAAGGATGTACGCGGCCTTTTCACTGTGCAATATCCAGAAGAAAAACTGCCTACTCCTGAAGAGTTCCGCTTCATACCCTTCTTGGTGTACGATGAAGTCGAGGATGGCGAGCGGGAAATCCGTTGTACCTCTTGCGGCATTTGCGCCAAGGTTTGCCCGCCGCAGTGCATCTGGATCGAGCGTTCCGAGGACCCCAAGACTGGGCGTCCCATTCCGGAGCCAGCCAATTTCTACATCGATGTGGATATCTGCATGAACTGCGGCCTTTGTGCCGAGTTTTGCCCCTTCGACGCTATCATCATGGATCACGATTATGAGTTGGCGGTCTACAACCGCTTTGAAAACAATATCTACGACAAAGAGAAGCTGCTCAAACCGGCTGAATATTACTTGGACATCCGCCCTTTGAATTATCAAATTCAGGCGGACGCTCGGGCCGAGAAAGAGGCCAAAAAGGCTGCCGCTAAAGCGAAAAAGGAAGCTGCCGCCGCCGCGAAGGGATGAGAATCCCTTCCCAGAAAACAGTTGAGAAGTCGAGCTATTTTATCGGTTTTGCTCCAAGTGCACATTGGCAGTATGAAAGTTCGGCTTCTCTTCTTTAGTTGATGGAATAGCTATTACTTATTGACGAACTACACAAATTTTGGTGACGAATTGGTCTTTTGGGGGTAAAAAAAGAGTCCTAAACTGTATCCAAATGATCACTCATAGATGAATTGGTAGAAAACTATATGAACGATGCAAAAGTTACTCAAGATGCTGTATTAGCCGCCCTCAGTCAGGTGGAAGACCCAGATTTGCGGAAAGACCTGGTGACCCTGAATATGATCCAGGACTTGAAGATCAACGGGGGCGATGTCAGCTTCACCATCATGCTGACCACGCCTGCCTGCCCGATGAAAGACAAAATGAAGAGCGAGGCTATGGCCGCTGCGGAAGCCGTACCGGGTGTTGGCTCTGTTGATATCACTATGGATGCGGATGTGCCCAACGATGGGCGTACACGAGGGCTGTTGAACGTCCCCGTGCGCAACGCCATCGCCATTGCTTCGGGTAAGGGAGGTGTTGGCAAGAGCACCGTGGCCGTCAATCTGGCTGTGTCTCTGGCGCAGAGCGGCGCACGCGTGGGCTTACTTGATGCCGATATCTATGGGCCGAATATTCCCACCATGATGGGCGTCGAGAGGCTGCCGCCATCTCAGGATAACAAACTGGTGCCCGCGGAGGCCTACGGGGTGCAGTTGATGTCGATTGGATTCCTGGTCAAACCCGACCAGCCTCTGATCTGGCGCGGCCCAATGCTGCACTCGGCCATTCGCCAATTCCTCACCGACGTACTCTGGGATGAGCTGGATTATCTGGTCATTGACTTACCCCCAGGGACCGGGGATGCACAACTCAGCCTATCGCAATCATTACCCCTGAGTGGGGGCGTGATCGTCACGCTGCCTCAACAAGTTTCTTTGGATGATGCCCGCCGCGGGTTGGAGATGTTCCGCGAATTGAACGTGCCCCTATTGGGGGTTGTCGAGAATATGAGCTTCTTGGAGCTTCCCGATGGCACCAAGATGGATGTCTTCGGCAGTGGCGGCGGCGAGAAATTGGCTCAAGAGACCGGTGTGCCGTTCATCGGGGCTATCCCCATGGATGCCTCGGTTCGGCAAGGCGGCGACTCTGGCAAACCGGTGGTGATATCCAACCCTGACAGCGCGGTCGCCAAGGCCCTCAAGGCTGTCGCCGAGGATTTAGCCGCCAAGGTCAGTGTGGCAGCTATGCGGCAGGAAAATGTCATCCCCATCGAATTTGTGAAATAGCCCAGCGCGCTAGAATTGCAACATTAAACCCCTGAATGTAGTATTGAGGGGTTCTCTGAAAAAAACAGGCTGTGAGCAGCGCTTTGCGCTTACTTGCAGCCTGTTTTGATTTCCCCTCTTGGCAGGTTATGCTAATCACCCTGTGTTCCTCCGAATTATGCGGTAGAATCACCGCATGTCTGAATTCATTGTGGGTGTCCGTTTCCAGAAAGTCGGTAAGATATACCACTTTAGTGCTAATAAGTATCGCGACCTCCGGGTTGGTGATCATGTGATTGTTGAGACCAGCCGCGGGCGTCAGCTTGGAGAAGTCGCCCAGCTTGTTGATGAAACACGCGGGCCAGGGAAGAGGTCCTGGAAGCCCGTTTTGCGCAAGGCAACGCCGCGTGATCTGGTATCAAGACAGGTGTGGGAGGGAAAAGAGTCCGAGGCATTAGTAAACTGCCGGGCGAGAGCCTCTCATCTCAAATTTGAAGGGATCAAGATCATTTCCGCTGAGTTCACCCTGGACGGCGGCCGTCTGACGTTTTTATATACCAGTGAAGCGGACGATAAACTCGATCTGACCTCGTTGCGCGACGAGATGCAGGAACTCTATCGTGCCAAAGTGAGCCTGCGCAAGATTGGGCCGCGTGATGCCGCGAAGATCATTGGGGGGATGGGAGCCTGCGGCTTGGAAACGCGCTGTTGCTCGATGCACCTGGGGGAATTTTGCCCGATTTCGATCAAGATGGCCAAGGCCCAAAATGTGTCCCTGGCTCCCTCTGAGATCACCGGTATGTGCGGCCGCCTGCGCTGCTGCCTGCAGTATGAATATGATGCCTATGTTGAAGCGCGCAAGACGATGCCGAGGCCGAAAAAGCCGGTTTCGACCCCTCTAGGGGATGGTCGTGTGATCAAAGTCAACCCGCTTGCGGAAACCGTCCTGGTCGATTTAGGTGAACGCGGGGCCAAAGAATTTCCCAATGAGGAAGTAGAACCTCGCCATCCATCTTAGCCTGGATTCGTTCGCAGATCAACCTTATTACTCCCCATCGCTGCTAGTCAAGATTTGGAAATACTTCAAAGAGGAGCATCATGCCTGATTTTTTCGCTGAAGCACAGGAATTATTCGAATATGCGTGCGATTTGCGCCGTGATTTTCATCGCCACCCTGAATTAGGCTTCCAAGAAGAACGCACTGCTGGGATCGTCGCCAGGGAATTGAAAGAGCTTGGCTTAGAGGTCAGCACCGGTATTGCCGAGACCGGCGTGGTGGCGATCATCGAAGGGGCGCGACCTGGGGCAGTCGCGTTGCTGCGCTTCGATATGGATGCTTTGCCCATCGAGGAGGAGACTGGCGCAGAATATGCCTCTCAAACGCCGGGCGTGATGCACGCCTGTGGCCATGATGGGCATACGGCTATCGGACTGACGGTTGCGAGGTTGCTCCAGGCCCATCAAGATGAGATTCCCGGGACCGTGAAACTGGTTTTCCAACCTGCCGAGGAGGGCCTGGGTGGGGCGGAACGCATGGTGAAAGAGGGGGTTTTGGAGAATCCCCGCCCCGATGTCTCTCTGGCATTGCACTTATGGAATGAAAAGCCCGTCGGATGGATCGCGGCCTCGCCGGGACCGACGATGGCTGCCGCGGAGACCTTCTCGGTGCGCATCACAGGCAAGGGCGGGCATGGGGCTTTACCGCAACACGCCGTTGATCCCATCTTCGCCGCCGGGCAGATTATCACTGCCTTGCAGAGCATCGTCTCACGCAATGTAGACCCCACTGAGACGGCAGTGGTCAGCGCCACGAATCTGCACGGCGGATCGACCTTCAACGTCATTCCTCCCTATGTAGACCTCCAGGGCACCATCCGCACCTTTAAGCCTGAGGTCCGTGAATTAGTGCTGCGCCGTTTCCACGAGGTCGTTGATGGGATCGCCCAGGCCTTGAGTTGCGAAACCGAAATCGCCATTGAAGATGTCACCCTGGCCGTGGACAACGACCCTGAGGTCACCGCCAGGGTACAGGGAGTTGCAAGAAATATGTTCCCAGATGCCCCCCTGATCACCCAATTCCAGACCATGGGCTCTGAGGATATGTCCTTTATGATGGATGACATCCCCGGCTGCTACTTCCTGGTGGGCTCAGCCGACCCGGAGAAGGGCCTGGACGCCAAGCACCATCACCCCAAATTCGACTTCGACGAAGCGGCACTGCCGCGCGCCGCGGCTGTTATGGCTGCGGCAGCGGTGGAGGTGTTGAAGGGCTAGTTGCTTCGAGGCTTCGGAATTTGGGGGATTTTCGAAGTCTGATTCCACAAAAACACGAAGTCCGACCTTTTGAGAAGCCCCAGGCAGGGCCAGAAAAGTCGGACTTCTTTCGTTTAAATTTCTTGAAGTGATCGTTACGGCGCAATCAGGGCATTGCTCAACAGCGATCCATCTGTCAGAGAGTAATACTGCACCTGAATTTGACCGCTTCCCAACCCTGTGACGATCAGCCTCACATCGATGGTCTCATTGACGACGTCCAGAAGCACCTGGCCTGCTTCAGCATTGGACCAGATGTCAAAACCCAGCATCCCCAGGTAAATATTTGAATTCTCCTCCAACCCGTAGAAATAGAGCTTTTCACTAGCATCGCCAGATATTTTTAGAAATTCATCAAGATACTTCAGGGATTGCCCCGGCAGCAGGGTGAGGCTATCGATGAGCACCTCGAAGTTCTTCCAGGTGATATTGCCATTTCCCCAGGCGAAACTGCCATCTCCTCCGGCAGCAATCGCTGCTTTGGCGGCATCGAATTGTGATTTGTTTTTGGTCTTCATTCTGAAAACCAGGGTGTCTGTATCTGGGCCGCCATCTATGATGCCGTCTACCTGGGTGCCTGTCAGCCTTACCGTATCGTCTCCCGATCCGGCCTCGATATCGCCGTGAACGATGCCGCTGTTTGTGATCGTGTCGTCTCCCTCATCACCGTCAATATCATCCCCTACAACGCCGGAATTGGTGATTGAGTCGTTCCCCTCATCTCCTTCCAGATCGTCATTGACAGTACCGGAATTGGTGATTGTATCGTTACCTTCTTCGCCATCAATAGAGTCTTTTACCAGGCCGGTGTTGTTGATCGTGTCGTTCCCGCCATTCCCGATGATGTCGACTTCAACTGTACCAGAGTTGTTGATCGTGTCGTCTCCGCTGTTTCCGCAGCCACAGGCGCTATCTCCATAGATGTTATCGGCTGTACCGCTGTTGTTGATGGTGTCGTCGCCGCTGTTATTGTCGCCAAGGAGGCTGTCACCAGCAATATCATCCACTTTGCCACTGTTGTTGATCGTATCATTTCCGCTGTTCCCATCCCCTTCATAGCTGTCACCAACGATCGTGCTTACATCTCCCGCGTTGTTGATGGTGTCATCTCCGCTGTTGTTATCGCCATCATAACTATCGCCTGTGATGCCCCCGGTTACTTCACCACCTGCTTCAACCGTAATATTGTCGTTGGCCGTGCCGCCAGTGCTGTTGGTATCCCCAATAACTTCAAATGTCGTTGCCCCATTTTCGACTGTGATGTTATCGCTGCCCCCGGCGCCCTCAACACCGTCATTGTCAAAAGTGTTGTCACCATTGCCATCCATGTCAGTGGTTGTGTCGCAGGTGATGGTATCGGCGTTAGCCGTGCCATTTGGCGTACAATCTGCCAATGCGATCCCTGTCGGGCTGAGGATGAATATGGTGAATAGGCTGACGATTGCGAGTAATCTTGTGGCCCTTTTTGGCATTGATGGCTCCCATGAAATGGTATTGTAATATAACTAAAATCGCCCGAATTATACATCGGGCGGGAAAAGAGTCAATGATCATGCAATTTCCATGAGGCTTGTTTAGCAAATATCGTTTACGCAAATGCTTGACCCACCCACAACCGCGTGCTACAATTCTTTTGAATTATAAGATTAATCAGAGATATTCCATTACAGGTGATCTTATGAACTATTGGCGCACGCAATCGGAGTTTTTCCAGTATCTGGCCTCTCGCCTGAGCGATGTGCCGGAAGACGATCAGTTGCCGGCCATGAACGCTTTGAGTGAGGAGTTACAGATCAGCGTGGCACGTCTGCGGGAGCAGTTGGAAGTTGCCAAGGCCCTGGGCTTTGTCGAAGTCAAACCGCGTACCGGGATTCGCCGCCTGCCGTACAGCTTCTTGCCCGCCGTCTGGCAGTCCCTGGCCTATGCCATCGAGGTTGATCGGGCCAATTTCGATGCCTTCTCGACCTTGCGCAAACACATCGAGATGTGTTTCTGGCATCGAGCCGCCGAGGCCCTGACCCCTGGGGACCACGCCCATCTGCGAAACCTGATGGCGGATGCCTGGAACAAGCTGCGCGGCACGCCCATCCGTATTCCTCATGATGAGCACCGCGAATTTCACCTCTCGATCTTCCGGCGCTTGGATAATCCCTTTGTATTTGGCATTTTGGAGGCCTATTGGGAGGCTTACGAAGCAGTGGGGTTGAACGTTTACGCGGACTACGACTATTTGAAAGAGGTTTGGAACTATCACCAGCAAATGGTCGATGCGATCTGTGAAGGTGATCTGGATGCCGGGTATCAGGCCTTGGTGGATCACACTGATCTGCTGTATCACCGCCTGGGTGCAGGATCACCAGAGTGGTAGTCCGGGCATCCCTTTTAGGATCAGGTAAATCTCTGAGAGTGAAGAACGCTGAATATTCGTATTCTTGAAGGAGTTTGAATGTCATTTGTAGAAACACAAAAAAAACCGGCTGAAGTTATTCCAGCGCATCCGGTTGTCAATGACTTTTCCATCACCGTGGCTACCATTAACGGCACGGGCAGTCAGACATCTAACCTGACGCTGTTGAGGGCTTTGTTCAAGATGGGTGTGCCGGTCTCGGGCAAGAACCTGTTCCCATCCAATATCCAGGGCCTGCCGACCTGGTATACCATCCGGGTGAGCAAGGATGGCTATCTGGCTCGTACTGAAACCACCGAGGTGATGGTGGCGATGAACGCGGCGACCTTCTCCAAAGATCAGGCCGAAGTGACGCCTGGGGGAGTGTTCTTCTATGCCGACGATTTCAAACAGGCTATCACCCGCGACGATATCGTCTCGTATCCGATGCCGGTCAAGAAGCTGGCCCGGGAGTCGGACGCGCCCTCTCAATTGCGCGATTACGTTGCCAACATGGTTTATGTAGGGGTCTTGGCCCAGATGATAGGTATCGATGTCGATACGATCCAGCAGGCTTTGGATTTCCACTTTCAAGGCAAAGAGAAGCCCATCGCCTTGAATTTCAATATCATTGAAAAAGCCATGGCCTGGGCCGCTGAAAATCTGGTCAAGAGCGATCCTTATCATATCGAAGCCATGGATGCCACTGAAGGCTGTATTATGACCAGCGGGAATACGGCCGGTGCCCTGGGGTCGATCTATGGCGGGATCCAGTTTGCCTCCTGGTACCCGATCACGCCCGCCTCCAGCCTGGCTGAGTCGCTCAACCAATATTTGCCTCAGTTGCGCCAGGACCCTGAGACGGGCGAGAACACCTACGCGGTGGTTCAAGCCGAGGATGAACTGGCAGCGATTGGCATGGCTATTGGCGCGGGATGGGGTGGATTAAGGGCGCTGACCTCTACTTCTGGCCCCGGGATCAGCTTGATGGCGGAATACGCTGGCCTGGCTTATTATGCTGAGACCCCGGTTGTGATTTGGGATGTCCAGCGCATGGGGCCCAGCACTGGGCTGCCCACGCGCACCTCCCAGGGCGATATCAACCTGACATACTACCTCGGGCATGGGGATACCAAACACGTGCTGCTGCTGCCAGGATCGGCCAATGAGTGTTTTGAGTTCGGCTGGAAAGCCTTTGACCTGGCTGATCGTTTGCAGACATTGGTGTTCGTGTTGAGCGATCTGGATTTGGGGATGAACCAGTGGATGACGACGCCCTTTGAGTATCCCGATGCTGAGATAGATCGCGGCAAAGTTCTCTGGGAAGAAGACGTGGAGAAAATCGAGGATTGGGGGCGTTATCTGGATATCGATGGGGATGGAATCACGTACCGCACCTTGCCTGGTAACCGGCATCCTCGAAGCGGGTACTTCGCCCGAGGAACGGGGCACGATGAGCATGCCAATTACAGCGAGGATCCTGTTGATTGGGAGCGCGGCATGGAACGCCTGCGGTCCAAGTTCGAGACGGCTCGCGGAATGCTGCCCAAACCGGTAATCCATACCAGGTCGGGTGCTGAAATTGGGGTCATCGCTTTTGGGTCCACCGATCCGGCAGTGTGCGAGGCCCTGGACCACCTGAACGATGACGGTTTGGCCGTGGACTATTTACGGTTGCGGGCTCTGCCGGTTGACGAAGAGGTGCGCGAGTTTATCAGAAACCACCAGCGAGTTTATGTGGTCGAGATGAACCACGATGGACAGCTCCACCAGATCATTTCTCTGGAGGTGCCCGATCGCGCCATCCATCTGAAATCCCTGACCAAAAACGATGGTTTACCTCTCTCGGCAGACTGGATTAGAGGTGCAATACTGGATCAGGAGCGCGAATAAGATGGCCACTCAAAGAACCCCCAAAGTAAATTTGGTTAATTTATCGAAATCTGACTATCGTGGAGCTCCCACAACCTTGTGTCAGGGCTGCGGGCACAATTCCATCAACAGCCAGATTATCACAGCTTGCTACGAATTGAATATCCTCCCTGAGGATATCGTCAAGTTTAGCGGGATTGGCTGTTCAAGCAAATCTCCCACCTACTTCCTGGAACGCTCCTTTGGATTCAACTCGCTGCATGGCCGGATGCCCTCCCTGGCGACGGGTGCCTTATTTGCTGACACCTCGCTGACGGGCATTGCCATGAGCGGAGATGGAGACACGATCAGCATTGGCATGGGGCAGTTCAAGCACGTCATGCGGCGCAATGTACCCATGGTCTACATCGTTGCCAACAATGGCGTTTATGGGCTGACCAAAGGACAGTTTTCGGCCACTGCTGAGGAGGGCCTGGCGCTCAAGGGACAGGGCCAGAATCCCTATATGCCTATCGATATCGTCTGGGAGGCGGTTGTGGGACGGGCGACCTTTGTGGCGCGCTCTTTCGCCGGTGATCCCAAACAGGTGCGTGAACTGCTCAAAGCGGCTCTCAGCCACCGGGGAATCGCGGTGTTGGATATCATCAGCCCTTGCGTGACATTCAACAACCAGGATGATGCGCATCACTCTTACGCCTGGGGGAGAGATCACGAAGTGGCCCTGCACGACCTATCTTATGTGCCTCTGGCCGAGGAGATCATGGTTGACTATGATGCCGGTGAGAGCAAGGAAGTCGATATGCATGATGGCTCACGAATCATGCTGCGCAAATTAGAGTCGGATTACGATCCCACGGATCGCTCTGCGATCCTGTGCATGCTGGAAGAGGCCAACCGGCAGCAGGAGCTGATCACCGGCTTGATCTATATCGACACAGAGCAGAAATCCTTGTTCGATCTATATAATTTGCCGGATGAGCCTCTCAACCGCTTACCGGCTGACCGGATTCGTCCTCGTCGCGAGACCATCGACAAGGTCAATGCGATGATGTTCTAGGTGGCACCTGGATTAGAGGATTTTGCTCATCCTTCCAGTTCCGGCATCGTCCAGGGGATGCGCCAATAGAGTCCCCCGCCGCCTTCGCGTTCCATCAGCCCGTTGGTGATGAAAGCTCGGCGGATAGAGGCTGAGTCGGGGTAATGTCGCTGGATGATCTCGTTGATTTCACGTTCGGTGTATTTAACATCTTCCTCAAAGAAGTTGATCACCCATTTGAGGATCACCAAGCGTTTCTTGTACCCGGAAGGGAGGACGATGATTTGATCTCCATCGAGAAAGGCCTCCAAGACCTTGCGCTCCCAGGCTTCATACTCCACACCTTCGGCCAGGGCGACAACCTTTTCGGTGGTGATGGCGGCGAAAACAGTTTTCGACATGTGGTGTAAGCTGTCAACATCCAGGCGGAAGAGGTGGTCGTTACCGTCCTTGCGCATAGCCGCTACGCCGAGGCCCTTCAGCTTGCTCAGATGGTGGGAAACGGTCGGGGGCTTTAATTTCAACAGCGTGGCAAGCTCTTCGACGCTGCATTCACGCTGCGCCAGCACGCCCAAGATCTTGAGGCGGTTTTCATTGGCCAGCGCCTTGAAGAATTGCAATAGGGTGGAAATCTCCTGAGTGGTCATTATTTTGATCCTTGTCTAATTAGAAAACACGCTAATTAGTATAATATCAAAATAGATATTGGCTGTCAAGGCGAGGCTTAGCGTAAGCGCGGCTTCCTTAGCGTCGCGTAGGGTCGCACATTTCTCTTCCAGGCTTACTGTCGTACCGGTTCAGGTAGCCCTGCCATCCCTGCTCAAATCATTGCATCTTCAAACTGCACACGGTGTTTAAATCTTAAAGATTTCGAAAAACCCGACCGTTTTGGTCGCGATCGTACTCTTAATTAACAGAGAAGCAATTTTTGCGAAATCTATATTTAAAGGAGCAAGCCATGAATGCTATAAAAGTGCAGTATACTGTACAGGCAGGTTATGCCGAAACCAACAAGAAGAACATCCAAAAGGTGATGGCCGATTTACAGGCATTGAACAACCCTGGCGTCCGTTACAGCGCCTTTGCGCTGGAAGATGGCAAGACCTTCATCCACTTTGCGATGTACCCCGATGAGGAAACAGCCGCCATCGTCCCAAATCTGGCATCATTCCAGTCTTTCCGTCAGCAACTCAAGGACAGCAAGCCTGAAATCCCGCCAAAAGCCGAAGACCTGACTCTGGTTGGGGCTGCTTACGAGATTTTTGGTTAACCCGCTGGCTTGCCAACACAACTACTAATATAGGAGATAAAAAATGAACTGGTTTGTTATTTTTGCCGGGGTATTCTCGGCCTTCACTGTGATCGGTCACTTCACAATGGGGAACAAGATGTATTTGCAGCCGATGTTAGCTGCAGAATTCGACCCAGTCCCCAAGAAAGTGATGCTTTCGGTCTTCCATTATGTCTCGGTCTTCTTGATTCTGGCTACCCTGGCCTTGCTGGCTGTTGGCTTTGGTTACCTGGCAGATCCTTCGTCCCTACTGGTGCGCTTTATCGCTCTCAACTATGCTTTCTTTGCTGTCTGGCAGATCGCCATTGCGGCTACGTCTGGCATCGAGAAGGGCGTGTTCAAGCTTTTTCAATGGGTGTTCTTTGTGATAATCGCGGTTCTGGCTTGGTTAGGAGCCTGAGAACCCAGACTATCACCCCTTGGTCTTCCAAAAAAGAAGAGGTTTACTCACAGTGTGAGTGTGAGAGATGGACTCAGCAGCGCTGCTAGAAAAAGCTCAAAACGGTGATATTCGCGCCTTCCATACGTTGTTCTCAGAATTTCAGCCCCAGCTAAAATCTTATCTATATCGACTGGTGGCCAATCGAGACGACATGGAAGATCTAGCCCATGATGTCTTCATTCTCGCTTTCGAGAATGTGCCCAAGTTCAGAGGGGAGGCGAACCTCAAGACCTGGGTGTTTACCATTGCCACGAACCGCGCTCGCAAGCACCTGAAAGATCAAAAGCGCTGGTCGACCGATACTTTGGTCCGCACCAAAGAATTTGCTCACAGCAATCCCGATGTAATGAGCACGGTCGATCATGCCAGCAGATACGCCCCTCACCGGATTTATGAAATCCGCGAGCATATTGATTACTGCTTCACCTGCACATCAAAAATGCTGCCGGTTGAACAACAGCTTGCGCTGATCTTGAAAGATGTGTACAGTTTTAAGGTCAAAGAGGTGGCTGTGATCTTGGACAAGACTCATGGTGCCGTCAAGCATCTGATCTACAATGCCCGCCAAACTATGATGCGCATCTTTGACGATACCTGTGCTTTTGTCAGCAAACAGGGCGTGTGCAGCCAGTGCAGTGAATTGAACGGGCGCTTCAACCCCAAACAAGACCGCCGGGCGGAAGAGATGAAGATCAAGATGGTGCGCGACCGGGACAAATATGATCGGACTGGGCTGTACAAACTAAGAGCTGAGTTGGCGCGCGGCATTGACCCTTTACACGCCAACGGCACCGACCTGCACGAGGCCTTCTTGCGCATCAATCACCAAGTCAACGCTGTTCCTCGCTAGACGCTTGAATCGGTGTTGTAAATGGACAATTTACCACCCGGTCAGCAAGTTGCTGGCGGGTGGCCTCTTGTTTGGAACATGCTTCAAATTTTCGCTGCTGCGATGGAATGGGAGTTCTCTATTGCGGTAAGCTATTGGTGGTTTTTCGGGTTAAAGTTCAAACTCCCCTAAGCAAAAGGGAGTTTGAAGCGCACCCGGAGGGACTCGAACCCCCAACCTACTGATTCGAAGTCAGGCGCTCTATCCATTGAGCTACGGGTGCAGGTGGAGCTATTATACCTGAGATGGGGTATCCGTCAATCAAGCGTAATTGTCTCGAAGGGGCTGGAGCGATCTCATGCGTGGGGGCTACAACCCACTGTCTGTCCATGGTATTCCCTCTGGAATTGAAAACATATGCGTGGGACAGTTTCGCTCCAAGGTCGAGCAGTTGGATCGCCAGAATGATGCCTGCAACCTGATCGCTTCTCTTTGTCAAAGTTCACGCGACAACTTGCTTACTGTCTGGCGATTTCTTTGAAGAATGGGGAAACGGCCTGGTAAAGATCTTTGTAAATAGAGTATAACTTCTCGTATTCTTGCAGGGCGTTTTCTTGAGGGTATGTAGTTCTTGAAATTTCAATGGCGTCTCTCAGGTCATCAAAAGTAAGAGATTTGTCCATACCAAGTAATGCCCAAAAACTGGCTCCCAAACATGATGTCTCCCCATTCTTTGGAACAGTGATCGGTCTCCCGAGTATATTAGCAAGTATCTCAACCCAAAAATCTGATTGCGTAAAACCACCGGATGCGCGGACTTCTTGGATTTCTATTGACATTTCCCTGAGCATCTCATCGAGGCTGCGGAGTCGAAAGCATATTCCCTCGAGTAATGCTCGCGATAAGTCCCTGATATCATGGTCGATAGATATGCCGAAGAATGCTGCCCTGGCATTTAGATCCCAGTTGGGGCTGCGTTCCCCAGCAAAGAAAGGTAAGCAAATCACACCATTGTTTATCTTACTTTGTTGAGCAAAATCAAGTATTTGATCAAGACTTAGCTCATCAGAAGAAATCGTTTGAAGCACATCTCTGAGCCAGGTCAAGGCGATCCCACCGTTGTTAATAGCTCCGCCTGCAAGCCAGTGCTCCTCGTCGATGCAGTAGCACCAACTGCTTGCAGAGTTGCTGAGTACCGGTTCTGGAGAAATAATGCGATAGGCCCCACTAGTACCTATCATGCAAGTGGCCTGCCAGGGATCAATAGCCCCTGCGCCAAGAGTTGAATTCGCAGCATCAGAAGAGCCAACAACCAGGGTAGTCCCAACTGGAATGTGTAGTTCTTTGGCAAGAGTTTCGTTTTTGATGGCGAGTTTTTGTTTTGGATTGACGATTTGTGAGAGCTGATTCGGTTTAATTTGCACTAGTTCGAGAGAGAGCGGGTCCCATTTCAAGGAGTGGATATTCAGCATCCCACTACCGCTGGCTACAGAATAATCAATGCAGTATTCGCGGCAAAGCTTTGAAATGATATATTCTTTTACAGATATAAAGCGAGCGGCTTTTTTGAAGATTTCGGGTTTGTTCTCGCGAATCCAGATGATTTTGTAGAGCGGGTACATGCTGTGCGGTGGACAGCCAGTCTGATGATATATGCTCTGAGATATGGCCGAATTCTTTATTTGCGCAGCTTCTTTTACGGCCTGATGATTTGCCCAGGTGTATACGTTGGTGAGAGGCTTTCCCGCGTGATCAACAGCAAGTATGCCGTGTAGAGCACAGCCAATGCTGATTGCCTGACAAGAATGGGGAGAGAGTTCAATTTTGGCGAGCGCATCTTGAACAGCCAGGATCATTCCTTGGAGAATCGAATTTGGATCTTGTTCTTTTATGTCTTTATCAGCATAACTGCTATTTCCGATGCTTAGTAAATGCCCTTGGTCCGTTGTTATCGAGCACTTGCAACTGCTTGTCCCGAGATCGATTCCCAAATACCAATCACTTGTGTAATTTCTCATAGGTGGCTCCACCGCACTATTTTGCTTGCTAATCTGTGTGACATCTTGACAACTTGGCGAGGTAAACTTTATAATTCTATCATATGAAATATCATTTCATAATATGAAACGGAGAGTGTCGTGGGGAATATCGATCAGGAAGGTAAAAAAACAAAGTACAAGGTCCAATCTGTGGATAGGGCTTTGCAAATTTTAACCTGTTTTAGTTTGAAGAAGCCGGAACTTTCGTTGATTGAAATCTGCGACATGACTGAATTGCCGAAACCAACCGTGTTTCGTTTGCTCTCAGCGTTGGAATCAGCTCAGTTCATTGAGCGCACAACCGACAAGCAACGCTATTCAGTTGGAATCCGGGTGTTCGAGTTGGGGAATATCTATTTATCGAATCTATCCATTGAGCAAATTTTGGCTCCAGCGATGCAGCGGATTACGCGAGAGTTCAATATTGCTTGTAATTTGGCAATACTAGACGATGGGCAGGTGATGTATATCGCCTCTACCAACACCAGCAGCCCTTTCCAATATGGCCCAATCATTGGATATAGACACTATATTCATTGCTCAGCCCTGGGCAAAGCGCTGGTTTTTGATCTTGCCGACGACGAAATCTCAGCTATTTTGGAGCAGCGCGGGATGCCCGCTTTGTCTCCTAATACGATTACTCAGCCGGCGAAATATTTTGAGAATTTGAAACAATCCAGAAAGCTCGGGTATGCTGTTGATGACCAGGAAGGTGCCATAGGAATCTATTGTTTGGCTGTCCCTATCCGAAATCAACTTGGAAAGGTGATCGCGGCACTGAGCGTCTCGGGGCCAAGCCCCCAATATACGGAGGATATAGAAAAAGAGATCATTCAGCGCTTGAAAGATAGTGCTGTTGAAGCTCAACGACAGTTGTGATGCAAGGAACACTCGAAGTGGAGACGCTATTCAAGCAAGGGCAGACTAAAGGAGGTGAATGGAGAACAGATGGTGATTTAACGAGTATCTATCTTTGTTTCAGGTAATTTGTTCAGTTGCGAGCGGTTTGAGTAACATTTTGTGCTCAAGAAAAACAATCGCGAGCATTTCATGTCAGCGGAGAAATCCCCTGATTTAGCGAGATTGGCTATTTGATGAGGAATCTTCTGCTCATGTGAAATGTCCACAATTCCCAAGGAGATTGAAATGTTGAGAATTTTTAGCAGAAAAGGAAAATCCATTTTTCTTGTAGTAATGGCTGCTTTTCTGGTTGTTGGCTTTAGCCCTCTAACAGTAGCCGTGGCGCCAGCGGTAGATACATCTGAACCTGCTGCAAATGAAACCGGATCCCAGGTTTTCATCGGCACGAATGGGATGACAGGTAAACACTACAACCCGATTTGGATGACGAGCAATCCACAGTTCCTGACTTTCCCACTGATCCTACCCGCGTTGACCTGGTTTGATGATAGCGTTCAACCAGTGCCGGATTTGGCTACTCAAATCGATGTCAACGAAGATGCTACGGTCTGGACCTTCCACCTGCCGGAAAACGCTGCTTGGAGTGACGGCGAAATGCTAACCGCCGATGATGTATATTTCACCTACAAGCTTGCAATCAACCCTGAGATTGGCCAATCGGTCTGGGCGAAGAACTTCTCAAGCGTGATTGGTGTGGCCGAATATCAGGCAGGTGAGGCCGACGAGATTGAAGGGATCAAGGTTGTTGATGATCATACAGTGACCTTTGAATTGAGTGCTCCCACTGCGACCTTCTTGTTCAACACCTATCTTGGAATTCTGCCAGAACACATTTTGGGATCAATGACGGTAGAAGAACTCGAGCAGAGTGATTACGTTGATGCCCCCGTTGTGACCTCAGGCCCCTATGATTTTGTGGAATATGTCGAAGGACAGTACATCCACTTGACCAAAAAAGCAGACTACTGGGGCAAAGAAGTGCAGATTGATGAGATCTATGTTGAGCTGTTCGAGGAACAGGCAACGATATTGGCTCAACTAGAGGCTGGCGAACTTGATATTGCCACGATCCCGGCCGATGAGGTTGCGCGCTTTGGCAGTATCGAGCATGTAGATGTCGTCCCCGTCGCCGGCATTGGTTATTCGGTTGCTCATGTCGATGCCCGCTCTCAAGAACAGATCGACCTGATGAATAAGCCCACCGAGGAGGGTGGTAAGGGCGGCAATGTCATGAACAGCACTCCAATCGAGGCGGAGATCAAGCCCTATTTGCAGGAAAAGAGTTTCCGCCAGGCCTTAGCATATTCAATCGATTCTAACGCGATCATCGCTGTGCTGGCCGATGGGCAGGCAACGCCGATCTATAGCCCGATCTTTGGACCAGAGTGGGCCGTCAACCCGGATTTGAACACGTACGAGCGTGACACGGACATGGCCAAATCCTTAATGGAGGAGGCCGGTGTTACTTTCGATGAAAAAGGTGTTGCCCTCTGGGATGGAAAACCGATTACCCTGGTCTTCCTATCCTCCACCAGCGAGCAGGCGCGTCAGCTTGGTGAAATACTCCAGCAGCAGTTGGGCGAAGTTGGTATCCGTGTAGATATCAAATTGGTGACGAGCTCTGCTTTCCTGGTCGCGGCAATCGGTGGTGAAGGTGATCTGGTCCTCAATCAAGGTGGTCGTTTTGGCGCTGAACCTAGCACAAGCTCGTTGTACTACACCTGCAAAGCGGGTTGGGCTGAGCTGGTTATGGGATACTGCAACCCAGAGTTTGATGACCTAATGACTCAGGGTGTTGCAACCAGCGTGGTTGAAGATCGCCAGGCGATCTACCATGAAGCCAGTGCCATCCTGAACGAAGACCTACCCAGCTTATTCTTCATGTCCCCTGACTCCTTTGTGGGGATGAACCCCAATCTTGCCGGGGTGAAACCAAGTGCCGATCCGGGTTACCTTACCTGGAATATTGAAGAATGGACAATTACTGAATAAGGGTCGAAAATAATGAGTGCAGCATCATATCCTGGTGCTGCACTCACACTTTTCAGTTTTAGGGTTTGCCAAATCTTATGAGTGAACAGGAATGTTACAGTTTTACATCTTGTTCATGAGGTTTGAACGCCGATGGAATTACAATACGCAGTTAGTCTGTGGAATTATCTTCATTATCAAAATGTCGCAAATTTAGATCAGCTATTGGAATGTCTGCGCAAGTATAACTATGGTATCGAACTTTGGAATTCATGGCGCGTACCCTTAAATTTGTTTGATCGGCAAGCCCGTAATGAATTGAAATCCATGTTGAATGGTATGCCCGTCAGCTTGCATTCTGAGATTGGTTTGACGGGTAGTGATTTTCATCGAAAGCAAATTGACGCCGCTGCCGAACTGGGCGCATCTGTCCTTGTTCTACATTCTGACAATCTTTACCTGCCGAACACGGGGCTGTTGGATATTGACTTGGCGAATGAGATTGTCGAATATGCCCGCACATGCGATGTTCAACTTGCCCTGGAGAATGGTCAGCTTCCTTTTCTGGTTGATGCGATCAGTCAAGTTCCGGGGTTGAAAATATGCCTTGATATTGGACATATTTATTTGACCTCGGAGCCGTTGCATAAGTTTTTGGATGCGCTCAAAGAGCAAGTGGTCCATCTCCACATCCAGGAGATTATGTCCCAACCTGAAACGGCCCTCTTGGGTGAAGAGGATATCATCCTTGACCATTATACGCCGGGGACGGGGGGAATTCCAAAGCACGATTGGACGCTTCTGTTTGAAACGCTCAAGCAGATCGAGTATAAAGGCCTGGCAGTATTTGAAATTCAACCCAGGAATCCCTTGCAAACAGCTTTCTTGGGAAAAGCCTTCATTCAAGAGTTCTTGTAACCAGGTTGTCATACTGAGTTTCCACATCTTGTGGCACACGAGCGGATGAAACGGAGTAAGATAGTTTTCTATGGGTAAATACATTGTCAGGCGATTGCTGATTTCAATTCCTGTGTTGTTTGGCATTACCATTATCGTTTTTGGCTTGCTCCAAATTGCCCCTGGAGATCCGGTTTCGGGGATGATCGACCCAACGATTGGAAACTTTGATGCGGACATGATTGAGACCGAGAGGGAGAAATTGGGTCTCAATGAGCCGCTGCCAGTGCAGTATTTCTTTTGGTTGAGCCGGGTTTTGCGAGGCGATCTTGGATATTCTTTGATCACCCAAAAACCTGTCGCTGACATGATCGGCATCCGGCTGTGGCCGACGCTAAAAATTACATTGTCCGCGCTGATACTCAGCACGGTGGTTGGAATCACTGTGGGCATCATTTCGGCGGTCTACCAGTATTCCTTGGTGGACTATATCTCGACGTTTCTCTCGTTTGTTGCTGTCAGCCTGCCTGGGTTTTTCCTGGCTCTGGCGTTGATTTACTTGTTTGCTTTGCGGCTGGATTGGTTGCCAACTTCAGGGATGGTGACTTTAGGTCAGGAACCAAGTCTGTGGGATGAAATCCAGCATATGATATTGCCAGTCTCGATCTTGGGGATAGGTAGCGCTGCCCCTCTGGTGCGGTATGCTCGCTCTTCGATGTTGGAGATTCTAAGCCAGGATTTTGTCGTTCTGGCTCGAGCAAAGGGTGTCAGAGAGTGGGTAGCTGTCCTTCGACATGCTTTTCCGAATGCGTTGATCCCCTTGATCACTGTCATTGGCCTTCGGCTGCCAGTCTTGTTCGCTGGATCGGTGATCGTGGAGCAGATATTTCATTGGCAAGGTTTGGGGACACTCAATATTTGGGCGGTGCTCAATCAAGATTATTCCGTTTTGATGGGTTTGAATTTGATCTCAGCTATATTGGTGCTCAGTGCCAATTTGTTGACCGATATCGCCTATGCGGTTGTCGATCCACGGATCCAGCTAGACTAAGGTGAATTATGCGAAATCAATCAGTGGACTCGGAAAGTAAACAATTGAATAAGCCAAAAGCGACTGATATTTCTAGTGACAGTATTTGGAGGCGAATGGTTAGCCGCTTTGTTCAATATCGACCGGCGGTGTTTGGTTTGGTGATCATCGTAGTTTTGATCTTAATTGCCGTATTCGCACCGGTGGTCGCTGTTCAGGATCCTTATTATCAAGACTATTCTGCCTTGAAACAGCCTCCGAGTTCCGAGCATATATTGGGTACAGATGCCCTCGGGCGGGATGTTTGGGCAAGACTGGTCTATGCCACGCGCGTTTCCATTTCGGTGGGTCTGGTTGCGGTAGCCATCTATACCGTCATCGGCACAACCCTGGGGGCAATTGCTGGCTATTATGGCGGTGCCGTAGATGCGGTGATCATGCGGATTACAGATGTCGTCATGACGTTCCCGGCATTGATCATCATTATTACCGTTGTCGCGCTTGTTGGATCAAGCTTATACAATATTATGGCGGTGATGGGTTTGCTGAGTTGGCCGGGAATCTGTCGTTTGGTTAGAGGGCAGATACTCAGCTTACGGGAAAAAGAGTTTGTCATCGCGGCAAAGGCATTGGGTGCATCCGATGCTGATATTATCTTTACGCACTTATTACCCAATGTGTTGGGGCCAATTACTGTGGCGGCCACCTTTGGGATCGCCAGTGCAATCCTGACCGAGGCATCGTTGAGTTTCCTCGGGCTTGGTGTTCCGCCTCCCCAGCCAAGTTGGGGACAGATGCTGACCGATGCTCAGAAATTGACCGTTCTAGCAGAAATGCCCTGGCTCTGGGTGCCTCCCGGATTGATGGTTTCGCTTACAGTGTTGTGCGTCAATTTTGTTGGTGATGGTTTGCGCGATGCTTTTGATCCTCGCACTGTTCTATCTTGAAAACCTATGAGAAATTTCATCCTTTATAAAGACGCGAACGCCTATAGTTGTTTCCCGGCAATAGCGAAAACAAGTGATCAGCAGCTTTGGGTTTCCTTTCGTCGCGCCGGTAATTTCAGTCTGAAAGCCGTCCGGGAAGGGAAGTATGATCATGTTGACAAAGGTGCACGGATCGGTTTGTTGACTTCAAACGATTTGGGGGAAAGCTGGCAAGATGCTCAAATTATCCCGGCTTTTGATCCTGAACGCGGTGAGCAAGACCCGTCGATCCAGGTGCTTTCGAATGGTACGCTGATGGTCAATTTCTTTCAGTGGTTTGTTGTCCCGCAAGAAGAAAAGCATCGCCTAAAATATCCTGCCAGGCAACAGATAGATGGTTCTTGGGCAGATGTGGAAGGGCCGTATATTATTCGATCCTTCGATCAAGGAGCTTCTTGGGAAACTGTGCCGGTTTATGTGGATAGCGCTCCGCTGCCTCGCGGGGGCACCTCGGATGCTGTACTTGAACTGCCCAATGGCGAATTGGTTATGGGCATTTATGGCGCAAATTACGGCGATAATGTCTGTCGTGCCTATACTAAGATTTCTGCTGATGGCGGTGATACCTGGGATACCCCAGCCTTGATCGCTGCTGATCCCAATGAAAAGATCAGCTTTGAGGAGCCGGCGATATCTTTTACTCCCGATGGCAATCTGATCGCCATGATCCGGGCCGGGGAACCTGGGAAATACCAGTTTTTGTATCAGGCGTTTTCCTATGATTCCGGGCGGACATGGGTGGAGCTGGAGGAAACCCCCATGTGGGGACATCCGGCCAGTGTGCTCTTGTTGGCGGATGGCAGGATGGTATGCAGTTATGGATTTCGGCGAGAACCCTATGGGATCAGAGCTTGCTTCAGCTATGATGGTGGAAAGACCTGGGATATCGAAGGTGAAGTCGTCTTGCGGGATGATGGCGGTAGTAGAGATCTAGGCTACCCCTGCACAGTCCAATTGCATGATGCTTCATTGTACACCGTCTATTATATTCATGGCGAAGATGGAATCCGGCATATTGCTGGAACCTGGTGGGAAGCATAGCGATGGGTAAGTATCAATTCTTGATCACCGGTGGAAAGCTGGTTGACGGTAGCGGCTCTCCCTGGCGGTATGCTGATATAGCCATAGCTAACGGGAAAATTGCCGCGATTGGCAAGCAGTTGGATGTCTCCAAAGCTGATAACCATTTGGATGCTTCAGATAAGATCGTTTGCCCAGGTTTTGTTGATCCACACAGTCATGCTGATATTACCCTTCTCGCCAATGAAAGAATGGAATATCGCATTATGCAGGGGATTACTACGGAGGTTGTTGGGCAAGACGGCCTCTCTTATGCCCCGGTGTCCCCTAAGCACCTTCAGGAGTGGCGTAAATATCTGACCGGCTTGAACGGTGATTATGCTGATCGTGTATCTTGGGATTGGGCCTCCACAAGCGAGTTGATGGATCGCTATGAGGGAAAATCATCCAATGTGGTTCATTTGATCCCCCATGGAGCGGTCCGGGTAGAAGTGATGGGTTGGCAAGACCGTCCTGCGACCTCATCCGAACTCAAGGAGATGCAGAAATCAGTTGAGAAATCCCTATTGGGAGGTGCCGCAGGGATTTCTACCGGTCTGACCTATATTCCCTGTTCTCATGCCACTACCCAGGAGATGATTGCTTTGTGCGAACCTGTCGGAGAAGCTGGAGGGCTTCTATCGATCCACCTGCGTTCATATGCTCACGACTTGCTTGAAGCTATCGACGAGGCTGTAGAAATTGGCAGACAAAGTGGAGCTGCAATCCAGCTCTCTCATTTGCGCATGGCAGATCGCTCAACCTGGGGATTATCTTCACAGGTGCTGGCCTTGATCGATCGCGCGCGCGCCGATGGCGTCGATGTGACCTACGATATTTACCCTTATACGGCTGGATGCGCGCCGCTCTTTTGCTTGATCCCGGCCTGGGCACAGGCAGGTGGGCCTGATGTTGTCTTGGATCGCCTGAATGATTCTCGAACGAGAGAAAAAATCACCCGTGAGCTGCGTGAATGGCAGCTTGATTGGTCGGATTATTCTCTGGGCAATATGCCAGAGACCGACCTGGGATGTTGGGAAGGTTATTCGCTGACAGATGGGGCAAAATCATTAGGCGTGGAGGTGTTCGATTTCGTGCTGGATGTTTTGTCCCAGACCGAATTGGATGCGACCATCATAGCTGCGAGTGGAAATGAGGCAGATAATCTGGTCATGTTGGGTCACCCGGCGGGCATGATCGGCAGTGATGGTGTGATGGTGGGGGGAAAGCCGCATCCGCGCGGATATGGCACCTACCCGAGATTGCTTTCTAAATATGTTCGAGATGATAAGTTTTTGCGTCTCGAAGAAGCGATACACAAAATGAGCGGGATGCCTGCTGCACGCCACAACCTCCTGGATCGCGGCACCCTGGCGGTGGGCCGTGCGGCGGATGTGGTTGTATTTTCCCTTGAGAATGTGGTCGATCATTCAACGTACGAAAATGCTTTGGTATTGCCTGATGGCATTGAGGTGGTATTGATCAATGGGCAGGCTGCTGTCTGGAACAGCGAGTATCAAGGCAGTACATTTGGAAGAGTGCTCAGACCGTTGGGATGAAGAATATGGGCTATCGTGTTGAAATTGGAATGCCTATCGGTGAACTAGATACCCCCGCTTTGCTGGTGGATCTGGACGTGCTTACCCAAAATATTCACAAGATGGCCCAATTTTTCTCGAAATCCAGGATTCAGGTGCGGCCGCACATCAAAACGCATAAGTGCCCGCAAATTGCCGAATTGCAGATCAAAGCCGGGGCATCTGGGATCACCTGCGCGAAGGTCAGCGAAGCCGAGGTTTTTGCAGCCGTAGGGATTACAGATATCCTGATCGCCAATCAAATCACTGGTCCAGCCAAGATCAACCGGTTGACAGACTTAGCCGGGACGAGTGATTTGATGGTAGCGGTTGATGATCCTGCCAATGTCAGAGAGCTTAACCAGATTTGTCAGGAAAAAGATGTAAACCTGCGTGTGCTGGTCGAGGTTAATATCGGCATGAACCGCTGTGGTGTCGAGCCTGGCATCGAGGCCCTTGAACTGGCGAAATCTGTGCAGGCGGCCTCGAGTTTGACATTTCTTGGGTTTCAGGCATATGAGGGACATTTGGTACTGATTGAAGACCCTGTGGAGCGCGCAGAGAAGGTGGCACAGGCTTTCGCCCCTTTGACACAAACCATCCAGATGTTAGAAGGCGTGGGTTTGCCCGTTCAGGTGGTCAGTGGCGGAGGAACGGGAACATATGACCTGGCAGCGACGAAAACCCCCTTGACCGAGGTTCAGGTGGGTTCCTATGTCTTTATGGATGATACCTATTCTCGGGTGCGCCCAGATTTCTCTCCGGCGATAATGGTATCCTCGACCGTTGTCAGCCGACCTGTTCCAGAGCGACTGGTGACGGACGCGGGGTTGAAAGCCATGAGCAATGAGTTTGGTTGGCCTGTCTTGCTGGGTGAGGACCGGGCAACGATGAATTACCTTTCAGAAGAACACGCTGTATTGACCTTAGATGATCCTCAAAAATCCACCCTCAAAGGTGGAGACAAAGTGCAATTTTTGCCCTCGCACGTCTGCACGACGGTAAACTTGCATGAAAAATTCTATGTGCATCAAAATGGCGCCCTGGTTGATATATGGTCTATCGAGGCCAGGGGGTGTACTCAATAAATCTACATAACGAACCGTTAGAAAGGAAAATATCCTTGTATACAGGAATCATTCCAGCGTTGGTGACCCCGTATTCATCCGATGGGAACGTAGATGAAGAAATGCTTGCCCAATTGGTAGACTATTTCGTTGCCCAAGGTGTGTCAGGTGTATATGTTTGCGGAAGCACCGGAGAAGGCCTACTTATGACGGAGGAGGAACGTCAAACGGTCGCCGAGATCGTGATTTCTCAGGCCGCGGGGCGCATCCCGGTCATTGTGCATGTCGGCGCACCGGCTACATTTATGGCGGAAAAACTAGCCTCCCATGCCGCCCATGTTGGCGCAGACGCGATCGCCTCGATTCCTCCGGTGTATTACGCGGTTAGCAGAACGGAAGTGGCTTCCTATTATCGCAAGCTGAAACTGGCTTCGGGACTGCCGCTGTATTTCTACAATATCCCGAGCCTCTTGAATATCAGCCTTGATACGCAGTTAGCCCTTTCGCTTTTTGAAGACGGCACAATTCAGGGCATGAAATATACTCACCACGATATCCTGACTTTCCGCGGCATTATCGAAACCTGTCAGGGCAAAATAAATGTCCTTTCAGGGCCAGATGAGATGCTGCTGACATATTTATTGATGGGATCACAGGGCGGAATCGGGACAACGTATAACTGCATGCCTCAACTATATGTAGATCTTTACCAAGCCTGGATCGATGGCAATATAGAATTGGCCCAACAACTTCAGTATCAGGCCAATCGCATAATCTCGATCTTGACAGCCTATAGCATGATCCCGGCAGTAAAAGCCGTGATGAAAATGAAAGGCTTTGATTGCGGCGATCCACGCGGCCCGTTTTCACCTTTGACAGAGACTCAAACAATCAAACTAAAACAAAAATTGGATGAAGTGGGTTTCTTCGATTCACATGAAAGGACTGCGAGGTGAACTCAAGAGAACGTGTATTGGCCGCACTGAATCACCAACAACCAGACCGGCCTCCTCGAGACCTGGGTAGCACAACGGCGACCGGGATTCACCCGACTGCCTACAAGGCTTTGAAAAAGTCTTTGGGATTGAGCAACGGTTTCGAATTCCTTAGTGCCAGGGCTTTACTGGCAAGGGTGGAAGACTCAGTTATTGAAAAATTGGGAATCGACTTGTTACCGATCATTCCAGGCTCATCTGGACAGGAACCTGAGCTGGATCAGAACAGAGCTTATGTTGACTCTTGGGGCGTTGAGCGCAGGCTGCCGCAGGATGGAGGCCATTATCTGGTTAGCCGGCCTCCTTTTGCTAATCTATCAACCAAAAGTGAGATAGCAGCATACTCCTGGCCGACCCCTCGCGATGATTTTTCTGAGCTTACGGAGCAGGCGCGGCATTTGCGAGAAACGACCGATAAAGCCCTGGTGCTGAACCTGGACGTCGGCTTTTTGCATCAGGCCCAATTCATGCGCGGTTTTGATCTGTGGTTGATGGATTTGGCAGCGGCCCCAGCTTTTGCAGAATACTATATGGATAGGATTTTGGAAATCTGGCTGGCAGATGCTCGCAGCATGATCGAAGCCGTTGGCTCTCTTGCAGATGTGGTCATTTATGCGGATGATATTGCCTTTCAAAATGGCCCAATGGTTTCGGCTCAAATGTACCAGGCATTGTTCAAACCAAGGCAAAAACAGGTCTTTGATCTGCTGGCTGGAAGCGGGATGAAAGTGCTTTATCACAGTTGCGGCAGTATTTCCTCACTGCTCGCAGACCTGGTAGATATGGGCGTGGAAGCGATCAACCCTGTTCAGGTATCTGCCAGGGGGATGGGCGATACAGCAGCGTTGAAAAAGCAATGGGGAGATCACCTGACGTTTTGGGGGGGCGTCGATACCCACGAAGTGCTTCCCAGGGGCAATCCAGATGATGTTCGCCAGGAAGTTTGGTGCAGAATGGATGATTTATCGGAAAATGGTGGGTACGTACTTGCCAGCGTGCATGATATTCAAGCTGAAGTCCCCGCTGAGAATATCTTTGCCATGTTCCAGGCTGCAGAACAGTGGCGTAAAAAAGGCTGAAGAGCATGTTTGTAGATCAATTAAAGGAAAAAGCCTGGCAAGTGATCCGGAGCAGGGAAGAGGAATTTTCCCAACTCGCATTAGAGATACTCAATCATCCAGAGCTGGGCTATCAGGAGTTTAAGTCGAGTCAGGTTTTGCTTGATATGCTTGCCCAGGCCGGATTTGAAACCCAAAAACCGTATGGCTCCCTAGAAACTGCCTTCAGAGCGCAGAAATCGAACGCTGAAAAGCCAGCTATCTTCTTTTTGGCAGAATATGATGCCCTTCCGGGCGTCGGACATGGTTGTGGGCACAATTTGATTGGCACTGCGGCGGTTGCCGCCGCCATCGGGGTGGCGGATGTGCTGGCGGAGACGGCGGGGACAATTGGCGTCATCGGCACCCCCGCCGAGGAATACATGGGTGAAGAGGAAGGCAAGGTCAAGCTGCTTCGAGCTGGAGCTTTTGATGATGTCACGGTTGCTTTGATGCTGCACCCTTCCTATGCTCGCCAGGTAATCGGGCGCGATCTGGGATTTATCGCTTGTGAGTTCAGGTTTTACGGCAGACCCGCACATGCCGCCGCAGACCCCTGGAATGGATTGAACGCGCTGGATGGGGTGATTGCCACGTTCAACAATATCAATGCTCTCAGACAGCACGTGGAGCCTCATGTCCGCATCCACGGTGTGATTACAGATGGGGGCCAGGTGCCGAATATCATCCCTGAATTCACTTCAGCACAATTTATGGTTCGGGCCGAAGACCCGGAAACCTTGGAAAACGTCTACGAGCGGGTATGTGCTTGTGCCGAAGCAGGCGCATTATCTTCTGGAACCCGCCTGGAGATCGAAAAAATCACTACCGTTTATAACACACGCGTAAACCAAACCCTAAATCGGTTGATTGTTGAGAACTATGATCAGATCGGGGTGCCGATCACGGCAGCGCCACATCAAATGGATGCGTCTTCTGATTTTGGGAATGTCAGCCAGGTGCTGCCCGCAGCGATGTTCATGATTGAGAGCCACCCTTCCGGAATCCCCTGGCATTCCCAGGAAGTGGCCGAGGCTTCGGGACGGGAGAAGGCCATTACAGCCATGATCAATGGAGCCTGCGTGATGGCGGGTGTGGCGCTGGATTTATTAGTCGATCAAGATTTATTGGCACAAGTACAAGAGGATTTTCGGCAAAAATGACTTCGAAATCAGACAGTTTTGTCCCCCTGGAACCAGATTTCGACAGGTTGAGAAAGGTTCTGCTTTTGGAAGGTGAACCCGATCGCGTTCCAAATGCTGAGCTTCATATCGATTGGCAGATCAAACAAGCCTTTCTCGGTCGGGCGATTGAATCTGTTCAGGATGATGTGGATTTCTGGTATCGGGCGGGCTATGACTATATTTACCAACGGGCGAACTATGAGTACCGCATGGTAGGGGATGGCAAAGCAGATGAAGATCATATTTACGCCGGCGATATGCAAGTGACCGAATGGGCAGGGGATCAGACCAGCCTGGTCAGCAATTGGGATCAATATGAAACCTACCCCTGGCCTGATCCTGAAACCATAGATTACAGCAACCTCGTCGAATGTGCCCGGGCGCTGCCCGATGGGATGAAGATCATTTCTGGTGTGGGGGGAATCTTTACTCGGGTTTGGCGCATTATGGGTTTCGATACGTTTTCTTTCTCCCTGGTTGATGAGCCAGATTTGGTTGCCGAGCTGTTCCGTCGCATAGGGGAGATACAAATGGCCGTGTTTCGCAATATCGTCGAAATGGATCAGATAGGAGCCATGTGGTATGGCGATGATCTGGCGTATAAAACAGGCACGATGATTCATCCCAAGCACCTGCGCAAATATCTATTCCCTTATCTGCACCAGATGGGCGCCATTTGCAAGGAAAAAGATATGCCCTTTGTAATGCATTCAGATGGTAATTTGTGGACCATTTTGCCCGATTTGATGGACGCGGGTCTGTCTGCTTTGCATCCGATTGAGCCTATGGCGATGGACAGTGTAGAGTTGAAGGAAACCTACGGTGACCGCTTGTGCCTGCTGGGGAATATCGAAATTGGTGAGACGCTGACTTTGGGCACACCTGATGATGTGGAAGCCGAGGTGAGAGAACGCATTCGCACGCTTGCTCAGGGTGGTGGTTACGCGGTTGGCTCCAGCAATACAGTGGCGCACTACGTCAAATTGGAAAATTTCAAGGCGATGATCAAGGCCACTCGTAAGTATGGTAGATATCCCCTTGATATATCTGGTTGGGAAGATAGATGATGAATTCTAGAGAACGCGTGATGTGTGCGTTGGCCGGTGATCAGCCGGATCGGGTGCCCTTTTGTGAGGGATCAGTGGATGCCAGTATTGCCCGAGCGCTGGCTGGCAGTGATCGTGATCTGAGTGAACGCCAGATTTCCGACATGCTGAAGCGCGACGTGGTGGTTTCTATCGTCTTTGCGCCCTATTTCGCAGATTCAATAATAGGGTCAGATGGCCAATCCTATGTCACGGACGGTTGGGTGAAGACCAGAGAAGACCTGGAGAAAATGGAACTCCCCGATCCCAATGATCTGGAATTATACAAGGACGCGAGGAAAGTCCTGGATGAAAAGGGAGACTACGCCGCGGCTGCCGCGATTAAGCTGGGTGTCGCACCCATGTTTATGAGCATGGGACTGGATGGGTTTTCCTATGCCTTGATGGATGATCCCGATTTGGTGCATGAGGTTCTGCGCCGATATGCCGAATGGCAGATTATCGTCAACCAGAATCTTGTCGAAATGGGCTTCGATTTCTTGTGGAGTTTTGATGATATGGCCTATAAATCCGGCCCATTCTGTTCGAGGTTGGATTTTATAGAATTCTTGCTCCCGTCGTTGCAAATGGTTGCCGAGAGCATCACCATCCCCTGGGTATTCCACAGCGATGGCAACATCATGTCTTTGCTGGACGATCTCCTGGCCCTGGGGATCAATGGATTACACCCCATCGAGCCGGGGCCAATGGATTTGGCCGAGGTAAAAACAAAATATGGGGAGGACGTCTGCATTATCGGGAATGTCTCTGTTGATAAGCTCAGTTCGGGCACACCAGAAGAAATTGATCGAATCGTCAGACAGTGTATAGAGATGGCTGGCCCTGGGGGCGGGTATATGATTTCGTCTGCCAACAGCATTCCATCCTATGCCCAGCCAGAAAATGTACGAATGATGGCCCAGGCAATACAGAAATATGGACGATATCCTTTGAGATGGTGACAGGTCTTGATGTCTAAGAACAAGCACCTAATCGCGTTGGTTTGTGGTGATCCTGGTGGGAATTTCGTGATGCAGGTATTAGATGGAGTCAGATAAGATGAACGGATATGCAGGTAAATTCCTCTGGGTCAATCTGACGGAAGCATCGCTGCGAGAAGAAATCCCTTCTGAGGGTTTATTGCGTGATTTTATTGGTGGATATGGGGTTGGGGCGAGGATGCTTTATGATCGTATGCCCCCCGGCGTTGACCCTTTAGGGCCAGAGAATATCTTGGGCGTCTTGACAGGCCCACTGACCGGCACAACTGCACCAACGGCTACGCGTTGGACAGTGGTTGGTAAATCTCCATTAACCGGTGGCTGGGGAGATGCCAATGGCAGCGGTTATTTTGGGGTTGCTTTGAAAAAAGCCGGCTATGACGGCCTCTTCTTTACCGGCATTTCTGAATGCCCGGTCTATTTGTATCTTGACAATGGAACGGCTGAATTGCGGGATGCCTCTGCTTTGTGGGGGAAAGACACCTACGCAACAGAAGATTGGATCAAAGCGGACCTGGGGGAGGATGTCGAAGGTGCCTGTATTGGCCCTGCTGGCGAACGGCTTTCACGCATCGCCGGGATTATTCATTCAAAAGGACGCGCCGCGGCGCGCTCGGGTTTAGGGGCGGTGATGGGGTCAAAACGTCTGAAATTGATCGCTGCCAGGGGAGAGCTTGATTTCTCCGTAGCCAATAAAGAGGCTGAAAAGGCCGCCCGAAAGAAGTACATGAAAGAGATCAACGATGGCGTTGGGGCATCCGACTTCTATCGTCAGACTGGCACCCCCGGCATCCTCACCTGGACGATCCACATGGGAGACGTGCCGGTGAAAAATTGGGCTGGCAATGTGACCGAATTTCCCGACCCAGACCCTTTGGAGTTTAGTGAGTTGTTGAAGTTTAGAAAGAAGCGTGAAGCCTGCTACCGCTGTGGGATCGCTTGCTGGGGGATAAGCTCATTGAGCTATGATGGCACCTCCATTGAGGCTCACCAACCCGAATTCCAGACCAGCGGTGCCTTTGGCTGCCTGACAATGAACAACGATTATCCCTCTTTAATCCGGGCGAACGATCTATGTAATCGCTACGGCCTCGATACTATCTCTGCTGGGGCCTGTGTTGCGTTTGCCATCGAGTGTTATCAGAATGGCTTGATTTCCCGTGAGGACACGGGTGGAATCGAGTTAGATTGGGGGGATCATCAGGCGGTGAATGCTTTCCTGATGAAAATTGCCTTGAGGGAAGATTTTGGGGATGTTGTTGCCGATGGCGTGAAGTGCGCGGCCGAATATTTGGGAAGCGCGGCCGAACCTTTTGCCGTTCATGTTGGAGGGCAGGAATTGCCCGTACACGATCCGCGCTTTGAACCGGGCCTTGGGTTGATCTATAAAATGGATGCCACCCCTGGCCGCCATACTCAGGCATCTCAGTTTACGGTTCCGCCGGGTTTTGAGACAGATCGCCCGGCCTATGGTGACCAGCGAGAGCAGCAGGCCGGCAGAGGCCATTATCTGAAAGAGGCCAGCGTCTTGACGCATACCATGAACGCATCTGGGGTGTGTTTGTTTGGCTATGCATCTACTCATGTCACCTTTATTCCAGATTACCTCAGCGCCGTCAGGGGTGAAGAATTTATGGTTGAGGATATGATGGTTGCAGGGGAGCGCATTGCTAATATTCGCCAGGCTTTCAACGTGCGTGAGGGCATCAATCCTGTTATTCAGCAACTCCCAGGCCGAGCGTATGGCTCGCCTCCTTTAGAGGTTGGGCCAACCAAAGGGGTGCGCGTTGAAATTGACCAGATGACTCAGGAATATTTGTTGGATATGCAATGGACGCCGGATGCTGCTATCCCAACAAGAGAGAAGTTGGAGCAACTTGGGTTGAAAGATGTGGCTGATGATCTGTGGGGGCAGGAGGATGATTGTGAGTAGCCCCCTACCGTCTTTCAGGACTGGTTTTTTCACCTATCCTTGGGATTTGTTCGATGAGGGCACAGAACGGGTCGTGGAAATGATGACCAGGCGCTACATGAGCAATGCCATCATGGTGAACGCGAATTATCATCATGCGCGCGTCTTTCGCCCCAGAAGCACAGGTCCAAAAACGCGCCACTACAATCGGGCCATCGCTGCTTTTTGGCCGCAGAAGGAGCTGTACGCTGAGACAGACTTGCTGCCAATCGTCGAACCGGCACTTGCGGATGCCAATGTCCTCGGCCAAACGCGTTCCGCCTGTCAGAAGCACGAGATTGATTTTGGGGTTTGGGTGGTAGGACTGCATAATTCATCTTTGGGCGAAAAGCACCCTGACCAGTGCGTGGTGAACTGTTTTGGTGATGTGTATCCATATGCGCTATGTCCTAGTCAGGCCCAAAATCAGCAATACATTATGGGGTTGGTAAAGGACATTGGAGCACAGTTTTCTCCCGACCGGATCGTAATTGAGGCTATCGGCGTATTAGGGTTGCGTCATTGGGTGCATCATGAGTTGTTTATGACGCAGTGGGACGAAACCCTAGAGCTGTTGTTTTCGATATGCTTCTGTCCGGCCTGCACGAACCGCGGGGCGGAAAGCGGTCTTGATGTTGATGAGCTTCGCCAGTGTGTTCGCTTATGGGCAAATCGTTTGCTCGAGGAAGAACGCGGTGCTCTGAGTGAGACTTTCAGACAGGCTGAAGTGGCGTCGCTGCTGTTAGAAATCCCAGGTTTGTGGGCCTATTTGCAGTTCTCTTCCGAGGCAGTTACCGATATGGTTTCACAGGCCCATACCGCCGCGCATGACTTCAACATGAAACTAGAAGTAATCCCATCTAGTTTTCATCGCCCAGTTTCGCGAGCGTGGTATGAAAGGGCCTCGTTGAGTTCATTGGCGAAAGTTTGTGATGGGCTATTGGTCAGTTCATATTTCAGCGATCCTGCTGAAGTGGAAGCAGACCTGCGCTGGGCCTCTTATCTGGCATCCGATGCCAAGTTGATCGCCGGCATAAATGCTTGCAGCCCCACTCAGAGTGCGGCATCTCTTACAGCGCAAGCTGCGGCTTGTTTGAAAGCTGGGTGTGAAGGCGTCTATTTTTATAATTATGGTTTGCTCAATCAAAAACGTTTGAATTGGGTATCTCAGGCTAATAAAACTGTTCTTGGGCAGTAATTATTTTCAAGGAGCATCATGAATCGAGTTGATGGAAGAGTGGCACTCATTACCGGGGGTTCGCAGGGTATTGGAAAAGGGATCGCGCTATCTCTGGCCGAGGAAGGCGCGCATATTGTGGTAAATTACCGCTCAAATCTGGCAGAAGCACAAGCGACGGCCGAAGCGATAAGGAATCTGGGGGGCGAAGTGCTGATCTGTCAGGCGGATGTTGCAGATCGACAATCTGTTCGTCGGATGTTCGACGGTGCCGTTGAACAGTTTGGTCGCATTGATATTGTTGTAGCCAATGCGGCTTATTCAGACCGAGAATTGGTCGTCGATGCAAAGTGGGAGAATGTTTTGCGTACGATTGAAGTCAGTCAATTTGGTGTTTTCCACACCTGTCAATTTGCAGCTCAGCATATGATTGAGCAGCCGCTAACCGGAAAGAGTAGAGGCAAGATAATTATTATCAGCTCCATATTGGCGGAATTTGCCCCACCGGCAAACGCTGCCTATAACATGGCGAAAGCGGCGATCAATCACTTGGGTGTGACGATGGCCTCAGAGTTAGCTGCCTCGAAGATCAACGTTAACATGATCAATCCCGGCTGGATCGATACACCGGGCGAGCGAAAATATGCCACCGATGAAGAAATGAATGCCGGGGCAAGGCGTATACCCTGGAACAGGTTGGGTGTCCCCGAGGATATTGGAAAGGCAGTCGCGTATTTGGCCAGCGATGATGCGGATTATGTCACCGGCTCCACTTTACGTATTGATGGTGGTTTGTTGCTAGGGTTGCAACCGCCCTCTGTCGATGAGTAGTTCGGAAAAAATTCAAACTTTAGGAGAAATGATGGAAAAAGAAATAGGAACAATATTTGAGGGTATTGTGAATGGCGACATGGATTTGGTTCGTACAAATGTCGCTCAGGCCTTAGAGAAAGACATCGCCCCGAGAGAAATCCTGAACTCCGGATTGATCGCAGCTATGGATGAAGTTGGGTCTTTATTTGAAAAAGGGGAGTTCTTTGTCCCCGAAATGCTGGTCGCCGCACGTGCGATGAAATCTGGCCTGGAGATTCTCAAACCGAAATTGGCAGAAGCGAAGGTAGAAGCTAAAGGGACAGTGGTAATTGGTACAGTAAAGGGTGATCTCCATGATATTGGTAAAAACCTTGTGGCGATCATGCTTGAGGGAGCCGGGTTCAAGATCCTGGATTTAGGGGTAGATACGCCGCCTGAGAGGTTTGTGACTGCGGTTCAAGAGGAAAATGTTGACATCCTGGCTCTTTCTGCCCTTCTGACGACAACCATGACTGTCATGGAAGAAACCGTTGCTGCTCTCGAGGGCGCGGGGTTGCGCGACAAAGTAAAGGTAATCGTTGGTGGGGCACCTGTGACCCAGAATTATGCCGACTCCATTGGTGTGGATGGATTTGCCCCTGATGCCAGTGCAGCTGTTACCGTCGCAAAATCTTTGCTCAATTGAATGGCTTTTATAGTGAGAATGTACCCAACATAAAAAGAATAGATGTGAAGGACCGGTCTTGTGACAGAAAATCAAAAACCATTATTGGAAGTTAAGAACTTGAAAACGTATTTCTATACACGGGATGGGATTGTCAAAGCTGTCGATGGAGTTGATTTTCAAGTCAAGCCAGGTGAAGTGCTAGGGGTGGTAGGCGAGTCGGGGTGCGGTAAAAGTGTGACATCGCTCTCAATCATGCGCTTGATTAAGAAGCCTGGAAAGATCATGGGCGGCGAGGTTCTGTTTGATGGCAAGAATCTCCTCGATCTCCCGGAAAAGAGAATGGTGGATGTTCGAGGGAATGATATATCGATCATTTTTCAACAGCCTCAAAGCAGTTTGAATCCGGTATTTAATGTAGGGAATCAGGTTTCGGAGGTATTTCGCCTTCACAGTAATTTGAAGAAAAATCAGATCAAGAAACGGACTGTCGGACTGTTTCAGCAGGTTGGTATTCCTGATGCTGATGAGAAAGTACGCTCTTATCCACACGAAATGTCGGGGGGGCAGGCACAGCGAGTGATGATTGCGATGGGCTTGGCCCTCGATCCAAAGTTGCTGATTGCTGATGAGCCAACGACTGCTTTAGATGTGACTATTCAGGCCCAGATTTTGGACTTGATGCGCGCGCTAAAAGATAATCAGGGTACGGCAATGATCCTGATTACCCATGATCTTGGTGTGATCGCTGAAATGGCTGATCGGGTGGCGGTCATGTATGCTGGTGTGATCTTCGAACAAACCGATGTGCGTACACTCTTCAACAAGCCTTTACATCCCTACACACAAGGATTGCTCGAATCCATTCCAGCTCTGGGCGAATTCAAAGAGTATCTTACGGTTATCCCGGGTTCGGTTCCGAGTCTGATTGATTTGCCGCCGGGGTGCAGATTTGCTTCTCGCTGTGGAGCGCGTACAAAATATGATTTGAACATATGCACGGAGATTGAACCCACGCTAAATGATCTATCCCCCAGCCATTCGGTGCGATGTTGGTTATATCAGGATTATGAGGGCCATCAAGCGATTTTAGATGTTGCGTGACAGAGAAATTCATATGAGTGAAGATAGCAAAGCGAATGCCTTAGTTCAGGTTGATCACCTGAAGAAATATTATCCTGTTCGTGGTGGAGTTCTCAGGCAAATTACGGCCTGGGTTCAAGCGGTGGATGACGTCAGTTTTGAGATTCAGCCTGGGGAGACGGTTGGCCTGGTTGGAGAATCGGGCTGTGGCAAGACGACGGTAGGCAGAACAATTTTGAACTTGATAGACCCTACCGATGGAGAAGTGTTCTTTGAAAGCAAGAACATCTATGATTTGGGGAAGAAGGAGTTGAAGCAGCTCCGCAGTGAGATGCAGATTATTTTTCAAGATCCGTTTGCCTCTCTCGATCCACGATTATCAATTGCCGATTCGATTGGTCAGGGCCTGAGAATTCACAAAAGGGGCTCGCGAAGGGAGCGCTTCGAGCAGGTACTGGACATTTTGAATAAAGTCGGTCTCGAAGAATATCATGCTCGACGATTCCCCCATGAATTTTCCGGGGGACAGCGCCAGAGGATCGGGATTGCGCGAGCGCTTGCCCTGAAGCCGAAGTTTATCGTCTGTGATGAGCCAGTATCTGCACTAGACGTTTCGATACAGTCTCAGGTGTTGAACCTTCTCAGAGACCTTCAAAAGGAGTTCAACCTGGCTTATCTATTCATTGCGCATAACCTGTCGGTCGTGGAACACATTTCGAATCGCGTTGCTGTGATGTATTTAGGAAAAATTGTGGAGTTTGCCACGCGGGAGGAGTTGTTCAGAGAGCCGTTGCACCCCTACACTCAAGCATTGATGTCTGCCGTCCCGGTGCCAAATCCTGATTATGAGCGCAACCGCATTATCCTGGAAGGAGATGTCCCCAGTCCCCTAGACCCGCCAAGCGGATGTCGCTTCCATCCAAGATGTCCGAGTGTAATGGATCATTGTAAGGAACGAGAGCCAGAAATGAAACCCCATTCATCGGGGAGCCAAGTGGCTTGTTGGTTATATGAATAGAAAACGATTGCAAGATTGTCATGTCTTGGTCACACCCACTTCGTATGGCAGGGATGATGAGGAGCTAAAACGGGTCTTAGAAGCGCAAGTCGGTAAAGTGACCTATAACACCACCGGGCGGCCATTGACGGATTTGGAATTGATTGAGTTGATCGAGGATGTGGATGGGTATATTGCTGGGTTGGATGTGATCAGCAGGGAAGTTTTGCAAGCGGCCAAGAATTTACAGGTGGTTGCCCGTTATGGTGTTGGGGTTGACAATGTTGATCTTGAGGCCGCTCAGGAATGCGGCATCATTGTCACGAATACGCCGGGCGCTAATGCCGCTTCAGTCGCGGAATTGACGGTTGGCCTGCTCCTGTCGATGACGCGCAATTTGGTGCCTGCTGTTTTATCGACAAGAGCAGGACAGTGGCCGCGTTTGCGGGGGCAAACCCTGGCAGGCAGCACTGTGGGTTTGATCGGATTTGGAAATATTGGAAAGCAGGTAGCCCGCAAATTGGCTGGATTTGATTGTAAAGTGCTCGTTTATGACACTCATCCAGATGCCGAATTTGCCAGGGAGTGTGGCATCAAGCTAACTTCGTTCGATGATGTTATTTCAAACGCAGATTTTTTGTCACTTCATTGCAGCCTGGTTCCAGATACGCATCACTTGATCGATGCAACGTGTATCGCGAAGATGAGAGATGGAGTCTCATTGGTTAATACCGCTCGTGGTGAATTAATTGATGAAGCCGCATTACTTGAGGCACTCAACTCAGGAAAAATACGTGGTGCCGCGCTGGATGTTTTTTCGCAACAACCTCCTGATCCAAGTCACGCCCTGTTGCAGCATCCTAGTGTTTTGGTCACTCCCCATATGGGGTCTCACACCAATGGGGCTACAAACAATATGGGTTGGGGCGCTTTGAATAATTGCCTGGCAGTGTTGGGAGCAGAGAAGCCCATCAACCCGGTAACATAACGGATAAATAGTAAAGATGAAGAAAGAAATTTTGAGCAGGATTCAAGAACTTGGGTTGTTGGCAGTCATTAGGGCTGAAAGCGTAGAGTTAGCGATCAAGATTGTAGATGCGTTGGTTTTGGGTGGGGTGACGGGAATTGAAATTACATTTACTACCCCAAATGCGTTGTCGGCAGTGGAAGCGCTGAGCCAAAAGTATGCTCAGAGGATTGTGTTGGGAATGGGCACTCTTACCCAATTGGATCAGCCGGAGGCAGCCAAGCAGGCTGGTGCACAGTTTTTGGTCAGCCCACATACTGAAACGGAACTGGCCCTGGCGATGAAGAAAACGAGTTTGCCCATCATGATGGGGGCATTAACGCCTTCAGAATTTGTTCGATCCTATCAACTGGGGTCAGATGTGGTCAAACTATTCCCAGGGTCGTTGGGCGGACCGAGTTATGTCAAGTCGCTTCGAGGGCCATTCCCGGATATTCCGGTGATGCCCACTGGCGGAGTCAATCTCGACAATATCCCTGATTGGTTCGCGTCTGGAGTTTTTGCTGTGGGTGTGGGTTCGGCCTTATTCCCAAGTGACTGGGTCAAAGAGAATAGGTTTTCTGATATCTCGGAGCGGGCCGCACAGTATGTTCAGATAGTTCAAAAATCCCGTCGGTAGCTGTATCTTGCCGGTATCCCTCACATGCACGACTGCTTTATTTAGCCTTTTTCTTCCTTTTCGTCGGCTTGGGCTTGAGGGAAGACACGTACTCGAAGCTGATGTCAAAATATTTCTTCAAGTCCTCCGTCTTTTCGAGCAACTTGCCTGGAATTTCGACATATTCCTTCATCACTCTTCCATGCTGCACGCAGAGCTGTGTTTCGTATGCCTTCAAGAAGGATTCCCGTTCTTCGGTTGGGAGCCGCAGTGCCAGTTTGCCCTCCTTGGTCAGGAAGCTGAACATATGACCGTTTAGGGAGGTGTAGGGCATCGTAGCACCTTTCCGATCCACGCCCGGATTTGTTGCGACCAGCTTCTCGTACAAGGTTAGGTTGGCTGCATATCTTTTATCCGCTGCCTGACTCATGTTTTGGCCTCCTTCTCAATCCATAATCCTGACATTTTGGCGCACATCGCGTGTGTTCAGTCTTCCGCGGTTGAAGTCATCATTGAATCGAATACCTTTCGATTCAGCGCAAAAGCGTGATTGGCTTCATCCACTATTTTCTGGGAGGTGATTTCATCAAGCGGCATGGAATCTAGTTGTGCACGGTATGCGTCTTTGAATTGTGAGTGATCCGTGATCTGTGGGAAATCGTAAAACGCCAGTCCTTCGTTGGATGAGAGATTGAACGTCTTTTTGACGATTCGTCTCAGCACCTGACCACCCGATAAGTCGCCTAAATACCGCGTGTAGTGATGCGCGATCAGGCCCTCGACCCACTCATTAGAAAGCGATGCAATACGCTTCACATAGTTTACTGTAGCCTTGTGGGGGAGTATATCTTCCCAGTGATTGCCCTCATAAAAGTAGTTGAGATCTTGTATCAGCGCATTTCTGCGGTACAGCGATGGATAATAAATTCTTCCAAAAACACTATGCTTGCGATGATGCTCTTGATGTTCTTCCAGCGCGGTGTAGATGTGGAACAGTTGCACCAGGAACTCGCTGTAAACGTCAAGTGATAAGCGCCCGGCGAAAAATTGGCGAATGAACGGGGTGCGTTCCGCCTGACGGTGAGCCTCTTTCGTGCCTTCGCGCAAATGATCAGATAGGGGGAATACCATTAAAATTCTATTCTCCTTTTGGTTTTTCTGAATATTATCATTATAAACTAAGATAATCCAGGCCGCATCACAGCAAGACCCGGCTTTCTTGAAGTCGCGGTTGCGAGACGAACGCGTCGTGGGGGCTGAAAACGGCTTTTTGCCCAATCCAGCCACCAACGCGATTGGGTCGCTGCCCAAAATATTGTTTCCGCATCTCTCATTGCTGGGCTTTCCTAAAGCCTAGCGTGCCTTTCGGGGGTGATTTCCGGGTTTTTTGGGAATAGTGTATAATATTAATGCGATTTCATACAGGGAAGCACAATGATTTGGCACGCATATTGCAATGAAATGTATGGGGGTATCGAAACTCCGCTGAGAGCAACGTTCTTAGCTACCCTTTTATCTAGAAACTAATGGGAGAAAGAGTCATGTCGAAAGAAAAACAAACTCCAAAAACCATCGCAGAGATTCTCACTGAAAACGAAGACAAGCTGCTGGCAGCCTGGGTGAAAACCATCATTTCTCAAGCTGATTCGCGGACGGGCGCGCTGATGACTGAGCAAGAACTTGGGAAGCAGGCAGCAGAAGTGTTAGCGGCGCTCAGAGTGGCGTTGACCGCCGAAAAATTTGATGACCTTACGCGCCCCGAGTTCGCGGAGGTGGTTAGCCTGATGCAGGAAATCAGCGCTTCGCGAGCCGAGCAGGGTTTCACCCCTTCAGAGACGGCAAGCTTTGTCTTCTCGCTCAAGAACACCTTGCTTGAGTATATGCAGAAGGAACTCAGTGACCAGCCTGAGCTGCTCAACACAGAGGTTGTCAAGACGAACAACTTTATTGACAATTTGGGGCTGATCACGTTCGAAACCTTCGCGAAGACGCGTGAGAAGATCATTTACGAACAAAGCGAAGCACTGATCGAGCTTGCCACACCGATCATTCAATTGTGGGATGAGATCATCATGCTGCCTCTGGTTGGCGTTGTAGATACCAGGCGTTCCCAACAAATCATCGAGAACATGCTCGAAAAGATCGTCCAATACCAGGCGGTCGTTGCGATTCTGGATGTAACCGGCGTGCCGATTATCGACACTCGCGTGGCTCAGCACTTGATACAAACCGTGACAGCGGCCAAGATGCTGGGCACCGAGGTTGTGATCACCGGCTTCAGCCCACAGGTGGCCCAAACCCTGGTGGTACTGAATATGGACTTAAGCGCTATCCGCACAAAGGGAACGCTAAAAGCTGGGGTGGCTGAAGCGCTGAGAATCGTTGGAAAGCAGATCGCTGCACAGTAAGAGGGCGCTATGGCCAAGATACCGATATTGAAACTCGGGGATATTCTCCTAAGCACGATCCAGATCGACCTGACAGATCAGGATGCCCTTGTTTTTCAAGATGATCTCTTGACAAATGTGAAAGAGACCAATGCCGAGGGTGTCATTATCGATATTACCGGCCTTGATGTGGTCGATTCCTTTATGGCGCGGGTGATCAACGACACCGCGAATATGGCCCATATCCTGGGGGCGGAGGTCGTATTATGTGGAATGCGGCCGGATGTCGCACTGGCGCTGATCGAGATGGGGCGTCAACTGATTGGCGTGGAGACGGCGCTCAATCTGCAAGAGGGGATGGAAAAGTTAATCAGCATCATCGAGGGGAAAAGGAAATGAGCACCCATTCTGGGGTAAAAATTGACTTAAGAAAACAGAGTGATGTCGTGGCTGCTCGACAGAGTGGTCGAAGGATTGCAAACGACCTGGGTTTCCGCTCCGCTGATCAAACCCGTCTCGCGACTGCCATCTCAGAGTTGGCGCGCAACGCGATTCAGTATGCCGGAGAGGGGGTGTGTTACATCACCGATGAATCAAACCAACATACGGCTAAGGTTCAGGTCGTAATCGAAGATTTTGGCCCAGGGATTCCGGATATCGAAAAGGCGATGACGCTGGGCTTCAGCACCAGCGACGGCCTGGGCGCCGGGCTGCAGGGGGCCAAGCGACTGGTGCATGAGTTTGCCATCGAAACCGAACCTGGGCACACCAGGGTGACCATTGCAGTGTCTCGTCCTAAGGAGTAGCTCTTGACGCTTACAGCCCATATCGAGAGAGTGAAAACCCTCGCGATTATCCCGGTAAGAGAGGCCTGGCAGGTTACGCAGGCCCAAAGGGAGGCCGCCTTGCTGGTGGATGCCCTCTGTTTTGGCGCGATTGAAAAATGCCAGATCATCACGGCCGTCACGGAGTTGGCGAACAACCTCCTGGTTCACGCCAGCCGGGGTGGGATCATCGCCATCCTTCAAATCAAATATAATGGGGAAACTGGGCTTGAGATCATTGCCGATGATGATGGTCCGGGCATCCCAGATATTGGGTGGGCGATCCAAGACGAGAATACAACCAAGGGCGGTTTGGGCAGCGGGTTGGCGGGAACGAAGCGGCTCACGGATGAATTCGAAATTGCCTCGACCGTTGGCGTGGGAACGCGTGTTTTCGCCAGGAAATGGTTGCCATGCAAATAGCAGCAGCGAAGCGCGCTTATAAAAACGGGCCGCACTGTGGTGACCAGGCCAGCTATTGGCAAAGAGGATCAGTGGTTATCCTCTGTATGGTTGACGGCCTTGGTCATGGAAAGCCCGCCGAAGAAGCGGCACTGGCAGCGGTGGATTACGTGGCTCGCCATCATTCACTGCCGCTGCACGATTTGTTTGCTGGCTGTGATAAGGCATTGCGAAGAACCAGAGGGGTCGCGATGGGGATTGCGCTTGTTGATCAAAATGCAGAGACTCTCACCTATGCGGGGATTGGCAATACCCGCGCGGTGATTTTTGGTTCAGGGACAATTTCTCTTCGGGGAGACTGGGGCATTGTGGGGGCAGGCTACAGGAAGCTCTGTCCCGAAACCTTGTCGATTCACCCGGGCAACCTGGTCATTCTATACACCGACGGGATCAAAGAACGGCTTGATTTTTCAGGCTATCACGGGGCACTAGCTACAGACCTTGATCGCTTTGCAGAACAGATCCTTCTAGATGGCGGGCGCGAGACCGATGACGCGGCTGTGTTGGTCTTTAGAAATGAAAGCATGTAGCTATGTTTAAGACGAGCATCCAGGACAGGTATCATACGCTGCTTGCAGATTACTTATTCAAACCGGCGGAGACCCGCCTTGCGGAAGCCGCGGCATTGGGTCGGGAATTAGTCTTTGATAATTATCCCCCTGAGGATATCGTTGAAATCCACGAAGAGGCCCTCGTTCGCTTTGTACGGGAACACCCAGGGGTGAGTCTCAAGGCAAATATACACCTCACCTCAGCGCCTCTGATGGAGCTGTTGATGGCCTTTGGGATGGCATATCGTGAGCGCCTTGCTCATCACCAGATGGAAAAAGAACTCCGCCTGGCGGCCATATTTTTTGAGAACACCCCGGACGGCGTACTTATCATGAATTCCCAGGCCAATATCATCACTTGCAATAAGTCCTTTTCAGCGATCACCGGATATGCCATGGAGGAAGTTCTCGGGGAGAGAGTAAGCTTTCTGCAATCTGATCAGCGTCCTGCGTCCATTTATCAAACATTCACGGATTCGTTGGGTGAAAACGACCAATGGCAGGGCGAGGTCTGGGTCAAGCGTAAGAATGGATCAACATTCCTTGCTCGGCTGAATCTGAGAAAGGTAGATGATCTTGATGGAGAGATCATGTATTATGTGGGCGCCTATAAGGATATTACGGCTCAAAAACGTTTTGAAGAGCATCTGCATCACCGGGCTACTCACGATGAGCTGACAAATCTGCCCAACCGGACGCTGTTCTATGACCGGTTGGAACATGCTTTGACCCAGGCAAAACGATATGAATACAAAATGGCTGTACTTTTTATCGACATCGACGATTTTAAAGCGGTGAACGATTCCTACGGGCATGGGATAGGCGATTTAGTGTTGATATCTGTGGCAGAACGGGTGAGCGAAAACTTGCGGCAGGCTGACACAGTTGCCAGATGGGGGGGCGATGAATTTGCCTGCATACTGGAACGGATTCGAGAGAAGCAAGATGCGGCCAATATCGCCCAGAAAGTCAACGCAAGGATGTCTTTACCTTTCAAAATAGATGGCCAGGAGATTAAGATCTCTTTGAGCATTGGGATTAGCATCTATCCTGAGAACGGCGAGGACTATAAAACGCTTTTGGAAACGGCCGATATTGCCATGTATTCAGCCAAAAAAGGAGGCAAAAATTCGTTCTCGATCTGAGCGCCTTTCTTCAGGTGAGGAGGGTATCTCATGACGCTTCAACCTATACAGGATAGATACTACGATTTGTTGAAGCGTTATATAGCCGGGTTGGGGGAGGAGTCTTTGCTGGCGGCGGAGGATATCGGTCGCGAAATGGTGTTTTCGGAGATACCACCAGAGGAAGTTGCCGAAATCCACGATGAGTCTCTTCGGCGCCTGGCACATGAATATCCGGATACCATGCTTCTGGACACCGTTGGGGTATCCTCCTCGCTTCAAATGGGCATGCTGATGGCTTACGGAATGGCTTTCCGGGAGCAGGTCGAACGCAGGCGTTTGGAAGATCAGCTGCGCCGCCGGGATGCAATTCTTGCAGCGGTAAACAGCATGGCTGCGCAGTTGCTTGGCGCTGAGACTTGGAGTGATTCTGTTCAACAAGGGCTGTCGCAGCTTGGAAAATCTACGGGAGTAAGCCGGGTCTATGTATTTCAAGCCAACACGGATTGGCGTGAAAACCCAAGTGTCGTCAAGTGTTTCGAGTGGCTGGCTCCAGGAGCTCCGGAGATCGTCGATAGACTGGATATCGGGCAGGCTCTGCAGGAGAGCGAGGTCTTATCAGAGTGGGTGGACACTTTGAGGCGGGGTCAACCTGTGGTTTGCAGTTCTTGTGAAATTCCCGAAGATGGAGGCCTTGAGCTGCCTTCACTAGGAAGCCGCTCGCTAGTCATTGTCCCGCTGTACGTAGATGGCGTTTTATGGGGCGTTCTCGGGCTGGACGATTTCGCCCAAGAGTGGGATTGGGAAGAAGTTGAGATCGAGGCGCTGCAAACCGCAGCCGGCTTGCTGGGTTCTGTCTTCTATCGAATTAATCTAAGGGAGCAAAGGGAGAGCCAAATTCAACGCTTGTCTGCTCTACATAGGATCGACCAGGCGATATCGTCGAGCATCGACTTGCGCCTCACGTTGAATATTCTGCTGGATCAGCTGATCGCAAATCTTCAAGTGGATGCAGCCAACATATTATTGTTTTCCCCCCCAACCAATAGGCTGGAGTATGCCCACAAAAAAGGTTTCGATACAGGCGCACTGCGCCATACAAAGCTCAGGTTAGGAGATGGTTTTGCCGGGAGAGCAGCGTTGGAGAGGCAAACTGTTCATATCCCCAATCTGTCGGAGTCTCCGGGAGGGTTCGATGAGACCCAATTAGTGGGTACCGAGGGGTTTGTGAGCTATTTCGCGGTTCCGCTGATCGCAAAAGGAGAGCTTATGGGGGTGCTGGAGATGTTCCACCGCGCTGAATTTGATCCAGACTCCGAATGGTTGCTGTTTATGAACACGCTGGCCAATCAAGCAGCCATTGCCATTGACAATTTGAGGCTGTTCAACAACCTGCAAACTGCCAATATGGAAATCATCCGGGCCTACGATAAAACGCTGGAGGGCTGGGGGCTTGCACTGGCTTTGAAGGATGACGAGACGGAAACCCATACTTTGCGTGTTACCGATGTGACCGTTAAACTTGCCCAAGCGCTTGGCTTGAAAGAGGAGGAATTGCTTCACATTCGTCGAGGAGCACTGCTGCATGATATTGGAAAGATCGGTGTCCCGGACAGCATACTGCTGAAAGACGGGCCGCTCACAGAGGATGAATGGGAACTCATGAAAAGACATCCCATCCTCGCTAATGAGTTTTTATCCGAGATTGATTACTTGAAGGCCGCAAAAGATATTCCATATTGTCACCATGAGAAATGGGACGGCACTGGATATCCCCAAGGACTCAAAGGGCAGCAGATCCCTTTGGCTGCCCGCATCTTCGCTGTGGTCGATGTTTGGGACGCCCTGCTCTCAGATCGCCCCTACCGCAAAGCCTGGTCGGAGGAGCGAGTACGACAGCACCTCCTTGATCAGGCGGGCAAACACTTTGACCCGGAGGTTGTAAAGGTCTTCTTGTCAGAGGTTTGGCAAAGGGATTGATCTGCGAGGGTTCCGTATAAGCTGAAATAGCATACCGGGAATGCGACCATTCGTCGTTGCTGTCAAGGGGCATCCGCATTCTTTAGGTCGAGCTTGAAGGCGGTGTGGGTATGGGTGAAGATCACAAAATGACTGATTTATTTCAAAACATCGATTTCGATACAGACAGCCTGTGCCTGGCTCTGATCAACAGCATCGGCGAAGGGCTGATTGCGGTTGACGACAATGGTCTGATCCGTTTGGTCAATCCCATTGGGGAGTTTCTTACCGGGTGGTCGCGCTCGGAAATGATGGGCAAGAATATTGCTGAGATCTTTGCAGTGCAAGATATCGATCAAGGAATCCCGCAGAGGAGGATCCCTATTCTCAAAGTTTTTGAAGAGAAGGAGGCCTTTTCTGTCCATAACCGGTTCTTGTTGACGCGCAAGGATGGCACTGTGATTCCCATCAGCGAGACAGCGACTCCTATTGTTGACAAAAAGGGGCATTTGGTGGGTGCAATTCTCGTCTTCCGTGGGATATCGGAGGTTTTGGATGCCGAGGCCCGCGTCGAGCACCTGGCCACGCATGATTTTCTTACCGGTTTGCCCAACAGGAGGTTGCTTGTCGATCGTCTTGATGTGGCGATTTCTCAATCGCGCAGAAAATTCCAAAGAGTAGGGTTGTTGTTTATCGATTTGGACAATTTCAAGCGCATGAATGACGCCTATGGCCACAAGTTTGGGGATGAGATATTGAAAAAGGTAGCCCAGGCTTTGGCCGGCTCCATCCGCGAAAGCGATACGGCGGCCCGCATTGGTGGAGATGAGTTCGCGATCCTGTTAAACAACCTGCAGGAGAGGAAAGACCTCTTGCCGGTGGTTTCCAAACTGGCTGCAAGCTTTGAGAAGCCTATGAACATCGGCGGCCACGAGATAGAAATTTGCATTAGCATTGGCGAAGCGCTTTACCCCGATGACGCTGAGGAGGTTGATGCTCTCTTAGCCCATGCTGACAAAATGATGTACCTCCGTAAACAGGAAACCAAAAGGGGCAGCAAGCGATGAGTCACCTGGAGGATGATGGAGGCTGGAAACTCCCCCCGTTTCCCTATGGACATTGACGATCCATCCACAAATGAAGTTGATCAGGCCGTGAGGCGTGCCCTCAACCTGACTGTTTGGAACAGCATCAGGCCTGTTGCCTTTGCTTTGGCAATCTTGTATGGTTTGTTTGCTATTGGGCATATTTTCCTGCTCCCGCCTGATATCAATACTTTGATGGCTTCCTTGGCTGGGGGGACGGCCATCCTGCTGTTTTTGTTGGTCGTTTTTATCCGGCGAATCCCATTCTCTGAGCGTCTGACTTATCCCCTGGCTTTCGTCATTCTTGCATTGGCAAGTCTCAACAGTTTGCTGCATCTTTTTCTCACAGGGGATATTCTGCAAACTACGAATCTGATCTTAGTGGTCTTTGGCATCGGTTATTTTATCCTCTCGACACCCTGGTTTTTGATTACGCTGCTTACCACCCTTTTTAGCTGGGGGATTTTCGTAACCCAACTCGATCATCCGGCTCATGTGATGCACTTTGGCATCGCGTTATTTAGCGCCGCTTTGGTTTCCTTCATCTTTCACCTTGTCCGCAAGCGGAGCCTTCAGGAAAATGAACGACTTCGTTTGTACACTGAGTCGCAGCGTGGAGAAGTAGAGCAGGCGCTGCAACTATCTGAGCAAAGCCAGGCGCGCTTCAAGAGCCTCTCCGAAGCCACCTTCGAGGGGATTGTAATCCATGAGAAAGGGACGGTTTTGGATGTCAACGATGCCTGCGCGCATATCTTTGGGTATCTACCCGCTGAGATTGTCGGCCGAAATGTGCTGGAGTTCGTCTCACAGGATGATCGTGAACGTGCTACTAACTATTTGCTTCAGGGTTTCGAGGAGCCGTATGAGATCAAAGGGCTCAGGAAAGATGGCCTGTCAATCCCTATTCAAATCACCGCCAGAAAAATTGTCCACCAGAGCAAAGAGATGCGGGTGGTGGTGATTCGTGATCTTACTGAAATCAAAGCGGCTGAGGAGTCCCGGGATCGCTTTTTTAACCTATCTATCGACATGCTGTGCATTGCGGGGTTCGACGGCTACTTCAAGCACATTAGCCCTGCGTTTGAAAGAATATTGGGTTATGTCGATCAGGAGATTCTGGCTCACCCATTTATTGAGTTCGTTCATCAGGACGATCGAGAAGCGACCCAAGAGCAGATCCGATTGTTAGCGACGGGGTCTGATTTGTTCGCCTTCGAGAATCGTTTTCAGACGAAGGATGGTTCGTATAAATGGATTCTGTGGAACGCAACCGCGTTTATGGAAGCTGGCCTGATTTACGCGATTGGTAGAGATATCACCAAGCAAAAAGATGATCTTTTGGCTTTACAGGAACGCGAAGAAAGACTGCATGCCATTCTCAATACGGCTGTTGACGGCATTATCACGATCGACGAGCGGGGCATTATCCAATCCTTTAATCCGGCCGCGGCTGCCATCTTTGGATACCAGGAAGATGACGTGATCGGGGAGAATGTGCACATCTTGATGCCAGAACCCTATCACAGCGCACATGATGGATACGTAAGCGGCTATATGGCGACCAGGGAGCCAAAAATCATCGGCAAAGGCCGAGAGGTGCAGGGTATCCGCAAAAATGGCGAGATCTTCCCCTTGGCCCTGGCGGTGAGCAATGTCGAATTGCCGGGGAGGACCTTGTTCACAGGCATCGTCCGAGACATCACCGAAAGGAAGCGCGCCGAAGAGGCCTTGGATGTAGCCAGAGAAAGGTTGCAAAAGGAAATCGATCTGGCGGCCCATATTCAAACCAGCATCTTGCCCCGTGAGCTTCCGGAACTTCAGGGGTTCGAGTTTGCGGCCAGGACGCTGCCTGCTCGTTACCTCAGCGGCGACTTCTATGATTTCATTGCCCTCGATCAGGATACCTGCCAGATTGTGGTGGGAGATATTGCCGGTAAAGGGGTCCCAGCAGCTTTGATGACCTTGTCCACCAAAACGCTGATAAAAAATGAATCAACACTCTTGCGCAGTGTGCCTGGCATCCTTGAGGAAATCAATAAACACCAATACCAGGATCTATCGCGGGCGGAATTATTTGTGACCCTGATTTTGGTGCGTATAAACAACCAGGTCGGCGAGTTTTGGTATGCCAGCGCAGGACACGGGGAAGCCCTGCTCTGGAGAAATCTGGAAAATGAGTTTGCTGAGATACCCGCAACGGGGCTGCCGATTGGTATTTTCGATGATGAGCGCTACCAAAGTGAGAAGTTGGCGATGCGTCCGGGGGATATCGCCATTATTTATTCTGATGGTGTCACCGATGCGGTCAATCCTGATCAGGAACACTTTGGCATTGACCGGTTCGAGGCGCTTATTCGGGACTGCTCTACGTTACCCGCAGACGATGTCCTGGATAATATCTTAGAGTCCCTTGATGATTTTAGCTTAGGTGTCGAGCAAGAAGATGACATTACTATCGTGGTGGTTAAGGCCTTGCCGCGTGAAGCATCCTTTGAATGGCCTGCAACGCTGGAAAGTTTGGATCGGATCACTGCGAAAATCAGAGAACAGGCCGATATATATTCGAATGACTTTGCCTATGAGCTGGAATTGGCTTGTTCCGAAGTTGTCACCAATATCATCGAGCATGCATACAAGCAGAAGCCAGGAAACATCCGCCTGAAAATCAACCTGCTGCCTGACGGGATGCAATTAGATTTCTTCGATGATGGGGAAGCCTTTGATATTTCTCAAATACCTGAACCGGATTATGACTCCCCTCAGGAAGGGGGCTATGGTCTCTCCATCATCCAACAAGTAGCGGACGAGTTGGTATATGAGCCGCACACTGATCGCGGCAACCACTGGCTGCTTGTAAAATATATTCGTGGAGGATGAAAAATGGAGCTAAGCTTTACCGAAGATCGACCTAAAAAAGGAATTGCCGTCCTCAGTGTGGAGGGGCGTTTGAATGCCGTTACAGCGGGTGAACTAAAAGATAAACTCAAAAGGCTTGTCTCGGAGAGTGTCTATCACATTGTGCTCGAACTGGCGGGAGTGACATTCATCGACAGCTCCGGCCTTTCTGCAATTGTGTCAGGGTTGAAAAGCGTGCGCGAACATGCCGGTTCGCTGAAACTGGTTGGACTCAGCCCGACCACCAAGAGGGTATTCGAACTGACACGGCTGGATCGGATTCTCGAGTTCTATCAGGACGTCGAAGAGGCAATCGCTAATGCGGTTGTAGATTGAGCCCCAATCTCTGGTGTGATGACCGAGTTCTAGTGTTGGGCGCGCCCTAAGAGGTCTAGTTGATGTACGATGCAAACCAGATTCCCTCGCTGAATCTGGTTTTTTCGTTCTTCTATCCAATGTTCTAGTTCATCCAGATCGATCCTGGGGTGATTTTTCATCTGCTGATCGATGGTATCGATGAGACAACGTAGGAAATCAGCCTCCTCGCCAGGGTATCCATCCGAACCGGGGAATACAACCCAGTCCGAGCTTCCTGCGGCTAGGATTTCAACTCCCAGTTTCTTGAATTGGGAGAAGAGATGCCGGCCAGTCCGACTGTCTCCTGAGGGTTTTCCGTTTGTCAGGCGCTCGTCCATCGTTTGGCTGTAAAGTTGCAGGAGTTTTTCTTCGAACGATGGGTTTAGCTGCGGCTCAAAGATGGTATGACCATCGTAGTTGATGGTGAAGTACAGCAATCCACCTGGGGTCACGGCCTCGACTAGGCGCGGCAAGGCCGCGGCGAGATCGAACAAATCCAGCACCGCATTGGCGATCACCAGATCCCATCGGGGCTCGCTATTCGCTATAAAGTCGAAAACGTCCGCACAGACCAGTTCCAGGTCGATCTTCCGCTCGTGTGCAGTAATGGTGAAGCCCTTTTGCCCACGTTCCTGGAATGTAAATCCCTCCTCTTTTGCCTGCTTGGCAAGATAATCCGGTGCATATTGAATGACCTGCTCATTTATGTCCAACAGACAGTATTCGCAATCCGGCAAGAGCTCATCTTCCAACATGCGCATCAACATAGTGCCGATACCGCCGCCGATTTCAAGCACGCGGATTGGCAGATCAGACGTGTCGATCTTCGCCAGAGACTCTTTGAGTTGGTGCCAAACGCGCAGGTTCAGGGCGCGGTCATCGACGCTCTTTTTCGCTCGCAAATAGCAGATAAAGTTATCTTGGTTCACCGTTGCACTCGATCTAGCCCGTTTGAAACAGGCTTCTTCTCTCAGCTTTCGAACTGCATTCGAAGTTCATGCAGGAACGCGTGAACGCTCCTCCCCATTTGGTCCCAGGTTGGGCCGCTTTGATAAGTTCGCAGCGCAGCCAGGCTCATTTCGAGCAATCTCTGACGGTTTTCGGCCAGTTCTTTGAGATGGTTTGCCAGTGCTGCGCTATCGCCGGGTTGGATCAAGAGCCCGTTTTCTCCATGTCGAATGGTTTCTGAGGCTGCACCATGGGTTGTGCCGACGGCTGGCAGTCCAAAGGCCATTCCCTCGAGGTAGACGATGCCAAAACCTTCGTAAGTGGAGGGAAGCACCAGGATGTCTTGTTTAGCCAGCACACCGCGGAGTTCGTCGGCATTGAGCGGATCGAGTATCCTCGCCGAGGCAGCCTCAGGGAGACCGGAGATCATCTTCAGGACACGTCGGGCGTACTTTGGCTCTGCATCCTGACTGCCGATGAGGGTCAATTCGATCGGCAGGGACGAGCTTGCCCGGACGACCACGTGGGCTTGTTTGCGGCGAGTGATACTGCCCAGGAATACCACCCGTAATGGCCCCCCTCGCAGGGCACGCCGGCGGATTTCTGCCTCGCTAATGGGGTCTCCCAGGCGATCGCCACCGGGGTAGGCGACCACGTTGGGGGGTAGATGGGTCGTGAAGGAGTCCACGGTCGAAAGCGTTGTCTGGCTGTTGCAGATGTAGCCATCGACGGTGTTCAGGTAAGCTTTCTCTATCCTTCGATATAACCATCGCGCCCACCAGGGATGCTTCTCGCTGCTACGCAGGTGATGAACCAACGCAATGATAGGGTATTTGACTTTGCCCCTGAGCTGACTGTTGATCATAAATAGCGAGGGATGACAGAGTTCATCCTGGATGAGCAGATCGACCTCGAGATTGAGCAGTCTCGCCCTCAATGTGGCCGAAAAGTTATCTAACAGGTGATGGGGGTAATTTCGCCAGGGCAGCGAGATGATCTCGACCTGATCCCCCTGGGAAACCAAATGCGCCACCATGCGCTTGTCATAGATATAACCCCCGGTGACGGTATCCAGGCTGCCGTAGATCAGTAAGCCAATCTTCAACTACACATCCATTTGGAATGACGCCCAGGCGATTTCGTTTTCCCAGAGTTGGACGCTGATGCAGTTGATGGTGTCGGCCTTGATGCGCATAGCCATTTGTTCGCAGATGATGCGCGCAAAGTGCTCGATAGAAGGGTTGAGGCCCGCGAAGGCTGGTAAATCGTTGAGCGTTTTATCCCGATATTCAGCTACTAGTTGATCGAGGTGGTTTTCGATGTCCACGATGTCTACTAGATAACCGTGTTGATCGAGTTGTTCACCCCGAAGCTGGATTTCCAGGTAGTAGTGATGGGAATGTAGTTCATTTTCAGAACCCCAATCCCCACCGATCAAATAGTGCTGAGCGACGAAATCTCTTTTGACTGCGACAGTGTACATAGCCTTTCCTTGTGCTTAACCATAAGTTGGCGGGGCGCTGGTGACTACGAACCACACATAATATACAAGCACCCCTAATGCAGTGGCAGCGATATAAAGCCCATAAGCCAGGCGCATATAGGGTTTGTAGTTGTTGAAACTTAAGAACCGCGACATGAGTTTGTGCCCGCGCAAGACGACAAACAAACCAAATATCGTTGCCGACAAACCTGTTAGGGCGTGGATTGAAGTTACGATATAGAAAATGCCCTCGCGTGGCCCTCCCGAATCTCGCACGACGAAGTCGCGGAAGGGCAGCACCATCAGCCAGAGTACCATGATCAAGTTGATCAGCGCGCCGCCGGTTTGTACCCACTTATGGGCGTCAAAGCTCTCCTTGCGAGCCAGATAAAAGCCAACGCTGAACAAAACCGCCGTGGTCAGCATAACAAGCAAGGTGACATCGGCGGCGAAGTTGGCGTTGGTTCCAAGAAATCCAGGGGCATGTAAAATCTCATCCATCACTTTTCTCCCAAAGTACCAATAAACTCAGATCGATCTTATGATAGGTCTTTGCGAACACAGCTTTTTGACTCCCCAATGGGAATCAGGACGGACTCGGCTAAGCGCGGCCATCCCTAGCCAATTTGGAGTAGTTTACACCAATTATATTAGCGTAAGTGAGAATGTCAACGCCAAAAGCCCGCAGAGTGATCTTTCCTACTGGTATTGAAAGATAATCTGGATGGCCTCTTCGGGCTTTTGATCGAGCAGGCGATAGGCCTCTGCGGCGTGCTCGAGGGGAAAACGATGGGTGATGAAGCGGGAGGGTTTGATCTCGCCCAATTTCCCCCAGGCCAGTTCGAAGCGGCGGGCTTTGCTCCAGCGACTTCGAAGGTCAGCGGCGAGCGTGCTGACCTGGCTGCTGACCAATTTGACTCGATTGCGGTGGAATTCCCTGCCCAGTTCCAAGGTCGTCTGCTGATCGCCATACCAGGAGCCGATGATGATGCGGCCTTCGAATCCTGCCAGGCGGATTGCATGATTGAGGGTATCAGGCGCGCTGCTGAGCTCGTAGATCAAATCAGCGCCTTGAGCACTCTCTTCCGGCCAGGCGCGTTGAAGGTCGCTGAGGGCCTCGGGGTGGATCGAGTCTGTCGCCCCTAAAGAGAGCGAAGCCTCGCGGCGGTTTTCATACTTATCAACGGTGATTAATTCAGCTAAAGGAAACCGGGATAGCAGCGAGGTGGTCAGCAATCCCACAATGCCTTGACCGAAAACGGCCACCCGCTCGCCAATCATGGGCTTGCCGTCCATGACGAAATTGATAGCCGTCTCCATGTTGGGGAGAAAGATGGCATCTTCGGTAGAAAGGGTAGCCGGCACGGCGTGCAGATGCCTGATTTGTGTGTTGAAGAGGCTCTCGTGAGGGTTGAAAGCGAAGACGCGTTTGCCAAACCACTGCGCCTCCACATCAGGGCCCAGCTCGATGATCTCGCCGACTGTCGCATATCCGTATTTGAATGGATAGTTGAGCTCGCCCTCCAGGGCCTCGATCGTAGCATCGGCAGCCTGGCCCTTAGGGGCTTGATCTCGATAGATCAACAACTCCGTGCCGGGGCTGATGGCTGAAGCGATGCTGCGGACCAGAACCTCGCCAGATCGGAGCGCGGGGAGGTCTTCTTCTTGGATGTTCACCTGGCCTGGGCCTGTGAAATAGAGAGCTTGTCTTTTCATGGATTCTTTCTGGTTGAGAAGCGCTAAATCCGCTGTGGATTCCCTTGCGGCAAAGTCTCAACTTGGTGAAAAGTGCCCCCAAACCACAATATCATCGCCGACCTTTTTCACGAATGCTGGAGATAGTTTGGGAAAACCAGGTTCGGTGTTCGATGCGGTGATGGGGTTTTCAACCGCCTTCAAGCCCCCGACAAAGAGCGGCGCGATGGTCAGAACGACAAGGTCCACCAGGCCGGAGCTTAGAAAACTGCCGATCACGGAAGCACCCCCTTCAACCATTAAACGCTTTACACCGCTGGCGCGCAAGGTTTGCAGGATTTCAGGTAGGTGTAAATGTCCTTCCTCTCCTGATGTATCAACTTGAAACACTTTGCAGCCGAGGTCTTCTAATTTTTTCTGTTTGGGTGGGTCAGCAGAGGTGCCCGAAAAGAGCCAGGGGCGTTTTTGGTTTTTCAGCACCTTCGCATCCCCGGGGATACGTAATCGAGAGTCAAGGATGATGGGTTGGGGATGCTCTCCCGGCCCCTGTCGTACCGTCAGCTTGGGGTCATCGGACAGCAGGGTGCCGATGCCGACCAGGATTCCATCATGCATGGCGCGCAGCCGATGCGTCATTTTCAGCGAGGCCGGGCCGCTCAGTCTTAACGGTGTTCCCCGTAGCTGAGCAATGCTGCCATCCAGGCTTTGCGCGTAGGTTAACGTCACCAAGGGGCGATCCTGATTTTCGAACCCTCGCGCGACGTCGCGGACGAAATCCTCAACAACCTGCATCTTTAGGCGTTGTCTTCTCGTTTACTTCTTCGGGAATACTGAGTAGATGCTGCATGCGGTCGACTTTGGTGCGCAGGTATTCAAAGTTTTCGACATTGACGGTTGGCTGTATGCTGACTCGCTGGTTGACGATGATATTGCGTTCGGTCAGGTCTTCGATCTTGCTGGGATTGTTGGTCAACAATTGGATGGATCGTACCCCCAGATTTTCCAGGATCGCAGCAGCGACAGAGTAATCGCGCAGGTCGGCCTGATGTCCCAGGGCCAGGTTGGCTTCAACGGTGTCCAGCCCGCTGTCCTGCAGGTTATAAGCGCGCAGCTTCTCCGATAACCCGATGCCACGTCCCTCCTGGCGTAGATAGATCAGCATCCCCTGACCATAGTTGGCAATTTTACATAGGGAGTATTCCAATTGTTCGCCGCAGTCGCAGCGATTAGAGCCCAGCACGTCCCCGGTGAAGCATTCGGAGTGGACGCGCACGAGTACATTCTCCTGGCCGGCGATGTCACCGAAGACGAAAGCCAGATGTTCTTTATCGTCAAGGTCATTCTGGTATAAGCAGAGTTGGAATTCTCCCCAACGAGTGGGGATGCGTGCGCTGACTATCTGCTCAACTGAAGCCACTTTTTCGCTCATCTCTCTTCCTCCGCTGACATTATAACTGATTCACGGTGTAGTGCATTCTCGGATCGTCAATAGCGGTTTGTCAGGATGCCACCCCAGAGGAACCCGGCCAGGCCGAAGCAGATATCACGGATGCGGATGAGCAACCCGATGCTGGCTCCAATTTCCGTGCCTAATCCCAGGGCCTGCGCAGCCAACACCTGGCTGATCTCGAGGGAACCAAGGCCTCCAGGAAGCGGGGTCAGGAAGGCCAGCCGGGCGGCGGTGATGAAAACCAGCGTCTCCCCCAGGCCGAGGGGCACGCCCAGGAAGCCAAGGGTCAGCCAATATTCGAAAACCAGGGCCAGCCACACCAGGCCAGAGACCAACATCAGGCCGACCATATCCAGGGTTTTCGACTGGCAGAAGTTAGAGACCTGACTCTCAGATTCGGCGATGGTCTTCGTTGCCCCCCGGACGCCTGGGGTGTCTGACCACGCCTCGGTAAGCGCTTTGCTCAACCCGGTGATGGGTTTTACCCCGAAATACAGCAAGAGCAAATATCCCCAGGGCAGCGCGGCCAGCGTCAGGATGATCGGCAGCAGAGAAAAGTTTTCTTCGGAATCCAGATATCCCCCGGCAAAGACAACCAGCATGCCGATGACCAGGAAGGTGAAGTTAGCCATCAGTTCTAACAACTTATCGAGGCTGAGCGAAGCCAGGGAGTCGGCAGTAGGAAGCTGGTGGTTTTTCCGCAGGTAATAGACTTGCAGCGGCTCTCCGCCGAACTGCGGCCCAGGGGTGAAGTAGCTGATCCCAAAAGCGGCCAGGCGGTAGCGCACAATCGTCAGGTATGGCAGGTGATATCTCTGGATTCTCAATATCCACCACCATCTCAACCCGAAAAGAGTGATGATGCCCAGGTTGATAAGTACCAGTAAGCTTATCTGGAGGCCTCCCAGTCCGGCGAGGATTTCTGTGACGGCATCGAATGGGGTGATGGCGAAGACATAAACCACCAAGGCGATGGACGCCAGCCAGGCCAACGGCATCCAGGATCGCTTGACCCCCTTCAGGAAGGTTTCTTTTGACCAGCGCGGTTGGTGATCAACCATTCTTCAGGATTCCACAGGGTGTATTTACCGCTGCCAACAAAAAGGATATAGACCAGGGCGAAGACCAGCAGCCGGTAATCGGGGCTGAAATCCAGCCAATTAAGTTGGATGCCCGCAGCGACCAAAGCCCCAACGGCTGCGGCCCTGCTTAGGATGCCCAGGGCGAATAGAATTATGAAGAGTGACGCCAGCCCTAAGAAAATCGGGCGCGCCGCCTCGGGCATCGGGCTCACTTCAGGTAGGGCGGTCAGGCCGAACGTTCGGGCATGCTTTCCGTAAATGAGCACGATCAAGCCTCGCATGATCAACGGCGTCCAGTCGAGCAGCAAAATCCGCAAAGGTTCGAGATTCCAGCCCTGCCAAAACGCGTATCGATCCCATTCCCCGGTGACTTGCAGGTAATCGACCAGGAACATGGTCAGGAAAGGGAACAAGAACAGGGTGGCGGCAAAGGTGCTGATGGGCGGGCCGATGACGGGGAAAAGCATCACGGTGATGAAGCCCATTTGTAAGCCGGCGAACAGGCGGCGGGTGTGGTTGGGTTTGAGCGGGTGGATGGGCCGCCCTTTGCGCTGGTGGAAATATAAGCCCAGCATGAAGATGTAGCGGGCGAAGCCGAAGGGCAGATACCACCAGGGCACAGCCCCAAACTGGAAGGCCAGAACGGTGACGACCAGCACTCCTAAGGCGTCGTGATTCATATCCAGAGTTTCGCCCAGGCGCGTGGCGGTGTTGGTCGCGCGAGCCAGAAAGCCGTCGAAAAAGTCGGTCACATCGGATAGGATGTAGAGGCCAGCCGGCAGCCAGGCCCATAAACCGGGGAGTTCACCTTGCAGGAGGAACCCGCTCAACAGGGCGATGATCGTACTCCGGATGAGGGTCAACAGGGTGCCCGGCCCGAACCTGGGGAGCAGGTCTGGCTGGCTTCCATCCTCCCGGCGGTTGAGAGGCAAGATGCGCCAAAGGCTGACCAGTTGGATCAGCATCACCGCCGAGGCTTGCAGCGTCCATTGTAGAGCGTAGGCCGGCCCCATGATTGCGTATAGTAACCTGTCGAAGAGGAAAATCGCTGCCAGACTGGCTGCACCGTATATACCTCAACGGAACTGGAGCGATTTTAGGTTTTGGTTGTTCGGGTTGCGTTCATACATGGTCAATGATGGTTGAGAATATCTTATAATTACCCCAATTGTAGCATCCCACAAGGGGCTTACCCTTGTCATCTGAAGTGAGGAGCAAATGCTATGAAATCTATCATCTCTGATCAAACCCTATTCAATTCCAGGTCTGACGGCAGCAGCGCCCACGGTTTTCAGATGCCGCGGAGTGTTCGACTGTTCATTCTGGCGATTCCTTTTCTACTCGCGGCCTGTGCGAGTCCTGTAGAGACACCTGCTGGAGAGCCGCCAAGCGCTCCGGCAACAGTCGGAGTTGAGAAAACCCAGACCCCAGCCGTTCGGTCCCCGCAACCGGAAACACCAGCCCCAACTGAGACCGCGCCGCCACCTCCCACCGAGACTCCTCCTCAGCCCCTTGAGTGGCCGGAGGACGTGGGCTGGTCGCACTTTGGCCTGCTGGTTGGCGGGCCAGATCCCATTGATTTCGAGGGCGCCTGGGTCAGGCCACATCCCGGGCCGTTCATTTGGGGCGAGATCGAGCGGGTACCCGGCGAATACAACTGGCGACGCACTGATCAACTCGTCTCACAGGCGCAGAGTCGCCGGGCGGCGGTGTTAGTGACGGTGTGGCCCTTCGCTGAATGGGATCAGGAATCCTGTCATGCCGATCAGCCGCACGCCAAAGGTGCCTTCCCCGAGTTCGGCGATCTCTTGTATATGCCTTGTGACATGGCGGCTTACCTGACCTGGTTGGGCGCGATGGTCGAGCGTTACGATGGGGATGGCCTCGACGATATGCCCGGCCTGGTCTATCCCCTGCGCCACTGGGAGATCCTCAACGAACCTGCCATGCAGAGCACGGAACTGACCTTTTTCCAGGAGGGCCCGGCGGAATATCTCGAACTGTTGAAGGTTTCGTATGCGGCAGTCAAAGAAGCTGATCCAAACGCTGTGGTGCTCCCCGGGGGTCAAGCTGGAATGCAGCGTGACTTCAAAGATTTCTGGTCAGCGGTAATATCCGATGCCAAAGGGTACTTCGACTTAGGCAACATCCACTCCATTTCCAGCGCAGATGATTTCTTTGCGGCTGAGTACCGTGCCTGGCTGGATGAGTTGGGGTATGCAGAGATGGATTATTGGATCACAGAGGCCCTCGTGGGCCGTATGGGGCCTTTCGGCGAACCCCCACTTAACGATGACGAACTGGCCCAACTGACCTTTACGGGCTACGCCACTGCCTTCGGCCACGGCGCGCAGGTGATCTTCAATGTTGGCGGTCATGACCCCACGGGTGGGCCGGGCAAAGCTTCGCAAGATACTTTTGTGATGCTGGCTCAAAACCTGGGTGATTTCGCCGAAGCGGCGATGCTGGCGGAGAACGCAGTGCGCTTTGATTTCGGCGATGGCCGTTCTGCGTATGCACTGTGGGACGGCGCTTCCTTGCCTGCTGAAGTTGATGGCCCTGTAGAGGTGATCACGTACGCGGGAGAGCGCTCACAAGTCTCCCCAAATGATGTAATCACCTTTTTGCCGGTGCTGGTACTCGTACAGCCATAGCAGGTGTCCAGAATCCGTGCCGAAATCACTTGTCAGTTTTGTCGAGGGTCAACGCTGAAACTCGATCCGTTCTCGAGGGCGTCTTGGTTTTCAGGAAAGCGGGTTCACTAGGGTCGGTCGATGCGGGGAACGAACCAAAAGCCATGAGCCACATCGGTATTTTGGGTTGTAGCGACCGTCTTTAAGATGAATTGCACCGTTTCGCCTGCCAGGGACGATAAATCTATGCTGATATAAGTGGCCTCACCGTCGAAGGTCTCTTCCCACTCCCAATCGGCCTTGGTTTGGATATCGCCGTCGGAATCTTTGTAGAGCAATTGAAAATCGAGACTGCACCCAGCCATATCAGCCATGCAGCCGACCGCAGCTTTGAACCTGTCCCCGTTTTGAACCACGAGTTCAGGGAAAGTTCCTTGGATCCAGGCGTAACGCTGTTCGTACGGGTGTACCCAAAGGGTTCGCTCATCATCCTGGCGATGCTCCATATTAGGGTCAACGACCAAAGTGACGAAGCCCTGCCCGGATGTCGTTGATCCTGGACAGGCAATGGTGGTGCTCTTCGTCTCGCCATCGCTTTCCCAAAAACTCTTCCAGGTCGCGTCGCAATAGTTGAGGGCGAAGTCGTACGCAAAAGCTTCATCAGGTTTCACCACGTTGATCTCTATGGGGATCAAGCCGCGTTTGGTCTCTCCCAGGCCAAACCAGTACCCCTGGCTGTCGTGTAGAACCCAATATCCGGTATATGTGCCCACCTCATCGGGCGCAGTGAATACGACCGAAATATCCCCTGTTTCACCGGGTGAGGCCTCCTCGGTGAGGGCAGTGGTTTCTTTAGCCCCCATGAGGTCACCATCTGAATAGGCAATGCTGTAAGATGTTGTCCATACACAGGTGCCGATATTTTTCAGTCGCCAGGTTTTGGTGAATTGCGCGCCAGGCGGAATCCCAGCGCCCTCGCTGACGGTCACGTGGGCGACGAAATCCGCCATATTACAGTTTAGATCGACTGTTGACCCTGCTCCTACGCCGGACTTGGAATAATCGAGCGCTGATGTAGGTGTTGGGGAAGGCGTAATCGTAGGCGTCAGGGTCGGTGTGGGGGAGGGAATAATATCGCCAGTGCGTTGGACCGCTTGTGAGACTTGCGAGGCAATTTCCTGAGCTTCTGGGCTTAGCTCTGCCCCCCTGGTTTCCAGATGAAAATGATAGCTGATATCGTCGATGCTGTCGCCGAAGAATACAATCTTATCTTTACCATCTTGAACCAAAACATGCTTGGGAATTTCTTGTTCGAGCAAAGTGGCGAACCCCCGAACCTCGATTTCGCCATCTGGCAGGCTGGCACCTAATTCGGTATTCTCCCAAAGAAATTTGTATTGGATGTTTAGGGTTGTTTCACCTCTCGAAAGTTTGACCGTTTTTGATGCGAATCCGCCTGTGCTGGTGATACTCCCTGCTGAGGCAACGGTCAGCGACCACTCGCTTGGATAATTGAAGGAAAGACGATAAGTATCGTCGGTGAATGTCAGCGTCGTGGATCGTGGCGTGAGTGTGGCCGAGGGCAACAACGTCGGAGTAGGGGTCATCGTCTCGCTGATTTGATTTTCTTTCAGGTGGGTGGTGCTCGAGACCTCGCTTATTTGCCCAAATGCGTCCACCTGGCCTTCCCAGGCGAAATCCATAGCGTGGTTGGTGACCAATAGGGTGTAAATGGTGTTTTCCAGGGCTACGATGGGGAAAATCACCGAAATCGACCAGTCTCCAGAGGTGTATTGATATGCGGATGACCCTACTACCCCCTCTGGTGTGATCGATGCCTCACTCCAGGCACCTTCTTTCGTTGGAACGAATAAACCAAAATGATCGCGGATGTAGACCATGCCGACATCCCGGGCAGCCTGAGGGCTGTCAATCATGGTCATGGCATCAGAGGCGTCTGTTTCCGTGTCAGCCCCCCCGGAAAAGGGGAATTTGCATCCACTTATAACCAAAATCCCCGTCAGGATCATGATTATGAGAATAAGTTTGTGTAGTGACTGAGACATGTTTACCTCTGAAGCCTTCGCGCCCAGATTGCAACTGTCCCTATTTTATCCTTACTTTCATATTTGCGAATTTTCATCATGAATCAAATCGCCACCCGAGGATGGATGGCGAAGTTATGTTCAGGCTAATCCAGTTTATTGCGGCCTCAATCGCGCTGCCAGGTCTTTCAACTGCTTGAACCCCACAGGTTTAAGTAATATCAGATCGGCAGTATCGTCGAGTTCATCGGCCAAGCGATTGTCAGCGGTCGCGACGATCACGCGGATATCTACCAGCCGCTCATCCGAGCGGATATAATTCAATATATCCGTGCCTTTGATATGAGGGATGTGGAGATCCAGAATCACGATAGCCGGGGTGACTTCAGCCAGGCGCCGCTTGGCGGTTTCACCATCATAGATGACTTCAGCTTTGTAGTCGGCCTCTTCAAGCGCCTCAGCAAAGGCCTGTGCCAAGTTCCTATCGTCTTCGATGACGAAAGCGGTTAGTTGATCCATGGTTTTGTTGGATATTTACTCGGTAAAACGAATGTTAGTTGGGAATGGCTTATTCTGCTTCCCCGTACGGATAAGGGTTTACCATATCAGCACAAATGATAATGGAAGATGGAGAAAATAGCACCTTTCATTTTTGTTATGTTGGTCAGGCCGATCGAAAGAGCGTGGTAATATCGTTGAAATCTCTTCTCAAAGCAAAATGAACTGCTCGGCAAGCCGCTTTGGTTTGGGATTTCAACATTGACTACATGGCCGTGCAACAAGAGAAAAGACAGTCCCTGCAAATAGATATATTTTATGGGTTGAGCACCCTGGGCACATCAGCGTTAGGCTTTATTGTTGCCAGCTGGTTGCTTTATTTTTATATTCCACCCGATGGGGATCCTCTGGTCCCGGTTGCACTATTTGGCACGGCTGTTTTTGTTGGGAGAGCAGTCAGTGCCATGATTATACCCTACATTGGTTATCTGTCAGATAACACCCACAGCCGTTGGGGGCGACGTCTGCCCTATATGTTCGTTGCTGCACTGCCGGCTGTCGTGGTTTTTATTTTCCTTTGGAAACCCCCGCAGCAATCGGAGACGATCTTGAATCTGCTTTATTTAGGGATCATGGCAGTCATTTACTGGATCGCCGCGGCTTTCTACCAGGTACCGTACCAGGCGCTGCTGCCTGAAATTGCCGCCACTGACCGCCATCGAATAAGAATATCCGCCTGGCAGTCTGGATTTCTGTTGATCGGAATGATGCTGGGCGGTTTAGCAGGGTTGCTCATTGAGAAGATGGATTTCTTCATCACGATGGTGATCTATGCCGTGGCTGCTCTGCCATTGCTGTATCTGCCCTTTTTGGTGCTGCGTGAAAGCCCAGATCGACGAGTGCGGGTTGCGCAGCGGATGGGATTCTGGGAGAGCCTATCGATTGCCTTTAAGAACCGGGCTTTTTTGTCCTTTGCCGCCGTCTGGGCGCTCTATTTGATGACTACCACTCTGGTACAATCTTCTGTGCCCTTCATTGTGACTGAGGTGTGCTTGCTCGATGAATCAGATACGATCCTGATCTATATCCCAGGGGTTTTGGCATCGCTGGCCTGGTATCCGGTGGTGACTTGGCTTGCCAACCGGTGGGGAAAGTGGAGGGTCTTTGCAGGATCGATTTTGGCATCAGCTCTTATCTTTCCGGGTACCATGCTTATGGGTGGCTGGTACCTGATATCCTTGAAGACACAGTGCGTTTCCTGGGCCATACTCCAGGCCATTGCGATTTCGGGGGTAGTTGTGCTCTCGTCTACTTTTGTCGCTGAAATAACTGACCGAGACCAGGGTCTGACTGGTCAACGCCGGGAAGGGGTGTACTTTGCGGTCATGAAAGTGCTTGATCAATTCTTCTCAGGTGTGGCGGTGCTGATGCTGCCGATCATCTTGTTACTCGGGCGGAGTCATTTGCCCCCACAAGGGGCTTTAGGCGTGCGTATGACGGGAGTGGTAGCGGGTATGTTGATGTTGTTGGGCTTCTTGTTATTCACTCGTTATCCAAATCAGCCAAGTTGAGTAAATATGAGAGACGGGGAACGGTATAGAATGGATCTTCTATCGCAGGTGAAGGGTTTGCTCAAAGACATTGGGCCAGGCCGGATGGAAAGCACTTCGTACGATACTGCCTGGATTGGCAGACTCGTTGAGTTGGATGAACCTATCGGTTTTCAAGCCATTGAGTGGTTGCGAGAGCATCAACTTCCTGATGGAGGGTGGGGAGCCAGAGAATTCCAATATCATCATGACCGTCTGATCTGTACCCTGGCTGCAATATCTGCGCTGGGGAGATGGGGTGATGACCGGGACCGCACCCGTTTGGATCGGGCGCGCCTGGCTTTAGATCAAGCCGCCAGGGGCCTCAGTGCAGACATGGTCGGAGAGACAATTGGATTCGAAATGATCGGCCCAAGTTTATTGCAAGAAGTGAATGAGTTGGGAATCCTTCGACGAAAGAAGGATACGCGTCTGAACGAGTTGCTTTTCCCTGGACGATACACCCAGAATATGGCTCTGGTCAAAGAAAATTCGAAAAGAAGACAGAATAGCCTGCTGGGAAGGTTAATGAGTGGCCGCGCTGCGAAGCTGGAGGCACTACCAAAAGGGCGCATCAATCGCCATTATACCCATGCCTTTTCTGCCGAAATGGCTGGCACGGATGGAATTCATGTCCTGGACCTGGAGCATTTGCAGGAATCTAACGGCTCGGTGGGGCATAGCCCGTCAGCGACGGCTCATTTTGCTCTATATGGGGATAAAGGTGATGCATCTGCCCTGGCGTATTTGCGCAGGATAGCGCAGCGTCAAGGCGCTGATGGAGGCATCCCTGATGTGGCTCCTTTCGATGTTTTCGAGCGCGGCTGGACGCTTTGGAACCTTGCCCTCATAGAAGAGTTAGATGAGGAGGTGCTGAAACTCGCCCAACGACATCTGGATTTTCTCGAAGCGGGTTGGCATCCTGGAAAGGGCATCGGTTTCGCGGTTGATTACACCCCCAAGGACAGCGACTGCACCAGCCTGACTTTCGAGGTGTTAACCCACTTTGGGCGCACGCTTGATGTAGAGGCACTTCTTCATTATGAGGAGGGGGAATATTTTCGATGTTTTGCTCACGAGTCGAATCCCTCCATCAGTGTCAATATCCATACGCTAGGAGGGCTGCGTAAGGCCGGGTTCGAGTCTGAGCATCCAGCAGTTCAGAAGATCGCTTCTTTTATGCGGTGTACCCGGTTCGCAGAGAGCTTCTGGTTTGACAAATGGCATGCTTCGCCCTATTACCCGACTGCTCACGCCATCATCGTGGGGAATGGTTATATCGATGATTTGATAGAACCCGCGGTCAATTGGCTGCTGGATACGCAAAATGCAGATGGATCTTGGGGATATTATCTCCCCACCGCAGAGGAGACAGCGTATAGCCTGCAAGCCTTACTGGTGTTCAAACGTAGTGGCAAATCCGTCCCAAAGGATATAATTAATCGTGGGCTGACGTGGCTGCAAGAGCACATGCAGCCTCCGTACCCGCCGCTGTGGATTGGGAAATGCCTCTATACACCGACTTTGGTCATCCGTTCGGCAATATTTAGCGCCCTGATGCTTGGGGCGCAGGAGTAGACCCTATGCTGGAAGCCGTCCGCCGCTTTGTCGAAGTCCCTTCAATCGATCCTGATGACGAGCGACGAGCCATCAATCTAAATGTCCTCATCTTTGGGTTGAGTATATTCGATGTTTTAGCGATCTTTTTGGTCAGTGGATTTATGATTGCTAAGGTAGAGGGATGGCAGGGCTTAATCTCAACCTTCTGGAGCGCGTTGACCTTTTTGGTGGTCATGATCGTGTTGTACTGGGTGAATCGCAGGGGCCATGTTCTCCTGGCCAGTTCCCTATTCGTACTGACATTGACCATAGCCATCACTACTGCCAGCGTGGAAACCGTAGGCAGTGGAGAGACGCAATTCTATTTTATGATCCCGGTGTTGATC
>JANQED010000167.1 GCA_028278545.1 Anaerolineales bacterium
ATTGCCGTTAGATGGCTGCAATCCGAGGATTCGTAAAAAATTCTATAATACCTTGAAATGAAACTTGGAGCCGCCTTTCCCGGTGCAGACGGGGTAAAAAGTGTGGAACCAGTGGACGAGACGGGAAAAACGCTAATATTTTTGTCGAGAGAATAGACTCAATAGATGTTTAGTTTTCGCTGATCTTGTGAACAAAATAGACAAGATAGCGGGTATGGACGTAAAACCAATCAGCTTCGAATCAGATGGTTTTGTTTGAACAATCAGAGGCAGGTTACCCTTCCTTCATCATGTCCGGTGCAGTTTGGGTGCAAATGCGGTATCAAGACATGGAAATAGTAGATTGAGTAGACGAAAGATCCCCCATATGTTGCGATAGAATATAAGCTGTGCCCCATATATAGAAGGTAGAAACAATGGACTATCTCTCAGATTTGCTTACAAAGAAGAGGTCGCAGGTTCGAGTTCCGTAAGGCCTGCCCAAGCTTGCGTTGACGGGTTTGTCAAAGCTTGCTATGATCTTGGGTATGGATGCCAATAAAAAACGTTGGCTCTGGGGTTTGTGGCAGCGGATCGCCAGATCGGGTCGTTGGCTCAGACCAGGGCTGGGCGTCAAACGCTGGGTGGGTATTGTTTTTGCTGGGACCACATTTCTGGCCGTTGGCTTCGCCTTATTCGTTCTTGATGTCTATCGTAATGTGCCGGACACCTGGTGGCTGCCGTTGATCCAGGCGGTATCCTTGCAGACCTTGCCCCGTTTGTTGCGTGTCGTCATCTTTGGGGGTATCGGGCTTTTCGTTGTTCTTGGTGGGATTTATGGACTGAACCGGGCATTGCTCTTGCCATTTCGTCATCCAGGGCGCGATGTGGTGGATACTTTAGAAGCCCATCGTCGGCGACAAACGGGGCCCAGGATTGTCGCTATCGGAGGCGGTCATGGCCTCGCAACGCTCTTGCGCGGCATGAAAGAGTATTCTCATCGCATTACCGCGGTCGTCACGGTTGCTGATGATGGCGGCTCGTCTGGCCGGCTACGCCAATCTTTGGGTATCCTGCCGCCTGGCGACATCCGTAATTGCCTGGCAGCCCTCTCCAACGACGAGGCCATGATGGCGCAGCTTTTCCAATATCGTTTTGCCAACGGCGGCGGCGAGTTGGATGGTCATTCCTTTGGAAATCTGTTCATCACCGCCCTCTCAGGGATCACGGGCAGCTTCGAGCAAGCTATCGCAGAATCAGGCCGGGTTTTAGCTGTTCATGGGCGTGTTCTACCCTCATCGTTGCACGACGTCAAGTTGGTAGCGGACATCATCCCTCCTCATGCTACCCAGGAGGTACGTATTCTGGGAGAAAGCCGGATACCCAAGGTGGGCGGTCGAATCCGCCGGGTTTGGCTCGATCCCAATACCCCTCCTGCTTTTCCTAAAGTGGTCCAAGCTATACTGGCGGCCGATATGATTGTCGTTGGCCCTGGTAGCCTGTACACCAGTATACTGCCCAATCTGCTGGTTCCAGATATCACAGCTGCCATTCGAGCCAATCAAGGGTTCAAAGTATTCGTGTGCAACGTTGCCACTCAGCCGGGCGAGACGGAAGGCTTTACCTGTGGTGATCATATCCAGGCTTTGGACGATCATGTGGGGGGCAATCTCTTCGATTTAGTCCTCCACAACAACCATTATCAAGGCAAATTGCTTGAAGACACGCAGTGGGTCTCTCTTGGTGATGAAGCTGATATTGGTTATCCGATGTACATGGTAGACCTGGTTGATGAAAACGAGCCCTGGCATCACAATTCGAAGAAACTGGCCTCGGTACTGATGGATTTATATCAGGCCCGCACTGGGCCGTTAGCGCCCGCTTAGCGACCCCAAATCCTATAAAAACCACATAATCGCGTGTTGTTTAGACCGGAGTTGTGATACAATTCACGGCTGGGATTCAGAGAGTGCATGATGAGTAGAGTTGCCTTTATTCATCATTAATTACTAAAATTATTTGGAGGTTTATTATGGCAACCAAAGTTGGAATCAATGGGTTTGGCCGCATCGGCCGGCAGGTTTTGAAAGCGGTTGGCGATCTTCATCCCGAGGCGCTTGAAGTCGTTGCTGTCAACGACCTTTATCCTGCAGAGACCAACGCGCACTTGTTCAAATATGACTCGAACTATGGCGTCTACCCAGGTGACGTTGACGTCGTAGATGGCAATTTGGTGATCGATGGCAAGACTGTTCAGGTGTTCGCTGAGCGTGATCCTGGCGCCCTGCCTTGGAGCGATCTCGGAGTCGAAATCGTTATCGAAGCCACAGGCGTTTTTCGCGACACCAGCAAGGACCCCGGCCCGCAGGCACATATTGAAAAGGGTGGTGCAAAGAAGGTGATCATCTCAGCCCCTGGGAAGAACGTTGACTTCACCACCGTGCTTGGAGTCAATGATGCCCAATATGATCCTGCCAAGCATCATATACTTTCGAATGCCTCCTGTACTACGAATTGTCTGGCCCCCCCCACGAAAGTGATCCTGGACAACTTTGGCATTGTCAAGGGGTTGATGACCACGATCCATGCCTATACAACCAGCCAGCCTGTGCTTGACCTGGCTGCCAAAGACATGCGTCGCGCTCGTGCTGCTGCTCTTAACATCATTCCCACCACAACCGGGGCTGCTAAAGCGATCTCGATGGTGATTCCCGAACTGGAAGGCAAGATGGATGGTTACGCCATACGTGTTCCTACGCCCACAGTCTCGATAGTAGACTCCGTCATTGAGGTTGAAAAGAGCACAACTGCTGAAGAGGTCAATGCAGCCTTGGAAGAAGCAGCCAATGGTGTTATGAAAGGTTATCTGGGTTTCGAGACCAAGCCGTTGGTTTCCATGGATTACAAAGGCGACAACCGTTCCTCCATTGTGGATGCTGCCCTCACCAAAGTGATAGATGGTAATATGGTCAAAGTTGTCAGTTGGTATGATAACGAATGGGGTTACTCTTGCCGCACGGTCGATCTGGCGGCTATCCTGGCGAAATCTCTATAGAGGCCGGAAGTTTAGCTTTTTCCGTGGTGCGTTTCCCATATCGAAACGGGGACGCACCACGTAGTATGTTTGGAGTATAAGGTATGGTCGATTCATCTGGCGATATGCTTCGCAAAAAAACAGTCAAGGATTTTGATTTCGCTGATAAGCGAGTCTTGATGCGGGTTGATTTCAACGTGCCTTTGGATGGTGGCAAAGTGGCTGATGATACGCGCATCCAGGCTGCTTTGCCCACGCTGGAATATCTTCTAGATCAGGGCGCGGCTTTGATCTTATGCTCCCATTTGGGGCGACCAAAGGGACAGGTGCTCCCCGAGCTATCCCTTCGTCCCGTGGCGGAATACCTGGATAAAATGGTGGACGCGCCGGTCTCCTTTGTGGAGGATTGCATTGGCCCTGAGGCGGAATCTGCCGCCGAGGTTTTGTCGCCCGGCCATATCCTGGTATTAGAGAACACCCGCTTCCATCCCGGAGAGAAGAAGAACGATCCCGAGATGGCCAGACAGTTAGCCTCCCTTGCGGACGTATTCGTCAACGATGCTTTTGGAACTGCTCACCGTGCCCACGCCTCTAACGTTGGTGTGACCAGTTTCTTGCCTGCTGTGGCTGGTTTCTTGCTGGAGAAAGAGATCCGCTATTTGGGGCAGACCATCGCCAACCCAAAACGTCCTTTTGTGGCAATTTTGGGCGGCGCCAAAGTCAGTGACAAAATCGGTGTTATCCGTAATTTGATCGGCAAAGCTGATCAAATCTTGATCGGTGGGGGTATGGCCAATACCTTCTTCAAGGCCCAAGGCTATGCCGTTGGGGACTCGTTGGTTGAAGACGAAGTTCTGGAAGTTGCCCGCAAGCTATTGGTAGAAGCCGGCCCGGCTTTGCGCTTACCGGTCGATGTGGTCATCGGTGACGAATTTGATGCCGACGCCAGGCGTAAAGCCATGGGTATGGGACAGATTCCCGATGGCTGGCGCATCTTAGATGTCGGCCCCGAGACCATCGCCGGGTTTGCCAAAGTGGTCGCAGAAGCAAGCACCGTCGTTTGGAACGGCCCTATGGGCGTTTTCGAGTTCCCGCGCTTTGCCGAGGGCACTTTCGAACTGGCTAAAGCCGTTGCGGAAAGTGATGCTGAATCCATCATCGGCGGGGGTGACTCTGCCGCTGCCATCAAGCAGTCGGGGTTGGCCGAAAAGGTCACCCACGTCTCCACTGGAGGCGGTGCCTCGCTGCAAATGCTCGCAGGTGAAGCACTTCCAGGCTTGGTTGCTTTGCAAGATAAGTAAGCCTCGCCTGTAGGAGGGTTGCTCGCGGCTACATTAGTCTTAGAAGCTTTCCGGTTGATCGGATGTATCCCTGGTAGCGATAAGTCAGTTGATTGATTTCTTCATAAAGACGTAGCTCATAGGTGACCCCCATCGGGGAGCCCGACAGGATGCTGCGTCTCTCTTGTATTTGTGCGAGAAAGCTGTTGATCGAGGGATGCTACTTGACGAAAGCCTTGCATTTATCGGCCCGGCTTTACTCGGTGCGGATCAACAGCTATAATCTGGGTGGATAACTCAGGAGCAAGATAATGCCTTTTGTCGTTGGGGAGAACGTTGGCCCTTATCGAATAATCGAAAAGCTGGGGCACGGTGGCATGGCAACAGTGTTCAAGGCCTATCATGCCGCTTTGGACCGTTATGTGGCGATCAAGGCTTTGCACCCCGCTTTCATGGAGGACCCCAGCTTCTTGGCTCGCTTCCAGCGCGAAGCACGGGTGGTAGCAAAGCTCGAACACCCCAACATCGTGCCTGTCTATGACTTTGCCGAACACGAAGGGCGTCCCTACTTGGTGATGAAGTTCATCCAGGGGGAAACCTTGAAAGCCCGCCTCGTTCGCAATGGTGTCTTGCTGGATCAGGTTGTTCAAATTGTCGAAGCCGTTGGAACCGGCTTGACCTACGCGCATGGCCAGGGCATCCTCCATAGAGATGTCAAGCCTTCCAATGTCTTGCTCGCTGATGATGGGCGGATTTATTTGGCTGACTTTGGATTGGCGCGCATTGCTCAGGTGGGTGAATCAACCATCTCTGGCGATATGATGCTGGGCACCCCCCAATATATTTCACCAGAGCAAGCCATGGGGGTCAGGGAACTAGATGCAGGCACGGATATCTACTCCTTTGGCGTGATGCTCTATGAGTTGATCGTCGGGCAAGTTCCTTTCAGCGCTGATACGCCTTTTTCGATCATTCACGACCATATTTACACCCCTCTTCCTTTGCCGCGCGCCGTAAATTCGAATGTATCCGAACCTATCGAAAGAGTTCTACTTAAAGCCTTGGCCAAAGAGCGCGCCGATCGTTTTGAGGATATTTCATCGCTGGTCGATGCGTTTTCGGGTGCCTTTGCCGAGACCGATTTGGCCGCAGGGGTTGGTGTTGGACATCAGCCCACGGGAGCGGAGACATCTCCACCGATGGTTGTTGACGAAACCGTCTCTCCTCAGCAGGCGGATGCCCCCACGGCGTCGATCCTGGAGGCTGCCGAAACCCCCATCATGCCCCAAGAAGCCGTTGCCGCAGATGAATCTGAAGTGAGTGGGAAGAAAATACCATTTCTGAAGCGTCTGCGTTGGTGGCAGATTGCTCTGGGCGCTGTTGTGTTGGTTTTTTGCTGTTTATTGGCCCTTTCGGTGATAAACGAGCGCCAAAAACAGCAAACGATCACCACACCGACGCAAACTGCTTTGGCTCTCGAAGAACTTCCAGCGAAGACCCCCATCGAGACAGACGACGATGATCAAATCGGCCGTGCCAAACAACTGGTAGAAGAGAATCCCGATGATCCCTTTGTCCAATTAAGCCTTGTAGAAGCCTTGCTTGCCGCAGGTCAGTATGATCAGGTTCAAGCGGCGATGCAGAGGGCCATAGAAATTTCTGGGGATAGTCCGGCGGTTTATTTGCGCGCCGGGAATATCCTGGCGAAATATGGTATCAATCTTTATGCTGTAAATATGTACCTCACTGCTGCCAGTCTTCCTGGTGATCCGACCTACGAAGATGTCGCTGGAAATATCGCTGAGGCAGTTTATCTTAGTTCTGTTGGCTCAGATGCCATTGACCATTTATCTGCTCTTGAAGCCGATCTCGGCCCGATGATGATGGAAATCGCCCGCATTCGCCATACCCTGCATAATGAGGATAGAGATGTGGCAAAATTCCGGCTCCAGCAGCTAAGGGAGCAGTACCCCGATTCGCCCGAGGTGCTCTTACTGGAAGCAGAGATCATATCGATCTTTGGTGATGATGAAGCCGCTATTGCGCAATGGGCGAATTTGTTAGAGGATGAAAGCACGCCTTTCTGGGTGCGCAGACAAGCACGCATTATGATAAATAAATTTGATCAATGAGGTGAACGATGCGAAGGAAATTTGTAGCAGGTAACTGGAAGATGAATAAAACCATCCCCGAGGCGCGCCAGTTGATTACTGAGCTTTTGCTGACGCTGAAATCGTTGGATGGCATCGACCGGGCGGTTTGTCCGCCTTCGACTTCCCTGCCAATGGCTGCCAAACTATTGCAGGGAACCGGGGTGGGTCTTGGCGCTCAGAACATGTATTGGGAAGACAGCGGGGCTTTCACAGGAGAGCTGGCTCCGGCGATGGTGGCGGAATTGTGCGAATATATCATCGTGGGTCATTCAGAACGCAGACAGTATTTTGGCGAGACGGATGGAACAGTCAATCTGAAAGTGAAGGCCGCACTGGCCCATGGGCTGACTCCCATCGTGTGTATTGGTGAATCGCTGGAAGAAAACCAGGCCGGGAAAACGGCTGAAGTCGTCTCCCGTCAGGTGCGTGGGGGTTTGGCTGACCTAACCCCAGAACAGGGCGCTAAGTTGGTGATCGCTTACGAACCGATCTGGGCGATTGGCACCGGCCTTGCCGCTACGGCTGAGGATGCTAATGCAATCCATCGCGATGTGGTGCGGCCGGCGTTGGCAGAGCTGTTTGGTGAGCAAGTTGCTCAAGGGATTCAGATCCAGTATGGCGGCTCAGTTAAGCCAGACAACGCGCTGGGTTTCTTCACCCAGTCTGATATCGACGGTGCGCTCGTAGGTGGCGCCAGCTTGAAAGCGGATTCCTTCACCGCCATCGCCAAAGCTGCCGCCGAATCATAGAAGTTTGAGCAGAATAAATCTGCTCACTGGCAACTGAATGATGTGGCCTCAACTAGACAGCCTGCAATGGGTTTTGCTGGCGCTGATCCCCCTGATCTTTCTCCAGCGGGCCTTGCATCGTGAATTGCAGGCCGCCCTTTTGTTGCTGACTCGCCGCCTGGATATTGCCCTGGCGATCTTTTCGTTGATCTTTTTACCGGGTGTCATACTCCATGAAGCTAGCCATTATGTGATGGCCAAAGTCCTGCGGGTGCGTACCGGGCGCTTCTCGCTCATCCCCAGGCGCCTGGGTGACGGTCGTTTGTTGTTAGGTTATGTAGAGACAGCCCCGACGGACATCTTTCGAGATGCCTTGATCGGGGCTGCGCCGTTGATTGCAGGAGGCCTATTCGTGGCCTACGCCGGACATGTCTGCCTTGGATTACTTTCCTTGTGGGATGCTCTGTCTAGCCTGGACTTGAAGGCGGCCATAGACAGCTATTTGCTAGTGTATGACCGTCCAGATTTCTGGTTATGGTTTTATCTGATCGTAACGGTCAGCAGTACCATGCTGCCATCGAGTACGGATCGCCGGGCCTGGCTGCCGTTTGTCGTTATCGTTGCTTTGCTCCTTGGGCTGGGGGTCTTGGTTGGCGTCGGACCGTGGATGCTGGAAAGTATGGCGCCGCTCGTAAACAACGCTTTGCGCGCTTCGGCGGTTGTGTTGACCACAAGCGCAGCGATCCATCTGGTTGTGCTGATTCCAACTTTGCTCATCCATCGGGTGCTGAGTCGCATCTTCGGATTGGAAGTCGGATAACCGCCGACCCTTCGATTGGCCTCAACTACCCAGTACCAAACTGACGATCTCCGGCGTCGCCCAGGCCGGGCACAATATATCCAATGTCGTTCAGGTGGTCATCAATGGCGGCGATATGGATAGGCACATCTGGATGGGCCTCTTGCAGGGCAGCGACGCCCTCAGGGGCTGCCAGAATCCCCACAAACTTTATTTTGTTCACTCCCCAATCTTTGAGGATATCCACCGTCGCGACCGCTGATCCGCCGGTAGCCAGCATGGGATCCAGGATCATACATACGGATACAGTGGGTGCCACAGGAAGTTTATTGTAATAAGATACCGGTTTGAGGGTGCGCTCATCTCGATAGAGGCCGATGTGCCAGACCTCGGCACTGGGCATCAACCCCCAGATTCCTTCGACCATCCCCAATCCGGCCCTTAGAATTGGGACTAGTCCGATAGGTTCTTTCAGTTCTTGTCCGGTTGTCTTCGCCAGGGGAGTTTCGACTTCGCGCGGTGCGACCAAAAGATCGGCCGTGGCCTCATAGGCCATCAGCGCGGAAACCTCGCGCACGAGCTCACGGAATTTCTTCGACAGAGTACTTGTGTCTCGCAAGCGGGTGATTTTGTGAGCAACGAGAGGGTGACTGGATTCGTAAACGTTTGACATGGAGACCTCCTGAGGGATACTTTCCTATTATAGACTACTATGATTGTGAATGAGAACGGATTATGCCAATTTCGCAGTATCAAAGGCAACTTGAACAACGTCGTGTTGTATAATAGAACCTATGAGCGAACCTCAAGACCGAGTTATCGATCCTGAAGCCAAGCCTGGTGATCGATTAGATCATGCTCTGCGCCCGACCCGGCTGGCAGATATGATCGGGCAAACGCAGATCAAAGAGAATTTGCAGATCTTGATCGAAGCTGCTAAACAGCGCGCAGAAGCCCTGGACCATGTACTGTTCTATGGGCCTCCGGGTTTGGGGAAGACAACCCTGGCACATGTGCTATCCAATGAGATGGGTGTCAATATCAAGGTTACTTCCGGCCCTGCTGTCGAAAGGCCGGGTGATCTGGCTGCTATCCTGACCAATCTTCGTGCAGGCGACATCCTCTTTATCGACGAGATTCACCGCTTGGGTCGTGTGGTTGAGGAAGTGCTCTATCCCGCCATGGAGGACTACGCATTGGATATCGTCATCGGCAAAGGACCTTCGGCGCGCTCGGTGCGCTTGAAGCTGCCGCGCTTTACGGTCGTTGGAGCGACAACTCGCCTGGCCTTGGTCACATCTCCGCTGCGGGCGCGCTTCGGCGCCACCTATCGGCTCGATTTTTATGACCTTGATTCCATGCACGAGATCATCAAGGTGGCGGCTGGAAAATTGGAGGTTGTGACTGAGCAGGAGGGTATTGCCGCCATCGGGAAGCGCTCACGGGGCACGCCCAGAGTGGCTTTGCGCTTGCTACGGCGGGTTCGCGATTACGCCCAGGTGCGCGCAGACGGTACCGTGACTCAAAATGTCGCCAGACAGGCGTTGGATTTGCTCAATATCGACCCTCGCGGCCTCGACGAGATGGATCGTCGGGTTTTAAGGGCGATCATTGAGAAGTATAGCGGCGGCCCGGTCGGCCTTTCCACCATCGCGGCTTCGATCAGCGAAGAGCCTGATACCATCATGGATGTGGTAGAGCCCTATTTGATGCAGTTGGGCTTCCTGGAGCGTACTTCGCAAGGCAGGGTGGCTACACCGGCTGCATATGAGCACATCGGTTTGGAACCTCCCCGCAAGCAGCAGCCAAAATTGTTATAGGGTTTCCGACTTGCTTTCCATCTTGCTGACGGTGGCAATTAATTTGCTCATCCGTCTTCTCAACTGCTAAAAATCAACGGCGCAGAGGTTGAATTTCTGAGATTTTCCCTTATGATTTTGAGGACCTCCGACTTCGATTACGACCTCCCGGAAGAGTATATTGCCCAGACGCCTCTGAAGAAACGGGATGCCTCGCGTATGCTGGTCCTCCGACGGGATGGGGGCACCCTTGAGCACGCCCACTTTCGAGATTTGGGCGGATTCCTGCGCCCGAATGACATCCTGGTCCTCAACCAGACGCGCGTCATCCCTGCGCGCTTGTTCGGACGCAAAATCCCCACCGGCGGGCAGGTCGAGCTGCTCTTATTGCGTCGTCGGGAGGCGCAAGTATGGGAAACTTTGGCAGGTGGGAAGGGGCTGGTTCCGGGCCGGTATGTTCAGCTTGAGGATGGCCCAAAGGCTGAAATCCTGGCCGATTTGGGCGGCCCTCGCCGTTTGGTGCGATTCGACGAACCTCTCTCCCCCCAACTGGACTCTATCGGCCATGCGCCCCTACCGCCTTATATCCATGCTTACCTGGAAGACCCAGAGCGTTATCAGACTGTTTATGCTGAAGAGCCTGGGTCAGCAGCAGCGCCGACTGCGGGGTTACACTTCACGCCTGAGCTGATCGGCCAACTCAAAAACCAGGGGATTTATATTACTACGGTGACCCTGCACGTCGGGCTGGACACCTTTGCTCCTGTGCAGGAAGAGAATCCCTGCCAACATGAGATCCATACCGAATGGTGCCAGATCACCTCGGAGGCAGTTGACCACATCAATGCGGCACGCCACGCGGGAGGTCGTGTGATTGCCGTGGGCACGACCAGTGTGCGTACTCTGGAGTCGGCTGCACGACAAGTTCAGCGGGGAGATATTCTCTCCCCTTTCGAAGGCTCCACAGATTTATTCATCCTGCCAGGCTTTCAATTCCAGATCGTAGACGCGATGATCACCAACTTCCACCTGCCGCGCTCAACGTTGATCATGCTGGTGAGCGCCTTTGTCGGCCGGGAGCGCATCCTGGATGCATATGAGATTGCCAAAAGTCATGGTTATCGTTTCTATTCATTTGGGGATGCGATGTTGATTATTTGAAGTTGACGATTTTCGAAAATGAGGTGGGATATCCTGAAAGTCGAATCTGGCGCATAATCCCACATATCAAAATTGAAAACTTGGCCCATGAATTCCCCATATTCTTCGGTATACTTTATAGTAAGATGAGTGTGACAAAATTCATCAGTGAAAGCAGGCTCCTTGAATAGTGAAACCACTGCCAAAGAGAACGACTTCCTTGGGAAGGATCGTTCTTTTTCTTTACGCATTTCATGATATTTAGGGAATGAGGCAGGATATGGCCCAAAGGAAATCGAAACAAAAAATAGTCGCCGAGGCGGAAGATCAAAGCTCGCATACAGCGCAGAAAAATGAAGCGGAAGAGCGCCTTCGCTTGGCAGTTGAGGCGGGAAGCGATTTGATCTATGAGTGGGAAGTAGGCAGTGACTCGCTATTGTGGTTTGGGGGCATCGATGAAAAACTAGGATATGATCCCGGAGAGATTCCCCGCACAATCGAAGGCTGGCTTGATCTGATCCACCCAGAAGACCAGGAAGAACTAAGGAATGCAGTTGAACGTCACCGTGCTTCTATTGAATTAATCGATGAAGAGTATCGAATTCGGCACAAGGACGGTAGTTGGAAATATTGGATCGACAGAGGTATTCCAGTTCTCGACCAGCACGGAAATCCAAATAAATGGATTGGTGCCTGCACGGATATCACACTTCAACGCCTGGCTGAAATTAATTTACGTGAGAGTGAAGAACGTTATCGCACGCTTTTTGAGTATGCAGGTGATGCAATCTCTGTAGTTGACGAGGATGATCATGTCCTCGTAGTTAATCCCAGCATGTGTGAGCTGATGGGGTACAGCCGTGAAGAACTCCTATCGATGCGGGTGCCAGATTTGCAGGCTCCAGATGTTCGAGCGGAAGCCGGTCAGGCTGTGCGCGCTGAATTTGAGCGATATGGAAATTCAGTGTTTGAGGTAGCAAATATTCACCGCAATGGCACACGCATTCCAATCGAGCTGAGACTCTCTAAGGTCGCAGGGCCGCAAGGGAATTTGTATTATTGTATATATCGAGACATTTCTAAGCGTAAACAGGCGGAAAACGAGCTGCGCGAGGTTTTTGATACGCTTACGACTGTCCTGGAAAGTATCGATGCCCATATATATGCAGCGGACCTGAAGAACTATGAAATCTTGTATATGAGCAAAAATATGAAAGAGGGGTTTGGTGGTGATTTTACCGGGCAAACGTGCTTTCAGGCCTTTCGAGGAGAAGAATCTGTTTGCAGTCATTGTACCAATGACAAACTTCTCGATGAGCACGGTAATCCAACTGGTGTGCATGTGTGGGAAGGCAGAAATCCTCTCACCAATCGCTGGTATATCAATCGCGATCGGGCCATTCGCTGGCACGATGGACGCCTGGTGCGCTTGCAGATTGCCACGGATATTACTGAGCGCAAACAGGCGGAGGAAACCCTCCAACGCCACGCCGAAGAGATGACCACTTTGCACGCTGTCACCCTGGATCTCATGAAATCATCGGAGCTCGATCCAATTTTAGAGTCCATCGTTGCCCGGGCAGCCGAACTCTTGGAGGGGTCATCAGGAGGTATGTATCTTTGTGATGCCGAGAAGCGTGAGGCGCGTTGTGTGGTCAGCTACCAAACCCCTCGCGATTTTACGGGTACGGTGCTCAAGTATGGCGAGGGTGCCGCCGGCGTTGTTGCAGAGACGGGACGACCCCTGATCCTCGATGATTACCACGTCTGGGAAGGGCGGGCTGAAGTGTTTGATGGAGAGGAGTCTTTTCGAGCCATGCTCAGTGTGCCCATTGTGTGGCAAGAGCAAGTCAAGGGAGTGCTACATATCTTGCGCGATGACGAAGGCTATAAATTTAGTCAGGTTGATCTCGATTTGTTGATGACCCTTGCCAACCATGCTGCCATTGCTATGGAAAACGCACGCTTGCTCCAACAAATCCAACGCCATGCCGATGAACTTGAACAGCGCATTGATGAGCGCACCAACGAGTTGCGAAAGCGTGTTGAGGAAGTCGAGGTTCTAAACCGGGGCATGGTAAATCTGATGGAAGATATCCAGAGGGCGAATCATCAGGCAAACATAGCCGCTAATCGATTAGCTGTTGCTAATGAGGAACTGGAAGCCTTTGCCTACTCCGTTTCCCACGATTTGCGCGCCCCGTTACGAGGTATCCGGGGGTTTGCCGAGATCCTGGCTGGCCGTCACAGGTCCGATCTTAATGAGCAAGGGCGGGAATATCTCGATTTTGTCGTTCAAGCCGGTGATCACATGGCTGAGCTGATCGATGACCTTTTGGAGTATTCTCGTCTTGGGCGCAGGGCCGTACGCGCTACCCCAATGGATTTGGAACTGATCATTGATGAGGTCTTGACCAGCCTATCAGAGATTGTACGCCAGAATCAAGCAGAGATCATTCTTCCTGAAAGCTATCCGGTAGTCATGGGGGACCGTACGCCCTTGATCCAGATTTTCATCAATTTATTCGATAACGCGCTCAAATATCATCGCCCTGATGTGCCTCCCACCATCGAGCTCTCCTGGAGGGGCGAAGCTGATTTTGCTATTATCCGGGTTAGCGATAACGGCATTGGCATCCCGGAAGAGCATAGAGATCGAATCTTTACTATGTTCCAGCGCTTGCATGGCGACGAAGTCCCCGGCACGGGTATTGGATTGGCCTTGGTTAAAAAAGCGGTTCAATTGTTAAGTGGTGACGTCCAGGTTGTTTCGGCCCAGGGAGGCGGTTCAACTTTTATTGTCAAGCTGCCTTTGCCGAATGGTCTGGGAGCAGCATTCAACCCCTAGGTGCATTGATAAGGAAAACAGGTATTCGCACCGGTGATAAGACAAGTGAGGTAACCGATGAGAAAAGAAGCCATTATTCTATATGTGGAAGATAGGGAAATGGATGTGGTTCTTACCCTGGACGCGTTCAAACAATACAATTTTGTTAATGAAATCCATGTTGTCAGGGATGGTCAGGAAGCCCTGGATTATTTATTCGGTGAGGGAAAACACGCAGACAGATCGATTTACCCGCTTCCCGATTTGATTCTGTTGGATTTGAAACTGCCCGGGATCAGCGGTCACGATGTCCTGCGGAAAATCAAATCTACCCCGCTCCTAAAACGCATTCCAGTGGTTATCTTGACCTCTTCAAAGCAAGAGGGGGACCTGGCCATGAGTTATGACTCTGGGGCCAACAGTTATCTGGTCAAGCCGATCAAGTTTGAAGGTTTTTTGGATGTTGTTGGTAGAATTTACGACTATTGGTTGACATTGAACATAAAGCCGCCGAAGCATGATTGAGAAAACCATTCGAATTTTATACGTGGACGATTACCCTCTCGACCGTGCATTGGTGCGCGATGCGCTGAGTAGCCATCAGGGTGCTTTTGAGTTGGTCGAGGCTGCTTCGCGTAGGGAGTTTGATAGCATTTTGGCGGCTGAAAAATACGATCTGGTGTTGAGCGATTTCAACATTCTGGGTTTCACCGGGCTTCAGGTGCTGGATGCTGTCCAAAAGCATCTACCAGGCACGCCGGTGATCATTGTGACCGGTACCGGGTCTGAGGAGGTCGCTGCCCAGGCTATCAAGCGTGGCGCAGTTGACTATGTGATTAAATCTCCGCAGCATATCCGTCGTCTGCCTCATATCATCCTAAACGCCCTAGATCAAAAGCGTTTACGCGAGGAACGTTTGCAGGCCCAACGGGAATTGCAAGAGAGTGAATTCCGCTACCGTATGGTTTCGGAATTAACCTCTGACTACTCGTATGCCTATCGCGTTTCTCCGGACGGAGAGTTGGAAATCGAATGGGTTACCGGAGCGTTGGAAAAGATCACTGGATTTGTTCAGCCTGAGTTAACAGCTTCAGGCGGCTGGGAAAGCCTTTTGCACCCAGAGGATATCCCTATCGCTATCAACCAATTAAAGGCTTTGATGCAAGGAGAGTCTCAAACGGTCGAATATCGTATCCGAACTAAATCTGGTGAGATTCGCTGGATGTCTGATCAGGCCCTCGCGATTTGGGACGAGAACGAGAGCCGGACTACCCATATTTATGGGGCCGTAAAAGATATCACCGAACGAAAAGAGGCCGAGGCGAAATTGCGCTTCCGGGGTGAAGAGTTGCGTATGCTTACTGCTCGTCTGGCCGAAAGTGAACAGATCGAGCGGAGACGTTTGGCTCGCGAGCTGCATGATCAGGTCGGGCAATCGCTGGCGGTTTTGGGGTTCAACTTGAAGCTCATCCGGGATCAGATGACAAAATCTGATTTCGATCACGAGTTGACAGCAGTGGAAAGCTCGATTGCCCTGGTCGATGATGTGATCCAGAATATCCATGCTGTGATGGATGACCTGCGCCCCTCGGTGCTAGATGATCATGGCCTTTTCTCAGCATTAAGCTGGTATGCGGAGCGCTTCGCAAAACGTACCGAGATCAAAATCCGGGTGCAGGGCAAAAACCTGGAGCCCCGCCTCCCGGCAAACGTCGAAAATGCTCTTTTTCGCATAGTGCAAGAAGCGCTGGCTAATGTGGCGCGCCATGCGAAGGCTTCGCAGGCGATTATCTCGCTAATGGAGAATGGGGGTGATATCGAACTCATCATTACCGATGATGGTGCTGGCTTTGAAGAGACCTTCCCTCAAGAGATTGGTCAGCGGCGGGGGTGGGGTTTAGTCAATATGCGCGAGCGCGCTGAGGCTGTGGGGGCGGTGCTGAGCGTCGAAACTGTGGTTAACCTGGGTACAACAATCAAGGTCAGCGTTCCAAAGGGGACTCGTTAAAATTGTTGGAGTTGCGCAACTCATTTCTTGATCTGCTCTAATTCTTGGGGAAAAGTCAGCCGCTGGGGGTATGTGAGATGATCTCGCTTGTGCAGAAGTAAGGTGCGCAAGCTTGCACCCAACCCAATCTACCCATTTTTATCGTTAATCAGCAAAATAGTGTTACAAGCTATTGACAGTGCCACGTAATATGGTAAACTAAATTTGTTTTTATGATAAATATAGTCTAAATTAGCAAATATGTCCAATTAAACGGTAGAGCAAGTGCTTCTAGGCTCAATATCCCGCAGCAGGAAATCCAAATAGACCAACAATAGGGAGCTTGTATGACTGAGGAAACGACAGAGACGAGAACACCGGTAAATCGCCGCGAATTCTTGAATCTTGCCTGGCTGGCGACGTTAGGTTTTTTCTTAGTTGATATCGGCGGCGTTACCTATTTCTTCGCAATGCCCCGTTTCAGGGAGGGGGAGTTCGGGGGGATATTCACTGTTGGAAGATTATCGGAACTTCCTGCAATTGGTTCGCCTCCCGTCAATTTCCCCAAGGTCAAGCTCTGGTTGGCGAATACTGAAGATGGCATCAGGGCCATTTATAAAGTCTGTACCCATTTAGGATGCTTATATAACTGGAGCGATCAGGAGGCCAAGTTCATCTGCCCCTGTCATGGTTCCCAGTTCGAGGCGGATGGCGCTTACATCCAGGGGCCTGCCCCACGTGATTTGGACGTCTTCGTCGTCCAGGCGGTTGACCCGGATACAGGGGAGGTGGTCGCTGAAACATCAGAAGGGGGCGGGCCTCTCTCTATCCCCGGGGGCAAAGATTATCTCATTAGAGTAGATACCGGCTCGAAAATCACCGGTCAACCCCACTCATAAGAGGGAATCCATGCTCAAAGCTTTGAACTTCACGGAATTGCTTGATCGTGCCAAAGAGGCCATTGATACCCGGGTGCGCATCATCACCGCCGGACTCAGTATCAATGAATTGCGCGCCCTTCTGCGGGGCGATCCGCCCACGGAAAAACCCAATCCACGCTACAAGGTTCACGTCACCAGCTTTTTGTTCCATATCCGCCCCAAGTTCTATCAGCAGGCCAGCACCATCTTCACGCATACTTGGCGCTTGGGTTTCTTCACGGTTTTCTTCTTCGCCATCGAGATCATCACCGGCTTGATCCTGATGATCTACTATACGCCTTCGCCGGAAGAGGCCTATACATCGATCCTCAACCTCATGAGCAATGTCCCCTATGGCAAGCTGCTGCGTGATCTCCACCGCCTGGGGGCGGAGGGGATGGTCGTATTTTCGGTCTTGCACATGCTGCGCACCTTTTTGACCGGGTCATATAAAAAGGAGCGCTCTTTCACCTGGCTGACTGGTGTCGTGCTTCTGATCATCACCTTGGGTTTGAGCTTCAGCGGGTATCTGCTTCCCTGGGACCAACTGGCTTATTGGGCGGTGACCATCGGCACCAGCATGGTCGAGGCAGCGCCGATCTTTGGTACCGAGGCCAACCTGCTTTTACGCGGTGCTCCAGATATCGGCGCCGATGGCTTGTTGCGCTTCTATTTGCTGCATATAGTGCTCCTCCCATTTTTAGGGGTGTTGCTGCTTAGCATTCATTATTACAAGGTCGCCCGAGAGCATAGTATTTCACTGCCAGCCAAGTATGAAGAAGAAGACCTTTCCCAAGATGTGCTCAAAACGGCCAAGAAACGCGTCGATTTCTTGCCAGACTTGATCACTCATGAGGTCTTCCTGACCAGTTTGGGCCTTTTCGTGATGATTTTTATATCGGCGTTTTTCTACAGCGCCCCTTTGGAGAATATTGCCAATCCCCAACAGACTCCCCTGGACACGAAGGCACCCTGGTATTTCTGGTGGCTTCAAGGCATGCTTAAGCTAGGGGATAAAACCTTGATGGGGATCATCTTGCCCACAATTGTCTTTGGGCTGCTCTTCGCTGTTCCGTATATAGATCGCAACCCCCATCGGCGGGCTTACAAACGACCGGTAGCCGTAGCTCTGGGGTTGCTGGCTACCATTACGGTAGTGGTGCTCAGCTATATGGGATTGCCCCAATATGCCATCGAAACCCCGGCGGCCACACGCATCATCCAGGATTTAGCTCCCGAGGAAGGCCTCGGTGAATTGAGAGCCATCCCCTTCGAGCAACTGCAACCCGGAATTTATCAGGTCAATGTATCTGATCCAGACAATCTTTGCCCGGAGATGCTGTGGGGCTGCCCCGAGCTAGAAGTGGTATTCTCCGAATACAGTGAGCGCATCAACGAGGCGGAGGAAGAGGGTAGGCTGCCAGAGGTCGAAGCGCTTATGGTCATCGAAGAATGGCAGGCCGACCTGGTCAAAGTGACGCCGCGCATTATCTGGACGGATCCTGAGTCTGGTGATCGCAAGACGTATGAGCAGCATATCTTCTTGCATCGTGACCATAACCGTAGTCATTAATCAAGGAATCTTATGTCCCGCGTACAACTTGAAATCTTCTTCGGCATGATATTGATCACCATCACCGGCGCCATCCTGATCTTTTTGGGGATCAACGAAGAGCAGCGAATGGCCGAGTTCGATAAGTTTCAGGCTGCTCAGAAAATCGAGGTCGGCGCTGAACTATATGAGATCAACTGCCGTGGTTGTCATGGTTTGCAGGGTGAGGGTGTGCTGGGTTTAGCTCCGCCGCTCAATGATGCTTATTTCTTCAATGGGCGCCTTGCGGAGGTTGGCTGGCAGGGAGATTTGGAAGATTACATCATCGCCACCGTTTCAACAGGGCGTCAGGTTTCTACGCGGCCAGAGCAGTATCCCGGAGCAGGCACTCCAGCCATGCCGACCTGGTCCGACCGTTTCGGCGGCCCTCTGCGCGCCGACCAGATCGAGGCTCTGGCGGCTTTTATCATCAATTGGGAAGCCACTGCCAAGGGTGAAGTTGAATTGGCCGAGATCCCTTCTGCGATCCCCGGCATTGAAGATTTGGACGATCCGTTGGCGCGCGGTCTGGCTTTGTACAACGCCAGCGGCTGCGCGGGATGCCATGCAATTACGGGGATCAGCGTTGGCGCTGTTGGGCCTGACCTGACCACGATTGGCACGACGGCTGCTGCCCGGGTTGAGGGCTATACTGCCGAGGAATACATCCGCGAATCTATTATCAACCCTTCCGCTTATATTGTTGAAGGATATGACGATCTGATGCTCAAGACTTTTGTAGAGACCATTTCCGAGGGCGAACTGGATGATCTTGTCGCTTTCTTATTAGCACAAGAATGAGGTGGATAAGCCTCTCTGCTTTCGAAGAAGCACAATGAAAAATTCTGTAAAGCTTAGCTTGTCCATAATATTCATTTTGCTGCTTTCCATGACCTGGAGCGTGTTTGTCGCTGCTCAAGAAGAGCAGGATGAGCAATGGCTGTTAGGCGCCCAGGTTTATGCTGAGAATTGTGCGGTCTGTCATGGAACTGACGGTGAAGGCCGCGTCGGCGCTACCTTGTCGAAGGATTGGCCTTCTATCCGGCCCGACCTGCTGACGAAGGACACAATCGAAAAGGGTGTCCCTGGCTCCCTAATGCCTGCCTGGGGGCAGACCAATGGCGGCCCGCTGTCTGATGAAGAGATCGAAGCGGTGGTCTACTATATCCTCAGTTGGCAGACGGGCGGCGCGCCAGAGATCACCCCCGTGCTCACTTCAACCTCTCGTCCACCAGTGTCGCCTGTTCCTGGCGTGGAGGGTGACCCCAATCAAGGGGGCGTGCTGTACGATCAAAATTGTGCTGTTTGCCATGGAGAGAACGGCGAAGGTCGCATTGGCGCTACTTTGGCCCAGGCGTGGCCTTCGATCCGGCCTGACCTGACGATTAAGAGCACCATTGAAAGGGGCGTCGATGGGTCTGTGATGCCGGCCTGGAGCCAGGTCAATGGTGGGCCATTGAAAGAAAGTGAGATTGAGAACTTGGTTGCTTTCTTGCTGAGTTGGGATGCTGATGAGGCTGCCGAGGGAGCTGAACAACCGACCTCGACCCCTGAAACGGAGTCTCCCTTCTCGGGCTTAGCAGGTGTTGTCTTCGCGGTCGTGGCTTTTGTGCTGCTGATTGGCGTATTCCTATTGGGGCAGCGCATAAGCGAATTGAGACAGGAATGATTTGTTAAGGTAATTTTATGAGACATTTTATTTTTGCAGCCCTTCTTGTAGCGGCCCTCACCGTACTGGGTATTCTCGGACTTGAGCAGGCCCGATTGCTGCCTGAACAGGCCAGTTTACAGGCCGTAGGCATCGACTGGCTGTTTAGCCTGCATTTCAAGGTGATCGCCTTTCTATTTGCATTGATTGTCGGCTTCATGCTCTACAGCATTTTCGTCTTCCGCCGCAGGGAAGGTGATACCACTGATGGCGATCATATAGAAGGTAACACCTCACTGGAGGTGTTGTGGACCGTCGTCCCCTTGGGGGTGGTGTTGTATTTCTCATTTTTGGGTGCCCAGGTTTTGGGCGATGTCGAACGCATCGACCCGCTGGCCCTCGAAGTCGATGTGATCGGCTCGCAGTGGGCCTGGCGTTTTGAGTATCCTGATTACGATGTGGTCTCCACTACGCTTGTGTTGCCCGTTGACCAGCAGGCGGTGTTGCGCCTCTCTTCGACGGATGTGATTCATTCCTTCTGGGTTCCAGAGTTTCGTGTCAAACAAGATGTGCTGCCCGGCGATGAAAATATGATCCGGGACTTGCGCGTCACGCCCACGGAAGTTGGTGAATACACCGTCCGGTGCGCCGAGCTTTGCGGTACGCAACACGCTTACATGACCGCGCCGGTTGTGGTCGTGCAAGAGGATGAATTTCAGACTTGGCTCGAAGAGCAGGCTGCTGCTATCCCGGAAGACCCAGTTGAACGCGGCCGCTTGTGGGCAGAGCAAAATGCCTGTTTGACTTGTCACTCCATTGATGGCTCAAAGCTGGTCGGCCCGACTTGGCTGAACGTGTATGGCAGCCAGGAGATCATGGAAGATGGCTCAACTGTCATCGTAGATGATGCATATATCTACGAATCGATCCGCGAGCCAGCCCTGAGGATCGTAGAGGGCTATCCGCCGGCCATGGTGCCTGGACTTGGCGAGAACCTTTCAGATGAACAGATCGCGGACATTATTGCCTTCATCAAGAGTTTGAAAGAGTGATGTCAAGCGCCTGATTAGCCAGGAGCGAAAAGACAACAGATTGGCAAGGTCAGGCGCGATTAGTACCGTCATTGTTACGATTTATTAAGCTGGAAATCTTGGAGTAGTACAGATAGCAGAGGACAAAAGCATGGCAATTTTCTCCTTGGGTTTATTCACAGGTCTCCTATACCAGATCGTCGGCACTCTGGTTGGCATGGGACTGGTCATGCTGATCAGGCTGCTGATGGGGATTCCGGTGTGGAATCCCGAGCCGGTCTGGGTGGTGGGGATGTTGTTCGGCACGCTGGCCTTCATGGTGGGAACCGGCTCGGTGGATGATTGGTTTAAGTGGGCCAAAGGTGAGCCGACCACTGATGAGCATCATAGCGATCCCCGCCTCACGGGCTTGAAGAAATATCTCGCCCTTTCCTTCGATCACAAGGTCATTGGCATCCAATATGGGCTATGGGCTTTGGTGATGATCACCGTTGCCGGCTCCTTCGCGCTCACCTTCCGCACCGAATTGGCTGCCCCCGATCTTCAATTCCTGCAGCCAGACTTATACAACACTTTCATGAGTCTGCATGGCATTGTGATGATCATGGGAATCTTGCTGGGGGTGGCAGCCATGTCGAACTACCTGGTGCCCTTGATGATTGGTGCTAGCGACATGGCCTTCCCTCGTCTCAACGCTTTCGCTTTCTGGCTGAATGTGCCCAGCGGCATCATTTTATTGAGCAGTATCTTCTTCGGGGGCTTCGATACCGGCTGGACCGGCTACCCGCCTCTCAGTGATCAAGCGCCCCTAGGGATGCAGATGTTCTTCATTGGCGTGTACATCTTTGGGCTTTCGTCTATCTTGGGGTCATTGAATATCCTCGTCACTATCTTCCGCATGCGTGCCCCGGGGATGATCCTTTTCCGCATGCCCGTCTTCGTATGGACTGCCTTAGCCACCTCCATCATTAGCCTGACGGCCACGCAGCTCATTGGGTTGTCATTTCAGATGGTTATGTTCCAGCGTCTGTTTGGGATGGGCTTTTTCAGACCTGAAGTCGGGGGCAATGTGATCCTATTTCAACATCTATTCTGGTTCTACTCGCACCCGGCAGTGTACGTGTTTATTCTGACCGGCCTGGGCGTGATCAGTGAGTTGCTGCCGGTGTTCGTGCGCAAGCCCCTGTTTGGCTATAGGTGGGTGGCGCTTTCCTCGTTGGCGATCGCATTGGTGGGTTTCTTCGTCTGGGCGCACCATATGTTCGCTTCGGGGATGGAGACCTACCTGCGAGTGCCCTTCATGTTCAGTACATTGCTGGTGGCGGTGCCTACGGGGATCAAGTTCTTCAGTTGGGTAGGGACGATGTGGCGCGGAAAGATGACCTTCCAGACCCCCATGCTCTTTGTGCTGGGCGGCATTTCCGTCTTCTTGCTGGGCGGCTTGAGTGGCCCGCCAAATGGGACCGTCGCCACAGACTTGCACCTTCACGATACTTACTGGATTGTGGGGCACTTCCACGCCACCATGTTCGGCGGTTTCGTTTTCCCCTTTTTCGCCGCCATTTATTACTGGTTCCCCAAGATGACCGGCCGCATGTACAACGAGAAGTTCGGCAAACTGCACTTCTGGCTGATGCTGCCGGCGTTTTACGTCCAGTCTTTGGGGCAAATGCAGGTTGGGCTGCTGGGTATGCGCCGCCGTATCGCCGACTACGATGTGGCTTTGGGGATCAGTGCCAGCCAGATGGCGATCACCATCGCCGGTTTTGTGATCGCGGTTTCGGTGGGCATATTCTTCCTTAATTTATTGGATAGCGCCAAGCGCGGGGAGGTGGCCGAGGCCAATCCCTGGAATTCGCGCTCCCCTGAATGGCAGTTGCCCTCCCCGGTTCCAGAGCACAATTATGCTGATCACCCCTTTGAGGTGCTTGGGGAACCTTACGACTATGGGCTGGTTGGTTCTGTTTACACAAGCCTGGATCCTGTTCCCGAACCCTCAGCGACGGATTAGGCTCGGTCTCGAATCGGGCATTGGCATTCATTCCTTGCTGTAAACGATATTGGAGAGTTGGACAATGGAAGAAAACGGAAAGAAACAGGCCTATCAGATGGGCTTTTATGTGTTAGTGGTCTTGGCAGTGTTGACCATCGGAGAATATTTGCTCGCGGTGGTGGGCGCTACCTGGTGGTCGGTGTTGATTTTCATAGCCATTTTGAAAGCCTATTTTGTGGTTCAAAACTATATGCACCTGCCGCGTCTTTTTGAAAGTGAATGATGTCTAACTGAGAGTTTTCTATGTCTACCGAAACCTTGAAATATCGCTCTGAGTATAAATACAAGCTGGCTACCAACCGTTTGGGCTTATGGTTGTTCATCCTATCCGATGCTTTTGTGTTCGGTGGTTTATTAGTTGCCCGGTTCTACCTGCTCGGTGATACCCGCCCAGAGCTCGATCAGACTTTGGGCTTGATCGTGACGTCGATTTTGTTGTTGAGCAGCTTCTTCATGAACCGCGCGGAGACAGCCATGGCCCACGGTGACCGCCAAGGTTTCCTGCGCGGCACACTGATCACTCTGGTCTTGGGTGTCGTCTTTTTGGTAGGTGTCGTGGGTGTTGAATGGCAGATAGCGCCTTTCAAAGCCTCGGACGGTGTGATCGGTTCGATTTTCTACACCATGACCGGATTTCACGCCTTCCATGTGCTGACTGGCGTGATTTTCCTGGCAGTGGTGTACCGCAATGGACGTAATGGCCACTACTCCGCCGAAGAGCATTGGGCTGTGGAGGCCTGCGCTGTGTATTGGCACTTCGTCGATGTAGTGTGGATTTTCTTCTACCCGGCGTTATACCTGATCGGTACTGTCGCTGGTTGATAAATGACATCATTCGGAATGGAGACCAGAAAATGAAATATACGACTGAAATCATCATCGATCTGCCTCGTCAGCGTGTGATCGAACTTTTCGACAACCCCGATAACCTTGCTAAATGGCAGCCGGGGTTGAAATCTTTCGAGCACTTTGAAGGAGAGTTAGGTCAATCCGGAGCGAAGTCGCGCCTGCTATACGATGAGGGGGGGCGCGAAATCGAAATGGTGGAAACGATCCTCACTAGCAACTTCCCAGATGAGTTCTCTGGCACTTATGAGGCGAAAGGGGTATTCAACCGCATCAGCAATTACTTCTATGAAGAGGGTAAAAACCAAACTCGTTGGGTCACCGAGAATGAATTTCGGTTGAGCGGTCTGATGGCTTTGATGGGAATCTTCATGCGCGGCGCTTTCCCCAAGCAGACCCTGGAGCATATGCAAAATTTCAAGGATTTTGCCGAACGCCAGGGTGCATGAGAGCTAGCCTGTTCCTTCAGTTGGGAATTGGCCTTATTGTGGGAGTCGTTCTGGCAGTTGTGGGCGTTTTCGTCCTGGAAAAGCCCTACACCTACCAGGGTTCGGTGATCGATCCGCCGTCTCAAGCGGCTGATTTCACACTCGAGGCCACGGACGGGTTCGTTTTTCGTTTAGCTGAGCAGCGCGGTAAGGTCGTGCTGCTTTTCTTTGGCTACACCCACTGTCCCGATGTCTGTCCGACCACGCTTTACGACTATAAACAGATCATTGAACAATTGGGAAGACAAGTGGATGATGTGCAATTTGTGTTCGTGACCGTTGACCCGGAGCGAGATACCCTTGAACACTTAGCGGCCTATGTGACGGCCTTTGATCCCCGAATCCTTGGGTTGAGCGGGTCGCCGGAGGCATTGAACGAGGTTTATGCTCACTATGGTGTCTATGTTGAGAAAAAAGATGTCGGCAGCGCGGCCGGATATCTGGTCGATCATACTGCGCGGGTCTATGTGATCGATAGAGATGGGAATCTCAGCTTGACCTTCCCTTTCGGGATGGAGGCTGAGGCCATGGCAGAGGATATTTCCCATCTTTTGGAGGAAGGATGAAAACGAAGGGAAGCAAAAGAACGACATTGATGCGTATAGCCGTCGTGTTTCTGGTTTCCTTGATCCTTGTGGGTGCGATCAATGAGGGGGCCTATCTCTTGCTCAAAGATGAGAGTGATCGCGCTCCCCAGGCCGTAGAATTGCTCATCCCGGCGGGCACGGCTGAAAGAGTCGCTGCGGGTGAGGGGGTGCCTGCCATCCCGGATGAATTGACCTTTGTTGTGGGCGATGTGTTGCTTGTCGTTAACCAAGATACCGTTGATCATCAACTTGGCCCAATATGGGTTCCCGCCGGGTCTACGGGCAGTCTGGTCTTAGATCAGGCAGACAAGTTTTCTTATCGTTGCTCTTTCCAGCCATCCCGATACCTGGGTTTGAACGTGCGCGCCGGTACAACGGCCTGGTCGCGCGTCCAGGCTTTGCTGCTGGCGACACCGCCAACGGCGGTGCTTTTATTCATTTACAGTTTGTTGATCTTTCCAATGCATGGGAGCAATCCCAAGAAAGATCAGCTTGTTGGCGTATAAATTCCTTGGGGAGGGAAACGAGGATATGCTAAAATCGTTATTCAGTCGGCGGTGGATATTGACTACATTGATTGCCATTGCTGCCATGGGCGTATTGGTGCGCCTCGGGCTCTGGCAGCTAGACCGCCTGGAGCAGCGTCGGGCGTTCAATGCGCGTGTGCTGTCGCAGACTGATCAGCCTGTTTTAGATTTGAGTGGCGAGAGAGTCCCCGATGATATCACCAAGATGGAATATCGGCAGATTGCTGTCCGAGGGAGATATGATCACACTCATGAAGTTGCCCTGCGCAATCAGGTTTGGAAGGACCTCCCTGGGATACACTTGCTCACCCCTCTGCAGATTGAGGGCAGTGAACAGTTTGTGCTTGTCGATCGTGGCTGGATTCCCCTGGAAGATATCTCGCCCGAAAAGTGGGGCCAATATCAGGAACTTGGCGTGGTCGAGGTGCGAGGGGTGATCCGCGCCTCCCAGAGCAGCCCGGATTTTGGCGCTCGGGTTGATCCTACACCCCAGCCTGGTGAATCCCTGACGGCCTGGCACCTGGCCGATATCGAAAGAATTGCTGAGCAAATGCCTTATGACCTCTTGCCGATCTATATTCAACAGGCTCCTGGTCCAGCCTGGGTTGACTTGCCATATCGCAGCCAGCCCAACCTGGTGTTGACGGAAGGGCCTCATCTTGGTTATGCTGTACAGTGGTTCACCTTTGCGCTCATTTTAGGCGTTGGCTACCCCTTCTATGTCCGTCGCGAGAGCGAATCATGACGAGTGCTAGAAAACCTTTATCTCGATTGATCTATCGTTCCCCTTTTGCCCGCTTATCCCTGGTGACCTTTGGGGGGATGTTGCTCTTGTTGGTCAGTGGCATCTTCGTGCGCGTTTCCGGCGCGACCTGGGCCTGTTCATGGTGGCCTTTGTGTGAGCCGTACACCATCTTGCCTGCCACGTCCCTGGAGTGGATTGCGACGGCTCATCGTCTTATCGTTGCCCTGGTTGGCGTGCTGATGATCCTGCTGCTGGTTCGCGCCTGGCGCTCCCAGCGCAGCCAGACTTCGATCCTGGTCACAACCACGGCGGTTGTGCTGTTGTTCTATTTGCAGGTGATGATGGGCGGCATCAAAGTGATGCGTGATTTTCCAAGCTATTTGATCGTGCTGCATAGTTTCACGGCAATAGCAGTATGGATTGCCCTGGCAGCCCAGGTCTGTCTGGTGGGGCTGGCCGCCCGGACGGAGGAGGAGGAGCAGCGCGAAGCGGTCTCAGTTCAGCGATGGACCAATTTGCTGCGTGATTTTCTAGCGTTGACAAAACCCATCGTTGTTGCCTTGCTCCTGGTGACCACCTTTGCAGGGATGGTCATTGGGGCCAAGGCCTGGCCGTCGCTTGAGCTTACCCTTTGGGTGATGTTGGGAGGCTTCATGGCCGCGGGGGGTTCGAGTGCCATCAATCAGTACATCGATCGCTACGATGACATCAAGATGCAGCGCACCCAAAAACGCCCCATCCCCTCTGGGCGTCTGACTCCGGGAGAAGGGTTGGCCTTTGGTGTGGCTATGACGCTGACCTCGTTCTATGTCATGGCGGCTTTTGTTAACTTGTTGGCGGCTGTCCTTACCCTGGCAGGGATTGTCTACTACGTTCTGCTGTACAGCATTTTTCTGAAGAAATCCACGGTACAGAATATCGTCATTGGCGGCGGCGCGGGGGCAATCCCTCCCCTGGTGGGCTGGGCCGCCTCGACGGGGGGGCTGAACATCCCCTCGTTGTTCTTGTTTGCGGTGGTCTTCATGTGGACTCCGCCCCATTTTTGGGCTTTGGCCATCGTCCGCCGTAAAGATTATGCTCGGGCGGGCGTTCCTATGCTCCCTGTGGTCCGCGGTGAACGTGAAACGCGCTGGCAAATCTTCATCTACACAATTGAATTGGTTGGCTTGACGCTTCTAATGCCCCTCTTTGGTTTGGGTGGCGGTATCTACCTGATCGCGGCAGCCGTGTTGGGTGCTCTGCTGCTCTACTCCGCCTGGAAGGTCTGGAAGCGCGGCGGCAACAAGCTGGCCTGGAAGATGTACCGCCACTCCAGCATGTATCTGGCTTTTTTGTTTGTAGCTTTGATGGTTGACGCCCTGCTGATATCTTGACCTTTTAGAGGGTTTGGATCACTGGGAATCAGAAGTCCAACTTCTCTAAAGAAGTTGGACTTCTTTTAGATAAACGAACGGGTTATTCTTCTTCCGGCGCAAAATCCAGCGCCGCCGAATTGATGCAGTAGCGCAAACCAGTTGGCTGGGGGCCGTCATTGAAGACATGGCCAAGGTGGGCGTCGCAGCGGCTGCAAAGGACTTCGGTTCGCACCATGCCATGACTGGTATCGGTCTCTGTGCGCACATTGGCCTCCGCTACGGGTGAATAAAAGCTTGGCCAACCTGAACCTGAATTGTATTTGGTTCCGGAATCAAACAGAACTTCCCCACAGCCAATACACAGAAACTGCCCCTTCTCTTTGAAGTCGTTGTACTTTCCGGTAAATGGACGTTCGGTCCCCTTCTGGCGGGTGACGTAATACTGCTCGCTGGTCAACTGCTCGCGCCACTCCTGATCGCTTTTCGTGATTCTATTGCTCATTCTTACCTCCGCGAACCAATAACCGACGTGATTCTAACGCGAAATGATCCTTGCTTTTATGAGGATTTGCTGAGAGGGGCAAAGGTAGCTTGGCCGAGCAGTCTTGATTTACGGCGGGAACAGACTTTGGCGTGTGCTCTTCCCGGATGTATTTCTGCTCTTGACAGGCCTGGGATCAGAGGATAAAATACTTACCAAACGTTCAGTAAGAAAGGTTGCTATGAGCCCCCACGCTACCCGAGTTGGTAAAGACAAAATCCTGGATGTTGCCGAGGGCTTGTTCACCGAGCGAGACTATAAGTCCGTTTCGATTCGGGATATCGCCCAGGCTTGCGGCGTGACGAACGCCGCATTGTACTATCACTTTGAGAACAAGGAAATGCTTTTCGCCGAGGTGCTGGAAAACCACGCTCAGCAGCTCAGTGATCACATGCGTCAGGCCGCGGTTGGCGTGGAAGATAGGCGGGAGCAGCTTATCGCCATCCTGAGCAGGTATGCTTCCCTGGCAGGGCATCGGCGTTCCCCCCTATTTTTGTTGCGGCATAAAGCGGCGGGGCTGGATAAACAAAAAGCAGTCCGCCAGCATGAGCGTTTGTTCCAGGCTATCTTACTGCCAATTGAAGAAGTGCTGGTCGGTGCTGTTGATGATGGCGAACTGCAACCATTGCCTGCGGGATATTCAGCGGCATCGTTATTATTAGGGATGCTGCATGGTATGACGCAGCATCGCCGCATGTGCCACCAGGAGAGCATTCAACCTGAAGATGTCGAAGTGGTGGTGGATGTGTTTTGGGGTGGGTTGCAGCGTTAAAAGGTTACATCATTTTAGGAGCGTCATTTCTCATGAAATCTGTTAGTAGAGCACTTAGGTACTTATTCAATTACTGGCCCGTGACGATCGGTGGCGGCATCGCCCTGTTGCTGGTCAATCTGGCCAATCTGGTCACGCCACAGTTGCTGCGGCTATTGATCGACGAAGGCATCGCCGAGCTCAACATGACCCGGGTCTGGCAGGTGGCTGGCGCGTTGGTGGGAGTGGCCCTCGTGCGCGGCCTGTTCAATTTTTTGCAAGGCTATTGGTCTGAAGTGGCCTCCCAGGGGGTGGCTTATGATTTGCGCAACACCATCTTCGAGAAGCTGCAAAAATTGAGCTTCTCTTATCACGACCGCTCACAGACCGGTAAGCTGATGACCCGTATGACCTCAGACGTCGAGCTGGTGCGCCACTTTGTGGGGCGGGGCGCGTTGTTGTTGGCCTCGGCAATCTTGATGCTGCTGGGCACGTTGGCGATCATGTTTTGGATGAACTGGAAGCTGGCGCTGATTGTCTTCTTGCTGATGCCGGTGATCCTGGTGTTCTTCAGCGTATTTATACGCAGGATCATGCCGGTTTCGCTGCGCGTGCAGAAGAAGTTGGGCGCGCTCAACACCATCTTGCAGGAAAACTTGGCCGGGATGCGCGTAGTCAAAGCTTTTGCCCGCGAAGACTATGAAACTGAGCGGTATCAGGCTCAAAATGTTGAATTGCTCGATGAAAATATCAATATGATCAAGTTGTTCTCAACGGTCTTTCCGTTGATATTTTTCATTGCTAATCTTGGGATGGTCGCCGTGGTCTGGTTTGGGGGCTTGGAAGTGATCGGGCTGCGGCTGACCCTGGGTGAATTGGTGGCCTTCACGGGATACCTGGGCTTCATGTTGATGCCGATCTTTCAGATGGGCATGATCGGGGCCATGCTCTCCAGGGCGGAGGCTTCGGCGCAACGGATCTTCGAAGTTGTTGACGCGCGCTCCGAGGTGGAAGATCGACCGGGTGCGATTCCCTTGCCGGCCTTGGAAGGACGCGTGACATTCGAAGAGGTCAGCTTCCGCTATGTGGGCGGCCAGGAGGATGTCATTCAGGAGGTATCTTTCATGGTTGAGCCTGGCCAGACAGTGGCGATTCTCGGCCAGACCGGCGCGGGGAAATCCTCGATCATCAACTTGATCCCACGCTTCTACGATGTCACCGACGGGAAGGTGCTGATCGATGGTCATGATGTGCGCGCAGTTCAGTTGGATTCCCTGCGGAAACAGGTTGGCATCGTTTTGCAGGAGACCACCCTATTCTCAGGCACGATCCGCGAGAACATCGCTTATGGGCGCCCTGATGCGGATGATGAGCAAGTCATCCATGCCGCGCAGGCAGCCCAGGCTCATGAGTTCATTACTGAGCTGCCCGACGGTTATGATACGTTGGTTGGCGAGCGCGGGGTGGGCTTATCCGGGGGTCAGAAACAGCGGGTAGCTATCGCCCGGGCGCTGTTGGTCGATCCCCGTATTCTGATCCTGGATGACAGCACGTCGTCGGTAGATGCCGAGACGGAGTACAAAATCCAGCAGGCGCTTGAGGGATTGATGCAGGGCCGCACGAGTTTCGTGATTGCCCAACGGATCAGCACCGTCCGTAATGCGGATAAGATACTGCTGCTGGGTGAGGGGCGTCTGGTGGCGCAGGGAACCCATCAAGAACTGATGGAATCAAGCGAGCTATACGTGGAAATCTTAGAGACGCAGTTTGACGGCCAGGTTGTGATTGCCGATAAGGCCGAGGAGGTAATGGCGCTATGATGGGACCCGGACATGCAATGATGCGAGTTGCCCAAAGCGAAGATGAGAAAGCCAGGGATCGCGGCAAAGTTGTCCGGCGCCTGGTGCGCTATTTGAGGCCCTACTGGCTACCTGTAACAGGCGCCTTTGTATTGACTTTGATTAACGCCGGCGCACAGGCCGTAGGGCCGTTCTTGATCGGTCGCGCGGTAGACATCTTCATCACCGCCGGCGATAGGTCTGGCTTGGGGAATACTATGCTGACGCTTATCGCCGTCTATTCTGCGGGGATGCTCTCGATGCGATATCAAATTTACCTGATGTCCCTGGCGGGCCAGAAAGTGCTTGCCGATATGCGGGTGAAGATCTTCGACAAGGTGGAAGAGTTGTCTTTGCAATATTTGGAAAGCAAAGAAGCTGGCGACTTGATGAGCCGCCTGGTCAATGATATTGATGCCATCAACTCCTTTTTCAGTCAGGGTCTGACACAATCCATTGGGGCTTTGTTCGCCTTGATTGGTGTGATTGTTGCCATGTTGGCCCTGAATTGGCAGTTGGCCTTGGCGACCCTGGCCATCGTGCCCTTTATGCTGCTGACCACGGGGGGCTTTGCTCGTCTGGCTCGTCGCGCTTTCCGGCGCACGCGCGAGACGATTGGCGATGTCTCGGCGGACCTACAAGAGGAGTTGGATGGCGTCAAAGTCGCCCAGGCCTTCAACCGGGGTGAACTGAATATCCGCCGCTTTGCCGAACGCAATGCTGCCAACCGTGACGCCAACGTCAGCGCAAATGCGGTTACTTCAGCATTTGCCCCGGCCATGGATGTGCTCAGCACCCTCGATACAGCTATCGTGGCCGGTTATGGCGGCTTCCTGGCCGTGAATGGCGTGGTTACTGTGGGTGTGGTGGTGGCCTTTTTGCAGTACGTGCAGAATTTCTTCCGACCGATCCAAACGGTGGCGCAGGTCTGGACCCTGGCTCAATCGGCCTTTGCGGCTGCGGAGCGCGTCTTCGAGCTGGTGGATACCGTGGCCGATATTCAGGATGCCCCTGATGCCGAACAGTTGCCCGTTCTATACGGCCGCGTGACCTTCGAGGATGTCACGTTTGCTTATGAGCCGGGACGCCCTGTGTTGCAGAAGGTCCATCTCGAGGCTGAACCAGGCCAAACCGTAGCTTTGGTCGGCCCCACCGGGGCGGGAAAATCCACATTGGTTAGCTTGATCCCCCGCTTTTATGAAGTCAGCGAGGGCGGCGTTTCCCTTGACGGTCGCGATGTCCGCCAGGTCACCCAAGAGAGCATCCGCGCCCAGATCGGCATGGTGCTGCAGGAGCCTTTCCTCTTCTCTGGTTCGGTGATGGAGAATGTCCGTTACGGGCGTCTGGATGCCACGGACGAGGAAGTAGTCGAAGCGGCCAAGGCGGCCAATGCTCACGATTTCATTACTCGGTTGCCCGATGGGTATGACACCGAGGTGGGCGAGCGCGGCGGAATGATCAGCCAGGGACAGCGCCAGTTGGTCTCTATTGCTCGCGCCATCCTGGCCGACCCGCGCATCCTGATCCTGGATGAGGCTACTGCCAGTGTAGATACCCGCACCGAGGCACTGATCCAGAAAGCTCTGGCGCATCTCCTGGCCGGACGAACTAGCTTTGTGATCGCTCACCGGCTCTCCACGGTACGCAACGCCGATGTGATCCTGGCTCTGGATGAGGGTGAGGTCGTCGAACGCGGTACCCATGATGATTTGTTGACCAGGGATGGGCTGTACGCAGACCTTTACCGGCGGCAGTTCTACGTGCCGCCAAAGGAGGAAGAAGAGCCGAGGGCAGTGGGCGGGCATACATCGATAGCGCATGCTCACGATTGAAATTCGCGACAGAAACTTAGGAAAATCGTAAAGGATTCTAAGCTAGGTACTTAATGGGACACGGATTAAGCGGACGTTTTTGCCGCCTTTGGTAAACACGGAGAAAGAAGCATAAAAACCGTTCAATCTGTGTTGATCTGTGTCCCAAATAGAGATTATTTGCTGGTGGGAGTGAGAAATGGACATCAATCTGGCTTTAGGGGGTGGCGGTTCCAAGGGCAATGCGCATATTGGGGTGCTGCGCGTGCTCGAGCGGGAGGGTTTTCGCGTGCGTGCCGTTGCTGGTACCAGTGCTGGGGGGATGGCCGCAGCGGCTTATGCTGCCGGTTACTCCCCCGATGAATTGGAAGCGCACATGTGTCAGGTGGATCAGGGGAAACTCTACAGTTTCCATCTTAGCGGCGAACCGAGCTTGTTGGGCATCGAGGGCCTACGAGCAGCCCTTGACGAATTAATCGGTGAGCGCACTTTCGATGATCTCAAGATCCCCTGCGCGCTGACGGCAGTCGATTTAGACCAGGGCCACGAGGTTGTGCTGAAAGAAGGGTGTGTGATGGATGCTCTTTTGGCGACAGTCGCCCTCCCGGGCATCTATCCGGCCAAGAAGATGGATGAGCGCCTTCTCGTGGACGGTGGGGTGCTAGACCCGGTGCCGGTTGCTGTCGCCCGTGAGATTTCTCCAAATCCACGCTTGCCTGTGGTTGCTGTTGTGCTTTCACCCACCTCGATCACCCACGGTGCGCTTCCTTCGCCGCAGTATAACTTGATTCAAAAACGCATCTCCCGCATGAGAGTCGCCAAAGCCTTTGAGATTTTCATGCGTTCCATCGAGATTGGCATGTTCACAATTGCCGAATTGCGCCTGCAGATCGACGCCCCTGAGGTGATCATCCGCCCAAAGGTGAGCCAAATAGGGTATTTGGACCGTGTAAATGTCTCTGAGGTGGTCAAATTGGGGGAGCAGGCCGCTGAGCTTGCTTTGCCGGAGCTGAAACGAGCTGTTGGGTGGAGGAAAAGGATTAAACGACTTCTTTCGTAATAATTTGTTCTGGCGATTCGCTCCAATTGGCAATTCCTGACCAGCTGTTCAGGAAGGGAATTTGGGCTTATACCAGGTTTTTGGGAAAATCCAACCCAGAATTCATTTCCGGGCGTGCTCTTTCATGAGTTGATGACACAACTCAACCCCAGTCATGGCATCACTGGCCCAATAATCTGCTCCAACATACTGATAGATTTGTTGGTTAATTTGCCGCCCGCCGATTAGAATGGGGATAGAGTCAAATTCTGAACAGGAGCGCAACGATGAGATCGTTTCCTTCATAGCGTCGAAAGAACTGGTCAACACCCCGGATAGGGCAACGATATCCGGATGCAACTGACTGGTTTGAGCGACGAATTCCTCAGGTTGAACGTCTACACCCAAATCGTGCACCGTGAATTTATGGCAACTGAGTAGCATATTGAAAATATCTTTGCCTATATCGTGAATATCGCCCATCACCGTGCCTAGCAGCACTTCGCCATATCCCTGGCTAGAAATCTGGCTTTCGACGATCGGTTGCACAATTTCCATCACCTGCCGAAAGATCTCTCCACCCATCACCAATCCGGCCAGATAGTACTGGCCGTTTTCATAGCGGCTGCCCACCTGGCGCATGCCTTCCTGGCAATCTTCGATGATTTCCAGGGGATCGTGATTTAACGCAACCCGTTTCCCCACGATCTCCAATGCGGTATTCTCATCGAGTTCAGCGATTGACTGAATGAGTTCGGCCTGTAACGTCGTGGGGGTCATAACAGTCTCAACTCCTATTCTTGAATGCCTACGGAGGTCTTGAAGTGCAGTCGATCGCCCGGGGAAATGAACCAACCCAAACTGAGGGGCTGGTTATCGAAATCGTAAAAGATATGTTCCAACCGAAATGCAGCCGCGCCGGATTGAGAATTTAATACTCTCGCTTCTTCATCCCTGAGAATAGTTGCTTCGATTAGGAGATTGCCCCATTTTAGGGTGGACTCACTGGCTCCACTGAATAAGCCGCGCAGGGAAGTCACTTCCATCTCGGCTTCGATGATGGGGCGTTCGGGGTCGTAGATCAGATATTCGCGATGGTACAAACTAGGGATGCCATTCTGGGAAATCAAGCGGCGGATGAAGACCACCCGTTGGTTTTGGGAGATACTCAATTTCCTGGCAGTGCGTTCGTCCGCCGAGACAATGCGGGTTTCTAAAAGCTTTACCCGGGTATTTTCGGCGTCATCGAAAAATTGCTGCAAGGCATCTAAATGGAAGACGGCCGTCCCCAACCCCAAGGGTTTTACAAAAGTGCCACGGCCCTGCTCGGCAACTGCCACTCCCTGCTCTACCAGCATGTTGACCACCCGGCGCACGGTCATTGGGCTGACGTCATACGCCTCGCACAGTTTGGCCTCTGAAGGTAAACGATCTCCAGGGCGATAGATGCCATCGGAGATTTGCCGCTTGAGAATCTTGGCTAATTGAGCGTAAGCCGGTTCATAAGATTTGCGATCGATTTTGGCCGTTGCTGGAATTCCCACAAGTTACCTCACAAATACTGGATGCACCTGCCAGGAAACATTAGCAGGGTGGCTTTGCAGCAATTTGAAATGTGTCGATATAAGCGTGATTTTCATTTTAACTTCTATATACAAGTTTATAACGCCTTAAAAAATCCGTCAAGATTGGTGCCGTATTGACAACTTCCCTATATAACTATATAATATGGTAAATAGTATACATTGCGAACACAACAAATAGATGACGCCCAATACCAAAATTATTGCTTGCGCCACAGTAATCGAGGAAATGCTCCCGTTGATCCCCAATGAAATGAGCTATGAGGTATTGGACTTTGGACTCCACCGCACCCCGGAAAAATTGAAAACCGCCTTGCAAGAAGCCATCGACCGCACGAAGTCGGATATCCATACGCTCTTGCTGGGGTATGGCCTGTGCTCACAGGCGGTAGTAGGACTCAGAGCCAACCGATTCAGGTTGATCATCCCGAAAGTTGATGATTGCATTGCCATCTTTCTGGGCTCTGATCAGGCTTACCAGCAGCAATCCCGCCAGGTTCCAGGAACGTATTATCTGACCAAAGGTTGGATCGAAGCCGGGGATGGTCCCTTTGAAGAATTCGATGAGCTTGTCAACCGTTATGGGGAAGACAAAGCCCGTTGGTTGATGGGGCAAATCCTGAAGAATTACACCCGTTTAGCCCTGATCAACACCGGACAATACGAATTAGCCCGCTATCAAGAGTACGCTAGAAAAACAGCACAGCGATTTAACCTGAAATACGAAGAAATCCCAGGGTCAACTGCCCTGGTGAAGAAATTTATCCAGGGCCCTTGGGATAATGATTTCGTGGTTATTCAACCCGGCCAAACCGTTTCGTACCTTGACTTCAAAACCAACAGGAGCAATCCATGAAAATTATTGGTGAAAAAATAAATGGCGCCCGCAAGCGCGTCGCTCAGGCAATCGCTGATAGAGATGCGGAATTCATCCGCAATCTGGCCCAAAAGCAAGCGCAGGCAGGGGCAGCCTGGTTGGATGTCAATGCCGGGACGCGCCCCGACAAAGAAGTGGATGATTTCATCTGGCTGTTAGAAATCATTCAATCTGTCACTGAGGTGCCCTTGTGCCTCGATAGTGCCAATCCAAAAGCGCTCTCCGCGGCTATCAAAGAAACCAAACAGACGCCGATGATCAATTCCATCAGCGGCGAGGAAGATCGGCTATCTCATATCCTCCCCCTGGTCGTCGAACACCAATGTCCGGTGATTGCGCTGGGCATGGGGGGCGAAAAAATGCCCGAATCCATTTCCGAGCGCGTCGAGATCATCGATATGATCATTGCAGAAACGCGGCGTTTGGGTCTTGCCGATGAGAAACTCTATGTGGATCCCTTGGCGATGACCATTGCCACCAATATCCAGAGTGGTGTGGCTGCCTGCGAGACCATCCGCATCATCCATCAAAAATATCCCCAGGTTCACTTCACTATTGGTTTGAGCAACATTTCGTTTGGACTGCCAGCCCGCTCCTACGTCAACCGCGCTTTCTTGACCCTTGCGATGGCGGCCGGGTTGGATTCGGCTATTCTTGATCCGCTTGACCGCGAAATCCAGGCGGCGTTGGTGTCTGCAGAGCTTGTCCTTGGCCGAGACCCACATTGTCTCAACTATACCCGGGCCTTCCGATCTGGTTTGTTCGATGTGAATTGAACCAACCGTACCATTACCTTTTGTCTGAAATCGGTATTGTCTCCCCGGACGCGGGGAAGCGATGTGTCGAAGAATATCAAGCAAAACCCTTACTATCCACACTATACTGAAAGGAGCAAGATATGTCACAATCATTGGTCAATGCCATCATCGCGATGAGAGAGGAGGATGCCCTGAAGATTACCAAAGAGTTAATCGAACAAGGGACGGATCCCTTCGAGGTATTGGCAACCTGCGGCACCGCTATGGAAACCATCGGTGATCGCTTCGAGAAAGGCGAAGCATTTATTCCTGAGCTTATCCTGGCCGGAGAAATGCTCAAACAAATTACCGATTTCCTGAAACCTTTGCTGGGTGATGGCAAACAGGCTGGCGATGCATTGGGCACTTTTGTGCTGGGCACTGTCGAAGGAGATATCCATGACATTGCTAAGGATATTGTTGCTTTTGTTCTCGAGATCAATGGGTTTAACGTCGTTGACCTCGGCGTCGATGTTCCACCCGCCAAGTTTGTCGAGACTGTAAAAGAAACCGGAGCCAAGATTGTCGGGTTGAGTGGTTTCCTGACAATGGCCTACGAACCGATGAAGCTGACCGTTGAAGCGCTGAAAGACGCTGGCCTCGACGATGTCAAGGTCATCATTGGCGGCGGCCAGGTGGACGATCAGATCCGAGAATATACCGGCGCTGATGCCTTTGGAACCGACGCCATGACGGCTGTCAAGTATGCCAAGCAGTGGAATTAGGAGGCATGAAATGACCGAAAATACCCCAACCTTCACCCCCTCTCCGGAATTTCTGGCGCGTGAAAAACGTTTTAATGACGCTGTGAGCCTGACCAAACCCGACCGCGTGCCAATCGTTAGCCTGGCCGGTGTCTTTATTCCTCGTTATATGGGCATGACCAGCGCCGAAGCCCTGTATGATTACGAGCGCATGAACCAGGCCTGGAAAGACGCGATGGTAAAACTTAATTGGGATATGGCCCCTCTGGCATTCGTGGTCTTCCCCGGCCCAGTTATGGAACTGCTGGGCCTGAAAACTTTCAAGTGGCCCGGATTTGATCTCGGCGAGAATGCTACCTATCAATTTGTCGAAGACGAATATATGCTGGCCGACGAATATGATGAATTCCTGGCGGACCCCGGGGATTTCACCATCCGCAAGCTGATGCCGCGTATGTCGAAAACCCTGGAACCTTTGGGGATGCTGCCCCCGATCAACTGGTTTTCCAGTGGGTACACCATCCTGAACCTGGGTGCTATGCTCGCAGGTGTACCGCCGATCAGCAATATGCTGGAAACTCTGGTCAAAGTTGGGCAGGAGATGACCAAGTTCACTACCGGCCAAGCCAAGATGGTTGGTGAGTTGGCCGAGATGGGCTACCCTACCCTGGCCAGCGCCTTCACCGAAGCGCCCTTCGACTGGATTTCGGATATGTTCCGTGGTATGAAAGGCGTGATGCTGGATATGTATCGCTGCCCGGACAAATTGAAGGCAGCTATCGACGTCATGACCCCCTTCTGCATCCAATCGGCGTTGATGGTGGCCCAACAAACCGGCAACAAGCGCATCTTTATCCCATTGCACCGCGGTTCGGCGGGCTTCATGTCCGACGAGCAATATGCCGAGTTCTACTGGCCCAGCCTAAAGAAAGTCTTCATGGCCCTGATCGAGGCCGGGCTGACCCCCATGCCCTTCCTGGAAGGTGATTACACCCCCCGCCTGAAGTACCTGGCTGAGTTGCCTCCTGGAAAAGTACTGGGACACTTCGACATCGTCGATAAGCAGAAAGTCAAAGAAATCCTCGGAGATACGATGTGTTTCTGGGGTAACGTCCCTGCCCAACTGTTAGTCACCGGCACCACCGAACAGGTCAAGGATTATGTCAAGGAGTTGATCGACATTTTCGGTGACAATGGTGGTCTCATCGTGGATGGCGCGGTGGATGGCATTCCACCCGAATCTAAACCTGAGAACGTGGAAGCCATGACCGAAGCTGTATTCGAATATGGCGTGTATTAGTCAACAAACAAAATCTTAAACCTGATTGCATTGTCGAACCGTGGCTTGGTCGTCACGGTTCGACTTGCGCGCCCTGGGACGCTCAACGACAAAACTATGCCCTATCAAATCGAATTCGAACCGTTGGGTCGTAAGGGTGCCTGTCTGAGCGGAAAGACTTTGCTGGAATGTGCCCGTGCTCTAGGTGTTGATTTGGTTAATATCTGCGGCGGCGAGGGCAGTTGCGGGCGCTGTGTAATCCAGATATTGTCCGGAGATGTTTCGGCGTTGACTCAGCGCGAGATCGATCAGCTTTCGCCAACTCTCCTCGATAAGGGGTTCCGCCTGGCTTGCCTGGTTTCCCCACTGGGAGAATGCGTCGTGCGCGTCCCGCCCGAATCGTTGAGCACACCCCAGCGCACTCAAACAGAAGGTATTGAACAATTTGTCGAACCTGACCCTTTGGTTCACATTTATCAACTTTCACTCACGCCACCTTCCCTGGATGACCTGCAAGCAGATGCCGAGCGATTAATCCAAGGACTGCTTGAACAACACGGGGTAGAAGTAAACACCATCGATTTCGCAGTGGAACGCCAGTTTTCGAATTTTTTGCGGGAGCACAACTGGTTAATCCAGGTGGCCGTTCGCGGCACGGAGATTATCCATATACAACCCGCTGCAAAACAAAAACTCCTTGGTCTGGCCGTTGATCTGGGAACCACGAAAATCGCTGCCTACCTGGTCGATTTGCAAACCGGGGAGACTTTGTGTGCACGCGGGGAAATGAACCCCCAGATTGCATATGGGGAGGATATCGTCACCCGCATGGTATATGCCCACCAGGATCCCACGCAAGCCAGATTATTGCAGGAACTTGTGGTTGATGCCCTGAACGAGCTAACCCGTGCCTTGTGCGCGGAAGTGGAGGTAGATCCCACTTCGATCGCCGAAATGACGGTGGTTGCCAACACCACCATGCATCATCTTTTCCTGGGGCTCCCCATCTCCCAATTGATGAAAGCGCCCTATATCCCCGCGGCAGTATCCCATCTCGATATCAAAGCACGTGAGCTGGGCTTGCAGATTGCACCTGGGGCATATCTTCATCTGTTGCCCAATATTGCCGGATATGTAGGCGCGGATCATGTAGCTATGATTTTGGCAACGGGTGGGCATCAGCCTGATGGAATTACCCTGGGTCTCGATATTGGCACCAACACAGAAATCTACTTGAGCAACAATGGAAAATTGTCCTGCTTATCCTGCGCTTCGGGGCCAGCCTTCGAGGGAGCGCATATCAAACATGGCATGCGGGCCGCCAAAGGGGCCATAGAGCACGTTCGATTCGAAGATGATGTGCTTGAATTCCAGACCATTGGGGATGCTCCCCCGGTTGGCTTGTGCGGTTCGGGTATTCTCGATGCGCTTGCGCAATTGCTGAAATCTGGGATTATCGATGAACGCGGCAGAATGTGTGATCATCCCCGTGTGGAAGAGATCGATGGGATAAAGGAATTTGTGTTGGTCAGCGACGAGAAAGAGGCACCAGATCAACCAACGCTTACCTTTACCCAAAAAGATGTGCGAGAATTGCAATTAGCGAAAGGTGCCATTTGGATTGGGATTAAAACCTTGCTTGAAATGAATAATCTGCGCGCCAGTAATCTTGATGAGATCATCATTGCCGGTGCGTTTGGTTCATATATTGACATTCGAAGCGCTATTGCGATTGGCATGCTCCCCAATCTCTCCCTGGAGCGATTCAAGCAAGTAGGCAATGCTGCCGGGATGGGTGCAAAGATGGCCCTGATTTCAAAACTTCAGCGCAACAAGGCTCAATTGATAGCTAACCAGGCTGAATATATTGAACTTGCCACCGCACCGAATTTTGCCAGGTGTTTTGCCAGGTCTTTGGATTTAGGCCCCATAAAATCGAGTTAATCCTGGTTGATCTCCCCATAAAACCCAGTTCTAGCAGTGCTGCCAGGAACGTGCATACGTGATCGAGAAGACTGTCAGTGGCGTGCAGAGCTAAGCCGCCTCTGCTCTCAAAAGACTCCCCACAAGCTGATATACACCCAGCGCCGCGAGCACGATTGCGGATACGAGGATAAGCGCACGCCTACCACCAGGCCCAAGAAGACGTGTTGTCCCGAAAAGAAGAATAGTACCTGCCAAAACGATGACCATCGTTGCGTAGAAGGCGATGATGAGCGCCGCGGCATTCTCAGGGCTTTGCTGCCATGCTTCCAAAAAAGCAGGCCCTAGAACCAAGCTCCAGCCGAGATAGGGATGGGGGTTGAGGATGTTGATGAGTGCAGCTTGGACGAGTGTGCGCGGCACCGAGTCGTTGGTTTCGGCATCTTTCGAGGTGTGGTGCTTCCATTGCCTGAAGCTCCTCCATGCCAGGTAGATCAGGAAAACACCGCCTGCGCCCTGTAGAACTCTGCTTATCGTTTCTGGGAAGCGGGTGAGCACCAACAGCGCGAGAAGCGCAATGGGTCCATCGCTGATCAGCGGCGCGAACGACGCGGGCAGGGTGCGCTGCCAACCTTTCCGCGCAACGCTGGACAGAAGAAACGCTTGCAAAGGGCCTGGTTGAATGGCGGCCGTGAATGCGAATCCACTTCCGATGAGAATATACTCAAGCATTTATTCCTTCTTTCCGAATCTTACGCTGCGTGGCCTAAAACTTGGCTTGACCCATCTCCATATTGCATCTTTGGAGGTAAATCGAGACTGAAATCACCCTATTATACATAGTGTTAAGGCTTTGGTAGGCCCAGCCTAGAACATCGCATTTCATGGGGATGGGACGCGACTCCATGATCTGAGTTCTGAAACTGCAATTAATGGTATATTAGCGTAAGTTCCGGTACCAGGAGGCTCCGCAACCCCATGACCCGCGATTTGCGAAAATATGCTCGTCAAACCAATGTGCAGTTGTTGGTGGGTTTTTTGCTGTTGTTATTTCTGATTGGCGATGGGTTGATATATATCTTCTACGGCCGCCAATCAGCTATCATGGGGTTGATTTGCTTGGCCGCGGGTGTTGCACCATTATTGATTATCGGATTGGTTTTATGGGGAATGGAGTGGGTGGTCGAACGGGCGAATAAGGAGTGAGGGGTGGGGGGAAAGGAGCTTGACACCCGAGCAATCACGATTGATGACTGGTTTCTTCGTATTCGCGAGCCCGATGACGGTGGTCCGCATCCGGTAGTTTTACTGTTACATGGTTGGACCGGTGATGAAAATTCGATGTGGGTCTTTGCCTCGCGGCTGCCAGCGCATTATCTGTTGATCGCGCCGCGCGGCTTACATGAGTCACCCATTGGTGGATATAGCTGGTATCCTATCAGGGATAAATCCTGGCCAACCATGGATGATTTCCGCCCAGCGGTTTCAGCGTTGATTGATTTGATCGATAATTGGCCGGTTGCAACTGCCCCAGCAGCAGATTTCAACAATCTTCGTTTGGCAGGATTCAGCCAGGGAGCGGCCTTGGCCTATGCCTTCACATTACTGCATCCCCAGCGGGTGCGTGCAGTGGCTGGCCTGGCAGGATTCCTGCCCGAAGGCGCTTCCCTATCCGTCCATGGGAATCCGCTCCAGGGTATGCCTGTTTTCGTTTCCCATGGCACACGGGACAAGCTCGTCCCCATCGGGCGCGCCAGAGAGGCAGTTCAATTCTTGCAAGAAGTGGGGGCAGAAGTGACCTACTGCGAATCGGATGCGGGTCACAAATTGAGCACGGACTGTTTCCGGGGGATGGAAGTTTTTTTCCGATAGGAGGTTAATAATCCTGGTTTCTTCACGCCAAGATCTTCCAAAGAGCGTTCAGGTAATAGAATCAAAGGTGGGAAAGCGCTTCCTAGGATGGTCTGCCTGCCTCGTAAGCAAACTCCTCTGCCAACTGTGCTTGAACATGATTGAAAATGATCGTCAGCGGAAGATGTTGAGGGCAGGATTGTTCACAGATGCCGCAGCCCGAGCAGGAGATCAACCAGCGCATAACCTCGGATTCCCGGAAGCTGCCATCTTCGGCGCGCTGAGGATAGTGAATATCACACAAGGGGCACACGTCCAGACAGGTCGAACAATCCCCACAGCTTTCAAGCTGGTCGATTAACGCTGCAACGTTTTCGGGCAGCAACTCAGCCATTCCATTGGCAATGCGCTCGCGAGTGTTCTCGCTGCGTTGCACCAGGCGAGAGGTGACGCGCTGATGACCCTCAAGCATTTCTGCGTCGATCTCGTCTTCTGCCATAGCCGATAAATTGAGTGCCTCGGCCAGGGGCTGGCCCTGGATGGTGATCAAAGCATATTGCCGCACGGGCAGCCCGAGGATGCCGATGTTGATGTCCGCCATGGTGGCTTGGGGTGAGATGCACACTTGGCAGGCAGAGCGGTAGCGATAACGCACGATGCCGCCCTGACGGCTGAACTGCAACGCTTCCTGGGTGAGACCCTTGGGTGAGCCTTTGCGTTCAACGCGCCACTGGTACTCCTCCATCGGCAGCGTCCCTAAACAATCGACGCTCATGGTCAGCAAGTTGCCCGTGTCGAAACCGTTTTGCTTGGTCATCTCGATGAGCGTGCGCATCTCGCAGGGGCGCAACATGGCGCCAGCTTGAGGTGGTGAATCCCCTTTGAGCAGGTCGGGTATCAGCTTGGCGGCGTTGATGGGCATCAGCGGGGCAAACGGATTCAGGTTGTCCAGCCCATCGGGATCATCGATCAGATGTGGACCGGTATCTTTTGCGTGGCCGTTGGTGGGTACGACCATTCGATCTAGATCGAAGGCCTCCCAGACTGCTTTGGTGAATTCTCGAACGGTCCCTAAGGGGTCGCCTTGGGTTTTTATCATCCACTGGGTATTCATCGTACATCTCCATTTCTGGAGATTGGAAATTGGAAGCCGGAATAATCCAACTTCCAACTTCTAACCTCTAACCTCAAACCTCTAACTTCCAACATCTAGCTTCCAGCCTCTAGTCACCAATCTGCTGTTCTAGTATTTCTGCGATATCCATGGCCTGCATCTGCTCGCCTATGCCCTTGGAATTGATTGCATCTTCAAACATACTTAGGCAGTAAGGGCAGGCTGTGGCGACGGTATCGGCTTGAACATCCAGCGCATCTTGCAAACGGCAATGGTTGATCCGCTTGTCGGCATCAGTCTCGATCCACATGCCGCCGCCGCCAGCACCACAGCAGAAGCTGTTCTCGCCTTGTCGCTTCATTTCAATCCGGTTGACTTTTGCCTGATCGAGGAGTTGGCGTGGCGCCTTGTAGATATCGTTATAGCGCCCTAGGTAGCAGGAATCGTGGAAGGTAAGCTTACCTTTCAAACCATCTCCATTGGGAGAAATCACACCCAGGGTGGGGGCGACTTCTTGAAGAAGTTCGGAGTAGTGCAGCACCTCGTAATCCCCACCCATTTGAGGATACTCGTTCTTCAGGGTATTGAAACAGTGCGGACATTGGGTGACGATGCGGTTGAATTTGACTGAATCGAATATCTCGATGTTCTGCTCTGCAAATACCTGGAAGATGTATTCGTGGCCCATACGACGGGCGGTCTCGCCGCAGCAGGCTTCGTCGAAACCGAGCACGCCGAAATCGACCCCTGCCTTGCTCAGCAAGCGCACCACCGCTTGAGCGACTTTTTTATTGCGCTCGTCGTAAGCTGCGGCGCAGCCCATATAGAGCAGCACATCGACTTCATCGCCGGGAGCTAACTCGCGCACTTCCAGGCCTTCGGCCCAGTTCAGGCGATCTTGTGGGGGCATACCCCAGGGATTGCCCTGACGTTCCATATTGCGTAAGGTGTCGCCGACAGATTTAGGCATCTCGCCGGTCATTAAGATTTGGTAGCGACGCAAATCTATCACGCGCTCGGAGGGGCGGATGAAAGCTGGGCAGCGGGTCAGGCAGGCGCCGCAGGTGGTGCAGGACCACAAAGCTTCCTCTTCAAAGAAATGCTCGGGTAGCTCCTTCGCGCCATTCCCGTTTGTGCCTGGAGTGCCCAACGAGTCGATCATGGCATCGCGCATTTGCATCAACAGTGTCTTGGGAGAGTAATCCAGGCCGCTGAAACTTGCCGGACAGACCTCTTCGCAGCGTCCGCAGCGCAGACAGGCATCGAACTCCAACAGGTTTTGCGGCGCGAACTCGGCGACCTGTCCAACGCCCAGGATTTCAGCGGTTTCCAGGTCTTCGACTTTGGTCAGCGCGCCGTAAACCCGGCGAGGGTGCAGGATGATGTTCAAGGGAGCGTTGACCAAGTGGCGCAGCTTGGTGAAAGGGATGCTGGCGACAAAGGTCAAGCCCAGAAAAACATGCGTCAGCACAAAAATGGGATGGATGCTGAAGGCCATCTCTGGTGTCAGGCCAGCATTGGAGAGCAATCCTGCCAACCAGTTGCCGACGAAAGAGTAGCGCGCCCATGCCGGAGCTGCTGAAATCAGGCGCATGGATTCGGTAAAGTATCCGACCAGAGGCAGCAGCGTCAGCAAGGCCAGGGCATAGTAATCATCCCAGGTGGTGGGTAAACTCTTGGGGCGTAGCACCAGCCTCCGGAAAGCAGCCATCACCACGCCCGTCAGGATGAACAGCCCTGCCAAATCCATGATGAGTTCATAGGCGAAGTACAAGCCCGATCGGGGAAAATTCTCCAGCGCAAAGGGGGTGAAGAGCGCCATCTGCATCAGATTGATGGCAGTGCCTACTACCTGGATGGTCACACCCCAGAAGATCAGCAGATGCATGATGCCAGGATAGGCTTTTTTGAGAATACGGGCCTGAGCTATTGCGTGCAGGAAGAAATCTCGCACCGCTTCTGGCCAACTTGTCACGCGCAATTTGTCGCTTGCAGTTGTGTTCATCCCTCACCTCCAGCGCTGACATAGATGTCGCCATCTTTGATCTCGGTTTGTAGGGGGGTGAGCCCCTTGGGGGGCGGCCCGGAGATCACGCTACCATCTTGCGGATCGAAGAAACCCTCGTGACAAGGGCAGACGATCTGCTCTTTTTGGGCATCCCATTTGCAGATGCAGGCGAAATGGGTGCAGACCGCCGAGTAGGCCTTGAGTCCGGCAGCGGTGTTGATCACCAGGGCCGGGTAGCGCCCGAAGGCAACAGTGCGAGACTGGCCGATGGGCATATCCACCTCTGGGGCAACCAGCACAGGCTCTGAGGGGGTTTCTTCCAGGTTGGGTGGGTAGAAATAAGCCACAACCGGGCCGAGGACCGCGGCCAGGCCGGTGGCAGCCAAGACTCGGTTGACAATTTTGAGGAAGTCGCGTCGGGTAATTTTGCTCATGGCTAACTCACCTCTCCCCAAATGGTCAGAGCGATCAAAATGACCATCAGGATGCTGATTACGATGAAACGCACACGGGTGTTTTTCGCCGATTTGTCGGGCTTGTTGTCCAAAAACGGCCAGATCAGCACGACACCTGCAAAGATTACCGGTAGCACCGCCCCAGTTGTCTTGGGGAGATATTTAAGCAGTTGATACATAGCCAGGAAGTACCACTCTGGCTTGACATGGGCTGGGGTATCCATTGGATCGGCAGGGGGTTGCAGGCCTACGGGGATGAAGAGCCCGATGACCCCAATGACGATCAACCCAATGCCGAACCACAGGGCCACTTTGGCTTCGTTAGTCACATGATCGGGGTAGAAAGGGATGCTGTTTTCGTCGGGAGATACTTTTTCGGTCATGGTTTTTCTCCGAATAGTTGGCAATATCTGATAACCGAGTTCCAATCTCTATAGAGGTTTCATGACGCCCTGGCGGCGTACCATCATGAAGTGCAGCCCCATCAAGACCACGGTGACCAGGGGAATGATCAAGACGTGCAGGGTGTAGAAACGGCTGAGAGTCTGCGCGCCGATATTCCAGCCGACACGCAGGAAGACCAGTGCCAGATTCCCGATAGCGGGCATGCTCCCGGCGATCTCGGTGGCGACGGTTGTGGCCCAATAAGCGCGCTGGTCCCAGGGAAGCAGGTAGCCAGTCAGGCCGAATGCCAACGTCAGAACCAGGAGGCTGACACCCGTGACCCAGTTCAGCTCGCGCGGATTTTTATAGGCCCCCATGATGAAGACCCGCAGCATGTGAGCGGTGCACATGATGATCATGCCATTGGCAGACCAGTGGTGGATCATGCGGATGGCCGCCCCGAAGCGCACCTCGGTCTCGATGAATTGAATGCTGGCATATGCGGCCTCGGGTGTGGGTTGGTAATAGAAGGCCAGCATAACCCCGGTGATCCCCTGCACGATGAACAGGAAGGCCGTGATGCCTCCCAGGCAGTACCACCAGCGACGCTGCCAATCTGGGACGGGTTTAGCCAGCATCTTCGATAGGGGATCGGAGATCTCATAGCGTTCATCGATCCATTCTCCTGCCCGGGCCATGATCGGTTTCCAGGGAGCGCGATTTTTCCACATACTGGCGCTCTGAACGATGCCAAAGACCAAAATCAGCCCGGCAGTGCCGAAGATTGCCCAGCGAGCTAAGGGAGTCCAGAGACCTTTCTCCTCCCCGGCGATATGGCAGTGCAGGCAGGGGTCTGGCCTGGGAGGTGGGGGTAGGCTGGCCGTGGTTTCGGGTACTGCAACCACAGAGACTTCTGGCGGCAGCCCGGCGCTCTGCCTGGCCAGTTCCCAATTGGGCTCATAGGCCCTGGCCTGGTTCTGGTGGGCGAAGATCAGTAGCATCCCTCCCACCAGCACAAAGGCCACCATACCCAGAAAAATTCGGCGAAAGAGTGGATTCATAGGTCACCTCGAGTGGAGTATCAAGAATAGATGCCTTTACTCGCATGCGCGTCAAAATATGCTTCGTGAACTTCGTCACTTGTAAGCGTAGCGGATTCAGTGTTTATAAGCAATGCTGAAAGCCTGAAGTGAGATAGGGTATCGACCCTAGTTTGATGGCGTATTCACCCTAGATTACACCGAATTGCGTATAGGCATTTCGGTCAAGGTCTTTGCCTAGAAGCGCTTAAATTATCTTGTTGTCTCTACGAAATCTCGGAGCAATAACGATGTTAGAGACTAAATTTCGATGATCTTCTTGCGGATGGCATACTTGATTAATTCCCCCTTACTGTGCAGGTCGAGTTTCTCCATCAGGTTGGCGCGATGGGCCTGGACGGTCTTGATGGCGATGCACAAGATGTCGGCAATCTCTTTGTTTGTGTACCCCTCGGCGATTAGCTGCAATACCTCGCGCTCGCGAGGGGTAAGGCCGTTGCTGGTTTCCGCGGGGCGGATTTCTCCCCAGCGTAAATAATCTTCGATGACCAGGCGTGTGATGGCCGGGGAGAGCACCGCTTCTCCTTGATGTACGCAATGGATGGCATCGATCAGTTCTTGTGCATTGGCGTCTTTGAGGATGTAACCTGCGGCGCCAGCCGCCAAAGCCTGACGGATGTAGCTCTCGTAATCGTACATCGAGAGGATGATCACTTTGCAATCCGGGTGGGATTGCGTGATTTGGGAAGTGGCTTCCAACCCGTTGAGCAGCGGCATGGCCACATCCATGAGTACAATGTCTGGCAGGAGTTGGCGCGTGATCTCTATGGCGGCGCGACCGTCTCCGGCCTCGCCGACCACCCTCAAAAGGGGGTCTTTTTCCAGCAAGGAGCGGATGCCGTCCCGCAGGATGGCATGGTCATCGACCAATAAGATGCGGATCTCGGCCATGCTTTGATTGGGTCACTTCAGAAACCGGGTTTCCCGTGGCGATGAGCTTGTGTTAGGGAAACCCGGTGAAAGGGCAATGAAAAGACGTGTTTTAGGCGAAAGCTAATGATTCAACACGCAGATCGCGCAGACGCTGCCCGATGACCTGGGCCGCTTTCTGCGTCATGACATAGCCGAAGCCGCAGTCGGTTTCGAAGTCCTTGACCAGTTCGGCAGCATCGAAAGCGATCACCCGGCAAGGGGCCAGTGCTTTGGCGGTAGCTCTGGCTTTGTGAGGGGGAATCAGCCCCGCCCAGCCAAACATCTCACCAGGGCCGACCGTACTGATGACGATATCTTTGGTTTTTAGTTTGCGGGCGAACTGATCGGCTACTTTGTGTTCCACATCGCGTTCAGGGACTTCGTAGACGATGCCTACAGCACCTTCCAGGCTGATGAAGAATTTCTCCAATTTATCGTCTTCGTGGAAGAAATAGTACCCCTCTTCTACGATTTCCTCCGTGCCGAGTTTGGCTAATTTGTTGATCTGCTCCAGGTCCAGGCCCGCGAAAAATGGGAAACGCCGGATTAACTCAGCTGAAATCATGTGACCTCCTGTATTTGACCGCTGACCGCAGTTTCGCAGGGATCAGCGGCTGGCTTGCTATTGTTATATGGCTTCCAAGACCATTGCGGTCACTTTGGGGATAGCCGCAGCAACTGCCGGTGTTGGATCGTCGCTGAAAACGAATATTTCTTCGACTTCAACGGCGAAGATGAGCACCTCTTGGGGAAGAGGCAATCCCATTCGGTCTGCCATGTCCAGGGCGGTGTTCAAAGTTGTGTCGTGAGCGGAGGCGCTGTGTTGTGTGGGGCTGATGTCTTTCAGGTCTTGTTTGCTCATCCGGAAGATGGTGCCAGGTTCGTGGCCGCTTCCGTTGGGGTGAATGATAGCGTCGATGATAATGACCCGATCATAACCGACCATCAGCTCCATTAGACGGAGTCCTCCTACACTAGCTTCGGTGACCGTGATGTTTTCTCGTTGAGCTTCGGTGAGCGCCGCTTCGACTTGATACGCAACCTTAACACCGACACCGTCATCAGTGAGAATGGGATTGCCCAATCCAACAATGAGAGTCTTCATACCGATAATCAGTTTTCAGTGATCAGCAGCTAGTAACCAGTTGTCCTTCTAGCGGCAACCGGTTACTAGCTGGCTGGATACTGCTTATTCGACGAATTGACTGATGACGTCGATGATTTCGCCGTCGGCGTCGCGGATAGTCAACTCGAGGGGCATCTGTCCGGGTAGCGAGTGGGTCGCACAGGACATGCAGGGGTCGTAGTTGCGGAAGGCCATCTCAATCATGTTGAGGATGGGTTCGGTAACTTCGGTGCCCTTCTTGATCAGGCCCTGGGCGGCCTTCTTGATGGACATCGCGATGGGGGCATTGTTGTTGGTTGTGCCCACAATCAGGTTGACCTTGGTCAGGATGCCGTTCTCGTCGGTGGTGTAGTGATGGGTCAACGTGCCGCGCGGCGCTTCAACGCAGCCCACACCCTCTGTGGGTGTGTTGGTGACGATCGGGCGCACATTGGGATCGGTGATCTCCGGGTCGGTGGCCAGTTCCAGCATGCGCTCAGCGGAATAGAGCAGCTCGACCAGGCGAGCCCAGTGGGTTGCCAGGCGGGCGTGCACCGGTTGGTAGCGCCCGTTCACTTTTTTGCTGCCCAGGGTCTCGTAGAACTTCTCGAAGAACTCTTGAGCCTTGGGAGTAGCCATGCCGTCGGCGGCGTTCAGGCGTGAAAGTGGCGTGGCGCAGTAGACGCCGCTGTCCATACCATCGGTGAAACCATTCCAGCCGACACCTTTCAGGTAGGGGAACTTGAGGTACGACCAGGGCTCAACGTGCTCTGCGACGTGCTCGGCGTAGTCCTTAGCCTCGTATTTGACGAATTCCTTGCCCTCAGGGTCGGTGACGCGGACCATACCATCGTAGAAGTTGATATGATTGTTCTCGTCCACCGTGCCCATATAGTAAGTGCTGTGCGCATAGTCGTCCGAGAGGATCAGGTCGACATAGGCCTGGTTGGCCAGGACGACATCCTCAAAGAGTTGCAGGCTGAAGAGGGCGAAATCGACGTTTTCTTTGGCAATGGCCTCGATCTTCTGGCGCATTTCCTCGTCAACCGCCTGGCTCCAACCGCCTGGCAGACCGGCAACAGGGTGAATACCGCGTCCACCCAGCCATTGAATGACCTCGTGGTTGCGTTTGCGGCAGGCGATCACCTGGCCGCCGATTTCTACACCAACTTTGTGCACTACACCGAGGATATTGCGCTCGGCAGGGGGGCCATCGGGGCCGATGACGAAGTCTGGCCCACCCAGGGCGTAGAAGTGCACTGTGTGGTCGGTGCAGTAAAAGGCGTTGTAGAACATCTCGCGGACCTTCTTGACCACCGGGGCGGGTTCGACATTGAAAAGCGCGTCGAGCGCCTTTGTTCCAGCCATGTGGTGCGCCTCGGGGCAGACACCGCAAATGCGGTTGGTGATGCGCGGCATTTCCTCTGCCGCACGACCAACAGAAAATTGCTCGAAACCGCGCAGCTCTGGGATTTGGAGGTAGGCGTTTTCGACGTTGCCCTCTTTGTCAAGAAAGATCTCGATTTTTCCGTGGCCCTCGAGTCGGGTGATGGGGTCTATCGTGATGCGTGACATTAGGCCTCTCCTTTCCCGTTACTACCATTCACTTTTGCTCGGCGGAGCAATGAATGGGCCATGCTAAAGCGATAGAACGTGCCTGCCGGGTCGGCAATGGTATCGACAACGGCTTGAATCTTCTCCTCAAGCTCATCTTCTTCCATCTCGGGTTCGCCGGCGCCGATCACCGAGGCCACTGCTGCGAGCATCTTCGCTCCCTGGTCTTCTACACCAGGCAGCGGGCCGTAGCAGCCGCGACAACCCATGCCAACCTGCGGGCAGAGTGCGCCGCAGCCGCCATTCGTCGCCAGGCCCATACAGAGGACACCTTGCTCCAGGAGGCAAACTTCAGGATCGGGCACAATCTCGTAGGGACGGTAGAATTTTTCGATGCTTTTCTCGCTTTTGACGCGCTCACATTCCTCGCAGACCGCCACGTTGGTGACACCAACCACGGAGCCTGCCGGGGGCAGCGGGGCACCTTCGAGCAAGCCTGCCACAACCACCTGGAGTACAGCCCAAACCTGGTGTGGCTCGGGCGGGCAGCCGGGCAGGTAGTACTCCACATCCACAACTTGATCGAGAGATTTCACTGTATGGTAGAACTCAGGCAATGTGAGAATGCCTTCGGCTACCTCGACTTCCGTCAGGGGCACAATGCCCTCCGGGTTGTCGAGAGAAACGTTCTCGCCATAAACAGTGTTGAATGTAGCTTCTTTGGATGTCAGGTTGGAGAGCGCCGGGATGCAGCCCTCATAGGCGCAAGAGCCATAAGCCACCAAGACTTTGGACTTCTTGCGCAGCAGGTGGGCCATTTCCTCGTTTTCCGAGTTGCGGATAGCGCCATTCCACAGACAGACATCGATATAACCATCGTCGTAGCTTTCGACATGATGGGTTTTGAAATCAGCAATGCAGGGGAAGAAAGCTACGTCGAAGATTTCATCCACGGTCAGAATATGCTCGTGGATATTCAGGACGGAGATCTCACAACCACCACAGGAGGAAGCCCAATACATTGCTAGTTTAGGTTTTTCTGACATTGTCACACCTCCTCAGCCACTGGTTCGGCTACAGCGACTTTGTGGCCGTTGCCGCCAATAACCTTTTCATTCCAATTTAGCGGGCCCAAGGCTCGGACTTCTTCCGTCATTTTGTCGACTTTTTCGGCGAGGATAATGCCCTCTGAAGCCGAAGCCCAGACAAGCTGGACACGCTCTTCTTCGACACCCAGTTGACGGAGCATAGTCTTGAGCAGGATAAATCGGCGTAAGGCTTTGATATTTCCGCTTACGTAATGGCACTCACCGGGATGGCAGCCACCGATCAACACCCCATCAGCCCCTTCGCGCAGGGCCTTAAGCACGAACTGCGGGTCAACGCGTCCGCTGCACATCACCCGGATAGGGCGCATATTAGGAGCGTAGTGGATGCGAGCTGTCCCTGCCAGATCGGCAGCACGGTAGGAGCACCAGTTACACAGGAAACCAACGATTACGGGTTCAAATTGTTCACTCATAGTTCTCTCCATGTGTCAGTCGCCAGTATCCAGTATCCGTTATCCAATAATCAGTGTCTCCACGGACCACTGCTTACGGTATCTGGTTACTGGTCGCTGTTCACGCCGGAACCAACTCCTTCTCCGGTCGCACATCCCATAGAATGCCCTCGATCTGAGATAGCAACTGGTCATTCGTGAAGTGGGCGCCGCTGATGATACCGCTGGGGCAGGCCGCAACACAGGTTCCACAACCCTGGCACAAGGCGGTGATGACTTCCGAGACCTGGCGGTCTTCGTGGAAGATAATCGCATTGTAGGGGCACATATTGTTGCAGATCTTGCAGCCAGAGCAGTCGTCCTGGTTGATCGTTGCCCGCACCGGTTCCATCATCACAGTGCCGAGGTTGATCAGGCCGGCCACGCGGGCCGCCGCTGCCGCACCTTGCGCCACGCTGTCTGGGACATCTTTGGGTCCCTGGCAGGCGCCGGCGATATAAATACCGTCGGTCATGGTTGCAACAGGGTCCAGCTTGGGGTGACGTTCCACGAAGAAGCCGTCGAAGTCGCAGCCCATCTTGAAGAGCTGGGAAACCTCCCGGGAGTCCTCTCGGGCCTCCATCGCTGGGCTTAGGATCACCATATCGACAGGGATGCGTCGCTGACGGCCAATCAGAGTGTCCTCGACCTGCACGATCAGCTTACCCTCTTCTTCGGGGATGCGAGCGGCGTCGGTTACCTCTGCCACCTTGCCCCGGATGAAGTTGGTCTCCTCTTCGAGCAGGCGGTTGTAGAATTCCTCGTAACCCTTGCCAGGGGTGCGCATGTCGATATAGCAGTTGTAGACCTCAGCCTCGGGGATGCGCTCGTGAACCAGGTGGGCGAATTTCAGCGAGTACATGCAGCAAATCTTGGAGCAGTACTTGTGATAATTCTCATCGCGCGAGCCCACGCAGTGGACGATCGCGACGCTCTTGGGGCTGCTTTCCATGTCCCGGAGCACGATCTTGCCCTCGGTGGGGCCAGCCGCGTTGACCATGCGCTCGAATTCCAGGCTGGTGAACACATTGGCTAATCGACCGTAACCATATTGCGGAATTTGCTTGACGTCGAAGAGATCGTAGCCTGTGGCTAAGATGATGTTGCCCACTTCGAAGGTCAGGATTTCATCCTCTTGCTCGAATTCAATCGAATTCGGTTCGGTGGGGCAGAAAAGCTGACAGGCCTTGCACTTACCTCTCTGGAAGTAAACGCAATTCTCTTTGTCGATCACTGGGTACTTGGGCACTGCCTGGGGGAACGGGCGATAGATCACCTTGCGCTCGCCGATCCCGGCCTCGAAGATGTCATCGACGACTTTGAAGGGGCACTTTTCGATGCAGATACCGCAGCCGGTGCAGTGCTCCTCGTTGACGTAGCGCGCTCTCTTGCGGACGTTGACGGTGAAGTTGCCTAGATATCCATCAACTTTCTCAACCTCGCTCCAGGTGAGCAAGGTGATATTGGGATGCTGACCAACATCGACCATCTTGGGGGTCAGAATACAGGCCGAACAGTCCAGGGTGGGGAAGGTTTTATCCAGTTGAGCCATATGGCCGCCGATGGATGGTTCTCTTTCCACCAGATAAACGTGATGCCCGGCATCTGCCAATTCTAAGCCCGCGCTGATACCGGCGATGCCCCCACCCACAATCAGGGTGTTGGGGTTGATCTCCACAGGCAGTTGCTCCAGGGGTTGGTGATGCACCACACGTTCAACAGCAGCATTGGTGAGAGCTTTTGCCTTGAGGGTTGCTGCCTCCTCATCATCGGTGGTCCAGGAGTCGTGCTCGCGGATATTAGCCATCTCGAACATGAAGGGGTTCAGCCCTCCGCGTTCGCAGGCCGTTCTAAAGGTTTTTTCGTGCATGTGGGGTGAACAGGATGCCACCACAATTTTGGTCAGACCCTTTTCCTTGATGTCTTCTTCAATCAAGTCCTGACCCAGGCTGGAACACATGAACTTATAGTCGCGTGATACCGTGACGTTTGGTTGCTTGCCAGCCCATTCGGCGACCTCCTCTACATCTACGACTTTGGCGATGTTCGTGCCGCAGTGGCAGATATAGACTCCAACCCGTTCATCTAGCTCAGGGTTTGCACTTGCTTTATCACTCATAGGTCTTCTCCTATTTGAAATCCATTCCCTTCACTTCGTAGAATGGATTGTTGGGCCTCCTTTGTTAGAACTCGCCAAAGATAGGCGCTGCTGAAACCAATTCCTTGCCAATACCTAACTTTCTCTTCGACATCCCCAGGGCCAGCCCGAGGAGTTGGGTGAAGTAAATGACCGGTACTCTGAAATCTGTGCCAAATTCCTCATTGACTTGCACCTGGTAGCATTCCAGATTGACCTGGCAAAGCGGGCAGGCCGTCGCGATGACATCTACCTCGCTCTCGACGGCGCTGTTGAGCAATACCCGAACCATGTCGAGGGCTGCGTGGCGGCTGGTCATGATCAGTGAGCCTCCACAGCAGCGCAACCTCTCGGGGTAATCTGCCGCCTCGGCGCCCATCGCGGAGATCAGCTCCTCAAAGAATTGCGGGTTTTCGATCTCCTCGCCGTTCTTTCGAGGCCGGACGATCTGGCAGCCATAGTACGGGGCCACGCGCAGACCTTCCAAAGGCTTGGTGACTTTTTCTTTTACCCCGTCTACACCAACTTCGTTGACAAATATGTCTATGATGTGATGGACATTGATCTTACCGTTGAACTGCAGGTCGTCCTCTTCGAGAGCGTAATTGATGTGCTCGGCGATGTCGGGGTCTGCTTTGAAATATTTGTTGGTGAAGTAGGCGTTCTTGTAGCAGGCGCTGCAAGGAGCAACGAGGTCCAGGCCTTCTTTCTCGGCCATAGCCAGATTTCGAGCTGTGAGGGTATAAGCCAGAAGCTGATCGACGTGGAAGTATGTGGTCGCACCACAGCAGTTCCAGTCGTCCAGTTCCTGTAGCTCCACGCCCAAAATCTTGGATGTCTCCATGGAGGAGTTGTTGTAACTCAGGGCTATTTTCTCAAGGGAACAACCTGGGAAATATGCGTACTTCTTCATTTTCCACCTCCCACCGGAATGATGCGGCGGATGACTTCCTTGAAGTTATCTAGCCTCTTGATCCGGGTCGGTAGAACCGGCATTCTGCCTTTTAGCATCATCTGGGTACCCATGTAAGCCTCTTGGAGGACCTCTTTGATCCCCATACTGAACATGTAGGTTGGTGCCAGGACGGGCTCGAAAGACCTCCCATTGTTGACGATGGTCTTTACGAAAGTTTCGGAGAATGTCGGACCGACAAGATCATCGCTGTACGTTTTATGCCAGATGGAATAGCGTTTGACCGCATACATTGCCTCAGCGATATCGATTTTTGCTGGGCATCTCACAGTGCAGTGATAGCATGATGCGCAAAACCAGTAAGTGTTGCAGTTCAGTACATCTTCTTTGAGATTCGCGTTGATCATACCAATCAGCCGCCGAGGTGTTTGGTCCATGAATTGGACTACAGGGCAGGTGCCCGAGCAAGTTCCACACTGTATGCAGTTCTTTAAGGGGCTTCCTTGTGAGGCGTACAGCAGGTTGGAAATTTCTTGGCTGAATGTAGGTTTAACTGCCATTAGCTTTTCCTATTCCGCTTTCTTGTCCTTTGCTTCTTTTAGCAGGGCTTCAACTTTCTCTAAAAGCAAGTCGGGATCCACGGGTTTTTCGAGTAATTCGTCTGTCGGGAGGAAGCGCGGATGTACTGGTTGGCCTGGGAAAAGGAATGCAATCTGTTCCCGTACGCCGGTGATGATCAGAACCGGGGTCTCCCGTAGTACAGGGTCCTTGCTGATCTTCCTGGCGACCATAACACCTTCTGCTCCCCGTCCCATCATGATATCAAGCAGCAGTAGATCGTATTTGCCTGTTTCCAAAGCCTCGAAACCGTCTTTTGGGTTATAGGCAACATCTACTTCATAATCTGCTTTTTCGAGGATTGACTTGATCCCATCGACGTAATCGGGATCGTCGTCAATGATTAGTAACCTCGTTTGAGTCATAGGAACCTCCTTATTCCTAAAAATACATTGCGTAGTTCATTGGTGGTTTTCATTTTTCAAGTATGGGCAGATGGATTGTGAAGGAACTGCCTTTGCCTAGTTCGCTTTCTACGCTAATTGATCCATCATGAGCCTCGATAATGCGCCGGGTTATTGCTAAGCCGACTCCACTCCTCCTTTCACCTTCAACTTTTGATTTGCCAACATAAAAATCCTGAAATAAATTAGGTAAATCCTCTTTTGCAATACCGACACCATTGTCTGTTACCGTGATGAGGACATTGCCTCCTTCTTCTCTCGCATTGACTGACACATTTCCTTCGATTCGAGAGTATTTGACTGCATTACCGGTGATATTGGCAATCGCCTCGACCAAAGTGCCTTCGTCGCCATTGACAGGGGGCAACGATTCCGGGATCGAAGTTTCAATATCGATGGCTTTGCGAATGGCATGCTGCTGTGCGTTCTCAACGGCTTTGGCGATGGCGGTTGCAATAGATACGGGTTCAAAATTGTCCCGGATGCTGCTGATATCTACCGAGACCGCCCGCAGCCAGGTGTTGATCAGTTTGACCAGATCGCCTATGCGACCTTGCAGTCGTTTGAGCTTCTCTTTTTGCTCATCGCTCAGCTTTTCGTCTAAGTCGCCGGCCAGAGCGTACAAATTGGTCTGTACCGCGCCAAGGGGAGATTTCAATTCGTGAGAAACAATAGCCGCGAAATGCTCCCGCAGCATCTCTTTCTCTCTGCGCAGGGCAATGGTCTCTAGGGCAAATTTCCTTCTCTCTAAGCTGCGTTGGGTGATCAGGCGCAGCTGGTCGGGCGTGAATGGTTTGGGCAAGAAATCGTAGGAGCCTTTTTTCATGGCGTCCACAGCGGAGTCTACTGTGGCGAAACCAGTGATCACGACGGTCACGATGGTGGGGTCATAGGCATGGATTTTTTCGAGCACCTCGAAACCGGAGATCCCAGGCATCTTCAAGTCCACAAACGCCAAGTCCGGTTGGAATTCTTCCAACAACTCCAGGCCGATATGCCCATTTTCGGCAGTTTTGATATCGTAGTCGTTCCTGGCTAAAATCTGGATGCAGGAATCGCGCACGATTTCCTCGTCGTCGATGATCAGGATTTTGGGGGTTTCATCCATTATTTGGTGCATCTCCGTTTATGTTTACTGGTAACGCCACAATAAAGGTTGTACCGCTGCCGAGTTCGCTTTCTACGGAAATAGTGCCTTTGTGACCTTTGACGATCCCATAGCTGATCGCCAGGCCCAGCCCGGTTCCGTGCCCCACATCCTTGGTGGTGAAGAATGGGTCGAATATCTTCTTAAGATCCTCTTCGCTGATACCAGGCCCTGTATCCGAGAACGCGATTTCAATGCTGTCTTTGCGCTCGCTGTATCTGGTGCTGATATTCAAATATCCACTGCCTTCCATGGCTTCAGCAGCATTGACGATCATATTGATGAAGACTCGCTCGACCTGTGCGGCGTCGATGATCGCCATGGGTAGGTCATCCTGGAAGTGTTTGACCACTTCGATGTTGTGGAACAGCGCCTGGTGTTCGACCAGGGAAACACATTCATGGAGCACGTCGTGGACGTTGCACAAAGTCTTGTCGGGTTTTCTCTGGCGCGAGAAATCCAATAGCCCGCGGATGATATCTCTACAACGATTGGCTTGCCCGACAATTTTTTCGAGGGAGAACTGGGTCGTTGAATCGTTGCTGTCGCTGTCTTCGAGCAGCAAATGGGAGAAAGTCACAATGCCCTGCAGGGGGTTGTTCAGCTCGTGGGCTATATTGGCGGACAATTGCCCTACGAGCGCTAATCGCTCTGACTCCATGATCTTCTGTGTGGCAAAATCTTTCAGTTGCTCGTCGCGTCTCTTAAGCGCCTGAGCCATGGCGTTGAATGAATCGGCCAGATACTGTAGTTCGTCATTGGTCGTGATGGCGACATTTGCATCCAGATTGCCGTCAGCTACTTCTTTGGATGCGGTGACCAGTTTGTTGATTGGCACCAGAATTCGCTGGCCGACGAAATAAGCGACGGCCATAGTCACCATAGCTCCGATGATGCTGATCACAAGAAATGTGATTACAGTCTGTCTTTGGATATCTGAATACTTCTGCTCGAGAATCCCGACATACAAGATGCCAATGATGCTATCGTATACGTCTCGAATGGGCTCATAAGCGGTGATGTACCAGTTGTTGACGACATAGGCCCGATCGATCCAGGGCTCGCCTTGCACGATGACCTGGTTGTAGACCTCCTCGGAAACTCGAGTGCCGATTGCCCTGGAGCCATCTTCATTTTTTACGTTGGTTGAAATCCTGACATCGTCCAGGAAGATCGTTGCCGTGCCAATATCCTGTCCTTTGTAGATCACATTCTCATAGACCGTGTGCTTGACTTTGTCAACGATCTGGTGGTTTTTATTGAGTAAAACGCCGCCGTAGACAACACCAAGCAAATTGTCTTCATAATCGAAAATCGGTGCGGCGGCTTTTAACATCATTCCATTGGTCAGTTCTGTCTCTTCGATCGGGCGGGCCAGAGGGGTATCGATCAGATTGATATGCGCCTGCCCGGCGAGCTCAGGGGTATCTTTAGCCAAATCCTCACCACTTACTATAATGGTGGCCGCGGCAGGTTCTTTTCGGTTGAGAACCGAATGGATAATCTCGTCGTGCCCCTGATTGTCGCCGACGAGATCGGGATTGCAGGTGCGGATCAAGACGTAGCCATACTGATCGGTGATGGCCAGCACATCAAGGTTTTCTAGTTTTTTGATCCTTGTTAGCTCATCGAATGCCGCATCGAAGTCTTTTGTAGAAAACGCGTCTTTTAGGAAGAAACGCTGAGCAGTGTGTCGAACGGCACTATCGATGTGATTAAGCTCACTGAGATATATTTCTCTGGCACTGTTGAGATCGTTGCGCACCTTTTCTTGTGCTTCAGTCAAGATCAAATCGCTGATCAGTTGTACTCCGACCACCATAAAGACGGCGCTGATGATAACGATAATCAGCAAGAAGCTCAATATGAGCTTTGTCGCTATCGGAATTCTGATCTTGCGCAGGTAGGGAATGTCGATCACCGGTTTGCGCTGATCAGAGATCGTCTTGGTGGCACTGGTCATGTTTGGGTCCAACTGTGCTCACATCGCTTCGTGAACTAACTCAATCAAATCCTTTACGATGATTTTTTCTTCTTGTCCGGTTGTTTTCACCGCATCGGCATACATGGTGACATCTTTGGGACAGGCCACTACGAAGGCGTCCACACCATCCAAAGCCACGGCCTCATTGATGCGGGATTCACTGGGGCGCTCTTCGATTTCGCCTTCCTCCATCCAGATGCGCCCGCCTCCGGCACCGCAGCAGAAGCCGTCCTCGCGGTTGCGAGGCATCTCGACGATCTCGCAGCCGGTGGCTTCGATCACCCGTCGGGGCGCGTCATAGACGCCGTTGTAACGGCCCAGGTAGCAGGGATCGTGGTAGGTGACCTTATAGCCCAGCTTCTTGCTGAACTTGATCTGACCTGAAGCGATCATCTGATCCAGCAGCTCACTGTAATGCATAACCTTCCACTCGCCGTTCCCATTGGCGGGATACTCGTGCTTGAGGGTGTTGTAAGAGTGGGGGTCAGTGGTGACGATGGTCTCGAATTTGCTGCGGCTGAGCGCCTTGAGATTCTTCTCGACCAGCATCTCGAAGAGGCCCTCTTCGCCCACGCGGCGGACGTCATTGCCGGAGTGATTCTCGCCTTTGTACAGAATGCCGAAATCCAGATCAGCCTTTTGGAAGACATCGGCTGTCTTCAAGGTGATACCGGTCAGGGTAGGGCTGTAAGAAGCGTAATCGCCCACAAACCACAGGTATTCAACCTGCTCTCTGCCGGCGTCTTTGACCTTGGGGTCAACGCCCTTTGCCCATCGGGCGCGCATACGGTCCGATTTGCCAAATGAGTTGCCGTAGCGGCCCAAATTGGAAAGCGCAGTCTGGAGTTCTGCATCTACCGCGCCTTCAATCACCAGGTGACGGCGCATATCTACAATCGTATCGACATGCTCGACCAGCACCGGGCAGGCTTCCACGCACGCGCCGCAGGTGGTGCACGACCAGAGCACTTCTTCGGCGATCTTCTCGCCGACCAGATCGGGAGCGTCGCCGTTGCCGCCCATGACGGCCGCAGCATCAGCGCGCAAGGCATCCCGGACGCTCAGGATCAACTCTTTGGGGTTGAGTGGCGTGCCAGCCGCGTGAGCGGGACAAGCATCCTGGCAGCGCCCGCATTCGGTGCAGGCGTCGCCATCCAGCAGTTGCTTCCAGCTTAAATCGCTCAATTTGCTGGCATAGATTTGGTCGCCATCGGGGGTCAGGGGTATTGGCGCCAATTCGCCGGTGGGGCGGTCAAGCTTGGCGAAGAAGGCATTCAGCGGGCCGGTCAGCACGTGCAGCAAAGTGCCCACTGGCAAGGCGATGATCGTCCCGGCCACTGTGAGCAGGTGGAAGATCCATGCGACCAGGTGCCAGTTGGTCAACACTGCATCAGAAGCCCCGGTTGCGATCCACAACTGCGCAACGATCCAGCCAGCCGGTGATGACCAGGCCCAGGCCGGTTGCTCGACGGCCAACCGGAAGGACTCGGTCAGCAATCCACCCAGGACAATCACAGTGATCATCACCAATGAAAACGTAAATCCTGGATCGAGGGTCAGGCGTTTGGGCTTCTGGGAATAACGCCGGTAGATTGCCATCCCCACGCCCACCAGGAAGATGATGGTGAAGACGTCCAGGACGAATTTGTAGGCGAACAGCACATTGCCAAAAAGGAATTTGAAGAAGCGCTCGTGGATCGTCGTCAACGCCGTGCCCAAGAAAAAGATGAAATAGGCCCAGGCAATCGCCACGTGCATCACGCCAGGGTAGCGCTGGTTCAGCACTTTGGTCTGTACGATGGCGTATTGGATCAGCTTCCAGATTCGGATGTGCAGTTTGTCCCAGCGCGCTTCAGGCCTTCCTACTTTCCACCACAAACTTGCCCGCAGGTAGAAACGATAGAGCATGATCAAAGCAGCCCCGAACATGATCGTATAGACATACAGTTCCGGTGCCCCCCAATCATGGGGAATGCCCCAGTAATTTACTCGTTCAGGCATCGTGTTCTCTCCCTTTACGCATCTTCAAGTGCTTCGAGCAGATAATCGATCAGATCGAAAAGATCGACTTCCGCGCCATATTTGGCGATATCGAAGATCGGCGCGCCGGGGTCGATGTTGACGGCGATGATGTTCTCGGCTTCTGCCATGCCTTCTACGTGTTCGGGGGCACCACTGATCCCCAGGGCCAGATAAAGTTTGGGCTTCACCAACTGCCCAGACTTGCCGACCATCCGGGGCGTGGGCAGCCAGCCTTGATCCACAACTGGGCGCGAAGCGCATACTGCTCCGCCCAATAGCTCGGCCAACTCCTCGGCCAGTTCGATGTTGTCCTCGGTTTGGATGCCCCGTCCGATGGCGATGAGCACATCCTCTTGGGTGATGTCCACATCGGCGACTTCGGGTTCGATATATTCTTTCAGCGCCACTCTCAGGTCGGCTACATCTACGGCGACTGGCGTGACCTCAGGAGAGCCACCCTGGCCCTCTTCGGGCTTGTAACCGCCGGGGATCATGGTGATGAGGGTGGTCGTATCGGCCAAATTGCTCTCGGTCATGATCTTCCCGCCGCAGATTTGGCTGACGATCATCCCATCGTCGATTTTTAAGCAGGAGCTTACCAGGGGCAAGCCCAATCGAGCAGAGAGCACCCCGGCTACGTCGGTACCGATGGTTGTGCTGCCGAAAAACACCGCTCGGGGCGCGTTTTCGCGGATCAAACCGGCCAGAGCATTCTGATAAGCATCTGAAGTGAACTCAGCCAGGGCGGGATCCTCACCATAGAGCACTTTATCCGCGGCCAGATCACCGGCCAGCCCATCTGCATCTTGGCCGAGCAGAATCCCCACTACTTCTCCCCCGGTTTCTTGGGCCAGATCACGTGCCGCTGCCAGCATGATGTAGGAGATATCGGCAACTTGCTCGCGTACATGTTCGATTACTACATAAATGTCGTTATTCATCGCTCTCCTCCTCTCACATCACGCCTATTTCTTTGAAAATCTCCACCAGCTTGGCGGCGATTTCCTCTTCGTCCCCCTCGAGCATCTCTGCTCGCTCGGCCGCCTCGGGCAGATACATGCTGCTGACTTCCAGCCCCCCGCTGGTATCCAGATCGCCCGCATCTACTTCGTCAATGGAAGCTTCCTTCATCATCTGGCGCACCTTGCTGACAGCCACATAGCGGGGCGGCTCCTCAGCGGCCTGAATGCCCAATACGGCGGGTAAACTCACTTCCATCTCGGCAATCAAACCCCCAGGATATTCTTTTTGTACGATGGCCTTGTCGCCTTCCAGGCTTAACCCGGCCACATAGCCCACATAGGTCATGCCCAAGTATTCAGCTAAATAGGGGCCAACCGAACCATCTAAGTCATCATTCCCCTGAACGCCTGTCAGGATGAGATCGGGCCCAGCATCTTTGGCAGCATCGGCGAAAGCCCGGGCCAGGGCATGGTTGTTGGTACCTTCTTCGAAATCTCCGATGAGCTTGATGATTCGGTCAGCGCCTTTCGCGGCCGCAGTGAATAACACGTCGTCCATCCCCTCTTGATCTGGGGCGATAACGGTTACCTCGCCTCCACTGCGTTCTTTCAATAATATGGCTTGCTCGATAGCGTGGTCGTCGAATTCATTGATGATCAAGCGCAACCAGGTCATGTCCAACGCAGTACCACTGTCGGCGATCTCGAGTTCTTCGACGAGATCGGGCACAAGTTTGACGGGAACCATGATATGCGTCATGCTGTCTCTCCTTTGGTTTTATCCGTAAGGCCGCTTAAACCGATCTCCTGAGCCGCAAAGCGCGGTTCGGTCAGGCAACATGTGGATCGAATGGCCCAAGCGGGTTGTCATGCGGTTTTCAATCCTCCATAGCTTCGGCTAATAGCTCAACAACATCCTTGACAGCCAGATTTCCGGCTCCCTCGACCATCTTGGCTGCATCCTCGAAGCGAGGCGGCTCATAGGGGCAGGCGACGGCCAAAACGTCCGCCCCGGCGGTCACTGCCTCTCTCACGCGCCACTCCGAGAGCCTCACATGAGCCTTTTCCCATTGGAATCCGTCCAACCACATCCCACCCCCACCTCCGCCGCAGCACAGGCTGGTGGTGCGGTTGTGGGGCATTTCCACCAACTCCACCCCTGGGATCGCTTCCAACAACGCACGCGGTTGGTCGTACACTTTGTTAGCCCTACCCAGGTAGCAAGGATCGTGGTAAGTGACCTTGACCTCGCCATTGCCTTTCAGCAGCGGTTTGAGATCATCCAGTCGCTCGGCCAGGAATTCGGTGTAATGCTTCACCGAATATTCGATGCCCAGTTCGGGATACTCATTCTTGATGGCGTTGTAAGCGTGGGGGTCAGTGGTGACGATCTCTTTGAAATCATAGCGGCTGAAAGCCTTGCCGTTTTTCTCGGCCAGGACTTCGAAAAGACCGCGCTCACCCGCCAACCTTTGGGTATCGCCATCGCTGTTCTCCTCCGGGCCGAGGATGCCATAGTCAATGCCCAAAGCATTGAGAATGTTATACAGCGCTTTTGTAGTCTGCAAGACACGCGGGTGGTAAGAGGGATAATCCCCCACGAACCATAGCACATCCACGGGACGCTTGGCTTTGCGCATGATGGGCACTTCCGGTTGCAGATCTTTGGCCCATTCGGCGCGCTTACGGGGTGATTCTCCCAGGGGGTTGCCGTAGCGCTGTGAGAACTCCAATGCGCTTTGGAGCTCAGTGGGGACATTGCCAGCCAGCAACATCTCCTCCTTGGTGCGGGTCATCAGCCCAGGGGTCAGAGGGATGTTCTTAGGGCAAACCTCGGTGCAGGCATAACAGGATACGCACATCCACACGGAGTCGGTCTCCAAGACTTCGTCGAAGATTCCGGCGCGCATCCAGGCGATCATCCTGCCAGGGGGAAAGTCCATTAAGTAACCGAAAGGGCAAACCCCGCTGCAGTTTGCGCATTGCAGGCAGGATTTGAGATTATCACCGTCGGTGACATCAAACAGGCTTTCGTAAAATGTTTTCGTAAAAGAGGGGGAATGAGAGACTTCATTCGCTGCCATTTATGATACCTCCTGTTCAGCAGATAGGCGAGCTGAGGGTCTTGCACGGGTGACGGCTTCGGCCATACGGAGACCTCCAAAGAATGGCTATTATTTACTTTAACGAATAGAAGAAAGCATCCAGTTGCAGGGCGGTCCCACCCGATACCCAGCCTGGTCTTTTGCTTTCTGAGTGAATTGGTATCCGAAGAATGTCTCTTGGAGAGTATAGCACTAACAATCCTGAAAACACTTCCGGGCAAAAGTGAAATACGTGATTAAGACGTCTGACACTCTTCGACTACGTAATATGTCACATAGGTATAAGCGATACCTTATGAAAATGATAAATCAGAGTTATGAAAATCATTAGTGATTATTAGCACAAGCGTTTTTGACATTTGTCATCGCCTGTCTGGGGTGGGTAGAAGCACGACTTTTCAGGTAAGAAACCCTTGGAAGATGTCATCTTAACCTTGGGGTTCAACAGGTTGAACGGACGAGGTCCGTGTTGGCCGCTATACCCTGGGCCTGATCTTGTTTTCAAGGCTAATTCTCTGAAAATCTTCTGCGGTAAAATACGGTCTAGATTGCATTTTTGAGTAAAGATTGCTGATAAGCGAACTGAAAGAGTGATGATGAACCCAATTGAGAAGCTCCATTCCCTAGGTCAATCGATTTGGTACGACAACATTGAACGCCGGCTCTTGAACAACGGCGAACTTGCCGCCATGATCGAACGCGGCGATATCCGCGGGGTGACCTCCAACCCCAGCATTTTCAACAACGCCATTGCCAACTCGAATGATTACGACGATGCGTTAGTGCCTTTGGCGAAGAGTGGTCTATCTAGAGAAGAGATTTATGAGAGCCTGGCGGTTGCTGATATCCAGGCTGCCTGCGATCTGTTTTTGCCTTTATATAGGGAAACCCATGGCGATGATGGCTATGTCAGCTTGGAGGTCAGCCCCTATCTTGCCCATGACACGGAGGCCACCTGCCAGGATGCTGCCTGCCTATGGGCGTGGGTAGATCGCCCCAACTTGATGGTCAAGATACCCGCCACCAAAGCAGGGCTGCCAGCCATCACTCGCTCCATTGCTGCTGGGATCAACGTCAATGTGACTTTGATCTTCTCCGTAGAACGTTATGAAGAGGTCATGGAGGCTTATCTGACAGGGCTGGAAGGGCGCCTGGAAGCGGAAGAGCCTATCAACCATGTGGCTTCGGTGGCTTCCTTTTTTGTCTCGCGCATCGATACGGAAGTTGACAAGCGCATTGACGATCTGTTGGAGGTTTCTGGCCCCAATGCCGAACGCGGGGAAACCTTGAAAGGGACGATTGCTATTGCTAACGCCAAAGTGGCTTATGCCCGGCATAAGGAGATGTTCAGCGGCGCGCGTTGGGATAGGCTCAAAGCTAAAGAAGCCCGGATTCAGCGTCCGTTATGGGCCTCTACCAGCACCAAGAATCCCGCATATCCCGACACAAAGTATGTTGACGAACTTATTGGTCCGGATACGGTCAATACTGTGCCCCCCAAGACCCTGGAGGCTTTCCACGAGCATGGCATAGCCGAACTGACCTTGGAAACCGATTTAGAGGAAGCGAATACCCTGTTTGCCGAACTGAAATCTGTGGGCATCTCTATGGATGAAGTTACCCAGGAATTAGAAGATGCCGGCGTGAAATCCTTCGCCGATGCTTTTGCCAATCTGCTGGAGTCTGTCGAGAAGCGGCGTCTTGAAACAGTAGAATAGCAGAATTCAAAGGCCCTAAAGGTCTCTCATATCTTTAGGGCCTAAATATGGGGGAAACCCAAAAATTCAGCTGGCGTTTGTCACAGTTTAGCCATGATTCAGGGGTTGACGGCGTTGATGACTGCTTCAACGTTACACCTTCCACTTGTAGTCATATTGCTGTTGAAAGCTAGCGGTTCATTAGATACGTTGGCCCATTCCGCCAGGCTTCTGGCCGGCAATAACTCGCCAGTATAGCAAACGCTGTCATGATCAGAACCCTCATCATAATCGACTAACCTAATTTCTATATCTAGTGCATCACCATCTTTAACAAATACTCTGATCGTATTGTTGTTGGTCATGTATTGAGAGTCTTGTCCTTCGTAGATGCAAGAGTACTTGTTAGTAGATTGGCACACAGCCCAGTCAGCAAGATCATAAAGCCCTGACTCAACGCGAACAGTGCATCCGGGGCAGTATTGTTCGCCGTCATGTCCTTCCCAATCGGCTATGTTGATGGCCCGACGAGTATAAGCTAGGTGCTGTCCATTTTCATCACAGAAGAGGTCAAAAAAGCAGGGGGCATCTATTAATTTTCCCATGGCAGGGGCTTTTACTCTGAAATAGCCGTAAAGTTCCACATCCTGGGGAGCATCAATAACGACATCGTCATCATCGATCTCAAAGAATTCAATCGATTGAAAAGTGATGTCAAGGTATTGGGTGGGTTCAACCACCGTTCCAAAAGCTACTTTGGGATCACAAGGAACGCTTTCTATATTGCTGGGCATTCCATAGTAAACTTCCTGAACAACTGCCTGAGGCCCTGCATCTCCGACAGTGTACGTATCGGGTTCTATAGCGGGTTGGTCTTGTTCGGAGAATGTGGGTTTATCAATTTCAACGACAGGTTGATCATCTTCAGTCAGGTTGCTTTTGTCCACATACACTTCTGGTCCAGTAAACTCGTCAGCCGTATAGAAACCAACTGCTTTGGGGCCGGGCCTGTACCACAGGCGCACCCGGTAATTTGCTGAACCAGTGCAGCTCAACGGGGGTACGACGAACGCCCTGAGATCAGGCTCTGTCACGGACCAGGTGAATGTCCCTGCGTTGCTGCTCGAAGAAACTTGGAACCCAACCATCCCTCCCGACGCTTCAGCCAGGGCCAGCAGCTGTGAGTAATTCAAACAACTCTCACCAATACCCTCTAGACAGGTGGGGTATTCGCCAAAATCCCAATGCAAATATGGCTGCACTACTCCCGTTCCCTGACTGAGACCAAATTCGGGATATACAAAACAATAGGCTGCCTGCCCTTGCGCATTTTGCGCATGTGGGGGCAAGTAATTCCTGCACACTTCTGGATCAATGGTTTGGTGGAGCCAAACTTGAGGGATCACCGGACTGTTTGAAGTTTGCAGCAAGTTATGGTTCCTTTCTGCCGGCATCAAATCGATGCCGGCGGTGGAGACAGGGACGTGGGGTTCCCCAACCAAGTAGATCGGTTTGAATTCGATTTCAGCATGGATGCCTTCCCCCGGCACAAGCTGGTTGCCTAAGTATACAGGAAATGTTTTCTCGACAAAGATATGGCCTATCTGCACAAGATTGCCCCCACTCCATCCCCAGCATACCAGATCCATCCCAGAGCGCGGGGTCATCTCCTCTCCCAGGAACCCGGGATTCAGCACATTGACAACCGGGCCTCCAATGACAAAGCCTTCATCATCCCTCGGGAGGAATCCAGATACGGGCCAACGGGACCAGTCTACACCATTTGTAGATTGATAGCAGTAGACCAATTCCGTTTCCACCTCGGGGAACAGCTTGTTGACCTGGAGGGAGTACCCCCGTGAAACCCCCAATTCTGGCGGGCAGTCGGCGGGATCGATTTTCACCGTTGCCAGATTGCTGTCGGCCTGCCCCTGGTCGTTGAAGGCTGAAACATAATAGGTAACCGTGCCTGGCAAGCCTCCATCCGTAAAGCTGATCCATGCCGGCTGGGAGTTGGCACTCAAGGCAGCCACTTGGACCCAGTCTGGGGAGTAAGAATCCTCCTTATAGATCAGAAAGCCCTCTTCATTGTCTGAAAGATCATGGATCAATAGTTCTGCCGCGCATCCTTGGGGGTCAGCAACCAGCTCAGGGGCGGCAGGGCTTTCATCGGCGGTGAGACTGTTGATCCAATCCCCGGGAGAGCCGCTCCAGCCATTTGCCGCGCCGACGGCGGCGTCAGCGCCTGGCGGGCTGGGCGGGATGTATCCGCTGCCGCCGGGAGCAGGCTGAACAACAGGAGAAACATCTGGATCTGGCAGGGCAGCCGCTCTATCCGTCTCCGTTTGCGTTACGAAAACGACCACCTGGGCTGACATGGCTTTATTCCCCTCGGTGTCAACCGCTGCGGCAATAAGAGAATGGCTTCCAGGCTCAATGGGCAGCCAGGAGAAAAAAGCCGAGAAAGGATGCACCCCTCCACCAGGCGCAGCCTGCACCCCCGCTAATTGGCCATCCACCCATAATTCCATGGAGAGGAAAGCCTGCGGGCCAATGGCGGTGGCGTTCACCAGCAAAGATTCGCCTGCTTCCAATTGGAGGCCATTCCAAAGGTTGCTAAATGAAACCTGAACGGGTGGGGCGTCACCGCTTGGCTGCCCTCCAGAGTCCTGGTAATTGGAGAAATTGGTCACTACAGTGCCTACGATGATGGCAACCGCAAAAGCCGTAACGCCAACTACTGAGCCTAATAGTAAGAATTTCAACCGGTTGGATTTTGGAAGATATGGTTCGCTCATAAGAAGGCCTCCGATAATTCTCTACGGCGTACAGGGATTGCCTGGAGCAGCGCCAGCTGGGCAAGGGGCGACGCAGTCGATGGCTCCTCCAGGTTGACGCACTGTACAGCCTTCAACTGGCGTCTCTGTTGGGGTCGCGGTTGGTGTGGGGGTAGCTGTAGGCGTGGGCAGGGGATTGAAAAGGGGGACGTTTTCGCAATCTCCAGAGGTTTCGACAAGGGCGTTATCCTTGGGAACGGTACACTCAACGCCATTGTTCACGCCGATTACTTTCCAGAGGAACTGGCTTTGGCCGATTACAGGTGCCGACTGCTCTGGCGTGAAGCTGTCCACAGGTTCGTAACCTGGTCCAGGGCGGCAAAACAGGTTCACAAGGGCAGTGAGTGTACAGGCTTCCATCTCTTCCTGTGTTGCGGTGGGCGTGGCTGTCGCGGTCGTGGTCGGTGAAGCTGGTTCATCATCCTCGATTTCTTCACCTATGATTATCACTCGAACTTGAGCAGGAGCGCCAAACTCCCCATCGCCTCCGGAGAGAACCTCAATCAAGTATGTACCAGGCGCAGGAGGAGACCAAAGGTATTCCCCCAGGAATAATGTCGGGGATCCCCTCCCTGAACTTGATGGCATGGCAGATACTTTAGCTGCAAAAACCCCGTTGATATGGACCTCGAATTCGGTCACTCCGCCGGGGCTGGAACCGTGAAAAACGATCTTGTATGGCTCCAAGGGGAGATTTGCATTTTGGAGCGGGGCATCTATCCAGGTTTGAACCGGCTTGGGTATCGAGGCAATATCTGGCGAGATTCCTAATTTTGTGGGCTTCTTGCATGCTGATCCCGTAAGACAAAGGATCGCAAAGATCAATACCGCACCCTTTTTTATCATGTCCTCCTCCATTGGCGCAGAGGCGCCCCAAGCTAATATTGTGCCCTAGATTTATATTTTACCGGGAAATGATGTAGTGAAGTGCGATGCCGACATAATTGGTAGTAAGTATAGATGATAGTAATGTGAAAAGCAATGCTACTAACTCAGGACTCGTAGAGCCTCATTCCAAAAAACGCCCCTGAAGAATCCAATCTTCAGGGGCGTTGCGTTTTCAAGGGATCAAGTATGTAGTCCGGAGTGTATCTATTTTTCTTTGGTTTCCTCTTCTTGCTCCACTTCTTCCACTTTCTCAACGATCAAGGTGCATTTGGTCACCAGCGCAGCGATGGCGCCGATAGCGGCCAGTTGTGGAGCCAACAGCGCTCCCACAACGCCCAAGTAGAGGGGGATGTCGATCAGCACACGGCCATCCTCGTTCTGGATCGTTACACGGCGGATATTGCCCTCGTGGAGCAGTTCTTTGATCTTGCCGACCAACCTGTCACCACTGACCTGGAATTCTTCGGTTCGGGTTTTTTCAGTCATCGTTCATCCTTTCAAATGATTTGCATAATTGTCTAGAGCAATATACGTGTTTCGAGATATTTGGTTTCACAATCCCCCATGCGAGAGCAACCAGATTAGCACTTGTGACAGGTCACGGGATTTGGTCGTTTGGATTTGTCAAAACGATATCCAGGCTATACAACAGCGACATCGCTTCTGGCAGTGAGAACCTGGCTCCTTTGAGGGTATTCTCTTCGGGGCTGATCGTGTAGTTGCGCGCCCGGCTGAGGTCCGCTTGGGTCAGGTTGGTTTGGGAAAAGAGGCTTTCGGCGAGATCAGTACCCTCGAAGTCAGCCTGGTTGAGGTCAGTTTCGCGAAAGTCGATATCGCGGGCGATGCAATCTTTGATCTGCGTGCCTTTGAGGGGCAAACCGATAAAGGTGGAGTGGTTGAGCACGCAACGGATGGAGACAAGCGGCTCCTGCAGGAGGTTGTTGCCCCAATTCCCATGAGTCCAGTTGATGCCGATCAGCTTGGAGTCTTCAAAAAGCGTCCCTGAAAAGCTGCTTCCCGGAACCTGAAGGAGACTCAGGTCACAGTCTTGGAATTTGCACCCCACGAAGCGGCAATCCAGGAAGACGGTTTCCACGAAAGAGCAATGAGAGAAGGTGCAATCGTAGAACTGGCTGGAGGTCAGCCGATTTGCGTTCAGATTGGCTCCTTCGAAGGTGCGGTCTGAATATTGAGAATTTGAGTCGATCATAAGTCCTTTGTGTTGGCTGCGATTGGTGAGGTGAAGCGAATTAGGAACAGCATCCTTACGGGTCAAGCCCGGCCAAAGCCTCGGCGATGACAAGGGTGCTTTCGAATCCTTCAGCATTGTCTTCAACGCTCCACCAGGCGGATAGCACAGTCTGAGCTATGCTCCAGCCCAGCAGGCGCTGGCAGTCGATGCCTAAGATTTCGCTGAACTGGTCCAGGCGACGCGCCAGGATTTTATCTAAATTGGGCCAACCCTGGACGGCGTCAACCGGGTTGTGCATCCAGGCGGCGATTTCGAAAGCGCGGTCGCCAACTACGCCCTTGGGGTCAAGGGCCAGCCAGGGTTGACGCTGCGCGCTCAGAATATTCCAGTGGTGCAGGTCGCCGTGCAGTACGACCAGCCTATCCGTTGAGGTAATTAGTTCAGCAAATAACGCTTCAGCTTGTTCGATGAGTTTCACGGGGAAAGGGCCGGTGCTGCCTCGATAGTGATCGCGCAAGCGTTTTAGCCCCAGGGCCCATTCCTTGACTGCGCGCAGATTGTGCTCAGCAGGAACAGGCCGCCACAACTGCTGCATAACCTGCGCGGCGATCTCGGTGGCTTTTTGGTCGTCTTCTAGTTCCACCAACGGATTGCCCGGCTTCAGGTGTTCTAGAAGTAACGCGCCGCCAGGGGGATCAGCTTCAAGCAGACGCACCGCACCGCGCCCGTCGTAAATATGCAGCGCTTCGATCTCGGAGGTCAGCTCGGGATTGGGCACGCCCAGCTTGAGGACGGCTTCAGTTCCGTCCTGGCGGATCGCAGGGGCGACGAAATTGTACGAAAGCGGTTCAAAAGCAGGTAGTAAGGTCAGCGACCAGCGTTTGGTGCAGTCATCGAGCGTAGCTGGGAAATGTCGCAGCCATTCGGCCCCGGCCTCGCCAAAAGCGCCGATGACGCGCTGTGTGAAATCAGCGGGCAGGGTTGGCATCGACGCGTTTTTGTCCTTTCACCCCGGCGACTTATTCCGTCCCTGGCGGTGCATAGAAGCGCACTTTCCACTTGCCCGGTGATTCCTCCCACGCGCTGGTAATATAAGTCACGATGTGCACCCAGGTCTGTCCGGGGTGCAGTGGGACGGGATTGCCTTCAGAATCGATGAATTTAATCGGTCGATTCCGTCCGGTCTCTCTGGCTATGTCGTCCACATAGGTATTCCAAATGATCTTATATGCCTTGCCATCCCTGAAAAGGATTGCCGGGCCCTGGTCGTAATCCAGGTTGATATCGATGATCGTGGGGGTGATGGCTTCGTGCTTGGCGAACAAGATGATCACATTGTGGAAGATAAGCTGGCGCCCGTTCAGGCGATCAGTAGCCGCATAGAATATCCCCGATCCATCGGCTGCATCGGTGTAGCGCAGGTAGCCTCCCGAGAGAGGATCGAAAATCCATTTAGCTTGGTTGAGGAAATTGTAGAACATGAGCACTTCATTGGCATCACCAGCAGCCGGAAGGCTTGGCGTGTCTGGCCCAACGTACTGACCATTGGATGAAGGCAGCTTCAGGTAAGTATTGCCAGAGTAATCGAGGCTTTCTCCGGGGACTTGGCTTTGTTTGGCGATCTCTTTCAGGCGGATGATGCTCAGGAATGCGCTGTTGATATCGGTTTCATCGGTGCCAAAGACCGATGCGCAGCCGGGGATATCGACATCGTCAGATTTGCCCGCATAGATGATGCATGCCCGGTAGAACCACTCCAGGATCCACTTGTAGGGCAGGCGGCCTGAGCGTACCGGGCCGATGATGATATCGATGACATATTTACCGATCCACTCACCCGGCTTCAGAAAGCTTGATGAATGGTTGGTTACTTCGGTGACTTCGATTTGGCTGGTCTCGGTAGTTGTGCTGCCGCTGGTTACTTCCTGTCCCTCTTCACCAACTTCACCTTCTCCGTCTAAGCCTGCTTCTTCCCCGGTGCCGATGAAACCAGCGTCCCAACTAAAATCGTTTTGCGTAAGAGTGAAAACTGGCGTCAGGCCGGTTTCTTTGTCGGCATCGCTGTCGGCGAAATCGTCATCGCCGAGGTCGGCGTCGGTGAAATCCATGCCCGAAGGGGGGATGAATTTTATATAGTATTTCTTATCGGCCTCGACATTGAACCCGAAGAACCCATTGGAGTCGGTGCTGGTGCTTTCGAGAAGCTCATCCGTTTCGCCGTCGTACAGGTTAACGCACACCCCCGAGATGGGCCCCTCATCCACGCTTTGCAGGCCATCGCCATTGCCGTCGTGCCAGATGTAATTCCCTAATACCAGGCCGCTGGCTACGAAAGGTTCTATGCGTATGGGACACTCCCCAGTGACCGGCACCTCAGATTGAGGGTAATCCCCGTAGAAGAGGGTCAGAAAGCGCGTCATGCCTTCGCTGATGTACATCTCGAAGATGTACGGCGCGAAGGAAGGACCTGCCTGAGGTCTGGCGCTGACCGGGAAATTGGTGATCGAGATTAGCACGGCTGGCAGATCGAGATTGGCTGGATCTGAGACGGGTAGGCCCGTCAGAGGGTTGTACCCTGGGGGGAAATCGGCCAGGTCGGGCCCGTAGGTTTCCGTGTCTTGATCTGATGTGGGCTCCTCTGGATCGGTATCTTGCGCGGAAACGCGCCCCGCGAACGTTAGCAGGAGCAGGGGAGATACCATCGAGAACAGCACTACCGCGATCAGCACTCGATTTGAGATTTGTTTCACTTTCATGGTTGGTCCTCCAGATTGGCGCCTGATCCGGTCTTTTCACCCCGCTGGCGTCAGGTTTTGCGTTTCTTATGGAATGGAAAGATAAGACTGACGATCAACGCCAACCCCACCCAGCTTGCTGCGATCCAGGCCGTGTTCGATACGCTAGCCGTGGCACTGTGTTTTAGGGCAATCCCCACAAAAGCCCAGATGATCACCAACGCGTAAGCGATATCATTGCGGGTGTAGATCATCGCTGTGGCCAGACCCGCCCCAATGATCAGCATGATCGCTGCCCAAGCCTGATCGGAGATGCCCCAACCACCCCATCTGAGGTAATCCAGCAGGGAGGTAGCATTAGCGACCGTAGCGACAGTGATCCAGCCCAGGTAGATACTGAAGGGGATATCGACAAACCATCTCTCCAACCTGGAAACCGTTGCGCGACCGATATCCAAGCGCAGATAGATGGCAATGAGCGATGCCAGCAGGCTTAACATTAGCAGAAGCGTCCAGGAGAAGCGCTCATAGTGCCACAGAAACAACCAGGCAATATTGGCAATCGAACTGATGATGAAAAGAAGTCCGATGCGGCTGATGTGCTGGTCCTCGCGCTGCGCGGGCAAGGCTTGGTAGATCACGAAAAGGGCCAAACCGATGTAGATCACTCCCCAGATGGAGAAAACATAGCCGGCAGGCACGAAATAAACCTCGAAACGGTCTGAAATTTCGCCCGTGGTGAGGTTATTTAAGGGAAGTGAGTTCGCCAGGCCATTTATGATGATCATGGCCGCCAGGGCAAGTATATTTAGAATGGATAAAATCGTAGTGCGTTTCATGTCTCTCCTCCTATCGGGTGGGTGGAGGACCAAGGCGGATGTGCTCTAGAATCTCTTCGGGGGTTTCCAGTGACCACAATGACTCGATCCACCAGGTTGCGCCAACTTCTTGGTAGGCTTCGATGATAGCTGTGGCCTCTTCTCTAGTATTTGCAGATGTATCCCCTTCGACAATGATATCGAAGGGCGTCGGTTCGCTCCGGTTCTGATCGATATATGATTTGATCTCACGAACCTCGTCAGGCGAAGGCGGTGTCATGCGCACTTCGCCATCTTCCAGGATATTTGGCAGCAGCCCATCGTAATGCAGGGCGCGCCTCATGGATTTCTCGCTTGGCCAAGCACCTACTACCCAGATGGGGATGCGCGGCTGCTGAACAGGTGGTGGGGGCGGCTGGAAGGTGGTCTGGCTGATTTTGTAATGCTTCCCGGAAAATTCGAATGGCTGCCCTGACCACAGCCCGGTCAGAATCTGCAAACCCTCATCGAGCAGTTCGGCGCGCGTTTTACGATTCGTAACTTCACCAAAAGCTTCGAAGCCTGTGTCAACTGCGCCCAGCCCAACCGACAGGATCACGCGCCCATTAGAGAGATGATCCAGGGTGGCTGTTTCACTGGCCAATTTCCAGGGGCGCATGCGCGAAATCGGGCTGAGCAGCGTCCCCAGGCGAATGCGTTTTGTGCGCATAGCCGCGGCAGTCAAGCAGACCCAGGCATCAATGCCCCACACTGGTTCCCAGACAAAGAAGCCATCCCAACCGGCCTGTTCGGCCTTGTAAGCGCAGTCCGCTGCGGTTCGGGCATCCCCTTTAGGGAGCACAAAGCCGAATTTCATCTCAAAATGCTCACCCTATACGATCATGAGTACAGAGAATCACACAAGTTGCACGAATTATTATTGATCAAGCGTGAAGGTGACTTTATGAGTCACACAGTCGCCTTCTACACCATCTTGGGTGCACAATTGGATGGTGGCTTCGAATTCAGCACTTGCATCCGGGTTGCGCATGATGGCTGCGACTTGCATTCTTTCTCCGGGCGGCAGGGTTGATTCTCCTGGGGGACAGCCTCCTTCAGTGACAAAGCCGCGATCATTGCTGCCGGTGTACATTGATTTGCCGTTGGTGGAGTCCTGAATTTTCAAGGATACCGATTCGAAGGTGTGTTGCGAAGTATTTTTTACCCAAAAGGCTGCATAGGTTGGGTTATTTCCACAGGGGTGCGTTCCGGCGAATTCCAGCCCGAACGATGGTTTTTCATTCAACTCTGAGTCTGCTTCCTGGGCCTCTTCTTCCAGCCGGTTGTAACTGACGCCAGCAGCCGCATTTGGATAGGGATTGGGGCCGATAAACATCTTCATTGTATTGTCGGCAATGTTGTATGAGAGGAACTGTGTTTGTTCCCAATCGTATTCGACCTCTTCCCCGGCTTGCAGCACCCGGTTGGTCAGCAAGTCGAGATGGCCATTCTCGATATCATATGCCAATATATCGTAGTAGATTTCTCGATAACCATTCTTGTACCAGAACTTGTTCAGGAAAATGTCTTCACTAAACTCAAGAGTAGCGCCGGTGGCCTGGTTTTGCCATACACCTACAAATGGCAATTTTCCCTCAGCAGCGGGCGCTGCGGTCGGCTCTTCTCCTTCGAAAACAAAATCAACAGCTTCGGTTGTGCATTCTCCTTCAGCGCCTTCTTCCGTGCAGAGGGTGATGGCCGCCGAAAACTCGGTGCCCTCAGTCGGCTCGTCGATATTCGCTGCAAGATAGCGTGTGTTGAAGGGCGGCAGGATCGTGTCTCCTGGAGGGCATTCCCCTTCTTTGAGGAAAGGCCGGTCGTTGCTGCCGTTGTAAGCGGATTGGTTATTGCTGGTATCTTGAATTTCGAAATGTGCTGATTGTAGGATCCAGATAGATGTGCTCTCAACCTCGAAGACGGCGTAATTGGGCCACTCCCCACAGGGCTGCGTGCCGAAGTAGCTCAGTTCGAAGGTGGGAGGCGTTTCCGGTGTTGTGTTTGCGCTCGAAGAGTCAATTCCCGAATCTTCTGCCGGACCGAGTTCTTCCCCCAAGAAACACAAAAGAGGTGCCTCCAGGCCATACCATGAGCCAAGGTCGATATTATGCTCGTCAATGTCGGCGTGTGATAACCATCCATCAGGGAGGTTGTGTTCGTGGATTTCACCAAAATAATGGCGTTGTTCTGAATACCAGCGCTCACCCTCAAAGGAGAGCAAAAAGCTGGTTTGGCCGCTCATAGCAGCGAGAAAGGCATCGAGCGAGCCTTCGGCCTGGAAGAAGGCTTGGATGTCGAGCCAATCTGCCAGCCGCCATCCACCCCCCAGGGCTTCTGTGCAGGCCATTTCGATTTCATCAGTTTCGGCAAAAGTTTTGATTGTCAGCGCGAAGGGGAAGCCCCCTGGCCCATTGTTTTGGGACTCTGGCGTGAGAGTAGGGTAAGGCGTATAAGTGGGCGCGGGCGTATAGGTTGGCAAGGGAGTGGGACTCGATAAGACTTGACATGCCAGGGTCGCGACACCCAACGCGATAACCGGGAAGACGGTTAGTCTTCGAAGCATGGTGATCCTCCTAAAGCTGCTGTGCTATGGATAAGTATAATCGACAATATATTCTATTCCCAAGGCCTCACCGTCCAAGGCCTCGAAGTAAACCCTGAAGGAGTCATAGTATGCTTCAGGGCCCCCGCTTATTTCCACCGGTTTTCCTGGGCGGGCGATTTGGCTGGTTTCGATTCCATCGGGATCAACGAGGTAAACCTTGACTGCGCCTTCTTCAACAGAAGCCCAAACTTCGGCGGTTACCTGGGAAAAGCCAGTGCGAGCCGTGCTCATGTCCTCCGAAATCGTGCCAGATAGCTTCTTAAAGCCGCCCTGACAGCGCCCGCCATCCAGGTTGCTGGAGCAACTTTGCCGGGAGCCCATCACAGACCCGGAGATGCCCCCGCCGCAGCTTGTCATCCCTGTAGCGATTACAGCAATTAACATGATGCAGAAGAGAGTGTTCTTCAAATCCTCCTCCTAAATGGTTAAGCGCCAAAACCCGGTTACGAAATCAGTATACCATCATGTTTATCTGACGATTGCTATACGCGTTCATTAAAGTTTTCGGAATAGTGCTCTCGGCCTCTTCTCTAAATCGGAAAGTGTGAGGTATACTGTCGGCCTATGTCCGAGATGTACTTCCCTCAGCCTGGACTAATTGAATTTGATGAAACCATCGTTGGAACCGCAGAACTTCTTCCTGCGGTTTGGCGCGCTTTGGAGGGGATTGCCTCGCCGGAAGCCTCAGTGCGGCATCAGAGCCTGGATCAATTGTTAGATTTAGATGCCCCTCGTCTCTCTCCGTTGGTGGCCTATGTGCTGGCTACTCGATTGGTTGATCCGAATATTAAGTTCAGGACGCGCGTCATCAAAACGCTAGGGGATATCATCTCCCATGGGACAGAGCAGCCCCCGCTTTATGAAGTCCGACGGCACCTCAAGGCTCATTGCATGGTCATTGGCCGCGGAACGGTTTTAGCCATGCTTGAGATCGCCGATTTAGAGCCCTCGGTCGAGGGTCAAATGGCGGCCATTTTTAACTTGTGCTCACACTCTGGGGCTATCCTGACGGAGTTAATGGCTGATCGCCGCGTCCCACTGCCTTTGCGCCGTCAGGCCGTTCATTTCATTGGTCGCGTGGGCTTCATCGAAGCCATCCCCCACCTGGAACGCTTGGCAGACCGATTGGTCTCGCGGTCGAATGGGCAGAGGCGCATGTCTTTTGCGCCCCCTTCCGAATCTGATGAAAACACGCTGCTGACCGACGTGCAGGCCGCCTTGGGATTGCTTCAAAATCCGTGAGGGGTTAATAGTTTTCCCGTTTTACCACAACAAAAATAATTTGCTACAGGGGTCTCTTGCAATCGGGGCAGAAGGTTTCGCTGCGACGGACTACGAATCCGCAGTGGGGGCAATTGGTGGGTTGGACGTCACCCAGTGGCGCGCCACAGGCGATGCAGCTTGGCTCTCCTATGGGGTTGGCAGTGTCACAATACTCGCAAACCAAACGCCGCAATCGCTCGGAGAGTTCCAGGGAGGCGCCGGCAGTTCGGGCGACCTTTTCGACGACATCCCACACACGGTCATCCATTTGTAGACTCTCGATATCCTGGGCAACATCATCTAATCGGCTGAGTAAACTGAAGGGATTTCGAATTGCTGCCAGCGCGGTCGTTCCCAGACTGGCGGCAACCCCGAACATGGATTGGTCGCCTATCTGGATGGCAACGCCATCCTCGACGCGTTCAACCGACACCGTGAGGCCGGTTTGACCTCCGGATTGACGGTAAGCGCGGGTAGCAATCTGAACGATTAGGCCGTTCGGGGTTTTCGTCTGACCGGCTTGCAAATTACCGCGATTGAATTCAGCGATCAACGCTTTGGTGAATGTTTGGGGTTGGATATCGCCATGGAAGATTTTCTTCTTCATACCGAGAATTATATCAAGAACTTGATTGCTCAGAAGCCCGCTAGTATGGTATAAACCGGTTTGATTTTAGACTGTGGAGGTTTGATGGGTTTCGCAAGATTGAAGGCCTTTGCCTGGCTTGGGTTTGTCATTTTCGGGTTGTTGGTCGTGCGCATCCCGGTGGTGCAGGCGGTGCCCCTGGGTGATGGGCTGGCCCAGCAGCCGACCGTTGATATTCCAACCGTTACTGGCACACCGACAGGGCCTATTGCTATCGTTTACTCCGACCCTGAGGAGCAGATCAACGTCCGTTCGGGTCCGGGCACCGACTACCCTCGCGTGGGAGTCCTGCTCAACCGCCAGGAAGTGCCTGCTTTAGGCCGTACACCGGCTGGGGATTGGGTTCAAATCATTTATGCTGGTGTTGAGGAGGGAGTTGCCTGGGTATACGCCCCCTTGGTGCGTGTCCTGGGTGACGAGCTTCCCATTGTGGAACCCCCACCGACGCCCACCCCGCGCGTCACACCAACCATTGATCCGACGTTGGCTTCCCAGTTTGTCGTTCAGGTGCCTGCCACCCGCCTGCCGACCCTGACACCGCCACCTCCCCTGGTGATCCCGACCTTTCCCGCCGAACAGACTACCACCGGGACTGCTGGTGTGCCGATTGGATTCGTGATCATCGGCTTGGGCGTTTTCGGGGTTTTTGGCCTGATTCTGTCGTTTTTGCGCCAGCGCTGATTAACACAAAAAAGTTCAGCCTTTCCAAAAGCTGAACTTTTAAGTTTGTTCAATCGAATTAACTCAGCAGCTACTGCAACCGCCGCCAGCACTCCCCTGGCTGCCTTCGGTTCTGAAGGAACTGCCGCACCCACAACCGGATACCGCATTGGGGTTTTCGACTTTGAAGCCACTGCCCATCACGTCTTCGACGTAGTCAACGGTCGCGCCCTGGATATACTGGATAGATACCTCATCGACCACGACATCCACCCCATGAGAATCGACCACGGTATCCTGTTCGCGGAAATTGTTCTCCAGCGCCATGCCATATTGGAACCCGGAGCAGCCGCCACCCTGAACGAAAACTCTCAGGGCGTAGCCTTCCAGCTCACGTTTAGCGAAAAGATCGCGCACCGCGTCTGCGGCGGCGGGGGTAAGTGAGATCACATCAACTTTTGTGGTTTCTGTCACAACAGCATCCGTCATAACCATTTCAACAACCTCTCGATGTCTACGATATAGCTAATTTTGATAAAGTCTATCATAATTGCAAATCACCGTCAATAAGTTGGTTTGCGATCTGGATTAGATCTCCGCTGTGGCGGTTTCAGAGTACGATGTGGCCCAGGATCACCGCAGCTAATGTGACCGTGATGTTATCCACATCTTTGATGGGTAGGGATTCCACCAACGTTCCGACGATGGCGATCATGGTCAATGGGAACAAGTAAAGGCTGAAAGGGCCGGTGAAAACTTCCACAGCGACGTAGACCCACAAGATAAATGCTGCAAAGCTCCAACCACCGAGCAGCATCCCTAACGAACCTATCCACGATTTTCCCGACGCCCAGGGAAGCGCGGTTTTCCCCCAACGTCTGCCGAACACGTCGGCCAGCCCGTCGCCGCCGCACATCAACATCAACCCGACCATGCCGATGGGAGAATCCTTCCAATAGATGATCGTCAGCACCACAAAGACAATGCCATAGAAGAGCGGCCCGCGCAGGATCTCCCGGCGGTCTCCCGTGCGCGACATAGCTTGGACAGCGGCTTCGTCTTGGATGATCCCCAAGCCGACCAGGGCAAATTGGGCAGTGATCGTCAGGGGGACCAGCGCGGCCAGATATCGGGCCGAGGGTGCCGGATGAAAGAGCAACCAGCACAGGACAAAGATTGGCCCCGTTCCCATGTGGATGATCTTGCGGCTGAGGTGGCTACTGATCCAGCCACGATGGGCGGCGAAATCGTTCAGCCGCAGCCAGATCAGCGAGGCGGCAAAGGTGATCACCAGAGCAAGAAAATTATTCGATAACATGGTTACTCCTAAGGTGTCGGCAGGTCAAAATGTGAAGTGTTGAATATCAACCTGCCGCCGAACGCATGTCTTACCAAGAAATGTCGGGGCAGGTGTTTATGCCAGAGTGTTTCCCAATGGTTTTGTACATGGTCACATCGGTAAAAGGTTCACCCAAAATGCCGTCATGGATGGCCCAAGAGCGCAGACGGATGCTGTCAGCGGCCTCGGGTTGGCGGAAAGGATTGCTGCCGTCGAGCAGGGCGCGCAAATCGCCTCCGGGGGAGAAGCCCTGGTGGTATCTCTCCATGCGGCGGCCGCCTTGCTGGTAGCGGAAACCATAACGCTCGAAAATCACTGCATTGTGATAATAAAGTGGTTCAGCAAAGTAGATAGTGTGCCCAAGTTCATCGACGAAGGTCTCGAAAGTGGCAATAGCGCTTTTGAGGATGTGCAAACCCTCTCGAATTTGACCGGGAGAGAGCCCGGCCTCCATAGCAGCAATTTCGGCTTCGAGGTTGCGGATGCTTGTCCCAAATTTCGTTGGTGTGCCGTCCGGCAGGCAGTCGACATCGAAGCGCGTCGCGTCAGGATCGTTGAGTATGTAGAGGAGGATGTGCAATTGCCCGTTGAGGGTGTCGGTGATGTGCCCGTATAGGATTGGGTCCTGAAAGCCGTATTTATGATATAGGCTGATCTCGGCGCTGCCGCGACCTTCGGGACAATTTAAATCTATGAGATCGCGCCCTTCCTTGTCGGTCAGGAAGGGATTCAGGTGAAAACGGTCTAAAACCTCTGGCGGGACGATGCGGGAGTACAGTCGCCGTTTCTCTGCCATCGGGAGAAGGTTGATGCCGCCGATGGTGGACGGTGTTGACATTTAGGCTCCTTTGTTTCCCATTTCTTCTTCCTAATAGCCGCTGCGCCGCAATTCGCGTTCCACCTGACGCTGCGCATCTCGGTCAGCGATGCTCCGGCGTTTGTCGTGCAGTTTCTTGCCGCGGGCGAGGGCGATCTCGACTTTGGCGCGCCCGTCGCGCAGGTAAACCTGTGTAGGGACGATGGTGGTGCCTTTGCGCCTCACTTCGTCCCACAGCTGATAGATTTCTTTTTTGTGCAACAAAAGTTTGCGCGGCTGAGTGGGGTCGTGACCGAAGCGTGAGGCCTTCTCGTAGGGCGCAATATGGGCGTCCACCAACCAGGCTTCCTCGCCGTCGACGCGCACATAGGCCTGCTTGATGTTGACTTGCCCGGCACGAACGGATTTGATCTCGCTGCCCTGTAGAACCAGCCCGGCTTCGAAACGCTCCAGCAGGTGATAATTGTGTCCGGCTTTTTTGTTTCTGGCGACGACTTTGACGCTCATAAGTGAGACGATTCTAGCACAATCACCTCAATATGCGGTAAACAAGGGAGTGGTCGAGTTGCTGGTGAAAAGCGAGTAAAATGGTTGTATGAAATGTCCAAAGTGTGCAAGTGAAAAAAGGCAGAACAAAGATGGGTTCACAGA
>JANQED010000037.1 GCA_028278545.1 Anaerolineales bacterium
GTCTGTTTGCATCGGACCCCGTTCCAGAATCAGTCAATGCCTTGTCGCAAAAGCATTTTCTCTGATTCTTGGGGCCGATGCACTCCCCCCTTTGAGAGATCCGGACTAGGGCCGAAGCGTTCGAGTCGACGCTCTTTCGACCGGGATCGTCGCACCAACAAACGTGTTCGTCGCCGGTTCCGAGACAACCTCTCTCAGCCACCCACGAGCACGAGGGACGTCATGGGCAAACCAGGAACTCGGGGCGGATTGGCGTCTCCCACAACCGCTTGTTTAAGACTGCGCCGAACAGCCTGTCCGATCCGTCATACTATGGGGCAGCTTCGATTTCGTGAAAGTGCATCCACATCAGAGCGTCCAGCTGGTCCAGGAGTTCATTGCGCCGTTCGTTCTGCGCACCCTGCTAGGCGTTCCAGGTTCTTTCTCGGATCTCTGTTAGAGACGGGCAGATGGTCAGCTACTGTGGTGATCACCGCTACGATGCCACTCTGTTTACGGTGCAGTGAATATGGTAGGGTGCGGTTATGGCGGAATCCATTCGTGCTTTGGCTATCTTAGCTGTCCTTTGTAGTTGGCCCTGGTTAGCCCACGCCGGCGACCAATGTCCAGGTCCACGGGATAAATCTATTCGACCCAAAGTTGTTGGTGGCTGGGCAGCAAAACTCCAGCATTGGCCTGGCCAGGTCGTACTCCGTCTTCATAATGAAGACCGTAGGGAGAGCGCTTATTTTTGTGGGGGTAGTCTGATTGCACCGACCTGGGTGCTCTCAGCAGCGCATTGCTTCAAGCAAGACAACGTTCTCTATTTCCGCATAGATGGAAACGGTCGTTACCATACGACCATGGAAAAATGGGGCTATAACCAACAACCTTTAGGATTCAGTGGCAAAGCTTATCTCCAGATCGTAGCTGGCGTCAACGATCTTGGGAAGGTAACGGACGTAAATGTGAGTCAAGTCAAGCGCGTTATCGTGCACCCTGACTACACTAGAGCGCAAATCTCGGGACACGACATTGCTTTGGTCGAATTGGATCAGCCCTTCGATGGGCAGTTGGCGCGCCTATCCACAGCCCCTCAATACGATCCGGCAACTGCATTGGGTGTCATGGCTATGGTTGCTGGCTTTGGTGACCAGAAGTGGAAGGCGCCACTGAACCTTTTTGTAACGGATGCCGGCGCGCGCTTCGCCGCCGGCGCAATGACATTGCGGGAGGTCGACCTCCCAACTATTTCCACACCTGATTGTGCCAAGCGCTTTCCAACTGCAGCCATCGGTGTTGGCCAAATCTGCGCGGGGCACGAACAAGGGCTCAGAGATTCATGTCAGGGTGATAGCGGCGGACCACTGGTGGGCTTCGACAAAAAGGGATGCCCTTATCAGGTCGGTGTCGTGAGCTTTGGGCCCCCATGTGCGGCTAAGCGGGCTTATGGTGTATATACTCGTGTGTCGGCCTACATGGATTGGATTCGTCAGTATGTGCCGAAGGTCCACGCCGTACGGTCGGGTGACATTGTAGACCCGAGATCTGTGGCCAGCCGTCTAAAGGCAGTGGACACCGCCCTTGCAGAGCTAAATAGACTGCTCGGACGGGCAGCAGGCGGCGTTTCTCTCATGATGCGACGAATTCAGCACAATCAAACAACGGTCGATCTGGACCCTGACCAGAACGCCTTGAAAGTGCAACTCAACCAGCGCTTCTTGATGAAGGTGAAGAGCAACGTCGAAGGTCGTCTGGTGCTGGTCGACATCGATTCCGCAGGCAAGGTCACCCAGATTTTCCCGAACAAGTTCGTTAGATCTGACCTGATTGGACGCATCGGGAGCGGTCAGACCATCCAAATTCCAGGTCAAAAGTATGGGTTCGACTGGTTTCGAGCCCAAGAACCGACAGGGAAAAGCCGAATTCTAGTCTTGGTTGTCCCGGATCAGTTTGCAATCGAGTATGACCATGTCGCAAAAGAATGGGGCACCAAGGGTATGGCACCCGAGAAGGCACCAACCAACTATCTAGCGAATCTCATCGATCAAATCGGTGGCCTTCTCGGAGCACGTGGCATGACGCCAGAGAAAAGCCCCGAAGAGTGGGCTTTCAAAGTTGTCGAGTACGAGATAGAGCGCTAGAAAGCTAGACGATAACGATCTACAAACGCGCGGAGAAATTGGAACTCGGCGGAATTCATTGGTGAACCAAGAAGAGTCGAAAAATCGGCACTTTTTTTGTATCTCTCGGCAGGAGTTAGGAGTGGCAACGCTCTCTGTAGTCAGTTTTCTGGCATACGATTTGAGGCAGCGGAGGATATTGGCCGTGCGAGCCTATACGTTTGCATTTTGTGCCGTGCTAGCTCTCGTGGCAGCAGTCTCGCCGATCCGAGGTAGCGAAGAGGCTCAGTCCGAGGGGCGGCTCTTCGGTGAGCTAGCGCGCGAGCAGTCTTTGTCCGAAAGCTATGTCGGTCTCCTCAAAAAGTTTAGCAACAAAGACGCCAACACGTATGCAGAAGGGATCCGGCTGTATGCCGTCGCCAAGGCTAATTTTGATGGTCTCATCGAGCAGTTGAAAACTGATCTAAGCGCTGGGCGCGAGCTGGATCAGTCGGAAGCGTATCAGACTGCTCTCAAGACTGCAGTCGAACACCGTGTCGCTTTCACCAAACATATCGATGAAAAGATCATCGGTGACAAAACGGGGAAACGGAGTGGCATCGTAGCGGTGATCACCACGGTGGCCGACCTTCTGCCCGTCTTTACAGAGTTCGGGCAGAAGATTTGGATGGCCTACCAGGGTGCGCAGAACGAACGGCGCAAAGAACTTCTGGACCATCTGGATGCTCTGAAGTGGAAGCCCTTTCACGAAATCAGAAAGACGCCATAGTTTAGGAGGCCACGCGGCCCATTACATGCTGCCCATTATGCGAATCGGCCTCGGCTGTCCTGGGGACCTGATAAAGATTGTGATCGGTGGCTACAAACTGCAGCCGGTCCCCATAGCTCAGTTGGATAGAGCACTTGATTCCTAATCCTCTACCCTCAATTGACCTGACCCCGGTTTCAGTGCCAATCACAAAGTTGGTCTGTTCTGCGTTTGATCTCCAGGGATGGTGACGACCGCCGCCGGGGGCTGGTAGCCCGTGGGATTCAGGCCAGGTCGGCTTCCTCCATGTCAGCCTCGAAGATGTGCGCCGGGAATACGGTGTTCGGCGCGTGTCTCCAAACCACGCCGGACCGTCGAAGACGCCCTGCGTGCCGAGATCGGCGTTTATGACGACTAGCAGGCTGCTGAAAAACGCGCTCGCGCGGGGTCGGCGAATGTGATTCCCTTTCCTCCCGATTGCGGGAGGCTGGAATGCGGGGATCGGACGAGCGTTCGGGCGAACTCTTCTCCTATGTTGATCTTGAGCGACGCGTTCCGGCCAAGCATCC
>JANQED010000094.1 GCA_028278545.1 Anaerolineales bacterium
GTCAGGATTTCGGCACTGGTGTCCGTTGAAGTGTAATTGCCTGCGGTGAACACAACTACTGCGTTTTGATCCGGGAAGACGACAATCTTCTGCCCACCAAAGCCAAAGGCCCAGAATGCCGGAAATCTCTCACCAGAGTGGGAAAACATGTGTGTCCACCAAGCATACGAATATCCGCGCGGTCCCCAGGTATTGTCTCCAGGCGGGATGGGTCGTAAGAGGTGATTGAGCCAACTATTATCCGGACCGGAATAGGGATTGTTGCTATGCTGAACCCAGCGCTCGGAGACAATCTGCTGCCCATCCCAAAAACCATCATTGAGGTAGGTCGCCCCGAATTTCAGCATTTCTCTGGGGGTCAGTTTTTGATCCCCACCGGCGTAAACCACCCCGCTGTCTCCGATCCAGCGCCATTCAGGAGCCTCAATCCCCATCGGCGCAAATAGGTATCTCCCAGAGAACGCTTCAATATCCATGCCGGTGGCGTTCTTGATGATCTCACCCAAAACGATCATATTGCCGCCACTATACGTAAAGTCGGTTCCAGGTTTGCTGACCAGGGGTTTCTCCAAAACACAAGCCACTGGATCGTCGCAATCAACCCACAAGGCTATCACGTCATTCTCTTCATTGGAATACGATGTGCCCCACTCATCCCATTCCAAACCAGAAGTCATTGTGAGCAAATGCTCGATGGTGATTTGGTCCTTCCCGGTGATTTTCAGATGCTGGTGTTCTGGCAAATAATCGAAGATGGACTGGTCTACGCTATCGATAAACCCCTGATCGATAGCAATTCCAATACAGGCGGAGGTTATGCTCTTACCCACGGAATGGATGTTATGCTCTTTGTCCCGGTTCCAACTGACCCAGGTTCCTTGAAAGTTCGGTCCATCCCACGAGTAGTCGTGTCCGGGGAAATACTCCTCAAAAACCAATTTGCCGTCTTTGTAAATGAGCAGGGAATGGATTTCGCCATACTTGCCGCTGTGGATGTCATCGACCGCTGCTCCAATTGATCCCGGATCCATGTTGACTTCATCTAGAGTACCAACATCCAGTTCATCATCAACTCTCTCAGGTTGTCGATAATTGTATTGACTAGATGGATCGGAACCACAGTTTGCTATTAAAATCAAGTATATTGAAAGAATTAGAACGGTCCATCTCATTCTCCAGTACTCCTCTGGTGGGGCCTGTAGATCACACACCTAGTGGACAAGGATTCATGTGGCGTACAGACGCCACACAATCCAGAGTCGAGTGGTTTGCCCGGCAAAGCTTGGCCGAGCCCTTCATACATTGTACCCGCGTTTGGGATCTAGGGCAAGTGCCCAATCGGCGGGCTGTGCCTACCGTTATCGTGGGGCTGATGTAGATGAGCTTGCGTCAGAGAAGTGGGAAGCGTTAACGGAGAGATCAGCGGTAGCAAGCGCTAATGGTGATCCCTGATGAGGCCCATCTCGGCGTTGTGTTTGGGCCTGTGTGCATTCAGCATCAGCTTGTGTGCTGTGCTACTCAGTTGCCGGTGTCTCCCATAGATTGAAGATCACCCCAAATGGATCTTGGATATAGCAATCTTGGCCCTTCCCACGCCAGCGAATGACCTTGCATCCATGTGCAAGCAGTTCCTCTCGCGCATCCTCGAGATCTTTGACAAACAACTCCATCACAGGACCCCTAACCTCGTCGTCTTCAATGACAAATAGGTTCAGCGGATTAGCGTCATGATCGCCGAGGGCGGGATCGCTGGATCGGTTGGCAAAGCCGAGAACGTTTGAATAAAAGTCCACTGCATCTGCAAAGCGCTTGGTTCTCACAGCAACATTGGGACTCATCCTGTACTTCATCGACTATCTCCTCTCATTGAAATGTGATCATTCCACTAATTCGAGCTCGTGCGGCCGCTAGATTTTGTCGAACCACGGGTCCAGCGGCCCGTAGACGCGGAATACCATGTTCCGGCTCTCGCTAAGCACGGTCTGGACCCAGTTGCATTCCTTCTCAGCGGACGCCTTGGGGCCGAGGTAGACGTCCCACCCACCTCACACGTGATTCCGCAGCATCAGCTCCTTGGGATAGGGATTCAGATACACCTGCTGGTACACCCACTCCGGCACCGGGTTGCGGTTCAGGTGATGCTTGAGCAGCGTCAGCGGCACGATGAGTGGCAGCAAACCCAGGCGGTAGTCCTCGATAAGGCCCAGGAGCTCCTGTTTGTCTTTACTGGAGAGGTGGTTCTTTAGGAACCCCATCAGGTGCTGGAGCACGTTCACATGCTTGCCCCGCGTGCCTATCACGCCGAGGCCCGCCATGAGCTGGGCACCATACTCGGCGGTGAGTTCGTCCCAGTCTCGCTTGCCCGCGCCTGCGACTAAACGGCCCATATCGGTGTAGTGCCTGGGGCTGTGCGCCATAAGCGTCAGTTTGTGCGCGGTGTGGAACTTGACCAACCTGCCGGGCGTCGGCTCCTGGTCCAGCATCTCGGTCCAGCGATAGTAGGCGAACACCCGCTCGACAAAGTTCTCGCGCAAGGGCATGTCGTTGAGCCGACCCTCCTCTTCGAGGGGTAGCAGGAGGAAACGGTTCATGACGGCGCGGGGAAACATGCCGGTACCGTTGCGCTGGGCTATGCCATGTTCGTTATACACTTTCACGCGGAACAGACCTGAGCTCGGTGAGTTCTTTTTATAAGACTGGACACAAACGACAAAACTGCCTTGCACTGACAGCACGAATCCAGATTGCGAAACCGGTCGACAATAGGCAGACCAGATAGCAGTTTGTGGCTTATGGGAGAATGCTGCGCGCGCTGCACCTCCATTCCTGGCTTGATCGGCCTTGTCTCCTGTCATCGTCACCCGCCCCTCATTACCCTGACTCGATTAGCCCATATCCCGTTTCGATCAGTTCCTTGAACCGCTGAGTGAAGCGCGCAGCCGGTGCGCCGTCAATGATGTCGTGATCAAAGCTGACGGTCATGCTGAGACGCTCTCGAATCTCGATCTGTCCGTCCACCACGACCGGCTTTTCGGCGATACCCCCGAGGGTGATGCCCAGCGTATGTTGGTGGAGGGGAAGACCCCAACCCCCTCCTTCGCCAAACATGCCCACAGCGGTTAACGCCACCGTGCCGCGCTCTTCCTTTGCTCGGTGAGGATTTCTAAGCATCGTCCTCATCAGAAGTCGTCTGACAAACGTAGGCAGATTCATGAACAGCCTGCTTCTCCCCGTTGTCGGGGCGCTTGCACTTTTCGCTCCCTCGGCCTGCACCTTGCGGATCTCCAGACTAATATCCCGCACGGTCTTTTCATTCGTTGCTCTGATAGTATGAAGGATGGGTACCTTTCGTCCGTCCATCTCGATCTCGATCGGTGTACTAACGTCCACCTCGTCAAACAGGACGAGCTTATTGCGCCCGCTCCGATAGGCGTGCATGTACTTGTTCCTGGCCACCGCCCTCCCCAAGCAAGTGAGGACGAATGCTGTGAAGGAGAGATCCCCTCCGGTCTCTGCTTCGTATTCCCGAATGAATCGGCGAGCCCTGGTTACATCTACTTCCACAAAGGCGTGGATCATGTGCTTCCGATGCCCCAACTCGAGGATATCCGCGATCATCTTCCGCACCGGCGGATAGGGGACGACGGTATACCCATCGTATTCCTTCTTCATTTGGCTTTGTCCTCCTGGTCTTGGGCAGCGCGATGGACTCACTCCCTTGGGCCAGCCCGACCAACTGCTGCCCGTGTCACCCTGCAAGCAAATTGCTCAGATCTCGGGCCCGTCCATCATCCCCCCTCAACGGCCCCTCTGTGCCGGCATATGCCTTGACTCCCCGCCACCCACAGAACTCGAGGATCAGGGTATTGACCTGCTGGGGCTGTTCGGCGCCGACCAAATGGCCTGTCTTGTCACCGATGTTATTGCGGCAGTGAAAGTATATCATGTCGCAGATTGGCTGTCAAAGGGAATGCGCATCTGCAGGAACCAGAGCCCCACCCTGGACTGCGAGTACGGTGATCTGACCAGGAACAGGTGCACCAGAGACGGTAGGTGCCTGCGGATGCAGGTGAGGAGGACCGTAACCGGACTGGGGAGGAATCGATACAGTCAATGCGGTAAGAAGCGATATCAGACATAGCGACCGACATCTGATGCTGAGCGTGCTAGATCGACATCGATTGTCTGCTAGCAAATTGCCACTACTCTCCAATAATCTTGACCAACACCCACTTCAGCCATCCACGAGGGCTGGACCTACACGTGATTCCGCAGCATCAACTCCTTCGGGTACGGATGCAAATACACCTGCTGGTGTACCCACTCCGGCACCGGATGGCGGTTCAGGTGGTGCTTGAGCAGCGTCAGGGGTACAATCAGTGGCACCAGCCCCTGCCGGTAGTCCTCGATGAGGCCCAGAAGCTCCTGCTTGTCCTCACTGGACAGATGGTTCTTGAGAAAGCCCATCAGGTGCTGGATCACGTTGACGTGCTTGCCCCGCGAGGCCATCACCCCCAGGCCCTCCATCAGTTTGGCGCCATATTCGGCCGCCAGCTCGTCCCAGTCGAGCTTGCCGGCCTGCGCCACCAGGCGGCCCATCTCGGTGTAGTGAGCCGGGCTATGGGCCATGAGGGTCAGCTTGTGGGCGGTGTGGAACTTGACCAGGCCGCCGGGCGTGGGTTGCTTGTCGAGCATTTCGGTCCAGCGATAGTAGGCAAAGACGCGCTCGATGAAGTTCTCGCGGAGGGGCATGTCGTTGAGGCGGCCCTCCTCTTCAAGGGGCAGTAAGGGAAAGCGCTTCATCACCTCTCGGGGGAACAGGCCCGTGCCGTTTCTCTGCGGCATTCCGTGCTCGTTATATACTTTCACACGGAATAAACCCGAACTTGGCGAGTTCTTTTTGAACACGAACCCACAAAGGTTCGAATTCGCCAACTCTTCCACCCATCGCTTGGCCCAGACCTTCATCGTGTCCGTATGATCGGTGCCCGACTTGGGCGCGATCAAACGTGGGTCTTCCGGCGAACCGACGAGACGCAAGCTTTCTCGCGGGGTGGGCAACCCGATCTCGACCTCTGGGCAGACCGGCACCCACTCCACGAACTGGCCGAGCGTGTGCACCAGGTATCGATCCAGCTTGTGGCCGCCGTCATATCGCACCTTCTCTCCCAACAAGCAGGTGCTAATTCCCAGGTGGATCACCGGTTCTTGGCGGTCTGTACTCTCTTCGTCTAGCATGCCTTCTCTTCCCTTTTTCATCAGTAGATCACGGCTGGGCGTCAACGGCCCCCATGGCAGTTTGCTGTTCCCCGTCCCGCCTCGGTAGCGGCGGATCGGGATTGACCACGATCCGCTGCCAGACATAGATCACCAATCCGGCCAAGATGATGGCGCCCGCCACGCCCGGAGCCCAGGGGCCCAAGTAATCGAGGAGCAGGCCTCCAGCGATGGGGCCGAGCACACGGGTCAGGCTCTCGATAGAGGTTGACACACCGAGCGCACCCCCGACTTCTTCTGGGTAGACCGACTTGGTGATGGCGCTGTTGATGACCGTATTCAACACGCCGCTGGAGAAGGCCAGCGGGATGAGCACAATTAGCAGGATGATCACATTGGGTGTAAAAGCCCAGGCCAGGAACGTGATAGCAAGGATCACAACTGACCACAGGATCAGGCGATTCTC
>JANQED010000116.1 GCA_028278545.1 Anaerolineales bacterium
CTGGTCGCAGCCCTGGGGGCGCGCTATCATCGGTGACTATAAAGGCGTGCAGCTTAATCTGCTGCCTTCGAAAATCACCACATGGGGAAATTGGAGGCATGAACATCCTGAGACCAGAGTGATGACCAATGACGTTGATCGGCTTAGCCTGCGGCGGCAGGGCTTCAGCGAGGATTTCGTCATTGGACTCATCCTGTCCAATGAATCGAAGGCCTTTTACTACAAAGATGTTGAGAGGGCCGGCATCATCAACGAGGAAATCGCCGGAATTCCCATCATGATCTGGGCTGCCGGGCAAAATTTCCAAGCCTATGTGCGCAAGGTGAACGACCAAACGCTGACCTTCGAAATTATCGAAGGGGAATTAAGAGATGAGGAAACGGGTTCAAGCTGGGATATTACCTTGGGCCTTGCGGTCGCAGGGCCATTAAAGGGTGAGGCGCTCCAACCCGTACCCAGTTCATCTTCTTTTGATTGGGCCTGGCGCGATTTTTATCCTCAAGCGGAGTTCTATTCTCCCTAGTTGGGTGGAACATTGCCTCCTGACAACAAGACCGCTTAGTTCAAATTGTATAACTCTCCGTACTTGGACTGCAAATAATCAATATAGGGCTCGATAGTCAGTGGGCCACCGGTCACGCGTTGTACAAGCTCGTTTGCCGTGTATTTCTTCCCGTGCTGGTAGATATTTTCTCCCATCCAAGTGTGGAGAGTTTTGAATTTGCCCTGTTCTATCTCTGATGGAATGTCAGGATGTGTTTCGAGCGCCGCGTTGAAAAACAAGGCACTCATAATATTGCCAAGCGTATACCCCTGAAATGCGCCGCCTATCGGTCCCGAAAACCAGTGAACGTCTTGCAGGACGCCATCCGTATTGTTAGGGGCCTGGATGCCGAGATCTGACTGGTAGCGTGAGTGCCAGGCCTCGGGTAGATCTTTTACTTCGAGCTTTCCTTCGAGAAGCTGGATTTCTAGATCGAAGCGGATCATGACATGCAGATTGTATGTGACCTCGTCCGCATCGGTACGGATTAGCGAGCGCTCAACTTTGTTGATGGCGCGGTAAAAATCATCGAGCTGAACTTCGCCAAGCTGTTCCGGGAATTGAGATTGCAGCTTAGGGTAATACTTATTCCAAAAGCCGCGGCTCCGCCCCACGATGTTCTCCCACAAGCGCGATTGGCTCTCGTGCACTCCTGAGGAGGTGCCGGAGGCCAGCGGTGTGCCCTCATAGTCGGTTGCGATTCCTTGCTCATACATGCCATGGCCTGACTCATGAAGCGTGCTAAAAAGGGCCTCGCCTAAGTCGTCTTCTTTGGTGCGGGTGGTAATCCTGATGTCCCCTAAGGAGAACTTCGTCATGAAGGGATGGTGGGTTTTATCCTGCCGGCCGCGCTCGAAATCGAAGCCATAATCCTTGATTATGGACAGACCGAACGCAAGCTGATCCTCTTCCAGGTATTGTTTTCTAATCGGGCTGTCATCCGCCGGAGGTTCGGCCGTTATCGCCTCAACGAGCGGCACCAGCTCTGCGCGTAGCTGCTTGAACAGTGCGCTGATCTCCTTAGATTTCATCTCCGGGTCGGCGTAATCGATCAGCGGGTCAGCAATGTGATCGTAGCCAGGAAAGAAA
>JANQED010000132.1 GCA_028278545.1 Anaerolineales bacterium
AATAACTAAGTATGGGCCAAAAACAAAAATACCCCTACAAATAGGGGTATTTCTCTGCGCCCCCGGTGCGATTCGAACGCACAACCGTCGGCTTAGAAGGCCGGTGCTCTATCCATTGAGCTACGGGGGCAATTTAGGCTAACACTCAGGACACGGGCGAATACCCTTATAGACTCGCACGCCCGATACAGTCCGCAAGATCGTCGTCGCTGGTCTGTTGAGGCGTTCACCCAACTCCCTCGGCGTCATATGCAAATTGCCATTTGCCAGAAACGTCCGAAAAATCGCTTCGACGATGGAGGTACGTCCTGTGATGAAATCTTCCGTTTGGGCGCAATGACGGATCAGGATATTTTGCAAGCCATCTACTTGTTGAACTTCAGCCGTCTCAGGATCGATCCAATCGACTTTATCATCACCCAGCACATCGGCGAATTTCTCCTGGTGTTCAGGGCAGAGAGAACTGCGTAAGTGTACACGCCACTCATGGTCATTTTGACGCCACCATTCAAAATCAATATGAAAGGGAGTATCTAATGTCGGCGTGACGAGGCTATATCGTTTGGTTTCAGTCACTTTAGAACTCCTGGGTTCGATAAGTCGACTTGAGTTTTCGGGTAAATGCCCGGCCACGAATTTGAAGGCCCGAAAAGGGATCCAATATCATTGTCGGGCTGAATAGAAACAATGATGGGTTTATTTACGAGCCCGCCGAATCGTCAAAACGGAAATGTAGATCACCAACATGAACAAACCAGGGACGCGATGCCAAGAGAGCCATGATCGGCCCAGGGGGGACGCGTCTCACCAAGTTCACAGCAGCATATAGTTCCGTCACATGAACATGGTTTTGCGGATTCAATTTGGTAAGCTCACGAGCTACATCAGCCACAACACGCTCGAAGGGAGGCGGTTGTTTCCGCCGTTGGGCCCAGACATCATCCATCGCGCTGACATCAGGTACCATGATACCCATACGTTCATCATAGACAGCCGAGACCACCTGTTTCAAAGTCGCGAAGACAACACCACCATCAGCGCCAACCAAGACCGTGCGAACCCAATCCCGGCGTGATCGTTGGGCTTCAACTTTGACCACCACTTCGCCTGGTCGCTTCCCCGGTTGAACCCAAACAGTGCTCCCTGGCATTAGTTGGTATTTTCGATAATATTCCTCTAAACCATATATATAGCCGCCTCTACGCACGACCCAACCTGGGAACTTTTCTCCACTCTCGCCATCGACGAGCGCGAAGAGGATGCGGGGGGCCTCATATGCGGTAGGGAAGAACGGCCGTACACGGTGCGTAAGTGGCAGGGTTCCAAGACGCCAGTGGGGATAAAGCAGTTGGATCGCCACAGCTTCATCACCTGGGGCCGGTTCACCCACAGGGGACAGCTCATCATCTAGCCGAAGTTCTAAATCCAACATCTCAGGTGTCAGGACGTCACGATCATGTTCCTGCTCCCCATAGCGTAGCTGCACTGGGGTCTCACGCACACCTTCGGGCTCTAATCGCCGCAGATACCACACTACTTTACCAGCAGAACCAACTTCGTCAAAACGGGGATCATCTTGAAGGGCCAAATCGAACGAAAACTCGACCAATTTGGGGTTCTCATTGGAAGTCAATTCGACCTGTTTCAAGAGTTCAACGGTTGGCAGCGGCCCGCCGCCTGACATATCCAACAGGGCTTCAGCCAAATTCAAATGCCCGGTGTTGACATCCACCAAAAGGGCCCTAGGAAACCACCGTCCAGCGATATAGACAAAATCATCGTTCTCCTGCAGATTTCTTTCCAAGCGTCGCACCAGGACATCTTCATAGGTTTCCATAATCGATTGAAGATTGGGACCGTCATCCTCGGCTTGCTCATAAGGGTTATTCAGGGGATGGTCTTCTAAGCCGGCAGCAAACTCTCGCTCTTCACCATTTTCGAAGCGTACTTTGACCACAGAAAACTCACCCACCTCTGGGTTGTGCCCCTCCCTCGATCCTACAACTTCAGCCTGTCGCCAATCCAAAGCAGGAAAAACGACCGCCTGTTCAAGAGCATACTGCTCTTGGGGTAAATATATGCTGCCCCCGGCTAAACGCTTCTCCTCGACCTGTTTCTGTTCTCGTTGAATGCGATCTTCTACTAAAGCAACAGTCAATTCCTGCGGTGTTAGCGGAGTTTCAGTTTCGAGTAAATGTGCATAAAGGAATTCTATATCGTCATCTAGGAGTTCGAAATCCTCCCAATAGTCTTCCCTTAATGATGTTGATGCGAGAACCATACAAAGCCTCAACTTACATGAAGAAATCGCTTCGTCAAGAGCGAAAATTGCATTTTTAAGCGGCTACTATTATACTCTACCCTGAACGTGAAACAAGTATCACGCCCTCTCAGCACACAAATTTACGAAATTGCTCCTATTAATGACATGACCATTTGCAGTACAATCCCTTATCAGCACGCCCTTCGAGAAATTAGAACTTTGTTTGGAGATTGAATAATGAGTAAGCAAAAATGGGTTGTCGCCGCTAAAGTGGCGGGCGAATTGCAAGGCGAGTTAATGCGCGGTCTATTGGAAGCCCAAGGAGTCCGTGTTTATCTGGCCGTGGAAGGGGCTGCTCGTGCCATTGGGATCACCGCCGGACCATTGGGTGAAGTTGATATTATGGTGCCCGAGGAGGACCTGGAAGAAGCCTTGGACATCATCAACAGCTACCGCGCTGGCGAATTCGAAGAACCCTAGATTGATATCATCGTTTTGTTTGAACTATGGATAAGCCTGGGAAAGCCAATACATAGGATCAACCTGAACGCCCCCGACGATCACTTCCCAATGCAAATGCGGTCCTGTGACGCGCCCGGTCTCACCGACCAACCCGATCACCTGGCCTGTCTCGACCCAATCTCCCTCGGAAACATGCCCCTCTGTCTGATGGGCATAGGCCGTGTACACCCCCCAGCCGTGATCGATCACTGTGGCGTTACCTCTCACAGTCAGTGGCCCTGTAAAAACCACCCTTCCCGGAGCCGGAGCAAAGATCTCAACCCCTGGTCTACCGCAAAAGTCTAAGCCGGTGTGGAAAAAGAAATAGCCACTCTGATTATATGAACGTCGATTACCAAACTTCGATGGGAAACAATCGCTCAGGTGTTCAGGTACGGGACTCTGGAACACGCCATCCCAGTATTTTTCCATTGTGACCGGTTCAACAATTGCAAACCAGAGTTCGTTCTCTGTTTCATTATTTTGAATGTCCGTGGTTTCTGAATCGACCACCAGGGGAGGGTCATAGGGATAGCCCCCATCCTGAACGTAAACTTGCTGTGAAAAACCTAGCGGGGTGCCGTCAGGCAATACCCCCTCCAAAGTGAGCGGGTAAGCCCCTGATTCCAGCATGGCATGGATACCCTGTAAAGCCACATAGCTGCCATCCGCCATTGGGAAGAAATTCAACCCCCGGTCGTAGAACCGTCCCGTCAGAGAAGTTGCTTCCGGCACATCCACCCGAAGCACCAAGGTATGCCCCTGGATCAAAGGGGAAGGGTTCACCTCGAAGTCTGCAAACCCTTCAGGCAGTGCTCCCAGATCGAGCCCACCATTGCCGGGAAGATAGATATTTTCACCGGGGAGGAGGTCCCACGCCCCCCGCAGTTGATTATCTTTCACGATGGCCCATGGACTGACCCCCTGGGTGATGGCTGCTTCCATCAGGGACTGGCCCGCCTTCAATGTGGCACGCCTCACCGAGGGAGTCGGCTCATCCCCCTCCCCTTGGATGACGATCAACTGGGAACCGGCATAGGCCTCATCAGGGCTTGTAAACTGATTCAAGCGCAGCAACGCCTCCTTGGGCAAATTATAGAGGTAGCTCAGGCTCTCGATGTTCTCACCGAAAGGGACCGTTTCAAAGATCAGGGCACCGCTCAAACCTTCGAAGCCCGGGATCACCAAACGCGCACCGATCGCCAGTTGCCCGGGGTCAGTGATCCCATTTTCAGCCACCAAAGCGTCCATAGAGATGCCAAAACGCGCCGCGATGTCCCAAAGCGTATCCCCGGCCTGAACGATATAGACTGGGCCAGCGGGTAGCTCTTCCTGCGCTTCCACAGAGCTAAGCGGAAAGGCAACCAGCAAGACCAGAAGGAAGCTAACCAGCTTTTGTCTCTTCAAACCTGATTTGATCTCCTATAGCGAAATTTCCCAACCAAGCGGGAGACAATTCCAACACAAAACTAGCCGGAGCTTGGGGCATATAGAAAAGTCGCCATCTACGAGCCAGGCGAATATCCACAACCCTTTTTTGTCCATCCAACCAGATCACCGCAATATCCATCCCCATGAAGAGCATATGAATGGCGGCATCCAAACGGCTTTCTCGGCTCTGAACGAGCAGCAAACCTTCGTCAGCAGAAAGAGAACGGCGAAAGGTAAGCCCCCGCAACCGGCAAAGGAATGTATCACAATACCTAACTTGCAGAGCAGGAAACGCAGCTTGGTTCAAGTTGCGAATATTTACTTTTCGCATAAAGCACTCGTATCATAAAGAGAGGACGACATGTGCGCTAAACCTTTGAAATAGATAGCGCCTAAGCCGTCCCTCTTGGTTGCTCTTTTTGGAGGATTCGAAATTGAAATCAGGCTTGTTGTTTTTCGAGAAACTTCTCCACACTCTCGACTAGATCTTCTGGCTTGAATGGCTTGGTGATGTAATCCTCCACTTTGGCGATATGCAAGCCGAGCACACGGTCAATGTTCTGCGCTTTTGCTGTGATCACGATAACCGGGATATCTTTGGTCGTTTCTTCATCGCGCATCATTTGATAAACTTCCCAGCCATCCACATCAGGCATCATCAAATCAAGCAAGACCAAGTCTGGGAGCTGGGACTTGATCAATTCCCACCCCTCCTGACCGCCAGAAGCGCCGCTAACCTGATATCCCTTGCGCTCGAGGATCAACTTCACCAAATCGATCATCTCTTCGTCGTCTTCAACGTAGACAATATGACGACCTGGCTCAGCCATTTTTTCCTCCTGTCAGACTCTTCATGGGGGAAAGTTTACCACAAGCCTCACCCTCTTGCCACGCTATATGGGCTGGACTATAATCCAACGTCGGGTGTGGGGCGAAAGCTCACACGGCTACAAGATACCAATAACTGACGAGGCTGAGAAATGATCGACGTAAATGAACTTCGCAAAGGTGTGACCTTCGAGCTTGATGATAAATTGTATAAAGTTTTAGAGTATACCCACCACAAACCCGGGCGCGGTAAGGCAACGATCCGCATCAAAGCGCGTGATCTACGCAACGGAAAAATCATTGATCTGAGCTTCATCTCTGGAGATCGAGTTCAGGATGTCCGCCTGGATCATCACGATGTGGAATACCTGTACAGCGATGACGAATTCTATTACTTCATGGATTTGGAAACTTACGAGCAGCCAGCCATTCTAAAAGAGGTACTCGAAGAAGTCGCCCCCTACTTGCTAGAAAATATGCAGGTAAAACTGACCTTCTACGAGAGCGAACCCATCGATATCGACCTGCCCACGACAGTTGATCTGGAGGTCACCAAAGCCGATCCGGCCGTGCGCGGCGATACCGCCACAGGCCTGACCAAGAAAGTCACCGTGCAAACCGGCATCCAGGTGGAAGTGCCCGCTTTCATCGAAGTTGGCAATGTAATCCGCGTGGATACTCGCAACGGAACATACGTAACCCGGGTATAACCCTTTCGACACCCCCCAGCAGCACAAAACAACCAGACAACCCAAGCACAGGATCGGGCGAAAACGATCTTGTCATTCCCCATGTGAAACAACTGCGGGCGAGCCGGTGCAAAGCGCCTCTCGTTCCTGTTTTTTCAAGATTTATTTGTCATGCATCTCCAAAATGCTCTTCCACGTACCCTGCCCATGCTATAATCATGACCATGCGTACACCTGCTGGAAAAGAATGTGAATACTTTTATGGGGACTACTATCGTGGTAGAGAACGCGAAGAATGCCGACTGCTCAAGAATTCCAACCCATCTCAGAACTGGCAGCCCAAACTTTGCTTCACCTGTCCAGTACCAGGGATTTTACAGGCCAATGCTTGTGAAGACATGCGTCTCAACGCCCGAATTCAACGTCTCTTCTTCATCCTTTCTCCAGAAGTGGTCGTCTCTGCCCATTGCTCGAAATCTAATCAAAACGTACAAGAACCTCATGTAGGCTGCGGACAATGTCACTCCCTGCCGCCCGTCTTCACCGGAGAAGCCCGTGACCCTGACACTCCTGATTGACCTCGATGACACCCTGTTGGGCAACAGCATGGATACCTTCATCCCTGCTTATCTCAATGCCCTGGGGGACCAGCTTGCCGATCACACAGCGCCTGAGAAAATGGCCAAAACCATGATGGTCGCCACCCAGCGCATGTTCGACAACAACTGTCCCTGCAAAACGCTGGAGGAGGCGTTTGATCCCTACTTCTATTCTCCACTGGGTTTGCAAAAATCTCAAATCCAGGAAAAACTCACCTCCTTCTACGCTGAGGTCTTTCCCAGCCTGAGAAGCCTCACCCAACCCTTGCCTCAGGCCGTCGAACTCATCAAAGAAGCCCTTGGGCGCGGATATCGCATTGGAATTGCAACCAACCCTCTCTTCCCCCGCACGGCCATCCTTCAGCGTCTCGCCTGGGCTGGCCTTCCCCCGGATCAATATCCCTTCGATTTGATCCCCTCATACGAAACGTTTCACTTCGCCAAGCCCAATCCAGCATATTTCGCCGAATTCTTGGGACGAATGGGCTGGCCCGAGGGACCGGTGCTGATGATCGGCAATGACTCTGACCATGACGTACTTGGTGCCCAGGGCATGGGGCTGCCCGTTTTCTGGATTTCAGGGGGGGACGGCAAACTGTCACCCGGAGTCCTGCCCCCAAACAAATCCGGTGCCCTCGAAGAAGTGCTCCCTTGGATCGATAACATATCTCCCGAAGAGCTAGAACCGGATTACTCCTCCACCAGCGCCCAGACCGCCACCCTGCGCGGCTGCGCGGCTGCCCTGAGAGGCATGGCTAATGCATTCCCCACCTACCTTTGGAACGAATGCCCTGAACCGGAGGAATGGTGTCTCACATCTATTTTCTGCCACCTTCGGGATGTAGAACGAGAAGTCAATTTGCCCCGCTTACAGGCCATCACCACAGAGGAGAATCCCTTTATCATCGGCATCGACACTGACGCCTGGGCTGATGAGCGCGAATACAAGGATCAAAATGGCCCCGCCGCTCTGATAGATTTTATCAGCGCCCGCTCCAAAACCCTGGAACTACTCGATCACCTCAGCGAAAGCGATTGGCAGCGGCCCGCCCAGCACGCCATTTTTGGCCCCACCGACCTGAAAGAGATGGTCGGGATCATGGCCGAGCACGACCGCCTGCACACGCGGCAGGTTTACGAGACCATAGACACAATACAAGACACCGCTAAACGTGAAATCTGACCCCCCATTCCAAAACAAAATCGCATTAGTCACCGGCTCTGGGCGCGGTATCGGCCGGGCCATCGCCCTGCACTTCGCTCAACATGGCGCTGATGTGGTGATCAACTTCTTTCGCAACCGGGAGCCCGCCGAGGAGACCGCAGCCCAGGTTGAAACCTTAGGGCGTCAAGCTCTGGTGGTCAAAGCCAACCTCGGTGATCTCGACGATCTCCAGCGCCTCTTCGACGAGGCCGAGATGGCGTTTGGCGGCCTGGATATCTTCGTTCACAATGCCGCCTCGGGGTTCAACCGCCCCGTCATGGAGCAACGCCCCAAAGGCTGGGACTGGTCGATGAATATCAACGCCCGACCGCTGCTCTTCGGTGCCCAACGGGCTGCACCGCTGATGGCGGCACGCGGCGGCGGGCATATCGTAGCCATCACCAGCCCCGGTGCCCGGCGCGTATTACCTGATTATGTCAGCGTGGGGGCCAGCAAGGCCGCCCTCGAGGCGGTAACGCGCTATCTGGCTATCGAATTAGCCCCCAAAAATATCGTTGTAAACGCCGTTTCCCCGGGAATGGTGCTGACCGAGGCCTTGCAGCACTTCGACGTGATTCGCAAAGATCAAGACTTGATCGAACGCGCCACCTCTCTGACCCCTGCGGGACGGCTGGTCACCCCCAAAGATGTGGCCGAGGTAGTAAGTTTTTTATGCTCACCGGCGGCGGAGATGATCCGCGGCCAGGTGATCGTGGTGGATGGTGGCTATACGCTGCCTGTGCCTGGGGTGGTGGACAGTGAAACAAAAATCAGAACACTGGGTGAAATGAATCAAGATCGATCATTTATCAGTGAAGAAAACACAAAATAAACCCGATTGCGCGGGGAAACTGCCCATAGAAGCCGTGCGCGGGTTGAAACTTTTCAACGACGGTGAATATTGGAAAGCCCATGAAGCTTTGGAAGAGGCCTGGCTGGCCGAAAGCGCCCCGGTGGGCAATTTGTATAAGGGAATCTTGCAGGCGGGTGTGACTTACCTGCATATCGAGCGGGAGAATTACCGCGGGGCGATCAAAGTATACCGTCGGGCGATGCGTTGGCTGGAAAAATACCCGGCTACCTGTAAGGGGATAGAGGTCGCTCAACTTCGGGCGGATTTGAGCGCGGCCATCGCCGCAGTAAAAAGGTTAGGCCCTGATAGGATGGCCCAGTTCGACCCGCAATTATTCAAGCCTGTGATTTGGGCACCCTCCGAATAATCACTATCTACTGTTCCAGCACCACCATAAGCCCGGTCATCAAATCCGCCGTAGAGGGCTGGCGGCCACCCTCCGCAGCACAGCGTGTTTGGATGGCATCGGTGATGGCTCTGCACATCGCCCCGGCCTTAGTCTCATCCATCCCTGGGAAGCCGAAAGCCAGTACGGCGCGTGAATCTTCGGGGTGCAGGCCGCCGTGGATGCCGGTGATGGGCGCGCCGAAGTAAAAGCCCTCGGCATAGTTGCTGATGAGCAGCAAATCACCCGTCATGGGGCCAGCCAGATTGTTCAGGCGGTGGACAGGATCGCTGTAGAGACGTTCCGGTGGAACGTCTCTACAGGTGACGAACCATTCTTCTAATGAGGCCATTTCACCTTCTGGCGTCAGCGCGCGATAAGGGGCGTACCAACCATCATTTTCGACATCCCGAATCAGCACCCCTGCTAAAGCACCCTGGACTTCCTCAGCGTATTTCCCAGTAGTATGAGCTTCCCAAAAAGCACGCCCCACCGAAAGCACGTCCCGTTCAAAATCGGGGACAGCAGCCCATCGCCCCTGGCGGTTCCGCAGGTAAACATAAGCCAAGCCCCCATTGGAAGCGACCACCGCATCACAATTGGGGTCTTCACCAGGGTAATCGTGGACATCTAATCCCAGCGCATCGAAAAGATGACCCAGCTCGCGTTCATAGGGAAAAGCCAATCGCAGGGAGTGGCGGTCGTCGGGGATGACTTCGATTTGACCATGGTCGGAGAAGAGGGCAACTAGCACGGAGCGATCAGTGGTTAGCGACGCTATCGCATCCCACAGTGCGCCGATCATCGGGTCAACATAGTCAACGAGATAATCCATTTGCGCACCGGGGCCGTGGATGTGTGACTCGTGGTCCAGGCCCAAGAAGTGGATGGTCAGGATATCAGGCATACCGTGCTTATCCAGGTGATTGAGCGCATCGTCCAAAATACGGCGGTCGTATTCTGCGGAACTGAGGCCGAAGAGGTTCCCACCTTTCGTAAAGCGGGCCAGATCGGTCAGCGAGGGCTTAAGCCAGGTTCCCGCGCCGGCAGCGTACATGTTGCCAGCCACCACTGAACGCCAGCCTCGTTCAGCCAGGTGTTGGTATAGGGTCGGCCTTTGCAGACAGCGGGCTGCCAGGCCATCGGTAAAGACACGCACAGCGTCATCGACGGCAAGCGTGTCCCCAACGTCGAAGGCGTAGTGCCGCGGCACACCATTGCTGTGAGTCCCGAAACGATCAAAGAACTGATTCCCAGGGATGCCATGCTGTGAGGGATGAGCCCCGGTAAAGAGAGAGGCCTGGGAGCAGAAGGTGATGCTGGGAGCGGTCGCCAACACAGGGATTTGCGCGCGGCACGCAACTTCAGGCCCGCCCAGCAATCGAGAGATATGGGGAATACGATCTTCAGTTAGAGCGCTCTCGAACACATCCCGGCGCAGGCCGTCTATGTCGATCAAAAGAAGCGCAGGAGAAGATGGCATTACGTCTTACTCGACCAAGATCGCTCGCGCAGGGGCGCCATCGCTGCCCTGAATCTTGAGCGGCAAACAGTAAAGAGCATACTCCCCCTGCTCAACTGCGGAAAGATCGAGGCCCTCCACAGCGATGACCCCGGCGCCTAGCAAAATGCGATGCGTGGGGACGCCATCTCGGAAAGGCGCGACGGAGAGATAATCCACACCGACGAGCTTGATACCGCGCTTCACCAGCCACTCAGCCGCCCCGGCATCGAGGGCGACGAAATCCTCCTGGAAGGCCTTCTCCCCCGCGGCCCACCAAGCGGAATTGCGCGTCTTGAGCAACAAGCGCGTGGTCCCGGCGGGGATGTCAGCGGCCTGCAGATCAGCAGCAGTGATATCCACGCCGACATCTGGCAGATGCACGACCAGGGCCGGGCCAGTCAGCACCTCGAGGGGCAGGGATTCCACTGTTTTCGCCTCCCCACCCAAGAAGTGGTAAGGGGCATCCACATGCGTGCCAATGTGCACTGCCGCAGAAAGGTGAGTGACATTGGCATCCGCCCCATCTTCCATCTTGCTGATCCTTTTGAGTTGAATCTTAGGATCACCCGGCCAAGTGGGCAGATCGGGGCTAATTGTCAAAGAAATATCGTGAATTTGCATGGGCTTCTTTTCCTGAAAGTTGAAATATTGGGCTAACTCCCCAATGTGAGATGTTTCAATGTGAAGCATTCCAACGCCTCGCGGTCGATGGTCACACCCAAGCCGGGGCCTTCGGGGACATTGATGGTGCTGTCGGGGTTGAGGGAAAACCGCTCATGGGTGATATCTTGGGCATAATAGCGTTCTGTGGCTGAGATATCGCCGGGGAGAGTGAAATTCGGCAAGGAAGCTAAAGCCAGGTTGGCCGCCCGCCCAATGCCGGTTTCGAGCATCCCGCCGCACCAGACCGGCACATCCTGAGCCTGGCACAAATCATGAATAGCGACGCCCTGGCTGATCCCGCCGACCCGGCCTTGTTTGATATTGACAATCCGGCAGGCGCCCATCTCCAGAGCCTGGCGGGCGTGCCGAGGCGCGGTGATGCTCTCGTCCAGGCACAAGGGTGTGCGGAATCCCTCCTGCAATTTGGCGTGATCCCAGAGATCATCCTCCGCCAGGGGCTGCTCAATGAGCAGCAGGTCATAGTCATCCAACGGCAGCAGAGAGGCAGCGGTGTCCAGCGTGTATGCGGAGTTAGCATCCACCTGCAAGCGCAAATCGGGGTATCGCTCCCGAACAGCCTGCACCTCACTGACATCTCGTCCGGGTTTGATTTTGAGTTTGACGCGCCGGTATCCTTGAGAGAGATAGGCATCGACGGTTCGGACGAGCGCTTCGGGAGATTCTTGCAATCCTACCGAGACTCCAACGTCTACGCGGGTGCGACTGCCCCCCAGGAGTTGGTAGAGCGGACTCCCTTGAGCCTGGCCCTGCAAATCCCAGAGGGCCATCTCTACCCCGGCTTTGGCCATTTGATGACCACGCACATGAGCAACACGCTGCTGAAACTCCGCTGCGTCTCGAATTTCCTTCCCTAGGATTTCGGGGAGGAGGAACTCAGTCAAGATGTGCCAGGCAGTTCCACAGGTTTCCCAGGCATAACCAGGATCCCGGTCAGCGACACACTCGCCCCAGCCGACCAATCCTTCCGCTTTCGCTTCGATCAGAATGCAGTCGCGAGTATCAACGCGCCCGAAAGAGGTCTCGAAAGGGGCAACCAGAGGCATGCGCAGGTAGTAGAGGGTGATTTGATCGATTTTCATGGTTTTTGTTGGAGGTTGAGATTGGAAGTTAGAGATTGGAGGTTAGAAGTTAGAGGTTGGAGAGGAGAGAGGTCGCCTATAACTGGGCCTCTCCGTGACTGAGAACATAATAGCTGCGCGACCGAGCTCCGGGCACGAAGACGAAGTCAGAGGCGATATAGCCACCAGCGAATGATCCTTCAAATATCTCCCGGGTATGCAAACGCCAGGCTAAGGCCAAGTCAGGTGAGGCTTCTTTGAGCGCCAGGAAGTCGGGGGGGATCTCAACCAAAAATTGGGGCACAGGGGATTGGGGCAGCGGGGGAGAATCAGCAAGAGGCTCCAAAAAGCCATCTTCACGAATCTTGGCCGGGTAGAGCACTACTGCCCCGGCACCTGTGAAATGGTCCAAACTCAGGCGACGGCGTTTCTTTTGGTCTAATCGTTCCTCTACGCGTGGGGTATTCAGCCACCAGTCCACCTTGAAACGGTCAGATGGCAGGCCGACGTTTAGACCGTCGCGCATCTCACCATAGTATTCTCGGATATAAGTGTTGCAAACTGCGCCCAACTTGGCGATATTCAAATTTGCATTTCTACTTTGTAATGGATCATACGTCCAGTTGATGTGCTCGAGGCCCTGGCCGCGCACGATTCGCCGTTGAGCGCACTTGAGGGTATATCCAAGACCGCGGTCGCGATAATCTGGGTGGATACTGGCCATGTGGGAAGCGTGTTTCAGGCGAGGCTGCCCTGATGTCACTTCTATCCCCGGAAAACCGAACACAAACCCGACCAACTGATCTCCATCAAAAGCCCCAATCAACAACCCGCCATTATTCGTAACCGCCCGAAGCATATGCACGGGTACGATTTCTGTTTCATCCCCCGGCCATACCAGCCGTTCCAACTCCTCCACGGCAGCCATTTCATCAGGGGTATCTAGAACACGGATATCTAACGCTGCCATATCAATTTCGCCGACGAAAAGCAGTGCGCAAGAAATGTAAACGCCAGTCTCGCCCTTCAAGGTAAGCCAGCCGATGAGAGAAGCGCGAGGGCATCAGATTAAATACGCGCGGGATGGTGTCTAGCTGGCAGGTACGATTGGCGGCCATATAATCGATCCAATAGACGGATGCAGGCGATGCAGGCAACACATACTCGAGAAGCACCGTCAAAGCCCGTAAATAGGGAGGGGAAACCGACAGGATCGTCCGTCTGCTGCCAAGCACCCCCATAATGATCATCACCACCTCACGCAAGGGCAGATATTCCGGGCCTCCGATCTCATAAACCTGACGACGGGTATCATCATCTTCCAACGCCCAGGCCAGACAGGTAACTAAGTCTTCTACCCACAGCGGCTGAATGAGGGTATCACCATCTCCAGGGACAAAGAAAACAAAGGGGGTCGATGACAATAATTGGGCCAGGCTGATCGAAAAGCCATCATCAGGGCCAAAGACAACCGCGGTGCGCATGATGGTGTAATCGATCTCGCTGCGGCGGAGTTGCTCTTCAGCAATCGCTTTGGCTTTGAAGATCGGGTATGCAGAAGCCCGATCTGCACCTAAATGGCTGAGATAAAAGAAACGATCTACGCCGGCATCCAGGGCGGCATTCAGCACAGTTTGAGTCCCCCTGACATCGACATCCAAGAGATCAGCTTCCGCCCCTCTGCGCTCCACACCGGCCAGGTGATAGATCGTATCTACCCCGACCATCGCGGCTCGCAAACCGCGTTCATCTCCCAGACCGGCAACCGCTACTTCTACTGGGACACCGAGCGGAAGGCGCGGCGATCTCCGTGATGGCCGGATCAGAGTGCGCACTTGATGACCAGCCTCCACGAGATGGCGGATCAACGCCTGGCCGATGAAACCAGTCCCACCGGTAACAAGGATCATGGCCGAGATTATAGCATGTCGGGCCTGGCATGGGCCTTGCAACACATCATTGGGCAGGTCAATAGCTTGGAAGCTGCACAATCTAACTTCCAAGCCGAATAGCCACTAAATTTACAGTACGATCAAACGCTACTACCATGAACCGTATCGGATTTCACTATTTTCCCGACTTCCACCACTACCAGCAAAGCGACCTTGAAACCTGGCTGCCCAGACTGAAAAATCTAGGCGCCAGTTGGCTGGTCTTGCACACGCCAGTCACACGAGCGCTCCCAGAAAGCTTCATCCAAGGGCTGCTCGAGGCAGATATCGAGCCAATTCTGGATTTCCAGTTCTCTCCTGAAAAGATGCCTTCATTGGAAGATTTCGAACTGTTCTTCAGGATATACGCTCGATGGGGTATCAAATACACGGTCTGGCTGGATCGGCCTAATATGCAAAACACCTGGGGGGGGTCATCCTGGGCTCAGAGCGACCTAGTGGAACGCTTTCTCGATCTACACCTGCCATTGGGGGAAGCCTGTGTTAAAGCCGGGCTGACCCCCATTTTGTCTCCCTTGCAGCCCGGCGGTGATTATTGGGACACGTCCTTCCTCAAAGCCGCTTTAGAGGGCATACAGAGACGCGGACATCAGGCTCTCATCGACAAACTCATCCTGGGAGCTTATGCCTGGGATGCTGATCACTCGCTCAACTATGGCAAGGGAGGTCCCGAAAGCTGGCCGGGGGCGCGTCCATATTTCACACCCAAGGGCGAGCAAGATCAGCTTGGTTTTCGCATCTTCGATTGGTATGACGCCATCGTTAAATCGGTGCTGCTCGAGTCGCGGCCAATTTTCTTGTTTGGATTGGGAAGCCCTACAGAAACACAGAAGACCTTGCACATCGCCCAGTTGTTGAGCGGGGAGAAGGCCGAGGGGTTAGAGCCTATCCCGGAATTTGTGTTGGGAGGCGCGTTTTGGCTGCTGTCTGCCCCCGAGGGGAGTCAACATGCCCCCCAAGCCTGGTATCAGCCCAACGGAGAGACACTGCCGATTGTCGAAGAGATGCTTCACTGGCAGGGAAGCCATCCAAAACAGGTCCCACCCTCCCCGAGGGAGTCCCATCTCATCTCTCATTATGTATTGCTGCCGTCTTACGAATGGGGCGTCCCCGATTACCATCTAGATGCCCTGCGCCCATATATCAAAGCCCACCAACCGACCGTCGGATTTTCGATGCAGGAGGCGGCAAAAGCCCGTAGGGTGACCGTAATCGGATCGCCAGCAGAGTACCCCGAAAAAGCAATCCGGCAGCTACGTTCCAATGGCTGCGTCGTGGAACGGGTCGAGGGCGATGGCATAACTCTTGCATCAAAAATAGCCAAGCTGACTTAGCTTGACAAGCGGAGCAAAAACATGGATACGAACTCTCATACAGCCCCAACAAAACCGACCCAAATTGCCCAGCAGATGCATCAACCGCGCATCAAAGTCCTCGGCTTAGGCGGCGGCGGCAGCAATGCTGTCGACCGCATGTTGGAGCTAGACCTGCGCGGGGTGGAATTTATCGTTGCAAACACCGACCTCCAGGCGCTCAGATACAGCAAGGCCCCTACGACGATCCAGCTTGGACCCAAATCAACGCGAGGCTTAGGCGCTGGGGGGCAGTCTTCGGTAGGGGAAGCTGCCGCCATCGAAAGCCGCAACGAGCTGGCAGATGCGCTAAAGGGGGCAGACATGGTCTTCTTGACCGCAGGCATGGGCGGAGGCACAGGCACGGGGGCGATCCCCATTGTTGCCGAGATCGCCAAAGCCCAAGATGTGGTCACGATTGCTGTTGTGACGACCCCTTTCTCCTTTGAGATGGGCCGCCGCCAACTAAACGCCATGGAGGGGCTCAAAAAATTGCAGCAGCACGCCGACACGTTGATCACAATCCCCAACGACCGCCTGCTCTATGCCACGCCCAAAGATTTGCCCCTGGATACAGCCTTCAGGCTGGCAGACGATGTGCTCCGCCAGGCGGTGCAAAGCATCACAGAGCTGATCACCGAACCTGGCCTGATTAACGTTGATTTCGCCCACATCCGCCGTATGATGCACTTGGGCGGCGGGGCTTTGATGGCAATCGGCTATGGCAAAGGAGAAAACAAAGCTCTCAAGGCCGTCCAACAGGCCCTGGAACACCCCCTGCTCGAAACCGTTTCCCTTCATCGAGCCGCTGGCGTGATCGCTAATTTCACCGCCAGTGATGAACTGACCCTGATAGAGGTCAGCGAGGCGCTGCTTTTCTTGCAAGAGCAGGCCAACCCGGACACGGAAGTGGTTCTAGGAACGACTCCCAAGGAGCACATGGGAGATCGGGTACAGGTCAACTTGGTAGTGACCGGCCTGGGAGCCCCCACCCTGGAAGAGGTGCTTTTGGGCGCAGAGCAGCCCCACCAGGATGTCAAAACCGTCCAGGTTCCCGATCCATCTTCCCAAAACCAGGCAGTTACGCACCCCATTCCATCGATCATTTCATCGGATCTGGATATCCCTGCCTTTCTACGACGTCAAAGCCGCGTCATCGGCGGGTAAGCACCAGAGGATAGGTTCGCATTGTGGACGCAAAAACGATCAAAACAATCACCAAGCAGGTCTCTCGAAAATTCCCTGACGTGTCGAATATCAAACCCCAGGTGAAGAAGCAACCTCAACCAAAGAACGTCAAGGGAGATGGGCCCCCAAACTACTTGTTGCTCTATAAAACACAGAGTAAAGGGCCAAAGGGAAAGACCATCCCCCGGGTAGTGAGAGTAGTCGTCTCTCCCCAGGGGAAAGTCCTAAAAATGACAACCTCGAAATAGAGAATTGCTCATGAGTGTATTGCAACGCATCGAACTCAGCTTTTGGCATAACGTCATCCCGCTAATCCGGAGATCGAAGCTGATCCGCATTAGCTTCCAGTTCCTGTACATCGTCTTTCGCAAGGAACTGCTGAGAAGTGTTGTGATCCCCACTGCCCTATCGGCGGCATTGGGGTTAATGCTTGGATACCTCGGCGGCTTGATTAGCGCAATTTTGCAATAAAGATGACGCCCAAACCGAACCAGCTATGAAAATCTTGCGACTATCTACATTTCTAGTCATCCTCGTCCTCTCCACGATCCATGGATTTTCATTGGGGGCCAGCCAGGGCTTTGATTTGCTCGATGGAATAACCGCTGAGGGACCCTTTGTCGAAGATGTGCTTGCAGAACCGCTTCCAAGCACACCTACAATGGATATCCTCCCGCATAGGAATATCCTCATCATCGGCGTGGATCAGGTAACCGATCCAGTCGTTCTCCTAGAAGGGGTTTGGCTACTGATCTTCCATCGCGACACCCCCGAAATCGAAATCATTCCCATCTTTCCAACCATATCTGGGGACGATCCATTGCAAGATCATAAGCTCGCAGGCCATTTCAAGCTCAACTCCGAAGGGGGGCCGGACGAGGACTTTCTGGACATATTGAGAGAGCGAGAGATCCTCTGGCACAACTATGTACTGCTCGACGAACGGGCTTTGAATGCAATTACAGACCGGATGGAACTCCCTAGAGCGCGAACCAGTGAGTATCTTCAACACTGGAATGATGATGCACTTGTATCACTCACCGGTCAAATTGCGCTATTCGACCAGCTATGTCAGAGCTTTGCCCAGCGCGAACATTCAAAAAGCATTTCCTCTTTCATCAATAATCTGGCACCATTTCTGGTCACAGATGTGCCTCCGGAAGAGATCGCTGACGATTGGCGACTCTTGAGGACCTATGGAGAAAACCTGCGCTGCGTCTTCCCGACGCTGACTGCCCCCCAAGATTAAAATTTATTCAGTACAGTGGGGAATAAGCTTATCTGCCTCTCGCACTGCCGCGTCCCAAGTAAAATCCTGGTTATCACTGGCATAATAGTAACTCGTGCCATTGGGCATTAGCACCACGACGATGCCGCTATATCCCTGCATTTCAGTTACCCAAAACTTACAGTCAAAACCATCACTCTCACCATAGCTGTCAGCCCAGAAGGCATTGTTGTACTGGCCTCCAGGATATGATTCCACGCCGCGGTCATCTGGGTCGCGTTGCAAAGCAACAGCCAACATGTCTGGCTGTAAGATTTGATCGTCTCCAAGGGCGCCACCGCCCACGTTGAGGAAATGGGTCATTTTCGCCAAGTCGTCTGGCACCCACCACATCCCACCCAACCCTATGGGCTGCCCACGCCAGTTATCATCCTTTGTACGCTGAGTGGAAAACACACCAGGCCCCATTTTCAACGGCTGATAGACTTCCTCCACGACAAATTCAAACAGATCGGCCTCCGGGCCAGCCTGAGTTTTCAAATAGTTTTGCATGGCCCGTGTAACGATGAAGGTATCGGAAGAACGATAGACCCACTGCGTTCCCGGCGCGGCACTGTTGGGCCAATCGAATGCCGCGGCGATCATCTCGGCGTAGAATTCTTCGTTCCAGAAGGGATGATCCCACTGCTCCTCGTCCGCCATGAACCTGGAGGAGTTGTAGTTGCCGGTAGCCATATCCAGGGCGTGATCGAAGGTGACCGCGCTCCAATCGCCAGGGCTGTCGGCGGCTTCCGGCACGAAATCTTTGATCAAGAAATGCGGCAACTGGGGATCGTATTTCTGGGCCAGGCGCATCAAAGCAACGCTGGCAAAAGCAGACTTGGCCGTTGAGTATGAGGGGGAACGCATGTACTCGCAGTAAGGATATGTGCCATAGCGGGTCCGGCAGCCCCCCATGTAGTTGACCCCATCGATGACGAAGCCGTACCAGGTCATGTGCCTAGCGTTGACCCCCCTCCCGAAGGCGGTAATATCCACTCCCGGATAGTCTTCGGCCAACGCGTCTATGGGTTTGGTGGGGAAGCGATCCGCCAGTTCCTGAGCAAAGGCCTCTTTGGTCAGGTCCGCATCAGCAACGTGCCCCGGATGATAGTCGGCATCCAACAAGCCCCACATTTCAACGCTGAGGCTAATGGTTGTCTCTTGGGTAATCTGATACCAAACTTTAGAAATGCGCTCATCATCAAACAGGAAGGTCATCGTCCCATTGAAGACCGCATTTGCCCCCTTCCAATTCAACGCGAAAGGGAAAGAAGCGCGTGAATAACCCTGGTCTGCATCTTCCTGCCAGACCCGCCCAGGCTCGATGAAGTAATTCCAGTAAGGGTGATCGGTGATGATCAAGCCGCGCTGCACTGGGATCAAATATCCGTCATGCTGCACAAACTCAAAATCGAACTCCGGGAGGTGCGACACCCCCGGTTCCAGGTTGGGATTCCCCAAGAGCACCTTTAGCGCGCCAATCGTATCTTCACCGACCAGTTCCAAACGGCCCTCGAAGACATGTTCCGGCTCAGCAGCCCCTTCAGGGATCGTGAGAGCGGTTTCATCCACGGGGGATGCATATTCAAAGCCAGTCGTCAAATCCTCATACGTCAATAGACTGCGCCGGTTGCTCTCACCAATCTCATCTGGCGCGGGTTGGGTTGGCGTAACAGTGGCAGGTTGAATGATCTCGGTGGGAGACTCTGCTGTGCCACAACTTGAAACCAAAACTAAGAAAATGACTGCCGGAAGCGCTTTTTGGTCGGTGTTCATGATCAGTTCCTTTTACAAAGTTCGTTTTTACTTGTGCTTTGTAAAGTTAATACATGCAAACTGATCTAAAAGTTCAACTTCTTCATTGTGCCGGTTTTCATCGTAAGTATTTTGAAGACGTTGAACTACATAGTCCAAACTTTTTCCAGGACTGCCTCGATATCCGCTTGCGGCTCCATTCATGACTCCTTCTTCTATTCATCAAGCAAAAATTCGAGAGCTTTACCCCTAATTTTTTCCATTGTCCCGATATCGATATTGTTCTCTACATATTCGAGAAGCAAACTGAGTTTCCCCGCACAGGTGACTGCACCCAATACCAGATTGACGCTAACCAAAGGAAAACCGCCGCCAGGTTTCATAATCAAGCGATCAAGCTCTAATGCCCCGTACTTTCTCGGAAAATCCATCCGCGTGAGATTGGTTACGGCGGTGCCCATAAAAATATTATCGAGAGAATCCATCTTGTCCCTTTTTAGAATCGACAAGACGACATCATCTCGCATGCTAAATTCAGATATCTTTTGATGACGGGCAAAATGCGTTGGCACGAGTCCGCCAATCTTCTTGAAGTTTATCGACTCCACGATCGCTGGTTCGAGGTAACACCACGGTAGAAGATCTTTAAACAGATTTTTGTTGTTAATGAGTGGGGCCACTTTTCGATGAAATCGGCGAGCGTTTTCCCAGAAACCAATTTTTCTGTTGTATTTGTGATTTAGTGTTACTACCCCGGCATAAAAGCCCATAACTTCACCCACAGGCCGCCGAAGTCGATCTCTCAGACTTCCTGCAACGCCGATACTTGAATGAAAGGGTTTTTCACCTTGAACAATGATTTGCGCACCTACAAAAGCAGCAGCTAATGCTGAATTGACCGTCACCGCTTCTTTTTTACAGCGATTGACCAAGGCAGAAGTCTGAGCCTGGGACAGTTCGACAGATAACACTTGATGCTTGTAGTTCATCCAATAGGCTTCAGTGAGGTCTCTATAATCTTCTTGATCAAAGAGAATTTTGTTTTCTTCCCATTTCTTGTTGATCCGATTAATAAAGAACTGGACAATGGCGTTTATTGAAGCGTCGTTTGGAATATTTTCCAGGTCAATTGGACTAGGGTCAGGCAGCACTTCCACTTCCCGCGTTGGATCTCCAAGATGAACTATTAAGTCCCTGGCAAGATAGGCTAATGACAAACCATCACAAAGAATGTGGTGACATAAAATGATCAACTCAGATATATTAGGAGATTGAACCAGGACGAAACGGATCGCCGGTCGTTCATCAAACTCAAAGGGGATCTGACATGATTCCTGAACCACCTTGATCCAGTGATCATCCGATTCTCGAGATACGATCTCTATCGGGATTTCCCCTGCTCCCTCCGAGGTGAACCAGGGTACATGGTCATTATCTTCCTTAATTCGAACCCTAAGATTTGGATGCCTCCGCCGGACTTTGGAAACAGCATCTTTTAACATGCTTTCGGATATCGTTCCCTTAATTCGAGCCACCATAGTTACGATAGCATAAGGGGATAATGCAAAAAAGCGTTCTATCGGTGTGACCATTCTTTCATATATGTTGACGTTTTGAGTTTCAGGCATGATTTTCAAACCTCATGAATATGCTTTCCTTCGTTATTGTAGATATACGATTTATTCGAGATAACGTTCCTTACCCTCCACTGTCCGGCCCAGAGCAACGAGAACCGAACAGTCGTTAATCAGGCAGAACAGGGATGGTTCCAGTCGAAGGGAGGGGATATAGAAGTGAGCATAAACAAATTATAAACCCTGTCGCAGTAAGGCGGCATCTGGGTGGGAAGGACAGCATTTAATTGAGTGCCTGACATACATTGGACGCTGCCAGTTCATGCCAAGTCGACATGCCCCCAAGCCAATAACAATCTCTCGCGTGGTAAACTTCTCATACTTCCCAAAAGCTTCATAGACCAATAAATATCTAACCAACAATAACAACAATGGTGTTCAAAACACGCAATCTCATCTAGTAAAACCTTTTCACCCACTCCATGTCACAGAAAACCGCTACCGCCATCGCGCATCCAAATATCGCCTTTATTAAGTATTGGGGCAACCGCCACCAAGCGCTGCGCATCCCTGCCAATGGCTCGATTTCGATGAACCTGGGTGCGCTGTTCACGCGTACACAGGTCACCTTCGACGAGTCTCTGGCAGCAGACCAACTATCGATAAACGAAGCACCGGCAACCGGCGCTGCTCATCACCGGGTGAGCGATTTTCTTGCCTGGGTGCGACACATCTCGGCGATAGAGGAGTTCGCGCGTGTGGAAAGTGAGAACAACTTCCCCATGGGCACCGGGATCGCCTCCTCGGCGTCGGCTTTCGCCGCCCTGAGTCTGGCGGCAAGCCGCGCAGCCGGGCTGGGGCTCGATGAAAAGGACCTGTCCCGCCTGGCCCGCCGGGGCTCAGGCTCGGCCTGCCGCTCGGTGCCGGGTGGCTTCGCGGAATGGCAGGTGGGAACCGGAGATGACAACTCATACGCCTACTCCATCGCAGCGCCTGAGCACTGGGACCTCATCGACTGTGTAGCCATCGTCGACCAGGATCACAAGACCACAACATCCATCGAAGGGCACGCCATCGCCGACACCAGCCCCTTACAGGCTATGCGCATCGAGCAAGTGCCGTCATATCTGGCTCGCTGCCGGGAGGCTATTTTGCAACGCGATTTCGAGGCCTTCGCCCAAATCACCGAACACGACTGCCTGATAATGCACGCTGTGATGATGACCTCCTCTCCCTCACTGATCTACTGGCTGCCGCCCACCTTAGCCATCATTCGGGCTGTACGTGACTGGCGCAAAAGCGGCATCCCCGCCTGCTATACCATCGATGCCGGGCCAAATGTGCATGTGATCTCTGAAGAGTCTTACCTGAACAAAGTAAAGTCACTGCTCGAAGATATTCCCGGTGTTCACCAAGTCATGATCTCAGGCCCAGGGGGGGCGGCACACCTGACCGATTAGTCGTTCCAAAAAGATGCCAGGGGGGATCATTCCTCTAAGCAATTACGCCCCTTTTGGCTTACATATTAGAAAGCTGTTAATCATTTCCCAGCACCTACCAAGCCCTTAAGAGACAAGATATAATCACCCTATAAACGTAGCCGTTCAGCCCGTCACTTTCTCGAAAAACATTGAACCAAGTGAGCAATGTGATGAGTGACTTCGTGTTTCTGATTGACGCGCACGGTTGAGCGGTTACTTGCAAACCAATAAAGGTTCTCTGAGATGCCATGGCGGGGTGGAATTGCTGGATTGCCCACAATTTCCATCTCGCCACGCCAAATTCCAGAGATGAAAAGGTACCAAAATGTCTATCCTATCTTCGGTCTTACAATTAGTTGTAGCCTTATCGGTCCTGATCATATTGCACGAATTCGGGCATTTCCTGGCTGCCAGGATATCGAAAGTAGAAGTCGAGGAATTCGGCCTCGGTTATCCCCCACGAGCGCTGACCCTCTTCGAAATCAGCGGCACGAAATATACTCTCAACTGGCTGCCTTTAGGCGGCTTTGTACGCTTGAAGGGTGAGGTTGATGCCGAAACACCCGGCGGGTTGCATACTGCTAACCCCTGGGCGCGTTTGTTTATTTACTCAGCCGGCCCGCTGATGAACCTGCTGGTTGGCGTGTTGATCTTTGCCTTCATGTACACCCAGACCGGTGCACCAGACTTTACCAAAGTTGAGATCGTCGGCGTCGCGTCAGGGTCACCCGCAGAACAAGCTGGCCTCCAGGAAGGCGACATCATCACCAATGTTGCGGGGACGATTGTCGATAGCCAGCAAGTGCTCAGCGAGACGATTTACGCCAACCTGGGGAATAACATCGACCTCTCCTTCAGGCGTGGTGAGGCGGCCTATGAAGTTTCCCTTATCCCCCGAGAAAATCCCCCTGAAGGAGAAGGGGCCATTGGGATCATCATGAGCAATGTCACTTATCCCGTCAATATCGTTGACGCCCTTCCCCTGGGCGCTCAAGCGACTTATTACCACACCATCTTCCTGGCTATGATCCCAGGCGAAATCATCCGCGGCGCTATCGACCCTGGCCTGGCCCGACCGGTCGGTTATAAGGGCATCTACGATGCCTATCAGTACGTTCAGCAACGCGAAGAACCCCTCACCGATTCCCCCGTGAGCTTGAACGTTCTCCAGTTCTTCGCTTCGATCTCCATCTCATTGGGTGTGCTCAACCTCCTGCCCATCCCGGCACTAGACGGTGGCCGCATTCTGTTCACATTGCCAGAGATCATCTTCCGTCGCCGCATCCCCATCGAGTGGCAGAATGTGATCAATATGATCAGCATGACTGCGCTGATTGCGCTGTTCTTGTACATCAATTTGCTCGATTTTACGAATCCGATTCAATTCCCCTGATGCCAGACCTGAACACCGCTCCAGATACCCCTTTCCAGGCTGTCATCGAGGCGCTTCTAAACGAAGATAGCACCCTGGACCCTCAATTCCTCTATCGCCTCTCAGACCTGGAAGGTGATGATGTCGAAAACCTGCGGGCTGTCTGGTCGCGCATTCCCACCTGGCGGCGGCAAGCACTCTTAGAGGATGTCGAGGGCCTGGCGGAAGGGAGTTATTTACTCTCTTTCGAGAGCATATGCCGGATCGCGATTGACGACCCTGACCCGCGAGTGCGTTTCTTAGCCATCCGCCCGATGTTCACCTACGAGCCTGAAGATTTGCTCACTCAAATCTCACAAATGATGGAAGGTGATCCAGACGAGAATGTCCGGGCTGTCTGCGCCTCGACTTTGGGCAAATTTGTCTACCTGGGCGAGATCGAAGAGTTGTCAGCTCAGAAGAGAAAAGAAGTTGTCGATTGTCTGCTCAGGGTGGCAAAGAGTAAAGATAGCATTGAAGTCCGTCGGCGAGCTTTGGAAGCCCTGGGATACGCCAGCAGCAAAGAAGTACCAAAACTGATCGACAAAGCCCTGGAGAGGGAAGATATCGATTGGCTTGTCAGCGCGCTCTTTGCCATGGGACGCACCTACGACAAACGCTGGAACCCCCAAGTCACCAGCCTATTGGATCACCAACTCCCCAGGGTGCGGTTTGAAGCCGCCCGCGCTGCCGGGGAACTCGAAATAAGCGATGCCGCCCCACAACTTATAGACCTGCTGGATGACAGCGATGACGAGGTCCGTTACGCCGCTGCCTGGTCGCTCTCACAAATTGGGGGCGAAGGCGTCAAAGAAGTGCTGGAAAAGCTACTCAAATCCACAGATGACAACGAAGAAGCCAATTTAATCCAGGACGCTCTCGACAACCTGCTCTTCAATGAAGATATGGAACTATTTGGTCTGATGGACTTTTCTGAAGAAGATGACGACGAGATAACATAATTAAGCTCAGAGAAGAAGACAACCTTGAATACACTATTCCCCCTCTTCCTTAACAACCTGTTTCCTATCCTTCTTGTAGCGGGCATTGGATATGCCTTAGGCAGATTGCTCCATGTTGACCCAAAATCCCTCTCCAGGGTAGTCTTCTATGTCTTCAGCCCCTTCCTGATCTTCGAACTATTAATAACCAGCCCGCTCAGCAACGGAGATATATTCCGCATTGCGGGATTTGCCACCCTCCAAATGCTGCTCTGTGGAGCTCTGGCATTTCTCTTGGGCAAAGTCTTGAAGCTGGAGCGCAAACACTTCGTAGCGATCATCCTCTGCTCGGTCACCGTGAATGCCGGCAATTATGGCCTTTCATTGACCCTGTTTGCCTTCGGAGAAACTGCACTGGCCCATGCCAGCCTGTACTTTGCCACTACGGCTATCCTGACTTATACCTTTGGGGTAGCTATCGCATCAATGGGCTCGATGAGTTTTAAACAATCGATCAGGCAGCTCATCAAAATCCCCACCGTCTACGCCGTAGTTTTGGCGCTGCTGTTCACGAAGTTCGATTGGGCTCTTCCCCTTCCCTTGGAACGACCGGTGGCATTGCTGGCCGATGCGGCGATCCCTGGAATGTTAGTATTGCTGGGCTTGCAGCTTCAGCACAGCCAACGCGCTTGGGACCTAAAGACCGTCAGCATCGCCGGTGGTATTCGTCTGCTTGGCGGGCCGCTGCTGGCGATTTCCACAGCGGGTGTCTTCGGTCTACAGGGGGTTGCTTACAAAGCTGGTATCATAGAAGCCTCTATGCCCTCCGCAGTGCTGGCCACGGTGCTGGCAACTGAGTTCGATGTAAAACCCGCTTTCGTGACCACGGTTGTCTTTATCACCACAGTTCTCAGCCCGTTGACATTGACTCCTTTATTGGCTTACTTGGGAGCATAAGATGCGCTGGTTTTTTCTGGCCCTCTTGACCATTGGAATCTGCTTGGGGATCAGCGACCCTGCGCGAGGTCAGACTGAACTCCACATTGCCGAACCCCAGGTCACGTACACCTTCGGGAGCACATTGATCATCGAGACTGAGATCAATTCCGAAATCCCCATCCAGAAGGTCACTGTGCTGCTGCAACCGGAAGGAGCGACTCAGAATATCGCTGGGGATGCATCGTTAAGCCCTCCCAACCAGGTGATCTTCACCCTAGACCTAACGAAAAACCCCATCCCTGTTTTCTCACACATTCTCTTTACCTATCAAATAGCTCTGGAAAACGGTGAAACGATCACAAGCGAAGTCTTCGAATTCGATTACGCCGACAACCGCTTTCCCTGGCAATCCCTGGCAACCGAAGAATTCGAAATCTATTGGTACGATGGTGACACCCAGTTCGGGCAGGCGATTCTGAACGCGGCCTACGAGGGCCTGGCGCGCATAAGTGACCAGATCAGCGTACCTGACCCTGAGAAGATCACTTATTACGTATACGCCAGCGCTCAAGAGTTGCAGTCCACGTTGCAGATTTCGAGTCAAATCTCAACCTGGATTGCAGGTCATACTGATCCATCTTCCGGCGTCATCCTGGTATCTATCCCCCCCGGCCCGGCACAATCAGTCGAGATCAAACGCCAGGTTCCTCACGAATTGACCCACGTGCTACTCTATCAAAAACTTGGCGAGGATTACGACAAGCTGCCCAATTGGCTCAACGAGGGGCTGGCCTCCACTGCGGAGGTGTTCCCCAACCCCGACTATCCCCTGCTGTTGGAGAGAGCCTACGAACAAGATATACTGATCCCCATCGCCGACCTGTGCCGCAGCTTCCCAATCGACGCAGCCAACTTCCAACTGGCTTACGCCGAGTCAGCCTCCTTCACCTGGTATCTCTTGGGGGAATTTGGGAACCCAGACATGGAGGCGCTCATTGCAGCGTATGCTGACGGTTTAGAATGCGACCGGGGGGCTGAAGTGGCGTTGGGAAACACGTTGGCCGAACTCGAGCGCGATTGGCGACGGACTAACTTCAACGAGAGTCTCCTGCGCTCGTCTGTCATGGGTGCCCTGCCCTGGATGATCGTATTGGCAGCCCTGCTGCTGCCAACATTAGGGCTGTACATCACCGATACAATCAGGCACCGTCAAGAAAAGAGATGAACCAGTTGCATGGATCAATACCGTAGGAGGCGTAAATGACGGTTGAGGGTCAAGTCCGGTTACATGCCAAAGTCGAGGGGCGCGTTCAGGGAGTCGGCTTCCGCTATTTCGTGCTGGATAACGCGCAGCCTTTGGGGATCACAGGCTGGGTGCGCAACCGCTGGGACGGCTCTGTGGAAGTGTTGGCCGAGGGCGAAAAAGGGGATTTAGAGACACTGTTAGCAGCCATTCGCCGCGGCCCGCGTCGGCACACTACAACAGGGGTCACACCTACATGGCATGACGCCACGGGGGAGTTCACTCATTTTCGGATTCGCAGGACGGAATAGGTGCTACGCGATTGCTCTGTCATTCCGAACCCCGCATGGGGTGAGGAATCCCTGTAGTGTCAGGCCAATCATCACCCTCGCTGGTATCAAACAAACCAAGGTCTCAGGGATTCCTCGCTTCGCTCGGAATGACACATTGCTATTCACTATCAAACCAGTCGGCTGCTAGGTCTTGCCAAGTCGGGTTCAGCGTTTTTATCAGAGCAACCTTCTTGCTGCGCCTCCATCCCTTGATTTCTTTCTCACGCGCAATTGCAATACCCACATCATTTGTTTCCTCGAAATAGGCAAGACGAGTGACATTGTACCTCTTTGTAAATCCAGGCTTGAGTTTATGTTTATGCTCGTATACGCGACGTTCAAGGTCATTGGTCATACCGGTGTAGAGCGTACCTGTGGAACTGCTCATGATATAGATATAGTATTTCAACATAGCGGAGAGCTCTCCCCAATATCATGTACAAAAAGGTGAGAAATCCCTGTAGTGTCAGGCCAGTCGTTCCTATTGAAAGCATCATACAGACCAGATTCTCAAGGATTCTCCTTGCGAGGCACTAATTTCATTCAGAACAGGCTTGGAACAACGCGATAACTACCCAAACCCCAACTTCCGCTCTTTCAACGAAACCCAGCGACCACTACCGATGATAATATGATCCAAAACCTGCACATCCAGCAGTTTCCCCGCCTCGATGATGGCGCGAGTAACCGCGATGTCATCAGGGCTGGGTGTGGGATCACCGCTGGGGTGGTTGTGAACCACAATCAAAGCAGCCGCATTACGGCGCACGGCTGCGCGGAACAACTCCCCGACTCTGACCTGGGACGAATTCAAAGAACCCTGATACACCTCGATGATGTCCAATACCCGGTTGCGAGTGTCCAAAAGCATCACACGTAGGTGTTCTTGCTCCAGCGCGCTCATCTCGAATTGCACCAGGGCCGCGGCATCAGCCGGGCTGCCTATCTTCGGCCGCTCCTCGGGGGATTCGAGAGCCAATCGACGACCTAACTCAATCGCTGCCTTGATCTGCGCAGCTTTGGCAGTGCCGATACCATGCTGATTGCAGACTTCTTCATAGGAGGCGCGATGCAATCCCGTAAGACCGCCGAAAATCTGCAACAACCGCTGCCCCACTTGAACAGCATTCTCTCCATGGACTCCCACTCTCAAGAGGATCGCCAACAATTCAGCAGTAGACAACGCCTGCGGCCCCAATTTAGCCAGACGCTCGCGCGGGCGTTCACTGGTTGCCAGATCTGTAATACGGTAGGTTGTGCCTTTTTCCATTGCAAGTACCCTATCAAGAGGAATTAACACCTAGTTATCATATAGAAGAAAGCCATCATAGTCTCCCTCTATGGTTATACAACAGGGAGCACAAAAACGCAAGCAAGAGCAAAATTAGGCTATAATTAGCCTCATATTAGGAGTGAGATTATGACCTTTGACCCCTCATCTCTCAGCAATTTCATGCTCTTTCTAACCGCCTGGGGTGGTGCCTTCATCGCGGCGTTGTGGTTGAGCCTGATCGTGTGGACTTACCGTGATATCCGTGCCCGGGCACGCGATCCCCTGGGGCGTATTCTGGCGGTACTGGTTGTTGCAGTGCTCTTCTTGCCCGGCATCGTCATCTACCTGATCCTGCGCCCGCATCGCACCCTCGACGATGAGTACCAACATACCCTGGAAGAGGAAGCCCTGCTGCGTTCAATCGAGGATACCCCCGTCTGCCCGGGATGTGGACGTCGGACCAAAGAAAGCTGGAAAATCTGCCCGAACTGCCAGACCAAACTCAAGAAGACCTGCCGTCAATGCGGTAAGCTGATGGAATTACCCTGGAATCTATGCCCTTTTTGTGGCACTCCCACCCCAGGGATGCGGCGCGACGATCTGACCCTGGACGAGGCTCTCGAACCCCTCACGGCTACTCTTCCCGAAGAACCGCCCGATGAAGAAGAGACATTAGAAGAGGCTTAACTTCCCCAAGTGATTTAGCACAAGAACCGTGTGCTTCCAATAGAAGGCACACGGTTCTTTGTTTCTCTCACTAGCACCAACGCGGGTTGGCATCCTGCCAAGTCGGCAGAAGACTGAATTAGCGGCTGATATTCAAAGCTCCCCAACCGGCGTAATGAGCTTCATCCCCCAATTCACCCTCAATGCGTAGAAGCTGATTGTACTTCGCCACCCGGTCGGACCTAGCGGGGGCACCGGTCTTGATCTGGCCCATGTTGAGGGCAACGGCCAGGTCAGCTATCGTAGCATCCTCGGTCTCACCCGAGCGGTGGGAAGTGACTGCCCGCCACCCGGCGCGATGGCAGGCCTCAACAGCCTCGATAGTTTCGGTCAACGAACCAATCTGATTGAGCTTGACCAAGAGAGCATTGGAGGCTTTCTCTTTAATAGCCCGGCGGACGCGCTCGGGGTTGGTCACCAGCAGGTCATCCCCCACAATCTGCAGGCGGTCGCCCAATTCGGCTACCATCAACTTCCAGCCCTCCCAGTCATCCTGCGCCAGGCCGTCTTCGATGGAGACAATCGGGTATTGATCGACCCAATCCTTCCAGAAAGCAACCATCTCTTCACTGGAAAGCTTCCTGCCCTCGGTGCGCAGGTGATAAAGGCCCGAGTCACGTTCGTAGAATTCCGATGCCGCCGGGTCAAGCGCGATGGCTACTTGCTCACCAAAACCCGCTTTATAACCCGCCCGCTCAATGGCTTCGAGGATCACCTCCACGGCTTCGGCGTTGGCTTTGAGCGCCGGCGCGTAACCACCCTCATCACCAACCAGGGTCTTGTAACCGCGCGCCTTGAGCACCGCTTTGAGAGCGTGATAAATCTCTGCACCCCAGCGCAAACCCTCGCCAAAAGAGTCTGCACCGAAGGGCATCACCATGAACTCCTGCGCATCGGTGGACTGCCAGCCAGTATGCGCGCCGCCGTTGAGGATATTCAACATCGGCACAGGGAGAACGTGAGCATAGACACCACCGATATAACGATAAAGGGGCAAGCCCAATGAATTCGCCGCCGCTTTGGCAACCGCCAAACTGGTGCCCAGGATGGCATTGGCCCCCAATTTAGCCTTGTTCGGTGTGCCATCGAGCTCCAGCAAAGTCAGGTCGATGGCACGCTGCTCGACGGCATCCCACCCGACCATTTCCTCTGCAATCGGCCCGTTGACATTATCCACCGCTTTGAGCACTCCCTTGCCGAGATAGCGGTCTGCCTCGCCATCACGCAGTTCCAAGGCCTCGTGGACGCCCGTGGAAGCCCCCGAAGGCACAGCGGCGCGGCCCCAGTTACCATCCAACAACTGTACCTCGACCTCCACAGTGGGATTGCCGCGCGAATCGAGAATTTGTCGGCCTAAAACGGAAATAATTGTCGTCGCTTCCATGATGAAACCTCTTTCATTCGAATGATAATCACTGACCGGATAACTTTCTGAGCGATTTATAATGCTCAGATATCTACAAAACCAAGCCTGAAGTATAATCTATTTATAGACAATCGTGGAGATTTTTGTGAGATAAATCACACAGCAGGAGTCCAACATGGAAAATGTCAATACGCTCCCCTCTGATCCCAGAGATCACAAACGTTATTACTTCCACGAAACGCGCACCCGCCGTGTTACCGTTGCTGTTCTGAGATGCTTCGCCTGGTTCATCATGAAGATCGAAGCTCGAGGAGTTGAAAACCTGCCTGCGGAAGGGGGGGCGATCCTGGCCTGTAATCACGTGACAAATTTTGATATTTTCCCGATGCAGCTAGGGATTTCTCGCCCGATCTTTTTCATGGCTAAAGAGGAACTGCTGCGCAACCCCATCGTTGAATACATTCTTCGCAAAGGGGGTGTCTTCCCGGTCTACAGAGGTCAAAAAGATGAATGGGCCAAGCGGCATACTGAAAAAGTGCTCGAACATGGGCAGGTACTGGGACTCTTCCCCGAGGGCACCCGCAGCAAAGGGCGCGGCCTGCGAACTGCGAAGACCGGGGCGGCCCGCTTCGCCATCAAGTTGGGCTGCCCGATTGTACCGATGGCGGTCGATGGCACCCACCAAGTTCTTCGGAGCTTTCCCAAACGAGGCCGGGTGACAGTTACCCTGGGTGAGCCCATCTATTTTCAGCCCGAAGAAGGGGCACTGGCGCTCACCGACCGGATGATGTTTGCCATCGCCGATATGCTACCATCAGATTTGAAGGGCGTTTACGCAGAGAAACCGCTCGGTTACGACATTTAAGCGTGAACGTTCAACGTTGAACGCTTTCCTTGACCGCTTTGACGAATCCCACGAATAAAGGATGGGGGCGCGTGGGCCGGGACAAGAACTCCGGATGGAATTGAGTTCCCAACATGAAGGGGTGGTCATCCATTTCGGCGATTTCGACCAGCCGATCATCCGGGGAGAGGCCGGAAAACTGCATCCCTGCCTCTCGCAACACGCTCCGGTAAGCATTTTTGAACTCGAAACGATGCCGGTGACGCTCATTGATAGAGTCACACTGGTAGGCTTCTGCCGCCTGAGAGCCCGGTTGAATCTGGCAAGGATACAGCCCCAAACGCATCGTACCGCCCATATCTGCCAGATCACGCTGATCGGGCATTAGATCGATGACCGGGTGGAGTGTGGCGGGATCGAACTCAGTTGAATTGACTTCATCGGTATTCAGAACATGGCGGGCGAATTCGATCACCATCACCTGCATTCCCAGGCACAGGCCCAGGTAAGGGATCTTATTCTCCCGAGCATAACGGGCAGCCTGGATTTTCCCTTCGATGCCGCGCTCGCCAAATCCTCCGGGAACAATAATGCCATCGGCTTCTCGAAGCAACTCAACCCCCCGTCCTTTCTCCAAATCCGAGGAGTGTATCCATAGGATTTCATCATCCACCCCCAAAGACAAAGCTGCATGTCGAGTCGCTTCACGTACGCTCATGTAGGCATCGTGCAATTCAACATACTTTCCAACCAAAGCGATCTTGACCCTGGGTTTCTCCTCACGCATCGTATCGACCAACTGCTCCCAGAAATCCCAAGCAGGTTTTTGACGAGGTTTCAACTTCAAGCGTTCTAAGAGATAGCCTGCTATTCGGGTTTCTTCTAATAAGAGCGGGATTTCGTAAAGCAGTTCAGCCGTGACCATGGTCACGACAGCGCGACGATCGACATCGCAAAAAAGCGCAATCTTATCCCGTAATTCCCCATCAACAGGGTAATCCGATCGGGCAATGATCATATCCGGGGTGATGCCGATAGAGCGCAGTTCCCTGACGGAATGTTGAGTGGGTTTGGTTTTCAATTCGCCAGTAGCGCCGATGCGCGGCATCCAGGTAACATGGATGTAGAAAGTGTTCTTTTTTCCCAAATCCCCCCGCATCTGCCGCAGCGCCTCGAGGAAGGGCAGGCCCTCGATATCGCCCACTGTTCCACCGACCTCAACCAAAACAATCTCAGCCCCGGTTGTCTTGGCTACCATGCGGATGCGGCGCTTGATCTCATTGGTGATGTGAGGAATCACCTGGATCGTCCCACCTAGATAATCTCCCCGGCGCTCATTGGAGATCACCTCTGCATAGACCTGCCCAGTGGTCACGTTGCAGACTTTGTTCAGGCTGATATCCACAAAACGCTCGTAATGCCCCAGATCCAGGTCCGTTTCAGCGCCATCGTCCAATACATACACCTCACCGTGCTGATAGGGGCTCATAGTACCCGGATCGACATTGATGTAAGGGTCAAGTTTTTGGATGGAAACCTCAAAGCCGCGCTCTTTTAGCAAGCGCCCAATCGCTGCGGCAGTGACACCTTTGCCAACAGAGCTTACAACACCACCAGTCAGAAAAATGTACTTTGTATTCACTTAACCTCTCCTTCATTTCCAGTAAATCACTACCGCGAGTGGACGTCCCTGACACCGCTACATGCGGACATCACCCATTCAAGACGCCTTTTGCTTAAAAGAAGCGGGGAGGGCCGTTCCCGGCAGCCCTCCCCGATGACTGTTTCACAATTTATAGATTCCTCGAACCATGAGCTTATCCAACGACACGCGCTAAGTCTTCTGCTGCCCGGCGCATCTCTAGAAATATCAAGCCCAATTTCGCGCCTTCACGGGCCAGGGCGGTCAAGACAGCTTCCTCGCCGACGGCAGCCAGGAGCACATATCCCTGATCGCCGTGAATGTAGACCTGATCAAGCATGCCCCGGTTCAACTCGCTGGCGATGCGCTCGCCCAGGCTCAACATCGCAGCCGACATGGCTGAAACCCGGTCCTCCTCGACTTCAGCGGGCAGCGCAGAAGCCATGATCAGGCCATCGACAGAAACCACCGCAGAGGCTTCGATTTCGGGAGAAGCTGCCTGCATCTCTCGCAGGCGGTCAACCATCAGTTCAGTGCGTGATTTAGTCATGGCGATTTTCCGTCTCTAACTCAGTACAAGCTGATTGTTTTGGGCTCAACTTCACGGGAAAGCTTCAAAAACGAATGTGTCTTCCCAGCGATCCTTCATTTGCAAGCTAAACCCAGTTTTTCAAAGTCTACCATATAAATTCTTGCAGAGCCAGTTGACCACACAAGGCCTCCATGTTAGACTGAGGGATTGGTATGCGCCGAGTTCTTGTTTCTGCGCTCGTAGTGGTTTTAACCCTTGGTAGCCTCCTGAAAGTTCGCGCTCAGGAGGGAGATGAGACGCCTCAGGGGGGGATTCACGCGCCCTCAGCGGGTGAGGCCCTGCAAGGTACTGTGTCGATTCTCGGCACTACAGCCGTCGATGGGCTGGAAAGCTGGATTTTAAGCTTTGCCTATGTGGATGACACAACAGGTACACGGTTCCTGATCAGCGAGGGGACGAAGCCTGTTGAAGAGGATATCATCGCCCAATGGAAAACATCCACCATCACCGATGGCACCTACAACTTGCGCCTGGTCATCGATCTGGAAGACGGCGAAAACATGGTCTTCGTCGTTCCCAATCTGCGCATCCGCAACTACACGCCCATTGAGACGAGCACGCCCACGTTAACACCGACCAAGGACCCCGCCAGCGCTTCGGCCACCCCCACGCCGACATCTACGCCCATTCCTCCTACACCAACGCTGCTGCCCACTAATCCCGTCGAAATCTCCAACAGCGATTTCACGAACGCATTGGCGCGAGGAGGGATAACCGCCCTGGTCATCTTCCTGATCGTTGGCCTATATGCATCGATTCGAAGAACAATGCGGTAGCGATGAAACTCTTCAAACGAATCAAAGAAAAAACCAGGTCACAGCCAGGCGACGCATCAAATACATTCCTGATCGTCGGTCTTGGCAACCCGGGCAAGCAACATCGCGAAAACCGGCACAATATCGGCTTCATGTTGGCGGATAAATTGGCGGAACGCCTGGGGCTGACATTTTCGCGCGTACAGCACAAAGCCCTGTTAACTGATGGGCGCTATCAGGGGTTCAAGATCATCCTCGCCAAACCGCAAACATATATGAATAATTCAGGGCAAACAGTAAGCACGCTGATGCGATTTTACAAGCTGCCGTTGAGGCAGCTTCTCGTGGCGTTCGATGATGTCGATTTGCCCTTTGAGACCATCCGCATGAAACCTTCCGGTGGATCATCAGGGCAAAAAGGCATGAAATCCATCATCCAACGACTGGGTAGCGAAGAGTTTCCCCGCCTGCGCCTGGGCATAGGCCGCCCTCCAGGGCGCATGAGCACCCCCAGCTACGTGCTGCAAGACTTCTCCGAAGCCCATGCAGAAGATCTGGCTATCTTTCTCGAACGAGCAGCCGACGCCGTCTTGTTGTTCGTCACCGAGGGGATCGAGTCTGCCATGACACAATACAACCGCAGTCATCAGTGAGCAGTAGATGGTAGGCAGTGGTCCCATGTTGTTCACAGGCTACTGCTACCGAGCAACTGTCCACTAGAAAAGGCACTATGCTGACGAGCATTCGCAACACCATTCAGGAACTCCCTGCTTTTCAAACAATCATCAAGTCAATTCAGACGGGCACAGAGCTTCCCAACCTGACCCTGCCGCGTGCCACACGCCTGCCTGTGCTCTCTGCATTGCACCAGGCTCTTCAAATTCCCATCCTCTTTCTCACTCACCGAACCGACCACGCGCTGACTCTGTCCGACGAACTATCCCTCTGGGCGCCAAACACCACCCAGCTTTCCTTTCCCGAACCCACCCCGCTTTTCTACGAAAACGCTCCCTGGGGCGCTAACACCCGCCGCGACCGGTTAATCGTGCTCACGAAACTGGCTGCACCTCAAATCCCAGGAAGCCAGCAACCCGTAATCGGCGACCAGTGGCCGGTCATCATCGCCCCAGCCCGCGCCGTGATGACTCGCACCCTGCCGCGCCGCGAATTCATAAAAGCCACTCAGAGGATCAAAACCGGTCAGACCATCACCCCTGATGACCTGGCACGCCAATGGGTCAGCATGGGCTATGAACCAGTCAACACCGTCACCACGTCGGGGCAATTCGCCAAGCGCGGCGGCATCCTCGACGTCTGGCCTCCGGCCGATACATTTCCCTCCCGCCTGGAATACTTCGGGGACGAGATCGATACCCTACGGAATTTCGATCCCGCTACCCAACGCACCACAAAACAACATGAATTGCTGCTCGTTACGCCTGCCAGAGAATACATCACCAGGCTTCCGGAGTCTATGCGCAACACTCCGGGAGAGGCACACAACGAAACCCCGGAATTCCCCCAAGAAGAGCTCTCCGAATTCCACATACCCCTGCTCTACCCTCATGCGGGCAGAATATTCGATTATCTGCCGCGAGATGCCCTGGTGATTGTCAACGATAGAGATGCCTTCCAGGAGACGGTGATCTCAATCGAAGAGCAGGCGTTGTCATCCCGGAAAGACTATGTTGAGGAAGGCATTCTCCCGGCGGATTACCCGGTCCCCTATTTGACTGCCGATGAAATCGAAGACTCGCTTCCTCCTGGCAGGGTTCTATTCCTTGGGCCATCTACTGCCTCCGATGAGTCACCCCCTCCCCTGGCTGATAGCTTCACGCCCAACCCCCGCTTTGGGGGCCGCTTGAAACCTTTGATGGAGCGAATGGCCCAAATTGTCATTCAAGGCGAGCAGGTGATTACCGTATCCCGTCAGGCTGGCCGCCTTGAAGAGTTGTGGGCAGAGAACTACCACCCAACCTCTGAGACCGCGTCAGCAGCATTCATAAAGGGGTCACTGACCGAAGGCTGGGCGCTCACTACGAAGGATGAGAGCACCCTACACCTTTTCACAGATGGTGAGATCTTCGGCTGGCAGCCACCGCAACCACGTCGCCGCTATCGGCCTGTTGCCGAGGCCCCAGAAGCCGAGTACGCAGACTTACATACGGGCGACTGGGTGGTGCACATCGATCATGGGGTGGGTAAATTCATCGGGTTGGTGCGTCGCGCCATCGAGGGGGCCGAACGCGAATATCTATGTGTTGAGTACGCCGAAAGAGACCGCCTCTTCGTCCCTGTTCAGCAGGCTGACCGGCTGACTCGCTACATCGGCCCAGACAGCCGTCCGCCAACACTCACCCGCCTCGGTGGCCCCCAATGGACAACCATCAAGGGGCGCGTCAAAGAAGCCGTGGAAGACATGGCCGAAGAACTGCTCGATCTTTACGCCAAACGGCAGGTAGTCACAGGATACGCCTTCCACGCTGACACCCCCTGGCAGCGAGAACTTGAAGCCAGTTTTCCGTACATCGAGACTAAAGACCAACTGCGGGTGCTGGAAGAGGTCAAATCGGATATGGAAGCCGCGCGCCCGATGGATCGCTTGATTTGTGGGGATGTGGGCTTCGGCAAAACAGAGATCGCTTTGCGAGCAGCTTTCAAATCTGTGATGGATGGCAAACAAGTCGGCATGCTCGTGCCGACAACAGTTCTCGCCCAGCAACACTTCCAAAATTTTCGCGAACGGTTGGCGGCATTTCCTGTGGAAGTGGAGATGCTCTCTCGCTTTCGCAGCCCCCAGGAGCAGAGCAATATCCTGTTCCGTCTGTCTAAAGGGGCTATCGACATCGTCATCGGCACGCACCGGCTGATCTCAGGGGATGTCCAATTCAAAGATTTGGGCCTGCTGATTATTGACGAAGAGCAACGCTTCGGCGTCACTCACAAAGAAACCATCAAACAAATGCGCACAGAAGTCGATGTGCTCACCTTGACCGCCACCCCTATCCCCCGCACGCTGTATCTGGCAATGACCGGGCTGCGGGATATCTCCACCCTGGATACCCCGCCCGAGGAGCGCCTACCGATCATCACACATGTCGGCCCTTACTCAACCCAGTTAATCCGCCGGGCGATCCTGCGCGAATTGGAACGCGGTGGGCAGGTGTTTTTCGTTCATAACCGGGTGCAAACGATTGGAGCCATCAAGAGTCAATTGACCAGGCTGGTTCCTGAAGCGCGCATTGCCGTTGCCCACGGGCAGATGCCCGAAGCTCAGTTGGCGCAGCGCATGAACGAGTTCACCGATGCGAAGATCGACGTGCTGCTGGCCACCTCGATCATCGAGTCGGGCCTGGATATCCCTAACGCCAACACCTTGATTGTGGATCGAGCTGATATGTTCGGACTGGCGCAGCTTTATCAACTACGCGGCCGCGTGGGACGCGGGGCGCAACGCGCTTATGCCTACTTCTTCAAACACAAGCGCAGAATACCCACCCCGGAGGGTCGGCAACGGCTGGAAACCATCGCCGAAAACGTGCAGTTAGGGGCGGGATTTAACATCGCCATGCGCGACCTTGAGATCCGCGGGGCGGGTGATATTTTGGGGACACGACAGCACGGCCATATCGCTTCGGTGGGCTTCCATCTCTACACTCGTTTGCTGGCCGAGGCTGTCAAGAGTAAACGTGAGAACCGCGGCCTGCCATTGGATACCAACGACCTGATGCTCAAAGCCCACCGTCCGTTGGTGAGCGTAGACCTGCCCTTGGACACCACGATCCCCGACCACTACGTCCCAGACCTCGATATGCGTTTGAATTTGTATCGCCGCATCGCGGATGTCCAAACACTCCAAGAAGTAGACACGCTAACCGAAGAATTTCACGACCGTTTTGGGCCGCTTCCCCAGCCGGTGAAAAATCTGCTCTTGCAGTTGAAGATCAAAATCCTGGCTATCGTTGCCGGAGTGACAAGTATCGGCCATGAATACGGGCAAATCGTTGTCAGATTCCCTGAGGGCACAGCACCACCCCAAACGACGGGATCCAACAAAAACGTACGCGCCGGAAAGTCCGCCCTGTGGATCGAGGCCCAGGCGCAAATCGAAGATCAACCCGATCTATTGATCGATCTGCTCGAAAACATCATATCCCTCTCAAGCGTCAAAATGCCCCTCTACACGCAGAAATCGGAAACATCTTTGACATAAAACCGCTTGGACGGTATAATCGTCGGTCGGCTTTGTGAACAAGAAATCGTACAGGAGAGTGGCATTATGGATGCAAAACCAAAAAGCCTTGATGACCTTACCCCCAAAGAGAAGCTTAACGGTACGGTGGTCAAGACAATGCTGGCAGGCGCTGTCGTGGATATTGGCCTGGAAGTCCCCGGCGTAGTCCACATCTCTCGCATTCAAAAAGAACCTGTCAACCGGGCAGAAGATGTCGTCGAAATCGGGCAGGAAGTGGATGTCTGGGTTCGGCAAGTTTTCCCGGAGCGCAAGCGCATTGAGTTGACCATGATCGAGCCATTGGGGTTAGAGTGGCGCGAAATCAGAAAAGGTATGGTTGCAGAGGGCAAGATCACCCGTCTAGAAAAATATGGCGCTTTCGTAGACATAGGTGCTGAGAGACCGGGTCTGGTGCACATCAGCGAAATAGCTCACGGTTTCATCGACTCCCCGACGGATGTCGTCCAGGAGGGCGATGATGTCGAGGTGCAGGTTCTCAGCGTGAACCGACGACGTAAACAGATCAAGCTGAGCATGAAAGCCCTCCAGGAACCCCCACAAAAGGCGGTCAAGAAGGTCGAGCAGGTCATCGAAGAGGAACCAGAAGAACCGGTCCCCACCGCCATGGAAGCTGCACTACGGGAGGCCATGGAGCGTTCTCAGAATGGCGAAAGCAAGACCAATAACAAGAAGAGCAAGAAGCCTTCAGCGTCAAGTAATGAACTAGAGGATATCTTTTCTCGCACATTGAATCAGGACAAGTAGGACCGCAACCGGTTTACTACAAACTCTCCTCTATGTGAACGAAACCCCGCCTGCAAGCGGGGTTTTTGTTTTGCGTAAATCTCGGCGATTGGGATAAGGATTAAACTATGATGAATTTGATGAAAAAGGCAACCCAACGACTTCCCCCCGAATATCCCCCACATGAATTTGTGTGCCTTTCTGGTCAAAAGGGCGTTTCAGCACGGCCAGAGCGATCTCGCCAAAACGCGGTGACGTGGCAACGGATGTCACCTGACCAACTGGTCTGCCATCGGCGCGCACCTGAGCACCCGCATCGACGGGAGCTGCCAACTGTAGGCCAACCAATCCCCGGGTTACCTTATCGTAATTAACCTGTCTGGCGATGACCTCCTGTCCGGTGTAACAACCTTTGGTAAGCGATACGGCTATCTCTTGAAGGCCGACTTCAAGGGGTGTGTAATTCTCGGTCAACTCTCCCCGAGCACCTGCCATACCCGCTTCGACGCGCAACACCTGATAGAGGTCTTCATCGATATGAGGCGCGCCAGCTTCCATAAGTGCAGAAACCAGTTTTGGACTTTCAACTTTTGGAACCAGGAAACGATAGGCGACCTCATTAACTCCCGATTGACCAATAACCGTTGCGGGAACTCCCCCCACATCCCCCTGAGATACCGCGCCCACCCCCAGGGGGGTCAATCCTAGAACGGTCAGCGTGTTAGCGGACCGCGGCCCTTCAATAATGATTTGATCAAAGTCTTCGCTGAGGTCATCAAGGCTGACATCGTCGTTGAAGAATATCCGGCTGCGCAGAAATCCAGCCGTGGATGCGCCTCGCCCTGGAAGAGTCAGAATGCCAATATGCTCACCCTCATCGAGAAGTGTTAATACATCCAGGATGCGCGTGGTGGGCGACGTCAGCACACTCACCACGGCAACAGACGATACCAACTGGCTCACATCATTGGTGGTCTGACGCTGCAAGTAATCAACCCGATCACCACCACCGATACGCAGGTATCCGGGATCAGATACCTGGTGGAAAAAAGCCCCTTCCAAAGCAGCATTATAAGCCGTTAAATCAACCATATATTCTTCTTTGGCATTCACTCAAGCGCGTAAGGGATTCCCAGGAATCTGCTTAACAAATACCGGGGTATGCCTGGTTTTGCTGACACACCCCGGTGGATTTCCTTCGCTTACGCGGCCTGCGGAATCGGCGTGCCGCCGCTCTTCTCGACAGGCGGCGGGAAAATATCTTCGAATTCCTCACGCGTCAGCGTCTCGACTTCAATCAGTTTATCGGCGACTTCGTCCAGCTTTGCGCGGTATTTCGTCAGGATTTGTTTGGCTTTCTCATAGGACTCAGCCACGATCCTGCGCACTTCGTTATCGATTTGCTCTGCCACTGACTCGGAATAATCGCGCTGCTCGGAAATCTCCCGGCCGAGGAAAATCAACTCCTCTTTTTGACCATACACCATGGGGCCAAGGCTCTCGCTCATCCCCAAACGAGTGACCATGGTGCGGGCCATCCGAGTGACACGCTCTAGATCATTGGAAGCGCCAGAGGTGATATCACTGAAAACCAACTCTTCAGCCGCTCGTCCGCCTAACAAACCAATCATATCGGCGATGAGCTTCTTCTTCGGCATCAAGGTACGGTCGTTTTCCGGCAAGATCAGGGTATAGCCGCCGGCCTGCCCGCGGGCCGTGATCGACACCTTGTGGACAGGATCACCCTCGGGTAAAGCGTTGGTGACCACCGCGTGCCCCGCCTCGTGATAGGCAATGATGCGTTTTTCACTGTCGCTGATCAGCCGGCTCTTGCGCTCTGGACCGGCGATAACTCGTTCAATCGCTTCCTCAAACTCGTCCTGACCGATCACCTTTTTATCGCGGCGGGCGGCCAGAATGGCGCCTTCGTTGACCAGGTTCTCGATATCTGCACCGACGAAACCAGGCGTTGCCCGGGCCAGAACGGCCAAATCGACTTCATTGTCCAGGGGTTTGCCCCGGACATGTATCCCCAAAATAGCCTCTCGGCCGCGCACATCAGGGCGATCTAAGACCACGCGGCGATCAAAGCGGCCCGGTCGCAACAAAGCCGGGTCTAAGACATCAGGGCGGTTGGTGGCTGCAACGATGATCACGTTCGTATCGGTGTCGAAACCATCCATCTCCACCAACATCTGGTTGAGGGTCTGCTCACGCTCGTCGTGGCTGCCGCCTAATCCGGCGCCACGTTGACGCCCAACAGCATCGATCTCATCTACGAAGACAATACAAGGCGAGTGGCGCTTGGCCTGTTCGAATAAGTCACGCACCCGGCTGGCCCCCACTCCAACGAACATCTCTACAAACTCAGAACCGGAGATGGAGAAGAACGGCACACCAGCTTCACCTGAAACAGCTTTAGCCAGAAGCGTCTTGCCTGTCCCCGGCGGGCCAACGAGCAGCACCCCTTTGGGAATGCGCGCCCCCAATGCGATGAACTTCTCAGGTTCCTGCAAAAACTCGACCACTTCCTCTAATTCAACTTTGGCTTCTTCGACACCAGCCACATCTTCAAAGGTCACAGTTGGCTGATCCCCAGAGAACATGCGCGCCCGAGATTTACCAAATGCCATAGCGGCATTGCTGCCACCCTGCGCTTGACGGAAGATGAACCAGAACATCGCCCCCAGGAGAACAACGGGAGCCACATAGCTTAATATAGTGATCACGCCAACCCACTGGCTAGGGGGTTGTACTTCGAATTTTACATTTTGTGGGTTCAGTTCCTCCGTTGTGACACCAAAAGCCTTGAGCTGTTCCACCAAAGTTGAAGCGGGTTCTTTGTAAGCAGAACCCTCCGTGCCATCTTCATAAATAACCCGAATCTCATTATCATCGCTGACAATCCGAGTGATCTCACCCCGCTTGATCTGCATTGCCAAATCGTTGATCGTCAACACTTCTTGAGAAGTCACATTTTGACGGTAATTGAAGAACAACAGAATCGCAATGGCGACGATAAAGAGGATGTATATAAACGACGAACGGTTTCTAGACGAATCCACAGATACCTCCAAATCTTTCCAAAAGCCAAAAATGGCGACCAGATTCTACCATTCAATCACCCAAGTAGGTAGTTACAGTGACAAAACCATTAAGGAATTAACATCCTTCTTACATTAAGAGGATTGACTCCCCCTTTGAGCCTGATCTTACCCCCAAACCGGGTTATGCGGGCTTACTTTCGAGTTGATTCTACGCTTTCAAGCCGATATTTGCCCTTAGAGAGGCCATAATAGCGGCACCACAAGCAAAGTAACGACCATCACCAGCAAGGTTAACGGAATCCCCACCTTCAAATAATCCGAAATCCGATATCCGCCCGGGCCCAGAACCAACACGTTGGATGGATGAGCAACAGGGCTGAGGAAGGCAGCCGAGGCAGATACGGCCACGATCATCATCATTGGATAAGGGGATATCCCCATATCCGCGGCAGCGTTCAGGGCAATCGGTGCCAACAAAACGGCCGCGGCGGCATTGGGCATAATCTGAGAAGCCAAACTGGATAGAACAAACAAGGCCGCCAGGATCGCCATCGGCCCCAAGGGGCCCACGAGATTGATGACTCCCTCGGCGATGAAGCTCGCGGTGCCCGTCTGTTCCATGGCAATCCCCAAAGGCAGCATTCCAGCGATCAGAAAAACCGCCTTCCACTCGATGAAACGATAAGCTTCATCCATGCTCAGGCAGCCGGTCAAAACCATCAAAGCTGCCCCCGCGATGGCAGATATATAGATGGGCAGCCACCCTGCTATCGTTGGGATCAAAACCCCAGCCAGAATCGCCAATGCTATGGGAATCTTCTTACGGCGAGGTTCTTCCTGAATTTCGTCCGCTAACACCAGAAAATCTTCATCTGAGGCCAGCATCCTCAACTTACTACGCGGGCCGTGGAGCAAAAGAGCATCACCAAGGCGGAGTTTCATATCTCGCAACCCCGAGCGGAATGGTCTGCCCCCCCGCCAGATCGCCAGGACATTCAGCCCATATTTCTCGCGGAAGTGAAGCTGATGGAGAGATTTCCCGATCAGCGTTGTATGCGGAGAAAGCACTGCCTCGACCAACCCAATTCGAGAGGATTCCAATTGAGAGGCTTCCGGGGTCTCTTCTTGAGATATCTGCAACTCTCGCAAGTCATACAAAGTCAACAGATGATCTGTTTCGCCTCGTACGAAGATGATGTCATTGGCCTGCAATCGCTCTTCGGCCGTCGGCATCAACTGGGTAGAGTCCTCACGCAAAATCGCCAGTACCGCCAGACCAAAGGCCTCGGCCAGACGGCTCTCGGCCAGAGGCACCCCAACTAAGGTTGATTCGCTGGGGATTCGCACAGTCATCAAATGATTGTTAAGCCAGGAAACTCGATCTTTTTTCACATCTGAGACAACAATCCCTTCAATTTCTTTCAAGGCAGCGATGCTCCCGCGAGCCCCTTGAACGAGTAAAGTGTCTCCAAGGGCCACCGGCAAGTTTTCCAAATCCTCGGAAATGACCCGATCCTGACGCCATATCGCCATCACCATGAGATCATATTTCTGGCGGAAATCTATTTGCTGCAAGGTTTGGCCAAGACGGCTATAACCAGAGTTAAGCTCAACCTCTGCAAAGATGATCTCTTTCGTCATCACCTGATCAATGGGCAATTTCTGGCGCTCAAGCTGCAGGAGATGGTGATTTTTCATGCTAACCAATTGATCAGCGACCCCGGTGACCAAGAGTTGATCGCCCTCTTTTAGCAAATCATCAGGTTGTGGCGCCAGGTTGGGGTGACCGTCTCGTATTATGGCAACGACATTTAAGCCCAGCACCGCACCCAGCCGACACTCCGCCAAAGTCTCGCCATCCAGATGCGAACCAGGTGGCAAGCGAAGCAAGAACAGATTTCCTTCCAGATCATACATCGCCCCTAATTCAGCCGCAGTGGCACCTTTCAAGGATTTCGCCGGGTCTCGCACCGGCAGCAGATGACGTCCAAGCAAAGCCATGAAAACCACGCCGGTCAGCAGAATAACGATTCCCAACGGTGTGTAATCAAACATCCCAAAGGCATATAAGCCATTCTCTTCCAGCGCATTGCTGATGAGGATATTAGGCGGAGTGCCGATTTGAGTCATCAAGCCACCTAAAAGGGAACCAGAGGCCAGCGGCATCAACAGTTTGGAGGGCGGTCGGCCTGTTCGCCGGGCAATATCCATGACCACCGGCAATAACAGGGCTGCCACGCCGATATTGTTCATAAACCCCGAGAGCACACCCGTCGTTAGCATGATCAGCACAATCAGGCGCACCTCCCCCGGGCCCGCCAGTCGTAAGAGCTGACGGCCGATGATAACCCCCACGCCAGTTTTCGATAGCCCACCCCCAATGATGAATACCGCCCAAATGGTGATCACCGCCGGGTTGCTGAACCCTAACAACGCTTCCGTAGGGGTGACTAGTCCCAGCAGAGCCAGGGCGCTCAGAACCAACAAAGCAATTAAATCGACGCGCAGCCGCTCGCTGACGAAAAGCACAACTGCAACACCTAAGGTAAGGAGGGTGATTAGTATCTGAAAAGTCATAGACGTTTTATCTGTTGACCAGAGACTCCATAATCCCGGCCATCTTCATCGAAAGCTCCCGGCGGTCGAAGTGCTCTTCGATATATTTGCGCCCATTTTGTCCCAGTCGCTGCCCTTCTCGATGATCTCCTGCCAGGGCACGGATAGCCGCCGCGAGGGCGTCCGCATCTCCGGGGGGGACAAATATACCAGCATCGGCATCCTCCACGACATCGCGGATGACACCATCAATAGCCAGGATCACAGGCCTCCCAGCAGCCATATAATCGAAAACCTTGTTAGGGTAAACCGTCTTATACATCTCGATAGGTTTGAGAATTGCGATGCAGGCATCCGCTGCCGCCAACGCCCTCCCCATCTCCGACTTGGGCATGGGGGGAAGGAAATGCACATTGGCCAACCCCATCTTTGCAGCTCGATCCATCAAGGCAGGCTTTTCCTTTCCATCTCCGAGCAGCACGATAGAAATATCCGTCCGGTCACGAAGTTGAGAAGCCGCATCGAGCAGCACATCCAGATCGTTGGACATCCCGTGAGCCCCAGCATACAAAGCCACGAACTTATCTTCCAAATGATGTATCCCTCTAAACTCAGCGCCATCGGCCGCGGGATCAAACATGCTAGGATCGGCGCCGTTGGGAACCAGCGCGACATCGCTTCCACCGCGAGAGTGGACATGCTCGATAAAGCCGGGTGAGTTGACTAAGATTCGATCAGCGCGACGATAGAGGAAACCTTCTAGCCATTGCGAAGCCCGGATGAGCAGTGGATTTTGCAGCACACCGACAGCAATGGCAAAGGCAGGCCAAAGATCACGCACCTCAAACAAAAGCGGCACCCCTTTAAGGCGCGCTATCATCCAGGCTGTCACTCCCTGGAAGATGGGCGGCGAAGTGCCCCAAACCAAATCCACATCCCGAACGCGCAAGCCGATCACAAAGGAAGAAACCATAAAACTGAGGAAACTGAAGACCCGATGGACAAAAGATCGGTGCAGGGCAGCGTAGGTGTAAGCGCGAATCACCCTCACCGCTAAACCTTCTTCCTGAGAAAGTGAGGGACGAGGCGAAAAAGACGATTTTGTCCCCGTTAAATAGCTAACTGGGCTGGCGATCACAGTTACGTGATGGCCGCTCTCTGCCAGATTGCGGGCAATCTCATGGTGCCGAGTGCCCCCAGGTTCATCAAGAGCGGCAAAAGCCTGGTGAATCAACAAGATGTGCATGAGGCTGTCTGGTCGTTGAGCGTTTTGTTATTTTTCGTCGCTGCGCGAGATAATCATGGGGGAATCAATTTGATTATTATCCAAAATTACATCAGCGTGTTCTTTGGGTCGGGCATCTTCAAAGTATAACCGCTGGCCCGGCACATAGCGCTGCTGATATCTGGCGTAAATGGCTTCTTCTGCACTTCCCAGACCATTTCGAAGATCGCGCCGTACGGCACGAGGCACTGAAATCTCAAAATCAACATCAATGAAGATGTGGAAATCCCAATAGGCAACCAGCTCCGGGCGTAAAAGAAAGACTCCATCGAACAACAAGACCGCGTCAAGGGGCGCTGCGCTCGGGGGTTCAGGGGTGGGTGCATCGGCCCGATAATCAAACACCCTGCGGTGATGTTTCCTATTTCCGCCTGGCCCCAAAGGGATCAGCAACATCTTGATGACAGCCTCATAGTTGAAGGAATCCTGGTAGTATCCCCGGGGTGAGTCTGCTCCCTGGCGATAGCGAATGCTTTTCGGGTTATGAAAACCATCAATCGACGCCCGGATTACGGCTCGTCCACGTTCTTCGATTATCGGCGTCATTTCGTCAGCCAATATCGTTTTTCCGGCAGCGTCAACGCCGTCGATGGCTACCCGAATTGGATGAGGGCGCTCGATAGTCACAATGACATCCACCAGTTCTTCGATGATTTTCCTGCGTCTACTCATTACTTGGGAATGCCCATTCACTTGAGAAAGTAATCGGTAAAGGGCTTGCCGCTGTCACGGAAAAGGAGAGCGCGGGGGACTTATGGCCATACGTCGGAGACACCCAACCCCAGTTGGGATGGGCAGGGGCATCGCCATAGAGAACTTCACCGGCGCGAATCAGGGACGGTTGGAGGTTGGAGATCGAGGATCGGATTGACAACGATATCAAGCCATACGGAGAGAGCAATTCGATCTCCAGTCCCGAATTATCGATCGTCCATCGCCAATCTGGCAATAACCAATGCAGACGAGCGGTGTGAGAAGCCAGGTGCGGAGAATTCGAGGCTGGAATCAACTGATCTTCAACAACCCATCGATCATCATCGTGTGCCACAACAGACCTTTGATGCGTTACACCTAAACGTCGATAGCCATCGTGTTGCGCGATCACACGTTCCAATGCACCCTCGTCGGTATGCTCATCCAGCACGACTTCAGCCTGTGCCCAATCCAGGTAGAGAAATCGCCCGGCGCGGGTCATCTGCTCACAGCCATCGACCATCACCGTATTATGAACGGCTGTATGAGTCAGGGCATTCTCCCAAGGAGGGAGAGCATTGTAGAGATAGGTACCCGCATCCTGAGCAACGTTCAGACCCCGCCACCAGAGATCGAGGTGAAGTTGGTCAGCGTGACCGGGACGGTCATGAAATTCTGCAGTGCGGAGATAGGCCCAACTGCGCGCAGCCCGGAGAGTGACAGGTGAGGTATCTCGCATCGCCGCCCGCGTTTCCTGTTTAACGTCTTCCATCTGAGAAGATGAGTTCTGATCCTTGAAGCCCGGACAGAACCACAGGCTCATTTCGTCCCACGGCCCTGGATCGAAAGCCCGTTTTCCCCAAAAAGCTTGTGAGGCAGCCTGCAAAACAGGGCGATAATCGTGATAGGGCAACACGGTCAGGGGCAAGATGTAAGCGCCATCGTTAGGCCCCAGGTTGAGGGCGCGACCGGATTCTACATCAGTCAAAGACAGCAACCAGCGAATTGCACGCTGCACGTTGAACGATCCACGCTCTCTGATGCCCCTATTGGGTAGGTTGTTGCCTTGCTGAATCAAATGAACCCATAACACGAGTTGCAACATCAGCCGATGATAGTTTGTGCTGTGCTGTGTGTAGGTGCCGTCTTGGGCGATCTGGGTCTCCAGGCCGCGATTGAACCATTTCCAGCCAAGGTTCGACCATCGGGAGGCATCAGGATGATCAGACAAAGCCAGAGAAGCCGTGATCAAGCCGGCAGCCTCGCTGAGCAGGTGATTATTATTTTGCGCGCGGGCGTAAAGCAATGTGGGGGGAATGCGTGAAGCATGATCGGCGATGGTGCAAGCAATTGACGAGTTGCGGGCGGCGGTCGAATGGCGTGATGCAGCAAAAACCTGCGCCGCAAAGACAAAAGCCATCAACCGCAAAGCCACTTCTTGAGCAGAGGCCCAGTTAGGTCCCTTGTTGACAGGGTTGGCTCGCTGAAAGACCTCAAAGTAGCGCCAAAACGCTTCCGGGTAGCGCTCATCCTTTGTGAGATAGTAAGCGCGCCCTAGCGTGAAAGCCCAGCCAAAACGAGTCGGCTCCCAGGTGAATTTGGGGTCCTCAACACCCCAGGTCTGCTGCCCTAGCTCGTACTCTGTCCAATGGGGTAATTCGCCAGGCGGGGTTAGATTAAGGGGAACGGGATCACCCCCAAAAAGCCGCACTCGACCCGCTGCGATTTCGTCAGCCTCAGCCACCAGTTGAAGGAGGCCACCCTCACCTATGCTTGAAAGCAATTGATCCTGCGTGGGGAGATTGATGATTGCTGAGGGTCGTCCATTCTCCGCGGTCCACGTTCCGCCGTCTGCGGCCATTCGTCTTCGTAAATAACCAGAGCGCAACAGACACTGGTACCACGCGTAAAGCCCCAGTTGCCTGGGGCCAAGTTCGAGCAGGGCTTTAAGGGCAAGGCGCAATCTGGAACCTTCAGGCAATCTGCTGTTACTCCCGTTTCCAAAGGGTCATTTTTCCGGCTTCATCCGCGTACCAGACAGTCAACTCCGGCATGGGGAAGTGACGCGGATTAGTAGTAACAAGCGGGACTTCCACATGAATAGCTGTCGCAGCTATAACTGCATCAGCATCTCCCAGAGTAATGCCTTTAGAGCGCCAGGAATAAATAGTCTCTCCTGCTAAGTCCGAGATGGCGCTATCCACCGGAATTGTCACTAGGGAATCGAACAATGCAAAGGTATCCTCTCTCTCATGCTTGCGCATCCCCCTAACAACTTCCAATCGCGTGAAAACAGAGATATAGAGCAAACCCTCTAATGCCAATCCCTTTAACATCTCGTGATACCCTGGCGACCTACGAAGATAGCGAATGAGGATACTGGTATCCAGGAGATAGTCACTCATCGCGCCCCCATTCATCGGACCAGTCTCGAGTTCCTAGTCTCCGACTTTCTTCGATCCAGCGATCGATATCTTCTGGTGTAGCCAACTCGGGGTGATCCTCATCCTTCCAAGCACCATACGACTGCTCCAAAGCCTTTAACAATCGCCGGCGACGAAGCTCGCGCTCCAATACCTTCGTGATAAACTTCGTCCGCCCTCGCGCCGGGATGAGCATACGCAATTCATCCACTAACGATTTAGGAAGATACAGGTTCAAACGCTCTTTTTCAACTTTGTAGGTCGCTGATACCTCAGAAATCTTTTTGCGCCCTGTCATGGTGTATTCCTTTTGCACTATATCTTTACACCATTCTATCACCCAGAAAGACCTTCGTCAATTGAGATTTGCTCACCCTTGCTCAGTGCTTCGACCGCAGCGAAGGTGGCATTGGTCACACCGAATAGCTGGTCGTAGGGAATCGGAGGTGGGCCTCCGCCGAGGATTGAACTTGCAAAGGCCTCCCACGCAGCACGGTGACCTTTATCCTGGCGCAATCGAGAGCGAACCAGCTTTCGCCGCCCATTATGCACCATCTCCAACATACGGAAGTCATCCAGCACAGCCACCATACCACCGGCAAAAGCTTCGATGCGTTCCTTTGGGAAAGCCTTATCGCCATTCGCCAGGTATGTGACAGTTCCCAGGGACCCATCTGGGAAAGTAAAAGTGAGCACGACATTGTCCTCGTGGTAGACCCGCGCGTCAGGGAGGGCATGCGCAGTGACTGAATCGGGAGCCTCACCAACCAGGAATGTCAAGAAATCAACAAAGTGACAGCCTTCGCCGATAATCCGTCCGCCACCTTCGGCAGGATCGTGCAGCCAGTGGGTGAGGGGAATAAATCCGGCATTGACCCTGTAATGAATCACGAAGGGTTCCACGCGCTTAGAGAAGAAAGCGTGCATTTTCTGGGCTAAAGGGGCAAAGCGGCGATTGAAGCCGACGGTCAAAAGCTGGGAGCTGTTAGCAGTTAACGCTTCCTCGACAAGGATTAATGGCTCTCGGTTAACGGCCAATGGCTTCTCTACGAACACATGTTTGCCTGCTCGTAAAGCTGCGATAGCCTGATCTGAGTGCAAATTGTGTCGGGTCAGGATGGCAACAGTATTGATTTTGGGATCATCAATGATTTGGGAAGCATCGCTGGCAACGTATTGAAAGCCGAATTTCTTCCCCGCATGCTGGGCACTCAACCCTGAACCAGAAACAACCCCCAATAGATCGATTGATGGTATCTTGCTGACTGCAGGAAGCATAACCGCGGTGGCGAAGTTGCCAGCCCCAAGAACTCCCAGCGATACACGTTCAGACGTCTGCACATTTATACGCTGACTCACCCCCAAATCCAGACGCTCAAACTTATCAGTTCTTTCTTGGAGATCACCTTCAGGATATGTCAGCAGAACGCCCAAGAAGGGCTCATCTTTCTTGCCCGTGATGAGTTCGTAGGCTTCAGGTGCTCTTTCAATGGGGAATCGATGCGTGATCAAAGATGAGACATCCAGACGGCCCGAACCCATCAAATCCACGACTGACTCGACATTGCGGCCTTCAGTCCAGCGCACGTAGCCAATGGGATAGTCATGACCGAACTCTTCGTAATTCGGATCGTAGCGCCCGGGGCCGTAGGAACGTGAGTTGACGAAATTGAGCTCTTTCTGGAAGTATTCCCTGCGGGGAATATTTAGCCCCACAGCTCCGACGGCAACGATATTGGCCCTATCCCGGGCAATGGCGCCAGCCAGAACAACAGGATCATCTGAGGGGGTACCGGCGCATATCAAAACCGCGTCGACTCCCCGGCCGCGTGAAAAAGCCAGGGATGCATCCTCGGCCTGGTCGCGAAGAACAGCTTCGGCCCCCATACGACAGGCCAGTTCGACCCGGCTTGGGTCGAGGTCCACCCCAAAAACGTGACATCCTGCCGAGTGGGCAATGCACACCGTCAATAATCCCAATAAGCCTAAGCCGATCACCGCCACGCTCTCGCCGACCTGGGGTTGAGCCAACCGGAAACCGTGAAGGGCAACTGCACCCAGGGTGGCAAAGGCAGCAGACTCAAAATCGAGGTGGGGGGGAAGATGGGCAAGCAGATTTTTGGGTACAACGACATACTCCGCGTGCACCGCATATCCACCACCCGCGCAGGCCACACGGTCACCCACCTTGAAACCCTGCAACCCCTCACCCACCGCAACAATGACCCCGGCGGACGAATATCCCAAAGGCAGGGGCTGATCAAGGCGATTGAGGGCGGCTTCCGCAGTCGTCAAGACGCCTTCTCGGCGAGCTTTATCCACCGCCTGGCGAACCAAATCCGGGCGAGAGCGAGCTTTGCCCACCAAGTTCTTTTCGGCAAACTCTACAACCATGCGCTCAGTGCCAGCAGACACCAACGAGGCAACGTTTTTGACTAGCGCAGTCCCTGGTTTAGGCACAGGTATTGGAACATCGCCAACGGTAGTTTCGCCCGTACGGAGATTTTGTAATAGTTGTTTCATAAATCGGGTCGAAAAGCTTTGTAGTCGAGCAGTTTAACTCTTTGACTTCGAATTAGGCGCGGGAAAACCTTTTGTTGATCAACAAAAATTCATCTTGAACAAAGCTCAGTATACCGCGACTTGCACTATCCCGGTACGAGGTCGCGGCAAAGATCACAAACTTTAAAATCGACCGCTTTATCGGTCATATTCTCTTCGATGAAAAAATCGCGGCCTGAACAAAAGCATCATCCACAGGCATATGATCTGCGATCTGCGCGAAGATTCAGTGATTCTCGTAGATGGAGAGTTGATCTATAAAAACGGGGATTTTGCGATCTAAATTGGTGAAGCGTATTGCGCAAACCGGGGAATATTGACCTGCCCCACGCTTTACATTGTTAAATCACGCCCGCCAGAAACCACGCCGGACGGAACGGATTTCTGAAGCGGTGATAAACGCATCCCCATCGACTTCGTAAATTAGACTTTCGATTTCGGTAACCTGCTTGCGGCGCACATTGCAATTGAGCATGGTCACCATGCCGTCTTTCCCCCGAGCTGGGACTTCGGTCACGGCAAAGCCTTCCGCGCGCAAGCGTTCGCCAAGCGCATTCCCATACCGTGGGCTGATGATTTGCAGATGAACAAAACCAATCGCTAAGCGCTCTTCGATGTAGATGCCCACCACATTGCCAGTAGCGAATCCCGCTGCGTAGCCAACAATATTGAGGGGGTTTTCTAGATTGCTGAGCACGGAGGTTATGGCGATGACGAAGATCGCTGACTGGCAAAAGCCCAGTCCCCAGGCGATTGGTTTTCGACCACGCATGACGAACAAGACTCGCAGCGTATCGAACGTCATATCGGTGACGCGCAGCCCAAAGATCAACAGCGCGCCCAGCAAAGCATGAATAGAAAGGTCTAAATCCACAGTTTTGTCCTATGATGATAATTCAGAAAGCGGCCAGGTTGGTAGCGCATCCATATCTAGCCCATCGCGTTGACCTGCGCTGAAACGATAACACCCCGCACCTGCAATCATAGCAGCGTTATCAGTACACAAACTTATCGGTGGGATGTGAACCGTCAGCCTGGACTCAGCCAATATCTTTTTGCGCAAGGCTTCGTTAGCGGAAACACCACCGACAACAAGAATCTCTTTTGCCTTGAACTCTTTGGCTGCTTCTATCGTTTTAGCGACCAACACATCAACAACCGAGGCCTGAAAGCTGGCTGCCAAATCAGTGACCGGCAATGTTTCTCCGCCTTTTTCAAGCGCCCGGACTTCTCGTAGCACTGCTGTTTTGAGCCCGCTAAATGAGAAATCCCAGGTCCCGGGCAGCTTGGCCCTCGGGAATTCCATTGCCATAGGATTCCCCTCTTCTGCAGCCTTTTGTATAGCCGGCCCCCCGGGATAAGACAAGCCAATCAGACGACCGACCTTGTCAAACGCCTCTCCAGCGGCATCATCCAATGTGCCACCTAAACGCTGGTAAACACAGTGATCTTCCATGAGAACCAATTCCGTGTGGCCGCCTGAGACGATCAACCCCAACAGAGGGAAAGACGGCTCTGAGGGTAATTCTCCGCTAGATTCATGCAGCCAGGCCGAATACAAGTGTCCTTCGAGGTGGTTGATTCCTAAAAGAGGCAAGCCACTTCCCAACGCCAAACCTTTGGCAGCGTTGATGCCGACAACCAACGAGCCCGGCAACCCCGGCCCGCGGGTGACTGCTATGGCATCCACCTCGCTCAAATTCATGTGGGCCCGGTGTAAAGCCTCTTCGATGACAGGTGAAATATGGAGAGTGTGCTGGCGCGAAGCCACCTCCGGGAAGACACCGCCAAACTGCGCGTGCAAATCCACCTGGGAGGCCACCACACTCGACAGGATCACCCGCCCATCTTCTACAACCGCAGCGGCGGTTTCATCGCACGAAGTCTCAATACCTAGAACTCGAACGTTTTCCATTCCGTTTCACACAAATATATATTCTGCGCCTGGTTCATCATTCAGTCGCAGCTATAACAAAATAATCGGACCTAAGCCAACAACCAGGTTTCGGGAAATACATCGTTTTTCGACGCATGCTAGCAATCTGTCCTCGGGCATATTGAGCAAAGTCATGCCAGGATGAATTACTGGATCGGTAAGACCAAATCCATAGGATATTCAGCCAAAATTTCCATCTCCCCATCCGGGGTCACCCAAACGGTATCCTCAAGCCGGCAGCCCATACCCTTCTCGGGATAATAGAGACCGGGCTCAATCGTCACAACGACCCCAGGCTCCAAAATATCGTCTTGGGCGGCAGAACTGCCTGACCAGGGGCGTTCATGAACATGTAATCCCAAACCATGACCAAGGCTATGAACGTAACCTTCTTGAAGAGCGGGATTCTCTCTGAGAGTTGGGTGCCCTTGAGCTTCGAAGAGTTCACAAGTGCGTTTTTGATAGTCTTTGAAGGGCATTCCCACCTTGAGCTCAGCCATGATCGTTTGATAAACGCTGTAGACGTCATCATACAAAGCCTGAACCTCATCCGGAGCATATCCCAAACACCAGGTGCGGGTGAAATCGTAAAAATAGCCTCCCCCCGCTTCACAAGGGAAGATATCAAATATGATCGTCTGGCCGAGACGTAGCAAATCTTCTGGATTCCCCGAACTGTGCGGCACCCCGGCATCCCGCCCGATAGCGAATATCGTACCCTCAGGGTTTTCAGCCCCTTCCATCGCCAGCCACAGATTGATACGCCGTTTTATATCGCCAATGGTGAGCGCTTCTCCTTTCCTATCCACCAAAACACCATTTTTGGCCTGGTGAGATGTCAGGAAATCGGCAACGTTGCCGACCACGGTCGTCGTAATCTTCCCCATGCGGCGCATGTGCTCGACCTCAGCTTCGTCTTTCGCAGCCATGGCTTCCAGCAACATGGATTCGCGCGTCGGCTCTCCAACGATTTCCAGATCAGGCATCAACTCCTGTAAAGCCGAAAACACAGCGTATCCAGCGCCCACTTCCACTTTTCCATAGATAGCCATGCGGCCGGAGGTGATCTCCTGCTCCGCGAGCATCTTCTGATATCGCAGTGCCAATGCCTTGATTGCATCACCATTTGCTTGCTTGAGCAAGTCATCGAGGCCATATTCAACGAGGTTCTGGGTTTGAAGACCCGTAGCAGCGGCTTCATCGCGCTCCATAGGGCTGTAATAGAGCACAGGGTCGTTCCCACGCGCTTTGATCAAATCGGCATTGGTCAAATGACCCCCGCCGGTCAGATAATACATGGCGGGATTGTGCTGGGCCGGGCCGGTCACCAGAATCGCATCCAGGTTATGTTTTTTCATCAATCTGTCAAGATCAGATTTCATGTTTTTTCACCTCAACGGGTTTGTGATGATGTTTTCAATTCTAACGCGAATACCGCCATCAGAAAAAGTGTTTGTGTAATTCGCTTCAATCAATGCACTTCTGCACGCCCTCAAGCAAGATTTCATCTTGCTCGGGCAGTACGGTCCGGGGATCGAAAACCGCCAGTCCATCCTGGATGCGGCCAATAATAGGGGGATTATTTTCGCGCAGAAGATTCAAGAATCGATCTGGGTGAGGGAGATCAAGGGCCAGCGAGGAAGTCGGCAAGGTTTCTCCAGGAAGACTGCCGCCACCCACTGTCGACTCGCCAGGAATCACTTCCCCAGATTTGAGGGTGGTCATCCAACCTTGAGCGCGAGCCTGTATTTCATCCTGGTTCGCTGAAATCATCCGCCAGACCGGTATCTCGCTCACGGCCTCGTCTTTCAAATAATGTAATAACGTGGCCGATAATGCCGCCAAGGCCAACTTATCTGATCGAACGGCGCGGGCAAGGGGATGTTTTTTTAGTTTCGATATCAGCTCACTCCTTCCAAGGATGATCCCTGCTTGCGGGCCACCTAACAACTTGTCCCCGGAGAAGCAAACCAAATCAGCCCCGGCTGCGAGTGACTCCTGCACCATGGGTTCATGAGCTAATCCAAATTGTGCGGTACCCAACAGCGTACCGGAGCCGAGATCATCCAACACCGGAATATCGGAAGCGTGCGCGGCAGCGACGATCTCGTCCAAAGCGGGTTCTGTGGTAAACCCGATGATGGCAAAGTTCGACCGATGGGCGCGCATCACCAGCTTGACAGGCTGTTCGTTGATGACCTTCTGGTAATCTCGGAGGTGAACGCGGTTCGTCGTACCGATTTCCACCAGTATAGCCCCAGACTGCTTCATTACATCCGGGATACGGAAACCACCCCCAATCTCTACCAACTGGGAGCGAGCAATAACCACCCGCCTCCGACGAGCCAGCGCTGTCAGAGCAAGCAAAACGGCCGCGGCGTTGTTGTTGACCACCAGAGCATCCTCTGCACCGGTCAACCGAGTCAGCAGGGCTTCCGCATGGAGCAAACGCGTGCCCCGTTTCCCCTCAGCCAAATCATATTCCAGATTGGAGTAGCCTGCCGATACCCAACTCGCCGCCCGAAGGGCAGACGGGCTCATCGGAGCGCGGCCCAAGTTCGTATGAATGATCACCCCAGAGGCATTAACCACAGGTCGGAGCGTGGGCGCTACCCAGGCTTCGAGTTTATCAACAACTTTGACGAGCAATTCAGCTTGGGACGGCAATGATTCCCCCATCTCGTAACCAGCACGCACATCATCCAACGTGGCGCGGACCGCCTCAACAGTCAGCGGACGACCATAGCCCGCAATCCACTCGCTGCCTCGAGAAGTATTGATCAGCTTGTCAACAGATGGGAGACTGCGCAAATCAGACATAACGGTTTCAACAGGTAACGTGCTAAGGTTCCCAGCGGCTACCCTCCCACAGCCTGATCATCCATTCCACAAACACGATCCCAATTGCCAGCAACAAAATCAAAGCCGGGGTCAGAACACGCCACAGTTGAAGCCACGTCAGCGTCGAAACAAAAAAGCCAATGATCATGGCTTCTCGAAGCACCGTCGTTCGTTTGGCAGGCGGCGATGTCGGAAAACGGCGGTTCAAGAAAGCTGTTATCGGCAGCGTCGTGCCTGTAATCGCCAGAACCAATAAGAAGAAAAACAACCAGCGCGGGCCCAGCGTAGGTAAAGTTTGAAAAACAAGGGCTATCAAACCTATCCACCCAATGAGGGCAAGGAAAAATGCCGTAAACAGAAAGTCTTTAACAGGATGAGAATTTGTCGATTTCATCAGTGAGTGCAGTTCTAATACGTTAAGATTCTATCACAAGTGTAATTCCGCTGAATTTACTATCTCAGCAAAGTTCCTGATTCATATTTTGGTGTTTCAAACCTTTGGACATAGTTCCGCCAGTCAGTGAATTTTTTAAGATTTTCCTCCCCTAACCCTGGGGCTATAGAGCCAACAAGACCATACTTGCCCACATATGGGGGGATTCCTTTACAAGCTCCCAGTATCTGGGGGACATCAACCTGTTACTATCTGACGGGCATTGAGGATATTGCCTGGCTCCCTCGCGGGTTTTCTTTAAGGTTCAAAATCTTAAAACATTGATTATTTTTAGGCTGGCGTAGGGTAAGCGTCTTGCAATACACGCCCACCCTCTGGTATCATCATGCCACTTTCAAAGCTGCATTTCGTCGTGAGTGGGGTGCAAGCCCTCACATTTGAACACCAGTTGAATATTTTACTCGAAGGATCTCATCTAACAGTGCAAGGATGAGACACGGTTCGATTACGTCAATTTTATACGCCATGGAGGAGGAACGCCAACGATGAAAGCCGCCCAAGCCTGGCAAGCTGCACTCGGTCAATTACAATTGGAAATGCCCAAAGCCGCCTTTGATACGTGGGTTCGCGGTTCAGAATTGATCACGTACGAAGACGGGGCGTTCACAATCGGGGTTAAAAATGCCTACGCCCGCGACTGGCTGGAAGATCGCCTTTCGAGCACCGTCGCAAAGCTCCTTTCTGGGATCATGAACCGCACCGTAGCAGTCCGGTTCACTGTCTGGCAGATTTCCGAATCACCCCCCAAAGAGCAGCAGATTGAGAATGACAGCACCACCAGGAAAACCAGCAACCCGACGCTAAACACCCGCTACAATTTCACCAGCTTCGTTGTGGGGCCAAGTAACCGCCTGGCCCATGCAGCCTCACTGGCCGTGGCCGAAAGGCCAGCCCTGGCTTATAACCCCTTATTCCTATATGGCGGCGTAGGATTGGGGAAAACGCACCTGCTGCATGCCATTGGCAATCATTGTGCTCAGACAGACCAAAATGTCTTATACGTTTCCTCCGAGGAATTCACCAACGATCTGATCAACGCCATTCGGTCGCACACCACTCAAGCCTTTCGCGAAAAGTATCGGCGCATCGATATCCTATTAATTGACGATATTCAGTTCATCGCAGGGAAAGAATCCACCCAGGAAGAATTCTTCCATACATTTAACACGCTTCATGGGCAGAATAAACAGATCGTGATGACCTCCGACCGGCCTCCTAAAGCAATGGTCACCTTAGAAGAGCGTCTGCGTTCAAGATTCGAATGGGGGCTCACCGCGGATATCCAACCCCCGGACTTTGAGACCCGCATGGCTATTCTCCACTCGAAAGCTGATCGTGCGGGCTACGTCATCCCCGATGACATCATCGCTATCATTGCTCGTAAATTCCAATCCAACATCCGCGAGCTGGAGGGCGCCCTCACCCGCATCGTGGCCTATGCTGATCTGCGCGGCATGCCCATCGATTCAGAACTAATCGACTCGACCCTGGCCGACCTGCTCCCCCATCGCACGCAACTTCAACCTGAACACATCATCGACACGGTCGCAGATGTGTACGGAGTAGCCGTAGACCGCATCCTGGGGCGCGAACGCACGCAAACGGTCGCCCGTCCTCGGCAAATCGCCATGTACCTGATGCGCGAAGAAACCGATATATCCTTGCCACAAATTGGCGAAGTACTGGGCGGGCGCGATCACACCACGGTGATGTACGGCCACGAAAAAATTTCTGATTTGCTGGAAAGGGACGACAAAGTCCGCCGTCAAGTTATGGATATCAAAGAGAAGCTGTACAACTGACCCCCACAAATTTTTGGAAGGCATAAATTTGACCCTAAAGGCAGATGTCTTTAGGGTCGAGTTTTTAACTTGAGACCTATGCTTGTTGCATTTGTGCAGCTTGATCGTCGAGCGAAGGCGCGCCTGTGACAAAGCTGTAGTCAAAACCGCGTTCATTTACGTTTCAACCGTTGTAGGAGGACACGCGCCCAGCCACGAACCTTTTCAACCAACTTCATCCAGGGATACTGCATGGGTTCGGGCTCTTTTTCAGGTTCAGGCCAGGGGTCCAGGCTCAGCATCTTGCGAGATACGTATCGGCCAACCAGGGTGAGAGTTGCCAACGCAGGCGCCGCCAATACAACGCCCAACAAACCTAATAAATTAGCCGCCATAATTGCTGCCACCAATACCGCAGCAGGATGAACCCCCAGCGTTTGTCCCAAGACGCGCGGGGCAAGGATGCTGTCGAATATCTGATCCACAATGATAGCGATCACGAACACCAACAACATGTATTGTAACGGTTCGAGGTTGAAATAATTGCTCTTCTGAAAAAGGGTCACAAGAACGATGACGATCCAGGTCACCCATTGACCCACATAGGGTACAAAGCGAGCAAAACCTGCCAAAACTGCTATTGCCAAGACGTTTCGTACACCTAATACCGCCAGTAAAACCGTATACACCAGGATTGTCAAAGTAAATAAGATCACCTGGCCCCTGAGAAAAGCATTCCAGATTCGCCCCAATTCACGTGCCATCCTGCGCAGATCATTGTCATACCCTGGCGGCAGTTCAATATCCACCAGCTTCTCAGGCACTTGGCCCATATCCGCCAGAAGAAAATAGGATAGCAAGATGATGAAAAATCCCCACATCAACGTCGAAGCCGTCCCAGCAGCGACTGTGCCTAACAGACCCCCAGCCTGCCCCAACACGGGCCTGACGAGGGAAATCACTTCTTGTATCCAGGCTTCGAGATTGGATGCCGATAGATACTGCGACATATCTATTTGGAATGGCCCGATTCTATAAACTGCCGTCGACCAGGTCGCAACCAGATCTGGAAGAGTGTTTATGAACCGTTCGATAACGCCAATCAGACTCTGCAACTGCTGCACCAGGGCCAATCCGGTCATGGTAAATGAGAGCACCAACAGCACAACGAAAACCAGGTACACCACATTCACCGACATTCGCCATGAAAGGCGTGTGGCTTTGGACAATCTCGTGATCAGAGGGTGCAGCAAATAAGTGAGGATAAAAGTGAGCAGCAGCGGCGCGATGATATTCTGAAAGCGGACGAAAAAAGCCGCTACAATAGCCACAATGGTCAAGCCGACAACCAGCTTTATGTTGCCCCCCCAAGGCGGGGATTGCTGAGTTGATTCAGGAGTGGTCATGTTCCTCCTCTTGATTTTCGTCTGAGGATTTACCCCCCGAAAGCCCACCAACGCGGGTCTGGAGGGGGCAAAGGGGATGATGTGATATCAGGGAAGGGATCGGTGTCGCGCAAGTTGGCGAAGATATAGCGTCCAATCACCCGGGCGGAAGCGACCGTTGGGGCAGCCAAGGACGGCGAGTTTCAGTCATCGGACTCGTTTCCTTCTATTCCCATTTACGATGGCAAGCCCGATAGGTTCCATACCTCCTCGCTCGGTAGTGAGAAACCATAATGAACTTTAACCACCACCGCTTTTTAGTTGTGCCTGCACTATAATGCGTTGATCATCGACAAGATAAGGATAACAAGAGATCAAAGTGGTGATCGGCTTCGCAGTTTGATCCATGAACTCTACCTGGGTAGGCTCGACGATTTCCTTGTTGAAGATCACATAGGTATAGACACGCTGCTGAGTATGAATGATGATCTCGTCGCCAGGTTCAAGTTCTTCCAGATAACGGAAAATCTCACCAAATATATCATTGTGGGCCGATAAGACGATATTTCCGTTTTCACCAGGATTCGCGGACCCGATATGCTGACCGACCCCCTTCTTTAACTGCTCCCAGCCATCCCCTTGGACAATCGAAGCATCGACGCCAATCGCCGGGATTTGAATTCTGCGCGCCTGCGCCGGGCCTGGGGTCGGGATGGGCACATTGGCCAATGACTGCACCAAAGGCCTCAAATGTTCGGGGATTTCGGCTTCGTTAGGCTGCGCGACCCCCTCAATCGGCGGGGTGTGGCCCGAAGGCAGAACCACTGCCCGGATCAAAGGTGTGGGGGTTAGCGTTGGTTGTTCCAGGGCGCGGGCCACTTCCTGGTTCAACTCTTGAATGACCTCCAAACCATTGAACAGCACAAACACCAGGCCCAGCACCGCCAAGATCTCAATCGCTAACAGGAAATAGTCCAACACTCTGCGGCGAGTTGATGGAGAATCCTCAGAATCCGCATCGGATAGCGGCCCAGAACGCAGATCATCTAAGGATGGCGTTTCCACATCCGACGCCAACGTGACCACACGCCCGGTTTTGCGGAATCGCTCCAGGCGATCCTGGCGGGCAGCGCGCTGTTTCTCCACCAATAAGCGGCGCAGTTCTTCAACGGAGAGATCTTTTGATGATTTTCTTCGAACCACAGCATGATTATACCAGGATTGGAGACGGGAATGTCGGCCCCCCGTTTGGGGTGGCAGCCGAAAAAAGGCAACTTGACTCGCCTCCAAAGCTTATCTATACTGAAACTACACAACAACGTCGCTCAAGTGCATGAGGGATGCCCCAGACACCTTCTCTCATCACCAGAAGAGCTTCGTGCCAATACCCATACCCGAGGGAGATCGTCATGAAATCTAAACTACTCCTTTTCTTGATCCTGCTTACAGGATGTGCTGGACTGCAAGACAGTACCCCCAAACCTATCTCAGGGATAGATTATCCCATCAGCATCGCTGAGGCCGAACTCACTGTGCTCGACGCGCGCATCCGCAACAGCATGCAAACCCACTACATGATGAGCTACCCGGGGCCCTCACAGGTATTCTATGTTGTTACGCTAAGCTTGGAAGGCATAGATGAGGACCCAGATTTGACCCTGGATTGGGGAACCACCAATCTCAAGCTCGCTGACGAGACCAATATCATCGAGCCGACCGAATCTCAGCGCACCATTGCAGATGAGCATGTCGAATACAAGGTCAGTGAGAATGTCACCTTCATATACTTATACTATTTTGAAGTCTCCAAAGATGCCGACTTTGAGAATTACTCCCTTCTCCTCCCCAACGGTCAGACAGTCGCTCTGGGCTCAATCGTGTCTATCGCGGCACCCCCTGAGACCCGTTCCGTGGAGATCGACCTGAACAATGTGGTGGACGGCGGCTCTGGCAACCAGGCAGATGCCTTTCATGCCACGGTCAGCGGTGGACAAATGAATATTGCCAGTGCCTCCCATGCTACCGTCGGCGGAGGAAGGCAAAATACTGCCAGCTATTTCTACGCCACGATCGGAGGCGGCTACGCCAATACCGCCACTGGCCGTGATACCGTCATCGGGGGCGGCAGCCGCAACACAGCCGACGATGCCCGGGCTACGATTGGCGGAGGAATCCAAAATAGTGCCAGCGCTCCTGACACAACCATCGCCGGGGGGGCGTACAACCTCGCCTCAGATGACTACGCCTCCGTAGGTGGGGGCACGCGAAATTCCGCGGCTGGCTTCAGTTCGACTATTTCCGGGGGAGTCGGCAACACCACCAGCGCCGACCAGGCTACCATAGGCGGGGGGTTAGGCAATCAAGCCACAGCTTCTTATGCCACGATCAGCGGTGGGCACGGGAACATCGCCAGCGGCGCTTACGCAGCCATCCCCGGAGGACTGCTAAATATCGCAGCAGGGGACTTCAGCATTGCATCAGGGCATCGTGCTCAGGTAGATGCCGACCACCCAGGCGTATTCCTTTATGCCGACTCCAGTGATTTTGCCTTCTACTCCGAAATAGCCAATGAGTTTGCTGTCCGGGCCACCGGTGGCGTGCGTTTTGTGACCAGCATCGATGAGCAAGGCAACCCCATCACCGGGATAAACTTACCCGCGGGCAGCGGGGCCTGGTCAACGCTGAGCGACCGCGATACGAAAGCGGATATCTCCCCAGTGGATCAAGATCAAATCCTGGCGTCATTGGCAGAGATGCCCATCTCAACCTGGCACTACGCTGGGCAAGACCCCTCCATCCAACACATCGGCCCCATGGCGCAGGATTTCTATGCCAGCTTTGGCCTGGGCGAGGACGACCGTCACATCAGCACAGTAGACGCTGATGGTATCTCCCTGGCTGCCATCCAGGGTTTGTATTCAATGGCACAGGATCAAGAAGCCAGAATCAATGCTCTTGAAACTCAAATTAAAATCCTGCACATTGCCCTGCTATGCTTCATTTTCATGTTCGCCATCCTGATACGGAAGCAGATTTCCTCTCAGGAAGTGAGCTAATAAGAGCCTCATCCTCAAGAGTGACATTTATTTTATAAATAGTATTACCTATATCACTTTTTTCGCTAAAATCGGATATCTGCGGTTGACTTTTTCACATCCCACGATATACTGACAAATGACCATTTACGATCAACTGAAGACTCCTTATCCTGGCATGGCGAAATGCTAAGGGAAGGCGTCCTTTTCCACGTACCTCGAAAGGAAAAGTGCTATGGCGATTTTCTCCCCTCCCCGATACCAGGCCCCTTTCAAGCCTTTTAACCGCGAAGATATCTCGCCTTCCATGAAGGTCTTCACCGCGGGCGAAGGCTTGGTCAAGGGTATTCTTTTCGGCTGCCGTATGTGTGGGAACTGCATCCTGCAAGAGACGGCTTTCGTCTGCCCGATGACCTGCCCTAAAGGCTTGCGCAACGGCCTATGTGGGGGTGCCACGCCTGATGCCTGTGAGGTCGATGCCTCCCGTCCCTGCACCTGGTACAAGATCTACGACCGCGCCGAACGCATGGGGCGCGAGGATAAATTATTGGAAATCAATGCGCCGCTGGACGGTGCACGAGTCGGTCGAGAAACCTGGTTGGACGTTGTTAAGACCTGGCGCGAAGCCGAGGACAGCCCAAAATTCATCGAGTTTTTTACCAATCGTGAGAAATTCGACAAAGAGTGGGAAGAGGTCTTCTACAAGGTCCGCCAGCCAGATTGGTGGCAGGGCGACAGTGAATATCACCCTCCTGCTTATGAAGAACCCATTTCCTTATTAGAGGCCAATCTGCGCACCGGGGAATTCACCTGCACCGCGGAGATCGCGCCGCCATTAAGCGTCTCGACCGAGTCGATCTGCAAGAAATCAGGCTGGTTGTGCGAATATGTCCCTGCGGCAAACTTCACGGATAACGCCTCAGCATCTGCCCGGATGGGCAGCCTGGCCTCCAGCAAGATTTGTCTGGACTCAGGCTTGGAACCAGTTATGCAGCTGCAAGCCCGCGACCGCACACGCATCGTGATCGAATCAGACGCCATGGGCGCTGCTGGCTTGGGCATTAAGAATATCCTCTGCCTCTCGGGAGATCATCACCGTTTCGGGCCGACGCCGATGACCAAACCCGATCAATTCGATATGGATGCTGTACAGATGCTGTGGATGCTGCGGCGAATGCGGGATGAAGGCATCTACCTGGACGGGCGCAAAATCAAATATCGCCCCGAGTTCTTCCTGGGCGCAGCCGCCTCTCCCTTTGGCGCTCCGCCGAAATTCGAGGCCCTCCGTGCCGAGAAGAAGATCAACGCCGGCGCACAATTCATCCAGACACAACCGATCTTCGAGTACAACGGCTTCTTGGACTGGCTCGAAGCCCTCGATAAACGCAACCTGCTCGACAAGGTCTACATCCTCGCCGGCATGATCCCCTTGAAGAGCGCCCGGGCGGCCCACTTCATGGCCGACGATGTGCCTGGGGTGGTCATTCCCCCTGAGATCGTCCAACGCATGGACGATGCCGGAGATAAAGAGGGACAGATGGAAGAGGGAGTTGCCATCGCCCTGGAGATGATCGAAAAGCTGAAGAAGACCCCCGGTATCAGCGGCCTCCACTTCATGGCCGTACACTGGGAGGCCATCGTCCCCCGCTTGATGGATGAAGGCGGCTTGCCCAAAATGAAGATCACATCACTCCCCATCCAGGAGGTTCCCGAAGTAATCCAATAGCAGTTCAATGAAGAAGACCGTGCTGACCAAAGGGCACGGTCTTTACATATTTAGGAGGAACACCGTGAAAGAACAACGTCGAGAGTTTCCTGGCGTAGAACGCAAGGAACGCATGAAGCTCACCTCAGCCGGACTCCCCATTCGCCCCCCTGAGGAACGCATCCAAGATTTTGACGGTGTCTTATTGATACCAGACGCCGAAACGGCCATCCAAGAAGCCCAGCGCTGCATCCACTGCCCAGACCCGGCCCCCTGCTTCAAAGCCTGCCCGGCCGACAACGATATCTCACTCGCCATGTGGCACATCGAAAAGGGGGAATTCCTGGAAGCAGCCGATGTTTACCGTCAAACCAGTTCCTTGCCCGAAATCTGCTCACTCGTATGTCCCCACGACCAGCTTTGCCAGGGCGCATGCCCACGGGGGAAACGGGGCGAACCCGTCCTCACCGGCCTACTAGAAGCCTTCGTCATCCAACAACAGCGCCAAACCGTGGGTTACAAAATCCCTGTTGGCGAACCTACGGGGAAGAAAATTGCCATCGTTGGCGCGGGACCGGCTGGGTTGAGCTGCGCCGATCTACTGGTGCAGAGAGGCCACCACGTGACCATCTTTGAGGCCAAGCCAGGCCCTGGGGGGTTGCTGACCTACGGAATCCCCAATTTCAAACTGCCCAAAGAGTATGTATTTGATTTATGGGACGACCTCATAGAAGCGGGGATCGAATTTCAGCCCAATACTTTTCTCGGCAGAGACAAAAACGTCGATGATCTCTTCGCCGAGGGATATGACGCGGTGTTCATCGGCGTCGGTGCCAACGTCGATGCGCCCATGCGCACCGAGGGGGAGGATTTACCGGGCGTGATCAACGCCACGGAATTCTTGATCCGCGCTAACGTGCCCACCGAACTGCTCCCCGAGGATATGAAAACCCGGCCGGATGTGGGGGACAAGGTCGCCGTAATTGGTGGTGGAGATACCGCCGCAGACTGCCTGCGCTCAGCGGTCCGCCTGGGCGCCGAACAAGTGATTTGCTTATACCGCCGCACCGAAGCCGAGATGCCCGGCAACAGCCACGATCGCGAACTGACGATGGATGAGGGCGCAGAATATCGATTCCTCACCCAACCAATCAAGTTCATCGCCGGGGATGATGGCAACTTGGCCGCTGTGGAGTGCGTCAAGATGGAATTGGGCGAACCAGACGATTCGGGGCGCCCCCGTCCTATCCCCATCGAAGGCACGAACTTCATCATCGAAGTGGACACCGTCATCAAAGCTTTGGGCTACTGGCCTGACGAAACCATCGGTAAGACCACCCCAGACCTGGAAACCCATCAATGGGGTTTGATCGTCACCGACCCTGAGACCGGCGCGACCAGCCGAGAAGGCGTTTTCGCCGGCGGTGACGGCTCTACCGGCCCAGACCTTGTTGTCACCGCCATGGTAGCCGGGCGTAAAGCAGCCGCAGCTATCCACGAAAACCTACTGTAGCTGCAAAAACCAAGATTTAAGACGCTGGTCTCGCGAATCATAGAGCAAGTGGAGATCAGCGTCTTTTCGTTTGTACTTGGTATCTTCTCGATATTGCCTCACAAAAAGTTGGACTTTTTCAAAATTCATGCGCCAATCTCAACTGAATCACTGAAAAGTTCAACTTCTCCGCTATATCATGGGGGCAAAAGAGCGTCGAAATCATCCACCGCCCATTAACCTTTAATTTCTTAGATAATATTTATCTTCTTTAGGCAAAAAGTCAGGGCAGAAAGGGGTAAAGTCAAGTAAAATTACTGCTTATGGCTACCTACAAAATCCTCTACTGGCACGACATCCCCTCCCAGGTGCGCACCACAGATGAGAACGGGCGCGTAAGTAAGCAGCTCTCAGATCGTTTCCTAATGGCTATCGACAACGCTGCCATGGCCTTAGGTCTGGTCGGATCAGATGAATACACAGACGGCTTCCAATGGGGAGAGCAGGCTGAACACCCTGGTACCGCGGAAGAAACTGCCGAAGCTGTCGTTGCCGAGCTGGAGCGAAAGTACCAAAGAATTGACTGGCGTGCCGTCGCGTCAAAACTAGAGGACAGCTAACCGAAAGTGACCAAGATTCCCTGCCGCAATGGTTGATCCTCTTGACTTTACTCCTTGATGAAGAGTTTCTCAAATGTCCTCCAAAAACACCCGAACCCACACTCTGATCTTGATGCCCTCCGGACGCCGAGGGCAGGTTGAGCATGGTCAAACTCTGCTGGAGGCCGCTCGCCAGTTAGGTGTGGAAATCGAGAGCATCTGCGGGGGAAGACAAACCTGCGACAAGTGCCGGGTTCACGTCGAAGATGGCGAGTTCACCAAGCACGGCATCGCCTCAAGCGACTCCCACCTTTCTTCGCCCACCGATACGGAACTGGCTCAACTTGAAAAGATGGGCGCAACCGACCAGCGACTGTCTTGCGCGGCCCGCGTTGAAGGCGACCTGCTGATCACCGTGCCAGAGGAGAGCCGCGCCCAAAAACAGATCATCCGTAAAACAGCCACACAGCGAACCATCGAGATCGCTCCCGCAGTCCGCCAGGTTTATGTCGAAGTCGATCAGGCTCAATTGGGATTTCATCGCGGGGATTGGGGGCGCTTGCAAGACGCCCTGGCAGAGCAATGGGACATCCACGATTTAGCCATCGACATCCACGCCTTGCGCCGCCTGCAACCCACCCTGCGCCAGGGAGATTGGAAGGTCACTGTTACGTTGTGGAACGATCACGAGGTGATCGATGTGCAGCCAGGCTATCAAGAAGGGGCCTACGGCCTGGCCGTGGATGTGGGCAGCACGACAGTCGCCAGCTATCTGTGTGATCTTCGCACAGGCGAACTGCTGGCAACTGAATCCGTGATGAACCCACAGGTTTCTTATGGCGAAGACCTGATGAGCAGAATCTCATACACCACGGAACGGGCTGACGGCCTGGAGAAAATGAACGCGGCCATCATCGATGCCCTCAATAAATTAGCCCGCCGCGCCGCGCGGTCAGCGAAAATCGCCAGGCAGCAAATCTATGAGATCTCGCTGGTGGGCAACACCACGATGGTACATATTCTGCTGAATATCAGCCCCAAAGAGATCGGCGGCGCACCCTTCGCTCTGGCAAACCGTGACGCCATGGACGTCAAAGCCCGCGAACTGGGCCTGAAACTGCACCCTGGGGCCAACGCCCACATCCTGTCCGCCGAGGCAGGCCATGTGGGCGCCGACAACGTCGGTGTGCTGCTCGCCGAGCAACCCCACCACCAGGAAGGCATCATTTTGACCGTCGATGTGGGCACCAACGCCGAGATCGTGCTCAGCAGCCCGGATTGGATGTACAGCGCCTCTAGCCCCACCGGCCCGGCCTTCGAGGGCGGCCAGATCACTGCGGGAATGCGCGCCGCGCCGGGGGCTATCGAACGTGTGCGCATCGACCCCGAAACCAAAGCCCCCCGTTTCCGGGTGATTGGGGATGAACATTGGTCGGACGAGTGGCTGATCGGAAATAACATCCCCGCAGATCAGCAGCCCAAACACCTAGCTGGTGGAATTTGTGGTTCCGGCATCATTGAAGTGGTTGCAGAACTGTATTTGGCTGGGCTGCTGACCCCGGACGGCAGATTCAACCCCAAGGTAGACTGCGCGTCCATGCAATGGGACCAGGATAAGCGCAAAGGGGCGTATATCTTAGCCACCGCGCAGCAATCCTCAACGGGTAAACCTGTCCTGATAACCCAGAATGATGTCCGCGCTATCCAGTTAGCCAAGGCCGCGCTTTACGCCGGCGCTAAAATCCTGATGATGCGATCAGGCATCCAAAGTGTGGATAAGATCATCCTGGCCGGCGCTTTTGGCAGCTATATTGACCCTAAGCACGCCATGGTGGTAGGATTGATACCCGATTGCAGCCTGGAAAAAGTGTATCCTGTGGGCAACGCGGCCGGGGACGGGGCCCGCATAGCCCTGCTAAACCGGGATAAGCGCCTTGAAGCGGGTGACATATCTCGACAGGTGCGCTATATCGAGACAGCCGTCGATCCGGATTTTCAGGAAGAATTCGTCAATGCGATGCACCTGCCCCACAGAAGCGATCCCTACCCTCATTTGGAAGATATTTTGCCTAAGGAAAAACCCGCTCCATCCATGGGGCGTGGTCGTCGTCGACAAAGAAAACAGGCCGCATAGACTGCGCCATTTTCTTACCGAGGTATACAATGAGTGATGAAATCAACTTGAAAGAAATGCCTGTCGAAGAAATTCTGGAGCTTATGCAGGAAGATCTTTACGATGGTTTAGCGGATGAAGTTGTCGAAGAGGTCCAAGAGCTGCTGGGGCGCGAATTCGCGCCATTGGAAATCATGACCAAGGGCCTGGTCGCTGGGATGGACGTCGTCGGTGTCGATTTTCGCGATGGCATCCTTTTCGTCCCAGAAGTATTGATGGCCGCCAAAGCTATGAAAGCCGGCATGGAACTGCTGAGGCCATTGTTGGCAACCACCGAGGCCTCCAAAATGGGCACCATGGTGATCGGCACGGTCAAAGGTGATATTCATGACATCGGACAGAATTTGGTGTCGATGATGATGGAGGGGGCTGGCTTCGAGGTGTTCAACCTGGGAATCAATAACTCTGTGGAAACCTTTATCGACGCCATTCAGGAGCATAATGCAGATATTTTAGGCCTGAGCGCCATGCTGACCACCACGATGACCTATATGCGCGTGGTCATCGATGGAGTGAAGGAAAAAGGCCTGCGCGATGATGTGATTGTACTGGTGGGCGGCGCGCCTCTTAACGATGCTTTTGCTGAGGACATTGGCGCGGACGCCTATTGCAAAGATGCCGCCGTAGGCGTTGAGACGGCGAAGAAGTTTATGGAGTTGAGGAAGAAAGCCTAAGCGGTATGTAGCGCAATCTAAACGCTAAACCGATAAAAGCGTTCCAGGCATAATAGATCGTTGCTCAAGAAGAATAGCTGACAACTGAACACTGGTGACTGGTTGCTTGATATTGCTGGAGGGCAATATGAATCCCTTACAGGAATTACTGAAATCTGGAGATCCAATCCTGCTCGACGGTGCTATGGGCACCATGTTAATGGATGCCGGATTGGTCCAAGGGGATCCTCCTGAAGAATGGAATGTTACTCATCCAGATCGCGTCCGAGCGGTTCACCGCGCTTATATTGAAGCCGGGTCGCGGGTTATTTTGACAAACTCCTTTGGTGGAACTCGCTTCCGCCTTGAACTGCACAACTTGGAAGACCGGGTTGAAGAGCTCAACAAAGCCGCAGCCGAGAACGCCCGCGTGGAGGCCGACGCTGCCCCCCACACGATCGTGGTCGCCGGCTCTATGGGCCCAACAGGCCAGATCTTCGAACCGATGGGAACGCTGACCTTCGAAGAAGCCCAAGCCGCTTTCGCCGAACAAGCCGCCGGGCTGGCCGCGGGCGGAGTCGACCTGTTCTGGATCGAGACGATGAGCGACCTCAACGAGGTCAAAGCCGCCATTGAGGGCGCTCGCTCGGTGAGCGACCTGCCTATCGCGGCGACAATGTCCTTCGACACCCACGGTCATACCATGATGGGGGTCAGCCCGGCGAAAGCCGTCCAAGAACTCAGCAATCTGGAAGTACTCGTGATCGGCGCCAATTGCGGAACAGGCCCTGAGGAACTCCAAGAAGCGGTCAAAGCCATGCGAGAAGCCAAGGCTGAGGCTGTCCTGGTCGCTAAGGCCAATGCCGGCATCCCCCAGGTCGTCGCCGGCGGAGACATCGTCTACACGGGCACACCAGCAGTGATGGCCCAATATGCCATTGATGTGCATGAGATCGGAGCGACTTTAATCGGTGCTTGCTGCGGCAGTACTCCGGAGCATATCAAGGCCATGGCCGAAGCGTTGAGTAATTGAGCAAATGTGCAAGTTGGCAAGTGTGCAAGAAGACATGTAGACCTAGACTCGCAGGCAACATATAGATCAGCACTTTGCAACGCGCAATTATCGAGGTATTCATGCAAACGATTATCAGTTCTAAAACAAAGACCGTTGTCATCGGGCCTGGCAGACCCTTCACGATCATCGGTGAACGCATCAACCCCACGGGCCGCAAGCTGTTAGCGGCTGAGATGGCCGCAGGCAACTACGAGCGGGTACAAAGTGACGCCTTGGCCCAGGTCGCGGCTGGTGCTCACATCTTAGATGTCAACGCTGGCATCCCGATGGTCGATGAACCTGCTGTTCTAGAGGAAACCATTCGACTGGTACAATCCATCACCGACGTGCCAATATGTATCGATTCTTCGATTGTCGAGGCCCTCAAACGCGGCCTCGAAGCCTATGAGGGCAAAGCCTTGGTCAACTCGGTTACTGGAGAGGAAGAGCGCCTGGAGGCAGTACTCCCTTTGGTCAAGAAACACAACGCCGCGGTGATCGGCATCTCCAATGACGAATCGGGGATTGCTGACGACCCCGCGGAGCGTTTCGCTGTCGCCAAGAAGATCGTCGAAAGGGCCCTGGATCACGGCATCCCCAAGGAGGATGTGATCATCGATCCCCTGGTCATGCCCATCGGGGCCAAGCAAGACGCCGGTCGAGCCGTTTTCAAGATCATCCAGCGCGTGACAGAAGAGTTGGGCTGCAACACAGTCTGCGGCGCTTCCAATGTCTCGTTTGGCTTACCCAACCGCAAAGGCATCAATATGACCTTCGTGCCCATGCTGATCGCTGCCGGGATGACTGCCGCCATCACCAACCCCTTAGAACCAGAGATCAAACAGGCTATCCTGGCCGCGGACGCCCTGATGGGCAACGACGAAAACTGCACTGCCTGGATCCAGGCCAACAGAAAGGGCGTTCGCAAGCGAGAACGGAGGCGAAGACAGCCTTCAGCATGACAACAGGCTTGATCATCTGCGGCGCGCTAGGCCGCGAAGTAACCGATATCCTCGAGAAACACGGTTGGGATGCAGAGGTGATCGGTATCCCGGCCATTGACCATGTCTTTCCCGAACGAATTGCCCCGCATGTCGAGCAGCGCATCCTGGCGCTCCGGGAGCAGTACGAGCGCCTGATTGTGGTTTTTGGGGACTGCGGCTCAATGGGGGCTTTAGATGAGATGTTGAGCCGCTACGATGATATCGAGCGCATCGCCGGGCCGCACTGTTATGAGATGTATGGGGGAGATTTATTCAACGAGCTGATCGCGGAAGAACCTGGCACCTATATCCTGACCGATTTCATGGTAAGGACTTTTCAGGGGTTGATCCTCAAGAGTATGGGGCTAGATCGCTTCCCCGAACTGAAGAAAACCTATTTCCGCAATTACAGGCGCATCGTCTATCTGGCCCAGAGCGACGACCCTGAATATCGGGAGAAAGCCCAAGAAATTGCCAAATACCTTGACCTGCCCCTGGAAATCCGTCAGACAGGCTACGGTTTGTTAGAGACCCGCCTGGTGGCAATGATGGGGAAAAATACCTGAGCACCCGAAGATGAAAGAAAATCGAGCAGGGGTGAGCATATTGTCCAATGGTGAGGTATCGAGGCGTCATTAGGTTTCGCTGATTGAAACTGGGTGGATTGCGATACAATAGCGAACAAGAAAACATCAACGTAACAAGGAGACTTCAATGGCCGATCCGCGTGTATCGAATTTGGCGAAAGTTCTGGTGCAGTATTCTCTCGACCTTCAAGCGGGCGAACAATTCGTGCTGCGCACCAGTCCGCTGGCAGAGGAACTCAACCTGGAAGTATATAAAGAAGCCATCCTGGCTGGTGCGCACGTAACCCTACAGGTTGGACTGCCCGGCGCGGCTGAGATTTTCTTCAAGAACGCCAGCGATGCCCAATTGGAGCACATTTCACCAGTCCGGCGTTTGATCACCGAAACCTTCGACGCCAACCTGTACATTGAAGCGGAGCACAATACCCGCGAGCTTACCGGGGTTGATCCTGAACGCAAGGCCCTTTTCAGTAAAGCAAACGCCGACATCAGCAAGATATTCCTGGAGCGGGCCGCGAAGAAAGAGTTAAAATGGTCCCTGACCGTTTACCCAACCCATGCAATGGCCCAAGAAGCCGACATGAGCCTGAGCGAGTATCAGGATTTTGTCTACAGCGCGGGTATGCTCCATCTCGATGACCCGGTAGATTTTTGGAAGAAAGAAGGAGTGCGTCAGGGCGAGTTGATCGATTGGCTGGCTGGCCGGGATCAAGTCATCATCAAAGGAAGCAATGTCGATCTGGCATTCTCCATCAAAGAGCGCACCTTCGAGCCATCTGATGGCAAATATAACTTCCCAGATGGAGAGATCTTCACCGGGCCGGCTGAGGAAAGCGCAAATGGCTATATCCGCTTCTCCTACCCGGCGATCTATGGTGGACAGGAAGTCGAGGATATCGAACTCTGGTTCGAGGACGGCAAAGTCGTCAAAGAGAAGGCCAGCAAAGGCCAGGAATTATTGACAACGCTGCTCAATACGGATGAGGGTGCCCGCTACCTGGGCGAATGGGGAATCGGCACTAATTACGGCATCCAACGTTTTACCAAGAACATGCTCTTCGATGAGAAAATCGGCGGTACCATCCATCTGGCGGTCGGTTCTGGGTACCCGGAAACTGGCAGCAAGAACGACTCTGGGATTCACTGGGATATGCTCTGCGATATGGCAGAGAGTGAGATCATTGTGGATGGGGAGTTGATGTACAAGGACGGGAAATTCGTGATCTAAGGATTAACGAACCCGAAATCAGCTATCTATACCCCCCAACACTGTTTTGCGCAGACTTGGCTAGGCAATCTCTGAAAGAATATCGAGGAAAGCTCCCACAACACGCGGATCGAAATGTTCCCCGGCCTGCTCGCGGATATAAGCCAGCACATCTTCCTCAGGCCAAGCTTTGCGGTACGGTCGATCTGAATTGAGCGCATCCCAAACATCCACCACGGCAAAGATGCGCGCCGTCAGAGGGATCTGCTCGCCCTCTAGCCCTCGAGGGTATCCAGTACCATCCCATTTCTCGTGATGGCAATAAGGAATGTCCAGCGCCGGGCGCAGATAATCAATCTCCGAGAGGAAGCGATGGGCGTAGACGGGGTGCTGGCGCATGATCTCCCACTCATCATCCGTCAATTTCCCCGGCTTGCGCAGGATGCCGTCAGGAATACTCATTTTGCCAATATCGTGCAGCAGAGCACCCCGCCTCACGTGGACTAACTTATCCTCATTTACCCCCATCATCTGCGCCAATTGTATGGTCACCTCGGTAACACGCCGCGTGTGGTCTTCCGTCTCTTGATCGCGCATATCCAATGCCTGTACCCATCCTTCGAGTGTGGCATCATAGGCCTGAACCAGCTCGATATTAGAGCGCTGTATGTCATTGAACATCGAAGCATTGTCAAGCGCGATGGCAGCCTGTCCAGCCAGGGTTTCAAGGAACTCCAACCAATCCGAACCTGGATCAAGTCGTGTACGGTGGAAGATCTCCAACACCCCTTTGACCTCTCCCCTGGCAATGAGCGGCACACCATAGTAGGTTACAAAGTTCTCATTCGGAAGCAAAGGGGCTCTTTTTAGACTGTCTTCTGCATCTTCCACGTTAGCAACGCTGATCATACGTCGTTCCAGAGCAGCTTTTCCCGCGTAGCCCTCTCCTAAACGCAGATTGGTGTATTGCAGCGCCGAGGTTTGGAAGCCACGTCCGGCGGCGTATCCCAGGGTCTGCAAGTGGGGGTTAAACAGTAGCACATCGGCTGCATCTACCCACAGTTGTGTAGTGACCTCTTCAAGCAGAACCCTCAGGGTCAAACGCAGATCAAAAGAACCGGTGATAGCCTTATCGATATTGCGCAAAGAGGAAATGCGGCGGAGGCGTTCTTGGGTCTGTTGGTACAGGCTGGCGTTCTCCAGCGTTAAAGCCACGCGCTTGGCGAAGATAGACATCAAACGCTCATCATCCTCGCTAAAAGCCCTTGGTTCCACACTTTGCACGTCAATCACGCCAATCACCTTCTCGCCAACTTGGAGCGGAATGGCCAACTCTGAGCGAGCAGCCTCCCAGCTGGGAGTGTAGTCAGGGTCTTCTAGCGCATCGGGGCTGTTTATGATCTGGCCTGTCCGGATAGCCTTGGGTACCAAGCCTGACCCATCCAAATTCAGTTCCTTCTTGCTCACTTCATCAGTGTAAGGGCCAGCCACAGCAATCCGATTTAGACTTGGTTTCGCCGAGTTATCATCAATCAAAAACAGGCTGCAATTAGATTTACCAAACTCCTTTAGAACAGCTTCTACGATAGACTCGGCCAAATGTTCAGGATTAGGTGCATCACTTGAGATCAAAGCCTCCGAGGCGCGGTACAGGCGAGCCAGTTCCTCGTTATGTTTCTTTTCGGCTTCTTCCGCTCGCACTCGCTCGGTGATATCTAGAAAAGTCCCGATAAATTGCTTGACTCTTCCGTCGTCATCCCTGAGAAAGATAGCATCCTTCGATAAACACCAAATCCATCTTCCATCCGCTGTTTTGAAACGATATTCGATCTCAAAAACCTGGCCAGGGCTAGCCTGCGTAATTTCTCCCATATGATCGAAGACCGCCTGCAAATCATCCGGGTGAAATAACTCCAAGAACTCCTCATCGCTCATTGCATGCAAACTATCTAGGGTGTGACCAGTCAATTGGGTGTATTGAGGATTTATGTAAACGTTGTTTTGCTCGTCCAAGTCGTAGATATATATCCCGTTCAATGAGGATTCAATGACCCTGTTCAAAAAGCGTTCGCTCTCTCTCAGTGCATGTTCAGCATCTAAACGGGTGATCGTATCCCCAATTTGGGCAACGATTGTTTCCAACGCGCCGCGGGCAATTCCTGGCACGTCATCCAGAGTATGCGAGGCTATATTAAGACATCCAATGACGCGCCCCTTATGACGAATTGGAAGGATCGCAATCGCACGCAGCCCCTCACGCTGCCTGTCTTCATCGACCGGCGTTCCCAGTCCCTGGTGGTGAGCATAGACTGGTTCTCCCTCCATGACCAGCTGCGTATTAGCAGAATCAGCTTCGAAGCGAGAAGCACCGCTGATGAAATCAGGGGACAGGCCGATATGGAATACGAGATCCAGAGCACCGGATGCTTCATCGATAAGATAGATGCCGCCACTATCCATCCCCGATACCTGGAGTGCAGCCTCCACACATAGATGCAGCCCCTCATCAAGCCCAGAGGCAACATTTAACGCCAGTGCCAGGTTGCGCTGGGCGCGGACGAGATTCTCGGCTCGCTTACGCTCGATGTTCTCATCCTCTAATGATTTATAAGATTCTCTCAGCGTGTGTGCCATCTCGTTGAATGCGTGAGCCAAGCCGCCGAGTTCATCTACGCTTTTGACCTCCACCCTATGCTCAAGCTCTCCCTTGCCGATGATCTCTGCACCTTTAGTCAGCTCATCCAATGGCTTGGAGATGCTCCTGGCAACAAGTAGCGACGAAGTTATCACAGTAATCGCTAGAATTACCATTAGCACTGAAGTCAAATTTGCAGTTAGTCGTTGAGCCTCCATTGCTTCAGACCGGGCCTGTTCTGCCAGCGCAGAAGCATCAGTATATACCGCGTGTGACGCTATTAGCAACTGAGCCACCAGTCTTTCTTCTAGCGCAGTTGCGGCATCGATTGTCTGTTGGGAAGCCCCATCTTGAATTAGTTCTTGTCTGTTAGTGTAATTGGCAGTCACCCTTGAGAACAAATCTCCAAGAGCGGCATAATCATCACCTATGGATGTCAATTCACCTTCTTCAACGGTTTTCTCTATAACATCCCCCAGCGAACTATACTTTGAATACCATTGCTGCTCCATGCGCTCTTCACGATGCAGCAAATAATCGTAGACAACAATATCAAGCTCTAATACACTTTCACGTACATTGTCCAATCGCTCAAGTTTCCTATTTCTTTCAGCAAGACTAATTGACGTCACCAAAACCAAAGAAAAGAGGACAACGACTATGGAAACCGATATTCCAGCACCTAAAAATAATTTGCTTTTGATGTTCATCCTAACAACCGTCTGAACTAACGTATTATTCCAATAGACTCTGGTTTAACCTCATCTAATGCATCAAAGTAGATGTAATCCAGATAATTAGGAACCTCTGTTTTGTCAGTTAGATTATTGTCGATCATCCACCTGGCTTGGTCTTCCATCGCTATGATCATACTCTGGGGCAGATCAACAACAAAATGGAAGTCCGACCAAACCGATTCGATATAGGGTAGATCGAGGTCCACTCGTCTTGCAATGATTTCTTTAGCTTCTAAGTGGTTGTTTCTTACAAATTCTTCCGCCTGGACCAATGCGCTCAAAAAACGCCGAACCCTCTCTGAATATTTTTGGGAGAATTCAGTCTCGCACAAGACGACCCAATATACATGTTGTCCGCCTTGTGCAGACCAAACATTTGCATTATCTCCAAGACTATTCGTGATGTGATAATTGTGGGGGTGCCACGTAATTGTGGCATCCACTATACCCTGTGCAATGGCTTCGGGCATATCAGGAGGGTGTACTGCAATAAGTTCGACATCTTGCAATGAGAGATCATTGAATATCAGTGTCCTCCCAAGAAAGTATTCTGCAGAACTCCCTCGCTTGATCCCTATCTTTTTGCCCTTCAAATCGCTCAAACTGTAAATTCCCCTGTCATTTCGGGCAATAATATAATTGGTTGTAGATGTGTTAATCGATGCCAAAACCTTGATATCCGTCCCCTCCAGGCCAAGACCCGCTATCACAAAATCAACAGTATCAGCCACATCAACTTCGCCTGCCAAAAGAGCATTCTTTGTTTCTATGCCAGTATCGTATGCTTTTACTGTGGCATCAAGACCATATTCCTCAAAATAACCCTTCTCTTCAGCTATCCAAATAAGAGTCGAAAGCTCTTGATTGGTAGCACCAATATTAATCTTCTCGACAGGTCCGGTATACTTTCTTTCCTGTATAGAACAGCCAGCAACTGTTAAGCCCAAAGTTAGTATAAGCACCAAAATCTGTGCCGATGCTCTAGATGTTCTTTCTGCTAGATGTTTACCTAACATTTTTGTCTCATGTCCCATTTTCTCTCTGCTAACGGACACCCTCAATAGTTGCATCAGCCATGCCATCCTTGGCTCTCACCCAAACATCTCGCTAATGAGTTCCACAGTGACTTCTGCATCAAATGGTAGGGAGGGAAAGAAGAAATCTCCCCAATCATTGCTATTCACTATTATTTCTAATCTGGGGAAAAAGATCAATCAGTATAAATACGGATAACTACAGTACTAGCAAAAACGATGCAAAGTCCGCTATGGAAGTTGGATGCCCCGCTTGAGGGCATAGCGTACCAATTCGGCAGTGTTCACCACACCCAGTTTGCGCATTAGATTGGCGCGATGGGTTTCCACAGTGCGCACGCCAATTCCCAATTGTTCGGCGATTTTTTGGTTGGTCAGGCCCTCAACCACGAGATGGAGTACCTGTCTTTCACGCACAGATAAGGTCAGGTAGAGATCCACCCCATTTCGATGCACATGCCTGTAAGCTTCTACCGATGCCTCGGAGATCGACGAACTGAGATAACGTTGACCAGCCAGAACAGCCCGGATGGACTGCACGAGTTCTTGGGAGTCTGAGTTCTTCAGCACATAGGCCAGCGCCCCAGCCCGCAACGCCTCAGCCACATAAACCTCACTGGCATGCATGGATAGAATAACGATACGAACCTGGGGCATTTTCGCTTGCACTTGACGGATTATCTCCAAGCCCCCCATCCCGGGCAGCATCAGGTCAAGCACCAATACGTCGGGTTGTAGGCTTTCCACTAACGGGAATACCTTCAGGCCATCTCCTACCTCCCCGACAACGTGCATGGTCGGCTCGTTCTCGAATACCGTCCGCAGGCCACTACGCACGATGGGATGGTCATCAGCTAATAGGATTCTAGCGCTCATGTTGACGCCTCTCTATGTATTGCAAAGTTGCCTCCAACGTGATTTTCGACCCTGGGATAGCGTTGCCCTTGGGTTAACTCAGCAGGGACAGATTCCAGTCTGGGCGGGCTTGCGCTGCCTGTTTGTAGAGTTCATCCTGGGGCAGACCACTAATTCCAGACCGGCCCGCAAGTACGCTTTGCTTCTTTCTACCTTCGCCTGAGCACCACGGCCAGATGAACAGCATGTGCCAGCCTCCCCACGCTACGAGTCGCCCACCCAAATTGATATTAGTGGCATACGATCACGTTGTCAAGTCTCCCAATAATGATACTGTAGATAAAATACACAAAGAAAGGACATTTGTCAATCACTTTACCTAAAAAAGCCTGTATCAACGCACCCCTACCGGGGCGAAACGATCCAAACTTTTCAAAAAGGACATAAATATCTGATATAATGTGATTGGCCCTGCCCAGGGTGCCCCCCTCACTCTGGGTGGGGTCATCGCGTATCCACTCAAATCCCCCGCGAACTATGGACATAATCGTTTCAGACCTGGAAGGCACGCTCACAACTGGCTCAAGTTGGAAAGGGCTTCGCAGCTATTTCAAGTCAAACTTCAGCGCATGGACTTACAATCGATTCTTCCTCAAATGGTTGCCCAAGTTCCCTCTGGTCCAATTAGGAATCTTGGATAGACGCGAAGTGATGTCCAGATGGATGCAAGATGAGATCGGCCTGCTGCGCAACGCCAGCCCAGCCCGGTTCAACGAGATGGCCGCATGGATCGTCAGGTATGTGATGTGGCCCAAGCGTCGTGAATCCCTGCTTGCAGAACTCGACCAGCATCGCCAAGCCGGGGTCCAGATCGCCATCGTTTCAAGCGCCTACCAACCCATTGTCGAGGCCTTCGCTCAGCGAATGGATGCCGTACCGATCGGTTCCCCACTAATTTTCAACGAAGATAAACTCGTCGGTGTGGCGCTGCCGATCAACTCCTACGAGCACAAAAGAGCGTACATTCAGGCCGCTTTCGACGGGCATAACATCATTGCAGCCTATGGAGATACAGCCTCCGACATCCCCATGATGGAGATGAGCGATCATCCCGTTGCAGTTTATCCTGACTCCGCGCTCCGCCGGGTTGCTGAGGCCAGAAACTGGCGCATCATTGATCACACCCCTTGACCATATTAAAGGAAAAATCGGGACGCAGCTCTACATCCCGATTTTTTGACTCTCTAACAGTACCCCTTACCTGCGTCTACCCCAAATGACTCCTTCCACGAAGCGCACAAAGCGCAAAACCAACGAACGCAATCGAGTGTATACCTGGTAGAGCGTGTAAAAACGGTAAGGCCAAACCACCCGTTTCTCTTCAGGTAGCGGTCCCGTCCATTGGGCTGCCACCGCACCCCAGGTCAGACCCGCCCCAAAACCGACAAAGACAATTTGATCGCCCGGTTTCACGCGTCCATCCTGGATGGCTTCTACCGCTGCCAAAGGTATCGATGCCGTCGAAGTATTGCCGAAGCGATCCAAATTAACCACAACACGCTCCATGGGGATCTTCAATCGCCGCGCTGCGGTTTCGATAATGCGCTGGTTTGCCTGGTGCGGAATAATCCAATTGACCTCATCTAATGTCATCCCGGCCTGTTCAGCCGCTTCTTCAGTAGCCTGCTTCATCACACGAGTGGCGAACCGAAAAACCTCCCGGCCGTTCATCTGGATATAATGCAACCCATCCTGAATGGTTTCGGGGCTGGTGGGCAGCTTGCTGCCGCCCGCTGGCACGGTCAGCAGATCACCCCCAGAGCCATCCGAACGCATCACAGCAGACAAAACACCCCCCGGCTCTTCGCTGGCCTGAAGGACAAACGCGCCGGCTCCATCACCGAACAAAATGCAAGTAGTGCGATCTTCCCAGTTTACCAATCGTGAAAGGGTCTCCGCGCCAAGTACCAGGGCTGTTTCGATGGACCCAGTACGAATCGCCTGCGCAGCCATATTCAAGGCAATAATAAAGCCCGTACAAGCCGCCGAGAGATCGAAAGCCCCCGCTTTACCCGCACCAATACGGTCCTGCACCAAAGAAGCAGTAGCTGGAAAGATATGCTCCGGAGAGGAAGTGGAGACAATAATCAAATCCACGTCATTAGGGCTTACCCTGGCGACCTCTAAAGCCTGAAGCGCAGCATCCGCTCCCAGGGTGGCAGTGCTCTGACCATCGCCAGCGATATATCGTTGGCGTATGCCTGTTCGACTGAGTATCCACTCATCGCTGGTATCGACCATTTGAGCAATATCATCATTGGTCAACAGCCCATCAGGAACGCTTATACCCCAACCAGTTATGTGGGCGTAGCGGTTCATAGTCCCACTCCACTGTACCGGCTCAGGACGATCGTGGCATTATGCCCGCCAAACCCAAACGAGTTCGACATCACATGATCTACCTGCACAGGGCGCGCCTTGTTGGGGACATAGTCCAAATCGCACTCAGGATCGGGCGTCTCATAGTTAATCGTCGGCGGCAGCACATCCTCGTTGATGGCTTTCACACAGAAAAGTGCTTCCAAGGCCCCCGCGGCCCCTAACAGATGGCCTGTCATCGACTTGGTAGAGGAAACCGCCAACTTATAAGCATGTTCTCCGAAAACGGTCTTGATAGCCGCTGTTTCACTCTTGTCATTCAGGTTGGTGCTGGTTCCATGGGCGTTAACATAACCGATTTCATCCCCAGACATATTTGCACTATCCAGGGCAGCCCGCATACACAGTGCCGCGCCCACCCCATTTTCTGCGGGAGCAGAAATGTGATAAGCGTCATTGGTAGACCCATAGCCGGTGACTTCCGCCAAGATGGGCGCCCCACGGGATTGAGCGTGTTCAAGAGATTCCAGCACCAAAATCGCCGCCCCCTCCCCCATCACAAAGCCATTTCGCCCGGCATCAAACGGACGCGAAGCTTTTTCTGGCTCCTCGTTTCTATCGGATAATGCGCCCATTACGATCATCCCTGCCACAGCGATGGGCACAATCGAAGCTTCTGAACCCCCTGCTAAAATAACATCCGCTTGACCACGTCGTATGACCTCTGCCGACTCGCCTAACGCGTTTGTACCCGTCGCGCAGGCTGTAACAACAGCAAAATTCGTGGCGCGCACCCCTAAATGTATTGCGATCATCCCGCCGGGGGTGTCAGGTAACATGCGGGGGACAAGAAACGGACTCACCCGCGCGGGCCCCTGTTCTAGGAAGGTTTTCACGTTCTCAAAGAGGGTCCCGATCCCCCCAATCCCCGTTCCGACCACCGCGCCTATGCGGTCGCGATTATCTTCGTTGATCTCCAATCCCGCATTTTCAACAGCCTGTTGGGCCGCTGCCAGGGCATACATAGAAACCAAATCCATGCGCCGCACTTCTCGACGACCAAACAAAGCCTTGGCATCGAAACCTTTGACCTCTGCGGCGATGGTGGTTTTGTAATCCGTAGTATCGAACTTGGTGATCTGGCCAGCCCCCGATTTTCCAGCGACAACGTTTTCCCAAGTCGAATTAACATCATTACCAAGAGGGCTGATGCAGCCAAGTCCTGTAATCACAACACGTTTACTCATTTAATTCTCCTTCAAACCAAATTAATGGCAATTTACGATCTCAAACCTGGATAGAAATACTTCATCGAATTTGCCTAAAATCCAACGATTTCATCCAGTTTCATTTGTAAACACCCATAATCCGCATTGGATGCGCAAAAGAAGAAACCCGCTCGTTTTTGGCAGCGGGTTTCAACTTCACGAGAGGTGCCAAAAACAGATCATGGGACAGTGTATTCGACCCTCACAAGTGGGAATAAAGTAGCGTAATCATCCACACTATCGTTATCGGTATTCGTATTGAACTGGTAGCGGAACTGAATAACACCGCCAATGGAATTTTGAATGGCGCTGATCGCAGACTCCCCACCAATTCGAGAAGCGCCGGCGGTGATCTCTCCAGAACTGCAAAAGCTCCACAAGGCGCCACCAGGGGTGTCTGAATAGAAATCCGAAGGATCAATATTCCCATAGTTTTGGTGATAAACGCCCATACATCCCAAATCACTGAAGGGTGTACCATTTATGTTGCTGCCCTGGAATAACATAGAAACCGCGGTCACCGTCGCATTTGCTGGGATATTAGCCAGATTGAAGGTCGCAAAGCCCTGCCAGGGGTAATTATTTGCTGTATCGCCGGCCACTACATTGCTGTTGATCTCCCCCGTTGACAGTACACCCCCTTCAGAAGTAGGCCCCCAAATATCAAATATTACGCCTTCTGCAACAACATCCCCAACAATGATCTTCACCCAAAACAAGCCGCTTGAGCCAGTTCCAAACGCCTGTCCATCTGGACTCAGCAAGTTCCAAAACCCTAAATGCTCACCGGGAACAGCAGGAGCCACCATTGGCACGCTTAAAGTAAATGATTCGCCGGGCTCAACAGTCCCTGGGAAAAAGGTCTGCTGTGGGGCACCCAGCAAATCACCATGATGGAACACTACGCTGAACTGCTCTGTCCAGGTGCAGGTGCCAGTATTCTGGATGTCCCATGTTTTATCAAAATGCACCCCCGCTTCCATAACGGTATCATCAGGGATCGTCTCACTGATCATATGCGCTAATAGGCAAGTCCCAGTGTCGCCCTGCTGAGTGGGAAATTGAGTCGGGAGAGAGAAGGTCTGGGTTGGAGAAGGGGTCAGGGTCGGCACCGGTGTTTGTGTTGGCGTTGAGGTGGCCTCCTCCGCAATCTTCGTAAGTTGGACGGCCACAATGGTCTCGGCCATAGCAGCCGCGGTTCCAGCGATATTAGGAGTTGGTTCTATCGATTCGGTCGCACAACCTGACAAAATAAAGACCAAAACGATGGTCAGCCATGCAAAAATTCGTTTTTGGGTCATATGTTCCTCATTCGGTAAAAGCCTGGGGATCATCTCGTCTTCAAAAATCTGCGAGAGAAGGCCTTCAACCTAGTTTCGAAGCTCCTCGTGATCGGGGAAACTCCCTTCCAATAGAGAAGAATCTACACGGGCAAGAATGTTGGTTATGCCTCGCTCAATATGGTTTTCCAACTCTACGGCTATCTCTCTAAAATCTCCGCTGCCCTTGCCATAAGGGTCCGGGATGCTGTAGGCAGGGCCCGCCATCTCTGATAACAGCCAAATTATATCCTTCTTTTCCGGGTATTCAATTTGCAAAGCTTCTTTGTGACCTTCTTCCATCGTCAAGATGAGATCGACATTGTAAATAATCTCACGGGTAACGCCCCTTGAGCGGTGACCACTGGTATCAAGGCCCATTTCATTCATTACCTTTCGACCCTCGTGAGCCGCAGGAGCGCCATCGGTCGCCCAGGTACCCGCGGACCGAGCCTGGCATTGATCGGATAGTCCCATCTCGGCAATTTTTTTGTTGAACAAAGCGGCTGCCATCGGCGAGCGGGCAATATTTGCTGTACAGATGAAAAGGATAACTATCATGCGATCCACATCTACTCATTCTGAGGTAAACGTGACAGATTATACTCTCGAAATGTCAATCCTATCTCAGTAAATTGATCTGTTTCCAAATCCACCAGATCGGAAACGGGGTAAATCGAGTCTGCCAGACTGAACCACGCCCAACGCTGAACTAGACGATCACCATCCTTGGTGAGACCAATCTGCTCATCACGGGCTTCATCTAGCCAGGAAAACGTATCCCAAAGATATCGAGAGATCAGCGGTTCTGGGGAAATGCCCACAACATTGTTCACCAAAATCCCGAATTCGGTTACAGCAAGGGGTTTATTCCGATACCCTCTATCTGCCATCCATTCACGAAAGGCAATGATATGCTGTTGAAAATACACTAAACTAGCATGATCGATCAACCGATAATAACTGCCTTTGTCGACTGCAAATCCCGGCGGGATTCCTGCTCCCCAGGCATCTCTGGCCTCATTGAGAACAAACCCGTGCACCGTCCACCAATCCACCGGCATAGGTGCTTTATATAATGCCTGGTAGGCATCTAACACCTGGTCGAGATATTCCAGGCGCAAAGGCGATGCTTGTGCAACACCGGCTACTGCAACCGCTGCACTCGGATCAGCTTCCTTGATGATGTTATAGAGAATATGGTAATTCCTGGCATAAGCTTCAGGCGGTAAATTATCCTGCACGACCACATCCGGCTCATTGCCAATAATCCATACCCCGCCGGGGAAGTTCGTTGCCAACCAACGGATATCTTCAATAGATGGGGCAATACAGCCCGGCGACAAACGAATCATCTGCCAATGTTCGGGGAGCTGATCAGGAGGTATGGGGCGGGCAGTCCAGTCAATATACCATCCTGCTCCTGATCGCAATGCCCAATCATAGGCATCCGCAGTGGACGATAAGCCAAATCCTACTCGTGAAGACAATTCATCCTCGGCGAATAGCTCGACAGCATCCTCTCCGCGTTCGCTGTCCGTAGCATCGATTTTTGCCGGAATCACAAAGGATTGAACGCCCACCTTCGAGTATGCGCTGGCGAGCCGGGTGCATTGTGTCTCCACAGGCTCTGGCATGGAGTTTAGGTCCACCCTTAGAGCAACAAATAAGAACGACCCAATAAACATAGCCAGAACAGCATTGCCAGATGTACCTCGCCTCACGACTCAGAAAGCCCCTTTGCCTGAGATAACTGCCGGTATGGTGCGCAACAGTATCAGAATATCTCGCCAGATCGAGTAGTTGTTGATATAGCTCACTTCCTCGGTGAGGCGGGCATCCATATCTAATTCTCCACGGCCAGAAACCTGCATAGGGCCCGTCAGCCCAGGCTTGACTGCCAAACGTTGGCGTTGCTGGTCGTTATATTGCTCCACAACCCAGATTTCTTCTGGTCGTGGTCCCACCAGGCTCATATCGCCCTTCAGGACATTCCAAAACTGCGGGATTTCGTCAAAACTCCACCGCCGGAGGGTCCTCCCCACCCGGGTCACGCGAGGGTCATTCGGAATTTTGAAGACTGGCCCATCTAGAAGATTATCCGCCAGCACATCTGCGACCTGATGTTCGGCTCCGGCGCGCATCGTTCTTAATTTGTATACGCGGAACGGTTTCCCATTTTCACCGGCACGATCCTGGGCAAAAATCACCGGGCCTGAACTGTCCAATTTGATCACAAGAGAAGCGATGATCAATATGGGAAAGAATACTAACAACCCTACCAGGGAACCTATGATATCCACAAAACGCTTCAAAAAGCGTTCGACTGGCCCTAATCCGGTGTAGGCGCGAGGCTGCTCCCTGGGAGGGAAAATGAACCCCGAAACGAGGCCCACACCCAGTGCGCCAGCTCGGAGCACCAACAAAAGAGGAGCAACAAGTAACAGTTTGTGATCTTCCCGCCGAATATGCAATAAGAACGGCAATGAAGCGATATAAAAAAGAATAATGCTGCCCAGAGCCAGCCACCAACCCATCTCCCAGAACAACCCTGCCAGAATTAGACTGCTCAGCAAGGATGCCAAAAACAAGATCTGCCAGCGCAATGTTCCTGGAGTATGGGAATCCTGGAAGGTCTTCTCTGGAAGCCAGCGCAGCATGAACGCTTTCCAATAGCCAATCCCAAATTTGCGTTTGCCATACTCCCAAATGTCTCGATCATGCCGGTGATATACAGCCGCATCCGGCGCGAACACCATCCGATAGCCTTTCCGCGCCAGCCGAAAAGATAATTCCTGATCTTCGACTGAAGGGACTGCAAAAGCGCTATCGAAGCCGCCATTCTCCAAAAATATATCCCGCCTGTAGGCAGCAGAATAGGTATCGATAAAATCGATACTTTCTTGATCTGCCAGCCGCAAATATTTAAACTGGTATTCTTGCTGTACAAACCTCGGAATCAAACCATTCTGATCGGTCTGATAGATGCCTTTCGTCCCTATGACAACCGAATCCCGGAAAGGTTTCGTCAAAAAATGAAGCCATTGATCAGAGGGCACACAATCTGAGTCCGTAAAGGCCAAAATCTCCCCGGTGGCACTGCGAGCGCCAGTATTCCGCGCGGCTGCCGGGCCGGCATTCTTCTGCCTGATCACTTTCGCGCCAAGGTCTTCAGCCAAATCAGCAGTACGATCTGTAGACCCGTCATCAACGAGAATTACTTCCAAATTTCCTTTTATATCTCGCTGCGACATGACCCCCCGTAAGCAGGCCTCGATCGTGGCAGCCGCGTCTTTAGCCGGTATGATCACACTAATGGTCTTGATTTCCATAATGACGGCAGTAATTTACGGACGCTTTCCGAAAGAACCATCAGGATTCCGCAGGCAACTAATGGAGTCAAGGTTACCACAGCATGAAGCAAAACCGCAAAAGCGACGGCATCTTCAGCAGGTATGCCAAAGGGGGTCACACCTAATTGGGCAAAGAAATAAAATGGGCCTACATTTCCCGGCATCAGGGCAGGCAAAACCCCAATATAAACTAAGATAAGCACCAGCCCTCCGGCCAGGTATGATATTTCGAGATCAAGGCCTTGGAATAGAATCAAATTGGTCGACCACATCATCGCCCAAATAACCGTGGTCATAAAAATGGCCGGCACAAGATGTTTCGGTTTCCTAAGCCAGATGCTGCTCTCAACTAACCTGTCAATCAGTTGAATACCCTGCTTTGCCCAGCCATGAGGCCAATGAGCGAATTTTTCCCTCCATTGCCCCCAGATGCGCTTGCCCCATAGAACGAGGGCCAAAAGAAGGAGGCCCGCTAAAATACTTAATGGCAGTAACAATTCGCGGACCCAGGCACTTTTGTCTGTGGGCAAATAAGCCGATACAGCGAATGCAATACTGCTCATGGCAATTAGATCCAACAGTTTTTCTAAGACGATTGCAGCGGTTACCTGAGGTGCAACCAGAGGTCGATCTGCACTCAAATACCCTAGTCTCACTAATTCACCCCCTCGGGAAGGAAGCAATATATTGACTGCCTGCCCCAAGAAAAAGGCCTCCGCCACTCGCACAAAATTGACCTCTACCTCAAAGTTTCGCAAGAACAAAAAAGAGCGCATAATTTTGAGCACGAGGGTGAGGATTGTGGCCGCAACAACGAACAGCAACCAGGGAACACTAATCCGTGCCAAACTTTCTTCAAATTGGAGCCAATCTACGCCCCAAAATGAAACCAACAATAGTGTTCCGCCTATGATGGCTTTTACGATAGGGACAAGAGGGAAGCGTTTCTTTTTCAAGTTATTTTAGTAAACCAAGCCGGAAGCGGAAGGGGAAAATTTACCCACTTCCCACTCAAGCTTTGAGATTGTCTGGCGCGTATTCGACAATAGCATCCAGTGTCTCGGAGATGCCGTGGTCAAACGATACCATCGGCTCCCACTTCAGTTCCGCTCTGGCTCGTGCAATATCCAAGACATTGTGAAGTACCTCAAAGTCATTGGCTGGCAAATAGGTAGGACTTATATCTTCTACCCCCATCATCTCTGAGATTTTGCGAAACACCTGTCTTAACGTATGTCCCTGGCCGGTGCCGATGTTGAAAATACCCTTTACGCCAGAATTTACGGCTGTAAGATTCGATGTGACCACATCCCTGACGTGGATGTAATCCCTGGTTTGGTGTCCATCTCCAAAAATCTTTGGGGGCAGTTTGTTGAGCAATGCGTCGGCAAAAATAGCGATGACCCCATTATGGTATCTTGGGTCCTGTCCAGGGCCATACACATTGCTATAGCGGAAAATGACCGCCTCAGTCCGATCATCTAACCGATGGAGGGATTCTTCAGCCGCCAGTTTACTCTCGCCATAAGGAGAAAGGGGAGTTCTAGGCATTTCTTCAGAGATCGGCATCCCGTTGCTATGCCCATAGATGGCCCCTCCGCTTGACGCGAATATCAGCTTCTGGATATTTGCACGTTGCACAGCCTCGACCACATTTTGGGTGCCCTTGAAATTTACCTCCCAATACCGTTCTGGTCGTTCGTAAGATTCACGCACGCTGACCAAAGCAGCATGATGATTAACCACGTGGGGCCGTTCTTCTCCAAAGATATTTATGATGGCTTCTCTATCACAAATATCCGCCTCATAGACCCGAACACCAGCAGGCAGATGACTACGCTTTCCCCGATAGAAGTTATCCACAACGGCAACGGAGTATCCAGCAGCTATATATGCTGACGCCAGCCAGGATCCGATGAAGCCAGCCCCGCCCGTGATTAGGATTCTTATCTTTTTTGAGTTTTCCACTGAAGAAATGAGCAGTCAGCCCTGACTTTCAATACAATTTACTCACCTTCTGGGTAAACCACTTGGGCCCATACCTCCCAGGGTCCGTCCGCTGTGATGTCAAAGACATATTCCCCAACGACGTATTCGAATGGGACTACATAGGGAGAATCCTCTACATATTCAGATGGCGCTAAGGCGACCTCAAAAGTCACTTTGCCCATCGGAGCTTGGGCCAGTTCCTCATCCGTGCTGACCATCATTAGGATGAACTCTGAGGATTCTTGACGCCAATACACTTTGATAGCGCCACGTCCTTCGAGCAGGAAGGGTGCTGATACATAGGATCCCTCTCCTTGAATGCGGAACACTTCATCTGGGACCAAGGGTGCTGCTGGGGCGATTTCCGGATTTTCCGGAGCCTGGACTGCTTCATATTCTGCATCCTCCATTTCTGGTGAGGAAACAACCTCTGCTCCAGTAGATTCGCCCTCCGGGGTTAACAGGGTCTCGGAACAGGCTCCAACGAGGGTAATCAAAACTAATCCAATCAGCATCCGGGCGACGCGTCGAGCGAACATAATACCTCCAAATACTCCCGTTCTTCAATTAACAAGATATAGCTTTGGTTATTGTTCCCTACAAGATAATTGCTTTGATATATCGATGCTTCCTTTGAAATCAATGCGGACAGAAGATACCAAACCAGTATTTGCTTGTCAAGGAGTGCAATTTAATACTTTGTCAACTTCATCCAATGTATCACAGGAAGGACAAGGCATCACCGCTGAGTCCAAATCTATCTGGCAGGTGGGTCGTCTATTAAGCGTACCTATCATCTCAGCCCTATTATAGTCTACCAAGTTTGGGAGATAAAAATCGGGATACACACTACGGATGGTTTCCCGATACCAGTCGAAATCCAACAATGGCTCTACAATGACCACCAAATCTGGACGCGCGTTCAAAGCATAATGGAAATACCACAATGTAAAAGAGTCCTCGTCTCTCTGCGTGAATAAGATAGCATTTTGGGGCGCGGCGGTCATAACAGAGCTTCCGAACACTTCAGCAAAATTATCTTTGCTGGCATCAATCTCCGGAAAGCTTGTCCAAGCATTTCCTAATATTACAAAGGTCAAGAGCAAAAACGCGACCGGGGCAATCCACCTGCGTTTATAAGAACGATATACTTTTTCAAATAGGTCAGCTGCCCCCAGCCCAAACCACAACGAAAATGCTAAGAAGGCCGGAATGAGCAAAGTGTAGGAATCAGGCGATGAGTAACCAATCGCGAAAACTGAATATGCCAACGCCATCCATCCAATAATCCAATAAAAACGTCTCGACGCAGGTTTTCCAAAAAACAACCCATAAACGCTGATCACGAACCCTATCAGCCCAAACTGCGTCTGCAACAACCCCAACCAATCACGTATGCGAGGCCAAAGTATTCCCATCTGCAAGTTAAATACCCGATCCTGGTATAGTTCGCCGGAAATCAACCACCAGAAGTTTTCGAAATTAACTGGGTTACCCCAATTCACCGGTAATCCTGACCGGGCTCGCAGGGGCAAAATCGTGTAGATCAACAAACCAATAAGCAACCACGCTGACCGTCTGAGAAGTTGTTCCCAATCGCAAACATTCACAAAAGAGCGTAATGTCCCATTTTCCCAGATTTTTTTCAGTCCCTGACGATCAAACCCACGCTTTAGAGAGCTCAAGGCCAGCCAGGGGGGCAACAAAAACGCCACCGTAATCTGATTGCCCAATGCCAGTCCAAAAACAAGCCCGCTGAGCCGATCAAACCAGTCACGCCACTGTGGGGCATGTGACCCAATCAAGGGTGTCAACCAGAGAACAGCCGCAACAAACAAGACGTGCAATGTATAAACTTCTGTGATAACGGCCTGTGACCACAACAGAGGCGAAAGGCCAAACCCCAGGCCGGCAACCCAGCCCCCGATTTTTGCGGAGTAATCAGAGCCCTGGTAACTCTTTGCCGCCAGATCATACACTAGCAGTGCAGCAAGAATGGCGCTCACCGCCGAAAGCAAATTTGTGCGATAAGCCAGTGTTCCCACCGGGATCATTTGGAAAAGCCGCGCCAAGACCAAATAAGTCGGATATCCGGAAGGATGAGCCACACCATTCGTAGCTGCTGCGGTGATCAGGTCGCCCCCGTCTGCCCCGCGATTCGCCCATGTCAAACCAGGAGCCAGAGAAGAACAATAGCTAAAGCCAAGAGCGCCGATCAACAAAAATGGCGGAAGGTACCGCCATAACCGTTCATTCATCAAGCCCAATTAAAAAAGGGGCAGAGTGAGACTCTGCCCCATCAAGGTACGGGTGAATCTATATCTTAGCTATCGCCGCCAGGTATTAAGACATCACCTTCACTATAAGGCGGAGATGCCGGGGGAGCCATTAAGGACTTACCAAAGAGTGCAACCTGCCCAGGATGGTTAACTCGGGCACAAACAATCGGCCAGTTGCCCTCGCTTATAACGATTTCCTGTGGCAATGTGACCCACTCCCCGAGATTCTCATCCCAGAACTTGATCACCAAATATCCCCAATTCATCGGTACCGGGTAGCAAATCACGGCCTCCTCGAAATCAGAAGCGCCTCCAATTTCGCCAGCGAAAACCGGAACCAAGCCTTCGGGCCATGGTGTCTTGGCATGTTCTGGTTTAATAGGTAAATAAGTGACTTCTGGTCCACCAGTAACTGTCCCCGGCCCACTACCAGCCCAGGCACCGGCGGCGCCAAAGAGCATAACGACAGATAATACAACAAACAAGACCAATCGCAGTTTTTTCATGATTCACTCCTCTGATTAGATAAGCTTTACGGCATTATTATATATGATTTCAGAATAATATTGTCCGGGTTTTATCCGAGTTATCATCAATTCACATAAACATTAGGGAAGGCGAAATTCCAGGCGAAAACTAACATCCGTAACTAAGGTTATCTCGGCTTGCCAGACATTGTCCAGCACATGACCTTCAGGAATTGTTTTTACGACTTCGAATCCTTCGGGCAAATGAATCGAAACCATTATGGGGACAGCTATTGTGCCTGGTTGTTTCTGGACATACAATTTATATGCGTGAACAGTTCCCTTTGTATCAGATTCAACGACTGAAGATGGAAGGTCAAACTGGAAACTTGTCTCTTGCTGTTCTTGCAAAGGCACCACGATCATCGTCCCAAACGCGCGCAAACCCTCGGGACTTTCTTCCACCAGACCGTTATCGTCCAAGATATCAATTTGGGCAGGAACCAGTTCTTCACGAATCATCCATTTACTAGGGATGAATTGCAAAGTCGAATCAAGCAACTCCGTATTCGCGAGGGTATAAACACGCGAGTAGTTCCAATAGCAGCGTGTCATCAAACTGGCATAATCGTTTGTATCGTAAGGTGCATGCCGGCACGGTTCTTCTCCAGCAGTTGGGTTCCGGTGAATCAGCCTCAGTTCAGCCGAGGGAGTCTCAATATTCGACAAATCCACATCATAGTGGATTTCAGATTGAACGGCAGCGTTTACCTTATTGAAGCCTAAATTTGAGTCCACTACCATCAAATAATCCCCTTCACGAGGGTGTAAAGCCCCATCCCAACCCCTGTTGGCCAGCAGCGCAGCCATTTCGGGATCATCCATCTGAACCAGAATATGCCTCTCATCCAATGCCTTTAGCATGGCCTGTCCAAGGTCCACCAGCGACAAACTGGAATAGTTCTGGAGCTTTTCGAATAAAGCTTGCGCCATAGGCTGCATAAAATCCTTGCGCTCTTCGAACCATTCATCACCTGTAGCAGCACCTTGATCAGGATTGCGGGCGTAGCGCATATATTCGATCACGTTATCAGCACTAATCGGTTCGGGAGCACCCTCTAGTGCCAAAGGGCCAAGCGCGGCTAGAAGTATCCGGATAGCTTGCTGATCAATGGCTATCACCCCATCGACAGCGTGAGCGCTGGAATATGCATACAGATACTCAGCCCATTTCGCTGTGGTTGGGAAATCGGGCGACCAATTAGAGTCGCGAAAAACCCAATTGGGGCTGTGCATATATTCATAAAGCTGCCAGGGGGGAGCTGGATAAATCTTGCTATAGTCATCTACGGCATAAGAATCTTCTACTTTGAATGCGACAATTTCTCCTCGTTCCAACGTCACACTCGCTACTGCTGTGATGAACCCCCCCGTGGCACGCAACTCATCTTCATTCTGCAAAAGGACCAAATACGTTTGCAGACCACTATCACCAGCCCCGAGGATCTTTGGTATCACAATCGAAGCATCGATACCGTCTCCAATAAGCCCGAGATAGGGATCAACTTTCTCCATCAACGGGCGCGTTTTCGGAGATAATAATTCCTCATCAATAACTTCTCGCGCAGCGAGGGCCGATTCGATCGATTCCTGCGCGGCAAGTAAGCGAGGTTTGGCATCAACCAAAGAATCTAGAATGATCGAGGATGAGATATGAACATCCTCATCTTGCTGCAGATGCCAAAGTGGCAGCATACCCTGATAAACTTCATCAGCGGCCACAACGACTCCGGCTGCGAAATCCAGCAGCGGCTGGGCTGATTTCAAATCATAACCATATATGGGCAACCAACCCATTAGGCGGCCAGCCCACAAGAACGTCGCAGTTTGTCTCCTAAGACGCAAAACATCACTGCGAGCACGACCCAATAAGGGGCCAACTTCACCAAGATCGTCAATCGACAAATCGGCTGAAACAATTTCTTGAAGCTGGGAAACGTCACTCTGTACTGCACGAGCCAAATGATAAACAGCAATTGCCTTCCAACCCATCAGCAATAGAATGATTGCTGATGAAACGATCCATACTTTGCGTCGATTACCTTCATAGTAGCGCACAACCTGCCTGAGACGAGAAGCCATCGAATGCAACCATGATGCAGATTCTGCTCCAATCACGTTCTCATCCTGGGCCTCGGCATACGATGGGTCCAATAGCACTGACCGTTCATCTTTTTGGGCACTGAGCATTTGTTCTTGAGATAACAACAGCTCCGCCAAACGGTCTAAACCCCTGACATGCCAGTCGCTAATCGTGCTGGTAGGCGCTACCTCGCACTCATCACCCACCAGTTTATAGCGTTCTCTATCTTCCTCCAAAACATCTTCTTCCTGCTCGCCAAACACAAACCTAAGGATGACAGCATCAATCCGCCCCCAGGCATCCGTCAACGTGGCAGGCCGGACCGAGCCGTGCATAAATGGAGCAAAATACAAAGATGCAAGGATGCCAAATTGCCCCCAGTTCGTATCCAGACGCTTACCTCTGCGGGGAGGTATACTGGGCATCGTCTCGATAAAGAGAGCATTCAGAGTGTTAAGCAATTGGAAACCCGGGGAATGAGTTTCAAGATCGGGGTGCTCTTTTATATGCTGGACCACCACCAAACTCTTCGCCCAGGGATGAGTGTCAAGCTCTTTCGGCGAGCCCGACTTTTCTAGAATTGATTTTAGCTCAAGAGCTATTTCTTTATTTTGAGTCAAAACAAAATATCTAACGACCCTTCAGGATTCTTTACATGAATTGCTTGGGGAATACTCCCCAACGATTTCACTCTTCAATTGGGACTGAGTAAATCACCCAACTACCTGCCTGAATCTCTTGACCGGCCTCAAAGCTATTAAAATACATCAAATCTGCCGCCAATACACTCAGTTCAAAGGAGAGGTCCTCTACAGTCGTCGTTTCTTCAACATAATACACTTCGAATGGCTCTATTCCCTCAGGATTTGTTTCATCAACGACGATGACTAACAGGGAATCTTCGATAATGCTACCCTTGATAACGTTGGCGGCATTGATGACTTCCGGAGACGTCAAATAAGCTTTAGAAAGGGTTGGCAGACTGTCCCCAGATTTCACTAAATGAATAACATAGTTATCATTTGGGCCGAAGGGATCTGTTAAAGCCTCACTTAGATCAGGTGTTGGGAGCGGCGTGACCGTCGGGGTTGGTTCTCCTCGGCGCGGGTATATCAGCCAGGTATTTGCGGAAACTAATTGTCCTGCTTCCAGATCATTATAATAAAGCAAGTCTTCAAGGGGTACCCCATAGATATTAGCCAGATCATCCACCCTATACAAATCATCCACTAACTCAACTTCGAATGGCTCAATGCCATCTGGCCAAATCCGCCCTAGAAGAATAACCAAAACTTGCCCTTCTGTGATACTGCCTTGAAAATCATTGGCCGCCCGAATAACATCAACCGAGGTTTGGTAATGCTCTTCAAGTATATACAAATTATCCCCACGAGCAACTCTGTGAAGCACGAACTCATTATTGGGGCCGAATGGCCTGGTAAGAGCAAGGCTTAATTCTCGTTGGGGGAGAATAACCCAACGCCCTTTAGGAACATAGTCATTCAACCCAATCTCGTTATATTGGCGAACCTCTTCCGATGAGACAAAATAATCTTGCGCCAGAGTTGAGACAGAAGTATCTTCATCCAGGAACAATATCCTCAGAGGCTCAATTTCGAAGGAATCGGTACGACCAGGCATGATGACGATCACTTGTCCCGGCTGGAGACTTTGATTCGGCACCAACCCATTTGCAGCAACGATCACATCACGATCTGTCAAGTACTGAGCCGCGAGAATGGGGAGGCTTTCCCCAAACGTCACCTTGTGCAACAAATATTTTTCAGTTGAACCAAAGGGGGTCAACAGCATTGGCCCTGGTGTGGGAGGTGGGAATGTGGATGTGGGTGTCGGTGTTGTGGAAGGGAGGATTTCCTCAACGACACCATTCTCTTCATTGGACGCGACACTTTGTTGCAGTGGTGTGGGTGTCACTGTCGTTCGAGGACCTTCCAATGTGGACGCCAGTTGTGTTTGAACCGCCGCTGCTTGCGTCGTCGTAGGAAGGGAAGCAATGGTTTGTCTGGTGTTCAAATTGAAAGCATACCAACTCCCTACTACTAGCAACAGAGCCGCCAGCCCTGCCCACAGCAACCATTGCCAGGCTCTTTGAAGCCCCCACAAAGCCCTTAACCGTTCTAATGATGGCAGCGGACCTCTTTTTTCTCCCGTGAGGGGTTTTCCTGAGGGAGCCACATCAGCACCGTAGTATTGCGAGTCATAATAATAGGTATAGTAACCATATCTGCCGGAACTTGGTTCAATATTATTCAAGATCACACCGACCAAATTGGCGCCAACATGATGTAATTGTTCTACTGATTTTCGAGCAAGTTCCAACTTGGTTACCCCAGGCTGTAAAACCAGGACAACTCTATCTGCCCTAGCAGCCAGAACCGCAGCGTCTGTCACTGCCAACAAAGGGGGAGCATCAATGATAAGCACATCGGCTTGCTCACGCAAATCATTCAAAATGGTTTGCATCTTTTCTGAGCCTAATAGCTCAGAAGGATTAGGAGGTAATTTGCCGGATGTGATCACTGAAAGGCCTTCAACTTTTGTCGACTGCAAAGTGCCTTCCGGTATTGCTCTGTCGTCCTTGAACAAAGAAGAGAAAACAAAGGAAGAACTCAGGCCAAGACGATTGGGCAGATTGAAGATTTTATGCACCATCGGGCGTCGCAAATCGGCATCGATCAGGATGGTTTTTTGTCCTCCCTGGGCCAATACGACACCAAGATTGCTCGATATCGTCGTTTTTCCTACCCCAGCTGAGGGGCTGGTGACCAATAGTGTTTCTAGCGAGTGATCAACGCTGGTATAGTGAATATTCGTGCGGAGGGACCGAAAAGCTTCAGCAACAGGCGCACGAGGGGAATTTAGCGTGATAGGACCTTTCTCCGTATCGTGAGTGAAGATCATACCCAAAACCGGTAATCCAAGATGAGATGAAACCTCATCAGGCGATTTCAATGTATCATCAAGCATCTCGATCGCAAAAATGATGCCCACAGAAGCCATAAGACCGATTACGGCAGCAATAAGCGTGTTCTGAGTGATGTTGGGACGAATGGGTCTACTAGGAGGCGTTGCTCTTTCTACCAAGACAACACTAGACGAGCTTTGAATCTCCGCCAGCCTTACATTTTCGAAACTCTGCACTAAGCTGGCATATGTTTGCCGATATAACGCCAAATTGGAGACGATGCGATCTCTTTCTGCACCGACTTGCGTTGCCCTCCCTAATTCATCTAGCTCACGGGAGATTTCCCGGATGCGCTGATCTACAGCGTCAAGCTGGTTCGACAATGTACTCGCATCGGTAAATTGGAATGTTGTTGCTCCTTCCTCTAAAAACAGATTTGAGGAAGCCCCAGTTACTGTCTCCAGCTCTGTATTTACAAGATTGTTGAGAAGATTGTCATAGACATTCTGATAAGCATTTAGTCTGGATTCCAGGAGATCGTATTCAATGCCTTCCGTCTTCCCAAGAGCAAGTATTGACGCGTTCGTCTCTCTAATACGTTGCTGCAAATAGACAAGCTGCTGCTTGAAAACATCATCACTATCCACAACTTCAACGTCTGCCGAAACAGTTGGCTTTAATTCTGATACGATCAAACTTTCTTTGATGCTCTGATAAACCTCTTGATAGGCCGTCAATTCGGTTTCCAACAAGCCACGTCGAATATCCTCCTCTGTTACCTCTCCCAACTCTTCCAAAGCCTGGGTCGCTTCATGGATTTGGAAGTCCATGCTTTCCATTTGTGCAACGAGATTAGTTTTGGTCTCCGCATACCGCGAAGCCTGCAATTCGTCTGTCTGTACCGCGAATACGATACCGATAGTATTGACAATATCCGCTGCCCGTACAGGATCGGTATCTTCGACACTCACTCTCAGAAGAGAGGTATTGGGGACAACTTGGACACTTATGGAATTTTTCAGCACGCCCGGGCTAATCTCTAGACCAAGCTCCTGGATCACACCCTCCAAGGTTGGTTGTTGCACCATCATCTGGGAATAAGTTGTTGCTAGTCTCTCCTCTGATCGCACATTGCTGTAAGGATCATCGCTTACACCCTGATTCTCATTGATCAACATGGTTGCAGTCGCTCGATATACTTTCGGTTGTCGCGTGCTCATCCAGAATGAAACAACTCCGAAAACTATCGTCACCAATACGATCAACCAAGCCCAATGCTTAAGCAGTTGCAGATACTTGCGCAAATCTACGGAAAAGGCTAATGATTGTGGTTGGGAATCCATCAAGGTCATTCAAAAACTCCTAAATCGATAAGGCGGTGCGCCATTATCAAAGCGAAAATTATAACACTCCATCACATTTCCACGCCATTCAGCACAAAATCTTCACAATATCTCTATTTAATCTTAGCCGCCGATAGTACGCAATTCCCCAGAGACCCCTAACTTGGAGAGAAACGAAACATCTGCTCCAGAATTGGATGATGGGGCTTCGTTCAATAAAGGCTTTCCAGCTACGCAACTCCCATGACCTGCTTCTATCGCGAAACAATGAGGCTATCGATTCCAATTCGAAACTTTGGTCCCAAAATGAACCACAAAGTAAGCCATCATCACTAACCAAAGCATCCGTTCCCATACTCGAATAGCGTTAATTGCCAAGCCTGCGCAAAACAGAATTCCAAAAAGGCTCAAGATAAGATAGGTTGACGGACAGGCTAAAATGGCTCTTACTGGGGTTCTACTCTCTTGAGACTCCCACCGTGAAATACCTATCCAAGCCAATAACAGCGACAGAGCAATGACCCAAAGACTATTGCTAATCAAAGTCAACCAGTTGATCATATATACTAAAAGAAGACACGCGGAGGCGTTAGAGCGAATTGCCCCGGATAACCGACGACAAGCGAACTTTTCGATAAACCCCTGAAATCAGACCCAACAAAAACCAAAAAATCACCCCCGGTTTGGCACCAATTGCAATAGCATCGATGAAACCATAAACCAAATGGGCCGTCAGACCCCCACCTAACCCTAAAACGATGGCACGTGTAAGCAATGTTGGGTTTGAAACATCAAGAATCTGGTTACTTGTCACAACATCGCGAGTATCAAATCTTATCGGAGTAGTTGCAGCATGCTGCCACGCAGATATCAGCATCCAATAGGCACTAATATTAACAGCAAGAAAAGCAATCAAGCCGGGAATGCCCAAATCGAGGGCAACCTGTAAAAATTCATTGTGGGCATGAGCGATATCACCGTCTGAAGGTCCTAAAGGAAATGGATAAACTACATTGACGACCTGGCGGAACGTGTTCAACCCCATGCCGGTGAAAGGAACATCGCGAATACTATAAATCGCTCTCGACCAAATCTGCAACCGAAAACTTCGAAATCGATGGTAAATAAAGGAGTTGATGTTGGTTGTGATTTGACCATCGGATACCCAGACATGCACCACATCCCAGGCAGTGACCAGAAAAACGCCCAGAACTAGAATAAGGGTCAATCCAATAAAAACAAACCAGCTCAACTTGCGATGCTTCTTCGGCAGTATGATTGAAACCATCACTGGGAGAATGAACGCCAAACCGAGATATGCGCTGCGAGACTGAGACAACAAGAATATCGCCAGAACGATAAAACTGGAGATGATCAATAAACAAGCTGTCAGGGTTGCCCAGAACTTTCCTATCGTTTTGAGTACAAATCTAAAGCGCCAGACGAAAAAACCTCCCAAAGTTAACAACAAAGGCAACACCCAAGTTAACGCACCGGCAACCTGGTTTGGATTGATCCCCGTTTCCGCACCCGGGAGGCCGGCTAATCGCATTGTCAGATTATTTACCAGCCCGGTCAGGGGGTATATCTTTGCTAATGCAGACCAATTGATCCCCAGGACACCCAGTGCGGCAACGCCTAATCCCAACCCCACAAAAAATAACGCCGCAATCCAGAAGCCAAATCTTTGATCAACTCCTAATACCACGGCAAAGTACACGCCTACGCCAAGGATGATCCCACTAATTTTTGGAAGGCTGATAGCGACATCGTACGTAGCCCATAAACTGACCAACACCATTATCATTAACAAAAGGAGTGCTGGATTGAGTGGTGTATTTGGCAGAGGCTTCCCTGAAACAACCCAGTTCAGAACCCACAGTAATGGGATGACCAACATTGCCAGGGAGCGCTGGGGGGTAGGAAAAAGCAACAAAGGGGAAACAATTATCAAAATTATCCAGCTAGTTCGATTGAGCGAGTGAAGCAGCTTTTTCATGAACAAATATAATGCCAAAGAAGCCCTAGGTCATTGATGTCAATGTGGCTCGAACCGTGTCGATGACGAGGCGGACATCTTCATCTCGCATGGATGGATAGAGAGGCAAAGTAACTTCACGGCTGGCTGCCTCCTCCGTCAAAGGTAGATTGACCTCTGGATAACGTTCTCGATAGTACTGGAAATGATGAATGGGTGTGTAATGAATGCTTGTCTGGATTCCCTCGGTATGCATCTTTTTTATGAAACCCATGCGGTCAACATCATCGGGCAGGAGAATTGGGAAGATATGGTGCGAGGATTCGCCAGCGTAATTCTCAAACGGCAGCCCAAGACCTAAATGCCTTAAATGCTCCCAATATTCTTCAGTGATCTCTTTTCTACGCCGATTATGGTTCCCAAGTTTTTTGAGTTGAACACGCCCAAGGGCTGAACGGATTTCATCAATCCTGTAATTGAAACCAAGATCGATGACATCATAGTTATAGGAACGACCTTTGTGCCTGTCCCACGTCAAAGAGGTCATCCCATGGGATCGTAACAGACGCACTTTTTCAGCAATATCTTCTCGATCCGTAACTAACATACCCCCTTCTCCCGTTGCTAAATTCTTATTAGAGAAAAAACTAAAACAGCCAACATCGCCCCAGCAACCCAAATTTTTGCCGTGCAATGCTGCTCCATGAGCATGAGCTGCATCTTCGATCACCGCCAGGTTGTGCCTTTCTGCAATTTCCAATATCGCATCCATCCGGCAAGGATAACCCCCATAATGCATCACCATAATTGCTTTCGTCTCTGGAGTGATCGCGGCCTCGATTTTGGCCGGAGAGATGTTTAACTCATTTAAGCTTTGAATATCGACGAACCTAACCTTCGCCCCGGTGTGCAACACAGAATTGGATGAAGCCACAAAAGATAAAGCGGGAACCACAACTTCATCACCGGGCCCAATGCCCAGGCTAAGACAAGCCAAGTGTAAAGCTACTGTACCATTGGAGACAGCAACCGCATACTTCGAGCCAACACAATCTACAAACTCTCTCTCAAACGTTTCGGTTTCCTTCCCCATCGTCAACCAACGATTTTTAACCACCTCCAATACAGCTTGTTCCTCTTCTGAGGTATACGCCAAATCTGCTAAAGTAACCCGCCAATTCATGAGATCCTCTTTGTAAGCCATTCAAAAAATGCTTTCACCAAAATCTGACGGAAATACTATCACCGACAACGCCCATCCTGAATCTCGAGAGAAAACGCTAAATATTGCGAAACGCATCCAAGAAATCCGGCAACACCACTAGACGAGCGGGTGTTTCCTCACAAATGCTTTTTATTTTGTCCTGCTCTGTTTTGGGAATGTTATGAATCGCAAAAACTATAATACCAACATCATGTTCTCGCACCAATTCTGGAATATCCCCCCGCTGCCCCAAAACTCTTACCCCTTGTATGCGCACTTTTTGTTTATAAAGATCATCATCCACAAAGCCAATCACATTCAGGGTATCCACCATGCGGCTATGGTGTAACAGCCAGGCGGCAAACTGGCCAGTCTCACCACCTCCAACGATCAAAACACGCTCCAAAGCCGCCGTTGCCCCTCTCCTGAACAAACGTGTAATTGTATCCGTAAATAAGCGGTTGCGATAACGGGCAATCACAAAACCGATGAACGCCAAAACAGATGCTCCCCAGATCACACCCAGAGGGAATAGTTTGTAAAATTGATTTGCAAATAAAGATGCCATGATTGTCGCCACGATTGTGGGCGGCACCAGGTCAACAATATCAGCAAGGACCGCCTGTGACCACGAAATGCGCTGTACGCCAAAAATCGCGCCTGCCAGACTGAACAGGATCGCAAACCCAATCGAAAGCAATGGCGCGATATTCAACCCCACGTTTAACGGCTCGATCGTGCGCCAGAGAAGTCCCACAATGCTGAATGCCAACAGTGAAATAACTAGGTCCATGAAGAACCATGTTATATAGCGCCTAACAAAACGCGTAATAGGGCCAAGAAATAATAATCGCTCTGGAACACGATAATTGCCGACCAAGGGAATCAAAATGACCGAGGTCCAGAAAATCACATCCAGATCAAGCCATAGCGACCAGTTGCGAATATATAGTTGATCCAATCTCAGCTTATCCGGGAGGATCGAATCCCAATAAGTATTCATTTGTGGATCAGTGCTTAATAATGCTTCTTCTCCGTGGTATTGGATAGAGGCCGGGCTTGTCATGCCAGGTCGAACAGAGAGCACTTCCTGACGAATATCATCGGGCCACTGTGAGACAATCTCAGGATCTTCCGGGCGCGGGCCTACCAGGCTCATTTCCCCCGTCAAAACATTCCATAATTGCGGGAATTCATTCAGTTTCGTATCCCGCAACCACTTGCCAATGGGTGTTATTCGAAGATCCCCCCTGGCAGTGATTCTTGGGCCGTCATAAGAATCCGGATGCTCGTACATTGTACGGAATTTCAAGATGCGGAAAACCTGCCCATTCTTCCCGCTCCTAGTCCCCCAGTAAAAAATCGGGCCTGGTGTATCTAGTCTAATGCCAATGGCGATGATTCCCAGAAGAGGGGACAGCAATATCAAGCCAACAATCGAAACAAATAAGTCGATTACTCGCTTCATGGGTGAACTGACTGCGCGATAATCCTAGAACAAAAAACCAAACCAAGAATCTCCGTGGAATGAGTATCCATTCCTCTCTGTTTCACTGTCACAAAAATTATATCGCCACAATGATTTAGACACACTTAAAAACACTATTCAGAAATCAGCCCTGGCGAGAAGGCTTCCATCTTGTCTGGGGGCGTTTTTCCTACTTTGTCACCCCATCTGGTTATGAATCTAATTAGTCCAAACAGGAATCCAGCCCCATAGCTTAAATGTAAAGACAAATAAACCAGCGGCATAAATGGGGAGATTTCCCAGCCGAATTTCGACCCCACCCATAGTGATGCCCCAAGGTTGATAAGAAGATATAATCCCAAATCCAGAGCAAATAAGGCCCTCCAGAACTGGGAGGCATATCCGGTAATACCCGCAAGTACCAGGGAGAGAACAAAAACTGGGGGAATGAATTGACGAAAAGACATTTGACGAGGATGTTTCTGGAACACACGCACCTTCCAAAAACCATATTGAAAATACTGTCGAAAGAGTGAGGTCAGCGTACTCCTACTGTAGTACTTGGAGCGAATATCCTGGGCAAGTAAAATCTTGCCGCCCAATTTCCGTATCCGATAATTGTATTCATCATCCTGGTTGCGCACCAATTCCTCGTCAAAAAATCCGGCCTTGGCGATGGTTGGCCATCTATAAGCTGGAAACGGAACGCTATCGACGAAAATCGTCTTGTCCCTTCGAGTCCTGAAAGCGGATCCTCCCACGCCAAAAGGTGTACTCATCCCAACGGCAATGGCTTTGGCGATTTTCGTCTCACCAATCGTTTCAATGTACCCTCCAACGCCAGCCACTTGATCATCATCAAGATATTGGACACACCTGCTCACGTAATCTGGAGAGATTTCACAATGCCCATCAACGCGAACGACGATATCGCCACTCGCAATCCTCAGGGCGCGATTTAGCCCGGTGGACACAATCCGCTGAGGGTTATCCAAGAGGGTAATCGTCAGACCATCGGATTTGAAATCTTCAGATCGATCGGCACACAGCGGAACTCCATGATCATTGGCAACTTTAGCAATTGCCTGGCGCGTGCCGTCAGTGGACATGCCGTCAGCGATGACGATTTCCATGCGATCACGCGGATAATCTTGGTTTAGGATCGCCTCGAGGCAACGCGCAATATAAAATTCCTCATTGAATACCGGGAGAATGATAGTGACAATCAATTTTGCTCTTTCAGCGATAAAAACCGTCGATGATTTCCCCACACTATTGCCATTTATCCCAAACCAAAAATCTCTTGATTTGTTCAAAGTCTAACGCTTTGGACTCTGCAATATCGTCGCTCGGATTTATTGCGTGCTTGATAAAAATAAACACCTTGAATTACCTGCCCAAAAAGCGATATTTTAGCAGCGTATAGATATACTCTACCCCATCAATCCAGCCGATTTTTTTCCCCTCAGAGACACTTCGGGGAGAATAGGAAATTGGAACCTCAACAATTGTGTGCCCCAAAAGAAGAAGTTTTGCTGTTACTTCAGGCTCGAATTCAAAACGTGCAGACCTCAAATTCAAGTTCTTGATGATATCACTTCGAAAGACTTTGTAGGCGGTTGCCATATCAGTCAATCTGCTTCCATATAGCAAGTTTGTTATTGCAGTAAGAATCCAATTGGCAATTTTAGTACGCTTGGGGATATTCGCCGATCTTCCTCGGAACCGCGACCCGTACACTATGTCTGCTTTCCCACTGATGATTGGGTTTAATAGGTTTGGGTACTCCTCAGGATTTAATTCTAGGTCAGCGTCCTGAATTAAGATTACATCTCCCGTAGAAAATTCCAATCCAAAACGTATCGCAGCCCCTTTTCCTAAGTTTATCAAAGAAGAATGCACCTTGATATGTCCCGGATAGCGCTTACAAATCTCCTCAATTATTTCCGGGCTTCTGTCTGTTGAACCGTCATTAGTGATAATGATTTCTTTGTCAAATTCAGGTAAATCTACACTCTGAACACGGTTGACAATTTCAGAAATTGTGGCTTGCTCATTATAAACGGGAATAATGATGCTAAGTTTTCGTTTTCTTTTAGTCTCTCCGCAATTACCCAACCCTTTGATTTCTACAATTGATTCATTGTTCATGGGAGGTCAACCTTTTGGAAACAATCCCAGGGGATTTGATTATGGTTTCGAAAAACGCGGGTGTTAGAATGAATAACAAACCAAAAACAGGCACCATATATCGAATGATTGATAGAACAAGCATATCCATCATCCAAAAATACAACACAACAGAACACACCAGAAATGTAAAATCTCCTCGTCTGTCCTTTTGCCGCCAATTATAAATGAACCCCAAAATTATCAGCGCTAAGTACGGTATTTGAACCAACCTAATTTGATCTTCAAACCTCTGACTATCCGTTCCATACCAACAGCGGATCGCCTTTAGAAGCACTAGTTTAATCACTGCCGTTGGTTGGGTCCTAAATTCTCCAAACACAATGGCTAAAGCCTCTCTAGGAGAATGAAAAGGTTTAACATCAATTGCAAGCTTTTGCATCAAAGTAGACACATTTTCAGAAACCTTAATTCCCTCGCGCCCTTCATCTTCAAGACCAAATTTTAAACCATCACGAACACTAGAGATATCAGCTGTACTAAGAAGTATTAAATCCCCGGTGTTACTATAAACCCATAACTCCCATGGAAGTACGACCAACAGATTCCCTAACAATAAAAAAAACATTATTGATAAACGCACAATTAATGAGTCTCGTCGACAAACAAACCACACGGCAAGTACAAATACAAATCCTATACCGATTACAAGCGGACGAATCAGCATCGAGATACCCAATAGTATCCCTACTAAAAAGAAGGAGTACCATTTCCTTTTTTGGGGCAGGATTGCTTTCCAAAATACATACAGTGCTGCATAGAAAAAAACCATAAAGGGAATTTCGCTGTTGGGCTGCTTTGTGAACCATAAAGATAGTGGATATGTTGTCCATCCTATAACCGGGATTAATGATAGAGGTGCTGACCAAATGCTGCGCGCAATCATAAATATTAGTACCGAAGTCAAGCCCCCGCATACCAAAATAAAGCCTTTGACGGCAATAGCTTGAGGGATATATAGAAATTCAGCAAACCACAATATCCCGGCAAGGATAATCGGATACCCAGGAGGAGTCCTTGTTGCAATATTGCCATTCCCATCTACGATACCTCCGCCTGATAGAATATTTCTGGCAACTGGTTCATAAATATGCACAAAGTCGCTACTCTCATTTCGTTGAAATTGACTGGGCAAGATAACCCAAAATGAGAGTGTAAATATAATAGAAACAAAAAAAATTGCGACTAACGGTTTGTAAGAATGGTTTAGGAATCTAATAACCACGTGCCCATTTTCCTGATTCGTTAGAGGCGGATAATTTACTATTGGCTGAACTCCATTTCTAATTCTTCTGCTCGGTTCAAGGCATGTGGAAAAATCGAGTGTCGATAATATTTGATCGCCAAATCGATCTCACCTAATTCCTCGGCCATTTTCCCCGCTCCAATGCAGCCGTGATATCCGAAATCTCCTTGATAGCAGCCCTGCAAATATGCTTCCATCGCAGAACGAGGGTCGCTGTCTTTCAGCATTCGTCCTAACTCGATCCAGCGCCGGCCATCTTCGGGGTTCAATTCCAACCCTTTTTGATAATAAACTATTCTGTTCGCAGGTTTAAGATCCCCAAGCCAGAACCAGGCTTCGGCATCTTGAGGTTGTACTCGCACTGCATAATCTGCCCAAGTCTCTTCATCTGGCAAGATTGCATGCAAAAACAGGATGGTATCCTCCTTACACTTCAATGCCTTCGACCAAGCGTTTTCATCTGGCGCATCCATCCCCAATGAATGGCCAATAAATCCTTGATACCAGTTTACCAGGCATTCGTCTTCCGCGATCAATCCGTCAAACCACCCCTGACTCACTTCGGCCCGCTCGGTAAGCAATGCTCGAATAGTTTCTATGGCAAAGATGTTCAAATGCATTTCTTGCTTTACCCCCTGAAACCGCAAAGCAACCGCAAAAATCAAGGCAGCAATCAAACCAGCGATCAGGAATTTATGACGGCGCACGAGAACTTTCCCTCTGATTCTCCACAACAAGATTCTTCGTCATGCGTCCCGACCAAGCTGTAGAGTTATCCAAAACCTTTTCCCAACCTAACTTTTGATAAAACTCGACTGCCAGCGTGTTCTCAGGATGCACAGTCAGATTCATCTCTCGAAACCCTTGGCTGATAGCCGCATTCTCGGCTCTCTTCATCAGCAGTTTACCTAACCCTTTTCCTTGGAACTGCGGGTGGATCGCGATGGTCAAAATCCCAAAAGATTTCCGCTGATCAGTTTCCTGTTGTAACAAATGGAATTGAGTATCCCTCTCTCGACGCATTAACCGAAAAGATGGCAGGAAACGCCGACGGAATTCTGGCATTAGAAAAATGCCTGGTTTGGTCAGTACTTTCCAGAACAAGAAATACTTATTAGCGTTTAAAAAACCTGACAGCGCTCCGCGAAAAATGCCGCCGAAGCAATAACCGCATAAAGTACCGCTATCACCAAAAACACCCAATGAAAAAACATCATGGGGACCGGTAAATTGCCAAAGGTAATATCTTCTAACGACCTCAAAACCCAGGAGTGAAAGCATGCTTTCAGGGAAAGTGTCCCTATGGATCTCTGTCACGGCAAACAGATCATCAATATCTAAAGTTTGGAGATTACAGTTCAATAGTCTTGTTGATATTTGAGATAACGGCACGAAATTTACCATTCGATGATCGGGGGATCGTTTCTACAACTTCCAAGGTGATCTTCATATCGCCAAGCCTCTGCTGTAGCCGCTGTATAATTGATTTTTGGTCAGATTCCACAAAATCTGAGGTAGGAACATATCGCAACCTGACCCTGGAGATTGATTCTTGAATGATCTGAGCTTCTTTGATGGGTAGATCGGCTTTGAAAACCGGGTCCAAACGTCCGATACGTCGCCCATCCTTCGTTAGTATCACGTCATCAACGCGACCGTCCACGCTTTTCAAAATCGGCAAACCACGCCCACATGAGCATCGCTCGCTTTTCGGCGCAATAGCAACTCGATCTCCCACCTCATACCTGATCAGCGGCATAGCTGGATTCAGCAAACCCGTGCATACAAGACGCCCAGGTTTGCCTTCATCAACGGGTCGATCCCAATCATCTTGTAACACTTCCCAATATCCTGCTTCAGGCCAAAGGTGTAGATTGCCTCCACTGCACTCACTCGCTCCACAAACAATTTCTGACAAACCATATGAGTCGATTACAGTGCAACCAAACACATCAATAATCAATTTGCGCTGATGCTCATAAAGGGGCTCTGCATTACTGATGATAACTTTCAATTGGGGTATATCATTTCCATCTACGCTTGCAAGAGCGAGGGAAAACAAAGAAGATGCATAACCTAGCAAATATGTAATCTGGTGTTCATGAATGGCTTGTAAATATGCACTTAGATTGGGAGAAGACAGATGATAAGACGACAGATAGAGTTGTTTTGAAGCCGCATTCCATACCCAGAAAGGAGGTCTTTTTTGTTCAAATGGAACAACAAGTTGCCCTCCCAGCATGGCCCAACGATCATGTCTTGAGATCCCATTCCAATTTCGACAACGCGCTTCAAATAATGCGTACCAGGTCATGATGGCTTTTCGATTCAGCCATAATTTGAGCGGGGTTCCTGTAGTACCGCTGGTTTGCTCCCGAAATAAAGCAGGAGATTTGTACTCATCTGCAACAAAGGCCTCGGGAAATACTCTTATCTGCTCTTTTCGGAGAATTGGCCAGTTCTCAAGTTCTTTCCAAGATGCACGATCCCCCTTTTGTCGACGTTTATCCCAATGCCGTCGATAATATGGCACTCGGGTTGCAGCTAACTCAAGCATCAAAGCAAGACGTTCCTCCTGCCAGTTTTTCCATCGATCGTTACCCCATGATTCCCGCTGAAAAGCTTCTTCCACTAGCCGATCAGTTTCCGCCCCATATCGCCACCAGTTCAAATACGCGCCTCGTCCACTGGCTGCTATTACGCGCAGCGAATATGGCAACCGATGATAGCCAGCCACCCAATCAGGCATGAAGAAATACTTCCCAATAAAGTCGTTTCCATTGAGGTAAGACTACTCTCCAATCGTATTTCTCAACTATTTTCAGCCGGGCATTTCTAGACAAAAACCCTGATAACCCCGGCTCTTTTAACAACCGCTTTACCGCTGAAGACATCGCACCAGTATTGTTTGGCGGGACGAGAAGCGCATCTTTCTCATGTTCTAATGAATATGGAATCCCCCCCACATTCGTCGAAATAATGGGCAAACCCGAGGCCATTGCTTCAATTACACTTACTGGTGTGTTATCGTAATTGGTGGTGTTAATGAATATATCTCCCTTTGACATCCATTCAGGCACGGAAGATTTTGGTACTCCGCCCGGGAAATGCACACTCTGCTGTAGTTCTAAATCATTTGCTAATTTTTGGGTTTTCTGCAAACTCCCGTCCCCCTTATCTGGACCCACCATCATTAAAAAGATTTCGGGGAATTCACTTTTTAGGCTGTCGACAACTCTTATCGCCTGCCTCGGATTATATATTTCATGAAATGCCCGCAGCCAAAGTAGCTTGGGATTCGGTTCGCTGCGAAGTCTAAATGAGTAATTGTTAAGGGCAATGGGATTCGGCAACAAACGAATATCGCCCCGGAGCCACTTCAATTGTTCAGCTAGATACTTTGATGGAGCCGTGACAACCATCGCATTTCCTAACAGCCGCGAAACTCTTTTGGGCCAGCGTTGAGCAAAGTTTGGTAAATTGCCACCATGCAATGTGAGAATGACGGGTTTACTCAATCGACGAAACAACCAAGTTGCCCATTCTGCCCATATAAAAGCCCAGCCACTATAAACATCCACATGGGCAATATCATAGTGATGTCGATATTTCCAACTCGTTAACAGCATATCAGTCAACCGTTTTGTTCGACCAGGGTTACTTGAGGTCGTCATCACCTGCCATCCACGCTGCGCAAAGCGATCTGCTAGATCCTCACAAACCGACCGCGCAGTTCCCGTGTGGGATAAAAAGGTTCCAACGAGCAGCAATCTTGGTGTCACTATTTTAGTTGACCTGATCTCGTGTGAGATTAATTCCCCACTGTTTCTGAAATAAATCCTTGACCGCCCGCAAGTAAATCGTGTACGAAAATCGTTGGGCTGCTTGCCTGCCTGCCTGACTGGAAGCTAACCAATCAGATGGCTTATTGATATAGGCAATGATCGATGCCACGAAAGCGTTAACATCATTGGGCGGCAAGGCTTCCCCAGCCCCAGCCTGGTTCAAGATCTGGGGAATGCTGGATACAGAACTGGCTATAGGTACAACCCCATAGGTCATGGCTTCACTGAGCACTTTCGGCCAGCCTTCAGATGCTGAAGAAGGAAAGATAAAAAAATGAGCTCGACCATAATATCTATTGATCTGCTCTCTGGCCTTCCAACCGTGGAACGTGATCATCCCACCAAATTCATTTTCTGTCACCCATTGCTCATAAAAATCTCTATCGGGGCCATCCCCGATGATATTCAGATGGAATGGAATATTCTGATTAGATAACTGATTAGCAATCCGTAATAAACGCCCTACTCCTTTGGATTCCTCCACTCTGCCAACATAGAGCAATTCATATGGGGAGTGAAAGCGCTTGCCTTGCGGAATCTCTTCGCTATGCACTAACTCTTCATCCGTGATAGAAGGATTATCGAAGGTTATGATATGCTTGAGCTGATTCGGCCAGCTACCATTAATGGTAACTACACCGCCATGTGGCGCGTATTTCAACCACCAGCGCTGAAAAGTGTAGGACCAGGATTCCGCTTGTCTAGGCTGCCAATTACCGGCATATTTTATCCAGCGATAAGGTATTCTGCGAATGAAGGGCAGTACTGATATAGCGATCAAGCTGATATTCGCTGGGCAGCGGATATGGACAACATCTGCTCTGCCCATTTCTGACAAGATGGCCTGCAGATATTGGGGGATGAGAGCGGATACCTTTGCTTTTTCCACGAATCTATCCCCTCCGGCTGGATCAACTGGATGTAAGCGGATATTGCCAGCACGATAATGTAGAGCGCTCTCAGGCACTGGCTTCTGATGCAGAGGAGCAATATGGATAATCTTTTCGAACAACCTGCTCAGATAATCGAGCTCCCGGACGGTCGGACCCCAGCCAACTATCGAGCCATTTTTCCAATAATGAGGGGTATGTGAAACCACCAGTAGTTTCAAACTACCCTTTCAAGACCTCTCGCAGGAAATCATCAAATTGTACAGCCCGATGTTCCCAGGTCTGTTGTTCGAGTGCCCGTTGGCGAGCTTGTCGGCCCATCTGGGAACGCTTTTCAGCGTTACCTAACAGATTGAGAATGGCCTTCGCGGTTTTCTCAAACTGATTTTGAGGCACTACAAGGCCCGTTCGATCTGCTGCAATGGCCTCCTCTAGGCCTGACCCCCCGCTTACGACCGCGGGTTTACCACACAAGGCTGCCTCCACCACTGCGATACCATAACCTTCGAAATCCCCATCGTCGGTAAAGCGGCTGTTCATCACAAAGATATCAGCAGCATTATAGAAAGCACTCAGCTGCTCATCTTTTACTTTCCCGATGAAATGCACATGCTCCCCAACACCCAGCCGATCCGCCAAGGCTGAATAAGATGATTTCCTGGTTGGCAGACCCACGATCAGATAATGCGTGTTCGGAAAGGTTTCTAAAATCTTCGGCAAAGCCCGAATCACGACATCTTGGCCTTTCCGCTTGGACACATTGCCAACAGTCAGCAAAATATTCTCATTCGAAAACCCTAGTTTTTGGCGAAAAGCCCAAGTAGTTTTACAATCAAGCGGGTAAAACTGACCTTCATCAGCACCGTTTGGTATCACCCTGGCTCGAGATGACTGAATGCCCATATCCAGCATGCGTCGTTTTGTAAACTCACTAACGCTCACAATGCCATTTGCTCGTGAGTATGCCCACCGAGTGATAGCCCGCTCCCACAATTTTTTCGAGGCAAATTCCGTACCATGACCGACTGCAACCCAGGGCAATCCATTGCTTATTGTTGTCGCTGCGGCCAACCAGACCATACGGGCCCCGCTGGCAAGCAAGAGATTCGGCAACCAAGCTTTGACGATCTCTCGTAATCTCGAAAATCGGTAAAGAGCATCAAGGAAATTTATTCTTCGGCTTTCTAACCGATATACCGGGAAATCTTGCTGAGAATTGAAACTTTGTGCTTCATCGTCGGAGATGTAATCCTGGATAGTGAGCACAACGATTTCCCACCCCTTGTTCTGCAGTTGTCTTGCCAGTTGGTAAGCATGAGTGCCTATACCCCCAGGACCTGGTGGGAATTCCGAACCGAAAATCAGTAAACGCATTCCATTATCTGAAATCGTATGAAATAATTCATCTTCACCCAAAAAGGCAACTACTCAAATAGCAAGCGGATTCCCTTTTTTGCCAGAACTTTCCGATAATGTAACATTGTTGAAGTAGTTGCCCGATTTTCTTACTCTTCGTCAGTGAGGTGAGCAAGCGGTATTGTCAAAAGATAAGACACAGCAGAAATTCTCATGGCAGCATGTGTCATCTCTGCAAGAGACCACAAACTCAATGCCAGCATTACTCCTTTCGCCCAGCCAGGCGCTTGACGATACCCTCGCCAAGTGATAAGAAATATCCAGACTAAAGCTACTAAGCCAAGCAGGCCGTGTTCAGCCAGCAAACGGGTATATTCAGTATGAGCAATCACAACTCTACCCCAAGACTCTATACGCTCAGCAACCGCTCCACCAGCCCCTACACCCAGCCAGATGTTCTCCTGCCATATCTGCAGATCGCTCAACATAATTCTTACCCTGCCTGTAGGATTAAGATCTGTATATCGGATAGATAGGAGTCCACCAGTGAATATCTCTAAGCGCGGCATCAGGATATACACTACGGTAACGAAAGCGAAGAATATTAGAACCAGATTCCTAGCTTGCCCTCTTTGCCCCCCAATGAGCAACAAAGAACCAATTGAAGCAGCGACGATAAAGTTAAAGACACCACCTCTGGAAAAGGTTAGGGTGGCCTGAACTATCATCCACAATGAAATAGCGAGCAAAAGCCAGCGCATTGTGGGATTGTTCACACCGGCGATAACCCAAAGCCAGCTGAACAAAGCTCCCAGACCTAAGATCGCCGAGACCTGGTTTGGCCCAAATCCCCCACTGGTGGTGAAATTGGATACACCCGTGAAAATCACTTCTTGTGAAATTGTAGAGAACAGTGTATTCGTTGCAACTCCCATCACCGGCATAACGATGATCAGCATTAAATCTCTAAGCTGTGTTCGAGTTAATATGACTTGCGAAAATACCAACATCCCCAGGGCAATCAAGAAATGCCCGCCCAGATTGAAACTAATTTGCTGCCGGGCTTGATTGAGTGAGAAGGTATTTAATGTGATGATTACCGAAGGTAGGAATAACAGAGCATAAAAGATCGGCCATAATTTCACTCTAAACTGCCATTTGACCACAGCCAACATCAACAAGAAAGCGATCGAAATTTTTCCAAATTCCCAGAATACGTCGGCTCGCGCCATACGCCATAACAATTCAGCACCAGCAATATAGCCGCAAACATAAATCAATCTTAGCGGCGTCCGGTCACGAATGATGAACCAGATTCCCAAAGCCACGATGAAATAAGCATGGAGCGTCGCCAGGAAAGCATATCTGGTCAGAAGCAACCCCAGCGGGATGTGCAGGATAAGCCCCCAAAATACTCGCGGCAAGGTAACACGCTCTGCTGGGAGGTATCTACTTTGAAATCGCGTTGGGACTGACTGGTACATATTTTTGTTTCAGAGAGGGAATTTGTGGGTAAGAACGCAACATCTGATCTGCTATCCTTGCCCGCTTGCGCATTATCCAAATAGTATGCGGCAATAGGGCCAAGCTAATAACGATTTTGATTAGCTGCTGGAAATTTGTCCCCTTGTGACTGAAGGTACCCAAAACTCGCAGCCAAAGGAATTCTCGAACTTGTTGGGCTGTAAAATAGCGTTTCACCAGATATATCTCGGTCACGCTTGGGAGATGACGCTGAATGATGGATTGGCGACTGCTTGCGTAGGTCACCACTCTGGACTTGTGGGCACGCAAACCACCGCGAAGGGCGTGATGGTGCAAAACACTAATCTCTGGATTCAAGATCATTAGCGCGCCACTCAAGTAAATCCTGGTTCCCAGGTCACCGTCAGCCCGAGGCCCATATTCATAGGCTAAATCAAATAAGCCAGATTTGCCCAGGGTTTCCTTCTTCACCAGAGTATTATTTGTGGGGAACACATTACTCACTCTCAAATAGGTGAAATCATGGGGTAAAGCGCCAGCCCCGATTTCCTCGACAACGCCGGAGGACACATCGCTTGCATACTGCGAGAGAGTTCCCAAATGTTTTTCGATCAGGCCAGGAGGAATCTCATCATCGTCGTCGAGGAAGAGAATATGCGTACCAGTCGAATCTTGAATCCCAGTATTGCGTGAAGAGCACTGTCCCGTTTTATCCAAATAAAGGATCTTCAGGGGCAAATCTGCAAACTCTTCATAGATTTTCTTATCTTGCTTTTCAGTTGGGGTTTGATCCACAATGATGATCTCATGCGGAGGTATCGTCTGCTGGCGCAGCTGGCTGAGCAAGGTAATAAGATAAGGGTATCTTTCCAACGTCGGTATTAAGACAGAAATTGTGGTTGGAAAACGTTGTGCTGGGTGTCTAGAGGATAAAAAACGTCGGGACAGATTTCTTTTAAAGTGGGGGGGGCTGGCTGGTGGAGAGCCGTTGAACACCTCATTTCTCGCGAATAATGCTTCCTTAGGCGTTGCATGCCCAGACAAGACCGCACGCAGCAACGCCCACCATGCCCATTTACGGCCAAAGCGATAGTCGATAAAGCGCAGTTCATCTTCAAAGGGCAGCTTCGAGATCCTTGAGCTGCCATCTTCCGATACCAATTCGGGAACGTGACGTACAATGATCCCCCCAGTGATGCAACGGTGCCCCCATTCCAAGAAGGCAGCCTCCAGCGTTCGAAATTCAGGCCTGACAAATCCCATCTGTCGCAAAACTTCAGTTCTGGCTAAACAAGCCCGCCAGGTCACCCTCCAGGAAGTGGCTTCAACATCAACAGGAGGGTCCAAGTTAAGCATCCAGGTAGGCGCAACGAAATCAATCATTTCCGGTAGTCTTTTACCCCCAAGACAGAGCCCTGCATGCCAGAGATCCCCAGGGCGGTTCGATATTCTCATCAATTCATCAGAATTTGGCTGGCCAAGTGCACTATCCCAGAATAGCACAAAGAGAGATTCTGTTGCTGATATATCCCGGAGTATCTGTCGCGTGACAACTTCTGTCACTTCATCATAGACCCAAACATGCCCAAATTCCCAGGCTATTTTGTAACCATTTCTCTCCAAAAGAATTAAATCAACTTTAGGCATCTCGATAAAACTGGTCAAACGAACGGATCTGATCACCCACACCAAATTTAGCTACAACCCTTTGTCGACTTGCTGACCCCATCTGTAAGCGGGCATCGCTTTCTCCGGCTAAGGTTGCTAGCTTTTCGGCCAATTTTCCAGGTCTCCTTCGAGAAACAACAAATCCCATCTTGCCATCCATAACGTTCTCACGCAACACATAGGCATCCACACAGCGCAAGCTCTTTTTTGCTTCAGAACATATAACACTCAAAGCCCAACTAAACGTCAAGATATTTGCTCATACTCAAGCTTTTTTAGGGTAGCCCCTGCATGGTGGTTGAAAATCTCAAATTCATCTGGACCAAAATAATTTTTCCAATCACCACTTACTCCTTTACGGAAGAAATCAGCGGGATCTTCCTCTCCAGGTTTTCTGCCCCCACTCATGACTTCAAAACTATTTTGATGTACACTTCTAGTAACGATACTTTCAGAGGCATTTAACCTCAAGAATTTGTATATTTCTTCTAGTTCCTCGTTTGTATTAGCAAGTAAATTTTCATATTTTAGAAGGTAGAAGTTAGCGTCAGAAGTTTGAGAATAATCCAAAAGATGATTGTTATATAGTGACCATGCAATGGCCACTGCGGTTAGATAATTTGGCTTCAATATGCCATCACGCGTTATCTTGCTCTCATCCCCTTTACGTAAAAACTGTTTTGCAAATGAAACGACTATATCTCTTCCATCTCGAACGATGCATATAATTTGTGCTTTTGGAAAAACTTTCCGAATCAGATTTGGATTTTGCACTACACTTTTATCTCCGATAATCAATTCATCATTGCTCAAGAAACTATTCATTGCGTTAGCGATCAATTTTCTTACTAATCCATCTAATGCCAATTCTGTAATCCATGTTTTTCCACTGTTTACATACCAACTGCTCCGCAACAATTCATCCATCATTATCTGGTATCCACCGGGAGCACCTAAAAAATGGACATCATCGAACACCAAATTAAAAAATTGCCCAGAGGCTTGACAATATACATTGGGATGTGAGTTTAATAAGTTCTTCAGCCAGGTTGTCCCCGATTTATCAAATCCTGTCACAAACAAAAATCTGTTACCTGAAGAAATTCCACTTCTTGCTACAATCCTCTGCCTACCTTTGGCCCGACCATAATGCCACACATAAGACAACACGTCCAGCAAACGCCTAAGTATCCTATTTAGCGACAAGCAAGATTTTCTAATATCGATTCGCACGATCCCAGCTCAAAGGGCAGTTTGGTTGAATATTGCTTCCAGAAAAAACTTTTCGAATGAATCTATTTGATCTCTCAGTTGAAAATATACTTCAATTCTTCCTCGCCCCGAAGCTCCCATCTCCCGGCGTAAATTGGCATTCCGTGCTAAGATATTCATGGAATCGGCTAGCCTGTCCGGATTTCTGCGGGGAACGACAAACCCCGTGACGCCATCCAGTACATTTTCACGCAGTCCATCTGCGTCCGTACACACTACCGGAAGCCTCATCGTCTGAGCCTCCAAAACTGCGTTGCAAAAGCCCTCAGAAACCGCTGAGTGTAAAAAAATGTCCGCCCATTCCATTTGCGCCTTTACTTCAGAAAGCGGAACTGGTCCAACCAACTCTACGATATCTTCCAGTCCCAGCTGGTGCCGGGCAAAGGCGAGGCATTCCAGGTAATCTCCGCCCCCTAAGATACGATGATGGCAGTGAACACCCTCCTCGATCAATATTTTAATCGCCTGCAGGGCGTACTCATACCCCTTCTTCCATTCTAACCTCCCCACACTTAATATCCGCAAAGGTCGTTCAGGTGTTCCCATCACTGTGGTGCCTTTCATCTCCTTTTCTGGAGAGAAATACTCAACGTCAATCGCCGGAGGGATCAGTTGATGGGGCTTGTCCGCCAAGCAGCCGCGCTGCTGAGCCCGCTGCCACAGGTCTTCACCCAAGAAATGCAGGGCATCGGCCTGATCCCAAACTTCCCGATAATAGTTCGAAGTTTCTAAGCCAATATAATTTAGATCATACCCTCGAAAACTGACCGTGATCTTCATATTGAGCAACTCTTTAAGATAGGTACGCTCCACGGCCAGGGAGCCGAATTCAAAATGAATCAAACCTGGTTTCAGGCCGATGATCTGAGCATCCATATAGAAACGGCGCAAAACGTCAGGGCCAAAACGTTTCCAACCACGAATCAGGTAGCGGAATGTAGAATAAGGCGCGTTAAACAAAGTCCGTATGAGCAAGATTGGCAAGAGCAAAACTACCAGCCACTTGGCCTGGTGGGGCCAGGTGCTATGCACATGTCGACGAATGGATCTGTCCTTCAAGGCTGGGAAATACCCCCAGGCCGACTGATCGCTCTGAGCACACACAATATGAATATCCCAGCCCCGCTCCAACAGGCCCAGGAATTTGCTGATAATGAAGGTCTCCGATAATTTAGGAAAAGCGCGGACAACCAAAACAACGCGAGAGTTCATAATGTCATAGACTCTTTAGAGAGAATGGAATAATTTGGAAGCTCTCTAAAGACTTCGGAAGTCTCCCCAAAAAAGCTGGATATCGTTCGGCCGGGCTTTCTTGTCTCGAAATGATATGGTGTCAGACAATATCCCCTTGATCACGAACGCTGAGCAATAAATCACGAAACCTCACAATTTGGTCAGCGATGTCAAACTCCGCCAGCACCCTATTCCGGCTCGCGGTCCCCATGCGGCGGCGCAAATCAGGAGATTTCCATAAGCGGGCAAGGGCCTCAGCCATGGACTGGGGGTCGCGGGTGGGGACGACATAGCCCTCTACGCCGTGGGTAACCGCTTCCCGCATGCCTCCGCAATCGGTAGTCACGATGGGCAAGCCACACGCCATGGCCTCCAAAACAGCGTTGGAGATGCCCTCGCTCAAACTAGACAGCAGGAACACATCTGCAGCCTGGAGTTGGTCGCGCACTTGCTCCGGCGTCAGACTGCCGTGCATATGAACGTGGTCCTGTAAGCCAAGATCGTGGACAGTATATAAAAGGCGCTGTCTTTCAGGACCATCCCCAATGATGTTAAAACGAACCGGCAGCGCACGGTCCACCAGTTGGCGAATGGCCAGCAGGGCATACTCATAACCTTTCGGCCAGATCAACGTACCGGTGGTCACAATTCCATACGTCTGGTCGCGCTCACGGCTCGCGGACGGGGAAAAGAAATTCGGAGCGACAGCTGGATAAATCACTCGAGAATGATCTGTCTTCAGGCCCAATCCCTCAGCTTCCCTTTGGATGGCCTTCGAGACACAATGCACGGCAGTTGCTCGTTCAAAGGTCTCCTTGAGCCCCTGACGTATATCAGCACGCATCGGGTTGTGAGGGGCGATATTGATCTGCGAGCCACGACAGCTAATCAGGACCGGTATGCCCATCTCGAACAGGGGAAGATATCCAATCGCCGCTGAATTCCAGGGAAAATAGATTACATCCCAACGCCGCCTAGCAAAGGGCAGTAAACGATTCCAGAAACGTAACCTTTTCTTCAGCGAGATTCTGTTCGGTAGATAACGTGAGAAGAGTATCAAATCATCGCGGTTTCGCAGACCAAACCTGATTGCCATGCACCCCAGCCTGATCAACCGCAAAGGCATCCCCCCTTCCCAAGCTGGTGTTGGCAGCCATTCGAAATCAGTTCGAGAGAGCCAACTTTCACTAGGTTTATTCGCGGTCGCAATGGTAATCTGCAGCCCATTGTCCAACAATCCGCATATCAAGTTTGTCAGGAAAGTTTCTGTGGGCCAGTCAACACCGGTAATCAATAATTTCACGGCGTTATATGTTGTAAATGAGAATGATATGAATCACAATGAGCAGGTGCATGATAAACTACATACTGTGCGTTCTCAAATAAAACTGGCTCATCTCGCACACAAGTAGGGATGAAATCATTGTAACCATAAATTATGGCGTCAAGACGATAATGTGGGGAATTGTCGTATTCTGCTTGATCTAGGAAATACATTTCGGATGAAGGGATGACAAATGCACTTCTGAACAATTCTACTTCAGCACGTGTTTCTGGATTGTGCCAAAGAGAAGAACTATATGAAACTGAGGTTCCATACTTCATATGGAATAATTGCCAAGAGTGGTTTGCAAGCCACTCTCCAAATGAACCTGTAGGCTTCAATAATATCCAAGCATCAATTGCGCGTTGAGCCCTTTCAAATGGATCTATTGTTGAGAGGCCACCCCAAGGAATATAGCTACGTTTAGGTAACAAGAAAAGGATATTTGATTCCAAATTTACATCATCCATTAGAACTACCTGAATTTCAGGCTGTTTCATGAGAAATTCAAGTAGTTCCTTTGTGTCAGATGAAAGTTGCGAATTATCAACAACCGACTGCCATACTTTATTACTCCAAGCGGTATGGTAAATAATGAATACAAATAACATAATCATTAAATATATGTTTTTTGGTTTTTCAAAATATACAAGCTTGTTTACCAAAGCAAATAATATCCCTCCCCAAAAAAGAGCAACTGCGAAATGATTTAAAAAACCAAAATGAGATGGCTGTATTGTTCTCCCAACGATAACCTGAATATTCATGAAAACTGAGGATTCTATATATATCCCTAGACATACCCAAAGTAACAGGTACTCTTTGAACAAAGGTTTTAACAACAGAACACTGACTGCCACCAACATTATTGATCGAATGATTATTCCTGGCTCTATGATTTTGGTTCTGTGTTCTTGCAAGCCAATACTGAGCAAATATTCCCGTCCCGAAATTGAATCTGTAATACTCGTTTGTACAAGGAAGTAGCCTAACCAGGATACCAATACTAGGATCAAAGGCCAACCATATCGATTTTTTATTTCCATCCAATTTGCTTTTCCTAAAAAAATAAGCGCCATGAAGATTATCGGTAATAAACCTGCAAACTGAATCCAATGGTAAAAATAAACAATCGGGAAAAGTGAACAAATAATTATCCATATTATTTGAATGGCAAGTTTGGGTTTTTCAGATACGCCGCTCAGATAATATGTCAAACCGATTGAAAAGAAAAAATAAGGAATAGATATGTACCGAACACTTGATCCATAAAATAAGGGGAGAGATTCTGTGACACTGGACAAAAAGGTTGCTTGAGACTTGATGTATTCCAACTGATTCAATGACAATGGGGGGAAACTAATGATTATACTGAAAAAAGAAATCACACATATTGAAACAAAAACAGCATTAGGAGTATTTCTAACATCAAGATTGAATAACCAAACAATAACAAAAAAGAACGCTAGCCACCCAAAGAATGCAGCACTAAGCCAAGCAAGTTTTGGCCCCACTAAATTACTGAGAAGGAATAACAGGGAATTTGGAACTAATAGAGCTAATCTGGGTATATTTGAAGAAGGATCAGCTAGTATAGGGTCTCCCCAGGGGGTGGATTCTTCATAAGTCTGAGCCCAAGATAGCCAAGCATGACGTCGATCTCGATTATGAAGTGTAGTTGAAGTCCAGTTTGGTACCCAATTAACTAGCATCACACCAAAATAGCTTAATATAAATATTCCTGTCGAAACGACAGCAAACCAAGAAGGAACGGTTTTCCTAAAAATTTGAATATCTTTCCTAACCATTGATGTCAAGCCAAGTGGAAAAAGTTAGAAGCATGGAGACGGTATAGCCCGCATTATCTTGATGGGGGCTCTGATAAAAAGCATCCAATAAATTTTCGATTGCCACTGGAGAGACGAACTCATGCAGCCGCAGGCCATTGCCGAGCAACCACTTTCCCAAATCTTGGCGACCATTCTCATTCAAGAACTGCACTTCCCAATTGCGTTCGATAACATTTCTACCCTGCAAAACCCGCCAAGCCTTTTTGATCGCCCTTCTTGGTAACTGCCAGGTATGGAAATGTTGATAGCGGTACAGGTCCGCATCATAGACCTGCCATTTGATACCCGCCAGGTCGGGGGCATAACGCTTCAGGTAATCGATCTGCATTCGCCGCTGGCTGACATAGGCTGTGGGGACGGAGCAGAAGAAATCCGTCAGACGGGTGTCGTAAAATACCAAACGCGGCCAGGTAGCAGACTGAAACACCCGTATAGGTGGAATGCTCCAGCGGAAGGACCACTGTTCGGTCTTATAAGCCTTAATGCGGAAATCTGGATCCTCAATATTCTCAAGAGGGTAAATTTCAGTTTTCACCATCTCATATAAGCATCTGTTCAGGGTTTTTTCCCCCAGCTTGGGCGAGACGATTTTGTCCAACAGCCACTGCCGTCCTCCCTTTGCCATTTTGTGCAGTGTAAACCTGACCACATCCTCCTGCCCCTCACCCGGATATCCCATCTCGTCATGCCAGACATCCCCCCAAAGCGCGCCAATCAGATAGTCTGCATTCACCGCAATCTCATCAACGACGAAGGCTTGCCGGGGCTGGGTAATATCTTGAAATCCCTCCGTCCAGGCCATAATTTGCTCAATTCTATCAAAGAGATAGGGTTGAATCGTAAAGGACTGAAAAGGGAATCTTCTGGCAGCGGCGACCTGACGGGCAAGGTGGGTTTCGACTGAATCTTCAGCGTAGCCATAAGAGTAAGACCAGCAGCTAGCGTTTGGGGGCGTGGGATTGCGGATTGGGGCCACCGTGGAACGAGAATCGAGACCCCCAGAGATAGGGATAGCCACGCGCCCGCCTGCCAAATGATCAGCCATCACCCCCTCGAAGATACCAGCAAATTCTTCGACAGTATCTTCATAGGACCGCTCAGAGTCGGGTTCGTGCCACCAATGCCAATAGCGTTCTTCCCCTATCAAATGACCGGTATCGCTAAACGTATAGTGGGTGGCTGGTCGCAAGATGCGTACATCTTCAAACCAAGTGCGGTCGTTGGGGAAAAAGCCAAAGGCAAAGAATCCAGCCAACCCAGGCCAATCCAATCCCCGTTTTGAGGCTATTGCCGCCACGGAAGGGAAAAACGTCCCTACAGCCGCGCCAACTGAGTTTACTGCATAGTATGCATGGATGGTACCAAAGCGATCCGTCCACAGGTGCCAGCGCTGATGTATCTCGTCCCAAAACCAGATCAAAGAGCGACCATTCAGGGCCGCGATCTGCTGATCTAACGTTTCAATATCAGCGAGAACTGCCTTAAGATTGGAAAAAGTCGGGGATGGCGGATAATACTCCCCCAACATCCACAGTTGCCCCACAGGAATTTTGATGATTTGACAGGGAAAGCCTTTCCAACTTTGGCGCGACTTCTGTTTCCATAAGCACCAATCAAGATCTTGAGCATCTATTTTCCAAGGTGATCCGGGAACACGAGCTGGGAACTGCTGCTTATGCGCCGAAAATGCCAGCAACAAGTCGCCCACAAAATTCAAGTCAGTATTCACCCTAAAAGCTCAGCATACATCTCTTCATGATCAGCAACTTCACGTTCGATGGTAAAGTTCTGCACGACCCTTTTGCGCGCCGATGAACCCAGCCGCTGCCGGAAGTCCTGATTTTCGCTCAGCATACGCACAGCTTTTGTCATGGCATCAAAATCTTCCGGGGGCACTAACAGCCCACTTACCTCATGCTCGATCAGGTCTCTGGATCCAGGGATGTCGGTAGCAATACAGGCCACCCCGCAGGCCATAGCCTCCAATAAGGCTACCGGGCAACCTTCCATGCGCCAGCGCGCCCAGGTAGGCAAGACAAAGATATCCGTTTCGGCCAACAAAGCTGGGACATCTTCAACACCTCCTAGAAAGTGAACACGCCCAGAAATATCCAAGTCTTTGCACAAGCATTGGAGGTGATCCACATACTCAACATCCAAAGACTTTCCCGCCAGAAGTAAATGTGCTTCCCGTGCGTGTGCCAATGCTCTCAATAAGGTTGGGTGACCTTTAACCGGCAGCAAATGGGCCACCACGCTGACCACGACTGCATCTGTAGGGATATCGAGTTTCTGACGCAGGGCTAATCTCTTCGCAACTCCGGGCTTAAATACCTTAGTATCCACCCCACGTTGGATTAACCTGGTTTTGTCCTTGTAAGGAAATTTGGGGAAGAAATCGCGCAGCATATCATTGTTCTGAGTAGCAACGCGAGTGGCCAACAGCGAGCGTAATTTCCAGGCCCTTCCTCCCCAGCTCATGTTCTTTTTAGTATACATCCAGGCTCTGGCCCCAGCTAGGCGGGCGATGATGGCCTCGGTGTAATCATCTGCGTAATGAAAGGAGTGCCACAGGGCAAACTCATAGGGGCGAAAGACATGGGCCACCATCCGAGCTCGTGACAACAGACTGATATAAGGTTTGGATGGAACAGTAAACGGGGCTTCGATAAAGGGTATCCCCATCTGATCTACGGCCTTGTCAAGGTCCCCCCCTTTGCGCGCAACGCATACGGCCGGCGCGAAGCGCTCTCTGTCGAGCCGCTCGATGATATTGAGCATCGCCCGGCCAGAACCAGCAGTAATGAAATTGGGGATAGCAAAAAGAATAGAAACAGGCTCAGAGGACATACGACTACCAGTATGTCAGCACACAATAAAACCAACTACTAATCTGCTCGCTAAATCTCTAAATAAAAGCACACCCAACACCAAGCCTGTCAAGAGCATTCTTCCTGTGTCACGATAAATCGTTACTCCGATTCCATTCATGATGAGAATGCTCGATCGACTTTTCGCGGAATCTTCCCAAAGATATCTCGTATAGCTTTCCTCGCCAACTCATTACGTGGTGAAAGAATCAAAGCCCGTTGGCAAAGCAATAATCCACGAATGCCACTCAAGAAACGAGCTTCTCGAACAAGCTGATTGGACAATGCCTTTCGATGCAGGTAGTCAAATTGGGTTATCTGCTGTTTCTCAAGCCAGACACGGATCATCCGCAAAACTTGACGTTGCGCTCGAAAAGCGCATTTTTTGTCTGCCATGAGATTTGAATGGGTTCGACCACGTTGTTGGCGTACCAAGGGCGTGGTCAGCGACTTCATTTGGACACCAGATGCGGCCATTTGCATAAACCAATACCAATCCTCACCAATCCAAGGTTGCTCGGGGTAACCCGACATTACATCATAAATGGAATGGCGCAACATAACCGTAGTATTTGGGATTTTGTTACTCTCTAGATAAAGAAGGCAAAACGCGTCGTCAGAGTCACATGGAAATGTGCCATTCCTGGCAACTCCAGAAAATATCCCGATTTCTGAACCGGACTCATCTACCCATACAACTGGGGAAAATGTCAACCCAACCCTAGGATTGTTGTCAAGAAATTTACATTGAGATACGAACCTTTCAGCTAAAAACTCGTCATCATCATCTTGTATAGCGATATACTCTCCAGTGGCTCTTGCCATACCAGCATTACGTGCAGCGCCGGGGCCCACATTGTGTGAAAGATTGACTGTTCGAACTCTTTGTGGCTCACGCAGAACAATATCTCTCATTATTTCTTCAGTATGATCAGAAGACGCGTCATTCACCACGATAATTTCCGATTCCTGCAAATCTTGATGAAGAAAAGAGTTCACCAGAGCAGGTAGAAATCCGGCTCGATTATGAGTAGCCACAACAATCGAGACTTTTAACGAGTCATTCATGTTCTTTCATCGCAAAAGCCCAAACAACAACTGGATAGCGAGGATCATTATCTAGAGAATGCAGTAGTGGTTTGTACTTCACCCACCTTTCCAGGTTTGCAATAACACAGGCACGATTTCCCCAACTACCAGTTTTAATGTTTCGTGAATGGAATCCACCTTCTTCAAGCAGATATTTTAATCCAGTCGCTGTCCATCGTGAACAATCAATTGGCGCATTGTGAACACGGACCAAAAACGGAGTTGCTACAATAAACCATCCACCTGGACGAAGCATCTGATAAGCATTCCGAACGGCTTTCCAAGGGGCAAGAAGATGTTCAAGCACATGTTCCGCAAACACAATATCCCAAGAGGAAATTTCACTTGACTCATCGCAAAAATCATACTCGGGATAGAATACACTACTATATGATCTAAACGGATACCGTTTCCATCGAGAACCGCTTATCTCCAGGGAATCCATCTTTTGTGCTGGTAGTTTCTTGACAAATTTCTCTGTAGCATCAATCTGAACCACTCGGGCCCAATGAGGGGTAGAGCGACCAAGTAAATAGCCTAAGCGACACTCAATATTTCCCAGCCTAGTCCAGAAATGACCCTTTGGCTCATTCATGATGTTTGGGCTCAAGATAAACAATGGGCTCTGCATAAAGATGCCACGAGGTAGCCTGAGGGAGCGGTTGAGGTAGTTGAATAATGCCTAATCGGTGATGAATCCGACGCAGGGAATAATGATCAAATTCCATTAGATATGCAACAAGATTGTCTTGGCTACCACCTAATGCCTCAATTTGCTCTGGATGAATTTCAATCAACAATATTGGTGGAGATGAGGAACTTAACAGAGATCTAGCTCCTAATAGTACATTCAATTCGCTACCCTCAACATCTATCTTAAGCACGGAAGGGGCTTGTGCATGTTGAGCGTACTCATCCAAGCAAGTCATCGCGAATGAAACAGCACCGTGCGCCTCATGTTTTACAGTGGATGCGGCAGAAGTGCGTCCCGCATCTGCCAAGCAGTACATTGTCAGTTCACCATTGGCAGAACCAACCGCCCGATTCTCAATGATTATGGAGTTCAAATCATTAAAAGCAGCACTACGGGCAATGGCAGATGACAACTCCTGCTGCGGTTCAAACACCACAATTTCCCCTTTTGGACCAACGCGATTGGCGAAACAAAGGGCGTAGTAACCAATATGCCCTCCAACATCCCAAACAACATCTCCTTCACATAGATGCAATCGATTTCGAATAAACGAGCTTAGTTTAATCTCATAGTGGGCACCACTATAAAATATCGTGCGCTGCAACCGATCCTCAAAAGGTTTGAGAAAGAGCCAACCGACATCAGTCCACATCGGTATGTACCGTTCCGGATCTAGCAACCTGCTGATAGCCGCCTTGATTGCATAGCGGCCCCGCTCTCCGGGCCAAGGAAATACCCTCCAAATCAAAACAAGCAATAAAACCCCAGTATGCCAAATCCCAAAACTGAATGCAAGTTCAACGAAGCGTTTTACGAGCCCTTTCCTAAACACCCAACATGTCCCTCATCATTTTTTCAGATTTTCCACACCCCACCACTCTAAAGCCAATAGTGTCCACAAGCCCCATTTATTGTCTTTCTGCTCCGATAAATGTTCCTCCCAGTATCGTCTTAAGCCACTTCGATCAAACACACTTTCAAAATGCAATCTTTCACTAAATAATATTTCCTCTACCAAAGGTCGTAGCGAACCGCGCAACCATTCGCCCAGGGGCACCGCAAAACCTCTTTTGGGTTGAGGGATAATCTCTAGTGGGACATAGCGGCCCAGCAGGTTGCGCAATACGAGCTTCCGCGAACCGTTTTTAAGGCTCTCAAAGGGATCAATGCGCAGGCTGGTTTCGATTACTTCCCGGTCAAGCAGGGGAACGCGCACTTCCAGGCTGTGGTACATGGAGGCCATATCGACCTTTTTCAAGCCGCGCTGCAACTGACCATAGAACTCCACATACCGAGAATAATTGGCCAACTGTCGATCATCCCGATAGCCTCCTTCAAAGATGTAGAGACTAAAATCACCTGGAAGAGACGGTAGTTCCGGAGCAATCAAGGCCAAGTCGCCATCCTTCAGTCGGCTGTTGACCTCGAAATAATAATCTCCCGGCGTGCGGGAGACGATCACATCGGAACGCCGGGAGGCTAAACCGTACTTACCAGCGGCGTACAGCCCCATGCGGACCAGCCAGGGCCAACGGAAATCAGGTCCATTTCGCAGTAGCGAGCGTGGCCGCTCGTAGCCGAACAGTATTTCATCGCCGCCATCTCCACTCAAGGCCACAGTTACCTCCCCCCGGGCGAATTGGCTGACCAGCATTGTTGGCAAAATGGAAAAATCAGCAAAAGGTTCGTGTTGTGCAGCCATCACCCCTTGAAGGGCATCCAGCGCTTCATCCCCTATTACCGGATGCAAACGATGATCCACATCCAGATGCTCCCCGTAACGGGAGGCAGCATCCGACTCGTCCTGCCACCAACCGGGGTTGCCGATGGTAAAGGCTTTCAAGTCCGGTCCCGTCTGTTCGCGTGCGACGGCCGTCACAAGAGGCGAATCGATGCCCCCAGATAAAAACACTCCTAGAGGCACATCGGCAATGCGCTGGCGATGAACAGCGTTTTCCAGAGCACCCTGCAGCTCGTCCAGCGCGCGCGCGCCAAATAAATCAGGCTCTGGATCTCTGGGCAGTCGCCACCAGGCGTACTTCTTCACACTTCCGTCTGCATGCGCGATGAGATAATGACCTGGTTCTAGCTGGTAGGTGTTTTCCAGCAAGCCATAGGGAGGCGGGATATGGTGCAGGCGGAGGAAGAGGCGCAACACGTCTAGCCGCAACTGACCAGGTTCCCCCCAAGGTGTGTGTAGCAAGCAATTGAACTGGGAAGCAAAGGCCAAGCCTTTGCTAAATGGATGTAAGAAGTAATACAGCGGTTTGATCCCAGCGTGGTCGCGAGCCAATACTAGTCTTTCTTCCTCCCGGTCATACCAAGCGAAAGCAAACATACCGTTGAGGCGACGAATGACATCCACGCCCCAGTAATTGAGCGCCTCGAGCAGCACTTCCGAATCGGACCGCGAACGAAACTTAATCCCCTTGGTTTCCAGTTCATGGCGTATCTCCCAGAAATTATAGATTTCACCGTTGAATACCAGCACCGAGCGCCCATCACTGGAGATCATGGGCTGGTTCCCAGCAGCGGTCAGATCAAGGATCGCCAGACGGCGGAAGCCCAACTGGATATGACCCTCAGGATCAGCCCAATAACCCTCGGCGTCCGGGCCACGACGGGTCATCAGATCAGTCATTCGCTGCACGCTCTGGGAAAATTCGGGCTGCCCGGCAGCTCTATCGGTTGTGAAGATTCCGCAAATCCCGCACACGATAATATTTATCCTGCCACAAGGCTAAACTAAGAAGCAGCCATAATCCCCATGCATGATCAGCTTGACCTGATAAATGTTGCTGGAACATCTCACTGGCAGCCTGGCGATCAAGCTCCATTCCTAATAATTGCTTGCGAGAGAGAAATGCCTCTTCAAAGACTCCCCTGAGAGGACCGCGCAGCCACGCATCCATCGGTACGCTAAAGCCCCGCTTAGCGCTGGTTTGATAGTTGGTATACCTACCAAGGATGACCCTCAAAGGGAGTTTACCGATGCCATTTTCAATATCTAAACAAGATCGCCAATCGATGCGGCAGGCGATCTTGACAACCTCTCTATCGAGCAAAGGCACCCGCACTTCCAGTGAATGATACATACTGGCCCTGTCCACTTTCAACAACACCATGGTCAAGTGGGTCAGGAATTCGTTCCAGCGAACCCACTGCGCAGTATGATCCACATTCTCACCTTCGTAAGAAAAACGATCGAAGGCTGGCGGGAATGCAGGTAATTCAGGAAAGATGCGCATTAACCAAAATTCTGGAGTATGCGTGTGTATAGCGCGATACCAATCCCCAATCGTGTCGAACATCAAACTTCGATAACCATTTCCAATATCGAAAAACTTCTTCATCGCCCAACGCGTCCCGCGCAGCCAATATGGTTGTTGGAAGTCATTGGTACCCTGTATCACAGAACTAAATCGTCCAGAATACCCCCAGAATAACTCATCCCCCCCATCACCTGATAACATCACCTTGACTTCCCGCCGTGCCAACTGGGAAACCAGCATGGTGGGGAATATAGAATAATCGGCGAAGGGTTCTCCACAGGCTGCCACCACATCATCCAGCATCGCCAAAGCCTGCTCATATGAGACATGTTCCACAATATGCTGTAAACCGATTTCATCAGCATATGCTATGGCATCTGGCGATTCATCAAAACGGTCGCCATTAGTACCAATTGTAAATGCCTTGATAGGGTCTTGGCTCACTTCCTTGATTTTGGCAGCAACAAGGGGCGAGTCAATCCCGCCTGATAAAAATGTCCCCACCGGCACATCACTGACCAAATGCCTACGAACCGCATTGGTAATAGCTGCATCCAGGGCCTCTACAGCCTCCTCGCCAAAAAGGTCCGCCGTTTGATATTTCGGAAATTCGAAAAATCGAGCCCGCCGCACATTGCCACTGGCATTGATTTCTAACCAGCTTCCTGCCTCCAACATGTGTGTATTCTGTAATATAGCGTAAGGCGCAGGGATGTACCCAAATCTTAAATAGATCCCTAAAGCCTCTTGAGAAATTCCCAGGTTTTGACTCCATGGATGGACCAGGATCTGGTCGTATTGGGAGGCAAATACAAGCCCCTGATGGGTTTTTACATAATAGAGCGGCTTGACCCCAGCATGATCGCGGGCAAGCAGCAAGCTTTTTTCGACTGTATCGTAGAATCCTAAAGCAAACATGCCATTGAAAAGATCCAAGGCGTCTGTCCCCCATTTAGCCAACGCATATAACACCACTTCTGCATCCCCCGTTGAACGGAATCGTATACCCGTAGTCTCCAGTTCATGACGCAACTCACGAAAATTATATACCTCGCCGTTGAAAACCAGGGCATGTCGCCCATTTGCCGTCAGCATGGGCTGGTTGCCAGAAGGAGAGAGGTCGAGAATGGCCAGGCGGCGGAAGCCAAGGGTGCAGTGCTGTCCATCACTCCAAGTCCCTTCGTCGTCGGGGCCGCGGCGGGACATGAGAGTGGTCATATACTGAATCGCTTGAGTGATTTCGACTTGTCCAGCCACTTCATTTAAGGTGAAAGTGCCACAGATACCACACACTTTTATTCAGGTCTCCTAGCAATCGCCCATTGCATCCAACCAGTCGCATTTGCCCTTCCCTCTAAAAAGCCAAGCATTTTCCATAGGCGGTGTCCTCCTCTTCTTCTCTGCAGCCAACCCCAAAAGGGTACAGAGCGCAATGCACCATAACGCACACCATAACTGCCTGCTTTCTGAACTTTCAATCCGCTTTTTTCAACCAGGGAAATGAACTCGTTCCGGGTGAAATGCCACTGAAAAAATACTTCCTCACTTTCTTCATCTGGCCACCCTTTGAGTAGCCAGGGGCTTCTAAGCTGCCAAAGAAAGTCATAGAATGGCACAGAGATAAAGGCAACACCCCCTGGGGCCAGCACCCGAAAGCATTCATCAAGGAAAACCCCTGGTCCCTCAATCACGTGCTCCATGACACCAAGTGAAAGATAGCCGGCATAATAGCCTGATGGCTTGTCAATGGCTGTCGCATCTCCCCATCGTATTGGCACTTGTGGAAATGACCGGTTAATTTCATCTACAAGCCTCTTGCTATATTCGATCCCTTCGATATCGAACCCTCTGTTCATAAGTGGAATGAGGACTCTGCCATACCCACAACCTGCTTCAAGGATTTTCCCTGCTTTAGGGAGATATTCCAACAGTACGGTTTCACAAGAATCGATGGTGTGCGAAAGCATGAGGCTTGAAATTTTCTCTTGGAGTGCACCTTTTCCGGAAAACCAATTATCCCAAAAATCCGGGGCCGGTTCTTCAGAATGTGTCCAGATCAAGCGATTCCCTATTTTACGCATGGTCATTACAAGAATAGCCCCCACCTTCTAACCAATGCGATGACCTGGGCGTTCACCCATGGAGAGCGAGAGATAAGCGTGTAAACCCTATAGCGGGTTACATCCCAAATCAACCTGAGCAGGGGGATTTTATTAGTGCTTCTATTGACAAATAGCACATCCTTATTCGGCCTCATACAAACCAAAGTGAAAAACGCCAGTTTATGGAGGCGTTTTTTTACCGCTCTTACCCTTCCCACAATATTGAGTTCTTGCATGAAGTCATGGAATTCGACAGTGATCTGATCAATACGCTGCAATACTTCGAGGTCTAAGTCTTCGAGCAAATCTACTTCGGCGCCCTCGATATCCAATTTGAGCAGGTCGATGTGGTCAATGCCCTGACGCCCCATAAATTCTACAAGCGTGATGCTTCCGACATCTACCCATTGATTCGTAGCATGTTTGTGAGAGGAAAAAATGCTGCTGCCCTCTGGGTTCGTTCCTGGATAAAACCTGACTCTACCAGTTTGATTCGACACGACATAATGATGCTTGGACACCAAATCACTCATAGGGAGCTGTTCGAAAGCATCTGGCGAGGCTTCCACCGCATAAACACGGCAACCATATTTCTCACTGATCCGGCAAGCAAAATCCCCTCGATAAGCGCCTAAATCCACCACTACGGAATCCGGACCAAGGCAATTATAGAAATGGTGGCCGCGAATGTTATCCAAAACTCGGCGCATGAAGTCAGCTAAGCTTTTTCAAGATGATCTGGCGGAACTCGTCTGCGTCCCAATTGCGTACATAAAGGCGCGGCAGATCGAAGGGATTGGCGCGCCACCCAATCGCTTCAGAGCGGACAGCAAATCCATATTGATAGCCCGCTTCTTTGATAAAGACAGATGTTGAGGGTAAGTAGTCGCCAGCGCCGCCATGTGTAACGGCGAACATGCGAACAGGCGCGTTGATCTCCCGCTCCAAATGGGTTTTGGATGCAGTAATTTCTTCGCGCTGGGAGAATGTATCAAGCGCGGGGAGCCATGGGTGGCGCAAAGTGTGCGAGCCAATTTCGTAACCTGCGGAATGTGCGGCGCGCCAGTGTTCGGGAGATGAGGTTGGCGAGTGCAGGCTAGCAATACTAATTTGGGCAGACGCCGCCAGTTGGCTGATAAATTCACGCCGCAATTTGGGTGGTATGACTTTTGCTTGAAATGCCGCATCCTGTAAGGCACGATGACGCTTGCTGGGCGGCGGCATACTGATGTTCCATTGCGGCAGCGAAGAAACATCAGCGATATGAGGTTCCACTTCATAAGTGAGAGCATTTTCGTAGCCGGGCACTTCAACTTCCATACAAGCAGGAAGAGTCTTAGTTTCAAGGAAAACTTTGTGAAGCGCGTCCCACCAATAGAGAGAAGTCTCTTCTAAGCTGACAACCACAAAAAAGATAGCAGGCAAGCTGCGTGCTTGCAAGAATGGCATGGCGACAGTAAAGTTGTCAAGATAGCCGTCGTCAAACGTGATCATGAATCGCGGGCGCTGTTTTCGCCGGAGTAGTTGGTCACCTGAAATGATCTCTCCTAACTCGGTGAGTATCCCAATATGCGCGGAAAAATTCTTTGGTGTCACACAAATCGAAAATGGGTCCGTGTGATAATCTGAAATGCGATGATATGCTAGCACAAGCGTTCGGCCAAAGAGCAGTCGGGAAAGTTTTCGACGGGCACCAGAGAAACGGGAGGACATTACTTGTTGTAAGTGAAAGACCAATCTTTAACTTTGTAACAGTTCATTCTATTTCTCCTATTTCGCCGGATTCCCCATTAAGAATGCGCACACACTGCGGAATATATTTGGCAAAGGAAAAGTTTGGCAGACGCTCCAAAAATACGTCTGGTTCCTTTTGCATCCAATTAAATCCATATCCCTGCCAGTCCCGTTTATATCGATCAACGGCACTCGCCCTCATCTGGTCCACTGACCTATATAAGTAGTGCCTTAATGGAAATGTTGTTTTGCCAAGGGATTGCACCCCGTGTGGAATCACCCTGGAGTGCTCGTTCAAGCAATAACGCAAACCAGGTTTATTTTTGAATATCCTGAACTCGCTAAAACCCGGAAAACTCGCGTAGCGAACCTGCTCGACAACCGGTTTCCCCGGCACGTAAACATATGCTTCTCTCATTGTTGAATGAAGAAAAAAGGGAATGTTATTAACCGACAAAGCGTCTATTTTATAGCGTTCCATCGCGCCAACCAGCAAAGTAGGCGGATAATCGTAAAACATTTCGTCACTATGGAGCGTGACAATGAAACCGTCATAACCGTATTTTTCTTGTATCGCTTCCAAAAGCGCCTGTCTTGCCCCATCTTTCGGGGGCTGTTCGTATTCAGGTCCGAGATCGCGATCGCGAAGATAAAGTTCAACGTTCGAGTATTTGTTCAGGATATTTTTCGACCCTTGCCAATCAGTTGTCCCATCCAAAACAAAAATTCCTTGAAAATAATGATGATTGCAATCCATAACTTCTTCAAGAATATCCAAGTCACCACGCATCATTAATGCACCGTACAGGTTTGGCACTTGTTCGGAATGACGTTTCTCCTGAATATCCAGCAAGTCGGGCACAGTCAGGCAGCGAGGAAACGGTGCGAGAAGACGGGCAATTTTTCGACGGATGGTATACAGATGAAAACGTATATTTTTCACTTGAGTTTACAAATATATTGGTGCAGATTCAGCACTGATTGTTTGAATATGTTGAGCACCACTAGTTTTAAATCACAAAGAAGCATAGTTTTTTCATACCTATGCTCCGTTCTGCGTTAGGCGCAATTACAAAAGGGCAAGTAAAGAACGGAACTGACGAGAGAGGGCATGCCATGAAAATTGCAGAGAATGTGCACGTGCCGCACCCCCCATTTTGTCTCGGAAGGTTGGATTGGCTAGCAACTCAAGGCAGTGATTGGCAAGGACTTTGGCGTCGCCCGCTTGAAATCGCAACACGAACGCGTCATCGAAATAGTCGCGTGTGTTGGGAAGATCTGTGACCACAACGGGCAAGCCACAGGCTATGACTTCCAGCAGGCTGTTACTACTGCCCCCATCACACAACGACAGCAACGCAAAGTTAGCAGATTGCAATACTTCCAAATAGCGGTCATCATCCAAGTAGGGGTGTATATGAAAATAAGGCCTCGAGGGGACCTCACATGCCTGATCATAGACACCAATGATATCCACTTGAAGGTTAGGGTGGTTCTCATACACTTTATCCAATCCGGCCGCAAGCGTTTTGAAATCTCGCCGGTTGTAACCGACATGGACGAGGCGAAGCGGCTGGAAACTTGGTGATGGGCTAAAAAAATCCGTATCTACCCCTATTGGAAAATATTTCACCTGCGCAGAAGGAATCAGATCGTAGATATAATCCATCTGATCTCGCCCCGCAACTAAAATTAAATCGGCGCTGGCAAAATGATCCAGATTGTCGAAACGCTGGTTCAGCTCCTGGCGGGAAAAAAACGTCCACAAAATTACTTTCAATCCCAGGATTTTCTTTGCATACTGAAAATAAAAATAATCGTAATCTGCATAAGGGAAAAACACGTACCTGGGTCGCAGGCGTAAAACCGCTTTCAAACCCCAAAGCTCAAGCTCAAAACTAAACGAATTATAGGGGGCGCTGTACGGGGGTGTGCGCTGTGAATTGGTGCGCTCCTTGAAAAATAGAGACACTTTGGGCGGCACATGGATCCTCTGACCTCGTTTGTCTTCGAACTCCGGGTCGAGCAGTGCACAAAAACGTTCTACAGAGTTGTGTTCTCCCCGGTTACCCCATCGTTTGGAGATGATAAGTAGATCATCCATTACGTTAACAAAGCGATCCGCAGCAACTCCTTGGTTTTATTCTTGAGCCGGGCAATGAGCCTAATTGGCGATTGCTTTTGCAAGTAGGTCCAAGGGATATTACACAGCTCATGATATCCGGCAGCAAGGATTTTCATGCGGTAGGCTTCATAAAGCTCCCTAATAATGTTTGCTTTTGGGGCAGGAAAGTTTTCAAGGAAGCAAGACAAGAAACTGGCATCACCTATGGGGAACGCGCTGAAATGATAAAACACCATCGGGGAACCATTTGCATGGATGATTCCATCCACGCTTTCCAGGTCATATTCATACAAATTCCAATAAGCCACATCGTAACCCTGCTTTTTAATGACCAGTACCTGATCGAAATATACTGGAACCAGATCGATCCACTTCTGATCGACAAACATGCCCTGCTCGGGTTTCAGCAAACTATGGGTAACTAGGCGGGACTGCCACCAGCTTAACATCTCCCTGGATATGGAATCATTCTTTAATCCCAGAAAACCGAGATTATACAACCCCCGTTGAAGGATCTTGATTTCTGGAGTGATGATTTCCGATTGACCTCTATGCGGCGTGCTGAAATGGGGAACCAATAAGATGCTGGCGTCATCAAATAATTTAGTGAGCCCTCCCAGATTAGCATAGACAAAAATATCTGGATCGAAATAGAGCACATGCTGATTGGCTGGGTAATCATCGAACAATTTCTCGAAGAAAAAGGGTTTGACAGCCGTATTGAGTTCCACGATTCCGTAATTCACCAGCATGAATTCCAAATCGGGGAACTCCACTTGCTCCAATGAGATCACTTCGTCAAAAGCAAAATCAGAATAATCAATATCGGGATGGCGATCATCTACCAATCCAAGGACGAAAGAAATTCCAGGATTAGTTTGTTTCAGGCTCGAACACAGCACATCCGCATGGGGTAGATAATTATTCGAACACAGGGTAAAGGCAATCGTCATATCGAAAAAAGACCTTTCACCCATCGCAAGATTCTTGCCGGAATATTTTTCCTCCTTTCAATCCTGAGCTCCTGTTCGAGAGTGTTGACACGATGATAAAGGTTAATAGGATCCTCAAAATATCGATTGTAGACCTCTCTATGGTTGAGAAATATCTGCCGCCGGAGTTCTCTGCGCTTGCTCTCGTCCTCCAGCCGAGCAATCATAGATACCTCTTTGCGGCGATAGAAGAAAAGCGTTTCCTCCACCTGATATACTCTGTCCTCCGGCCCCAGCAAACTGAGCCAAAAATCCCAATCTTCCCAGCCAATCAACATATCTTCGCGATACCCTGGTGAATTCTGATAATCCCTGCGCCGGTATAAGGCTGTCGCAGGGAAAATATTTCCCCGTAGCAATTCTTGATAACTATACTTCCGGATTTGCATTTCTTCCTCAATAACCCCAAAGAATCGACAGCCAGTATAGATTAACTTAACATCTGGATGCGCTTCAATCGCCGCGATGGTTTTCTGCAAGTATGTCGGGTGAAGGCAATCGTCTGCATCCAGCGGCAGGATGTACATGCTGTCCGAGTTTCGGATGCCGGCATTACGAGCTGCTCCCAAGCCACGATTCTCTTGCCAAATGTACCTGACTCGGGCATCTTGATCTGCAAATGTTTTGGCAATTTCTCGGGTGTTATCCCTGGAGCCGTCATCGACGATCATGCACACCCAGTCAGAAAATTCTTGGGCCAAGACACTGTCCAGACACTCCGGCAAAAATTGAGCCTGATTATAGCAAGGGATGATAACGGCTACACAATGGGACACGTATTTATGGAAGTTTCGACGATGCACTTAACTCCACACGGAAAAACATCTCGGGACCAATCTCAACTGGCTCGAGGGTGAAACCCTTTTCCTCGAGTTCTGGAAAATATGCCTTGGTATAGATTGGGTGAGAATATATATCTTCGGAGAGCATTTCAACCAAAGAAACAGGAAAACCGGGATTCTCGTGCGAATGATTCGGCTCAATAAAGACCAGGTCATTTCGATCTAGTTCTATTTGGGCAATGTAATAATAAATATAAAGCCATTTCCAAGGGAGCAGAACAACAGCATCTGGCTCTAAGTTTTGGATCACCTCAGAAGCCGTAGAAGCCATTGTAGCGACCGAATTATCCACAAACGGAGAATTACCTATAAGGACACTCCTCGCCTGACCTTTAAGAATTGGTAATATGCAAACCAAGGCTGTGATCAAGGTAACAATAGACAATATCCTGTTTTTGAAAAGGCTTGAACAACTCTCTAATTTCTTGTTCACAAATCGGAAAAACTGGCTTATACCAATTATAGATAATACTGAAATAAAAAAATACCCCGCAAGATAATATACTTTTATATCTCCAATATGGTAGTTGAAAACCACAAAATAATGAACAACGAGAATCACACTTATTAAACAGGCCATTGCCCAATCCAAACGCCAAAGCACCCCTAACCCCAACGCGGCAAAAAGGAGCGTAGCTATGACAAATTGACTAGGCAAAAGGTATAGGTATTCCATTCCTGCTTGGAAAAACGTGTTAACACTGAAGGATAAAGCGCTTTGCCACTGGCGGCCTGAAGCCAAGAACCAGAAACGAATTAAAAATTCATCCATCTCAGCAGCGGATAAATTCCACGCTGAACGACTAGGTACATAAGCGGAATTGAAGATATTAGCAGGTGGATTTAAATGATCTAGCCAGAGGAATGCAGCAAACCATACTACTATACCCAAGATCAGACCCACGCTGGCAATCTTCCAAACTGTCCATTTGGTTTTTGAGGAGAGAAAAAGAAACAAGACAATTCCAGGAAGCATCAAACCTACGAGAAAATGCACGCCCAAACTCATTCCACCTAGAAGTCCAGCGAGAAACAACAAGCGATTGTCCCCTTGACGATACCACAACACCAGGCAAAGTATTATCGCACCAATAAATGCAATTGCCGTCGTATATACTTCTGCAACAACAGCCTGAGACCAAAAAGCAGGAGAAAGCATCAGTACACAAGCCCCAATTACAGATGCAAACTTGTTACCAGTGATATGAAATCCCACTCCATACAGGAGAGCGATAGAAACAGAGGCCATGAAAGCTGAAAATAGATTGACACGATAAGCAATTGTACTAACTGGCACATATGTAAAAAGTTTTGCTAGGACCAAATAGATCGGATATCCTGGTGTATGCGCCAATCCCAACTGAAATGATAAAACTTGAAATTCCCCTGAATCATTGGGAAGCACCCAAGGAACCAGAGTGCGAACATAAATAACAAAGCTAAATAGGAATAAAAATCCTCCTATTATGTAAGACCACTTATAGTCCCTTTCCAACCGCAATCGTAATCCGAAACTTATCTTCACTCCCTTACGTCTGGCAGCCATAAGGATTAGATGTGACTCCAATTTGGACACTGTTTTTCCAAACGCTGGTCGTAATTGAACCACAGGATAATTATCGCAATTTTTGCCATACCAATTTTCCTAAGGATGTTCGAAGGATTATTCTAGAATATTTCAGCAGCTTCCTTCTCAATCTCCCTCGTATAGATAAATCCTGCCTCTCCAAGAAAAGTTCATCTAATAAACGGTTGCGTTTTACACTTCTGGGATGCACGAGCGGAAAAAGTAGGGGCTCAGTTTTCCAGTTGGCATATCTATGGTTCTCGTGTTTCGTATGAGTTGCATCAGGCCCATACCCAATATTGGATACCAGATTTTTACGAGGATATACAACCAGGCCGTCATGGTATAAACAAGCGAAGTAGAAATGAAAATCCCAGATTTGATGTGAAGATGAACGATGAACATTGTCAAATGCGCGATGCAAGTACTCAGCCTCTCGCTGATTCCCATCAATTTTTTGTTTCAGCCAATGTGTATCTTTTACTTCAGGCCACTTAGCGATGTTTTCATCAAACAATTTCCATGCCCGCCGCCAAGTTGCCCAACCCCAAGATTGAAAATGCCGGGCAAAACTATAGCTAGCCCCTCGAAAAGCGTACTCGCCATCCAGTGGACTGACCGCACATATCGCCATGACCCTCTTGTCATTTCCATAACGATCTAATAATTCACCCGCGAAAAGAAAGAATGTCGGGTCCAGAACACAGTCATCTTCAATTATGATTGCACTTTCAACTTGATCAAATACCCAACTGATGCCGCTGACCATCCGGCGGCGGCAGCCCAAATTAACGTTCGAGTAGTTTTTGATGATTTCACAATCCCAACCAATCGCATCTACCAGCGCTCGCGAGGCAGCACACTTAACAATATCATCCAAGTTGTTTTGGCGTGGCCCATCTGCAACCACAAAAATTCTTTTGGGCTTGACTCTGGCAATTTGAGAGAGTGTCTTCTTCAACAAATCTGGGCGATTAAAGATGAAGAGTGCAACAGGAGTTTTCACAAAGAGAAGTTAGATTGTTAGCAAATATATAGCTTGCCTCCAGGAATTAAACGGATAGTAATTCCTCCGGTGAAAAATCCCCAGCAACAAGCGAATATAGCCTGTTTGAATTTCCTGCTTCCATCCTTTGACAGGCATCAACACGGAGAGTCTTTTGATCCGCCGACGCAGATGTTCATCATCTATATTCTGATACAGTTTCCCATTCCCATCTAAAGTATGCGTGGCATCTATCAAATCGAAGGTATGTTCCGGCGAGATAAGAAAACGGTTATGATCTCCTTCCGGTCCCTCCCAAGAAGCCTCTCTGGATTCGGGCACATGAGTATAGTTGTGATTTTGGTGAACATCCGTAATCGCCTGTGTTGCATCGACAACCACATATCCTTTCGCCCGGGCATGGTATATCATCCAGTTATCCCAAACGGGTCTACCCACAGCGAAATCTGGTATTTTCTCCAGAGTACCCTTGCGAAAAATGAAATAATCGCTTCCGCGCAGCCCGCTCATTTGAGCACAGCTAACCAGTTTTTTGCGGAGCTGAATCTCCCACTGTGGTGTTTGATAAGGCAAAGGTTCGACGATATCCAGGTTCCAACGACGACCGACAATTAAATATCGAGAGTAAGTTATTTTACCAATTGCTGAAATCAGATCTTGAAAAAATATAATGTCTGCGTTTGAATAACACAAAATATCGTTCCTTGCAATTTTTTGAGCACACTCAAAAGCACTGCTTATCAGAGGTGTGCCGTAATCATTCTTAGAGATCACCGGTATATGGATTACCTGGTACTCGGAGGCAATTTCTTTAACCCCAGGTTCATCCCCAAATAGAATAATTTCACATCGAGGTCGTAACGCCAGCCAGCTTTGAATGGCATTTCTTTGGATGGTTTCGATATGTCCATAAAATGACTTTGGGATGGCAAAAATTGTAACCATATATCGTAACCAGACCAAATGTAATCTAACGAGGGCATTTGGGAGTGGTGAAGATACTGGACAAATAGGCTAAAATCAATGCATGCAATGTCCAAAATGTAACAGCACCGAAAAACAGAGCAAATCTGGCTTCACAGAAGCAGGCAGCCAACGATACCTATGTAATCATTGCAAGGTTCGTTATACACCGGAGCCGAAGCGACATGGATACAGCGATGAGATTCGTTTACTAGCGTTTCGCATGTATGTCGATGGCATGGGCTTTCGCTACGCCTCTGGCGTGGCGTCACCTACAGGTAGATCATGTCTCGGTAATGAATTGGGTCAAGGCATATGCATCGCAATTGCCCGAAGCCCCGGTTCCTGACGAATCTTATACGGTAGAGATGGATGAACTCTACACCTTTATCGGTAAGAAAAAACCGGAGCTACCTCTTGACCTTTGTTGACCGAGATACGCGCTGCATCCTTGCCTGGATGGTGAGTTACAAGCGCAGTGGTAATCAGTTTCAAGAGATGTTGGCTCATAGTGTGCAAGGCCATGATTACTACAGTGATGATTACCAAAGTTACAAGACAGCACTGTATTCACCTGCCATTCACTACCCAATGAAAGATAAGAGCGAAAACTACTCTGTCGAAGGCACCTATGCTAATTTTCGCCATTATCTTGCTCGTTTGCGAAGACGATCTCGCTGTTTTTCACGCAAGAAAGAAGCTTTGCACAATGCGGTCAAGCTCTTTGTTTATGCATACAATCAACGGCAATTGTACAAACGCCGTTTTCCTACCTACACCCCTCCTTTGATGAGTTTCGCAACTCCATGATCCTCACCACTCCCGCGAAACTTACTCTGTTGAAGGCTCCAATGCCGACTTACGTCATTATTTAGCTCGATTGCGTCGTAGATCTCGCTGTTTCTCTCGGTGTGAAGTTGCCCTAAGAAATGCAGTCAAGATTTTTGTTTTTGCTTACAATCGACGTCAACTCACGAAGCGTCAGTTTCCTAACTATTCGTACCATCTTATGGACTTCTCATCACCATGATATCGACCACTCCCTTGTCCACCAATCATGGCCACAGGTTTTTATTCATTCTCTCGAGAAACATGATCTTAGACGTACCAAAGATTTACCGCCTTAAATTATCTTCCCCTTTAGAATTGTAAGTTGATTTCACCAGAAATTGAATTTATATTATGCAGTGGTGGGGGAGCGTCTTTAATCTTACTTAGCCTTAAGTCCCTTTTTGATAATTTCTAAGCGAAAGCTGACTCATAAACACATACCATGTATAAAAAATACTCAAGAATATCCCCGTAAATCCTCCCTTTAGACCTCCGTAATCAAAAAGATTGTTTAGCAACGCCCTCCTCGACCGGTATATAGCAATCCTCCAACTAAATCTCTCACCCAATGAATAGCGAGCTTCCCCTTCTTTTTTAATATAACGCCAATGCTTTTCTAACAATTGCCTATACGTGTCTGCCCAATAGTGTTTACAATAATGTCCTGATTCATTAGGTATCATCGTCTTGCAATATCCATTCTTAATTTCCATTCCACTGTGAACTCTCGCATACAATTTGTTTCGCATTTTGTGACGAAAAAAGCCTTTTGCCTGCTCTCTGCCCCATACTGTGATTTGCAAAGGCTTACCTCTAAAATAAAACTGCCAGGGGACATTAACGACCCCCAATAAAGGCTCCTGGATAATTCTTATACGCACTTCGTCCTCGATACCTGGTGAAAGCACCTCATCGGGATCCAAGAAAACCACCCAGTCATTTTTTGCATAGGTAATTATTTCCGGCAAGACTTGCTCTACAATCGGCACCCAAGCATGGTGAATTACATCAGCTCCACATTCCTCAGCAATCTCGACAGAGGCATCCGTAGAACCTAAATCAGCAACAACAATTTGATCACAAAAATTTAGGCTCTTCAGACATTCACATAAGTGACGTTCCTCATTATAAGTAACAACAACTGCACTGAATTTAACGGGTAAATAATTAGGATATTGCATTCTAGATTAATGATTCATGTGGAAATACATGGTTTAGCAGTGACACCAACTGGTGATAATAATGCCTAAATAAGCAAGATGTTTTGCGTGTTTGCAGCTAAAACCGGGATGGGAAGTGATTATCCGGCATATGCATTTACGAAAAGAGAGTACATTCGTCAAGATATTCTCCCCACGATCCAGGGCTTTCTTAAGGTCGCGGTTTCGACACCTAACCCACCATGGGTATACAGCCCAACCGTGTCGTGCGAGGTCTAAAAGCGACTTATTGCCTGATTCGGCCGCCAACGCAGTTGGCTCGCTACCCAAAATATCGCTGACACATCTCTCGTTGCTGAACTTTAAGAAAGCCATGCCCACGATCTCATTTTATTGATCATATTGAGTTTCACCGTCTAATACAAAATATCCAACACCACGTTGCGATTCAAATGCATTGCCAGTTTTTGTTAGAACTCCTTCAACTTCAAGCATCAATCCATTGGGAAAATCCCAATATCCTTTTACACTTGGATGTGTCAAGAAAAAGGATATAAAATAACGCCCTTTGGTAAGACGCGGTAACTTAATAATTGAATGAATGTGAAAATCCCCTATTGGATAAGGTAACGGCAAACCATACATATGCCCTGGGCTATAAACTGCTATATTTTCTCCAAACAAGTTAACGATTCGTGCTTCTTGACAAAGAATTACCGGATGATGTGCGTATCCCCAAACATCAACTATAAGTTCAGTATCTGTATCCGCTAAACTAATTTCATCATTAGGTTGATTGTTAACTTGAAAATTGCTGATAGAAATATCGTCCGTATGCTTTACACCATGTTGAAGAATTGTTCCAAAGCGCTGTTCAGATGTCTCCAGGTATTTTTCGATACAACAATCTACACCTCCCTTCATCTCGACTCCTCCTTCATCAAATAATATTGCTGTTTCGCAAAGTTGCCGAATCGTAGCCATATTGTGACTAACAAATAGAACCGTTCTCCCTTCACCCGCCACTTCATCCATCTTGCCTAAGCATTTTTTTTGGAACTCAGCATCCCCTACTGCCAACACCTCGTCCACCAGCAGAATCTCCGGTTCTAAGTGGGCCGCCACCGAGAAAGCCAGACGTACGCCCATCCCGCTGGAGTAAAACTTTACCGGAGTATCGATGAACTTCTCTACACCGGAAAAATCGACAATCTCATCGAATTTGCGGTCGATCTCGGCCCTGGTCATCCCCAAAATGGTGCCGTTGAGATAAATATTCTCGCGACCGGTCAGCTCTGGATGGAAGCCGGTGCCCACTTCGAGCAGACTGGAGACGCGGCCATCGATCTCGATACGCCCGCTGGTCGGGTGGGTGATTCGGCTGAGGATCTTGAGCAATGTGCTCTTACCAGCGCCGTTGCGACCGATGATCCCCACCACTTCGCCGCGCTTGACTTCGAAGGAAACGTCTTTCAAGGCCCAGATGATGTCGGGGGCTTCGCTAGATGAAGGAGCGAGGACGGAGGGCTGGTCGCCGGCTACTGGTACGTTGTCATCAAATTGTGTCAGGCGACGCAGGCGGCGGAAATTATGGGCGGGGCGCTTGAGCCAGTCCACCATTGCCCCAACCAGGGTATCATGCATCTCTTCCTGCAACCCAATGCGGTATCGCTTGGATAGATTTTCGACTTTGATAGCAATATCATTCATAGGTAATATGACAGATGACCAAGGATTGAACCCCGTTCTTGGTTCTCAAACTACATCCGCAAAGATGCGCTCCATGCGCCTGAAATAAAGTGCTCCGCTGACGAATAGGAGCAGAGACACCCCGGCACCGATGCCGATCATCTCCCAGGGCATGGGGTTTGAGCCCAATAGCGCGGAACGGAATCCCTCAATCACTCCCGCCATGGGGTTGAGTGCATACCAGGTTCGGTATTGCTCCGGCACACTGCTGGCCGCATAAACTACTGGTGAGGCGTACATGAACAACGTCACGAAGAAGCCCGTGGCGTAGTTGATATCTCGATATTGGATCGCCAGGGCGGTCAACCACATGCCCATACCCGTGGCGGTGAGCATCATGATCAGGATCAGCAGAGGCAGAGATAGGGCCCAGATCGTGGGAGACACCCTAAACCACAACATCAAACCGAATAAGATCAGCAAAGCGATGCCAAAATCAATCAGCTTGGATAAAACCGGCGCAACCGGGATCACCAGCCTGGGGTAATAGACTTTTGAGATCATCCCCCTGGCACTGAGTAGACTGCTGCTCGAGCTGCTCAACGAACCGGAGAAGTATGTCCAGGGCACCAGGGCAGTATAACTGAAGATGGCGTAGGGCAGGCCCTCCGAGTCGACCTTCGCCAGATTGCCAAACACAATCGTAAACACCACCATGGTGAAGAGCGGCTGGATGACTGCCCAGCCTACCCCCAGGATGGACTGGGCATAACGCGTTTTGACATCTCTCCAAACCAGGAAGAAAAACAAATCCCGGTATCGCCATAGCTCTCGCCAGTTGATCAACTGCCAACCGGTTTCAGGCTCGATGACCGTGAAATTCGGAGAATAAAGTTCCTTTTGTCGGCTGTGAGTTATTTCTGCATCCATCATTAACTACGCTTCACCCATCGCTAACTGCAGTGAATCTTTCCAGAAAGGGATATTCAGACCAAAAGTTTTTTCAAAATGGGCACAATTCAAGGCTGAATTATGCGGGCGTTTTGCTGGTGTGGGGAAATCAGTGGAGATCGCAGGAAGAAGTTTGGTACAAACCTGTTCGCTTTGATGAGGGTCAAAATCTAAGATGGCTAAAGCCCATTCCAATCGATTGGGATGACCTTTCCCCGCCAGGTGATAGATGCCCTTTCGGTCATCCAGCCAACCGGAAAGATCGCGAGAGCCCATCGCCAGCATCTGAGCAGTGACCTCCGCAAGCATACGACACCAGGTTGGACTGCCAACTTGATCGGTGACGATTTTCAGGGTTTCGAACTCCCGGGCCCACTTCAGAACCCTGGTAAGGAAGCACTCTCGCCGAAGACTATAAACCCAACTGGTGCGCAGGATCAGGTAAGCACCATCCACTTGCTGAACAGCCTGCTCGCCAGTCAGCTTGCTTCTGCCGTAGGCGTTAATTGGGTTGGGCGGGTCCTCTTCGGTGTAGGGAGTTTCCGTCTCGCCATCAAAGACATAATCCGTCGAATAATGAACCAGGACCGCACCGACCACCTGGGCTTCTTCAGCCAACACACCTGGTGCAGTTCCATTGATGGCAGTGGCTAACTCGGGTTCCCCTTCTGCACCATCGACATCCGTATACGCCGCGGCATTGACAATAACATGTGGATTTACTTGATGAACCCATTTCCTGATCGATCCAGCATCCGCCAGATCGATTTCAGGGTAATCCAACGTAGCTAACTCCCCAATGGTCGCCAGGGCACGCTCGAGTTCCCACCCCACCTGTCCATTTTTGCCAATCAACAAGACGCGCATCAGCTTTGGTTGTGGAAAGGGATATCCTGGCCGTCCGCTAAGCGAATGAGATATTGCCCATAACGGTTGTTATCCATCGCACCCGCCAGCTGCCGCAGATCCCCCGCATTGATCCAACCCATTCGATGCGCAATTTCTTCGGGACAAGAGATCATCATGCCCTGCCGCTGTTCGACGGCTTGAATGAAGTTAGCCGCCTGAAGCAAGGATTCGTGCGTCCCAGCATCCAACCAGGCCACGCCCCGTCCGAGGACATCGACCTTCAATGTCCCTTTTTCCAAATAAGTTTGGTTGATATCGGTAATCTCCAACTCACCTCGGGCCGATGGCTTCAATCCAGCGGCGATATCAACGACCTCACGATCATAGAAATACAGCCCTGGCACGGCAAACTGTGAGCGCGGGTTTTTCGGTTTCTCTTGAATGCTCAAGGCACGCCCATCCCGATCAAACTCAACCACCCCATATCGGCTGGGATTACTCACAGGGTAAGCAAAGATCAAAGCCCCGGATTGCAGCTGCGCGGCAGTGCGCAACTGCCCCGGAAGACCGTGCCCGAAAAAGATGTTATCACCCAAGATAAGCGCCACGGAATCACTGCCGATGAATTCTCTCCCCACAAGAAAAGCATCTGCCAGGCCGCGTGGTTGTGGCTGTTCAGCATACGAAAACCCCAGACCCCACTGTTCCCCAGACTGCAACAAATTTTGAAAAGAAGGCAACGCTTCAGGCGTACTAATGACCAGGATTTCCCGGATGCCAGCTAACATCAGCATAGAAAGTGGGTAATAGATCATCGGCTTGTCATAAACCGGCAATATCTGTTTACTGACCCCGATGGTCAATGGGAACAAGCGGGTTCCGCGCCCTCCAGCCAGGATAATCCCTTTCATTGTATATCTTTCCTGTTTGTATAGTTCTGGCCCATCCAACGCTGGTAATCACCCTGCTGGCGCGCCGTAGCAACCCATTCGGGATGATCTAGATACCAGTCTATCGTCTTCCGGAGACCGCTATCCAGTTTTTCCTTTGGCTGCCAGCCCAATTGCTCCCGGATTTTGGAGATATCCATGGCGTAGCGCCGATCATGCCCCTGCCTATCCGGTATATGTTGGACAAGATCGATATGAGGAACATGCTCAGAATCTCGCAAGCGCTCATCCAATATCGAGCACAAGGTATCGATGACTTCTAAGTTCGTCGGTTGAGTATCCCCGCCAATATTATAGTTCTCCCCAATCTTTCCCGACTTCAACACCCGCCATATCGCCTCACAATGATCCTCAACATACAACCAATCTCGGATTTGTAATCCATCGCCATAAACCGGCAGAGGTTTGCCTTCAAGGGCGTTTAAAATAACCAATGGGATCAGTTTTTCCGGGAATTGATACGGGCCGTAGTTGTTCGAACAACTAGTAATTGTAATGGGCAATCCATACGTATGAGCGTAAGCACGAACCAGATGATCACTGGCAGCTTTCGAAGCGGCATAAGGAGAATTGGGTGCGTAGGGCGTTGTTTCGCAAAAGGGTGCATCCCCGGGCTCCAGCGAGCCATAGACCTCGTCTGTAGAAATGTGATGAAATCGCACCCCGCTCATCGTTTGAGGTTTCCCATCAATCCAAAAACCTCGCGCTGCTTCCAGCAATGTAAACGTGCCGAAAACATTCGTTCTGACAAACTGTTCCGGCCCCAAGATAGAGCGGTCTACATGAGTCTCTGCCGCAAAATGAACGATCGTGTCCACTTGATAATCACGCAACAATCGATCTACCAATGGGCGATCACAGATATCCCCTTTCACAAACGTATGTCGGTCCGCATCTGGCAAATCCGTCAGGTTTTCCAGGTTGCCGGCATAGGTGAGCAGATCCAGATTGACTACCCGAATATGGGGATCAACATCCAGCAGATAGCGCACGAAATTAGAACCAATAAACCCCGCTCCGCCAGTGATCAACACATTTCTCATGCTAATCGAAGAGCTGTGCGTCCTGCAGCAACTTCCCGTTTAGGTCTTTGTCAGACATGATTGGTTCCTGATGATCCAGTAAAGGCCATTGGATACCAATCTCTGGGTCATTCCACAGTATCGTGCGTTCCCACTCAGGGGCATAAAAATCCGTGACCTTATAAGATACCTCAGCCCATTCGCTCAGCACGTAAAACCCATGGGCGAAACCTGGAGGAATCCAAATCTGCTTTTTGTCCTCAGTTGAAAGATGTATCCCCACCCATTGGCCAAAAGTGGGCGATTTTCGGCGAATATCTACAGCAACATCATATACTTCTCCAACAACGACCCTTATTAATTTGCCCTGGGGTTGTCGAATCTGGTAATGCAATCCCCTTAGAGTGCCCTTTTTTGAACCTGTGTAATTATCCTGGATGAAATTAGATGGCAACCCTTGATCGGCAAACTTCTCTGCCTGAAAAGTCTCAATAAAAAAGCCACGATGATCACGGTATTCAGTCGGCTCAATCAAAACAATATCTGAGATAGATGCGCTATAGAATTTCATTGATTGTGGCCCTCATTTTCCACGCTCCGCCCTCCTGACATCTGGCATCGATATCAGCCAACAACGAATTATGTCCCGATTTCCCATTGAATCCCTATGTCACAAGCACGAGCGAGTATAGCAAACGAAACTAACGAGAGTTGTTTAATGGATCTCGCTTACCGGTACTACAGGCCATCACAGGTTATTGGCTTCCAAACCCTATAAACTGCATTCCCCAAAAGGGTTTGGATTAACGGCAGTTTTGAGAGCCATTCTTTAGCATCCTTCCACATGGGGTAAGAGATCATCTCTCATAACTCGTATCGCGTGAATAATTGTAATTCACCGAAGTTGATTACGCAATGCTGATTTAACATTGGGGGCCTATCCCAAACCGGCGGGTAAATTGAAAAGGCTGACTAAGATGCGCTGCCTTTCGCCCAACATATCTCCGTTTCAGCAACTCCCTGCGCGGAATCAACTATTCGGCGCGCACCTGGCTAGCTCTGGCTGCCATTGCATCTGATCTTCCCACTCCACCCGGCTGTTTACTTAGGTCTCCCCCCTACAACGCGCTCCGTTTTCAATAAAACTCGTATACTTTTTGGACAATATAGACTGAAACACGATAGAAAAAGAGCCCCAAAGGCTTCCCTCAGGGATTCCAACAGATCAGATCGAAGCGATTAGAATTGTCGTGACCACTTCTCGTCCCAGCGTTCGACCACTACCTTTGTTTGGGTGTAAAACTCTACAGCATGGCGCGCCTGACCATGCAGAGTACCAAAAAAGCTATCTTTCCAACCGCTGAAGGGGAAAAAAGCCATCGGCGCTGCGACCCCGATATTGATGCCCACATTACCCGCTTGGACTGCGTAGCGGAACTTCCTGGCCGCGCCCCCATTGCTGGTGAATATACAGGCCATATTACCGTATTGACCCTGGTTGACGAGCTCGATGGCGCCATCCAAGGTATCCGCATGGATCAAAGCGAGCACCGGGCCAAAGATCTCTGTTTTGGCAACTTCACTCGTCAGCGGGAGGTCCTTCAGGATCGTTGGCCGCAAGAAATTGCCATCGGGATAGCCAGCAATCTGGATTTCGCGGCCACCCACCAGAAGATCAGCACCGTCATCAACGCCCTGCTGGATCAAACCCAGGATACGCGCCCTACTTTCCGGGGTGATCACCGGCCCCATGGTCACACCGTCTTCCAGGCCATAGCCAACGACGCGTTGACGCGCGGCTTCAACAATGGACTGCACGAAAACATCCCGGGCATCCCCAACAATGATAGCGGTCGATGCTGCCAGGCAGCGCTGCCCAGCGTTGCCGAAAGCACTATCCGCGACGATGCGAGTGGTCATCTCTATGTCAGCATCGGACATAACCACCAAAGGGTTCTTAGCCCCACCTTGGGCCTGGACGCGTTTGCCGTTGCGGGCGCCGCGGCTATAAACATGCCTGGCAACCGGAGTCGACCCCACAAAGCTTACCGCTTTGATATCTGGATGATCTAGAAGGGCGTTGACCGTTTCTGCCCCTCCATTGACCAGATTGAGGACACCAGCAGGTAAGCCAATTTCATCTAGAATTCGGAACACTTTCTGCATAGTGATCGGGCAGCGCTCCGAGGGCTTCACGATGACGGTATTCCCGACCGCCAGAGCGTACGGCAAGAACCAAAAGGGGATCATCCCTGGGAAGTTGAAGGGCGCGATGATGGCAACCACTCCCAGGGGTTGACGGATCATATATTCATCAATGCCTGGGGCGATATCCTCTGAGAATTCACTCTGCATCAAGGCAGGGATGCCACATGCTACTTCCACATTTTCGATGGCCCTGCGCATTTCCCCGCGGGATTCTGCCAGAGTCTTGCCATTTTCCATCGTAATAGTTCGGGAGAGTCCCTCGAAGTTCTCTTCCAGCAAGTTCTTGAGTTTGAACAGATATTGAATGCGGCTGACGGCAGGGGTTTGGCGCCATTCCATCAAGGCTGCTGACGCTGCTTCGACGACTTCGCTCACGTCAGCAGGGGGCGACAGAGGCACCCTTGCCAACACTTCAGCCGTAGCGGGGTTGTGGACTTCCAAAGACTCCCCCTGGGCAGCCTCAACCCATTTTCCATCAATATAGTTCTTCAAAACCTTTACAGTCATAAATCACCTTAACTCCAGCATCGCAAAACACAGTCTATCCAGTAACCAGCTTCGTAACGGAAACCTGGGTCAGGATTTCGCGGCTCTCCAACTCCTTGAAGAAAGGTACGGGGTCAAGCACCTGCTCTGGGGGGTAGACGCCTGGCTCAATGCGCCCCTCTGCCAACCAGATCGCTGCCAGAGCCGGAGCAACTCCCGTGGGCAGGGCGCCCTTTAGGGTCAGTGTGCCCAGACGGTAAATGACTTCGCTACCGTCCTTAGTTCCTTTGACCTCTGTGACGATCTCTTTGACCCAATCCGGGGGGCGGTTCTTGGGCGGGGCTAAGAACTCAGTGACTGGCGGCACATAACTACCCATCATTGCCACCATAAAATCGCGCGGCGTGACTTTGACGTCGCCGACATTCACGGGATCGCTCCCGGCAAATCCAAACTCGGCCAACACATTGACTTTTTCAACCGTCTCTTTAGCCATACCCCAGTAATTGATCTTAAAGAAGCATTCCGCAACACCTTTGTCCTTGAAGGTGATCGGAATTGTAGCCACTTCAGAGTGTAAGGAATAGTGCATCGGCAGCAAGCCGAGCGGAGGTGTGAACCAGTAGTCCTCGAAGCCTGTCAGTGGCTCTTTGGCGACGAACTTACCATCTTCATAAACCATCGGCTCCAGGGTTAATTCATCCAAAATTGTGGGGACCGCGTAGGTAAAGCGCACATCATCTGGGGATGGCGGTTTGATGCCATCGTAGATGCGGATATACTCGATGGTGTCCAATCGATCTGCGGCATAACGAGATTGGATATTGGGAATCCCTGGCGCAGACCCCATACCCAAAACTGCACTGATTCCGGCCTCCACGAAACGATCATGGAGCTTGAGCTGCTTCAACGTTGTATGGAATAAGCCCCCCATATCAGTGTAATGCACCCCGGCTTCGATACAGGCCTCCATGATGGGCAAGTTTGTATAATAGACCGTGGCGTTCAAGCAGGCATTTGCACCCTGGAGAGCCGCAACAAGTTCAGCGCGGTCATTGAGATCGACATGCTGGATTCTGACCTTAGGGCTTCCCAAATAGTCCGCCACGATTTGAGCATTCTCCAGGTGATAATCAGCGATGACGACTTCATCTACCCGGGTATCTCCCACCAGGTCTTGCACCGAAATGCAGCCCATTTTCCCTGCACCACCCAGAACGACGATTTTCATTTACAGCCTCCTAAAGCCTTTTGAAAAAATGCCACCAAGGCGCACAGTTTGTGGCCCCTGCCCGTGCGCAAAGCAGGAAACATCGCCAAATCACTTCGCGTTCTTTGCATCTGCGCGATATTTCTCCAACACTCTTTAATCCAATAACTCCACCACCCACTCCAAACCTAATTCTGCCAGCCTAGTCCTTGTGGGCATGCCGGTTGAGACATCCCAACCCGCTTCCTGGTAGTAAATGTCTTTGGCATCTTCGATAATCTGCTCATCCAGAGCGACACCAGCGGTGGCTCCCCCCACCCGAGGTTGGAATAGCTTGGGCGGCAGTTTGTCTTGATTACGGCCAAACCCCTCGCGCGCATTATACGCCCGCAGCATATTCAAGCGCCGGGCACCCACTTCGAGCAGTTCCGCCATGCTTACATCCCATCCCGTGACCAGATTGACAAGCTGGCACAACTGCTCTGGGCCATACAAATGCCAAGAGGGTCCAAAGACAAACTGGCACATATTGACCGAGTCCAGAGCGGAATAAAGGCATTGGGTGGTCAAAGTAAATTGGACTTTCTCCGCATTGAGGACATCTCCGGGCTGCGGTTCCAGGAGACCGATTTCCGCCATCCTGTCAGGATAATCCTGATAAGAGGGATCATGTTCGCTGGATTGATGGTCGGCTCCAAAGGGGTTGACGGCGTAGATCAACCCTAACGAGCGTTTGACTTCGGGCATGTGGGCGGGCAATTCCTGGCCCTTGACAGCCACGACCAATTCCTGACCCACCCCCAGTCTCTGGGACGCGAGCGTAGACCCTTCTGCCAATACATCGCCGAAGCCCTCCCGCTTAGCGATCATAGCAACCATTTCGGTCATGGCTTTGGCACCCCCGAAGCGCAGTTCCACGCCCCCGGTATCTTCCACAGTGAGCAAACCTTTATCAAAACAATCCATAGCCCAAGCGATGGTAGCGCCGCAAGAGATGGTATCCATGCCGTATTGGTTGCAGTATTGATTGGCAAGCGAAACGGCCGGCAGATCATCGATGCCGCAATACGAGCCAAACGTAGAGACGGTCTCATACTCTGGGCCACCATAAATTGGATCGACCTGGTAATCCCCCTCAATGACTTCTACGACCCGCTTACACTTGACCGTACAGGCATAGCAGGTATCGCGCTCTTTCAGGATGGTGTCGGCCATGGTTTTGCCATCGAGGGCATTTGCCCCTTCGAAAGTGCCCGAGGCCCAGTTGCGGGTCGGCAAGCCCCCGGTCTCCTCCTGCCAACTGACGACCTCCGCGGTACCGTAAAGGCCCATGCCGTAAATATCCGAGTCGGGGAAATTCTTGGCACCCCAACGAGCCAGATCATTTAGGTCATCTTTGTCAGCCACAGTAGGGCGCATTTTGCCTCGAACAGCGATGGCTTTCAGGTTTTTGCTGCCCATTACCGCGCCCATGCCCGTGCGTCCATTGGCACGATTGGCCATGCTGATCAGGGCGGCAAAGCGGACGAGATTCTCCCCAGCAATCCCGGTCTGCAGAATATGAACGCGCTTATCGTCCAATTCATCCTTGATCAGGTTCTCAACTTCGGCGGTGTGTTTTCCCCAAAGGTGCTCTGCGGTGCGTAATTCAACCTCCCCGTCGTTGATCCACAAATAAACGGGCTTTTCGGCTCTGCCATACAGGATGACGCCATCAAAGCCGGCGAACTTCATCTCTGCTGGGAAGAAGCCGCCCGATTGTGAATCTCCAATGGCGCCAGTGAGAGGGGATTTGGCCGTGGCAGTGAGACGACTCTGCCCGGAGACTGCCACGCCGGTGAGCACGCTCAAGGTCAGGGCCAGGGTGTTCTCAGGATCAAAGGGGCTGACATTTGGGGGAGTGTTCTTAAGCACGTAATACATGCCTAAAGCGCTACCGCCCATATACTTGCGGTAAAACTCCTCGGGAGGAGTTTCAACACCCCATGAGAGATCACTCAAATTTACATGCAGGATTTTCCCATGATATCCGTAGGGCATAGGGTGGCTCCTTCAGAATCCAAGATGCTGGTAAATGGGTAAGCAAGTAAACAAAGTAGACAAGTATAAAAGCCGAAATGAGTTTGGTACTTTGTTTACCTAGGACACCAAGTTATTTCTTTACTGCCTCAACCGCGTCATTGAACACATTTAGGGTTTCATCCACATCATCATCACTCAGCGCGTAACACAGGAACCAGGGTTCCCTGCCATCAGCATCGGGCTGGACGCCGCGCTTGATCAGCTCTATGCCGATCTCTTCATAAAGCGCGCCATCACCGCTCAGATAATCTCGGAACTCACTAGGCTCTTCATCACTCCCAAGCAGTATGCCGAACATCCCAGGTACACCGGTAACGACATGGGGGATATTGGCCTCGGTCAAGATCTCATCGATGCCTTTCATCAAGACACCGCCGCGCCGATTGATGGTCTCCATGACCGGCTGTGTCTCCAGGAATTCGAGGGTGGCATCAGCAGCGGCGGCACCGACGACGTTACCAGAGTACGTACCCCCATGGGCCATCGATCCCGGCTGGATAGTCATCATGACCTCTTCTTTGCCGGCAATGGCCGCAATTGGGAAGCCGTTCCCCATGGCTTTGGCGTACGTAACCAGGTCTGCCTGGACGCCGAAATACTCCTGAGCGCCGCCATTGGCTATTCGAAAGCCTGTCTTGACCTCGTCGAAGACCATCACGATGCCGTATTTATCGCACAATTCACGCGTCTTCTCAAGGAAGCCAGGTTTAGGCATCACGCTGGCACAATTGCCCAAAATCGGCTCTATGAAGATCGCAGCAATATCCTCCCAGCCCCTTTCGACAGTCTCCTCAAACATCTCGAAGTCATTGAAAGGCAGGTTGATGACATATTCTTGAATTCCTTTGGGAATACCTTTGGTCGTGACGCTTGAGACGGGATGATCACGAGGGCCCAGATCATCCAGACCAGTAGAGGCCGTGCTGTACATGAAATAGTCGATCATGCCGTGATACTGGCCTTCGAATTTGATGAATTTCTCCCGTCCGGTGTGGGCACGCGCGATGCGCAGGGCGTGGAAGGCCGCTTCGGAACCTGTGTTAGTCAAGCGCACTTTATCAACATTGCACATGCGCGAGATGCGTTCGGCAACCTTGACCTCTGGGGGCGTCGTCCAGGCGAAGACATTCCCCATATCGAGGGCTTCTCGGACGCGTTCCACTACCGCAGGGTAGGCATGGCCTAAGATCACCGGCCCAAACCCCAGCCGATAGTCTATGTACTTCGTCCCATCTTCATCCCAGATATATGCGCCTTCGCCACGAGATATGACCAAGGTGTCATCATCGCCCCAATAGCGAAAGTTCGAGTTCACCCCATGAGGGATAACCTGTTTGGCTTTTTCAAACGTCGCCTTGGTTCTCTTTCCTTGTATACCCATTTTCAGCCTCCAAGCATTGTCAGCAACTACAGTGTTTGCAGGGCACTTTCAAAAATATCCAGCGCCTGCTTGATTTGCTCCTTCGTGACGATCAAGGGTGGAATCCAGCGAATGACATTTTCATAAGTGCCGCAGGTCAGCAACAGCAGGTCCTGTTCTAAACAAGCGTTCTGCACACTCTTGGCTGCCTCGGCAACCGGCTTTCCGTCTTCGGTATTGAATTCTGTGGCGACCATTAAGCCTAAACCGCGCACGTCACCGACGACAGGATATCTTTTCTGTAGACTCCGCAGGCCGTCCATCAGAAATGCCCCCATGCTGGCCGAATTCTCGACCATTTTTTCTTCTCGAATCACCTTTACTGTGGCAAGCGCAGCAGCCGCGGCGATGGCACTCCCCCCGCCGTAGGTGCCGCCATGGGAGCCCGGTTTCCAATGAGCCATCAATTCACCGCTGGCAGCGATCCCTGAGATAGGCACACCGCTGCCCAGGCCTTTAGCCATAACGATGATGTCAGGCTCGATCCCGGCATGTTCATAACTGAAGAACTTCCCTGTGCGGCCGAAACCTGACTGCACTTCATCAACAATCAATAGGATATCGTTCTCCGTACAAAGCGCGCGCAGTTCCTGCAAAAATCCCGCCGGGGCTGGCACATAGCCCCCTTCCCCAATTACTGGCTCAATGATCACTGCAGCAGTTTCCTCGGGCAGAGTCTGGCTGTGGAACAGTCGATCCAGTTCACGCAAGCAAAACTCAGTGCTTTTCTCTTCATCCCAGCCATAGAAATAGCTGTAAGGAAAGGGAGCTACAAAAACCCCACCGGGCAGAGGCTGATAGTTGTAGCGATAGATGTATTTGGAAGTGGTCATCGCCATCGTCTGAGCAGTGCGACCGTGGAAACTGCCCTGAAAAACGATGATATTACGCCGCTTGGTAGCATGGCGGGCCAACTTTACGCTGGCCTCAACAGCTTCTGCACCGCTATTGGAGAAGAAGAAGGTATCCAATGCGGGCGGTGTGAACTCTTTGAGCGCTTCTGCCAGCGCAATAGACGCCGGCGGAATAACGATATTTATTTGGCCAAAGATCAGCTTTTCAGCCTGATCTTGTATCGCTTTGACCACTTTTGGATGGCAATGACCCGTGTTTGTGACGCCGATCCCACAGGTGAAATCCATATAGCGTTTACCTTGGGAATCGAACAGGTAAACGCCCTCAGCCTTCACAGGTTGGATGTGAGTCAAGTGGGTCCAGACGGGGGAGAGGAGATCAATATTTTTTGTCATAATCCTTTTCTTCAAGTGTACAAGTAAGCAAGCGGGCAAATTTGCAAGTGGCAAATTGCAAGGTAAAGATGCGAAAATGCTCGCTCACATTCCTTTACGACAGCCAATCGCGGATTCGGTAAAACATCACCGCCAGCGGCATAAACCAGGCATTCTTTCGATAAAAGAAATAAGTCCGGTGGGGAATCTCCGCAAAGGGGCTGCTGGCCTTTTCGCCGGTGATCAGTTGGGCGACTTCGCGTCCCAGATAGATGGCCGTATGCAGGCCATGCCCTCCAAACCCCAGGGCATAGTAAATGCCATCGATCTGCCCGATGTGGGGCATCAGGTCAAATGTCAGGCCTAACTGACCAGTCCAGGAGTGGGTAATGGGAACATCGCTCAACTGAGGGAAAGCATGCACCATCTCTTTTCTCAGAATTTCAGCTGAATCAACCAAATCAAGCCCAGTGCTCAGATTATTGCGACCGCCCCAAAGCATGCGCCCATCAGGGGTCAAGCGGAAATAGTTCAAAAACCACTTTGAATCCCAGAACATCCTCCCCTTGGGGCTGAGTTCTCGTTGCAAATCTTCAGATAGCGGCTCGGTGACAATGCTGTAGCTGCCCACGGGAATGACCCTGGGCCGCAGCCCGCGCACCACGCCGTCGGTATATCCATTGGTAGCAACGACCACCTCCCTCGCATGAATACTGCCCCGTTCGGTATGGACGAGGTAACCCTGGGCCAATTTCTCAATCCCGGTCACACCAGCATTTTCGCAGAGTTGAGCACCATTGTCCGCAGCGACCTCTGCCAAACCAAACACCAACTTGGAGGGGTGCAGGCCAGCGCCATGTTCGTCAACGAATCCCCCATAGTAGGCATCACTGCCAATCTCGCTCCTCATCGCATCGGGCGCGATGATGTCGAAGCTGTGACCCAGTTTCTCTGCATACCAATCTGTCCAGACAGGATCTTCCTCGTAATGGGAGGACTTGTAGTAAACACACAAATCGCCGTTCTGCGCCCAATCACAGTCGATGCCCTCTTCATAAACGAGTTCTTTGATCAATTCCAGGGCATCCAGCGAAGCCTCCCAGAAGATGCGACCTAATTCCTCACCATACCACTTGAAAATCGTCTTTGACTTCTGCTTGAGGCTGCAACCGGTGATACCAGCATTGCGGGAGGAAGCTCCCCAGCCGATGGTCTCCCGTTCGAGCACTACCGCCGAGACACCACTCTTCGCCAGGGTGCGCGCGGCGCTCAACCCAGTATAGCCACCGCCGACGATAGCCACATCGATCTGATTGGGGAGGTCTGCTGCCACCGGAAGATCAGCCGGGCGGGGAGAATCGTCAGTCCAATAGGGGGTTAGCTTCAAGGTACAAGCCTCCAGCTTCAAGAATCGTCTCGTTTATTTCATGGTGAATGTAAGCAAATATGCAAGTTTGCAAGTTGAACGTGCAAACCTGCCAACTTGCAACGCTAATACGGATACCAATAGTCCTTAACGCCGCCCTCGATATCCCAGTGCACGTGCTTGACATCGTAAAATTCATCGATGCCCTCCTGTCCAAGCTCGCGCCCCAGGCCGCTCATCTTCATGCCGCCAAACGGCCCGGCGAAATTATCGGTCAAGGGATCGTTGATCCAGATCGTGCCGGCTTTGACCTCCTCGAAGAAGCGCTTGACCAGTTTGGCGTCGTGACTCATCAGCGAAGCGCCCAAGCCATATTGACAGTCGTTGGCCAGGGCGATAGCCTCATCGAAATCCTTGTAGGGCATGATAGGAATCACCGGCCCAAAGGTTTCCTCGCGCATCAGGCGCATACTGTGATCCACGCCGGTAACGACCGCAGGAGCCAGGAAGAACCCGCGCAACATTTGGGGCGGCCGCTGGCCCCCAACCAGGACCTTAGCTCCCTGGGAGGCCGCCTCCGATAGCTGCTCCTCCACCTTAACACGGAACTCGTCGCGGATCATCGGCCCGATATCGACGTTTTCATCCAGGCCGTTGCCAAGGCGTAATTTCCCGACGAAATCGGCCAGTTCCTCACTCAGTTGAGGGAAGATACGCTCATGCACATAGACCCGCTCGGTGCTGGTACAGACCTGCCCAGCGTTGATCAGCGCGGCATAAGCCACCCCGGAGACAGCCATATCTAGTTCAGCATCCGGGGCGATGACCATAGGGTCTTTGCCACCCAACTCCAGGTGCAGTTTCTTCATCATCGGGGCGGCCAGCCTGGCGATATGCTGCCCTACCCCCAGCGAGCCGGTAAAGGCGATCACAGGCACTTCGGGATGGGTGACCAGCGGCTCGCCAACCTCGGGGCCATAGCCGGTGATCACATTAACCACGCCGGGAGGCAGGTGATCACAAGCCGCTTCGACCAGCTTCAAGGTGGATAAGGGCGTCAACTCAGAGGGTTTGATCACCACAGTATTGCCCGCGGCTAAGGCAGGCGCCATCTTCCAGGCCAAGAGCAAGAGGGGATAATTCCAGGGCACGATGCAGCCCACCACGCCATAAGGTTCTTTGAGCACAAAGTTGAACTGCCCAGGTTCCCCGGGAGGGATCACCCGCCCGCGCTCGTGACGAGCCAACTCCGCATAATAATCGAAGGTGTCTTCAACCCACCAAAGCTCTTCGTCGTTCTCAGGGATGGGTTTGCCCTCTTCCAGGGTCAGCAAGCGCACCAGATCGTCATGTTGAGCGCGGATTTTGGTCGCGACCTCATGGAGAGCGGCAGCCCGCTCGTAAGCAGGCACCAACTTCCAACTCTGGAAAGCGCGTCCCGCTGCCTCGACCGCGGCGAAAGCATCTCTCTCCGTGCCGCGCCAAGCTTCGTCAATGACCTCTTCCGTAGCAGGATTGATGACGGGTGTCTTCTCCGACGCGCTGCCAGAAGCAAATTTGCCGTTGATATACATAGATACACTCACTCCGGCTGAGCCGTCAAACCCAGTGCCTCGTGGTGGATTTAACAACCCACCACGAGTTCAGGTATTGACTTGGAAAACGTGAAACGTGATTGATGCTCACGCTTCACATTTTATTGCCCTGCAGCTTTGACCTCTGTCCAGATGCGCTCGTAGAGCGGAGTGGCCTCACCCACATCCTGGATCCATTCCAGGCGCTCCATGGTTTCCGCGGAGGGATAAATCGCAGGTTCCTCGAGGATTTCCGGATCGATGAACTCATTGGCGGCTTCAACGGGGCTGCCATACCAGGTAAAGTTGGTGATCTGGGCAGCAATTTCGGGCTGCAAGACGAAGTTAATGAACAACTCGGCTGTGGACTTGTTCTTCGATGTGGCCGGGATGCACAGGTTGTCAGCCCAAACCACGCCACCCTCTTCAGGGATAACATACCAAATGCGTTCGTCTTCAACAGCCGCGGCAAAGTAGTCGCCGCTCCAACCATGGCCATAGATCACCTCATCGGCGGCGATCAAGTCTTCGAATTGATCGCTGTCGTAGGAGTAGATATAGGGCTTGGTCGCCAGCAAGACCTGTTTGGCCTCCTCGAGTTGGGCTTCATCGGTGGTGTTGAGCGAGTATCCCAAGTATTTAAGCGCCGCGCCGATAGACTCGCGGCTGTCGTTGAGCATGGTGATCTGGCCCGCGTATTCGGCTGCCATGGTAGGATCAAAGATATAGGCCCAGCTATCCGGCTCGATTTCATCGCTGTTATAACCGATGCCGGTCGTACCCCATTGATAGGGTACGCAGTGAACCAAACCAGGGTCATAAGGGGGATCACTGAACAAGGCCGAGAGATTGGCGATATTAGCGATGTTGGCGTGATCTAGCTCTGCCAGCAACCCTTCTTCGATCATAATCTCAACCATATAATCCGATGGCACGATCAGATCGTACCCTGTGGCCCCGGCTTGAATCTTGGCGAGAAGTTCTTCGTTGCTGGAGAAGGTATCTTCGATGACCTTGACGCCATACTCTTCTTCGAAGGCCGTGAAGACCTCTGGGTCAATATACTCCGACCAGTTGTAGATGTGGAGTTCCTCGGCCAGTTTCTGCCCATCTCCTTGACAGGCCACTAACAAGACGGAAAGAAGCAATACGATAACGAATAAGGTTGACTTTTTCATCTCAATTCTGCCTCCTTTGCGCAGATTTTCTTTTCTTCTAAAACTATTGATCAGACTAACTCAACTCTTCCATCGCCTCCTTTCTGTAAACTGAATGAGATAAGAACCAGGACGAAAGATGCCATCAGCATGACGGCCGAAAGGGCATTGATTTCAGGCGTCACACCGAGTTTTACCAATGAGTAGATTCTCAGCGGCAGGGTCGTCGCACCTGGCCCCGCAGTGAAGAAAGTAATCACGAAATCATCTAAAGATAGGGTGAAGGCCAACAGCGCCCCCGCCAGGATGCCGGGCATCAGCAATGGCAAGGTGACGCGGTAAAAAGTCTGCCAGTGATTGGCGTAAAGGTCTTGGGCGGCTTCTTCGAGGGTTTCATCAAATTGAGCCAGACGAGCGCGTACAACCACAGCCACGAAAGAGATGTTGAAGGCAATATGAGAAATGATGATCGTATGGCGACCCAAAGGCATTTTCACTTGCACGAAGAAGATCAGCAGCATCACCGCCATAGCGATATCAGGGATGATGATGGGCAAGTAAAGCAGCGCATCAAAGGACAATTTGCCCCAGAATTTGTAGCGCTCCATGGCCAAGGAAACCATCGTCCCAAAGATCGTCGAGAGCAGGGTGGAAATGAAGCCAATATAGAGGCTGTTTCTCAAGGCCGCCCCGATGGCCTCGTCCCTGAACAACTGCACGTACCAGTCTAAAGTAAAGCCCTTCCAGGCTCCCGAAGCGAAACGGGAGGCATTGAAAGAGAATACCAGGAGCACGATCATCGGCGCGTATAGGAAGAGGTAGCTGATCACGCCATGGATGGTCAACACCCTGCGCCCAATACGGATACTGAGAGGCATTCGACGATTGTCAGTCATCACGCCCCCCTCGCTCCGCGGCCACCGTATAACGGAAATAAATCAGCGTGCCCGCCAACATCATCGTCATCAACACAAATGAGATCGCCGCACCGAAGGGATAATCTCTGGCAGACATGAACTGGGAGTAGATCACATTGCCGATCATCACCGATTTGGCCCCGCCCAGGAGGTCAGGGGTAACATAAGCCCCTAAGGAAGGGATGAACACCAAAATCGAACCGGCCACCACCCCAGGCAGCGTCAAGGGGAAGATCACACGCAAAAAGGCTTTGACACGATTGGCGTACAAATCCTGGGCAGCCTCGACGAGTGAATAATCAAAACGCTCGATAGCAGCATAGCACGGCAGCACCATATCAGGCAGCCAGCCGTAAACCAGCCCAATGATGATCGCCAGAGTAGTGCCAAAAATGGGTAGAGGGTTGGCAGTGGCCTGTACCAACCACTCCAGGGGCAGCCAGGGCAGAGTGCTCATCAAATTCACAACCAGGTTGTGGAAATGACCAGTCCAAATCGTGTTCACCACGCCCTGATCCCGTAGGATCAATATCCAGGCATACGTCCGCACCAGGAAGTTCGTCCAAAAGGGAACCATCAAGAGCAATAGCAGTGTGTTGCGCCTGGCCTGCGATTGAGAAGCGATCCAGAACGCTAATGGATAGCCGATGATAAAACAGATCACAGTGGTGATCGCCGCAATATAGAGCGTGCGCCCGAAAATCCGCAAATAAAGCGGGTCCTCCAAGCTAATGAAACGCAGGAAATTCTCTATGTTCAGATTCCAGACCACACCGCCATAGGTGCCGCGTTCACCAAAACTCATTGCCAAAACCAGCAATAAGGGAATGGCGAAGAAGATCACCAACCAAAACAAGCTAGGAAAAACGAGGCCAAGCACCCGCCATTTGTGCGCTTTTGAGTTCTCCATCAGGGCCTCACTCCGTCAACAAGCTGGTATTCCTGGCGTACCAGCCGATATGAAGATCATCACCGACCCGAAAGCGCTCGGCGGCCATGCCGCCGCTATTCTGTTCTCGGACGGCTAAGAGGGTCTGGTCGGTAATTCGAACCAGATAGCGGATATCTGTTCCGATGTAGATGACCTCTTCAACAACACCCGGAATATCGATTTCGCGCACCTTATCTTTGGTCACCGAAAATTTCTCCGGGCGTACAGCGATGGTGACCTCTTGCCCCACCCTGACATCGCGGGTGCGCAGCACCCTGACAGGAACCTGATCATCGATCAACACATGCGCACGATCTTCACTCAACTCGGTGATTTTCCCCATCATGAAATTGGTCTCGCCGATGAAGTCCGCTACGAAACGATTGGCCGGCTGCTCATAGATCTCTTCTGGGCCATCCAATTGCAAGACTCTGCCCTCGTTCATCACCGCGATGCGGTCCGACATGGTCAGGGCTTCCTCTTGATCATGAGTCACATAAACAAAGGTAATCCCCACGCGCTGCTGCAATTCTTTGAGTTCCAGTTGCATGGCCTTGCGCAATTTGAGATCGAGCGCGCCCAACGGCTCATCTAACAAAAGCACTTTGGGTTGATTGATGAGCGCCCGCGCCAGGGCAACCCGCTGCTGTTGACCACCGGAGAGCTGATTAGGTTTGCGAGACCCCATACCCGGCAGTTGAACCAAAGCCAGCATCTCCTCCACACGCCTTTCGATCTCATCTTTGGGCACTTTCTGCATTTGCAAACCAAAGGCCACGTTTTGGAAAATGGTCATATGCGGAAAGAGGGCATAATTTTGGAAGACGGTGTTCACCGGCCTCTGGAAGGGGGGCTTATAGCCTTGCTGTTCGCCGCCGATGGAAATTTCCCCCGATGTCGGCATTTCGAATCCCCCGATCAGACGCAGTGTGGTCGTTTTGCCACAGCCGCTTGGCCCTAAAAGCGAGAAGAATTCGCCGTCGTGGATCTCAAGGCTGATGTTGTCAACGGCGACAACCTGACCAAATTTCTTTGTGACTTCACAAAGCTCCACTGCAAACTCAGTGGTCATCTTCTTCTCCTGAAAATGCTCTCGAAATTACTCACGTAGAACTTTCCTGTGCAAGTGACCGTGGCGCTTCGGCATTGCCCCAGCGATACGACAATTTATGCATCTTTAAAATCAAAAAGGATTGCGTTCTTTCCACACCGGGTATTTGTTGAAGTTTATTGTTCAAGAAAGAAACAAAGTGTTCACGATCTTCACAAAAAACTTCAGCAAACAAATCAAATTCCCCGGCGGCTTGAAACAAATAGGATACTTCTGGCAGTTGAGAGATCGCGTTGGCGACTTCTTCCATGCGATGGGCCTGCACGGTTATCCCAATCATGCCAGCCTCTTTGAAACCAAGCCTATGCGGCTCCGCAATTGCCACAATTTGCATGACCCCCTCATCGATCAACCTCTTGACCCTGCGCCTGACCGAGCCCTCCGTAATGTCTAGCTCGTCGGCGATCCTGGTGTAAGGGGCACGACCGTCATATTGCAGATGAGAGATGATTGCCCTGTCGATATCATCCAGCATACACCTATTGTACCGAATTTCGTAATAAAGTCAACATTTTATGAAGGAATTCGTCGCGTTTTTCCAATCCGCTCCGAATTACGGCAACCAGAACAGCCCAACAGAATAACAATCCCCTAGAAATCGGGATAAAGAATCGCCCTCGCGGCTGATAATTCCCCCTCCAGATATTGCGTTTTCAAGCGCGCATGTTGGATTTTGCCATTATGGGTCAAAGGGATGGTGCGCGCTTCGAGCAAGTACACCCTCCCCGGCCGAAAACCCATGTCAGCATGCACCGCTTCGACGATACTCAAAGCCAGATCATAAAGCTGGTCTTCTGTTTTCTCTTTCGCATCCCGGATTTCGGCGAAAACATAGACCTGCTCCCCCTCGATGCGGCCCTTATCCACCCCCACGGCTGCCGAATAGCGCACGGCAGGATGGCGATCGACGATCTCTTCGACTTCCTGAGGCGAGATGGTTTCGCCGGCCCGCTTGATGATATTCTTCTTCCTGCTGACGATGTAGAGGTAACCATTCCCGTCAAGGTAGCCCAGGTCACCGCTGAGCAGGTAGCCACCCTCAAGGAAAAGGCGCTCGGTTTCCTCGGGGTTGTCATAATAGCCCCGAGAATTGGCCGGGCTGCGGACTGCGATCTCACCAATCTCTCCAAGAGGGAGTTCCACGCCACCATCCATGATCTTCACGTCCACCTCAGGGAATGGCAAACCCACAGAGACGAATCCTCGACCGTCCACCCTGGGCGTCGAACCAGGCTTAGCCATGCTGACCCCCACGGTGGCCTCCGCCAGGCCATAACCGGCCACCATCACATCTTTGAGGCCAAAAGCCCCTTCAAAGTCACGGATGGTTTGGGCGCGAACAGGCTCGGCGGCATTCAGAGCCACCCGCAGACTCCCCAAGTCATATTCTTCAGGATCAGCATGTCGGGTGCATAAGCGATAGGCAAAATCCGGCGCGGCTGTGAACGTGGCGCGGTACTCCTGGATGGCGCGCAACCAGGGGTGTACATCCCGCAGGTTCGTCTGCAACAAGTGCACCTTAGCCCCCAAATAAAACGGCACCATGGTCTTCAAGATCAAGCCCATATCATGGTACACCGGCAGCCAACTCACAAAAACCTCATCTGCGGTGATCTCCATGCCGATGATCATCTGCACGACATTGGTGATCAGGTTGTCGTGGGATAGCTGCACGCCTTTGGGATTGCCGGTGCTGCCCGAGGTGTATTGGATAAAAGCGATATCTTCGGGCTTGACCTTTGGAAAAGAGGCATTTGGAGCGGCTTTCTGGCTCTCAAGGGTGGTGACTACTCCCAAACCGTGTTCCACGCCCATAGTTTTGAACTGTTCTAGCTGATCTCCTGAAATAGTGCCTGGCGCCACGACGACCTTTGCCCCACACAGCCTGGCAATAGAAAATATTCGCTGCGGACCAGAGCCGGGGAAAACAGGCACTGCGATGCCACCGACCCGCTGCACTCCGTAGAAAGCGCCAAAGAATTCAGCGCTATTGGGCAAAGCCAAAACCACCCGATCTCCCTGTGCAATCCCAAGCTGTTGAAGATATGCCCCAAAACGATTGATCTCCGCCCATATTTCGGCATAGGTGCTCGGCTCTCCCAAAAAGGTGAACGCTACCTCATCGGGGCTTTGATTCGCCCTGAAAGCAAGCATCTCAATTAGCGTTGGGAATTCTTTCGAGAGCATTTCTTGAAGATAACCCAGAAGACCTTAGACGCGGCTCTTCACCAGGTTGTAAAGATCAATGGGTGTAAGGATATACGGTATCTCGGACTCTTTGATCTCCACCCGATATTTCTCCTCAACAGCCACAACGATGTTCATCACATCAACGGATTCGGCATCCAAATCCTCCAAAAAGCGGGCATCATCGTCGATTCCTCTGGCTCCCAACTGCAGGGAGATTAAGCGTTTGATTTCATCTAGGGACAAAGACATAGGTGGTCCTTTTGTTTCATGTTATGCTATAAAGGGCGCAGATATCATAACATCGGTCACCTTATTGCGGAGGGCGCAAGATGTCAAACACATCCCCAGATCACACAATGATGTATCAGCGGTCTCAACTGATCATCATCTGGCCGTCTGGAGAGCAACAAACCTACTCCCTAAAAGAAGATTCCGTGCGCGTCGGGCGAGGGGAGCAAAACGATATCATCGCGCCGACTGAGTACAATTCCATTTCCAGGAAGCACCTGGAAATCCGCCGTGAGGGGGCACGCTACCGAGTCATCGACCTCGAAAGCGGAAACGGCGTCTTCCTAGAAGGTGCCCGTATAGCAAAAAGCGCCCTGCTCGACGATGGAGATGTGATCCAAATTGGTTTGGAGGAATTAGGTCAGTCCATCCAGATCACCTTCCAATTAGGGGTAGAGAGTTTTGGGGATGCACAACCCAGCCCTGGAGACAAGCCACCCGCCCCGATGCGTGAAGAGCAGCCCCACCCCCCGGATGAGCGTCCCTACTTGAAAGTGCACTGGCCCAACGGGCAAACGCGAGTCATAGAAATCTCAAAAGATAACCTCTTCATTGGAAGGAGTCCTGAGTGCGATATCGAGATTCCCTCAAGGCTGCGATATGTATCCAGTAAACATGCCGAAATCCGCCGCACACATGAGGGCTATACCATTACAGACCTGGATAGCACCAACGGCACACGACTCAACAATCAATTGCTAGAACCGAACATCCCCACACCTCTCGTTAATGGAAACGTCATCCGCATTGGCGACGAGAGTTTCGGTGTCTCCATAGGGATGATATTCCACGATCCCACTGAGGCGCACGTCGAGGTCTCCGGTTTCTCGCCTGCGTTTGCAGCACCAACCCAGGCTACCGAATTGCAGGAGGTCTCCATCGGCCGCGCGGATGAAAACGATATCGTGCTCCCCGGCCCCGACGTCTCCCGGCAGCATGCCCGGATTCGCCAACTTGGAGAGCAGTATTGGATCGAAGATTTAGGCAGCACCAACGGCACATTCCTCAACCAACAGCCTGTCACGAAAACGGAACTGCTCGATGGAGATCAAATCCAGATCGGGGTGCATCTCCTACTGTTCAAAGATGGGCAACTCACCAAATACCAAAGCCATGGCATGCGCCTGGACGTGGCTGATCTGTGTAAGGATGTCAAAACCCGCAGCGGACCGTTGCGCATCTTGCACAACATCGACATGACGATCTTGCCGCGCGAATTTATTGCCGTTGTGGGCGGCAGCGGGGCCGGGAAGAGCACTTTGATGAACGCTTTGATCGGCTTCCGGCCTGGCGAGGGAGAAGTGCGGCTCAATGGACATGATTTTTACAAAGAGTACGAGCACTTTCGGCATCAACTGGGCTACGTCCCTCAAACGGATATCCTGCACGCTTCCCTGACAGTTGAAAAAGCGCTGGATTACGCGGCCCGGTTACGCTTACTCTCCGATATCTCCAAAGCAGAGCGAGATCAACGCATCAGCGAGGTCTTGGAGACCGTCAGCATGAACACCGAGACCATTCGCAACACACGGGTAAGCGACCTCTCCGGTGGGCAGCGCAAACGGGTCAGCATCGCGGCGGAGTTATTAGCAAATCCAAAGCTGATCTACCTTGACGAAGCCACTTCGGGGCTGGACCCCGGCCTGGAAAAGAAGATGATGTTTACCCTGCGTCGCATGGCCGATGAAGGGCGTACCGTAATCCTGATCACTCATGCCACCGCCAACATCGTGCAGACCGATCATGTGGCTTTCCTATCCCAGGGCAAGCTGGTTTATTTTGGCCCCTCTCAAGATGCGCTGGAATTCTTCGAGGTGGATGATTTCGCCGACATCTACGAGCGCATCGAACGCCACGGCGATGAGTGGCAGAAGGTTTTCCATGAACTGAAGCCCGAACACCACCAAAAATACGTCGCCGAAAGACAACTGACCAGGCGGACATCTTCGAAACGGCAGCTCCCGAAGATTCGTTTTGGTTTGCGAGATTTCTTAGTACAATTCAGCGTGCTCACCCAACGAGCGTTTTCCGTGCTGATGAGCGATTGGTTCACCCTGGCTCTGATGCTCTTGCTGTTCCCTTTAACAGCCACCTTACAATTAATCATTTCCACACCTGATATCTTGATTGGCGATGCGGGGATCCTCGCCGATCCCGTGGGTGCGGCCAGGACAATGACCGCAAGCTATACGCCGTTCGCAGACCTAAACACATTCGTGTTTGTCATGGGTCTGGAAGCGGTGCTAGTGGGCATGTACGTCCCGTCCAATGAGTTGATCAAAGAGCGCACCATCTATTTGCGGGAGCGCATGGTCAACCTTCAGGTGCTGCCCTATCTCGCCAGCAAGGTGGCCGTTTTCACCCTCTTCGCGGCCATCCAAACGTTCTTGTATCTGGTGGTCTTGTCTTTCGGTGTGGATTACCCAGAGCAGGGCTTGTATTTCCCTGCGCCAGTAGAGTTCTTCATCACCTTATTCTTGACGATGCTGGCAAGCATGGGGATTGGTTTCATCGTCTCGGCGATCAGCAGGTCAAGCGACATGGCTATCTACGTGCTGGTGATCCTGCTCTTCTTCCAGTTCTTCTTTGCCGGGACGGTTTTCGATCTGCGCGACAATGCCGCCGAACCGCTTTCCTATTTGACTGCGACCCGCTGGTCGCTGACGGCCCTGGGCGTGACCATCGACATGGAAGAACAGGTGGCAGCCACGATTGTGTGCAGCGAACCCCCTGAGAATCCCCGTGCACCCGGAAACCAAGCTGGGAGAATCATGTGTTTCAACTACCCGGATGCAACCGATGACCTAATGCTGCCCTACGGTGACGATAAGCTGATGCAATCTTGGGTGGTTTTGATCGCCATGGCAATTCTTTCGTTAACAACCACCGGGATATTGATCAAACGGCTTGATCGGAGATAAAGAGGTCACTAATCTCCTCCGCGATCCGCTGCGCGCCATCCCTGTCCATGTCCGTGTCCAGGTAGAGCATATCCCACCAAAGTTCGTCATCGTAAATGCTCACCTGACCGGAAAACTCCGGTCCAAGGCCAAAATTGGACACAAAGCCGTGCACCCCCCTGATTTTGTATGGCCCGAACTCTTTTTCGAGCTGTGAGGCACCGCCATAACTGAGGGCCGTGGTAGCCATGCGGAATCTCTTCAGGCCGAAGGTCATGCGCATGAACTGCTCCGCCATCACCGAAGCCAAAAACTTGTCCCCACGCTTCGCGGATGCATAGATTTGATCGTTGATGCGACGGGCCAGGGACCACAGATCATCCTTTGGGGAAACCTGGATGGTATAGCGCAACGGGGAAATATAAGAGGCAACCTGATCAGCCGGCGCGGGGGGCTCGAGATAAGGCCGTAAATCAGCCATGGACATATAACGGAAGGGCATCTCCGCGCCATCGTAGAGATGTTTTTGCGCGCTCAACAGCAAAGCGGCGTTGATCAAACTGTTCAGGGTGACACGTTCTCTGCGGGCGCGGCGGACGATTGAGGCGGTCACATCCTGGGGCATGCGCATGGGGAAGATACATCCACGGGCGTCCAGGTGGATAGGAGGCACCCGCTTGCCGCGCAATCTCCACTGGTAGGTGAACTCATCCCCCATTTGGGCCAGGAAATAAGCAATCGATTTTCGTGTTAGCTCAAAGCCTTTGAACCTTGCCGGGAAGAAATCTTCCACAGGCGGCAAGGGAGGAAGGGGGTCAAAGCCTTCGACATCATCCCCGGAACCGATCACCGCACACAAAGTCATCAATTCACGGAACAGGTTCTCAACGGAGTCTCCATCGACAATCGAGTGCTGGGCTGCCAAAATCAACTCACCCTGGTGCTGCCCATCGGTGATGAAAGCACACTGCAACAAGGGCCCATGAGGATGATCGAATTTGAAGTTCAGATAATCTTCCACCACCTCGGCCCAGTGATTGTCGCTGATACGGTCGATCACCTTCAAGGGAATGGCGGGCACCCCCTCAGTTTCAAAGTAATGTCGTCTGCCATCTTTGAGTAAACGGACTCGCAAAAAGGGGTGGCGCGCCTGTAAAGTGTCCAAAGCTCGGCGCAAAATGTCAGGGGACGGAACCCCTTCCAATAACAGGGCCCCCACAATATTGAAGACCGCGTGCTCCCCTGAAAGCGCGGCAGCCGTCTCAAGTTTACCAAGTGCTCTTTTCATCGCAGCCCTCTCCCAATTAAGTTTGAATCCACAAATTTATTGTAGCAGAAGATGGGACTGTGCTATGATATAAAGTGTACTTTTCATAAGAAAGGCAGTAAAGGAGAGTCAGCCATGGAAGATGAAACCAAATCGGACGATCTTGAATTTGAAGTTACCGAACCCGTGATCATTGATCTGGGTAAACAAAAAAGAAAAAGGATCAAACGCCTGATGAAAGGGCGCGGCAGACTGTGGTTTGAAGTTGAGGATGTCATCGATGAGGTTGGTTCTATGCTCGGCGATGAGCTCGAAGGGAAAACCCTTGTGCCGCTGGTCCTGGTTTATCGGAGAAAGCCCAAACGCAGACGGGGGCGGGGCATGTTTGGATTCTAGCACTCCATGAATATCGAAGAGGAGGACCGAATATGACAGAGACCACCCCAGAGGGACGCTCGGAGCCTCAATCTGACCTTCAACCTGATGTTCAGCTTGATTCGGCGAACAAGCCCATTGTGCTGAAACTTCAAAAGACGAAAAGCAAGAAGAAGAGACGCTATTCTAAGGGTCTGGAAGAAGCCCAACGCATGGAGCGTCATCTCACCCGTTCGACCCACCGCATGGCCCGCGCTGTCGAGGAAGGGATTTCGACCTACCGCAAACGGAGCAGCCGATCTGCCCGCAGCAAGCGTGACGGCGCGATCCGTGATTTCATCCCCAATTCAGGTTTGGCGATGAGCCGTGCCATGAAGGAAGCCAGCGCAGTACCCTATGATCTGGCGCGAGCGATGAACACGCAAATCTCAAGGAAACGTCTTCGGCGTCAGCTTCGATCTGCATCGCGCACCTTGCGAAGATGGCGCTGGTAGAGAGAAACAGGGTGTGAGCAATGCTTTGTGCCTGCTCGCGCCCTGCTTTTACATCCCCCCTGTAAGCTAGCAAATGAATAGCGCCGACGCCAATCAGCCCGCAAAACTTCACACTCGTCCGGGGGTCATGGCGAGTTTGCCCCGTCGCGAATTCATCACTTCTGAGACGACGGAAGTGACACCGCCCATGATGCAGACGGCGGGGTTCCCGATCCGCTATACGACGGCGCTGAGCAGGCTGGTCATCTGGTGTACCTCAGGATTCTCCTACCAGATGGGGATCCTTTGGGACGCAATGCGCGGGGCGAATACTGAGTCAAGACGAGCAGACCGGCTGCGCCACATCTTCGAAAACGGTGGGGGGACTTTCAGGAAGATCGGTCGCTTATTGGCGATGCGCATTGACCTGCTGCCCTGGGCATACTGCGTTGAATTATCGAAGATCATCGACGAGGTAGAACCCTTCGCGGTCGAAGAGGCGATTGAGATGGTCGAAAGGGCTACCGGTCGCCCCCTGGTCGAGGTTTTCGCCCAATTCGACCCAGACCCGATCGTCTCTAACTCAGTGGCCTGCGTATACCAGGCAATTCTGAACGATGGAAAGAAAGTAGCCGTAAAAGTCCGCCGACCGAAAATCGGCGAGCTGTTCATGGCTGATCTAAAGGCCCTCGACTGGCTGCTCGATATGGCGGAGTTCCTAAGCATTATACGCCCGGGTTTCACGCAAAACATCCGCCGAGAACTGCGGGAGGCCATCGAGGATGAACTGAACTTTCTGCTCGAGGCCCGGCACCAAGCCCTGTTCCGGCGCGAAGCGAAGAAATCAGGCAAAAAGTTCTTCAGCGCACCAGGCGTCTATTTCGAGCTATGCAGCTCAGAGGTCATTGTTGAGGATTTTACAGCCGGCATGTGGTTGTGGGAGCTGCTCGCTGCCATCGAACAGAATGATCAAGATGCCTTAGCCCGGGCAGAACAACTGAACATCGATCCTAAGCTGGTCGCCAAACGATTGATGTGGGTCAATTTCTGGGGCCTGGACGAACACCTGCTCTTCCGGGCAGACTTACACCCCGATGAAGTCATTGTGGGGAAAAATAGCCGGCTCACTTTCATCGACTTCAGCTCCGTAGGCGCGTTGAGCAGCGAGAAACGCCAGGCCATGCAGCAGACCATGTTATACGCCTGGAAGAGAGACCCTCTCGAAATGGCGCAAGCCTCTATGGTGCTGCTGGAGCCCTTGCCCCCTCTCGACACCATCCAATTCACTAAAGACTTAGAAGCTAACTACTGGCAATTCTTGTACGCCATCGAGAGCAAACATATCGAGTGGTGGGAGCGCACTTCAGCGCGTTTGTGGTTGGGCTTCGTGAAAGTGGCCCGCGAACACAACGTCACCATGAACATCCATGTGCTGCGTTTGATCCGCGCCTGTCTGCTCAACGACACCATCGCCGCGCGCCTGCACCCCAAAATCGATCATGTCCGGGAGTACCAGAAGTTTTCCAGATTTCGTGCCAAACGAGCCCGGGAACGCGTGGAAGAACGCCTGGCACAGCAACTCCAAGATGGCATCGATGGCCGAGTCTATTTGCAAATCGAAGAACTCACTGACACCAGCGAGCGCCTGTTCCGTCAGCTACAACGGGTGCTATCGACACCTGTGCTCAAGTTCAACGCTGTCCTGGATAAATCTGTATACTCCCTCTCTATCTTGTTCAGACTCATGGGCCACCTGCTCCTGATCACTTTCGCGGCACTAGGGATCACTTATGTGTGGGGGTGGATCGTTCACCAACAACCGATCGACTTCTCAAACGCCTTCGTCATGGTGCTTTCAAATCAGGCATATCTGATCATCCTTCTATTCGTGTTGATCATCAATATCCGCATGATCCTGTTCCGCCTGGGCGATAAAGATGTGTAGTGGTAAGCATTTGACGATGAGCATTTCAACCGACGAAAACAGCCGCCCCAAAATGCGCAAGCGCACAAAAAAGGCCACGATTAAGGGCCTCAAAGACTGGCGCGAGCTGCGGGGTGAATCCATTGAAAGCGGAAATGGGGCCGACGCCCGAGGCAGTGAGGGCACCAACGGCAGCGAGCGCAGCCTCGAAGACGTGATCACCAGCATCTCCAGACGAGATATCAGCTCTCAGGCGATCAGCGATGTCTCTTTACCCGTCGTCGAGGCGCTAACTTTCAAAACCAGTCGTTTCAAAGCCCTAGGGCGTTTGTTCATCTGGCTTTTAATGATCCTTTTCTTCCTTGGGGGAAACCTTTGGGACCGTTTGCGGCGCAGGGATAGCGAAGCGCGCCGGGCGGTTCGTCTCAGGCGAGCTTTCGAGAAGGCCGGAGGCACCTTTATCAAGTTCGGCCAACAAATGGCGATGCGCATCGACCTGCTGCCCTGGGCGTACACCGTTGAACTCTCCAAAATGCTAGACCGCGTGCCGCCCTTCCCTCTCGAGCAGGCTCTCGAGATCATCGAACGCACCAACGGTCAGTCCTGGCAAGAGATCTTCGCCATCTTCGATCCGGATCCCATCGGTTCAGCCTCGATCGCCAACGTATACCAAGCCATCTTGAAGAATGGAGAAAAAGTAGCCGTCAAGGTCCGTCGCCCCGGCATTGGTGAGCTTTTCATGGCCGATTTCAAGGTCTTCGACTGGCTGCTCGACCTGGCAGAATTTCTGACCCTGGTTCGCCCGGGATATAGCCAGAACATCCGGCGCGAATTTCAAAACACCCTGCTAGAAGAATTAAACTTCGTTCAAGAAGCGCGCTTTCAAGATATGTTCCGGCGCAGCGCCAAAAGAACTGGCAAAGGCTTCTTCACAGCTCCGCGCATATACTTCGAATACAGCAACCAGGAAGTGATCGTCCAAAAACATACTGCCGGAATGTGGCTCTGGGAGATCATGGCTGGTGTAGAACAACGAAACCTCGCAGCCCTCTCCAGGATGCGAGAACTGAACATCGATCCTCGGAAGGTCGCCCAACGTCTTCTTTGGGTGAATTACTGGGGCATGCAGGAGAACCTGATCTTCCATGCTGACCCCCATCCAGCCAATGTGATCGTCCGGCGCAACGCTAAGCTGACCTTCATCGATTTTGGCTCATGTGGATCATTCAACCGCGAACAGCGCCTGGGGCTGGAGCTGACCGCAATGGCCTCTGGGGAGAATGACGCCGAAGGCATGGCCCGCGGCACACTGAAACTCTTCGAACCGCTGCCCCCCCTGGATGTGAAAGAGTTATTCCAAGAGGCGGAGGCAGAATACACGCGGGTGTTGACGATCTTCAAAAGCAAGCATGAGCACACCGCTTGGTGGGAACGAACCTCCGTCAGGCAGTGGATGAGCTTTTTCAAGTTTTCGCGTGATCATAACATCCCGGTGGCGATCCACACCCTGAGGATGATCCGGGCAACATTACTCTACGACACAGTAGCCGTTCGCATTTGCAAGGAAGTAGATCGGTTCGAAGAATATCTCCGCTTCCGTAGGTTTAGAGAGAAGCAAGCCAAGAAACGCGTCACCAAGAACATCGAAAATCAGTTCAGGCGCGGTCTGGATGATGCCGTTTTTCTAAGATTAGAAGAGGTCGCTAAAACGGGCGAAAAACTGCTCTATCGTACGCAAAGCTTCCTTGGCTCCCCCATGTTCAACTTCAGCTCCCTGGTAGGCAAGTGGGTATTCACGGCCTCTTTGACCATCAAGTTCATCAGCCGAGTGCTGCTGATCACATTGTTAGGGGCTTTCATAGCCGCCAGCGTTCACCTGCTTCGCGGCCTTGATCTACAACTCACACAGATCATAAAAGAAGTGCTCAGCAACCGATTCTATCTGGCTCTTTTGGTGATCCTGCTGGTAACCAACATCCGGCACATCTTATTTAGGCTGCGCGATCAGGAAGTTTGAGAAGAGACCGAATCGGTTTTGCGCAATCAGGCTTGCACAAAAGTACCGTTGCGCAAGTCGATGAAGGCCTGCTGGATCTCTTCTTGAGTATTCATCACAAACGGGCCATAAGGAACGATGGGCTCCTGGAAGGGAGCACCTGCCATGAGCATAAACCTGACCGGTGAATCTACCCCTGTTTGTACGACTACCTGGTCACCATCATCAAAAACAACCATGGATACCGCCTCGATGAACTCTTCAGGCCCATCCCCTTCAGCACCAAAACGCCCCTTCCCTTCGAAGATATAGGCAACAGCGCTGTGCCCAGGTGATACTGAGAACTGCATCTCCAAGTCAGGCTCGAGGGTCACATCCATGTATAGCGGTCGGGCAGCAATCTCGGTCACGGGGCCGGTAACGCCATCATACTCACCCGCAACAACACGAACCTTCATGCCATCTCTTTCCAGTGTTGGGATGCTATCGGCGATGACTTCCTGATAACGCGGCTGACTCATCTTCTGCGCCGCAGGCAAGTTGACCCACAACTGAAAACCATTAATGACACCATCGGGGCCGCGCTGGGGCATCTCTTCGTGCATAATGCCGCGGCCGCTGGTCATCCATTGCACATCGCCAGGGCCAATGACCCCCATATTGCCGAGACTATCGCGATGGCGAACGTTACCCTCCAGCATATACGTCACCGTTTCGATGCCGCGATGTGGATGGGTAGGAAAACCGACCGGAGGGCCTTGAATGGGATCGTTGAAGGCGAAATGGTCGAAGAGCAGGAATGGGTCGTACAGGTTTTCCCGGCTGGGGCCAAAGGAGCGCAACAGCCGCACTCCCGCGCCTTCGATGACCATTTGTGGCCTGATCAATTGTTTCACTTTTCGAGGTTGCCTGTCCATAACAAAAATTCCTGTGCCTAATCGGATAATGTTTATCTTATTCTACCCTAACCAGACAACAGGAAACCAATATTGTTTACCTTTTGTGGTAAAGCAAAAGACTTGGGGAGCGTAAAATCAGACTCAGTTGAAGCTTTATGAGCCGGAACTGACTTTCAGCATCACTTTGTCAATACAGATACTCGATTTAATTCTCTAAGAGCAGTTCCGCCATTCTCGCCGGCTTCCAATCCACCACGATAGTGCCGTCGATATCAAATGTCGGGGTAACCAGGTTGCCATCGGCCCACTTACGCACCTGATAGGCCGCATGTTTGTTGAGGACTACGTCCACTTCTTGAAACTCGATCTGGTTCTCCGAGAACCAAACTCGCGCCTTGCGGCAACCCGGACACCAGCTATTGCAGTACATCACCACACCGCCCTGGGGAAGTTCTTCATAAGCTGTTTCCTGAGCGGGGGCTTTCGATGCAACGTCAGGGTCGATACGCGCCAATTCAGCAAACAGCACTTCGTTGCTGGGCTGTTTGTCGATATCGTGGATATCGATATATTGGATGACACCTTCTTTATCAATGATGAAGATCGCGCGTTCAGATTTGCCATCTGAGCGCAGAACGCCATATTGCTCCGCAACCTCGCCATGGGGCCAAAAATCGCTCAACAGCGGATAGGATATCTCATTGAGGCTTTCAGCCCAAGCCTGTAAACAGGGTACGTGATCAACGCTGATGCCCAGAACCTGGACATTCATCTCCGTGAACTTGGCGTATTCAGCCTCGTACGACGGAATCTGACCCGTTCATATGGGGGTCCAGGCCAAAGGGAAAAAAGCGAGCACAACGGTCTTGCCCTGCAAGTCGCTGAGCCGCACATCTGTGTTCAAATGGCTAGGAAGTTCGAAATCAGGCGCACTATCGCCAACTCTTAAAATCATAGTCGTGGGTCTCCTTTCATCTCACCCACATATTATTCATATTCAACCGAAAAAAGCAACCCCTTCCTTCAAACCATTCACGACCTGCTTAAGATCGCGTGCAATCATTTACCGCAAAGTGCACAAAGCTCGCAGAGATTTTTAAGATTTTCTCAGCGTCCCCATGGGCCGCACAGCGTTTGTGGCCCTAGCGGCGAAACCACTTTGCTCACCTCAGCAAGACGTCCGATGAAACGGAGCTGCCTTCACCAAAGATATCAAATGCCCCCCTCCTCCGGTATGCTCTGGATATCGTAAGGCGTGCGCTGATAAACATAGTAATTCAACCAATTAGAATACAGCAAGTGGGCGTGCCCACGCCATTGTACGAAGGGAGGCTTGCTGGGGTCATCGTGGAGAAAGTAATTACGCGGCGGTTCGACGGTGATCCCTTTTCCAACATCACGTTCGTATTCGTGTTTCAAGGTCAGTGGTTCATATTCTGAGTGCCCAGTCACATAGACCTGCCTGCGATCTTTGGAGACAACGATATAGACCCCGGCATCATCGGAGACAGACAAGATATCCAGGTCTGGGACTTTCTCAATATCTTCCCGACGTATCTCAGTATATCGGGAATGTGGCGCGTAGAATAGATCGTCAAAGCCGCGTAGAAGCATGGTATGCCGCCTCAAGACGCGATGCTTGAACACCCCAGAGACCTTTTGCGGGATGGCATATTTGGGAATACCATGCCGGTGATAAAGCCCCGCCTGGGCGGCCCAACAAATGTTAAACGTCGAGAACACATGGGTATCGGACCAATCGAAAATCGCCTTGAGCTCCTGCCAGTAATCAACATCTTCGAACGCCAGATGCTCCACGGGAGCCCCGGTGACTACCAATCCATCAAACTTCTCATCTCTGATTTCATCGAAATAACGGTAATGAGCCAGCAAGTGCTCAGCCGGGGTATTCACCGCCTGGTGAGAGCTTGTGTGAAGCAGCGTGACCTCTACCTGCAAAGCGGTATTGGCCAACAGGCGCAGGAGCTGGGTCTCGGTGGCGATCTTGGTCGGCATCAGGTTTAGAATGGCGATCCTCAAAGCGCGGATATCCTGGGAGAGGGCGCGCGTTTCCTTCATCACAAAGATGTTTTCACTTTCCAAAACGGCTTTGGCAGGTAGAGATTCAGGGATGATTACGGGCATGAGGCTCTCCTTATGAGAGTGCTTGATCCAGATCCCAGAGAATGTCGGCGATATCCTCGATACCGACGCTCAGGCGGATGAAATCTGGCGAGACGCCGGCGCGGGCGAGCTGCTCCTCGGAGAGCTGGCTGTGAGTTGTGCTGGCGGGGTGGATCGCCAGGCTATGACTGTCCCCAACGTTGGCCAGATGGGTGATCAATTGCAAATTGTCGATGAATCTGGCGCCCGCTTCCCTGCCTCCCTTGACTCCAAACCCCAGCACGCCCCCCGCGCCTCCCGGGAGATATTTTCGCGCCTTCTGATAATCAGGGTGGCTCGGTAAGCCGGGATAGGTCACCCAACTGACGTTAGGATGGCCTTCCAAAAATGCCGCCACCTGCAGGGCGTTCTGGACGTGGCGCTCCATGCGTAAACTGAGGGTCTCTAATCCCTGAGTAAGCAGCCAGGAATTGAAAGGGGCCTGGCAGGCGCCAATATCCCGCAGGATTTGCGCCCGGGCCTTGGTGATGAAAGCCAATTCGCCCAAATCGGCATACACCAGGCCATGATAACCTGGGTCAGGGGTGGTGAAATTTGGGAAGCGCTCACTGGCCGCCCAATCAAATCTCCCACCATCGACCAGCACGCCCCCGATGGTGGTACCGTGCCCGCCAATGAATTTGGTCGCAGAATGCACCACGATGTCTGCACCCCATTCGAATGGCCGGCAGAGATAGGGTGTAGCGAACGTGTTATCGATCACCACTGGGATACCGTACTCCTGAGCTATCTCCGATACTTCCTCAAATGGGAAGACATTGATGCGCGGGTTTCCCAGGGTCTCACCCCAGATCATTTTCGTATTCGGTTTGATCGCCCGGCGGAAGTTTTCTGGATCGCCAGGGTCTACGAAGGTGGTCTCGATGCCAATGCGCGGGAAAGTATAGTGAAACTGGCTGATCGTACCTCCATAAAGTGTTGAGGCAGAAACGATATGATCCCCCGCACTGCACAGGGTGAGCACAATTATGGTCTGAGCGGCATGACCCGAGCTGGCTGCCAGGGCACCAGAACCACCTTCGAGGTCCGCCATGCGCTTCTCGAAGACATCGCTGGTGGGATTCATAATCCGGGTGTAGATATTGCCCTGTTCTTCCAATGAGAACAACCGCGCCGCGTAATCCGTGCTCTCAAAGACATAGGATGACGTCTGATATATCGGCACCACGCTGGAACCAGTGGTAGGGTCCGGCCCCTGTCCGGCGTGCAACTGGCGGGTATCGAAACCGAATTGGCGTTCTGAAGTTTTGGGTGACATGTTGAGTTCCTCCGGGCTATATAAAATGATGAGAATTACGACCAGTTCGAGCGAATTACGCTCCCTGGCACAAAAAAGCGGCGGACAGCCATCTCGAAATCCATTTGGATTTTGCGGGAAAGCTGTCCGCCGCCTTGCAGGGTCGATCCTAAGAGTTTAGACGCTGAATGCTACCGGTTCAACGCCACCTCCAGGCGGAAGGCACAGTCCCCGCCCAGGACATGACCATGCTTGAAAAACACACGGTGGTGAAAAGTCTATTTTGTGACATTGGGCCAATCTTATTGGTGTCGTCCGTATTTGTCAAGAGGGTTGATGTTGTTTATAATCTTTGTGTTTCACCCAACCGATAAAGGAGACCCCAAAATGCACGAAAGAAGTATCGAACTACTCAATAAAGCAGCCGCAGACGAGTTGTCGGCCGTTCACCAATACATGTACTTCCACTTCCATTGTGAAGATCAAGGATACGACCTGCTGGCAGGCCTGTTCATCAGAACCGCCATCGAGGAGATGGACCATATCGAACGCTGCGCTGAGCGAATCCTGTTCCTGGGCGGCGATGTAGAAATGGTGGCCTCTATGGAAGTTCAAAAAATCCACGATGTCAAGGAAATGTTGAAGTTAGCAAGGCAGATGGAAGAGGACAGCGCCCGAGATTACAACATTTGGGCTAACGAATGCTCTGCCAACGCGGATGCTGCTTCCAGGAAAGTTTTCGAAGGACTCGTCGATGATGAAGAGCGCCATTTCGACCAATACGATACAGAGATGGTGAACATCGATAAGTTCGGTGAGCGCTATCTGGCATTGCAATCCATAGAGCGCAGCAAGAGCATGGCCGCGGCAACCGGAGAAGAATAACCGCTTTTCAACCAGCCACGCCACGCTTGCTGTACGCGCTTTCAGCGGCGCGCTCCGCCAAATGGGGCGCTTTGCTGATTATTTGGCCTGTTCGGCTGGAAAGGCATTGCAACTGAAGTCAACCAAAAAGGCGAGCCATCGCATTTGACGCTCGCCTTTTGACTTGAGGACCTTGCCCCCAGCGTTAGGAAATGACCTCAGCCAGAGTGGTGGGGTCAGATCACTCCAACCCGGGTGGCATCTCCACTTTATCTGGCACCTTGAACTTGAACCAGGTGGGTATCACCGAAGCCAGTGCCACCATTGCGGTGATGACGAAAGGCAAACGGGGGCTAAAGCGCTCCCACAACTGAGCACCGATCAAGGGGGCCGGCAGAGAGATCAAGCCCAAACTACTGCGGAACATGCCCGTGAACACCCCCAGCAGCTTTTGCGGCACGACCTTAGAGATCAGCGATTGATAGGCCGGGCTGAGCAGCCCAACACCTACCCCAAAGACGACCCAGGTGAGGGCGAAGCCCAGGAAGGCATTCACCTGCAAGAAGATCATGAATGCCCCGAAAATCATCAAGAAACCCATGGAAATAGGCACTCGCTCGCCAAACTTGTCGGAGATGCGCCCGGAGAGGATGGGGGTGAACATCATTGCGATGGAGAAAATCGACCCTAAAATGCCGATCTGCTCCACGGTTATGCCCGCCACCTGCTCCAAATAAAGGGGCTGTAGTTCCATCGACAACCGGAATGCGAAATCCCGCACCCCATCCGTGACGAAGATCCAGGTGATCACCCCACCACCGATCAGCAGCGCCCACATGGACTTCAGACTGAGCTTGAAAGAAGAGACGGTCAATTTCTCCGGAGCTTTCTCCTCTGGCGAAGTCATTGTGGTGGCCATCCAGATGCGCAGGCCGGCGGCGATGGCATAGAGCACCGCCGAGACCAGCAACATCATCTTGAATCCATGGGCCCCGGTCAAGAACCCGCCCAGGGGAGGACCGATCACGCCGGTGATCTGATAGATCGTATCGGTTAAACCATAAACTCGGCCGCGGTTTTCCTCGGTCGAATTCTCAGCAATGAAGGCCCCAAAGCTGGGACCCACCAGCGCATAAGGGATCTGGCTGATAGAGATCGCAGCCAGCATCCACGGCCAGGAGGGGGCCAGTAGCATGGCAGAGTAACCGATCACGCCGCCGATACTGCCAATGGCAATGGCCCGCAAGCGCCCAATCGAGTCCGAAATCCAACCCCCGAAGAGCTGCAAGATCAGAATGGCTACCGAAGATAGGGTGAATACCAATCCCACTTGCGTTACGCTGGCTCCCAGTTCGGTCAGGTAAATGGGCATCAACATCGGGAACATCGAACCGGCGATATTGGCGATGACCATGGCGAACATAAACCAGCGCATAATGGGTGTCAACAAAGGTTGTTTGTCGTTTTGCGTCATCCTTTTCGTCCCTACGTTATCACTCTTTCGCAGTTGCCCCCCTCGCCCTGAATTCCGGGCAGGGGGGCAATACCAAAACTCACACTAAAGGCGTCTTCTAGCGATCGGTCAGTTACCAGCCATAAGCCGCGCGCGACTTTGCGCCCAGGCGGGATAGCAGCTTCATGATGGCGATCGCCAGCAGCAGCACCCACCAGGATGCAGTCAGCGGGCCAAAGACCTTCATCCACTGACCGCTATCAAAGTAGAAATATGCATCTTGGGGGACGGCTACCCAGCGACCGTTGACCTCTGTGACATAATGAGTATCCCGACGCAGGGTATCGAAGTCGAAGTACAGGTAATGGAAGTAATCTCTTTCGTCCACTTCAACCAGAATTGAAAAGTGCAAATCCGGTCTTGGTGTCATCTCCCCTGGGTCTCGTTTCAATCCGGTCAATTCCCCATAAAGCGCCGAGTCGCCATTTTGTAAAGCCCGCTCCAACGCAATCGCCACCATGCCCGGCGAATGGTACGCTTCCTGATACTCGGAGGCGAAATACGCCTGATCATAGCGGAACAGACCATGGATTTGTACGCCCAAGATGTAAATTCCGGCGATGACCAAGGGCATCAACACTAAAGCAGCAACTCGGAATACTTGTGATTTGTTCAACTTTTCCTCACCATGTTTTTGCACACTCATAACAACCTCCTGATTGTGCATCTAACCACAGCACTCTCCTCCAGAGAACGCTGACGTCTTCATTTTGCCCATTCCAAATGCCTCTTGTCCGTCCATATCATCCTCCTTTCCGCTTTATGTCCAACACCGAAGGGCCCATTATTGATTACTATCGAGAACACGAAAAGGTTTGGTTTTCGATAATAATCGAACACAATGGCAGTATACACATCAACTTGAATATTGTCAACGTTTATTTTAATTTTCTCTACTTATAGTTGAATAATTTAAATTGATTTACGTATTTTATCAATAAATTTGAATGTGTTTTCCTATTTCAGGGAAGCAATGGGGCACAGGTTCCCCGGTTGAATCGCCAAATCAAGAGGGATGCCCAGAATCGACTTTTGGGTTGGCTGCCAACTGCGGGGAGGCTGGTGTTCTCGATGAAATCTCAACGAAGTGCTCTAAAAAGCTGAATTTTTGGATAGAAGTTCGATTTCTTCTTTACCAAATACCTCATGCGGGTAAAATATGCCCATGCGCTACCATGGAACTGTCATCAGACCGCCCAGCGAGGCTTACAGCTACATCCTGCAGGTCACCTACGGATGCTCACACAACTGCTGCACCTTCTGCGGCACTTACCTCGACAAACCCTTCCAACCCCGGCAGATCGACGAAGTCCTAGAAGATATCCAAATGGCCGGACGTATGATGCCTGACACCCGCCGCGTCTTCCTGGCCGATGGCGACGCCCTGGGACTGAGCACTCGCCGCCTAACACAAATCCTTGCCGCGCTCAACGCCGCTTTTCCCCACCTCGAACGTGTGGGGACTTACGCTAACGCCCAAAATCTCTTGAGCAAAAGCGAATCAGAGCTTGAGAGGTTAGTTCAACAGGGGTTAGGAATCGTCTATCTTGGCCTGGAAAGCGGGAGCGACGAAATCTTATCACAGATCGAAAAAGGCGCAACCGCGGCTGAGATGATCACGGCTGTCCAAAAGGCCCAGCGAGCTGGCTTATTGGTTTCGATCATCGGCATCCTGGGCCTCGGCGGGCCCGAACGCTCAGAACACCATGCAAAGAGGACCGGCCAGGTGGTCAGCCAGATGGATCCCGACTACTTCTCCATGCTGACCCTGATGCTGGTCCCAGGCACAAAACTGCATGGACAATGGCAAACGGGGGAATTCAAGCTGCTGGAACCCGAGGAGATGTTGGCCGAACTGCGCCAGATCATCGAGCACACCGATGGCCTCTCTCAGTGTGTATTCCGCACCAACCACGCTTCTAACTATCTGCCCCTCAAAGGCACCCTCCCCCAAGACAAAGAACGCCTGTTACAATCTTTAGATGCCGCCCTGGCCAGAGGGAAAGAGGTGCTTCGGCCTGAAACCTGGCGGGGGCTGTGACCACACTTTAGCTACCGCGTCTTTTCCACATATTTAACCCCTTCTATACCATTAAAATCTTTGTCCTGAGTCCATAAAGTGGCATCATAAGCGCGTGCCGTAGCCAATATTACGCTGTCAGCCATCGCCAATTTCATTGCTATAGAGACCTGCGCAGCATCGATAGCAATCTCTCGTGTTAATTGGACCACATTGCCAAGCGACATGAAGCCAATAGCTTCCAGAGCTTCTTCCTCATCACGTTGACCGAGAAAACGTTTGAACACTTCATACATACAAATCGTTGGCACAACCAATCGCTCAGTATCCTGAATAACAGGAGCAAAAAAATCCTTGTTACTCTCTCCCGCAAGATACTCCAACCAACCCGAGGAATCTACTATATTCATACCTCTCGGTCCACCTTTTCCCTCTGAGGGTCAGTGTCGATGCCCTCGAACATGCCTTCGGCTTTCTCAATCGGCGGAACCAGAACTATGCGCAATGTATCATTGTAGGGTATGAACATGATTTTCTGCCCTGGCTTGAGGTTGAATTTCTCCCGAATGGCACGCGGGATCACAACCTGGTATTTAGACGAAATCGTTACTGCATCCATGTGCTTTACGCTTCCTTATCGATCCCAATTTGTAAAGGGATTTTACCACAAATCGGATTGATCTTTCCCGTTTATACGCGGCATTACTCACTTCGATGAATAATGCTTATCCGAATCTCTGGGGTGACCACCACTGGAGTAACTGCCTCAACCGAGATCATCTCTGAGACATCCGTCACCTTTGGCGAAAAGTCTTCCACCAACGGGGTGATCGAGACAACCGAGCGGGGATCGAGGCGTTCGATCGGGTCGGCCTCCCCGCCGACAAAACCGTCCAGGTTAACCTTGGCCACCAGAAAATCTCCGGCCGGGTCGGTCATGCGGGTCACCCCGGCCATGAGATAACCGCCCTCGATTGGCTTGATCTCTTCGATCTCGTCCAGCCCGGCCTCACCGAAGATTCGCGACCACAGATAGTTGCCGTCCTCGTCGAATTTGACCACCAGGACATCCCCACCGTGTTCTGGAAGGGTCAGTTTCCCACCCGCGATGAAGCCATCCTCGGTCTCGGTCATTGTCCAACCAACATCCTCAGCGGGGCCATCAACCATGGTGCTCCACTCCAGATCGCCCTCGGGGCTGAGTTTGATGCCAAATAGTGCGCCATCTCCTTTAGCGCCAAAGGAGCCCGTCCTGTCGCCGAAGGCGTAGCCACCATCAGCGGTCACTCGCACGCCATCCCAGTTAATGCCTTCACCAGCGCTACCCCCGATGGTCTTGGCCCAGATCACATCTCCCTGCGGGTCGATCTTGATCAGACCGGCATCCGCCTCGCCCGCCCCGAAAGACCAGATCGTCCCCCCGATGACATAGCCCCCCTCTACCTGGGCAATGCCACTGCCGACATCGTCTTCGATACCGCCATAAGCCTTGGCCCAGTCCAGAGTCCCATCAACATTCAGCTTGACGACCAGGAGATCCTTTTTGCCTGCCCCGAACGAGTCCGTGCTCCCGATGGCGATATAACCGTCTTCGATTTCCAGGGTTGTCATGCCGCCTTCACTGCCCAGACCACCGATAGCCTTACTCCAATCGAGTTCGCCCTCCGCGCTGAGTTTCACGATGAACAAATCTACCTTGCCCGCCCCAAAGGATATCGTCGTGCCCGTCAGCAAGAAGCCCCCATCAGCAGTCGGGCTGACGGAATAGCTACCGCGTTCATCGTTCGGGCCGCCGATCACCCTTGTCCAGAGGTGATTCCCGTCTTTATCGAGCTTGACGGCCATGAAATCATGAGAGCCATCCCGATTTCCACCCCCATCCCCAAACCCGTAGGAGCTGGTCATGCCTACAACGACATAACCATCTTCAGTTTCGTGGAAAGAAGGCGCGTAATCACGGCCCTCACCCCCAATCGCCAATATCCAATATGACTGGTCAGGTGTTTGATCCTCGTCATCGGCAATCTGACCGCTAATGTCGTCCGGGCTTGAACCCAGTGCCGGCAAATTGCACATAAGGATCGCTATAGAGAGAAAAACATACCACAGAATATTGGCGAGGTACTTAGCTTTGACTTTCATAACGTCCTCCTGATACGCGAAGAATAGTCCTCATACCAATAAACTCGAATGCACCCTCAGTATACATTAAGAACCCCAGAAACAAAACGACCTACCATTAACCCAACGCCCAACACTTCTTTGCCCGCAGCACCGGCTCCCCAGAAACATGTGACGGTTCCACGACGCCCTCCACCACCAGGGGGCGTGAACTGGACAGCAACTCCCTGTAATGGGTGCGCTGCTCGGGCGTCAGCAGCACCTGCAAAACCCCTGCCAGATCTTCCAACTCCAGGATATAGAAAACCTGTCCTTCCTGGGTGTGAAAGCGTTTCAGGGTTTGGCGCACGCCTGCCACGCGCACACTTTCATCTTTGCGACTGATCGCATCAAGGGTCGTGACCACATCAGCCTGGGCGACCTGCTCAGGAATCAGTTCCAGGGGATGGGCATCCAGGCCCGCGCCCAGGATCTGCTCCTGGGCTCTCACCCGGTTCGCCAAACTCCACTCTGGGGCTTCCGCATCGGGGGGCAGATCAAACAAACTCGGCTGCCGATACCGCCAACCAGAGCCTTGAATTTGAGTCAACAGCCCGGGAATAGTGCCCAGCCCCCTCAGCGCACCCACCCTGATCAGGTTTTCAGCTTCCTTGGGCCGGGGATCAACGCGGGTGAGGAAATCGTTCAGCGAACCGAAAGGGCGTCCATCCAGAATCCGTTTTTGCGTCCTGCGGGTTAGCTCACGAACCTGGTCTAATCCCATGTACAACGTGGGCTCACCCTGGGGGTAGCGGACGGAGAAATACCGTTTGGCATAGTTGACGTGCGGCGGCTGCAAGGGGATACCCAAACGACGCGCCTCGCTCAGGTACACCCGCTGGCGATAATAGCCGCCCCAGTTAGCCATCACCGCCGCCATAAACTCGGCCGGAAAGTGGCACTTACACCAGGTCGAACGCCAGGCGACCTGGGCATACGAGGCGGCGTGCGCTTTAGGGAAGCCGTATCCCGCAAAAGCCGCCATTAACTCCCAAATCTGTTCCCCGGTCTCACGTGGCACCCCGTTCTTCTCCTGCGCCCCGTTGACGAAGCGCGCTTTGAGCGTTTTCATCTGTTTGCCGGGGTCAAAATGACTCATCGCCCTGCGCAGGATATCGGCGTCGGCAAGGCTCAACCCGGCCAGTTCGCTGGCGATACGCAGCACCTGCTCTTGATATAAGATGACCCCATAGGTGTTCTTCAGCAAAGTGGACAGCGCGGGGTGGAGATGCTCTACGGGCTGGAACCCCAGGTGACGCTGGACGAAAGCATCTTTCAAACCCCCGGTGAGGGGACCAGGCCGATAGAGCGCCAGAGCGATCATGATATCTTCTGGAGAGTGGGCGTCGATCTCTTTCAGCGTTGCGCGCATTCCGGGGCTCTCGATGGCGAAACAGCCAATGGTCTGGGCGCTGCGCACCACCTCGACGGTAGCGGGATCATCCTCGGGGATTGTGTCGAGCACATCCAGGCTGCTGCGATACTCGGCTGATTTCCAGGCCCGCAACTGCTCAGCTACATCACCCAGCACGCTCAGACCGCGCGTGCCCAACAAATCGATCTTGACCAGACCTAACTTTTCAATCATCTCCAGATTGAATTGGGTGATGACGACTCCCTTGCTGGCCAGATGGGTAGGCACCAGATCGTTCAACGGCCCCGGGGCAATGACCATCCCCCCGGGATGGATGGAGAGATGGCGCGGGAAGTTCAAGATAGCCGCAGACTGCTTGAAAACAGACCGATGTGCAGGGTGACGATAGGTTAAATCCCCAAAGGGGTCGTCGCTGCCAGTCGCGGCGCGAAAACGCGGTCCCCAGCCACGCCGCGGCAGCCCGGCAACCATTTCTTTGATGGTCTTCTCAGGCAGCCCATGGGCTTTGGCGACTTCCCGCAGAGCGGAGCGTCGTCGGAAGCGGTTGACCGTGGCAACCATCGCCACCCGCTCGTGACCATACTGCTCGTAGACGTGCCGGATGACGATCTCACGCCGTTTGGAGCACAAGTCGGTGTCGATATCGGGCGGAGAACTGCGCGAGGGATTGAGAAAGCGTTCGAAATATAGATTCAAGGCCAGTGGATCGGGGGTGGTGATCCCCAAACAATGGGCCACCAGAGAGGAAGCTGCCGAGCCGCGCGAGGCGGTGGGCACATTCTGCCTGCGAGCGAAATCCATGATCTCGGCCATGATCAAGAAGAGCGGCGCGTAGCCGCGCTCCCCGATGACTTTCAGTTCATGTTTCAGCCGGTCGCGGAGGGTGTTATCAATTGACCCATATCGCTGCCTGGCTCCCCGTTCGGCGTACTGCTGGAGCACTTCCACGGCAGTCTTGCCGGGAGGCAGGGGAATCTCCGGATAGTGAGGCACTCCCAGAGGCAATTCCAACTGACAGCGCTCGGCGATCTCTTGAGTGTTAGCAATTGCCTCTGGAAAATCAGTGAAATGGGCAGCCATCTGCTCACCAGACGCAAAATGACATCCCGGCGGAGCAGGCGCATCCAAAGGCAGCTCGCTCAGGCTGCGGTTCAGGCGCATGGCGCTCAGTGTGCGCTGCAATTGAGTGCGATCTGGTCTTATGTAATGCACGTTGTTGGTCGCCACGACTGGCAAGTTCACCTGCTCTGCAAGACCGGCCAAATCGTGAATGCTTTCATTGGGTTGCAGCTCGACGAAGAGATTCTCCTGAAAAACCGTCCGCAACTCAAACAGGAAATCCCGCGCACTCTCGCGCCTCCCACTGGCAATCAAACGATGGATCAAGCCGCGTACACCCCCGGTCAGACAGACCAAGCCGGTGGCGCTCTCAGCCAGCACTTCGAAGGGAATACCTCGGGTGGGATCGCGGTGAGGGGCGGTCTGGGCAGCGCTGCTCAACCGGCACAGGCTGGACCACCCATCCATATCCATGGCCAGAAAGAGGAGGTTACCCACCCCAAGCGAATGCACGAGAGCCAGCTCTAACCCCAGGATGGGCTTGACCCCGGCCTCACGGCTGGCCTCGTAGAACTCCAAGGCGCCAGTCAAACCGTGATGATCAGTCAGCGCCAGGGCGGGCATCTCATGCCGAACAGCGGCATCCACCAGGGCCTGAGGGGATGGCACGCCATCCAGGAAGGAGTAATACGAGTGAGTGTGCAGGTGGACGAACTTCACGATAGAACAATGATACCAATGAATTTCCCCATCCAATGATCCAATACTATTCTCCCCCAACAGCTAGATAACCGAGCTAAACTATCAAATCCCACGGCTATCATAAAGTCGCGTGGAATCAAACGTTTACCGCAGAGTGCACAGAAATATTGTAGCGCTGCGCACTCTGCGGTTCGTGATCGATCATTTCAATTGGGCGATGATCGCATCCGCCATTTGGGTTGTGGAGGCCGCGCCTTGCCCTAAAACATCGGGGCGGCCGCGCAGTTTCATCATATCGTAAGTACGTACCTGGCCCTCCTGGACGACCTCAGCGATGGCCTGGCGGATTCTGGCAGCGATCTCAGTTTCAGCGATGTGGTCGAGCATCATGCAGGCCGAAAGCACCATCGCAATGGGGTTGACAATCGAGGTCTCAAAGTCGGCGTATTTGGGGGCTGACCCGTGCGTCGGCTCAAACACAGCTACTTCATCACCAACATTGGCACTGCAGGCGAAGCCCAAACCCCCCACCAGGCCGGCAAAGCCATCGGAAATGATGTCGCCAAACATGTTGCCGGCCACGATGACACCGTAATCTTCAGGGTTTTTGGTCAGCCACATCATCTGGGCATCGATATTGGTGTCCCATAAGGCGATACCTGGATACTCGGCGGCGATCTCTTTGCCCAGGGCCAGCATCATACCGGAGGTCTCGCGGATCACATTGGGTTTTTCGCACACCGTCACCGATTTGTAGCCAAACTTCTGCGCATGATCAAAGGCCGCCCGCAGAATACGTTCGGTTGCCTGACGAGAGAATATGCGGGTCGAAACGGATAGTTCGCTCCGGGGAACATCCCCGAAATTATTGGAGAATTTGGGATGAGACATGAGGGTCTCATAAACGTTATCGGGGGGATTGCTCCACTCCACACCACCGTACAGGCCTTCCGTATTTTGGCGGAAGATAACCACGTCCACTTTTGGCTCTTCCACGCCACCATCTGCACCGCGGCGGATGAAATTGAGCGGGTTGCCCTTGAAGGTCTGGCACGGCCGGGCGCAAATATCCAGGTCGAAGTGCTGACGCAGGCCGACGATCGGAGAGTAATAGACTAGGCCCTTATCACGCAATCCCGGTGCAAGTTCCACATCAGCATCGGACTTGGGTTTGGAGGTGATTGCCCCAAACAGGCCGATCTTGTGCTCCCGGAGCAGGTCAATGGTGCGCTGGGGCAACGGATTACCCTCTGTGCACCAGAATTCCCATCCGATATCAGCATGGACATAGTCAGCCTCAAAACCAGCAGCTTCCAACACGCGAATCGCTTCCGGCAAGACCGCATTTCCAATCCCGTCGCCGGGCATAGAGACGATGGTACGTTTAGACATATTTGATCACTCCTGATTTGTGTTTATGAAACGTGACCGAAGACAGGAGACGGAAGGATGCACTCTTTCCCTCCCAGGCCTCCCGTCCCCGGTTTATTCTTTCACCTGTCTGACCACATCGATCACCGTTCCATCTACCCATTTGATGGCCGCAATGACCTTATCAGTGAACTGAGCCGGCTGCGGCACGCCACAGATGCGTTCGGCTTCTTGCTTTAATTCGTGGATGGTCTTGACAGGTAAGTTTGCGTCTTTGGTCCCCTCGATCAAATCCGTGCGTCGGGGGTTTATGGCGATGCCGCGCTCGGTGACAATCACATCGATCAGCTCGCCCGGCCCGCAGATGGTGGTGACCTCATCGCGGATCACCGGAATGCGGTCGCGGAAGAGGGGAATCGGCAAGATCACGTTCTTGCCAAAAAGGCAATTCTGCCAGCCGCCGATGCCGTGCAGCAAATAACCATCCGAATGTGTTACCACATTGGCGTTGAAATTCAGGTCTACTTCGGTGGCACCCAAGATGACCACATCAAGCATCGAGGCAAAGTTACCCTTACCGTGATAGTTATAGCTGGTGAAGGGGCTGGTGTCGACATGATGAGGGTTCTCGCGCATCGAACGCACGCCTTCTAGATCGAAGGTTTGTCCATCCAAAATATGCTCCACTAAACCCTGATCCAGCAGTTCGACCAGATATTGGTTGCTGCCCCCACGTGCAAAACGCGCTTTGATGCTTCTTTCACGCATGATCTCGCCGAAGTAGTTGCCAATTGCCAAGGCAGTGCCCCCGGCACCGGCCTGAAAAGAGAAACCGTCCCGAATGATCCCGGCTGCTTCGCAGAATTTGGCGGTCAACTCGGCAATATACAGCCTATCAGGGCTTTTGGTAATGCGCGTTGTTCCGGAAACGATCCGCTCCGGGATGCCGATTTGGTCCATCTCGACCACGTAATCCACGTTGTTGCCTTGAACCTGCCAGGGAATGCAGGGAAAGGGTACTATATGATCGGTTACAACGATCACGTTGTGGGCATACTGTGAATCGGCCAAAGCGAAGCCCAGCAGCCCGCAAGCTGAGGGGCCGGTCAAGCCATTGGCATTGCCGAAAGGGTCCGCGGCGGGGGCGGCGATGACAGCGATGTCGATGACCACCTCGCCATCTTGTACCGCCTGATAGCGGCCACCGTGTGAACGCAACACACCCGCTCCGCGCATCTTGCCCTGTGAAGCGAAACGCCCCAAAGGGCCGTTCATACTGCCCTCGATGTGATGGATGGTGCCATCTTCGAGATACTCGATGAGCGGTTCATGGCAGGGGAAGGAAGCCGAAGGGAACCAGACTAAATCCTTGACACCCAATTCCGCGGCAGCCTGGAAGACCTGATTGGCGACCAAATCACCGTTGCGGAAATGGTGGTGGGTGGAGATGGTCATGCCATCCTTAAGCCCGGCTTTAGCCAGGGCGGTTTTCAAATCAGCCACTCGCTTGTCGCCATCGTCGGGGTAATCCCCACAGGTGCGGATCGGCGGGCCGTACTTCCAGCCAGTGGTCTTATAACCGTGCGGCCCCTGGAAAGGGATCACCGGCTTGCCGTTGATCTCGGTGGGGATCATGCGCCCCACGGCGTTTTTGACGTATTTTATAGTCATAGCACTATCCAAATCATCTTTGACTTCGCCTGAAATGATTCGCCGGCGGGACGCTAAGGTTTTGTTTTGTGTCCTTCGCGGTTTAACCCTCAGGCGTATCTTGCCAGTTTTTGGACAATAGACCAGATCGAATAGCCAGATCGATGGTCCGCTGGGCGCGTTTGACGACCGGGGGGTCGATCATCTTCGAGCCAATGGCCACCACCCCTAAACCCTGGCTGGTTGCCTGGTCAAATGCCTGTACTATTCCCTTAGCTTTTTCGATCTCATTCTCCGTTGGCGCAAAAGCTTCGTGAACCACTTTGATCTGGCGCGGGTGGATGCAGCCCATACCGTCGAAACCCAATGATCTCGACTCTTTTACTACCGCCCGCAGCGCTTCCATATCGGAGACATTCGAGAAGACGGAGTCAATTGCCTGGATGCCTGCGGCACGGGCAGCGTTGACCACCGCCCCCCGGGCGTAAAAACTCTCGTGGCCCGATTCGGTGCGCTGCGCACCCAGGTCGGCGGTGTAATCTTCCAGACCGATAGCCAAGGCCACCACAGTCTCAGAAGCGGAGGCAATCGGATACGCGTTGACTACCCCCAGGGCACTCTCGATAATCGGCATCAAGTAGATAGGCTGCTCAATATGGTGCCGTGCAGCGATCTCGGCGATGCGGGCATCCACCTGCTGCACCTGCTCAGCACTTTCACACTTGGGGAGCAGAATCAAGTTAACATGATGGGGCACCACAAATTCCAGATCGTCCAACCCCATAGGGAGTTGGTTGATGCGCACCATGCGCTCCGCACCGTAGAAATCCACTCGCCGCAATGCGTTTCTGACCAGCAACCTGGCTTCATCTTTTTTACCGGGGGCCACCGAGTCTTCTAAATCCAAGATAATGCCATCTGGCTGGTGTATGCCGGCGTTGAGCATCAATTTAGGACTGTTTCCCGGCAGGTACAACCTGGAGCGGCGATAACGATCTTTGGTGTTTTGAACCTGGCTCTTGGGGATCAAATCTGGCAAGTATTCTTTGTCAGTCTCAACACAGGCCTTGATGGCTGCTTCGATGCGGGCCGCCAGCACAAATTCTAGAGCGCCGCGATCTTCGATCAGCAGCCTGGCGTGTTCCACCCCAAAATGGGCCAAGATCTCTTCGGCCAGCGTGTTGATCGAGTCTCCGTATAGGGCGCCAACTTTGCTATCGAGGGAGATTTCTAAGCCGCCCCGATCGGTCAGTTCAAGGGTCACAAAACAATCCGAGCGGATGTTTGCGCCCTTGTTCCCAGCAGTAGCCATGATACTCAAGTTGTCCTCCAAAGATTTCGCCGGTTGGAAAAAGTTTCCGCACTACACTATATGATTTGCGTTGCGAAGTCAAGTGACAACTGTCTTTTGTGATCGTTAGAACAATTCTAATCGAAATCCCCCCCAAAAAAAATCGGCGCCCAAAAGAAGTTCGCGGCAGATTTGACACCACAATGAAAACGGTTGATTTTGTTTTACAGATTGGGCAAGTCGAGCACGACCCGGGTGTGCTCCCCCCCTTCGCTCTGAACAGTCAGGGAACCGCCGATCAGCGCCATCATGGTGCTGTGCAGCGCCAAACCATGACCCTCGGGATGATCCCCGCTTTCTACCAAACCGCTCCCATCATCTTCGATAATGATCCGATAACCGCCATGCTCTTCTGTGGCAATCCGGAGACTTAGCGAGCGGTTGGATACCCTGCCATGCTGAGCGGCGTTGCGGATGGCTTCTCTGGCGGCGTAAAACAACACCTCCGCAGATAACAATGGAAGCGCCCGGCACATCTCTTCTACAGCAGGAGAGACCTGCCAAATGACATCATCAAAAGCGCCGCTCAACTCCTCATCGACGGAGCGACGCAAGGCGGCCAAAACACCTAACTCCCCCACCTGCGGAGAAGTGATCGAGGGGGTTTTGCGCAGTAATTCGGCGATCTGGTGGTGAACACCGCTGAGGTCTCTGACGGTTGTCGAAGGGTCAACATCCACACTACTTAACGCCAGCATGGCGGCGTGCAATTGGGGCAAGACCTCGTCATGCAGCACTCTTCGAGTGCGGCGATCGAGCACCTGCCCTTCAATCATTTGCTGGCGCTGCAAAGCCATCAGCCTCTTAGCCATCTCAGCGCTGGCATAGGTATCGATCAACCTCTCTCCTGTTGTTCGGGCGATATCGATCTCCTCCTGGGCATAAAGACCCCCGTCGAGCTTGGGCCCAAGGTACAGGACTCCGATCAGGCCGCGTGCGCTCCACAAGGGCACCGCCCAAACCCAAACCCCGTCCGTGGCCCGGTGTAAGGGAACACCGATCTGCTCAGGGGATTCCAGGATCCCCTCCAAGGCCGGAAGATCATCCCCCATGCCCCCTTCGGGATAGATCAGTGGGGCTTCGATAATCACCGCCGTCGAACCCAAAGGCATCAGAACAGCCCGCTGCAATCCTAATACATCTTTGCACAGCACTCGAAAAGGCAGAAATACATCCACATCGTCGGGAGATTGAGAAATCAAACGCTCGAAAACGCCCTGGCTGGAAACGAAGGGACGCAAGCTTTGCGTATATCGTTCCCGTTCGTGAAACGACCGCCAACTCAGGAACGCCAGGGAAACGATCATCAACATCCCGCCTAGCAAGACAATGTAAATTGAATCAACTATCAGCGCCAGGCACCCGCCCATCAGGAGGGAAAATCCCCCAGACAAAATGACGATCTGCCGCCAATGGCGGGCCAGGTCACGCCGGGGCAGGCGCTTTCCGGTGAAAATCTCATAATATGCCACAGCCTGACCGATCAGAATTACCGAAACAGCGATGAGGGAAGCGATGATTAAGTCGAACCAGGCTATCGAAGTGGCTATATTCCGGTAACCTGCCGGCAAGCGCGTGTTTCTAACGACCCAAAATAGTGCGGCGGCAACGAAAAGGGAAACAAGGACCTGGGTAAAGGTAGCTGCCATTAACCAGGGTCGGGCGCGCTCCCGAGCCTGGTCTCCCATCATCCTCTCCGATGGCGCCGGATGCCGCAACACGTCCAGTGAAAGCACAAGACAAACAAAGATGTAGAAAGGGTAAACCAAAATCAAAACCGGAATGCCGCCCAACGAGAGGGTAGCAGTCCATTCGAACTGGGGTATTTGGGCAAAGGAAGGCAGCGGATTGGCAAACACGATCAAAACGATCACCGCGATCGCCAGTATGCTGGCGAACACAAACCAGGTCCAATGCCGGCGATAGAGGCGCGTGGAAGGGCCTCGCCAGAATCCCGCAAACCATAGCATGACGATGTACCAGGCATAGGGGATGGTGGTGATGGGCACCCAACCGAGGTGCCACCAAAAGTCCAGCCCCTGACTGAAGAACGCCAACCCATGGTCGAGAATGATAGAGTGACTCAGGAAAAATATCCCCCCCATAAACAGCTCACCGGCAATTAACCACAGACCCCAATCGCGTCGCTGGGCGTTGAGCACAATGGTAAAACCCAGCCAGAGCAGCACAATGGTGCTAAACAAAGAAACGGTTATGATAGACCAGTTCAGGAGCCAGTGATCAGTCATTGGTTGCAGTTTAGCGCATCCAGTAATCAGTGATCGTTTGACTGGTTACCGATTACAGAGATGTATTGCCCATCCAACGTCATGGGGTTGCCCTGTTCATCCCATTGAAGTGGCTGCCCGGTCTGGACGATGAGAGCCGCGCGGGTGCGGGCAACCTTTTCATCGGTTGGAGAATCTTTCAATCCCCAAACGGCGTAAATCTGGCCATTGACGCGGCTGATGGTGCGTTTATCGCGAAAGCCTAACTGGGCCGCGATTTGCTCATTGGTCATCCCCTGGGCAAGCAGGCGTGCGACAACCTGTTCGTTGGGCTCTAACAAGGCCATGGGATCATGCTGGTCCTTTTGACGAACCTCTTGTACGCGGGCTTCGATGTCGGGGTCAATGAAACTGCGACCGGCAACCGCATCTCGGAGCAAAGGCAGGATCATCTCAGGCAACAGGTAATTCGATTTGCGCACATAAGCATAGTGACTGAGAATGCCCGACTGTCGGAAATCCCGGTAATAGGCGTCATCATCTTGTATGGAGTAGAAAACAACCGGCATACGCGGGAACTCGCGGCGGATAGCGACCGCGGTCTGTATGCCATGCATTTCTCCCGCCAGGTGGACGTCCATTAGAATGACATCGAGGGGACTTCGGAAGTCTTTTGAGGCTCCCGAAGTCTCCAGACAATACGCCAGCGCCTCTCCACCCTTTTCGCAATCATAGACCACCTGGACTTCACCGGTGGCCTCCAACCCGGCTTTCAGCGCGGTTCGCAGCTTGAGGTTATCTTCAACAATGAGCAGTTTGAGCATCAGTTATATGGATCAGGATACACATAAATGACTTCATCCAGCCTAGCCGGGAGGTATTTCGCTCCCGGCTACCAATACCGCGACAAGCGTCAGTGAGAGCGGCAGGCCAAAGGCTGCGATCAAATGATAACGCTGAACCGGGATCCCTTGCAAGATGTCCATTTCGCTGGACGGGAACTGCACAGCGGCCAAAAGCTCTGGGGCAAGCCAAAATAGCGCGGCTACGGCATCTCGCGTAACGTTCTCCTCAACGTAGACAGCGCCAAGCCAATGAAGATCAGAAACACCAAGACGCTGAAACGCAAGACATTCCACTCCACAGAGACGTCCGTCTCGCCATGGTAGATATCAGTCAACGCCAAATGGCTGAACGCTCCCCCAAACAACGACAAAACGCCCAAAATCATTGTCGTCTGGATCTGTTTTCGTAGGTTTTTCATGAGAGACTCCTTTCAAATAGTTATTGGATCATCGATTGAGAAAGACTTCCGAGATCTTCTCACATTGGTGCGTTGATATGCGCCCTTTAAGGCAAATCTCGGAAGTCAGAGTAAAACCATTACCGGAACAGCAGGGGGATCGCCACCAACAGGAACAGCCCCCAGGCAACATAGAAATTCGTCCCAAAGCTGAAGACCTGCTGCAAGGATGCAACCCACTTTTCGCGGCCATCTTTGAACTGCTTGACGATCAAGGCAACCAGGATACCGATATTGATGGTATTCCAACCAATGACAGTCAGGCGATTGACGGTGATACCCCACTGCACTGTTCGGCAGACCGTCGCGGACATAGCATACACGCTGATCAGCGTGCCCAAGATCGCCACAGCCAGAATGCCGGAACGCAGCCAGGCCTGCACTTTAGGTGATAGATCACCTGGACGGATCGGTGTCGCGCCCATCAACAGGCCCATGATGCCAAAGAGCATCAAGTTATACACGATGAGCACTTCACGCTGCTTGAACGGCTCCAAAAAGTTGAAGGGGATCACGAAAACATACACCACCAAAACCGCCAGGGTGAGCGGCAGCAAAATGCGCATCATCGTGGCGATGAACTTGCTCAACCCTTGGGTAAAATCCTGAGCACTCGATGCCAGGGTCGGATCATAAATGGTCGCCACCGCCAATGTCGGCAGCAAACCAAAGCCACCGGCAATCACCAAACGCATCCACAAGGGGGGGATTTCCACATTCAATGCCGCGAACATGCCAAAGGTGATCCCGGCTAACACCATCCCAAAGATCAGGTAAAGCCCGGCGGTGATCATCGTCTCGATGGACTTGATCAAAAAGGCGAAGCGATCCTCATAAGATGACCGCAAGCCCAGAACCGCAATCCCAAGCGTGACCCAAGCCATCAGGGGCAAATGGATGGCCATCAACTCCAAATAGCGCATAATGTGCTTGTCCGTCAACCCCGGCGAGACCAAGAAGACATATAGACCTGCCAAGATGAGACCAACGACGATCAGCGCCGCCCGACGGTAGTACTGTTTCGCTGTACCGGCCAGAAAGGCCACACTGAAGATCGTGGCAATAGGGGCCCAGAATATGACCAGATAGGGCAGATGATCGAGGAACAGTGGGCCGTCTGTGTCCGTTATCGACCAGAAAACCAAGCCCGTGATAATACTCAATGGGATAGCCAATTTCCAATTGATGCCATCCCGCTTCTCCTTAGCCTCACTTGGGGCAGCCCGCTGCAAACGATAGTACCAGGCCGCCAGCAAGACATTCTCCGGCATTTCCTCATAGGCAGCTACAAGGTCCGATTGGAACGTCGCGCTCTGGCCGCGTTCCAGCACATCTCGATAAAGCGACTCCATTTGTTTGGGGTCTTCGCTGGCATCGCGAATATCTTGAAGGTATTTCATCCTTCACCTCCTGAATATGTATTCCACTGATATGGTTGAGTTGAGCGTATCAAAGCTGATGGTCAACGTCAAGCACCTGAGTGCTTAAATTCAAGGACTCAAGGGGTGGACGTCAACTGGTGTCATGGGGGGAAAGCGATGGAAAAGAAACAGGGCATGTTATAATTTTGGGAAGAGAAAAACCGGGAAGCTGCGCCGCGCGTGGCAACCAGATGATACTATAGTTGGAACCGCTCGCGCAGATTGCGAGCGGTTTTAGTTTGTGTGACGCCAGGAACAATTGCTAGCATAAGCCAGGGTTGCGAGGCTAAACCATCGAAGAAAAACCATGTATGAGAGACCACTCGTAATAGCCTGTAGAGGGGATCGAGAGAATGCCCCCGAGAATACAATTCCTGCTTTTGAGAGTGCCATATCTAAAGGTGCTGATGGCATAGAACTTGATGTCCACTACACAGCGGACAAAGAACTTGTTATCCATCATTTATTCAACTTGGGTCACACTGACAATGGAACAGGAATCGTCTGCGAACACACACTTGCCGAACTAAAGGCTCTGGATTCGGGAGGCTGGTTTGGAAAGCGATATACTGGAGAAACAAAGCCAACGTTGAGTGAAGCTTTAGACTATTGTAGAGGGAAAGTCCGATTTGAAATCGATATGAAAGATTCAAGTTTGGATTTTCTGCATAAGGTCATTCAAGAAGTAGAAAAGTACGATGTTGTCAACGATGTAGAATTAACAACAGAGCAATATCCATTACTGGTGCATGCAAAAAAGGTGAATCCGCACATACGAACCGGAACGTTTTTCTACGAACCTCCTGATTGGATGCCAGTCCGCATTGCGCAAAAGCACATTTATGATTGGGCAGCGTTATTAGAGATAAATGTTGTTCATTTGAATAGCGTGCTGATTACCCCCGATTTTGTTGATAAACTGCATCAAAGTGGCTATGTGGTTTACGGTTCGAATTTAGATACTGAAGAACAGATACAAGAAGGTCTTGAGTTAGGAATAGATTCGTTTTCTACAGGCAAACTTGAAACAGCGATAAGTTTACGAAACAGGTATGTAGCATTGAATTCTTAAAGCCAAAAGCCGCACAACCCCGCTCGCACCTAACCGGGCCAGCGTGCGAGACGTTGGGTCTTGCCGTTTTTGAACTGCCTGCTGCTATGGGAAAGGTTAAAGTCAATCTCCTCTACGAAGAACGCCCGAGATGCGCTCCACATCACCGGAGCCGATCTTATGGTGGACATCCATTTGTGGATAGGGCATCTCTATGCCCGCTTCATTGAGAGCGTTGTAAATCGCCGTGTTGACCCGGTCGAACATGCGGCGGGTATCCCAGTACGAATCAAGCCACCAGCGCACCCGAAAGATCAAGGCCGAATCGCCAAACTCAAGGAATAACGCTTCTACCCGACGGTCTGTCAGCACACCCTCGACCGTTTTGACAGCCTCGATCATCGTCTGGCGGGCGAGTTCCAAATCGACGCCATAGGCGATACCGACGTTCACTTGAAGGCGGTACTGGTCATCGGGGTATGAGTAGTTGACCACCAGGCTCTTACCAATCAACGAATTTGGCACTACCACCATACGGTTGTCACGGGTACGGATGCGCGAACTGCGCAGACCGATATCCAGCACATCCCCCCAGGTATCCAGGTCCAATATCTCGATGCGGTCGCCTATGCGGAATGGGCGGTCGATCATGATCAAGAAACCGCTGATGGTGTCCGCCAGGGCAGATTGCGCTGCCAAAGCGATAGCCAGAGAGCCAATGCCCAAGGTAGCCACCAGGGCGCTGATATCGACATCGAAATGGCCCAACAGTGTTATCAGGGCAATCGAACCCAAAATGATCAGGGCGACGCGCCTGAAAAAGGGGAACAACTGCTCATCCAGGTCCGTTTCCGTGTGAACAGCTATCTCTCGTCCATACCAATCAAAGAAATTGAGCACAAATCGCCAGGCAAAGATCAGCCCGACCAGGAAGTAAAGGACATAAAAGAGGTCATTTAGCCATGACGCCCAAGATTCTGGCAAAAAATTCAACCGACTCAGGGAAATATCGAAAGCGAGCACAACAACCAGCATATAGAGCGGCACCCGCAGGGCATCCACTACAGCATTATCAAGGGTGGTTTTGGTCTTTCGAACCAGTCCTCCAAAACCGCGATCAAGGATTAACTTCACCAACCAGCGCCCCAGGAGCAAAGCAGCCAGGACAATCAGCAGGGAAATACCCATATTTAGCCATTGATCAGCAGCAAGACCTAAAAACACAAAATCCATCGCCAGCCTCCTTTATCAACGATCTAGCACATCACGATATTTATCCGCCAACAATGCCGGGGTGCCGCCCGTATGCCAGAAGAGGACGGTCTCATCTTTTGAGAAAAAACCTTTGCGGATCAGGTCGATCATGCCCGCCGCCGCCCGGCCAGTATAGACCGGATCGAGCAATATGCCCTCGAATCTTGCAAAGAGGTGGACAGCTTCACGATCCCGGGAATTCATGATCCCATAGCCCTCACCCGTATAATCGGCATTGACGAGCACCTGGTCTGGCTCAAAGCTGGTCGGCGCACCCAAAAATCCCGCCGTTTCCGAGGCCAGCGCCGCAATGCGCGCCTGTAAGACATCTTTGGGTTCATCCACACTGATGCCTAAGACCTTGCCCGGAAAACCCGTCAGGTGCGCCCCGGCCACCATGCCAGCCTGGGTCCCCGCGGACGACGAGGCAAAGACGACCCAATCTGGGCTGACATCCTGGTCGATCAATTCCTGGATCGCAAAGGCAAAGGCTGATGCGCCCACCGGGTTTGAACCGCCGTAAGGGACCAGATAAGGCTTCCGACCAGCTTTTTGAGCGGCTTCGAAAGTGGCCTGCATGGTCTGCTCCCTTTCACTCATCTGCGTCCAGACTATTTCGGCGCCAAACAGTAAATCCAAGAGCAAGTTCCCCGAAGGCTCAGACGGGCGGTCGCCCGCTAATACCAGAATGCAATCCAGGCCCTGTTGGGCGGCGGCGGCAGCTGTCTGTCGGCAGTGATTCGATTGCACCGCGCCGGCAGTGATCACCGTTCTGGCCTGCCGGGATTGAGCTTCCGCCAGCAGATATTCTAGCTTGCGGGTTTTATTGCCGCCAAAGGCCAGGCCGGTCTGGTCATCGCGCTTAATCAGCAGCCGCGGACCGCCAAGTTCAGCACTCAAGTGCGGCAGTTCGTCAACAGGGGTGGGTAAATGGGCTATTTTCAATCGGGGAAGTGATTTCACTAAAGACTCCTTTTCACCAATACATTCGTACGTGCGCGTCTACGATGCCGCATTAACTCCAAAATTCGTGGCAAATTCTCTGTATACAATTTATGCAAAATGGGTCGGACGGGGTAATCGTAAGCGCCAATGGTGCGCAAAACCCTGCCGCCCAAGCCGCGCTTGAAACGGTACACCCCCCACATCGAATCGCTCTCATCGAATACGTCTGGCGCGCCCCACAGGTCATAGACCATGCAGCCCTTCTCTTTAGCCCTGCGCATGGCTTCCCATTGCAGCAAATAGTTGGGCATTTTCTTGCGCTGAATATCGCGAGACATCCCGTGAAGGTACCAGGCACGGTTAGCGAGGTGGAAAAGCATCAACGCGCCAACAGGCTCGCCCTCCACCTCTGCGACCAGGGGTGTCAGCATATCGTTCTCCAGGAATGTGCTCCACAGGCTGTGATAATAATCTTCGCTACGGATGACAAACCCGTCTCTTACTGAAGTCTCGGCGTACATGCGATAGAGAAGCTCGAAATCTTCCCGGGAACCCACGCGTACTGTGACTCCCTGGCGAATGGCATATCGCACGTTATAGCGTGTCTTCTGCTTCATGCGAGCCAACATCTCGTCTTCGGGAGCAGTGAGGTCCACCAGCACGGTATTTCGAAACTGAATCTGCTCTTTTGAGGACTTCCATCCCAGGCCATCTAGCTCGGTGCCGACGTTTTCGCCCAGACGGTCCTCCTGGGCATCTGGATCGCCAGGTACCCCCATCCCCAGGGGGACATCAGGATCGATTTTGATAAATATGGCGCCCTTCTCGCGAGCTAACACCTGCAGATCATCCAGTACCCGCCTGCAGAGAGCATTATCGCCCCAATCTCGCAATAACGGCCCTTTAGGGACATACAAAACGCGCAGCCGCGCCGCAAAGCCGGCAATGGGAATGCTGCGCTGCAATATCAAAGCAGCCGCGTCGGGGGTTCGCTCATCGCCCCAGGCCTGATGAAGGGCCTCCCAGCCAAATTTTGATTTCACCTCTCCCCACTGCCAGCTCTGCAACAAGTGGGGCTCGGGGAAAGAGGCGATGATCGTGTTCCAGGTTTCGGAATTCATCTCTGGTCGCTGATAACTGGTCACTGGTTCTTCAACCCGCGCACATCCCCCACCCGCACGGTGACTCCGATGGCATCCAGGTGTTCGAGAAAAGCCAGGATGTATTTTCGGCTGGTGTTGAAATGATCACGAACCTGGGCCACACTGATGTTCCCTTCTGCACCCAGGATTTCGCGCAACTCGGCCACCATTTTCTCGTAGTCCTCCCGGCGAAAGACAACCTCACCGGAAAGCGGGATCAACTCCCCAGAATCGACTAAGGCATTGTAGATTTCTTCTCCAACTGCGTCAACACACTCCTTTACAGACGGCGGTGAGTAGGGATTCGCCTTAAACTCTCCCAGCAAACCATCGACGGTCTTCTGCTGTTCTCCAGCGAAATCTACAAAATGTCCAGGCCGCTTCACCACCGGAACGGCACTGACCCCCGGCAGTTCGCCACGCAGCGAAATTTCTTCCAAGCGTCCCTCTGCGGCAAGGCTTTTCAGCAAAGCATCGAAAATCCTCGCCGAAATGCCCAGACGACTCTTTAGTTCTTCCCGAGGGACTCCATGCCGCAAGGGGTAATCCTGATGATAGTCCACCACCGCATCTTCGGCGCGCTGCGCTAATTGACTCCAATATCCGCGGCTGGCTATCAAAGCATTCGGCTGCTTCCGGGGATCGCCGCCCAAGGAGATCACCCGTCCACCCGCGCTGAGCTCGTCATAAGCCTCGAAGACAACCGACTGATCCAGGCTGGCCCGGCTGACCACATCCTTGAAGGGAGCTGCTCCAAGGGGTGACAATGCCTGCAAGAAGATCTCGGCTGGAGTGCCTTGCGCCAGGGTTTCGAAACGATCCAGAGCATCCTTATCGAAACGCTTATAACGCCCCTTGGGATGGGGGTCCACTACCACCCCACCCCCAACCGTTTCGGTTGGGGAGGGACGTCGAAGGATATACCGGTCACCCCGCACAGCCACGATTGGATCGGGGAACTCCAACTGCAGCCAGCCCTCCTCGCCTGGCCTGAGCAACTCCGCGCCTAACAACCGCAAGCGCGCCATCACCTCGGCTGCGCCCAAAAACAATTTCATTTCTGTATTGTGTTTGACAGGCTGAGTGGCTTCAGGCAGGAGACGAAAATACACATCCATGCGCCGGGTGGGCTGGTAATCACCGGGACGAGAAACCACATCCCCTCTCTGGATTTGATCGAGATCGACGCCAGATATATTGATGGCTGTTCGACTGCCTGGAACCGCGCTTTGGGTCTTGCGTTTATGTGTTTGCAGCCCCCGAACACGGCCCCGCAAATCCTGGGGGAGGACGGATACCTCATCCCCAGCCTGTAAACGACCATCGGTGAGCGTGCCTGTGACCACCGTTCCAAAACCAGACACTGTGAAGGCGCGGTCGATGGAGAGGCGCGGGCGGCCCAAATCAGGGCGGGGAGGCTTTTCGGTCAAGGTCAGCTCAAGGGCGTTCAGCAGTTCGGGAATACCCTCCCCAGTTCGGGAAGAGACGCGCACCAGGGGAGCAGAATCCAGCACGGTTCCAGAAAGCGTATCCCGCACATCGGCCTCGACCAACTCAAGCCATTCGGGATCATCAACCAGGTCGATTTTGGTCAGAGCGACGACCCCGCCACGTATCTGCAACAAATCCAAAATAGCCAGGTGCTCGCGGGTCTGCGGCATCACGCCTTCATCCGCGGCGACCACAAACAAGGCCGCGTCAATCGCCCCCACACCAGAAAGCATGTTTTCGATGAAATCCCGATGGCCCGGAACATCGACGATGCCAATGTTCTCACCGTTGGGGGTGGTAAGCCAGGCAAAGCCCAAGACGATGGTTAGCCCGCGCTCCTGTTCTTCTCGGAGGCGGTCCGGGTGTGTGCCGGTGAGCGCCTCGATGAGTGCCGACTTACCGTGATCAACATGCCCTGCTGTTCCTATAACGCGCATTCGCATCCTTTATCGTAACTGATCACCGATTCCTGTTTATGCAAAAAGCCGCTGACCGCGCCACGATGGACAACGGTCAGCGGCACAGAAACAAGCCCTTTTAGCGCAGGCCACCCTGGAAGCGTTCGTGATCAGCCGTCCAGTCTCGGACAATTTCAAGCATTGCGTGAAGGCGCTTCCAGGAGAACTCGGTAACTTCGCCTAATAAGTCCTGAAGCTCCTGCAGGCCATCTTCCATCAACGTTACCCGATCAGCGATCCTCTCAAGGCGGCGGTTGGTATCGCTTTGCTGCTCGTCGTGCGAGAGCATATAGTTCGTCCAGCGCTTCTGATCATCAGCCTTAAAAGTATTCCATTCCTGGCGGAAACGTTCTTCAGATAGCCGCTGCATTTCGGTCAACTCGTTAATGCGGCGTTCCACTTTCTGGCTGAGTTCTTCTGAAACCTGGTTTGTGCGTTTGACCTCCTGAAGCGTTTCGTCAAGGGAACGTAGATGCTCATCAATATCTGCTGCCTGAGCCTCGATGGTTTCAAAGCGCGTCGCCCAATCTTTCCAGGTCTTTTCGCGCTCAGCCTCAGCCGAAGTTTGTTTATTGAAAAAGGCTGTTTGGGCTTCGGTGCGCTCCTGATCAACCGCAACCAATTCCTTCAAACGCGCTTCAACCCGCTTGAACTCAGCATCGAAGACCTCAAAACGCCCGCGGAACTCGTCTGAGCGCTTGCGTAGCGCCGAGACTTCTCCATGTAAATCCGTCAGTCGCTGCGAATCTTGATTGCGCCCATCTTCGAGGACGCGATTGGTACGATTCTGATCTTCAATCCGCAAGCGCAGTTCATCCAAAGCCTGATTGAGGCCATCTATTAGATTCGAAAGCCGTTTCTCCTCTAGCTCGCGTGCTTCCAAACCCTCATGAATGGACGGGATAGATTTTGTCAGTTTTTGCGCCTCAATCAGGCTGGCTTCAACACCTTGAACCTCAATCCGAAGCAACTTCTTTACTTCCGAATCCTGTTGTTCAGAAAGCTGCTTCTGCTGGTTGGCCCATTGGCTGAACTCGGCCCGATTGCTGGCGATCACTTCATCGATCAAGTCCAAACGCCCCATCACAGCCTTTAGACGAGTTACTTCACTTTCGAGTGACTTATTCTCTTGCTCGGCTGTTCTCAGTTTCCCCTCTAAGGTAACGATACGATCTCTCAACTGGGTGATGACGTTCTTATCTTTACGGCGTTCTTCATCAATCCACTCGAGGCGTTTTTCGAGTTGCTGTAATTCCATTCCAATTTCTCCTGATTACACAGGTTCTCTCACACAAGAATTGTCAAGCGGAAAAATTATAGCACGAACACGTTTATCTTAAGGTGTCAGGCTGCCAAAAGTCCCTGAAATCGATGTCAGCGCAGGCACAAACCACTGAGGGAATATTCCGATGATGAACATCGCGCTTACCCCCAGCAAGATAATGATGTTGGAGAATATTCGTCCCCTATCATCTTGCGGGCCGGATACCTCTTCTGGGCCCATAACCAATACTGCCAAAGAGCGCAACCCGCCAATCAGCAGGCCTGCGCTTCCTAAAACCGCCCCCAGGCTGATCCAAACTCCATAGACGGCTGACTGTTCCCAAAGAATTAGATAGGTAGGAAATCCACCCAGCAAAGGAATCCCAACCAGGGAGAATTGAGCCAGGACAAGGCCTGCCCCGATGATGGGGTATTTGCGCCCAAGCCCCTGAACCGCATGAAACCGTAGATCTTCAGAATGTGCTTTCAAATTAGATAAAGAAAACGCCCAAACACCTAAGGCCAGAATCCTGGGAATATACAAAGCGAAGAGCATTTGATCCCCTTCAGGAAGACCTATCGTCAGGAAAGTACGCCCTGTTTCAAGGATCATTGCGAAGCCTAATATGCGTCCAAGATGGCGCTGAAAGGCCGCCCAAGCCCCGCCTACCAGGACCATTAAGATCCCCAAAAAACGAAAAATATCCAACAGATCTATTTCTTCATACAAAGATGGGTAACGCTGCATGAAGCCGACAGGAAATAAAACGCCAATGCTGATCATTGTCGAGATGACAAAAGCAGTTACATAGGGATGGGCGGTCTCCGTCAGCATGGGTATCCAGCCATGCAGAGGGAAAATCCCAAGATGGAAGGCGAAACCAAACCCCAGGAAGATCGCTGCACGGACGATATCCTGCGTATTCCCGGCTTCAACTTCAATACCGCTCAAAAACCACCCCGCTAATAAAATAAAAGGGACACCCAATGTCTGGTAAGTGAGAAACCGCAGCACACCCCGATTTACCGATTTCCCTATGGGTGTCAGCATCAACACACTCAGTAAAACAGCCACTTCAATCAACAGCGCAGCATAAAGGATCGGCTGGACCGCTAATGCGGCTATCCATATGGCGACACTTGCCAATCCCAGTGGGATAAACAAGGGCGGTGTGGATATCCCTAAAGCGCCAATAAACCAAAATGCGAGCACAATATAGAACAAAGCAACTTGAGGGCGATCAAGATTTGATATCACAAAGCTACGGCCCGCAACGGTAAGTTGCTCCTGAATTTTGAACGCCCAGGGGCCAAATGTGATCACTTCACCAACTTCGAGCCACCAGGCCAATCCAGACAGGATCAATGCCGTCAGAATAGCAACGATCATCGATATCGTTCGACGCCGCAACAGGAAGATCAGCACAAAAGCTATCACCCCCGGTACTACAATCCACAAAATAGGTGTGCTCATGTGCCCCCTTCCAAACCCGCGGCATTGAAATATGATCCGGTCAGCGCTAGCCCCAGCGTGACAACTGCTAGCATGGCATTAACCAACAAGGATGTCTCCATCGTTGCATAAAATATCTCAAAGCCAGAGAGCACCGTCAACAAACCGATAATGATACGCACCGGTTGGGCGGTCAACCCCAGGTGAAAGAGGCCCAGCCCAATCAACAATAATCCCGCCATAATCTGCACCTCCGAGGCCCGTAATACCCAACGCGCCACGCTCGGAGTCAAAGCGAAAGCCACAAAGCCCACAAAACCCGCAATGAAGAAGCGGAACAGCGTACCGCTCACCCACCCGCCTAATTGATCCTCCCAGGCCTCAGCACTGTCAACCAGCCCCATCCCCAGTATAGCTGCAGAAATCCAACCCGTGATCAATTTGACCACCGCATACTCGACGGGCCATACCAAAGCAACGAAAATAAATATACCGACGTATTGAGCGCCCAAAGCGGTGATGGACACTCGCCAATCGCGGCTGACCAGCAATATCAGGGCAGTGATCCCAACCCAGACAACTGCGAACGGGGCCACAGCTGTAACATTCATCCTTTAGCTTCCCCCATTTAGTTGGCCCATAAGCGATATCAACAGGATCAACATCAAAAAAGCCCACAAAACGCCGCCCTCCCCTTCTAAGATCAAGGATATTGAAGAAAAAAAGCGGCTGATATATCGATAGAGCCACCAAAACACGCGATACATCCATTCCAGGGAGAGCAAACCATGCAAATTGGCCGATATTGGTGATGGCAGCGCAGTCTCCCGCCGACTGAGATACCAAAAAGCAGCCGCAGGGACAATCGCAAGCACTCCCCCCCACCAGCCAACAGTCAAGATCGGCAAACCAGATTGTTGAGACAATCCATGGGAGATAGCAATCCCCCAATGGGTAACAACCAACACGATCAATCCAAGCGGGTAGACAATAAGCATCCAACGCTCGATCGTTTCAACAGGCTTAGCCGGACGAAGGGCATGGCGAACATATCCCAGCAAGATAAGTGCATGAGCGACACTGAATATAAGAATAAGCAAGAGATTTAAATCATTGTAGAGAGTCCCACCACGCCAGGCGGGGGTAAAGGGAAATAGTGATAAGCCAAGGCACCCAAGCAAAACTAAAATAGACACCAACCGAGTTCGATAGGATGCCAAAAACAATACCCCCCCAGACATCAGCAACGCCACCCCCCATGCCATGCTCGCCTCCGGAAGATGATATACTGCGGAAACCAATGCCATCGTCGCCATCCCTAAAATCCAATATGGTCGCCCATCAAGTTTATTGGGAGCTTGAGACCAGGAAAATCCACCGTACAAAGCAGACACCGCAGCTACGGCAAGCAAATAGGGCTGCCACCCTGCAGGCACACCCACCTGTGCTACACGCGCCAGGATGACCAAGCTGCTGGCAACCGGCGCCAATCGAACGATCGTACCCAATCCGCTTCGCAATGGCGGCTCCTGCAAGAAGGCCTGGTGAGGCGGCAATACGCCCAAACGTAGTCCAACGGCCACGAGCAGCAAACCGCTGACTTTAGGGTCAATCGCTTCAAAAACCAGCTTTGAATCCGACGAGATAGCCAGCAGTGTAGCAGCCAACACCACAAATAGCCCCGCCAAACGGACTGACATGGCAACCACCACCCTCTCTCTCTGCTCGCTCGTTGGAACTCTCTGCAGTAGCAGGAAGGTTTCTGACAAATCCAAGATGGCCCAAGCGAGCATCAACGTAAGTGGATTCTGAGCAAAAATAGCCAATAGACCCAAGCCAGTCATTGCCAAGCTGGCCGCCCAGGCATCAGGGTCAATATCTATGAATTGCAAGGTGTCGGTAAGCAGAACTGCTGGAGGAAAGGCAGCGAGAGCAGCCGCATAGACCCAGGAGATATCATCCAAGAGCAAAGTCGGCGTGGCAGAGAATAAGCTCTCTGGCTTCCACTGCATGAGCAAAATGATCATCGGCTGTTGTGAACGTGAAACCAGGATCAGTACCCAGGCAATCAAGGATCCCCCAAATGCCAGAAACCACAAATAACCGGCGCGTATCTGAAACCGGCCCAGCACCAGAATGATCACTGTAATCAAAAATAGAAGAAGGATCGAAATAAAGATCAGCATGACAGATAACCAGTGAGGAATAATAGCCCACTGGCCTGATCTATGCAAGAGATGAGGCGATTAAGGCCAGAGAACCTGCACCGGCGAAGAATAGCCCAGTTTGTTAACCACAAATAGCTTTGCCGATGAATTCCCAGAACAATCTGTTTTATCTTGAAGCGTATACGCTGTCTTCGTTGTTACGTCGATCCACTCCAAAACGAATTGTCCGTTACAGATATTGGCTTTAATCAGGTAATGCAGATCGACAGCCTGTGGTGCAGCATTCCAGGTTACCACAACCTTACCCCCATCCCTGGTAGCCCCGACACCGGTCGCTGAAGGTACTGCTGAGTTGATCGGCGGGTCTGTGGGCACATTCGGCACGGAATCCAGATCACCTGTCACAACCACCGCCGAAGCCGCCACCCAGCAGTGATACGCAAACCCCTCCATCTGAATCCACAACCAATTGGCGGCATAATCACGCCCATCCACCTGAGCGGTAGCCCCATCTCGGAACAGCCCTGCCACCAGATACACGGTATTGGGACCCCATCGACAATTAACATTCCCCTGCGCGCTGGCAGTGGCCGTCTCAGGGGTTGACGTCGGTGTTATGGTTGGGGTATCCGTTGGTAGTGGCGTATCTGTTGGAGTCGGCGTGTCTGAGGGGATGAGTGTAAAAGTAGACGTTAGGGTGAATGTCTGAGTGGGCGTGCTCGTAGCAGTTGGGCTTGGGGTCAGGCTGGGTGTGACGCTCGATGTAAAGGTCATTGTGGGGGTGTGGGTGGCCGTCGCGGGGGAGAAAATGTTGCTACCAGGCAGATTGCACGCGCCAAGGACTACCACTAATAAAACGGGAGATAAACCCCACAAACATTTCCGGGAAGAAAAGCGTTGGGAAGTCATCTCTCCACCTCCTGGCTAACTATCGGTTGTAATAGGACTTAGTTTACCCTTAAAGATACCATAAACATGCTCAAGAATTGCAAAATCCTTACCCACGGGCTACAATACCCTCACGCCGCTACCCGGTAAGCACGACTCAGGCACAAAAAGAGCATCACATAGGAGAACTAGGACAAAATCATGGCCCGTGCAACTTTTCATTTTCCAAAAGGCTTCCTTTGGGGAACCGCGACCGCATCGCATCAAGTTGAAGGAAATAATACAAACAATAACTGGCACTATTGGGAACAAGAGGGTCATATCACCCCGGGGCATGCTTGTGGACTGGCTTGCGATTGGTGGGGTGGTCGCTGGCAAGAAGACTTTGATCGTGCCTCCGAGGCCGGTCAGAATACCCATCGCCTCTCCATTGAATGGAGCCGCGTTCAACCGGCAATAGATCGCTGGGACGAGGACGCCCTGGACAACTACCGGGAGATGATTCGCGGACTCACAGAGCGCGGACTAACCCCGATGGTAACCCTGCATCACTTCACCGATCCCCTGTGGCTGATGCACCTCGGCGGCTGGGAATACGAGCCCATTGTCGAGCACTTCGAGACCTATGTGCGCAGGGTCGTGGAGGCCCTGGGGGATTATGTAAACCTTTGGTGCACAATCAATGAACCCGATGTATATGCGGTCATGGGATATGTCTTCGGAGATTTTCCTCCGGGCAAAAAGGACCTTGGGGCGGCATTCCAGGTGATGACCAATCTGGTGCGCGGTCACGCTGCGGCTTATCACGCCATAAAGGAACTTCAACCTCGCTCCCGGGCGGGCATGGCGATCAACTATCGGGGAATGATGCCCGCTCGCAAATGGTCTCCTTTCGATCTCCTGCTCGCCAAAAACCTCTCACGAGTTTATAACGACTTCTTTCCCCGAGCGGCCTCGGATGGCGTTTTACGCTTCTTCACCACCAGCAAGCGCATCCCCGAAGCCAAAGGGACTCAAGACTATATAGGGCTGAACTATTACACGCAGGAATATGTGGCCTTCAACCCCTTCGCTCCAGGCAATGTCCTCAGCAAGAATTTCTATGACCCCGAGTCGGAACTCAGTCCAACAGGCTTCATCGCCAACGAACCAGAGGGTTTCTTCCAGGCCCTTAAGTGGGGGCTGCAATTCAACGTCCCGATCTTCGTCACCGAAAACGGCGTCGAAGACCAGGAGGACTCTATGCGCCGGCGTTATCTGATACAACACATTCACCAACTCTGGCGCGGGGTGAACTTCAATTGGCCTATCGAGGGCTACTATCATTGGAGCCTGGTGGACAACTTCGAGTGGGAGCGCGGCTGGACGCAGCGCTTCGGCCTCTGGGAACTCGACACTGAAACCCAAGAGCGGCGCAAACGCCCCAGCGCAGACCTGTACGGGGCAATCTGCAAGGAAAACGCTCTCTCATCAGAACTGGTCTCGGAGTTCGCGCCTGAGCTGCTGGAAAGCATGTTCCCCGGATGACATTAATGGTATAATCCCGCCCGCTTTTGGGGAAAGCCTATCTAGGGAGAGGTCGCATAGTCTGGCCTAGTGCGCGCGCCTGGAGAGCGCGTATACCGCGAGGTATCGAGGGTTCAAATCCCTCCCTCTCCGCCAGAAAAAATAGAGACGCTGCATCTGCGTCTCTATTTTTATACAGCAGATTTGGGAAAACCCTATTCTTTGCTGCGGCGCTCCTCCCATTGCGCCCCCAATTCCAACAATTTAGCTTCCCCTAAGATCTCCTCCGCTAACGGAAAAGTTTCGTTCTCTTCTCTGGCAAAGTGCGCCCGGGCGACCTTGATCGCTTGCAGCAATGTCCGCCGGGCATGGCCCATGCGCTTAATATCCTCAAGATGCCCCAGCACATCCTGCATCAACTGCTCGATGCGGGTATGATCCTGGCGGACTTTCCTCACGGATTCATCTGACCCCATTTCAGCTTCCAAAGCATCAAACAGGAGTTCCTCTTCAAGTTCTGCGTGTTCATAAAGCGTTGAGGCGAGCTCTGCTCCCGGTATTTTTACCTCAGCCAATGTCTTCACATCACCGGGGATAACCGCCTCAAGCTGATCGAACCAAGCATACAACTCTTCGTGTTCGGCAACAAAGGCATCCGTTATTTTCATGCTGTCCTCACAATATAATCATCTTCTAAGTCCCCGCTATTTTACCAGGGTATTTCAGGAACAATCATTCATGCCCACGAAAAACCGCGATCATCCCAAAGTACATCATCACAACAATCACATTGATCAGACCGCCCCACAGGCGCGCCCAGCCTAACCCGGCCAATTCGCCAACCGTGCGCAGTAAGAGAGAAGCATGCAATAAGGCCAAAGGAATATAAAAGGGTGGCCGATATTGGATATTCAAACCCAGCACTGCCGGGAAGATGATCGGGGCGTGTCCAAACACCATGGCGAAGACAAAACCCAGGAACACCCCATGGAGCATAGCATCATAGATGGGCCCGGCAGCCACCCCGCCATAGATAAGCCCCATCACGCCAGAAAACAGCAGCCAACCATACCCGCTGAGCAAACATACGGCGATGAAACGCGTCAACCCTTCCTGCTGCACAGTCCTTCGAGCGATGTCATAGCGCAGCAGCCAGATAGCCAATCCCAATATACCGGCGCTGGCGATATGGACGCCCCAATCCCAGGCCAACAGCATCACCACCAACCCTGCCAGATAGAGGACCGTTACCAGGGCAAAGGATGTATTGCTGAATTGTGAGCGCGGCACCATGCGGCTCAATTCTAGGCGCTCTCCGGCGATGGTCAGGACGAGGAAACCCGCCCACCACAGGACAAACGTGTAAACCGGCCAGCCAAACAGCCACAAGAGATTACCCACCAACAAAGCCACCGCGCCCAGGGCCATCACGAGTGTGTAGCCAGCCAGGTGCTGCCTGAGGACAACGACAAAAACCAATACCAGCCAGGCGCTGCCCAAGCTGAGCAAGATGGGCCCAATCTGCCCCCCGACGCCAGAAGCTAACAGCACGCCGCCAACACCATTCAGCAAGGGGCTCAGATAGGTCCAACGTTTTCCGGCGGCGACGGCGCGCTCCAGGCTGATCAGCGTGCCAAAGAAACCGGCCACCATCAAAGGGCCATGACTGAGGGGCAATTGGGGCTGGAGCGCAGGCCATTGCCAACCCAACCGCAGTAGGCCCGCCCAGGCAGCCGCGATCAAAGCAATCACAGCCAACAGCATCAGCGGGAAGTGGTAATTCTTGTTCGAAGAATCCATCTTTCGGTACAGGGTTAAAGCAAGATCAAGAGCATCACCAGGCGGCTCTCCGCAACAATGCTGTGCGGCAGATGGGGTGCCATGTGCACCCAGGTGCCCGGGCCGGCGGGTTTCTCATCATCACCCAGAGTCAAACGTGCTTCACCCTCTAGAAAATGCAGGATAGCTGGCTTTGCCGCTGTGTGTTCAGAGAGTTCCTGGCCGGGAGCGAAACCAAAAAGGATCGCTTTGAGCTGATCATCTTCATAATACGTCCGGCTGACGATGCTGTCCGGGGGAATCTCCGGCAGCAAATCGATCAAGTCATCATAGTAAGAATATTGGACTGTCATGGGCATTTCCTTTGCTCATCATATGAAATGGGTGTTCTTGTGGCGCACTTTCGGAAGTCGAGCCTGTCCTCTCACCCCCAACCAAGGGTTTGTCTGGCCTTTTGGGACATCATCCGCGGACTCCAGGGGGGGTCCCAGACCAGTTCGATCTTTACATTTCGGGCAGCGTGAAATTTCGCCCGGATGGTGTTTTCGACATTCCGGGTGATGACCGCATGCAACGGGCAGGTGGGAGAAGTCATGGTCATTTTGACATCAACGGCATCAGGTCGCACCTTCAAATCATACACCAACCCCAAATCGACGATGTTGACACCGACTTCGGGATCGATCACAAAGCGCAAAGCCTCTCGTACCTGCTCTTCATCCACGCAGCTACTCCTCATCCTCCACGTGATCAGTCTGGATCACCAGATTCAGTTCGTCCAAGACCTGCTCGACAGGAAGACCATATATCTTCAAAGCATCCTCCAGGGTGTCAAAACTGGACATATAACACCCCACGCAAATCATGCGATACTTGAGAAAAACCGGGATGGTCATCGGCCAGGTATTGGTGATATCTGCCATACGCAGATCTGGGGTAATGGTGCGTTCGTTCATGGCGATCCGCAAATACTATATCCAATCTCCCAGGGAGAGTCTTTGAGGCAGCGCAAACTCGCCGCTAGTCTGGTTGAGACCATAATACTCTCGTAATAATTGATTGCTACAATGAGGCAAATCCAAGAACAGACAAATTTGAAGGAAGTTCACGATGCGCACAATTTTATTGGTAAGTTTCCTGATTTTGATGACCGCCTGTGCATCCTCAGGCGAATCAGCGCCTCCCCCCTCTCCAACATCCATCCCAAATTCAGCGCAGGCTATGCTGACAGAAGCATCTCCAGGTGATTTGGAGGAGCAGAACTCACCATCGGCCGCTGAAACGCCCCCCGCAGAGCTCGAAGCTGCCGATTCGGAAGACCCCGCCACACGCCTGATGTATCAGCTTTTGACCACCGGCGGCGCGGAGCTGCAAGAGAGCGTCAATGCCATCATCGAATCAGGCGATTCACGCTTCATAGCCGTATTCCTGGAACTGCTGCGAGCCAATCAGATAGGCATATACAGCGGTATCGATTACCAGGAAAATATTGCCATTTTAGAAAGAATAAGCAGCCAACCTTTCGGCGGAGATTGGCCTGCTTGGATTGAGTGGTACGGCGGCACCGAATTGGTCCCGCCCCCGGGCTTTATCGGCTGGAAGGGCCAACTGCTGAGCGCCATTGACCTCGGTTTCGGTATCTTTCTGCAGGACGATCACCCCTCCACGATCCGCGTGGAGGAGATCGTGTGGGGCGGCGTGGTGGTAGATGGCATCCCGGCGCTCGACCATGCTACCATGATCGGGGCTGTCGAGGCCGATTACCTGGAACCAGACGAACCGGTCTTCGGCATTTCGATCAACGGAGACCACCGCGCCTATCCCTTGCGTATCCTGGATTGGCATGAGATGGCTAATGATACCGTTGGCGGTGTGCCGGTTTCATTGGCTTACTGTACTCTATGCGGTGCGGGCATCGCCTTCGACGGGCGCGCATCGGATGGAGAAACCTACACTTTTGGTTCATCGGGCTTCCTCTACCGCTCCAACAAACTGATGTACGACCGGAATACGTCTACGCTTTGGAACCAGCTTACCGGTGAACCAGTCCTGGGCGAATTGGTCGGGTCAGATATCCAATTGAATTTGCTGCCCGTTGTCCTCACCACCTGGGAAGCCTGGCTGGCACAACACCCGGACACCCTGGTGCTGGATATCAACACCGGGTACCAACGCCCGTATTTTCCCGGGGCGGCTTACGGTGATTATTTTGCATATCAAGACACCATGTTCCCCGTCTGGCAGCGCAGCGATCTGCTGGACACCAAAGAACGGGTCTACACCCTGCACATCGAGGGTATCCCGAAAGCCTATCCTGTCAGTCTGCTGACAGAAGAACAAGTCGTCAACGACACGATTGGGGATACGCCGCTCGTCCTGATTGCCGCTCGAGGGGAGATCTATGTAGATGGTGAGAGCCAACGTGTCGGCCCGGTCGTCTACAACGCTGGGGGCGAGGTACGGGCATATAACCGCCTGGACGACACCTTCACCCCCGGCCCTGATGCGGATACAGTCCTGGACTCAGCCGGTCGGCCCTGGCAAATCACCGAAGAAGCCCTCCTCGGGCCGGATGGGGAAACGGCCCCCAGGGTAAACGGCCATCTGGCTTATTGGTTTGGCTGGTACACGTTCTTTCCTAATACCCTGATCTACGAGTCAGCCGAGTAAGGCCCAACGGGTGTCGATGAAACTGACACCCGTTGACGTTTTCTCCGATTTCAGCTAGTAGATATCATGCACCGTGTTGAATACGTTGAACTTTCCAGTCGGCGTCATCAGGTCTGGGATGCGGGCGATCTCTTTCAGTGAGGCGTCATCGTAGATGACGATCTCGCCAGTCTTGCCCGGCTGATCGGCCGTCCCCCATACGCTGACCCAAATCTCGCTGCCATCCTTGTTGTATTCAAAGTGTACTGCCCGGCCATAGTCGGCCACTTCCCAACATTTGTGGGTTTCGGTGGGGTTTTCCTTCGCCACCACACAAACCGTACGCTGGATGACTTCATCGGAGTTCAAGACGTGATCGACCCAGATCCATTGACTGTTCGGGTGGGTTTTTAGGAACAGACTGCCCGCACCCTCCAAGGGGATGTTACGCACGACTTTCCAGGCATATTCGGGATGATTCTCAGGATCAGTACCGATAGCAACCATAGCACCCTCGCCCAAGTGTGCTGTACCCCACACCGGCCCAAATTCAGGATCGATCCAATTGGCACCGCGGCCGGGGTGTGGGATGGCGGGAGTCTCTACCAACGCCTCCAAATTGCCTTCCAAGGCATCGATCACGGCGACCTTGTTGGCCTGGTTGGCAGCTACGAAGAAATAGCGCTTGGTGGAATCCCAGCCGCCATCGTGAAGGAAGCGTTCTGCCTCGATCATCTTGATTGACGGGTTGATGGGGTCTGAATAATCGACCAGCCAGATCAGCCCGGTCTCCTTGACGTTGATAATCCACTCTGGTTTGAAGTGAGAGGCAACGATTGAAGCAACGCGCGGCTCAGGGTGGTATTCTTCCGTATCGTACGTGTAGCTGCGGGTGCTGACCACCTTGAATGGCTCCAACGTCTGACCATCGAGGATCACAAAATGAGGCGGCCAATAACAGCCCACTACGGCGAATTGATCGGTAAAATCCCCCTCTTCACCTTTGTATTTGCTGGTCTCGGCAGACCTGGCATCGTAACAGGTCTGCACTTCGGCGACTTTGTCAGGAACTTCCATCCACAGGTCGATCAGGGCCAACCTGCCGTCACGTCCGATGGTATAAACGTAGCGCCCTGTGGCCGACATGCGGGAAATATGCACCGCGTATCCGGTATTGACATTATTGACGACTTCATAGGTATCCCCGTCGATGATTGCCACCTGGCCCGCATCGCGCAGCGTAACTGCGAAGTAGTTCTCCCAATTCCGATCAGTTTGTGGTGACGTTGGGCGATCTTCCGGCTCGACGAAGACTTTCCAGGTATCCTTCATCTGCTCTAGAGACATCTCCGGCGGCTGAGGCGGCTCGTTCTGGATGAACTTGGCCATCAATTCCGCATCATCCTCAGAGAGAACACCTTGCTTGCCCCAATCAGGCATACCGCGCGGTGTGCCATTGAATATGATCGAAGCCAGGGCGACCGTCCCTTTCGGAAGGGTCAGGTCAGGGGTCAGCCCCGGGCCGGTTGCCCCCTTCCGCAGCACACCATGACAACCTGCACAGCGTTCGAAGAAGATCTGCGTCGCCCTGGCAAGCTCATCTTCGCTGAGGGCTGGCGTCCCGGTCCCTGCAACGGCCACAGATTCAGCACCTTCCAGGACTCCTTCGGGGAGGCCGGCCAGATACTGGTAGATCGCCTCCAATTGCTCGTTGGTCAACACATCGATCAGGGTAACAGGCATCTGACCAGGCTGACATGGGCCGCTGGGACAATCGGCAGGGATGAACACATCCGGGTCTTCGACAGCTTCGCGAATATATTCATCAATGGTCTCCGCCGTACCGGTGTACTCTCCGCTCCCCAAGCGAGCCTCGGCGACTTCTCCCATCCGAGAGAGGTCAGGGCCTATGTTTCCGGTAGCACCCGGAATACCCGGAATGACATGGCAGGCAATACATCCACCGCCCTGGAAAGCCGCGACGACTTCCTCGGCATCCAATTCGGCAGAATCGCCCGATCCGCAGGCACTCAGAACAAGCACTGAGGCCAGCAACAGCCCAATCAAGAGCGTATATTTCCTCATGGGGTTTAACCTCCTGCATTTAATCGAAAATTAGGCCTTTTTATATCCCACAGTTCGCCCCAAATGGGTTTTGCGCCCCAAGAGGCCTCAGGCGGCCTTCCGGGGGCAACTGCGGTCTATGATTATCGTACAACAGGGCAAATCCACCGTCTTTGCGCTGGCGCAAATAGCGGACTAATTTGGGCAAGAAAGTTGGTTTACGCCCCGACCACTCCCCCTACAAATCAAGCAGACCCCCATCCTCTAGAGACAGCCCCTCGCCTCCATTTTGAGGGATATCCTCACCGATCACAACCAAACCATGCGGCGAAAGGATCACCACCTGCTGGCGTTTACTCTGCACCAAGCCTCTATGCTCCCAATCTTTGAGCACCCGGCTGACGGTGTACAGGGTGGTGCCGGTCATCTCGGCCAAATCCTGGCGCGAAAGCGGCAGATCGATCAACACGCCCTCTTCGATTTTACGCCCCGACTGGCGCGCCAATCGCAAGACCGCCCGGGCAACACGCTGTTCCACCCTCTGTGTAGATAACTCGCGAACTCTATTCTGAAATTCTCGGATCTGCCCTACCATGATCCTCAAAGCGTTCAAGGCAATGCGCGGGGATTGCTCCATCAGGCGGATCATCGTCGCCTGATCCCAGGCCAATGCCCGACAATGCCCCACTGCCTGCGCTGAAACAGGATAGGTGACTTTTTTGAGGATAGCGATGATGCCATATACCCGTCCGGGGACGAGATACCCTAAGATAACCTGTTGACCGCTGGCAGTGACTTGGGTGAGCTTGACTTTGCCTTCGACCAACACATAGGTGGTCTCCGCGGGGTCTTCCTCCATGAAGAAAAATGCGCCGTCATCCAGTTCACGAACACGCGAGGCCGCGATGACGGGGGTAAATTCCGTCTCGCTCAGGCCGCGGAAAACCGCCGCTCCTCGGGCAAGTTCCATCTCGATTGGGGGGAGTTTCATAAGCCAATTCTAACGCAGAACCCCAAAGCGGTAAATTTGAAAGTCGTTTTTCTCCGTAACAACACTTCGAGAGGCAATCCCTTTGTAGACATTATAGAAAAAGCTCTCCGCTAGAGAGAGCTTCATCTAATTCATTTCTGACGGCTTTCTGTCGATCCAGCTACCTATTCCACCGTGACACTTTTCGCCAGATTCCGGGGCTGATCAACATCCAGGCCGCGCAGGGCAGCGATGTGGTATGCCAGCATCTGCAAGGGGATCACCGTGGTGACCGGGCTGAGCATCCAGGGGGTTTCCGGCACCCAAATGACTTGATCGGCCACAGGGGGAATGAGTTCGTCGCCATCCGTGGCAACAGCGATGACGCGCCCGCCGCGGGCTTTGGCCTGCTCGATCTGGCTGAACATCTTCTCATACCAGGGGTCGCGTGGGGCGATCACCACCACCGGCATCTCCGAGTCGATCAAGGCAATAGGGCCATGTTTCATCTCCCCGGCCGGATACCCCTCAGCGTGGATATAGGAAATCTCTTTGAGCTTCAGCGCTCCCTCGTAAGCGGTAGGCATATTGACCCCACGACCCAGGTAGAGCGCATGACGCACGTCTACCAGCGTTTGAGCGACTTCCTCGACCTCGGCCTCACGGTCCAGGCATTGACCTGCCAGATCGGGCACGAAGCGCAGGTCTGCAACCAGGCTTCGGCGAGCCTGATCATCGATCGTCCCGCGCAAATCGGCCAACAAAATCGCCAGCATATATAAATCCACCAGAGGAGCAGTATAGGCCTTCGTCGAAGCCACACCGATCTCGGGGCCGGTCTGCATGGAGATGAAACCGTCAGCAATGCGCATGGCCTGAGAGCCGATGGCATTGACTATCGACCACAATTTAGCCCCCTTAGACCTTCCTTCTTCCATGGCAGCCAGCGTATCGGCCGTTTCGCCCGACTGGCTGATCGCCAGCACAATGTCATTTTCGCGGACGATGGGATCGCTGTAGCGAAACTCAGAGCCGATCTCCACTTCCACCGGGACGCGGGCAATGCGCTCGATGAGCACCTTGCCTACCATGCCCGCGTAAGCGGCTGTCCCGCAGGCCGTGATGAAAATTTTGTTGATGCGGCGCGCCAACGCTGGGGTCAGGTTGAGGTCCGGCAAACGGATGCGTCCAGCCTCGAAATCCACGCGGCCGGCGATGGTGTCCGTCAACGAGCGAACCTGCTCGTGGATCTCTTTATGCATGAAATGGCGGTACTCGCCCTTCTCCGCGGAGATCGGATCCCAGGGCACATTTTGAACTTCAAAAGGGAACGGCTCCCCGTCCAGCGTGTTCACTTCCACACCATCACGCGTCACTGAAGCCATCTGGTGCGACTCCAGGAAGACCATCTGGCGAGTGTGCTCCAGAATGGCGGGCAAATCCGAGGCCACATAAGTCTCTCCCTCCCCCAGGCCGATGACCACACCCCCGGCATTGCCAATCCGGGCTGCGACGATCTTATCCGGCTCGGCGCGCGACATCACCACCACCCCATGTGCGCCCCGCAAATGCCGCAAAGCCTTACGCGCCGCCTCCGCCAGACCATCCTCGGAAGAGAGATAGCGTTCCACCAGGTGGACGATCACCTCGGTGTCGGTCTCGGACTTGAACTCCACCCCTTCGTCCTCCAGCTCTGCGCGCAATTCCAGAAAGTTCTCGACGATGCCGTTGTGCACCAGGACCACATCGCCGGTCATCCCCATATGCGGATGGGCATTGCGGGCATTCGGCTCACCATGGGTTGCCCAACGGGTGTGCCCAATGCCGATATTGCCATGCACAGGGTCTTCAGCCACCAAAGCGGCCAACCGGGATAATTTGCCAGCATCGCGACGCACCTTGATCTCGCCATCTTGCAAAACCGCCAAGCCGGCGGAGTCATACCCGCGATATTCCAGGCGCTTGAGGCCGTTCAGGATAAAAGGCGTAGCATCCTGCGGCCCGATATAACCGACAATTCCACACATAGGGGCCCTCCGATACTGTAATCAGCGATCAGCATCCAGCGATCACTGCAAAGCAACCGGTCACCAGATACCATTCACCAGGATTGCCACTCGCTGCGATTTTGGTTCCCCAGTTGCCCAGGGATTTTGTACGCCGCGTTCGAAACGGAGGGAAAGGATACGGGCTGTGGCGCTCCCGGAGGGCTTCCGCTGATCTCTCGATTTTCCCCCGGTGGCTACCGGGGTTAGCCTCATCTCGCGATGGGGAACCCTCTTCCTCGTCACCCTTCCCCTTCGGCTGTGCTCAGGGTCAGGGCCTTGCGCTGTCTTTCCCTATTGATCTGTAGGCGCGAATTATAACCGATCTGGGATGATTGACAAGCCCGCCTCATTTGGCTAGGATTCATCTAGCCTTATTGATGATTCCCGGCCCAGAGGAGGCCTAACGAATGAACAGGAAACTCACCTGCCTGCAGTTTGGGGTGATCCCCCTTTTGATCATTGGCACTGCCCTCTCAGCCTGTACGCCTAAAGATACCCCCACGCCTGCTGCCATTCCCAGCGATATCCCTCAATCCACGGCCACCGAGCAAGAGCAGACGCCCCCCACCGCCACCCCAGACTCATTTGCCAATGCCCGCAACCGCATGGTCGCTGAGCAGATCGAAGGCCGCGGCGTCAGTGACCCGACCGTGCTGGAGGCCATGCACCTCACCCCGCGCCATGAATTTGTGCTCGACCGCTACCTCGACCAGGCCTACGCCGACCACCCTCTGCCGATTGACTACGGGCAAACCATCTCCCAACCTTATATTGTCGCCCTGATGACAGAGATGCTGGCAGTCCAGGCTGGCGACCGCGTCCTAGAAATCGGCACCGGCAGCGGCTATCAGGCTGCTGTGCTGGCAGAGATGGATATCGAGGTCTACACTGTCGAGATCATCCCTGAGTTATATTCCCAGGCAACAGGGCGGCTGGCCGCCCAGAACTATACCAACATCCAAACCCTCAACGCCGATGGTTATTTCGGCTGGGAAGCGTTCGCGCCTTATGATGCCATCATCGTCACCGCCGCCCCCGATCACCTCCCCCAACCACTGATCGCCCAACTCAAAGATGGCGGCAGATTGGTGATCCCGATTGGGCCTGTTGGTGCGGTGCAGACTTTGTGGAAGTTCGAAAGAGTTGGAGAAGAGATCGAAGCTTACAATTGGGGTGCCGTGCGCTTCGTGCCGCTGACAGGAGAGCATTAAAAACCCTTGAGTACTACCCGTCCCAACGGTGAAACGTGATCAACGCCCCCGCGTAAGCGCCCGCGCCAAGCAGCATTACAAAGGTGAACCCAAAATTCAAGACCAGGATAGCCGCCAAAACCGAGGCGATTACTGATGTACAGCCGTTGATCGCCCAGGCCCAAGAAGTCCATCGCGGGGCGTGTTCTCCCAACCACGCCAACCCCAAAGGGAAAGGCAACCCCATCAACAAGCCCAGGGGAGCCAGGCTGACCAGGGCAGCGCCCAGGCGAGCCCATAGAGGCCATCCCAAAATCAACACTGTCATGGAGGGCAGCAACAAGGGGATCACCAACGCCAGGAGAACCAACAGCCAAAATGCGGGCTTTTTCGGCAGCCATTTTACGCCTGCCAACACGCTGCCCAACCCAGAGGACAGCAGCAATATTCCTACCACGGCGGTGAACGCGTAAATCGGCTGGCCCAGCAGCAGAATCCATCGCTGAATGAGGGGGATTTCGACGAAGAGGAAGGCGATTCCTAATAAGGCAAAGTAAAGGAATACCTTGCCGGTTACCTTTCCTTCCCGCGACTGAGATGTAGAACCCCCACCTACTCGTCTCACTGCCAAGCGGCGGAACAAGTGCGGTTTACCCCGTCCACTCGGCGGCTGCACCCCGTGAAAGGGGCGATTCAAGAAAACCAGGGGAAGTAAAATCAAGCCCCCACTCAAAAGCACCACCAACATCAGCAGGGCAATCAGCACAAGATAGCCGCTACCACCGAAAGGCTGCCAGGTCATCCCCAAAGTATCCAACACTTGCGAGGTTTGGGCCCAGGTAAAGAAATGGAAGAAGAACGGTCGATTGTCCACCGCCGGCTGAATGTTATATGGATAAGCTGCATAATGCGCCTCCCGACGAGGAACTGACAATAACTCCTTGGCCTGAAGATAGTATGTCGGTTCCGGCAATTTATTGAAACGATTGGTCTGCTCAACCTGAATATCGGGAGCCCAGACCCAATCAAAGCGGCGGCTCTCCACGAATTCACGCGCGGCGAATAGCTCAGCGTCCCCCCAACCATCGGGATTAACCAATACCGTCATGGTCTGGATACCCCGAAAAGCGATCAACGCTTCACGAGGAGTGCTCCCTTGTGACTCCAAGGCCTCCACCAGCGTCGCGATCAGGCGCAGGCTCTCACTGGGCGGGCTTTGCAGCCAGCGGGTGATCACCAAGACACCGCCCGAAGATAAGCGCTCCAAAGCAGCCTCGAAAGCCTCTACCGTGAGGCCATAATCCTCCCCCAAACTGTAAGCGCCGCTGGTAACCGGTCGATAGGCGTCGGTCAGGGGGAAGTAAATGATGTTATATGTCTCTTGATGGCGCTGAAGAAAAACCCGTTCCGATTCCGCAACGATACGCACTTCCGGGTAAGAATAAACATCAAATTCAGGCGCGGTTTGGGCTACTGCCTGGCGGATAGATGGATTCGCAATCACTGCGGAGACTTCCTCCGCACCCCCTGCCAACGCCTGAAGCACGCCTAAACCGCCGCCAGGCTCCACGACCAAAACCTCGGCCTCCGGCTTGATAGAGAAGACCAAGGCTACGGGCATCCAGGCCGCAGCATCAAAGGATTCAGGGGAGGTCAAGGTGATGGGTTGTAACGCCCCCGCGTCGATAGAGAGGCCTAGTTGAGGGGGTGGATTCTCCAAATATTGGTAACTCAGCCCAGGCAGACGCCGGGTGCCGGCGTTCTCGACCACGTCCAGGCGAGAGATGGCGTTCCAACGCCCGTAGATCAGCCGAGAGCCGGGGTACTGGCGGGCATAAGATAGACCTTTATAGGGCGATATCTCCATCCCCAGGAGCGAGTACCCCCCTACATTAACTGCAACCAACCCTCCAAAAGAAAGCAGGCCCAGGCTCAAAAATGAGATCAACCCCACTCGCCTCCCGGAAAACCGCTTTTCACCTCTATTCCCCCTAAAAACTGATGCAGCAGATAATCCTATCAACGCGCTCATGAGAACCGCGCCGGGGACCCCGGCCAAGGCCAGGACTAGGGGGGCAAATAACGCGCCCAAGGCTGACCCAATTAAATTGGCGGCATAGGTGAGGTGAGATTTGCCCTTAGTGAGCGCCAGCGCGCCGCCAATCCCTAAACCACTGGCGAGAAAAGGGACCGTGAGCGCCAGGTAGTAAAGCACGAAGAAGAGAATTTGCCTTCGTTCCCAGGCGATGCTGTAGGAATCGAAAGGCAACCAATTCACCCCCGCGTAAGCGATGCCTACCCCGGCTGCGAAACCCACACCAGTCAAAAACAATAATCGTTCTAGTGGAATTGCTCGCAGCTGGGGGAAAACGCTCAACAAAGTGCCGCTGGCCCCAAAACCAAGCAAGGCCAAACTAACCACCAAAAAGGCGAAGTGATAGAACTGGGCCACGGCCAGCAACCGGGTGAGGGTGCTCTCGAACAGCAAGGTAGCCGCAGCCAGAGCGGCTACACTCAGGTTTTGACGGCGCATCATAAAGGTGAGACCCATCCACAAATCGTGTGAAAACGGAGGAGATTTCTCCTTCATGAGTGTACATGAGGGGATGGTTTCCGTCAAATATGAGTTTGGAGGTCCGCTTCAGCCTGAAGCGGAAATGGCTATACGCATCGGCTGGCGCTCTTCGAATTCCCATTTCAGGTTAAGGTTTAAATGACAAACCTTGGTATAATCCTCCTGAATTTTGCAAAAGGTGAAACGCGTTGCTAACACGCTGAAACTAAGGAGCCCAAGTTGGCATTTAACCCTCTCAACTGGCTGCTAGGCTTTTTTTCATTAGATATCGGCATCGACCTGGGTACGGCAAATACCATGGTCAATGTGAGCGGGAAAGGCATAGTCATCAGCGAACCCTCCTGGGTCGCAATTGAAAAACGCACTCGGGTTCCTCTGGCTATCGGCGCAGAGGCCAAAGCCATGGTCGGGCGCACGCCAGCCAACGTTCTCACCGTCCGGCCTGTACGCGATGGCGTGATCTCGGAGTTCGAGATCACCCAGGCCATGCTGGAATATTTTATCGGCAAAGTCCATCAACAGAGCATCGTACCGGTCCCCCGTCCACGCGTCGTGATTGGCATCCCTGCTGGTGTGACCAAAGTGGAAAAGCGCGCCGTCTATGACGCCGCCATGTCCGCCGGCGCCCGAGAAGTATATTTGATCGAAGAGCCCGTCGCAGCGGGCTTGGGCGCGGGCCTGCCGATCAGTGAAGTGCGCGGCAACATGGTTGTGGATATTGGCGGCGGCACGACGGATGTCGCCATCCTCTCCATGAAAGGTGTGGTCGTCTCTCGTTCCCTGCGCGTGGCCGGAGATGAACTCGACGAAGACATCATTCAGTACGTGCGCAACAAATACAACCTGCTCATCGGGCAGCGTATGGCGGAACAGGCTAAGATCGCCGTCGGCTCAGCCTACCATCTTCCGCAAGAAAAAACCATCCGCTTACGTGGGCGAAATCTGCTCAGCGGACTGCCAGAAGCAATAGAGGTTTCCTCTGTTGAACTACGCGAGGCCATGTCAAGTTCTGTACAGATCATCATCGATACCATCAAAGACTCTCTCGATGAAGCCCCTCCCGAAATATTGGCCGATCTGATGGATATGGGCATTTGCATGGCTGGCGGTGGTAGTTTGCTCCAAGGATTGGACGAACGGCTGACCCATGAACTCAATGTCCGGGCCTGGGTTGCCGAAGACCCAATGAGTTGTGTGGCCCGCGGCGCAGGCATCGCACTCGAAAATCTGGATACCTGGAAATCCCTCTTCATTGGATTAGGACGCACGGACAGGGGCTAAGTGCAGGTAAGTCATTATTTGCTCTCATTAAGTCTGCGTTAGAATTGTCGTTGTATCGACAGAAATATGAACCCCAAATCGTCAATACCTTGGCAAGGCATCACGCTGTCATTGGTAGCCGTTGGATTAGTCGTTTTAGCGTTGGGTGGCTACCTTACCCCCCTCTCTCGTGTCGCGCTTTCCCCACTCGTGGCAGCGCAAACCTGGGTATCAGGACGTGTGCAAGCCATCCAGGTTTATCTGACGGGGCCTCGTGATGTCGCTCAACTGACCCAAGAAAACGCGGCTCTTGAAGCTGAACTTGCCCATCTACGGACCCAGGTCATCGAGCTGCAACAGCAATTAGGGGAGTACCGCATCCTCTCGGCTCTGTTGGATTTTGCGCGCGCTTACCCCGAATATCAATATGTCGGCGCGAGTGTGATCGGCAAAGACCCCAGCCCGTTCTTGAAATATATCCACATCAACCGCGGTTCGGATGATGGCCTGCGGCGCGGCATGCCCGTCGTCACACAGCAAGGATTAGTTGGACGCGTGGCTCAGGTCACCGCTTCAGCAGCCCTGGTGCAACTAATCACCGACCCCTCTGCAACGGTCAACGTGCGCCTGGAACCCTCCCGTGCGGAGGCAAGCCTATCCGGTTCCATCACGGCGGATATCACGCTGGATATGATCCCCCAAGACATCACCGTGGAACCCGGTGATTTGGTGCTGACCTCCGGCCTGGGCGGCAATTTCCCGCCAAACATCCTCATCGGCCAAGTGACCGGAGTCCGCAGCCAGGATTACGACCTCTTCCAAAGCGCCTCAATGCAGCCTGTGGTTGACTTCACCAACCTCGAAATCGTGCTGGTGATCACCAATTTCCAGCCGATCGATCTCTCCCCACTCATCCCGACTCCCAGCGCGCCCTAAAAGCTCATCCAGAGAAATGCTCTTGTTCAGTCTCTTGGATAAATGATTTCGTAGTTAAATGTTGCCTACCCTGCTCGCTCTCCCGATTTTCGCCTTCTTGGTGATCCTCCAATCTACGATCATCAGCAACGTGCCGCTGCTGCATGGCTATGCTGATATCGTGCTGTTGGTGATCATCGCCTGGGCGCTGCAGGAACGCGTTCAATCCGCCTGGCAGTGGGGCATCCTGGGAGGTTTTATGGTAGGCTTTGTTTCAGCGATGAACTTCGCTATTCCAATGGTCATCTACACGAGCATTACTGCATTAGCGCTCATCATCAGAAGGAGGATTTGGCAGATACCGATTTTGGCCATGTTTGTAGTCACATTGGTGGGAACACTGTTCAGCCACTCCCTATCCGCTCTCGTCATTTCAATTGGCGGGACCGACCTGCCCTGGCTGGACACTCTACAACTGATCACGTTGCCAAGTTTGTTCCTCAATATCCTCCTTGCCGCACCGGTGTATGCTATCGTGCGAGATTTTGCCAACTGGTTGCATCCGGAAGAAATTCAAATATGAATGAATCTGGCATTTTGAAGAACCGCGTCGCTGGCTGGCGCATCATCGTCTTCATTATCGCGATCGGACTAGTATTTGCCCTTTATATCGTCAGGCTGCTCAGCCTGCAAATCCTGGGATTCGACGAATATTTCTCCCGGGCAGAGGAAAATCGCATCAGCGAGATCAGCCTCTCCACATTGCGGGGGGTGATCTATGACCGCAACGGCATCATTCTAGCCAACAATATCGCCTCGTATGACGTGGTTATCCTGCCCGCAAACCTTCCTGATGACCCAGGGGAGATCCAGGAAATCTACCGCCAACTCTCAGAGCTTATTGATCTCCCCGTGAACTTAGGGGAAGTGGCTCCCGAAACCCCTTACGTACCCTGCGTCTCCGAACATGGGATCACCCAGATTGCGGACTATGGTATTACCAGCGCTCCCTTCCGCACGGTGAAGATCGTATGCAATATCGACCGCACGCTCGCCATGATCATCCAGGAAAAGGCCGTTGATTGGCCCGGAGTGGATATCGAAATCGAGCCAATACGGGATTATCCCACCGGATCGCTGACCGCTGCCATCGTCGGCTTTCTCGGCCCGATCTCACAGTTCGATGAGAGCTATTACCGCGAGCGGGGATTCGTCCCCAATCGCGACAAAATCGGCTATGCCGGGATCGAACGCTACTTCGAGGCGATCTTAAGAGGCAAACCCGGGAAGCGCGTTGTGGAAGTAGATGTCGCCGGACAGATTGTGCGCGATATCCACCCCCCAATTGCACCCATCCCCGGGCAGAACATCACCCTGACCATCGACACCCGCCTGCAAGAAGCCACTGAGGCCATCCTGCTCGGCGAGATTGGGGATTGGAATGCCTATTTCGCCGAGTTGCGCATCACCAGCGGAGTGGCGATCGCCATGAATCCCCAAACAGGGGAAATCCTTTCCATGGTCTCCTTCCCCACTTACGAGAACAACCGCATGGCGCGCGTCATCCCCACTTATTATTACGAACAGCTGCTGGCTGACGTGCGCGACCCCCTACTCAACCATGCCGTAGGTGCGGAACTCCCCGCGGGCTCCGTGTTCAAGCTGTCCACGGCAGTGGGCGCGCTGAACGAAGGCGTTGTCACCCCAGAACAGATCATCGACACCCCAGGCCTGATCACCATCACCGAGAAATACACCCCCAACGACCCTGGATTCGAGCGCGAGTTCGTCGATTGGAACCGGGCCGGTTTCGGGCAACTGGACTTCCTGGGAGGCATCGCCAACTCCAGCAACGTCTACTTCTACAAACTCGGCGGCGGTTACAAAGACGAAGTGCCCGATGGGCTGGGCATCTGCCGCCTGGGCACTTACGCCCACGCCATCGGGTATGGTGAACTGCCCGGGATAGAGCTGCCCGATGCCGCCGACGGCACGATCCCCGATCCCACCTGGAAACGCATCAATCACGGTGAGAACTGGGCCATCGGTGACACGTATATCTCCAGTGTAGGCCAGGGTTTTGTCATCGCCACGCCGCTGCAAGTGCTGATGTCGGCAGCGACCATCGCCAACGACGGCAAATTGATGCGTCCAACCCTGATCCATGAGGTCACTGATGCCGAGGGCAATGTCATTCAAAGCTTCGAGCCAGAGATGAAATGGGATATCACTCAAGACCCAATCATCGATGTCTTCGACGACCCCACCGCCCCGGGAGGTTGTGAAGCCAAACTCACCGGCGACAAAACGACCGTCCAACCCTGGGTGGTTGAAATCATTCAGGAAGGCATGCGTCTGGCCGTCACCCAGGGCACATTGTCCATCGATGCCGTAGGTTTCCAAAAAGTCGATATCGCAGCAGCCGGAAAAACCGGCACAGCCGAGTATTGCGACGAATTCGCCAATGAGAAAAACTTGTGCAAACCGGGCGACTGGCCTACCCACGCATGGACGGTAGCCTACGCCCCTTATGAGAATCCAGAGATCGCCGTGGTGGCCTTCGTTTATAATGGAGGCGAGGGCGCCAGCGTTGCCGGCCCCATTGTCCGAAGGGTGATCGAAGCCTATTTCGAGCTGAAATCCATCGATGTGGCGCTGGGAAGCCAGTAAAGGAATAGCGGTTCGACTCTTTTGCTCCTTTTCAGGGATACTGCGTGAAGAAAGTCCACTACTGTCACCCAAAGGTCATGCTATAATCATTTCTGACTGCAAATTGCCCTCTTTAGCTCCCAGCAATGGGGGATAAGCATCTGGCTCCCCCAGAATTGGGTGCTCGAAGAGCAGGGGCAGCTACGCCGAGATAGTTGATCTGATTTTTGAGTCTTTATGGCCAGCCAATTCGAAATAAAGGGCGTTCATGATAGCCTGCTGATCACCGTTGGCGAAGGGGATTGGGCAGATTTACGAGAAATCCTGCTCACCCAGATACAAGAGCAAAGTGATTTCTTCCAGGGAGCCAGTTTAAGCATCGATGTGGGTGAGCACACCCTCAAAGCTGCCGAGTTGGGCAGCCTGCGAGATAAAATCTCTGAAAACGGCGTCACGCTTCGAGCTGTTCTCAGTAAATCAGCTCAAACCAATGAAACCGCCAAAACCCTGGGCCTGGAGACTCATCTGGCAAAACCCATCTCTGAGCGCTCAGGCCAGGCCTTCGATACCAGCGTTGACGGCGACGAAGCGATTTTGGTAAAACGCACCTTACGATCAGGGAACAGCATCGTATTCCCCGGGCACGTCATCATCATCGGTGATGTCAACCCCGGGGCCGAGATCATCGCCGGCGGCAACATCATTGTGTGGGGCCGTTTGCGAGGTACTGCCCACGCAGGAGCATCGGGTGATGAAAGCGCTATCGTCTGTGCGCTGGACCTCACCCCAACGCAACTGAGAATCTCCGAGGAAATCAGCATCACCCCACCCCAAAAAGGGACACCCCAACCCGAGGTCGCACGTCTCAAAGATGGGGAAGTCATCGCCGAGGGTTGGGAGTTCCACAAATAGCGTTCATTATCCAGCGTTTTAAGGCTGGCAATATTCATTACCTGTTTAGGATAACAAGATGGCCGCACAAGTAATCACTATCACTTCTGGTAAAGGCGGCGTCGGGAAAACCACGATCACTGCCAATCTGGGGGCCGCGCTGGCATCCCTGGGGCAAAAAGTGGTCTGCATCGACGCCGATATCGGCCTGCGCAACCTGGATGTTGTGCTGGGTTTAGAGAATCGCATCGTCTACGATCTGGTCGATGTGGTGGAGGGTCGCTGTCGCTTACGGCAGGCCATGATCAGGGATAAACGCATTGAAGGATTATTTCTCATTCCCGCCGCCCAGACCCGCGACAAAACCGCCGTTTCCCCCAGCGATATGATACGGCTGTGTGACGAGCTGCGCGCTGAACACGATTGGGTCATCATCGACTCACCTGCCGGCATTGAGCGCGGCTTCCGCAATGCCATCGCACCCGCCGACCGCGTCTTCGTGGTCACCAACCCGGAGGTCTCAGCCGTACGGGACGCAGACCGCATTATTGGCATCGTCGAAGCCGAAGAAAAAGGGCCCGCCCAACTGATCATCAACCGCATCGACGCCGGGATGGTCCAGCGGGGGGACATGATCGGCACGGATGACATCGTCGAATTACTGGCCATCGATTTGATCGGCATCGTCCCTGAAGACGAAAACGTGATTATCAGCACCAACCGGGGCACACCCATCTCACTGGACGGCAAATCCCGGGCTGGGCAAGCTCTGCAGAATATCTCCCACCGTATGATGGGTGAAGAGGTACCTTTTATGGATTTGACCGTTCAGGCGGGCTTCTTCAAAAAACTATTCTCCGGAGGAGGCAGCAAAAATGAGTGATTTCATCGGACGCCTCACAGGACGGAAGCGCAAGAGCGCTTTTCAAGCCAAAGAACGGCTGCAACTGGTTCTAATTCATGATCGAACCAATCTCTCCAGCACCGTTCTGGAAACCATGAAAGACGAAATCATCGAAGTGATCTCGCGTCACATCGAAATCGAACCCCATGCAGTCCGCATCGAGCTCAACAAAGACGGCCGCGAACAGCGTCTGGTCGCCGATATCCCCGTTCTAGGGCCGAAGAAGCAGCGGTAGAACTAACGAGTCAACCTGCGGGAGGTTATGAATATCCCCCGCGGGTTGAAATTTATTTGTATGCAAAATATCTCCTGGCGTCATTTCGATTTCTGGCTGTTGGGAGCGGTGGCCTTACTGACCCTGTTCGGCATCGTGATGATCCGCTCGGCAATCGCCGGAAATATTGAATTAGTAGAGCAAAATACGGTACAGAAGCAGATCATCTTCGCGTTGACGGGTTTCGTCGTCATCATCGTCGTTGCCGCCGTCGATTACAAGATCCTCTCCGCTCTCAGCCAGCCGCTATATGTAATCACCATCATCGTCTTAGCGCTCCTGGTATTCTTCGGGGGTGCGCTATTTGGTTCAGCGCGTTGGTTCACATTGGGGCCTATCCTCGTCCAGCCCTCCGAGCTAGCTAAGATGGTGATCATCCTGGTTTTGGCCGACTTCCTGACCCGTCACCAGGACAAAATCCACGATCTGAGATGGGTGGCTCGAAGTTTGGCCCTCACAATTGGCCTGGTGATCTGGATCCTTTTACAGCCCGACCTGAGCACCTCGATTGTGATCTTCGTGATCTGGTTTGCGCTGATCTGGGCATCGGGATTGGAAATCAAACACCTGCTCACTGCAGTGGGAGGGGGGATTCTGTTCCTGGGCATTTCACTGCCCCTGATGCTGATCACCTACAACCCTGAAGCCGAAGGCGGGCTGATCAGACCCTATCAGGTGGGGCGCGTCATCAATTTCCTCTTCCCCGCAGAAGATGCCACTCATGGAGACCTCTACAACGTGCAGCAGGCCCTGGTAAGTATCGGCTCCGGGGGTTGGCTGGGCAAGGGTTATGAAGCCGGCACGCAGGTGCAGTTACGCTTCCTAAAAGTTCGCCACTCCGACTTCATCTTTTCCGCGCTTTCGGAGGAGTTCGGTTTCGTGGGAACCGTTGTGGTGATGGCTTTGTTGTTCTTCATTATCTTGCGCTGCCTGCGCGCCGCCAGGTTAGCCAGCGACACCTTCGGGGCGCTGATCGCCTATGGCGTTGCGGCCACCGTGGCTTTCCAGGCTGCGGTCAACATCGGGATGAACTTGCAGCTGCTCCCGGTGACCGGTCTGCCCCTGCCTTTTGTCAGCTACGGAGGGAGTTCTCTGCTGACGATGCTGCTCGGCATCGGGCTGGTGGAAAGCGTGATCCTGCGTCACAAAGCCCTGGATTTCTGATAAAATCCCATATCTGAATAGTGTCATTCTGAACAAAGTTAAGAGTCTCCAGCCTGCTCAAGGCTGTAGGTTCTTCGGGCGCTCGCCATACGCGCGCACCAAAGGTACGCAAAACGAGCGCGGCGACTCATCAGAATGACAGACGATTGAATAAACACTCAGGATCAAGATGCCATCGCAACCATTACAGCCTACCCGCGTGCGCTTTGCCCCCTCCCCCACCGGAAGGCCTCACCTGGGGGGCGGGCGCACTGCTCTATACAATTACCTACTCGCCCGCCAAACCGGTGGGGCGTTCATCCTGCGCATCGAGGACACAGACCAAAAACGCTATGTCCCGGGTGCTGTAGAAGAACTGATCAGCAGTTTGCGCTGGATGGGGCTGGACTGGGATGAAGGCCCCGATGTGGGCGGCCCTCACGCGCCCTACCACCAAACAGAACGCAGAGAGATCTACCAAAAGTACGCCCGCCAGCTCATCGAAAGCGGTCATGCCTATTACTGCTTCTGCCCCACGCCGAAGGAGGACGAAGGGAGTGAGCCGGGAGATAGACGCCAGCATCGGGAAATTTGCCCAGATAGAGATTTATCTCTTGAAGAAGCCGATGCCCGAATATCCTCCGGTGAGTCTCATGTCATCCGCTTCAGAATGCCCTTCGAGGGGCGCATCACCGTCAGCGATGCTATTCGCGGGGACATCACCGTCGAAAACAGCACCCTGGATGATTACATCCTGGTGAAATCGAACGGCCTGCCGGTGTACCATCTGGCCGTCGTTGTCGATGACCATCTTATGGAGATCACCCACGTTATTCGAACATCGGAATGGCTGCCAACCCTGCCCCTCCACGGGCATATCTACAAGGCCTTCGGCTGGGAGCAGCCCATCTGGGTGCACCCCTCGATCTTCCTCAAGCCGGACGGCAAAGGGAAAATGAGCAAGCGCGATGCCCAGGCTTTGTTATCAGAAGGCAAGTCTATCTTCGTGGGGGATTTCAAGGAGATGGGCTATTTGCCAGAAGCGGTCGTCAATTGGATGGCGTTAATCGGGTGGAGCTACGATGATAAGACCGAGTTCTTCACGTTGGAAGAGCTGATCGATAAATTCAGCCTCGAAAAACTCAGCCCCGCCCCGGCGGCGATCAACTTCAGCAAGCTCGACCACTTCAATGGCCTGCACATCCGCGAGTTGGACCCCGCCGACCTAGCCGAGCGCATCAAACCGTTTTTCGAGAAAGCTGGCTACCAGGTTGACGATATCGACAAACTTCAGCAAATCGCCGAGGCCTTACAAATCCGCCTGACCACCCTCGATGAAGCGCCAGAGAAGGCCGGCTTCTTCTTCCAAGACGAAATCCATCCCGAACCTGAAACCTTGATCGGCAAGAAGATGTCCGCAGCCGAGTCGCTAGAGATGGCCCAGCGGATTCACAAGCTGATCGCCTCGCTGCCTGATTTCAGCGAAGAAACCGCCAACCAGCCCCTGCGCGACCTGGCAGTGGAACTGGGCTTGAAGGCCGGCCACATCTTCGGGTTCTTGCGCAACGCCATTACCTCCCAAAAGGTCAGCCCGCCCATCTTCGAGACCATGACCATCATCGGGCGGGAAACAGTGCTCAAGCGTATTGAGGCGGCGATTGCGATGCTGGAGAGGATGGCTGAGGAAGCATAAATTGTCCGTTGCGCCTCCCCACCGCGCCCGTCGGTTGTGCCTGTGGCGTACATAATACGGCTCCTGCACAAGGCAACCACGCAAAAATTGACGTTTATTTCCAGCAATGGTAAAATCCCCTGCGCAGTGGGGGCTCGTCTAACGGTAGGACAGCGGTCTCTGGAACCGTCAATCGGGGTTCGAATCCCTGGCCCCCAGCACGACAACACCCCGCTTTGGCGGGGTGTTTTTTTATGGGAATTTCCGGCAACCTTACAGAAGGCCCTCAGATCGAAGCCGGGTGACGATGCCAACCGCGGCCTTGCTGCGATCCATCGTATAAATGTGTATCCCCGGCACACCGGCTTCCAGCAGTTCAGTGCACTGGCGCACGGCGAAATCAATGCCAAAGTCCGCCAAAGCTTCGGTATCGCCCTCCGGTAAGGCGGCGATGCCCTGCCTGATCTCTTCGGTGATCGTAGCCCCACACAGGCCAGCCAACATCTCCATCATCTTGACGCTGAAGATAGGCATCACGCCCGCCAGGATGGGCACTTCGATGCCGACCTCTCGACAACGCTCAACAAAATCAAGGAAATACTGGTTATCGTAGCAATAGTTGGTAATGATGTACTCTGCCCCAAGATCGACTTTCAACTTGAGATACTCTAAATCTTTGGTTTTGCTCTCGGCATCAACGTGGACTTCGGGATAGGCCGCCACCCCTAAACAGAAATCATATTTCGGCCGGATAAAGGCCACCAAGTCTGATGCGTGCGGCAGGCTGTCAGGGTGAGGCTCGAAATCCCCTTCCCGGGGTTCGTCTCCGCGCACCGCCAACAGGTTCTCGATGCCCAAAGCCCGGTAATCATCCAAAACGCTGGTGATCTGATCTGGGCTCAATCCATAACAGGCAAAGTAAGTCAGGACTTCCAATCCATGCTCATTTTTTATTTTTTCTGCCAACTGATACGACCCTGCGCGGGTCGATCCCCCGGCCCCGAAGGTAACGGATACGAAATCTGGGGTAAGGGAAACCAGCTGCTCAATCGCCTTTTCAAGGTTGGCGGCGGCTTTTTCAGTGCGAGCGGGGAACAACTCAAAAGACAAAGTCGGTTTTCCCTTTGACGCCCAAAGTTCTGACAGTTTCATCGTTTTCTCCTCGATCTAAAGGTGGCTGTACAGGTATTATAAACCCAAGATTTGGCTGTCGGATGATCTCTCTTTAAGATGTGCTATTACAAGGCCTGCTCGAAGTCAGCCTCTAGCAGTTGAAGCTCTGAACAACCCAATAGTTGCGCGAAGAAGTAAACCAGACTTAAAAAACCTCCCGAGGGCTCAACTTCCAGCCCGCGGGAGGTTCGCGATTTCACCGATCAACAATCTTCGGATATCAACTCAATCGATTGAGCGCCTTTTCCATCTGCAGCAATGCTCGCTGGATATTCTCCACCGAATTGGCATACGAAAGGCGTAGATAACCCTCTCCCCCACTCCCAAAGGCAGACCCAGGCAGCAGTGCCACGCCCGCTTCATCGAGCAGGTAATTTGCCAACTCGGTCGAAGTCATTCCCAAGGACTTGATATTAGGAAATACATAGAAGGCGCCCTGGGGTCTCTGACAGGTCACCCCGGGCAGGGCATTCAAGCCGTCCACGATCACATCGCGTCGTCTTTGATATTCGGCGACGACCTGCCCGACCTGCTCTTGAGGGCCGGTCAGCGCTTCGACCCCCGCGAACTGCGTGAAGTGGGCCGTACAACCGACCGAGTGGGTGAGCAACAGGCCCACACGCTCGGCCAGCTCTCGGGGCATGATACCGAAACCCAAACGCCAGCCCGTCATGGCATAGGTCTTAGAGAAGCCATCCATGATCACCGTACGTTCTGCCATGCCCGGCAAGGCGTAGATGGAGGGGACTTCCAACCCGTCATAGACAATGCGGGTGTAGATCTCATCGGAGAGCACCCAGGCATCATAACGCTGCGCCGCCTCGGCGATGTGCTCCAAATCGGCGGCAGGTATGACCCCACCGGTCGGGTTGCTGGGCGAGTTGAGGATGATCAGCTTTGTCTTTGGATTGATTAACTCATCAAAGACTCCCAAATCAAATGAAAAGCTGTTTTCCTCCCGCAGGGAGACTGGCACCGGCACCCCTCCGGCAACGCCGATCATGGCTTCATAGGTCGGGAAGCCGGGATTGGGGTAGATCACTTCATCGCCCGGCTCAACCAGGGCTAGGGTAGGGAAAAAGAGATTGGGTTTGGCCCCAGGGCTGACGACCACCTGTTCGGGGTCGATCTCCACATTGAGACGGCGACCTGCGCTCTCGGCAATCACGGCCTTCAGCGCGGGCATCCCCGCCGGGGGGGTATAACGGGTCATCCCCTGCTCAAGGGCAGCTACGCCAGCCTGCCGGATATGCGCGTAGGTCTCGAAATCCGGCTGACCGATCTCCAAATGGATGATCTCACGCCCCTCCGCTTCCAGGGCCTGGGCGCGCGCCAGGACTTGATAAGCCCCCTCTGGCTTCAAATGATCGATGCGTTTGGCGTATGACATCAATACCCTTCCCAAAGCAGTCTAACGATCCTGAGATGCGCTCTTGAGCGGCACTCTCAGGTCGAATTATGCGAACTCAGCCATCAGGCGCATGGGGACTACTGTGGCACCCACAATCCCAGGGCCGGTATGCACGCCTAAGACCGGCGAGATGCGTAACGTTTCCAGCTTGGCGATATCCAGGCGTTCTTTGAGCATCTCGGTGAACTCGACGGCCTTTTCGGCCATCTGCCCATGCATCACAGACACCCACAAAGGGGAATCATCCTCGTACATCTCGGCCAGGTGATCGACCATCATGGTCATGGTCTTCTTCAAAGTGCGCCCTTTATTGACGGTGCTGTACTTGCCGTCCTGGCGGTCCACGCGAATGACGGGCTTGATATTCAACAATGAGCTCGCCAGAGCCTGCACCCGGCCAATACGGCCACCATGCGCCAGATACTCCAGGGTGTCCAGGGTGTAGATCACTTCCGTGTTCTCGCGAACATGTTCCAAACGCTCGATGATGGCCTCCTTTGCCCAGCCAGCCTTGTTTGCCAAGGCAGCGGCCAGAACCTGGAAGCGCTGCGCCCCAGAGAGGGTCATGCTGTCGAATACCGTGACCACCGATTCGGTGACCTGCTGTGCCCCCAAGCGCGCCGACTGGAGCGTGCCGCTCAGGCCTGAGGATATGTGTATCGACAAGATTTCCTCTCCAGCTTCAGCCAACTTGCGGTAAAGATTCTCGAATACACCCGGCGCCGGCTGGGCTGTGGTGGGGATATCCGGGGACATTTTCTGCAGCCGGTCATAGAACTCATCCGGGCTAAGGTCTGCCGAATTGGTCTCCCCATCAGGGAATTGAATATAAAGAGGTGCCACTGTAATATCTAGATCATCCGCTTCTTCCCAGGGGAGATCAGCTGCACAATCGGTCAATATTTTCACTTCGTCATCCTTTCATACCATCGTTTATTAGTAATACAGCCACCAGACGCTTACCCGCCCCCAGTGACCATCGCCCGGAGAGAAATGCCGATCAGGAACAAGAACACCGAAGCGTAGATGAGGGTATCGCGGCGTTCATCGCGCCCTCTGGTATACATGTACACGGCGGGCAGGGCAATGGCGGCGACAATCCCGTACAACATGTGAACCCAACCCCGGGCAGGGATCGTGCCGTTTATGCGCATGAAAACGCCTAAAGCGCCCTGGATCAGGATCAGCACTTCGGCGATCACGACTGCGCCCCAGTAGCTGCTATCGAGACCCTGCCTGCGGAAGAAACGCCAAAAACCCCACAGGGCCATGAGCAACGCATACAATAAAAGGGTATTCGCCAAACGGCTATGAAGGATATCCATCTTGGTGTTCTCCGTTCCAGTTCTATCGGTGAGGTCTTGAAAATTCGCCCCATGATACCACATCATCTGAAAACCTCCCGCAGGGTTTTGCAGCAGGGGAAACAGCGGAATTTGATCCCCTCTAACCCAAATGTGGTTTAATAAAGCCGATGGCCGATAAATCCAAGGAGATAAAACTTGTGAAACCAAACCACTATCTCTGGTTCATCCCATTGCTGGCGTTGGGGATAGGGCTGCTCTTGTCGGGGTTCGCGCTGGCTAGCCCCGATACCCAAACAGCCGACATGACCCCCACGCCAACCCCGAGACCTTTATACCCTGATGACGTTGTGGTCCCGAAGACACATTTCCCTGGATTGATCGCTGGTGCCGTCGTGATCTTAATCATTATCATGGTCGGTGTATTGGTACGCCCCCGAAAATAGTTGACAATCCTATTCCCCTGAGGTAACCTAGCCCCGCCCTTGGATGGGTCCGGCGCGGCGGAAACCTCTGAACCGTGTCAGGTCCGAAAGGAAGCAGCACTAAGGAGGACCTTCTGGGTGCCGCCGGAGCGCCTGTCCAGGGGTTTTCGTTTTAATCTGATAGAATCGCTTTTTATGAAGACCCATAAGCGTTGGCGCACGATCGTGGTGGTAGGGGTCTGCGTTATCCTGGCGGTGATCGCGGTAATCGGGGTGACGCGCAAGCAGATCACGGTGGACATCGACGGGATAGAAACAACCTATCAAACCAACGGCCTCACCGTGAAGGGGCTGTTGCGCGTCGCGAAGATTCCCTTGAGCGAGGCAGACTTGATCACCCCCCCACCCGCCAATTGGCTTAGAAGAGGACAGCAGGTCTCGATCCAACGCGCCGCACAAATTCAAATCCATGCGGACGGAGAGGTTTTTACGCTGCTGACCCCGGAGCGCACCCCCGTGATCCTCCTGGCCGAGGCCGGGGTGGGCCTCAGCCCCGATGATCAAATTATGGCCGATGGCGTGCCCGTCTCTCTGGATCAGGCACTGCCGCCCGCGAAGGCCCACAGCTTGCAAGTGCGCAGGGCCACACAGATTGCCTTGAATGACGGGACACAGGAGTACAACTTCGTATCGACGGCCAGCACCCTTGGGGGCGCGCTTTGGGAACAGGGCATCACGCTGTATCACAGCGACCAACTCAGTCTCCCGCCCGATACACCCCTTGAGGGGGAAGCAATCCAGGCTTCTTTGAGGCGCTCTCAAACACTGACCATCCGCTCGCAGGGCCAATCCATTCAAACGCGCTCCATTGGGCCGACGGTCGGGGCAGCCCTGGCAGATACGGGCTTTGCTTTACAGGGGTCCGACTACAGCCTGCCCCCCGACCAAGAGAAGCTGCCTGAAAATGGGGAAATCCAGATTATACGCGTGAGAGAGGAAGTGCTTTTGGAGCAAGTCCCCCTGCCTTTTGGCGTCACTCAGCAAGCGCTGCCCGAGGTGGAAATCGACAATACGCAGGTCGTACAGGCGGGTGCGTACGGCCTGACGGCGCAGCGCGTGCGGGTGATCTACGAATCACGGCCAGATGCTGAGGGCTGGCAGGAGGTGGACAGGCAGGTTGAAGATGAATGGGTAGCCCGCGAACCCCAACCGCGGATCATCGGTTACGGCACAAACATCATCGTGCGAACGGAAAACGTCGGTGGGGCGACGATCGAGTATTGGCGCAAGGTAGAGGCCTATGCCACATCCTACTCCCCATGCCGCCTGGGCCTCCCCGATTACTGCAATTCAACCACGGCCAGCGGGAAGCAGCTTCAAAAAGGGATGATCGGGGTCATTCGCTCCTGGTACAACATGATGCGCGGCCAACAGGTGTATATCCCAGGATATGGGTTCGCCACCATCGAGGATATCGGCGCGGGTGTCTCCGGCAGTCATTGGATCGACCTGGGGTACAGCGATGATGATTGGGTTAGCTGGCACCAGAACGTGACAGTCTATTTTCTAACGCCCATCCCAGCCAATATTATGTGGATTCTGGAATGAATCTCTCAGAAAAAAACCACAACTCCTTCCCCCATGCAAAACCGATCTACCCATTCGCATTATGGAATTGGATCATTCCCCAGCGACCGTTCACCATCCATTCAGGGTCTTCTGCAGCGACCGCTTCGGCCTGCCCAGGCGCTAAACCACAAATCAACTCGGATTTGAGGGTGCGCAGCGCGACAAGCGGCACGGGGAAATAGGAGACGATATCGGCGAAGGGTGTGGTGAAAGGCCAATGCCGATCACCCAACAAACGCCTGTAGTTGGCATCCCCCTTGCTGATCACCAAATTCGATCCCGATAACCGCTCCGCCAAATTTTCGGGCATCTTCCAGCCTTCAAGAGGGGAATTCCAGAAGAAATCGCTGCAAAGTAACAGGCGCTTGCTCTGCATGTGGGTACGCAGGCGCCTCCCAAGCTCGCGAACCGATGCTGCGTCAATTGACTCGAAGTAGGCTACAGTCGCTTCTACATCCCCGGGCAGCGCGTCGGACACAAAAGTGGGATGCGCTTTGAGATGAAAGTGTATTTCCTGCACCATCTCGGCAGACAGCAGGTACTCAGCAAAAACCAAGTCACTCATCAGCTCTAAGCCGGCATTGTCGATCATGAAATCCAGGCGGGCACTCTTCCCATCCAGCGCCAACAAGCAATCAACGACCTCAGACCCCGCATCTATCAACAAATAGTCGTCCGCCAGGGATGAATCGGCGTGATCGGGCTTGCCCTCGGCATCGGCAGGCCAAAGGCTGTAGTCGGCCTGATTGCCCCATAAATCCATGTGGAGCAGAGATAACAGGGTTTGCCGGGCCGGTTGGCCCGCAGACTGCCAGTCAGCCAACAGAGAAGCCCAATCCAAAATAGCCTCCTGACCAAGCTCCAGGCCACGCTGCTTGGAGACCTGAAAAGGGTCCCATCCTGCCCCTGATCCCTCCTGGAAGTAGCCTGTGGCTTCTAAGATGCGCCTGTAAAAATAATGCTCGCTGAAAAACCAGGGTGATTCCAACCAATCCATCCCCAGGTATGGTTCAAGATAGGCATTCCAGTCGTCCGGATCGGGGGCCTGGGGGTCGTCCAAAGGACGAACAGGCGTGTGGGGAATATCGGCGATCAACGCCTCCAAGCGGGCGACAATCCTTGGCGAAAAGTCATTTTCCTCCACAACCCGTCTCGCCGTATCTCCAAAACGAACCCTGACGGTGCGGTTGGCCCAGGTATTCGGCTCCTGGCCGCACATGGGGTCAGGAACAGCGTTTATTGGTTCTCTTGTCATCGTCTCGGCGTCGCCTCATGGAAATCTCCAAAAGGAGATTATAACCCTTAGCGGGTGATATAATCATTTTCGTTACCCCGGTTATCAATTCCGATGAGAAGCCTGCCTCCCCTCAACATCCCTGCGCTGCTGCGCGACTATGGACTCCGCCCCAATAAAAGCCTGGGACAGAATTTTTTGGTGGATGACCCCGCCTTACGGCGGGTGGTGGACGCGGCGGAAATTTCGGCTGGTGAGGCGGTTTTGGAGATTGGTGCTGGCCTGGGCAGTTTGACGCGTTATCTGGCAACCGCGGCGGGACAGGTGACAGCCATCGAGTTAGACGGTAACCTGATCCCGCCCTTAACTGAGGTCTTAGCGCCCTTCGATAACGTGAAAATCATCCAAGGCGACATCCTGGACATCAACCCCGACCAATTAACCTCCGACTTCCAACCTCCAATTGTCAGCTACCTTGTCGTCGCCAATATCCCTTTCTACATCACCTCGGCGATCATCCGGCATCTGCTTGAAGCTGAGCAAAAACCCCGTCGCCTGGTGCTGACGGTACAACGCGAAGTGGCTGAACGCATCTGCGCCAGGTCGGGCAAACTGAGCCTGTTGGCTCTGAGCGTGCAAGTCTATGGGGAGCCCCGCATTGTCACCAAGATTCCGGCAGGGGCTTTCTATCCCACCCCAAAAGTCGACTCCGCTGTAGTGCGCATCGATCTGTTCCCCGACCCACTTATCCCCCCATCGCGGATACCAGCTTTCTTCGACCTCGCCAAAGCCGGTTTCAGCCAGAAGCGCAAGACCTTGGGCAACTCCCTATCCGCGGGGATGCACTGGCCCAAGGAAAAAGCCATTCAAGTTTTGGAAAACGCTGGTATCGACCCCCAGCGCCGGGCAGAGACGCTCAACATCGACGAGTGGAACAAGCTGGTCACCCAAAGCGTACAAGAGAAGCAGACTCAATCTAAATTTGACCAATGAAAATACTAGCCCTTGAACACGAAAACCCCAAACTGACGGCCGAGGACTTCGGACCTCATCTAAAAGCCGAAACACGCCGAGTTTGGGAACTCTACCAAAGCGGGATCATCCGAGAAATCTATTTTAGAGCCGATCAAACCTGTGCGGTGTTAGTCCTGGAATGTGAGAATGTCCAGGAAGCTGATAAGGTGCTCTCGACCCTGCCCCTGGTCAGAGAGAAGTTGATCCGCTTCGAACTCATCCCGCTGATCCCCTACCCGGGCTTCGAACGCCTGTTTGAGGAGCCACAAAATACATCACCATGACTTCATCAACACCTCCCTCGGCGACAGACCTTTTCGACACCAAATTCTTTCCCCAGCATGTCACCTTAGTGACGGTCGCCGACAACATGATGCCCATGGGCTATTGGACCGTGATCTCCAAAGAGCCTTTCCGTTTCTTGATATGCATGCAAATGGGCAATTACACTTTCGATCTTATCAGGAAGTATCAAGAGGCAGTGCTGCACTTCATGCCCTGGAGCGAGCGGGAGAGGGTCGCTCGGGCCGGCAATATCACCGGGCGTTATGAAAACAAAGCCGAGAAACTGGGGTTCGAGCTAATCCCAACTGAAAAGTTGAAGCACACAAAAATGGTCGCCAGCGCGGACAGCGCCTACGAAACGGTCGTACACCAAGAACTGAAGGGCTTATCCAGAGAATTTGGGCTGTTTGTCCTCGATGTCCTTGCCGTTCATGGGAATATCACCCCGCGAAAACGACAACCGATTCTGTTCTTGAGCGGGAAAGATTTCGCCACCCTGGGAGAGAAATGGCGCTATCGATCCGGAGGCTGAGGAACAGGCTTGCCCCCCTATGGGCCATTCGGTATAATACAACCACCTTGCGGGTGTCGCCAAGTGGTAAGGCAGTAGCTTCCCAAGCTACCATTCGTGGGTTCGAATCCCATCACCCGCTCTAGTACCGTCATATGCAGGGGTATATGTAACCCAAAGCCACCTGAGACCCGTACACAGGTGGCTTTCTATGTACCAAAATAACGAAATGGGCATTAGATATGACTTTTCTGGATGACGCCAATCATCTCCCAGATAGAACCAGAGGCATATTGGCTAATTCATCTTTGCAATGCCGTGGGTGAGGTTCCCCCCCAAGATGTCATGCCCGACTTCCGGTCGCGGTCTCTATGAGATTCAGTTTGACAGATCGACAAATTCGATCGTATTTCCATCAGGGTCTTTTACACCACAAACTCCCCCCTCCGCGTTTTGCTGAATCTCACCCACCTTTTCACCGCCATATCGCTGCACATTCTCTAAAACAGCTTCCAGGTCATCGACCACGAATGATAACTGCTGGCGATTCTTCTCTGCTTTGATGCCAAGGAACTCATTGGGGCATAAGAGCAACTCGATCCCAGCCAACTGTCCCCGATACAGCACCGTACCAAAAGCCTCGAACGGCTCAAGCCCCGACGCAAACACTCCATTATAGAAGCGGACCATCTTCTCCGTCTCCACCGAGGCAATGACTATCTTTTTGAGTTTCATCATCAGGTTTCCTTATCCATATTTCCGCCGAACAATGACAAAAACTCCTCTACCACAGCGGGATCGAAGTGCGTGCCCGACTGCTCACGGATATATTCCAGCACTCTTTCTTTCTCCCAGGCTTCACGGTAAGGCCGGTCGGAAGTCAGCGCGTCCCAGACGTCCACAACGGCAAAGATGCGTGCCGGGAGCGGAATTTGCTCCCCCTTCAAGCCGCGCGGGTAACCTGAACCATCCCATTTCTCGTGGTGGCAGTAGGGGATATCCAACGCCGGACGCAGATACTCAATCTCCGAGAGGAAGTTATAGGCATGAACCGGGTGCTGGCGCATAACTACCCACTCTTCTTCGGTAAGTTTGCCCGGTTTGAGCAGCACACTGTCGGGGACGCCCATTTTGCCGATGTCGTGCAACAGCGCGCCGCGGCGCACCTGCACCATCTCCTCCTCACTGATGCCCATCTCCCGCGCCAGCCGCTCGGTCATGGCTGTCACGCGGCGGGTATGGCCCTCAGTCTCTTCGTCGCGCAGTTCCAACGCTTTCGCCCAGCCCTCCAGGGTAGTATCGTAAGCCAGGGTCAACTCGACATTGGAGCGCTGCAAATTCTTGAAAAGGTTGGCATTGTCGATGGCGATAGCCGCCTGGGTGGAGATGGCTTTTACCAGTTCCATCCACTCCTCGTCGGGGTCTAGAGAGGAACGGTGAAAGATCTCGAGCACGCCTTGAATCTGCCCTTTGGCGGTCAGCGGCACACCCAGGTAGGAACTAAAATTCTCGTCTTTCAGCATAGGCGAACGCAAGAAATCCGTTCGTCCAGTGGTTAGGTCTTTGATATGGACAATTCTGTTCTCCAAGACCGCTCTCCCGGCATGTCCTTCGCCCATCCGCAACCGGGTATGTCGCAGGGCATCGGTACGGAAGCCGCGCTGAGCGATGAACTCCAGCACCTGAGTGTAGTGATCCAAAAGCAAGATGGCTACTGCGTCTACGTTCAGCCGGGAAGTGACCTGATCTAGCAAGACATTGAGCGTGACGTTTAGATCGACACTGCCCGATATGGCCAGGTCAATGGCGTGCAGGGCTTGCATATTCTGCAGGCGTCGGCGGGCTTCTTCGTAGAGACGGGCGTTTTCTAAGGCAACAGCCGCCTGCTGGGCAAAAGCCGCCATGACCTCCTGCTCGGCTTCCGACCAGGTGCGCGGGGCATCGAAACCGCAACTGACTCCCGCAACCACGCGCCCTTCGTAAACCAGAGGCCACAAACCATTGGCACGGATGCCCTCCTCCTCGGCAAGACGCCTGTACAGTTCACCCTCTGATAGAGACTGAACATCACGCAGCAAAATTGGTTCGAAAGACTCCCGCAGTCGACTGCCCGGCAACTCCCCGGCACGGCTGACGATTTGCTCGACAAAACCCGCCGAAAGGTTGTGGTACCAAAGGCAAGTGATCGCATCAGCGGATATGCGATAATACAACGCCGCCCGGTCAGCGCCGCTGAGGGCCAGAGCGCCTTTTCCAATCGCGGCAGCCACATCCTCTAGCGTGAAAGAGCGGCTGATTTCCTCGCTGATCTTCGCCAGGCGGCCCATCAATTCGTCGTGTTCACGGATCTGTGCCTCGGCTTGAACCCGGTCGGTGATATCCTTCCAGGACGAGACAAAATTGATGATCTCACCCTGGGAGTTGAGCAGCGGGGTGATGGTCTGGTCAACATGGAAGAGTTCGCCATTTTTCTTGCGATTGATCAGCGTACCCCGGAAGGTTTCCCCAGCCAGAATGGTATCCCAAAGCCGCTTATAGAAAGCTTGGTCGTGTGCTGTCGAGCGCACCAGGCGCGGGTTTTTCCCTAAAACTTCGTCGGGCGCGTACCCGGTGATCTCTTCAAAGGCCGGGTTGACGTACTGCACAATCCCGTCCTTATCCGTGATAACTACCGCGTCTGCGGTTTGCTCGACTACGCTGGAGAGCTTGCGGCGTTCTGACGAAACCTGGCTGCGGGTGATCATACCAGCCAGGATAATGGCGACCGCGTTGAGAAAATCTATCTGGCGCTGGTCCTGTTGATGACCCTCGGCGAGAAAGAGCATCAACACTGCGATGGTTTTTCCCTCGGAAACCAGGGGAATGGTAAAGTGCCCATGGTCCGGCATATCGTCATAACAGGTCACATGGCGTTCATCCACATGATCGGCGTAGATGATCTCCTGGTTTGCAGCCGCCTGACCGCACAAGCACTGCCCAAAGGGAACCCGGTCGCAGCAGGCGTGCATCTCGGAGGGCAGGTTGCGGTGGGCCGTCAAAACCAGAGTCTGTTCTTCAGCAAGAGCAATGCTGCCAACCGGTTTCAGCGGCAGCCAGGGGATTTCTAATATGGCATCCAGAGCCTGTTCTAACTGCGCCTGTAGGGGAAGCTCCTGTGAGCCGATTTGCAACAATTCATTTAGCAGGGTTTGTTCCTGATAGCCGCGAGTTATTTCTTTCTGGGCGCGTTTTTGGTCGCTGATGTCGCGCACTATGGCAGTCACCAGCTTTCCTTCACTGGCCTCCAACGCGCTCAGGCTGATCTCCACAGGGAACTCCCCGCCGTCTTTGTGCTGGGCAGAGAGTTCCAGGCCACCCCCCATCGGGCGCGTGTGCGAATCAGCATGAAAGCTCCGCCGGTGGGCAACATGCTTTTGGCGCAGCTGTGAGGGAACCAGGACATCTACAGATAGACCGTGCAGTTCTTCGCGTTTGTAACCAAAGATCTTTTCAGATTGCGCATTGGCGCGTTGGATTAGACCGTCTTCATCCACCACCAGGATCGCGTCGGGAGCAGTATCGAAGACGGCGTTGATCTGGCGAACGGCCTGCACACGTTCGGTAACGTCCCGTCCATACAAATTCACGTAACCAGCATCTTTGATCGGGGCAATGGTGAAGAGTATGGTCTGTTCCCCGACTGCAATCTCCGTCTCTATGGTTTCGCCAGATTGACTTGCATTCGAGAAGGGCTCCATCATTTTCTCAGGCAGCAAATCGCCTATTTCGCAGCCGCAACTCTCCAATAATGGGTAGCCAGCCGGGTTGGCGTAAAGGATCTCACCATCATTCGTCGCTCTCAATATCGGGTTGGTGTTTTCATCAGGGAATTTCGCCAGACTCATGACCTCTGCCTGAGCTTGTTCCTGCTCAGTGATATCCTTTGTCACAACTACTGCGTGGCCAACCTCTCCGCTCTTATCCCGAAATGGCGTATATGTTATTTCCGCACAGCGCAATCCCAGGGTAGGGTATTCAAGCCAGGCCTTTTCATGCACCACCTCACCGTTGAAGCAGCGGTCAAAACGTGATCGAATTATGGTTTCAAAAACATCTTCACCCCAAATGTCTGCAACCGTTTGACCAACAATTCCCTCACGAGGTTGCCCTTGGGCCCGGCAATAGGCGTCATTGGCGGCTTCGAAAACATAATCTCGATTTACCAGGGTCATCATATCCTGGTTCGTGTTGGCGATGAACTCATAACGCTGGCGCATGGATTCTAATTCTTTGCGCTCACTGATGTCGCGCACAATGCTCTGGATATAGAGCGGTTGGCTATGTTCATCACGCACAAGTGTCAAGCTGATTTCCACCGGTACTTGCAAGCCGTCTTTCCTGCGAAATATACGTTCGTAGGCAGGTGGTATTTGTCCGGAAAGCAAAGCGTCCAATTTGGCTGTGGAGTCAGGATATTCTCGGGGATCAACAATCTCCTCCGCAGACTTGCCGATCAACTCATCCAATTCGTACCCCAGCATATCTGCAGCACGCTGGTTGGCGTCCAGATGTACCCCGTCCAAACTTAGTATAAACACAGCATCGGGAGAATAATTAAAGAGGGCATCATATCTCCGATTGCTTTCCTGTAGATCTCTCGCTGCCCTTTTTCGCTCGGTGATATCCTTGGTGATCGTCAACAGGGTTGGCTTCCCATCGATTTCGATGATCTCCGAAGACATCAACACGGTCCCCTCTTTCCCGGACTTCTTTCGATAGCGCGTTTCATAGTTACGCACCTGCCCTTGTTCCTGCAACAGACCCACGAATTCATCTCTGTCAGCGGGGTCTGCCCAGATACTGAACTCTGTGGAGGTGCGACCGATGATCTCCCCCCGGCTGTATCCTGTCGTGCTCAGGAAACTCTCATTGACATCCAGATAACGCCCATCGTCGAGCGTGCTGATGATCACCGAGTCAGGGCTGGACATAAAAGCTTTGGAAAATTTCTCCTGTGAGGTTTTGATCTCATCGAATAAACGCGCCTGTACAATGGCAGCCGCCGCTTGAGCTGCCAAGACTTCCAGAGCTGAATAGTCCGTTTCTTGAAAATCCGGCCCCCAAACGGCCAGCAACCCGATCTGATCCTCTTGTGTCTTCAACGGGATGTATGCCACCGGCATACCGGGCGCAATTCCTACCATGGCAAGGACTTTCTTCAGGACAGCTCTTGGAACGTTTGGAAGCAGTCTGCGAGTCATCTCAGCCGGATCCGAGAATAACCCACGTCCAAGCCGGAGTTCATCGGGCATCAGGTCATACGGCATACGAAAATTTAGTAGAGAAACTCCGGATAACCGCTCAGTTACCGATGATATCTTCGACTCAATTGATGTATATTTGATAAGGATGTCATCATCAGGGGTAGAAAGGCCAATTACGCAGGTGATTCCTATTTTCTTGAGTTCATTTCCCAAGGTTTTGAAGACATCATCCAGTTTCGTGACCGCCTGTAGCCGCGCGGCAACCTGACTCAAAGCAATGATGAGCTCATTGGACCGGATCAGTTCATCCGTTTTATACTGCGTATCTTCATACAAGCGGGCCTGTTCGATAGCAACTGCTGCATGAGCGGCAAACGCGAGTGCCAGGTCGGCGTGCTCGGTTGTGTAGGCCCCCGGTTGTTCCTTATCGAGGTTTAGCACGCCGATCACGCGCTTGCCAACCGCTAATGGCACGCCCAACCAACTAAGGACCTTTTCAGACCCCGAAACGCTTCGCCAATGTGGATCGGCGTTCGTATCTGGAATGACAACAGGGACACCCTTCTCGATAACTTCGCGGATATAGAATAAGTCTTCAAGCTGAGCCGCCTCGATATCCTTGAGGTTGTAACTCAACCCCTGCCCTGCTACAACCTGCAACCGACCACCAGAGAGCAACATCACTGAGACGCCATCATAAAACACCAATTTCCCCAGTTGAGTCAAAATTTCGTTCAGCGTCTCTTCTAAGTCATTCGTTTGTGCCAAAGCCAGGGCTGTTCTTTGTAACGAATCTGCCGATTGGGCGCGTTTTTGATCTTTGTCCAGCAACTCCCCGCTTAGGGCAATCAGAAGATCAATCTTTTCTTCTGGAGAGTCAATTTGTTCCAGTTGAGATAATAATCCCTGCATATCTTTGATCATCTATCCCATCCTTTTATGTAACCGCTACCATGTCATAAAAGAATATCCACTATGGGTTTTCACAAAATAATAATACCACCTAATAGCGATGCACTAGTACCCAGGCCATATTCGAGATTGCAAATTTGTTAGGCAGATGCAAGTTTTACTGACCAACTCTAGACGGAAACTCGAAATCAAATGGCTTCTACCTTTCTGGGAGCCACCGTCGCCATATTTTCACATTCGGTAGCTTATGTCAAGGCCTAGATTGGGCAGCAAACTACCTGCCGCCAATTGAAACACTGGTTTTGGCATGTCTATTGCACTCAGTTAGAAGTGATAAAATGGCCGATTGTGCAGTTTTTCGCAATAGTGTTAAACTTCATCGAGCCAAATAAGACTCTCCAGATAACTTGGGATCGACCCGCCAGCCTTGTCTAGACGACATAGCGTTCATGGTAGAATTCAATCAGTAAGGCATTACCAGAGCGTGTACCTGTCATCGCCATGACAGCTAACGTTATAAAGGGAGATCGAGAGCACACCCTTGACGCCAGCTATGATGAGTATATCCAAAAACCTGTTGGTGTAGCGGCCCTCCCCAGGCAAATCGCTCAATACTTTCGAGAGGCATGAACGTGAACCAAAGTGCTCCTGAGACTCAAGAGAGACCAGCAAATTCCAGAGATATCCCCAAAGACACGACCGTTTTGGTAGTGGAAGACAATGTCTCCAACTTCGTGCTCATCGCCAGGATGTTGGGTTATATGGGGATACACTGCGAGTGGAAAACCTCCGGCTACGAGGTCGTCGAATATGCAGACACCCTCCCGCGTCTCGATTTGATCCTGCTAGATATCCGCTTGCCATACGAAGATGGGTACAGCGCGCTGAAAAAGATCAAAACATCGAGCATCCTCCGGGACATACCCGTGGTAGCTGTTACAGCAGAAGCCAGCGTTAAAGAGATGAACAAGGCAAGAGAAGCACACTTCGACGGATTCATCGGCAAACCTCTCGACCCAGACCGCTTTCCTGATCAAATCCGCCGCATCCTGGCTGGCGAACCCGTTTGGGAGTTCGAATAATTCTGAGCACACTGTATCTCTCCCTTTATTGGAATCGGTTTACAAGTCATCTAGGTGGGAATGACAAAAGAATTGTAATGCTAGACACATCTTACAAGCGATAGAGGAGTCCGGCATGTCACAAGCTATTCCTGCATCAACCCCAGATTTCCGCGGGAAACTAGCGCGTAAGATGCTTACCGTATTGATTCCAATTTCTCTGGTGCCGCTGTTGATCATGGGTGGCATTGCTTATGTGCGCTCGCGCCAAATCCTAGTCAACCAGATTGAAAACACTCTCGTATCGATTGAGAAGCATCAACGATCAGAAATCGATATTTGGATCGAGGCCAGAAAAGAGAGGGTCAACGAGTTCTACTTCGACCCAACAATCGTTGAAGCATTCCAGACAGTCAACCAACTGAGCAATAGCGAGAATCCCCGATTTAATGCAGCGCGCGAACTCATCCTGACCAGCTTAGAAGAGATCAACGCAACCGAGGATCTTATCCACCAATTTTTTGTGATTTCGTCGGATGGGAAGATATTAGTTGCATCAAACCAGCACTACGAAGGTACACAGCTCATTGATACACCTTATTTTGAGCAGCTCTCCACCGAACACGCACTTCTGGCGGTATACAAACCCGAACCTATCTATCATTCTCTGGCTATCATAGCAGCTAGGCCATACTACACAATAGACGGAGAACACCTAGTCACCATCTGGGGGCTAACAGGGTTTTCTCATTTTGAAGCGCTCTTCAACGACTTTAGTTTCCTCGGCATAAGAAACTACATCATCACCGAAGATGGCTCGTACGTAGGCATGGGTTCCAACATAAAAGAAGATACCGATGGCCCAGTTTTTCAACCCAGCGCTGAACAAACACAACTTTTTGCTTCTAAGCAATATGACACGAGCAGCAATGTGGTCGAATTCACGTCTTTCGACGGCCAAGAAGTCATGGCGGCTTATATGCCAATCCCAGAGCTAAAAGCCGACTTGGTGATCGAAATCCCGACCACAAACATCATCCAACAACTCCAAAACTTGCCCTACTTCGGCGTTTTGTTGGCGTTCACCATCCTGATTTCTGGCTTGCTGACCTGGGTTGGTACACGCAGGATCGTTCGACCCATCTTGGAAGTAGTGGCTTCAGCCGAACACTTTTCAGAAGGTGACTGGCAAAAACGTGCCCTGGTAAATAGCGATGATGAAATCGGCCTTCTAGCATATTCCTTCAACCAAATGGCCGATGAGCTCAGCACACTCTACCGCACATTGGAAACACAGATCATCACCCGCACCCAACAGGTACGCACAACCTCAGAAATTACTCAAATCGCCACCTCTGCAACAGATCTTGACACCTTGCTGCAACAGGCAATCAGACTTATTGTCGAGCGGTTCGGTTATTATTACGCCGCTATCTATCTGTTAGATGAGGCCAAAGAGAACGCCGTGTTAAAAGATGCTTTCTCCGTGATTGAGGGGGGGCAAATGCAGCTAGGATCTCAGAGATTGCCAGTGGGTGAAGGGTCTATTATCGGTCAGGTATCCGCAACCAATCAATTTTATGTCGCAGCAGATGTTTCCGAAGATCCTTACTATCTTCCAGTGTCTGATTTACCGGATACCCGTTCTGAGGTCGTCATTCCCCTCAGCGTGGGCGACAATGTCATCGGTGTTCTAGACGTACAGAGCCATCGGGTAAACGCATTCGAGGCCGACAGCATAGCCACATTACAAACACTGGCCAATCAAATTGCCACGGTGCTCCAAAACTTCCACTTGCTGGAGTTTGCCCGAGTTGACCTGCGGGCAACTTCAGCGCTATACCAGGCCAGCCATACCATTGCCGAAGCCGAAACAAGCATAGATGTTTTACAAGCACTGGTAGCCACGCTGGGACAAACTCCGTTCATCTCCGCGCTCTTCCAGGTAGAGGAAGACAGTCTAATTAGTCTGTCAATGGCAGACCCAGTCCGGGGAGTAGATATACCCCAAACGGCGTCCACTATCCCCATATCGGCCCATGAAATGGCAGAAATCTTCGAGAATACAGCACTCGTGATAGGGACCGAAAGCGATCCCACCGAGAACTTCCCAAGCAAACTATTGGATGTGCCGCGCAAACTTGGATGTCAAAGCTTTGCTTTTCTGCCGATCATGCCCAACAAACAGCTAGAAGCCTTGCTCGTTCTGGGAGCTGTCGATATCACCAGGCTCACCCGCATTGCACTAGAACCGTATATCAGCTTGGCAGAAATCACCAGAACAGCCCTGGAAAAAGTGGACGCTCTGGAAAGAATCCAGCAACGCCTGGTTGAGCTAGAAACAATAAGCAAAGTCGGGCAAACCATATCGACAGAAATCGACCTCAACTCTCTTTATGATGTCATCTATCGCCAGATCACTCGCGTAATGGGAGACGTCGTTTTTCTAATTGCTGCATACCATGCCGAAAAAAACATGATCGAGGTGCCATATTTGGTTGAAGAGGGTGAGGTCAACTCCATAGACCCATTCCCATTTGGCCAGGGCTTATCTTCGATCGTCATACGCACCCAGCAACCCCTGATGCTGGTGGAAGACACCGCCAACCGCAGCCAAGCCTTGGGAGCCGTGGTCACTGAGAGCGGATTTCCAAAATCCTGGCTGGGGGTGCCGCTCATGGTCGCAAATCAATGTATTGGTGCAATTGCCGTCCAGGATTTGGAACATGAGCACCGTTTCGGGGATGATGATATTCGCTTGCTGGGTACCCTGGCATCACAGGTCGCCATTGCAATCCGCAACGCCCGCCTGTTCGAGCAAATTCGAACTCGGAGCACCCAGCTCCAAACTGCCGCCGAAATCTCTCGAGCCGCCAGCAGCATTCTGGAACCCAATCCACTGCTCCTGCAGGCGGTAAATCTGATCCGAGATCGCTTTGATTTGTATTATGCCGGTATCTTCATCATCGACGAAGATGGTTCTCTTACAGGTGAAACTGGACGCTGGGCCGTACTGCGTGCTGGCAGCGGGGAAGCTGGTCGAATCCAGGTGGAACAGGGCCACAAACTTGAAATCGGGGAAGAATCCATGATCGGCCAGTGTATCGTCTCTTCCCAAGCACGCATTTCTCAAACAATACCAGAGGAATTTCAACGTTACGCTAACCCACACCTGCCGGACACCCAATCCGAGATAGCTTTGCCATTGATAAGTCGCGGCAAGGTGATCGGCGCGATGACCATTCAAAGCGTTGAACCCGAGGCATTCTCCGAACAAGCAATATCCGTTTTTCAAACGATGTCCGACCAAGTAGCCAATGCGCTACAAAATGCTTACCTGTTCGATCAAATCCAGCAGAACGCCGCTGAACTATCAATTCTCAATGAAATGAGCCTGGCGCTCAGCCGGCAGTTAGATATCGACGAAATCATCCAAACAATTCATCAATACACTTCGCAGTTAATGGATACCACTTATTTCTTCATCGCCCTATACGACGCCGATGAGGAAATGATCTCCTTCCCCTTGGTTATCGAGAATAATGAATTCAGTCAAATCCCTACCATGCATAAACGTCGCGGGCTCACCCAGCACGTAATCGATAGCAGGGAACCGCTGCTCATTGATGAAAATATCGAGGAGGCAATCAAAGACCTGGGTCTCGAGGAAATTATTGTCGGGGAACCGACCAAATCCTGGCTGGGCGTCCCCCTGCTGATTGGTGGCAAAGTGTTGGGTGTGATCGCCGCACAAAGCGCCACCAAACCCAGAATGTTCAATACCCATCACCAGGATCTGCTAATTTTGGTCGCCCAACAGTCCGCCATTGCTCTCCAAAACGCCCAATTATTCGCCCAGACACAAAAACAGTTGGCGGATATCTCCACGATCCAGGAGACCACTGCGGACCTCAGCGCAGCACTGACCCTCGATGGTGTAATCAACACACTTTTGGCACATATGGCCTTGGCCGTAAGCGCTGACGCTGTCAGCATATTCTCCATCGACGGTACGCGGCTTACCCGTGTGGGTATATATCCCCCAGGAGAAAGCTCCCCGTTAATGGGCAAGGTCATCTCACTAGCAGATTACCCTCTAACACAACAGGTCATCGATACACAGAAGCCTTTGGCTGTATCTGGAGATGACGAGAGGCTTCAAAAGCACGCTCAGGACGCTTTCAAGGTAGCAGGCGTCGCTGCCAATGCCACCATCCCCATTGTAGGTCCCGAAGGAGTATTAGGCACGGTCTCAGTCAGCCGCAATCATCCTGCTGCCAATTTCTCCGAGTCCGAACTTGCTCTGATGGAAACATTAGCCAATCAGGCCGCGGTAGCGATCCTCAATGCCCGCTCTTATGAACGGGTTCAAGAGGTGGCCGAGGAGATGTCCATGCTCTTCGATATCAGCCAGGAACTTACTGCCGCGCCACTGGGAATTATTGAACTGGCAAATGTAATCGCCAGAAATTTTCTTGATGTCCTTTCCTTTCCAGAGTGTTCGATCTCCATATTCAATCCTGAGGAAAACACCCTGGAAACGGTGATCGATCTACATGCATACGAAAGCGAAATAGTGATTAGTGACGAACATATTGGAACAGAATATACACTAAATAATTACCCAGCTACTGCCCGAGTGATCAAAACACTGCAACCCACAGTAGTTCATGCCAGCGATTCCAATGCTGACCCCGCTGAATTGGCCTATATGAAAGAAACCGAAACCACCACGCTCGTCATCCTGCCATTGGCAGTGAAAGGTCATGCAATTGGCATCGTAGAACTGGAGAGCGAGGCTGAAGAAATACATTACACACAATCAGAGTTGAATCTGGCTATGACCCTTGCCAACCAGGCCGCAGTAGCGCTTGATAACGCTCGCCTCTACGAAGAACAGATAGAGATCACCGAACAACTGCGCGAGTTGGATAAACTGAAGTCACAATTCCTGGCTAACATGTCCCATGAGCTGCGCACACCGCTCAACTCCATCATCGGCTTTTCGCGAGTGATCATGAAAGGGATCGATGGCCCAGTCACAGAACAGCAGACGCAGGACCTTTCAGCGATCTATACTGCCGGGCAACACTTGTTGAACATGATCAACGATATCCTGGATCTCTCCAAGATCGAAGCTGGCAAGATGGAATTGGCTTTCGAAGATGTTGACTTAACCCAAATTATCGAGAGCGTAATGTCAACCGCCCGAGGGTTGATAAAAGAAAAACCCGTAGAATTACGCACTGACATTCCCAAGGAGCTGCCTGTCATCCACGCAGACCCAACCCGCGTTCGGCAAATCCTACTCAACTTGCTCTCCAACGCAGCCAAGTTCACCGATGAGGGCCACATCACCATAACAGCCCAAAAACAGACTGGCGCAAGCGGACGCCCTGAAATCCAAATTGCCGTGACAGACACAGGGATTGGCATTGCCCTCGAGGATCAACAGAATCTCTTCGAGCCTTTTACCCAGGTCGATGGGTCGGCCACTCGCAAGACCGGCGGGACTGGTTTGGGTCTTTCGATCACACGCCTGCTGGTCAACCTGCATGACGGTCAAATCGGTATCGACAGTAAACCGGGGGCAGGGAGCACATTCTCTTTCACACTCCCTGTTGCGCAAGATGGGGAAATCCCCGATGATGAATCGGTAAAGGAAAGCGACTCATTACTGCAAAACGGATCAAATTGAGCCATTGATGGCAAATCTACGCACTAAGGGAATCGTAGCAGCCCTGTCATCAGCAGTTTTCTTAGGAATGGCCCCTGTTTTGGGGAGGCGCGCAATCCTTTTAGGAGCCGCTCCTTTAACCGTAGTCGCCATTCGCACCCTTCTGGCGGCTCTTTTATTACTGCTGATCATCGCCATTTTTAAACGGCAATACCTGTACATTTATCCTGCTGGCCTGTTAGGGTGTCTTCTAGCCGGGTGGATAAACGGTCTCGGCTCACTGTTTTACTACAGCGCATTAGGGAGGATCGATGCCGGGGTTGGTCAACTCTTATACTCGCTCTACCCGCTCTTTGTGGCCTTTTGGCTATTTCTCGATAAACATCCCCCCAGCCGCCTGACAATACTGCGCCTAGGGTTGACAATCCCCGCAGTTTACTTACTGACTCAAGCTGGTCAGACAGCCATCGACCCAATTGGGGTGATACAAATGCTAATTGGTGCAGCCCTCTACGCCCTGCACCTGCCCATCAATCAAAGAGTGCTCTTTGACATGCCAGCACCGACGGTCACTGTCTACACTTTGTTGGCAATGAGCGCAGTTGTCGCTCCCGTGTTATTCTTCGCCCCAATCAACGTCGTTCCGCCCAATTTTGATGTTTGGTGGCCAATCATGGGCTTGACCCTGGTGACATTCTTATCACGTTTGACACTCTTCCTGGGAGTGAAACACATCGGCGGCATGCAAACCGCCATTTTAGGGCTGGGCGAAGTATTGATTACTATCGTGATGGCACAAGTTTGGCTGGGGGAAACAATGAGCGCGTGGCAGTGGCTGGGAACCCTGCTGCTCTGTCTGAGCCTGGTTCTGATTGGCGCGGAAAAACCCCCTCCTAAAAAGAAATCGCCGGGCGGCTGGCTGAGTTGGTTAAGTCACCCCTCTATTTCCAGTGATCTCCCGTGGAATCCATACGAGTGAACGTGGGGTCATCCCACAATCACTCAGGAACCTCGGCGTCAAACACATAACCAATCCCCCTCACGCTTGAAATCCACTTCTCGCCTCTGGGGAATGACGACAATTTGCGCCGTAAACGGCTTATCAGCGGCCGCAGAACCTCTGGCGCCTCCCATTCAGGGACTTCATATCCCTGCACCAAAAACACCAGATCACCATGAGACAATACCCGGCCCCAATTGGTGACGAAGATTTCCAGCAGCTTGCCCTCGGTGGGGGTCAGGCGTTCCCTGGTTGGACCACGCCAAATTTCTCGTCTGGCGAGATCAAGACTGACTCCTTCAGGCAACGGAACAACTTGACGCTTGGGTTTTGGCGGCGCAGTGATCCCTTCCACGTCTTTCAGCTGTATTACCGAATCCTCAATTTGCCCCAACAACATCCGCTTGCGCTTGCTTTCATCACGCTGCGCAAGACCACTCGCCACACTGCTGAGCACTTCCTGCCTGCTGGGAGGTTTTTGAAGGAAATCATGGGCCTCATGACGAAAAGCTTCAATGGCGGTCTCCATTGAACCATGGCCCGTCAGCATAATGACCTGGGTATCCGGCGAGACATCCCCAGCTTTCTTCAATACCTGGATACCATCGATATCAGGCATACGAATATCTAATAACATTAAATCAATATCACCCTCAGCTAATGTATCGATTGCTGCCTGTCCGTCCCCTGCCGTAAGTACATCATAATTCTCGGTACGCAATATTTCCGACAACGACTTTCGGGTGATTTCGTCATCATCTACTACGAGAATCTTTGTGCCCATACTAAAGCCTCCTAGGTACAGTGAATTTCAGAGTTGAGGGCCCGGGAACGAGCAATAGAGTTTATCATCACCCCAAGATAAGTCGATATATTTCCACGAACCCCAGGTATGATAACCAATCTCTGCTTGATATGCTTATCGTAAGTTGACATTCTAGCGGGATATTATAAGCTATATTTTATTTAAATGTAGCTAGAATCTGAAACAATTATCCTATCAATTGGCAACATTCAACCGCTCAGGTCATCCCACCACGCAAGAATGCAAGGGAAATTCTCAATCGTGATATACTTCCCAAAACGACGCTATCTTCTCTTCCCCTGGAGGCCCGAAAAATGAAAGATTTTCTAACCGTTGCTGATTATTCACCCGAAACTCTGCAAGCATTGCTCGATTCAGCCGTCCAACTCAAAGAGGAGTGGAAAAGTGGGGGCAACAAACCGATCTTCAAGGACAAAGTGTTGGCAATGATCTTCCAGAAACCCAGCCTGCGCACACGCGTCTCTTTCGATATGGCCATGCGCCATTTCGGTGGTGACGCCCTCTATCTGTCGCCAGCAGAGATAGGGTTGGGCAAGCGTGAATCCATCGCAGATGTAGCCCGCGTTGTATCAGGGTATGTAGACGCGATCATGGCGCGCGTTTTCGATCACGCCCATGTCGAAGAGCTTGCCAAATGGGCCAGCATCCCCGTCATCAACGGTTTGAGTGACTACAATCACCCCTGCCAGGCCATGGCCGATGCCCTGACAATTTATGAAGAATTTGGCAAGATGAAAGGGCTAAACGTAAGCTATGTAGGCGATGGCAACAATGTGGCAGTGTCGTTGATGCACGTCTGCGCAAAATTAGGTGCCAACTTCACCATAGGCAACCCTGTAGGCTACGACATGCCTGCAAGTGCCATTGAGTTGGGGAAACAACTCGCAACTGAGAGCGGAAGCACGATCACACTGCTGAACGACGCTCGTGAGGCCGTCAAAAACGCGCACGTAATCTACACCGACACCTGGACCAGCATGGGGCAGGAAGAAGAAACTAAGAAACGCCAACAGGCTTTCCCACCTTATCAGGTGAATGAAGCGCTGGTAGCCGGTGCCGAAGATAACGTGATTGTGATGCACTGTCTACCCGCTCACCGGGGTGAAGAGATCACCAATGAGGTCGCCGACGGCCCCCACTCCAGGCTGTTCCCTCAAGCGCATAATCGCCTTCATGCACAGAAGGCGATTCTGGTAAAGTTAATTGGACCGTCGGGTAGTTAAAAAGCGCACCAGATTGCCAAGCGACCCAACTTACACACGAGGTAACTGATGAATATCTGCATTCCAAAAGAGCGCCGGGATTCTGAATATCGCGTCGGTCTGACTCCCGCGGCCATTCGTTTGCTCACCGATGATGGACATACCTGCTATGTTGAGCACGAAGCCGGTTTAGGGAGCGGATTCAGCGATTATGACTACCAACAAGCCGGGGGGCAAATCGTCTACAGCGGCGAAGAAATCTACGGGCGGGCGGATCTGCTCGTCAAAGTGGCCCGACCAACCCAGGTCGAATTCGATTGGATGCGCGAGGATCAAACCGTGGCGGGATTTCTGCATCTGGCCGCGGGGCAATCGAGCAAAATCGAGGCACTGCTGGAGAAGAAGATCACCGCTTTAGGGTTAGAAATCATTCAAGACGATGACGGTTGTCTCCCGGTGATGACTCCCGTGAGTCAGGCCGGGGGGCGGATGGTCCCCCAGGTGGCAGCCACATTGTCTCAGAACAACTTCGGGGGCAAAGGAATCCTGCTCAGCGGTACACCAGGCGTCCCCCCCGCGGAGGTCGTCATCCTGGGCGGTGGTACTGCCGGAAGTGCAGCAGCGCGCAATTTCCTCGGCCTGGGTGCGGCTGTCTACATCCTCGACCGCGATCTCGAAAGGCTGCGCGAGTTGGACCAACGATTCCAGGGGCGAGTAGTCACCATGGTTTCGCACCCCTTCAACTTGGAAAGAGTCTGTCGGTTTGCAGATGTCTTAGTCGGCGCGGTGCTGATCCCCGGAGCTCGCACGCCTGTGCTCATCAACCGGGAGATGGTCAAATCGATGCGGCCTCGCTCGGTGATCATCGATCTCTCTATCGACCAGGGCGGCTGTATCGAGACCAGCCGGCCAACCACCCACAGCAACCCTACTTATATAGAAGAAGAAATCATCCACTATTGTGTTCCCAACATGACCGGCGTCTTAGGGCGAACCGCAACCCACGCTTTGAACAACGCTTCCTGGCCTTATGTGCAGATGATCGCCGAGATTGGATTAGAGAAAGCCCTGGAGGTAAGCCCCAGTTTGAAACGCGGCCTATACACCCACCAAGGTGAGATCCTGCAATCGACGCTGCGAGACTCGCTGGAAGGGAGGCAATAGCGTTATGAGCTGGGTCGAACAATATAAAAGCAAAGTCGTAACCGCTGATGAAGCCGTCAAAGCGATCCAATCTAGGAATCGCATCTTCCTGACTGGTAACTGCTCCGTGCCTTCAACTGTTCTGGCAGCCCTTGTCGATTATGCTCCTAACCTGGAAGATGTGGAAATCTGCCAGGCGCTGACCATCGGTTCAGCTGACTATGTGAAACCTGAGATGGAAGGGCACTTGCGGGTGAACACCATGTTCATCAGCCCCAACAACCGTACCGCCGTTCAGGCTGGGCGGGCGGACTTCACGCCGGTACTGCTCTCAGAGTTTACCCTGCTCTTCAAAGAAGGGCACCTGCCCGTCGATGTGGCCCTGGTGCACCTTTCCCCCCCGGACGAACACGGCTTTTGCAGTTTTGGCATCGAAGTGGGCCTGAGCAAAAGCCCGGCAGAGTCGGCCAAGATCATCATCGCCGAGGTCAACGAGCAAATGCCTCGCACCCTTGGGGATTCCTTCATCCACGTCAGCAAACTGGATTATATCGTCCCGGTAAACTACGACCTTCCCGAACTGGGCCTGGGCGGGGAAGGGCCAAGCGAAATCGTCGAGAATATCGCCAGCCATATTGCTGAATTGATCCCCGATGGCGCTACCATGCAGATGGGCATCGGCGCGATCCCTGACGCGGTGCTGAAATACCTTTATGACAAGAAGGATTTAGGCGTTCATACAGAGCTATTCTCAGACGGCGTTATCGACCTGGTCGATGCCGGGGTGCTGACCAACGCCCAAAAGAGCCTCCACCAGGGAAAGATCATCGCCGGATTCATCATAGGGACCAAGAAACTGTATGAGTGGGTGCACAACAACCCGCTGATCGAATTCCATCGCACGGAATATGTCAACGACCCCTTCGTGATCGCCCAAAATGAACGTATGGTGGCAGTCAACTCGGCCATCGAGGTCGATCTCACCGGGCAGGTCTGCGCCGACAGCATCGGCCCAAAATTGTACAGCGGCGTCGGCGGTCAACTGGATTTCATTTATGGGGCATCCCGCTCAGAAGGTGGGGTACCGATTATCGCCCTCCCCAGCAAAGCAAAAGACTTCAGCCGCATTGTGCCTCTGCTCAAACATGGCGCCGGGGTTGTCACTTCACGAAATCACGTTCATTATGTTGTCACCGAATACGGCGTCGCTGACCTGTACGGCAAGACCATTCGCCAACGGGCGCAGGCCCTGATCGATGTTGCCCACCCAGATTTCCGCGCTGACTTGAAGAAACAAGCCCAAGAACTGCACTATATTTAGGTCGGAGAAAAGTATGAACCGCCGCGCAAAAATCGTCGCTACAATCGGCCCCGCCTGCCAGGATGAACACGCCATCCAACGCCTGATCTCCGCTGGGATGAACGTAGCCCGGATTAATTTCTCACACGGCAAATACGAGGATCATGCTCAATCCATCGAGCGCTTGCGCTGGGCATCCCGGGAGCTTGATCAGCCCATCACCATCTTGCAAGATTTGCAGGGCCCCAAAATCCGCACCGGCGAACTGGCTATGGGGGAAGTCGATCTGGTGGCCGGGCAAACGCTGAGGCTGACGACGGAGGACGTTCCTGGGGACGCGCAGCGCGTGTCGGTAGATTACCCTGACCTGCCTCGCAGCGTGCAAGTTGGGGGCCGGATTTTGCTCGACGACGGCAACCTGGAATTACAGGTCAAAGCCCTGGGGAAGGAGTCCATAGAGACCGAGGTGATCCTGGGAGGCACACTCAAACCCCATAAAGGAGTCAACCTCCCCGGGGCAGACCTGAGCCTCCGGGCATTCACCGAGAAAGACAAGGCCGATTTGGCATTCGGCCTGGAGCAAGGGGTGGATGCCATCGCCCTATCTTTCGTGCGATCAACAAAGGATATCAGTCGTTTACGCCAGGCCATCGCCAGTCAGGCTGCCGATCAATGCCATATCTCTGTCATCGCAAAACTAGAACGACCCGAGGCCCTGGACAACCTGCATGAGATTATCCACGCCGCGGACGGGGTGATGGTGGCGCGTGGGGATTTAGGGGTGGAACTGCCCCCAGAGAGGGTGCCCATCGAGCAGAAGCGCATTATCCAAATGGCAAACCAGCACGCCAAGCTGGTCATCACAGCAACGCAAATGCTCGAGTCGATGATGAACAACCCCCGCCCCACGAGAGCCGAGGCTTCTGATGTGGCCAACGCTATCTTCGACGGCAGCGATGCGGTGATGCTCTCGGGAGAGACCGCGGTGGGGCGTTATCCCATCAAATCAGTGGAGATGATGAGTTCGGTCATCTGCCAGGCGGAAGCCCATATGCGCGAATGGGGCCATGATGAGATCCGCATCAGCGAGGATTTCCCCCACGATGACGCACTTTTTATCACCCGCGCCGCCAATGAAATGGCGCGTGACAAAGAAGTAGCTGCTGTGGCGGTATTCACCCAAAGCGGGCGCACCGCACGTCTGATGTCAAAAGCGCGGCCAGGCGTGCCAATTATCGCCTTCACGCCTGAGGAATGCACTTACCAGCAGATGAGCATGTTGTGGGGCGTGACCCCCCACCTAGTACCCCATTCCGAAACCGTTGAAGATATGCTCGTCCACGTCGAGGCGGCTTTAATCGCCGAGACCTCTATCCGCCCCGGGCAGGAAGTTGTCTTGATCGCCGGATTTCCAATTGGGGCGCGAGGGCCAGCCAATTTCGCTTTACTGCATACTATTGGAAAGCGGTAAACACCATTTCCTCGACAAACTTGTGCAACAACAACATCCATCAGCCAATTACAACACCAAGTCGCAGAAGCGGCTATAATATACGAAATCTAGAGTCCCCTCCTACAAGGGGACTTTCGCTTACCGACAATCTGCCGGTCTACCAAAGTTCCCATGGCTCACTCACGAAGACTTTCTCCCCGTTTCGAAGAAGCGCTGATCTACGCCACGCGGCTGCACGCCCGCCAAACTCGCAAAAGAGCCAACACCCCTTATATAGCTCATCTCCTGAGCGTGACCGCCCTGGTGCTTGAGGCAGGCGGAGGGGAAGATGAAGCCATTGCTGCCCTGCTCCACGATGCCGTTGAAGATCAGGGAGGCCAAAAAACGCTCAAAGAGATACAGCGACGCTTCGGTGAGAAAGTAGCCAATATTGTGGAGAGCTGCACAGACGCTTTTGCGTTCCCAAGACCCCCCTGGCGGGAGCGCAAGGAGGCCTATATCGCCCACCTTCAAGAGGCTTGCCCAGAAGCCAGGCGCGTCTCCCTGGCAGACAAGCTCCACAACGCCCGTTCGATTCTACGCGATCTTCGCCTTGACGGTGAGAAAACCTGGCATAAATTCAACGGGGGTAAAGAGGGCACACTCTGGTATTACCGAACCTTATTGGACACGTTCAAAATAATGGAGGATAATTTCATGGTCGATGAATTCGAGCGTGTCGTTATCCAGATCGAACATCTGGCAAAACTAACCACCGACGCTGAAGGCAATAGGACAAACACAGATTGAAATGACGAACAAACTAACCCTAAACGAATATCAATCCCTGGCATCGCGTACCTCTGGGGCCGGAGGGGACGGCCAACAGCGCCTGATCATCGCCGCCCTGGGGCTGGTCGGGGAAGCCGGAGAGTTCGCCAACATGGTCAAGAAACTCACCGCCCACGGACACGACATCTCTCCTGAAACACTGGCCGAAGAACTTGGCGATGTGATGTGGTACGTCGCTGAGGCTGCTACCGTGATTGGCATTCCCCTGGGCGAGATCGCCCAAAGCAATGTGGAAAAACTGCGCAGCCGCTACCCAGAAGGATTCAGCCAGGAACGCAGTATCAACCGCCAGGACTAGGAGTCGCCCATGTCTCACGATCCCGAAATCTATCAGTTCCTATCCCGCCACCTGCAATCTATCCGGGAAAACGACCTGGAAATCTATCACCAAACCACCAGCACCGACCTGACCCTCTACGAGTGGTGGGTGACTCCGCACCGGATCGATGGATTGCCATTCCATGATTTTTTGATGGCCGCCAATAAGCAGCGAGGGGAAGTTTTTGGGGCTGAAATTGAAGAAAACGGGGGAAAGCAAATTGAGACAAGGTTCGACTTAGCGAATCTCAAGATCCAAAGGTATGGGGATACGGCTATCGCCAGCTATACCCTGTTAATCAGCACATCTACCGATCGGGGAGTGACTGTGGCCTCTCACAACGAGAGCAGGGTGATGATCAAGACGGAAAATGAATGGCAAGTGGTGCACGTGCACAAATCCCCTGCCTGGCCGGCGCCTCACCAGCCCCAGCCACAATAGACTAGGCAGAATTTGCCTCATTTTTTGATTTTACGCATAAAGGGGGCGATGGGAATCATCGCATGAGAGATGCGCGATGGCCTCAGCCACTACTCACAGACCCTGACACAATTACGACCGGCCTGTTTGGCCTCGTAAAGGGCAGAGTCCGCAAAGTCAAGCAGCGCGGCCAAATCAGAGGCATTTCCATTCATTTCAGCAACCCCAAGGCTGATCGTAAAAGATAATTCCCCGTGGGTAGTCTTAATGGGCTTATCCTGGATCCGCTGCCGCAAGCGCTCGGCAATTTTGCGCGCCTCAAATCGATCCGTTTCAGGCAATACTAAGGCAAATTCTTCACCACCATACCGCCCGAGGATATCGAATTCGCGGATACTACCCAAACATTCGTGAGCCAAAGCTCGCAGAACCTGATCCCCCACGCCATGACCATAGGTGTCGTTCACTTTCTTGAAGAAGTCGATATCCAACATAATCGCCGATAAGGGATGACCATAACGAGAGGCTCGTTCGATTTCAACACGGCCCAGATCAAAGAAGTGGCGGCGGTTGTGGATACCGGTCAGGTCATCTGTGGTTGCCAACCACTGAATCTCTTCAAACAGACGCACATTCTCTATCGCGATGGCGGCTTGATTGGCTATGGCTTCCAGCACATCAACTTCGTGTTGCGTGAAATCTGCTTGATCTAGGCGATTCATGGCCGTAATAGTACCAAACACCCTGTCCCGATAAATCAACGGCACCACAATCACGGAACCACAACCAGTCTCCAGGCGGCGTATTTGAACAGCTTCACTTTCTCTGGGGTCAGGGGTATCTTTAGGTGATAGTGCTGGCTTAGACTCAAGCAATACCCATCCGCTGATACCATCCATCAACTCATCAAAATCTATCTCAACAATATCCTCGCTCCCAGCACCGCCCCTCGCAGTCTGGGCAATTTTTTGTGCCTTCAAGTCAACAATGGCGAGGGCCACGCTATCAGCAGGCAGAAATACAGCAACACTGTCCACCAGGCTTTTCAGCAAGACCGGCAAACTCTCTGCGTGAATCAGGGTGCGGGCAATCCGATAGAGCATCTGAGTCTCAGCCAATGTAGACTGAGTCCTATCAAATAACCGGGTATTGTCGATGGTAATAGCCACCTGATCGGCGAATGCATTCGCCACTCGTATATGCTCCGAACTATAGTAGTTCGGTTGGGTATGATCGATAGCCAACATACCAACGACTTTTTCGCGGACAATCAGGGGGACCCCCAGCCAGGAACAGATATGATCGTGAGGCGCTTGAAGGAAATGGGCGTACTTTCGGCCTGCCTCATCAAGAATGAGCGCTTCCCGTCTCTGGACGACTTCTGAATAGGGATTGTCGCCAGGAACAGGAAATCGCAACCCAAGAATCTCACCAGGATCAGGCCACCCCCGACCGCCAACGATCTCAAGGTAGCCATCAAACAATAGCTGAACCGATGCGCTATCATAGGGGACAACACGCGCTAACTGCACCAAGATCTCGTCGATGGCTTCATCTTGATTAAGGGATGCAGCGACAACTGCGCTGGCCTGCCGCAAGGTTTCAGCCTCGATGCGGCGGTGGCGCTCGGCCTCGAACAAGCGCACATTCTCCAAAGCCAGAGCGGCTCTTTCGGCAAAGATCTTTATCAGCCGCTCATCCTCGTGGCCAAAGGCGTACAACTCTGTGCTTTGCACATCGATGACAGCGATCACCTGATCACCCTTCTTAAGGGGAATAGCAAGTTCCGATCGCGCAGCCTGCCAGTTGGGAACATAATCGGGGTCTTTACGAACATCCGGGACATTTACAATCTCTCCAGACCGGAACGCCCGAGGAACCAGCCCAGGCCCATCCATCTTTAGCATCCCTTTGGAGACTTCATCAGCGTATGGGCCAGATACGGCAACACGTTTGATCCCATTTTTCTCAGGCCCAGCAACCAGTAAACTGCAGTTGGATTTCCCGAACTCGGTCAATACGGTCTCCACAATGGTCTCTGCTACTTTTTCCAGAACCGGCGCGCTGGTGAAGAACAATGGTTCCAATGCTCGATACAAGCGATTCAGTTCCAGATTGCGCTGCTGCAATGTGAGTTGAGATTCCCTAAGGGCTTGAGTGCGTTTAGCAACCTCCCTCCCCAACTCCCCTGCATGCTGTTGAATCTGATCATATAACTGGGCACTATGTAAAGAAGCTGCCGCATAGCTGCCGATCGTGGAAAGGAGGTCGCAATCCGCCTCTGTAAATTTCCCGTCAATTTTGTTCACTGCCGTCAAAACACCGATCGATTTCCCTTCGACCAGCAATGGGACCACTACTAATGAACGGATTAAAAAATTCCCCTCCTCCGCTATCTTCCGATAATACTGAGGAGAGGCTGATAGGTCGTTGACGATCTTTGGTTTTCCCGATTGCAGCACCGTGGAAACAACCCCCTTTCCCACAGGAACACGCATCCCCACAATATCATCAATAGAAGCCCTGAAAACCAACTCACCAGTATCATCAGGCAACAATACGGAACAACTCTCAACCTCAATCAGCAATGCAGCCTCTTCCACAATCAGACGCAGCAGACTATCGAGGTCCTTGGATGAAGATATTGCCAACCCAATCTCATTAATGGCTTCCAGTTGAGCCACTTTTTTCGCCAAGAGCTTCTGAATCTTTGCATGATGGGTTGCATCGCGGATGGAAGCAATCACCAAATGGACGCTCTCCAGTGTCATGGGATTCAAAGAGATATCAGCAAAGAATCTGGAGCCATCCTTGCGGCGACCAAAACAATTAATGTCCGTTCCCATCGGTCGGAAATTGGAATCAGCCACAAACTCTCGCCGGTGCAAGCGGCGGCGTTTCCAAAATTCTCCTGGGATCAACAGTTCAGCATATTGGTCATTCAATTCCTCACGGCGATATCCAAATAGGGCCTCAACCTTTTTGTTGACACAAAGAATAAGCCCTTCACTATCTAAGATGAGCATGGCCTCAGGCGATGCGTCTAAGAGAAATTGAAGGACCGCGTCATCCCTGATTGCGGATGGATTTATTTTCCTTGTCGAACTCATTTTTCTAGCAGAAAGCTTGGGATAAAATTATCGAAACGACTCTATAGTGGTCCAAGGATGTCTGAAAAAAGTGCGGAGCAGGGGTAGTATTCGCAAAGCAACCCTTCTATGATAACTCACCTGCTTGTCCGGCGGTTACCTAGTATCTTACCACAATCAGCCTTCTTCCCTCTCTGCAAAGCTGGCAAATTTGTAAGCACGTCAAATTCAACAGCGTCGCTTGCTTTTACAAGTCTAGTTTATTTATAGTTGCTCAGCCAGGAGAGTCGCAGACCCCTATCCCACTGTACCCCCATCTCGACGGCGCCGTTTGTCGAGGAACTCAAATTCAGGGAAGCAAATCTTATGACAAGTGATCAGGCGAGCACTCGCAACCACTCAGGCAACATCTCCACTAACCGCCCCATCACCGCGCGCGTTTCCTCGACATAGTAGCTTATGTCCCCATAGGCCTGGCTACCTTGTTCACCAACCAGGTCAGTAACACCACGCAAAATCAGACAACGCACACGGTTGCGCTGAGCCGCCCAGGCAATAGCGCCGCTCTCCCAATCCCCGGCTACCGCACCATACTCTGATTTCAGGCGGGGGATATCTTCTACCAACAAGTCGCGATCACCTGAAACCATCAAAGTGCGTCGGACTTCATGAGGATATTCACGGCCCAGCGAGGAGAGATCTAATTCCGTGGAATAGTGCGCGATGTGTTCGTCGAAGTCCCCCATCTGTTCGATGATATCGTAAACGACAGTTCGCTCGACCAGGATGATCTCGCCCTGCTCTATTTCGCCAGCAAATCCCCCACACGTTCCTAAATTGACCAGTATATCTGGATGCCAACGGTCAATGACATATTGAGCCGAGGCCGCGGCGGCGATTTTACCCCAACCACCCTGGAAGAAGATAACTGGATGGGGATGGGGAGGCAGGGAAAGAGTGAACCATTCTCCAAGAGGAGACTCCTGCATATCGGCTTGTGGGAAGATTTCGCGAACCACCTGCCACTCGGCGTCGGCAGAAATTAGCACGACGACTCGTGGAGCGGAACTCATTTCGCCCATAAGCTACCCGTCCCTTCCAACCAATCGCGAATTACCTATCGTAGCGCACTACGATATTGCCAATTGCCTGACTGATGTCAAGATCGATCAGTGCTTCCGAATTCTCGTAACCAGGAGAATAGTAATAGTCACCACGCTTGTCAAAGTCCGAGGGCACTGTCAGAGAAGAGAGGGCTTTGCTAACCTCAATGCGCGCGGAAACATCTTCTGGCAGATAGACAACGATTTGACCTATGGCCTGGCTGATATCTCCACGCATGGATTCACCCGCAGGGAATGTGATCGACAGGTCACCTACTGCCTGACTGGCATCCAAGCCTGACAGCATGACTTCCGCCAAATCCAGGTCCATATCCCCAGCAGCCATCGAGGTTTCCAACGCTATGGGGACCTCCGGTGATAAGCCCAGTTGCCAATCCCAGGCATTTCCTGGGAAGGGAGAGGGGTTGCGACCACCCAGGGCATAAGATGCCGTTGTGCCCTGTATTTCATATTTGCTCCAAACCTGCTGCCCGCGTCCGACGCTGACTTCTCCAGCGATCAGGGCCTTCGAATCATCTAATGCAGCGACATGTAGTTGCCCTACAACAGGAGACAGGCTGACTTCAGCTCGAGTGGCATCCCCCAACTCCTGATCAATGATCTCGCTCTCCAGGAATTGCCCACCAATAGGCCCAATGCTCGAACCAGCTAACCAGAGTAACCCCAGTAATGCAACGAAAATCACCGCCACCCCCAGCATAGAAATCCAAAGAGAACGACGGCCTACCATAATCTCGAGGCCGATGGCAATGACCAACAGCGGCCAGAGCCGCCACAATGTATCCCAGGCGCTCAAATTCAGCCAGCCAATGTTGCTCAGCAGGAAAACGCCCCCTAAACCGAACATGATCACAGGACCAACAATCTCATTGCGCCGCATCAAGCCGTCTATGCCGATTGCGATGAAAATCAGCGGCCACAACTGCCAGATAGTATCCCAGGTAACATTGTCAATCAAACCGAGGTTATTTAACAAGAACATCACGCCCAGGAGAATGAGTATGCTGGGCCACACAAAACCGCCACGATGGCGACGTCGATGATGTCTATCTTCCATGATCTCTCTCCTCTACCGTTTCCAACGAAATATCAAAACAAGCCCAGCCAGGATGAGTAATGCAGGCCAGAGGACATCAAAGTCCATCCACCAAAGCCAGGGAATCCCCAGGGCTTCCAGGAGCCACAAAGCCCCCAGTATGATCAACCCCCCTCCAATGACGATGCCAGACTTGGGGTGAGGGCGATTGACCGCAGTGACAAAGTCATCCCCCACACCGCGGATACGATCTCCAAAATCATTCACTTCTTCTGCACCACGCTCGGGGATGATGATCCACATCACGATATAAGCCCAAAATCCGACCCCGCCTCCAAACAACAAAAGGAAGAATACCAGTCGGATAAGGGTGGCATCAATCGCTAAAAATTCACCTAAGCCGCCGCACACGCCGCCAAGCATGCGGTCGTCACGGCTGCGAAAGAGTTTTGTTTCCATGATGATCTCCAAAAAACTACGCGCGGAAATTCCGTAATATGAAATAGCCGCCCAAAAGAATCAGCGCTACAGGCCAGATATAGTTGATCAACGGGATAAGAGGCGAAGCGGTGAGTAACCCTAACAATAGCAGTATCCCCGCCGGAATGAATGCCCAGGTCATACGCCCTTGCGAGGTGGGTTCGATCCCCACCAGGGTAAAGGTCAGCCCCAAGCCAATCAAAAAGATCCATCCTGCATCGACCTTGAATGAATCCAGGACAGTTATGGTCGCTAGCGTAGTAAGCACGCCAGCCGGGATGATCGCCCACCAGGCCTGTCGATTGACCAAGTAAACCACCCAAAAACTGAGCCCGACGCCCCCTAGGAAGATGCCGCCGCCCCACAAATTTTCGAAATCAGGGAAAAATTGATCCGCGACAATCAAAACCATCAATCCCAGCAAGGTAAAACCTGGGATCACAGGCCACCACTGGGTACGGTCGGTCACAAAAGCATACAGGAACACGGCCCCAGCCAGGCCGAAAAACAGTCCCCAGATAATACCCCAGGCACTAGGGATCACATCCAGGTTCTGCAACATAAACAAGACACCAGCGAGGATTAGCAAAGACCCCCAAAGGACACGATGATCAAGCCATCTCATCTTAGAACTCCTGACAAACAAATACTGTAATTATCAAAATCAGATTACGGATATCGAGCCTGCACCGGCGTCAACCTTGATGTCAACGCGATGAGGTGCTGAATCGAAATCTGGGGTGCGATAGACCTTGCCTTCCTTAGGGAAGCGCGTTTTGTCAACATCTACACCCACTAAACCACCGTCAACTTTGAGCTGCGCGGCTACGCCCTCGGGGATTCGCAATTTAACAGAGGCGGCCCCAGCCTCGATTTTCACCCGCGTGAGCGCCACACGTTCAGGCAGGTGGACTTCGGTAGCGCTGGCGCCAGTATGCAGTTCCAGACTGGTGACCTGAGTGTCTACCAGGTTCAGCCTGGCGTCGTTGGCACCGCTGTGAACTTCCAACGAGATGGGAACCTTGGGGTTGATATCCAAATCCCAACGGATCCTGTTCCCAGGGCCAAAAACCCAGGGAAAAACCGCGTATGGGAATCGTTGGGTAGGCACTTTCAACGTGACATCCAGGTGATCACCCCTGCGCTCTGATTCACGCAGCACTCCACCTCCGAAAGTCCCGTTGACCAATTTATCTTCTGCCGCTCCCCCGGCAATTCTCAGCTCACCAGCACCATGGTGTATCGAGAGCCGCGCTTCACTAACCCCCTCGAGAGGGATAGAAGCGATCTCTGTTTCCAACATTTCACCGCCGTACTGAGATTGCCATAACACCCACACCCCTAAAAGGATCACCAGCACCGGCCAGAACAATCTCCAGATGCTGAAGCTCAAAATGTCGAAGTTGCTCAGCAATAACAACCCCCCAAGAACCACGAAGACAAGCCCCCAGAAAAAACTACCCCGTCTCATCACTCTTCTCCAATCTCGCTAATCTCTTCGTCGATCACATCAGGCATCGCTTTCCCACCACGGAACAAGGGTTGGATCAATATCCACAGGCCAAACACGATCAACAGTACAGGCCAGTAAGTACCCAACACATTTGCACCAAAGAAGGCTCCAAAGATGACAAACACGATCAGGCTGATGAAACTCATCCAGGCGCCAACACGGAAATTGTCCTTGCCGCCTTCACCCAACAAGGCTGCCAGCATAAGCCCCACGCCAACAAAGCCGGGGATCAACGACCAGGCGAATGCCCAACTCTCCCAGTAGCCGGTGGCGTTCTGCCAATACAGCAAACCGCCGATCCCGCCAACGATAGAAGCCGGAACAGCCATGCCCGGCGCGCCGAGGATCAGCCCCAGGAGCAAGAGAAATACACCCACGCCGATAACAATCACCGGCCATGAGATGATCTCCCAGAACCAATCCAACCCGGGCACAAGTTGAACGGCCAGGAACCAGCCGCCAATCAGGATCAACAAAAATCCAAAAACCAGACTCGAGCGCGTTCGTTTGTTCATTTTTCCTCTCCAAGAAGTGTATATTTAGTATGCAGCTTTTCAGCCGTGAAACAGATCATCCCGACTTCCCAATTTGAATGAACTGTTCCCTCTACTACTGATAATTATACGTTGTTTGAAACCCCAGGTTGCACAAAAACATACCAGACCTCACAATCAGTATTAGCCACTCAGCAAACTGCCCAAAATCCGACCCCGTCCTTGGCTCAGAAGAGGGAAAATCGCAAAAAAAAATAACCCCCTTGCTTGGGGATTGCGTTGCAGGCAGGGGGCTGAGAGTTGAAAAGCTAACCTTCGTCCGGATATCAAATTCGGAGGGCCATCTATGATCGCCAGAGCACCTTCATCAGATTGAAACGATGGAATCTTCAGTACCGTACTCATTGGGCATGTATTCATCAGCGTCCCAGGCATTCTCCCATTGAGACTCGTCCACCCAGAAGCGGAAGCGATAGTCCACCCCAGCTTTGAGACTGAGGGTTCGAGAGAAGCGACCGTCCTTGCGCCGCGTCAAGGGGTGAGATTTCTTGTCCCAATCGTTGAACTCGCCCACCACTGCCACGCTCGAAGCGCCGACTTCAGGGGGGAGCACGAAAGTCACCCGGCAGATTTCCCTGGTTTTGGTGTATGTCTTCTTCATGGTTTCGCTCCTTTACTCTCCTGGCATCAGCTTCGACCTATCAAAGCTCTGCCCATAATAGCGCGGAAGGATACCACAAAAGCATATCCCCGACAACCGAGGGAATCAGCGCCTGCGCAGCCGCTGGCTATCTTGTTGTGTCATGAATAATTCAGGGCGCAATTGAAAACCGGCTAACTCCACACGTTCGGAAAATGTCGGTCTCATGCCCGTTGCTCGAAGTTCGCCTAATATCTTTCCATTCGGTCCAACACCGGTCTGCTCGAAGCGGAATATATCGACCAGGGTCACCAACTCCCCTTCCATGCGAGGAACTTCGGTGATATTGATTATTTTGCGAGACCCATCGGTCAATCGATCCATATGTACGATTAAATCGATTGCGTTGGCAATTTGAGTTCTGACAGAGAGAATGGGGATATCTACCCCACCCATCAAGGCGATGGTCTCGAGCCTGGCAATCGCGTCCCGGGGAGAATTGGCATGGAGGGTGGTCATAGAGCCATCATGACCGGTATTCATCGCTTGAAGCATATCTAAAGCCTCACCCGTTCGCACTTCACCGACGATGATACGATCCGGGCGCATACGCAGTGCATTACGCACTAAATCCCTAGTGTTGATCTCCCCTACGCCATCAACGCCTGGGGGTTTCGTCTCGAGACTCACACTGTATTTCTGCTGAATCTGCAATTCAGCCGCATCTTCGATAGCGATAATCCGCTGATCTCCCGGAATAAACCCCGAAAGGATGTTGAGTAAGGTCGTTTTTCCCGAACTTGTATTCCCACTGACGATGATATTCATGCGCCCGGCGACGCAAGCTTTGAGAAATTCGGCCATATTAGGGTTCAGTGAACCATGTCGTATCATTTTTTCTACCGTCAAATGACTTTTGAGGAATTTTCTCACCGTGATACAGGGTCCTTCGACGGAAACGGGCGGAATCACCACGTTGACGCGCGAGCCATCGGGCAAGCGGGCATCCGCGGTAGGTGCATCGATACTTACCTGGCGCCCTACCGGATGCAACATCCGATTGATCACTCGAATAACATGGGCCTCATCTTCGAACCTGACCGACGTATCCACTAACCGGCCATCACGCTCAATATAAACCTGATCTGGGCCAACTACCATGACCTCGTTGATGTTCGGGTCTTCCAGCAAGGGTTGGATCGGCCCATAGCCGACCAGGTCCGCCAGCACTTCGTTGACGATACGCTCTCGACCCGCCTGGTCAAGACCATGATCCGTTCCCTGCAAGGCCCTCTCCACCCAATCGGCGATGCGCTGACGATATTCCTTGGAGGATGGAGGATAGGCTTCAATTTGCTGGGTAACCACATCGACCAGATACTCCTTCAATGATAATTTGTCATCGAAATCGAACGGTTTCGCTTGAGATAAAGTCATCGTCGCACCTCACAAAAGCATTGATTACATAACCATTTCAGGGGTTACGCAGTCGAAAAGCCCTTTGGGACAAAGCCCCCACATTCTGGAGAGAAAGGGCCACTGTGTAACTCCTAAGCATAATCAACACGCCTCAACTATACCGAAATCGTCAAACTTTCCAGATCGCGCGGGTAATAAGTCATCATCTCGATGCCGTCCTCAGTGATGGCAACCGTATCTGAATGGCGGAAGCCGCCTAACTCAGGCACATACAGCCCCGGCTCAACGGTGAACACCATTCCCGGCTTCATCTCCGTAGGATCACCGATATCCAGGAAGGGGCCTTCATGATAACGAATCCCGATGGCATGGCCGACATGATGCTTCCAATATCCCATCAGATCATGTTCTTCGTAGTAGGCGCGAACGGCTTTATCGACCTCCGAGCAAGGGATTCCCGGCCCCATGGCTTCGAAGGCAATATCCTGCAAAGCTACCATATGATCGAACATGCGCTTCTGCTCATCACTTGCTGGGCCCATCAACATGGTGCGCTCCAACTCAGAGTTGTAGCCCCACATCGGGGCATTGGCACCGGTGACCAACACATCCCCAACCTGGAAGGTGATGTTGTTGGCCAAGGCATGGGGGATCGCAGCGTTGCGGCCGATCTGACCGCGGTAATCGGCATGGGCACCCGCGAAGAAATAGCTTTGGGCGCGGTAGATCGGCCCAATCGTATCGAGCATAGCCAGGGTGGCCTCGTTGCTGGCCCTCAGCGTGACCTCGGTTTCAGTAAGCCCCACGCGAGTGTAGCGCTGCAACAAGGCATGCGCCAGATGTCCCCATTTGACGCTCTCACGGATCAAATTCAATTCGGCCTCGCTTTTGATCATCATCTGATCTTCGATGAATCCAGCTAATGGTTTGGGGGTTACCCCCAACAACTCCGTCAGCGAACGCCCGCGATAACCAAAGACCAACGGGTAGCCATTATGGTCGGCGCCAAAATCCCCCTGGACGCCCATCTGCTCCAGCACATCCTTGAAAATATCCATTGGGCCAGGATTGTATGGATACTCCGGGTAGTAGTCCACCCTATCGATCAGGGCGTTGGCTGAGGCATGTTCGACTTCCAGGCGGGGTACGAACAACGCCCGCACCCCCTCGGTGTTGACGACGAACGCTATCGGCCGTTCGGTGGGGATAAAGGCAAAACCCGTGTAGTAGAGGATGTAATCGCGGTCGAAGAGCACCGCCGCGGAGAGGTGCTCAGCTTGCAGATACGCCAATAAACGATCAGTGCGCGATTGATATTCTTCAGCGGTGATATGCAAGGAAGCTTTTTTCATTCTGGCTCCTTTCAGAGCACACAATTGTGTTGGACAGCTTAGGATAGAACTTTCCTCGTTAAGTGTACTCCGTTTTTGGGTTTGGGCGAGCCACAACTTGAGAAACGGGCGGGGCGATTGCCAGGGAGGCTTTCCCAACACCTCCCCACAGACTAAATCCGGTGATGATCAACCACGTCCTTTTTGAAGAACTGAGGATGTTGATAACAATGCCTCGGGGGAATGAGGCCCCAATCGCCTTTATAGCAAGAAATATGCCTAATTGCGGGGAAAAACTGCTAAATATAGTACGAACGAAACGAATGGGAATAAATCCGAATTCACAAATCCCAGAGTTGGCTCGCCTCCCGGAGCATGGCCTGCCAGGCGGACGTTTCGGGCTGGTGAGGCGCACCCAAGGGGTCTTCCCACTCCTGGCGAAGCAAAGCCGCTACCACACTTTGAGCACAGGCCCCGGCTGCTTCCAAATCGTAGCCGCCCTCCAAATAGAGCGCAATCCGTCCCTGGCAGTTTTGATCCGCCCAACCGCACAGGCGTGAGATCAAGGCTCCATATCCCTCTGCCGTAAGCAGCAGATTCCCCAAGGGATCGCGCCAATGGGGGTCAAAACCATAACTGACCAGGATCATCTCGGGGCCAAAGCGATCCAGCAGAGGGAGGATGGCCTCGTCCATGATGGTCAGGAAGGCCTGATCCCCGGAAAAAGGCGGCAGCGAGAAGTTAGCCGTGGTGCCCTCGCCATCGCCGACGCCGATCTCGTCCACCCCCCCCGTGCCAGGGTAGTGAGGGTATTGGTGGGTGGAGAAATAGAACACGTCCCCCCGGCTCCAAAAGATATCCTGGGTGCCGTTGCCATGATGTTGATCTAAGTCGATAATCGCCAATCGCTTCGCGCCTCTTTCTTGGAGCAGGAATTCAGCAGCCAGGGCGACATTATTGAGCAAGCAAAAACCCATCGCCTGGTTTGGGGTAGCGTGATGTCCCGGCGGGCGGGTGAGGGCAAAGCCGCACCGCGCTTTCCGTTCCCAGACTGATCTGCTAACCGCAACAGCGCCCCCGGCAGCCTTGAGCGCCAGTTCCCAGGAGGAAGTTGTGGTATAGGTGTCCATATCGAAACGCTGTCCGCGAGAACAGACTTCTTCCAATTGACGCAAAAAGCGCGGCGTGTGAACCCCTTCCAACACCTCTTGAGAGACCCGTTCCGGCTTCAGGTGCGGAAACGAATCCCACCAGCCAGCCTCTGCCAACGCCGCCACCATCGCCTCGACACGATCAGGCCGTTCGGGGTGCCCTACCTCCCTGTGAGCTTCGTGTCCTTTGGGATAAAAATAGACCAATTCGTGCATAGAGACCTTCCAAATCCTAATACTCGACTCAAAAATATATCTGGGACATGGAAAGGGGATTTCAAAACAAGTCCACCATATTCGCGTCCGATCAAAGCCAATTTGTCAACAACCTGGTTGACGAAGTTTTGAACTTGCTTCATGGCAAGCCCTTTCGCAACCGATACTCAACGCTCATTGTACCAGTCTCTTGATCGTTCACAAATCGCTGCTGGTAAAATAGCCCCTGATAAACAACGGAAAATCATTGAGATGCAGATGTACCCCCTCAGCTTTCCATGATTATCTATCAGCATCCGATTTCTCCAAACTAAGGCCCAATTGATGATAGGAGCAAGAAATGACCGAAGCGCTTTACCATGAAGATAGTTATGTGAAAGAGTTCGACGCCCAAGTCACCGCCATTGATGAGCAGAACCACGGTCTGGTGCTCGACCGCTCGGCCTTCTTCCCTGGCGGGGGCGGTCAGCCGCCCGACGCCGGTAGCCTCTCTGCGGCAGGGAAAACCTTCAACGTCAAACGCGTTCGACGTATTCAGGGAAAACTCGTCCATCTGCTCGAAGGTGATGAGCCTCTCCCTCAGGTGGGCACCCGCGTTCAATGCCAGATCGATTGGGAGACCCGCTACCAGATCATGCGCACCCATACAGCCATGCACATCCTGTGCGGGGTGATCTTTCGCGATTACGGCGCCTCGGTCACCGGCGGGAACATGGAACCCCTCAAAGGCCGCATGGATTTCGAATTCGAAACCATGCGCAGAGAGCTGGTCGACGAGATCAATCTAGCCATCAATGCCGAGGTCGCCAACGCCCGCCCGGTGAGTTGGCGCGAACTGCCCCGCGAGGAGGCCTTCCAAATCCCCGACCTGATCCGCACCAAGATCAACCTGCTGCCTGAAGGCATCAAAAAAGTGCGCGTGGTCGAAATCGAGGGCCTCGATCTGCAGGCTGACGGCGGCACCCACGTCAAGAACACCTCCGAAGTCGGCCAGATCCGCGTCGTCGATTACAAGAGCAAGGGCAAGATCAATAAACGCATCTATGTTGAGCTAGATTAAGAATTATCACTCGAATCAACCTGGGAGTATTTCAATCCATGTGCTAAGAGCCATAAAGAAACAGGAGTGCGATCGATGATCACGCACTCCTGTTTTCAATCATTTTTATTCTATGTTTGAGCAACAAAGATTGTCACCTAAGCCACACCCTAAAAAACTTATCCAAGACTTTCCGGCATTGGCCCTGTATCGCTGTCTGCGCCAATATGACCAAGCTGTACACCTGAAAGTATTCCATGTACAATGCGCCATCGATTATCTCTGGCAATATTTGTATTCGCAGTTATTTGTCTTCGATCCTGGAAATCACATGCTCGCAAATCGATGATTTCCGTTTCACTATCCGGCGATATACCGACAACCAGGATGGGTAAAGTAATGGAGAGCTCTGCTGAAGGCAATTCCCGGATAACTCTCTCATAATTAGCTACATTTTGGTCCATCCGTCTCCCAAACTCTCCATGGGGGACAATCGACAATCCGATATCAGCAAGCCCTTGAGAATACGCTGTCTGAAATTTGAAAATATCACTGTACCAGCGTGCCATATTTCCAAACTGAACTTCGGCTTGAATGGTTAAATCACTGAAGGTTTTTCTAAAGTCCGCTGTTAATCTTGAATCTTCTATCTTTGTCGCCAGAGGATGATATTCCCACCCAAAGTCAATGACCAACCTACGATCAAAGAAAGTATTCGTAACTTGTTGAACTACATCTAGACCTGCTTCGTGACGGGATTTTCCTGGATAAAGAAAAACAGGAAGTGACTGGAGAATAGACTCTAGCTCTTCCAAAGCGACGTTGTATTTCTCGTGTTGGAGGATTTCCTTAGCAAAGCGATAACTATAATATTCAAAATGCATTACTCTTCAACTCCAAGAAGCCATAATATAGAGATATTCAAGGCTTCTGACAATTTTATTAGTTCGATATCGGTTACTTGCCTAATACCTGATTCAATTTTAGCTACTCCAACCCGACTTATTGGCCAACCATGAACTTGTAAACGAGCAGCCAGCTCATACTGTGTAAGAGGTGGATTTACGTTCCTCCGCGCAGCTTGGACTCTTTTGCCCACTATGTTCTTCATACGGAACATTCTAACGGAAAAAGCAAAAAAGGGTGTTCCGCTTGTGGAACATATGTTTTAATGGTAAACTAAAACCATGGAGGAAAAAGCCGACCTCAAAAAAAGGCTTCGCGGCCGAGACGAGCTACTAATCCACAATATCTTTTCCACAGAGGCGATGATTACCATGTATTTGGGAGATCGCCTAGATCTCCTTCGTCAAATATCTCAAAGTGGTGAAAAAGCAGAACTAATCGTAACATCGCCTCCTTACAATGTTGGCAAAGAATACGAAGATAAACTGTCGCTTGAGGATTACATTGAGGGGCAACGCAAAACAATTGAAGCTTGTGTAGATATCCTCTCGGATACAGGAAGTATTTGCTGGCAAGTCGGTCACTTCATCAAAGGAAGTAGCCGGGAAAAAGAAGCTTTTCCACTAGATTTAGTTCTCTACCCAATCTTCAAATCGTTCGGACTGATACTAAAAAATCGCATCGTTTGGCACTTTGGTCATGGACTGCACGAGAAATCGAGGTTTTCGGGCAGACATGAAACAATTCTATGGTTTGTAAAAAGTGAAAATTTCACCTTCAACCTAGATCCGATTCGAATACCACAAAAATACCCCGGTAAGAGAAGCTATCGAGGTAACAACGTAGGTAAATTATCTGGCAATCCGAAAGGGAAAAATCCATCTGATGTATGGAATATACCTAACGTAAAATCCAATCACATTGAGAAGACTGAGCACCCTTGTCAATTCCCAGTTGGGCTTATTGAACGACTGGTACTCGCATTAACTAATGAAGAAAATTTGGTAGTGGATCCATATCTTGGTGTTGGTACAACTTCTGTAGCAAGTTTGTTGCATAATCGGAGATCGGCCGGATCAGATATTGTTGATTTCTATTTAAACATTGCTCGAGAAAGAGTAAAACTGGCCTGGGAAGGAGCACTAAAAACCAGGCCAATGAATAAACCCGTTTATGAACCTACTGGAAACACAAGAGTATCACGTCTACCTGAAGAGTGGGAAACCGAACAACCACGACTAATTAGCGAAGCTAATTCGTCTGAAGAAGAAAAATCTTCCGATCTAGACACTTAGAAAAATAATTAGCCCACTCCCATTTATGAAAAGCTCTTACAATATCGTCGTATGCGGGGCGGGCATCGCCGGCATTGCCACCGCCTATCACCTGGCCGTCCGTCATGGGGTCAAGGACATCATCCTGGTCGATGCCCGCCCCCCTCTCAGCCTGACCAGCGACAAATCCACGGAGTGCTATCGCAACTGGTGGCCCGGCCCGGGGAATGCCATGGTGGGCCTGATGAACCGCTCCATCGACATCATGGAACAACTGGCTGAGGAGAGCGGAAATATCTTCCACCTCAACCGCCGCGGCTACTTATACCTGACCGCCGACCCCGAGGTAATCCCCGCTTTCGAGAGGGCTGCGCAAGAACCTGCGGAGCTGGGTGCTGGCCCCCTGAGAGTGTACCGCTCCCAGGCCGATGACCCCCAATATATCCCTTCCCCTACAGAGGGATACCAAGACCTGCCCACCGGCGCCGATCTGTTCCTCGACCCCGCCCTGATACGAAAATACTTCCCTTACCTATCCGAGAATGTCGTCGCCGCGCTGCACGCCCGGCGTGCGGGCTGGTTCAGCGCCCAACAGTTGGGCATGTATATGCTCGACCAGGCGCGCGCCCATGGAGTGGAATTGGTTCAGGCGCGTGTTACCGGGGTGGATATCTCCCAAGGGCGCGTACAATCCATCCGACTGAGCGACGGATCAACGCTCTCGACGCCCTGCTTCGTCAACGCGGCGGGGCCTTTCATCAAAGAAGTGGGGGAGGTGCTCGGCGTAGACATCCCCGTCTTCACCGAACTGCATCTCAAAGTCGCTTTTCGCGACCCGCTGGGGGTGGTACCCCGCGAAGCCCCCTTGCTGATCTGGACAGACGCCCAAACCCTGCCCTGGTCTGAAGATGAGCGGGAATTCCTGGCGGAGGAGGATGACACCCGCTGGCTGCTGGAGCAAATGCCTGCTGGTGCCCACACCCGCCCCGAGGGCGGCGCGGACAGCGACATCATGCTGTTACTCTGGGAATATCACACCCAGGTCATGAAACCCGTCGTCCCACCTCCCCTAAACGAAATGTACCCCGAGATCGCCTTGCGCGGCATGGCCGCTTTATTACCCCGTTTCAGTGAATACTTTGAACGCATGCCCCAACCCATGCTCGACGGGGGCTACTACACCAAAACTCAGGAAAATCGTCCGTTGGTCGGGCCACTGCCAGTAGAAGGCGCCTATCTGATTGGAGCCCTTTCGGGCTACGGACTGATGTCCGCCTGTGGAGCCGGGGAACTGCTGGCAGCGCACATCACAGGAAGCGAATTGCCCCCCTACGCCCCAGCCTTCGCTCTGGAGCGTTATCAGGACCCTGAATACCAAAGACTGCTCGAAGATTGGCCTTCAGACGGGCAACTTTAACGACAAAGAGTATAACCGTAGAGACGCCCCGACGGGGCGTCTCTACTCAAAGAATGAACCCTACGGGTTGATCAACGGAAAGAAGATATCATACGGATCGGGTTTAAGCCCGCACCAATCCAGGGCGGCGCTCAATATCTCTTGACGCTCAATATCTGTGGGGATGGCTTCGAAAGGGAAGGCCCAAAGCGTAGTTTTATAAATGACGCTTTGCCTCATCACCCCGGCAATCCCCTGATCACCATCAAAAGCTGTAGAAGCCCCCTCTGTAGGCGTCACTGCGTCGCTGAAGTTGTGGAAGGGATATGCCAGGGCATAAGGCCCCAGCCCATCGAAAGCCTCACCAACCCCGGCTAAGCGTGTCTGGCTGACATCGCTATCGAAATCGGCCACACCCAAATAGTCCCGCACGAAATCTCTATCCCCCCTGTTCCACAGATAATCCTGACCGGTGAGGATCAAACATTTATCACCAGAATCAAGCCATGCCGCCAGAGCAGATTCGCCATCGTCACCAGGCCCGGCGGTATCCCCCCACTCATCCCCCACAAACCACACCAGGATTTGATAAGGTTCAAGGATGGCCTGGCTCGGCTCATCATCCGTGTTCCAGGTATCCCAAACTTCATAGTCATACCCCAGGGCATCCAGCCCGTTGGTGTAATAGGCCTGCACATCGGGGTCGTTATCGTCATCATCGACCAGCAGCAACGATGCCGGGGGTCCGGTCACGAAATCGGCCGTCGTCCCCTGAGAAAGCCCACAAATGTTCCCAGCCGCCACCCGCCAGTAATACGCTTCATTATGCTCCAGCCAACTGATCGTGGTATGGCTGGTCTCCTGCACTTCAACGGTGTAAACGATATTGCTGAAACCTGGATCATTGGCGATTTCAAGGCGGTAGTACGCAGCCTGGTCAGCGCTTTGCCACTCTAAGGTGGGCGTGACCGAAATCCCCTGGATACCCCCGATGGGGGCCACAAGACTTGGCGATAGCGGAGCACCACTGCGGAGTTCCATGGTCACAGTATCGGTGTGAGTCAGGCCTCCAGAAGTGCCGACGATATCGAACTCATAATTCCCAGGAGTGATGGCATCCGTAGACCCGAGGGTCAAAACACTGCTCCCAGGCGGGACGACCGGGCTGAGGTCAAAGCTGATCGATGCTCCCGGAGGCTGCGCGGCTACGCCCAGTGTGACCGGGTCGGTGAAACCCGCCACCTGTACCACATTGACATCGTACAAAGCCGCTTCTGGCGCGCAGACGCTCACGGTTTCGGGCGCGGCATCCACTTTGAAACCGCTCCCGCAGTAACTCTTGGCGGCCTGAACCGCAGCCAGGGCATCGATCTCCCCCCATCCAGTGGCGTAGTTAGGGGAATGCGCGCCCCCACCGGTGCCGTCATCATAAGGCACAGGCCTTGCAGTGGTCTGAAGTATGGTTTCGGTGGCAGCATACTCACCGATCAGGCAAGCTGCTACATCCCACATCAGGGCGACCAAACCACTGACGTGCGGCGCTGACATTGATGTTCCAGACAATACCTGATAAGCATGATCGCCGTTCTTCGAGGCCGAACGAATGCGCACTCCCGGCGCTACCACCTGAGGTTTCAGGTTGGGATATCCCTCGGGATTAATGGTATCGGGGTCATCGGTAGGCCCCCAATTCGAGTGTTCTGCATAACGTCCATTAGAGGCGCCCGTTGAGCCAACACCCGTTACGTTCCCATAGCGGGCTGGGTTGCCAACAGTATTCAACCCTGGCGGAGAGGTGTAACCGCAAGTAGAGGTATTGCCATTCGAGAAGACCGGGTATATGCCTGCCGCCAGCCAACTCTCCACCATGCCCTTATACCAGGTATCCAGGAACTGGAGGCAATCCCCCCAGGAATTGTTGATGATATGCGGTCGTTTGGAGGGATTTGGGTTCTGCCCGCTCAAATCCCAGGGTGCCATCAGAAATTGACCACATTCCAGCAGCTCGCTATCATTCCCCTCGAAGGCCTGGCAGGCGATCCAGGTTGCACCCGGAGCCACACCAATGCCATCGGAGCCGGCCATAATGCCCATCGTATGAGAGCCATGCCCATGCCAGTCGTTGGGGATTGAGTCGCTGCCGCCTATAACTGGATCCCACCAATTGTAGTTGTGATCGAAAACCCCACCTCCCAAATTGCCGCGATACTGGTTCACCAAGGCCTCGTGTGTGTAGCGCACCCCGGTATCGATATTGGCTACAACGATATCCTTGCCATCGAACCCCATGCTCCAAACCTCATCTGCATTCACTTGCAAAATATTCGATTCAACACCTGTATTGAGGTTGGTCTGGGCGGGTTGGCTGTCTATTGGTTCATGCAGGAAGGGATGACGCCGCGCTCGCAGAGAATCGATCTCTACGAAATTAAGCAAGCCATTGAAGGTGTTCTGATCTGATGATTCGACCAGGATAACATTGTCGATCCAAAAAGCCTCATAAGCGACCCCTTTGGCATCTAAATATGCGCGCACGCGCTGTTGGGTTTTGTTGGCAGCATTTCGCAGAGAATTGACCACAAAACGGCCGCGGGTTTCCCAGTCAAGCTCATAGGCCAGGGAGAGGTTTGGCCGATGCTTGAACTGGATCATATACCCGGCCTCTTCTTCGACCATAAACTGTGCTTGAAGCTCAGGCTCGATGACCGGCTCAGGGTCATCATCGAAGGGTGCAGCCATCACTACCGACGGCGAAAGTCCTGGGGCAACCGTTCCCAACAGTGCAGTCAATACGAGCAAATGAATGATCGCCCTCGAGCTAAATTTCATCGATCAATGCTCCAAATAGTCGAGCTATTCAAATACCCGCCCGGTGCATGTGCCGCTGCTTCCATTGGATTATAATTCTACCATCGCTTTGAATGGGCACTCTTCACCCGAATCATTCGGGATCAAGACTTCCGAAGTCTCCGAAGGGCCGCCAACACAGGTGTTCACACAAAAAGATTTTGGGAATCTCCCCAATTTTCCAGGAATTTGACCAATGCAAACACTCGTACTAGGCGCGACTGGTTTTATCGGCGGACATATCGCGCGTGCTGCGCTAGATGCAGGCTGGGCCGTGCGGGGTTTGAGGCGCAGCCCCAATAGCACCGGCCACCTGGGGGACGCACCAGTCGAGTGGGTCAACGGCGACCTACACGATCCTGCATCTCTAAAAGAAGCCATGAGAGGGATCGACATCGTCTTCCACGCCGCGGCCTACTATCCAGAAGGGGGCAACCCCCGCAAAGTACCCAAACAAGTCGCTTTCGCCGAGCGGGAAATCCAACATGTGCTGACAGCGGCAAAAGAGGCCAGTATTCGACGGTTCATTTATACCTCCACGCTGTCCACCATCGGACAGCCACCCCCAAATGAGAACGGGCTAGCCGACGAGCGGGATGTCTATCAACCCGGCGCGCTGCCCGAGAGCGGCTATTATGAAGCCAAGATCGTCATGGAAAATGCCGTCTTAGAAGCCGTCAGGCATGGACTAGATGCTGTGGTGCTCAACCCCACGGCGGTCTTCGGCCCCGACGATATCCACCTGACCATGGGACGGTTGCTGATTATGGTCGCCCGAGGCCAAGCGCGGGCCTGGCTGCCTGGGGAAATCAACGTTGTAGATGTGCGTGATATTGCCCAGGCCCATATCATCGCCACAGAAAAGGGCCGACGAGGAGAACGCTATATCCTGGGTGGGCACAATTACACCGTAAAAGAAGCCCTCACAGAAGCCGCCCGTGCCGCCGGTGTCAAACCGCCGCGTTTCGAGATCCCTTTGGGCCTGATAAAAGCCTCGATCTTTCTTAGTGATATAATCCCCGCGTTTCCCCTGCCAAGCAATCACCTCCGAGCGCTTCCCCTGTGGCAGGGGTACCATATCGACAAAGCGCAAAAGGAATTGGGCTTGTCGCCCCGCCCTTTCAGAGAAACGGTGCAAGACGCATTGGACTGGTTCAGCGAAGAAGGTCTTTTATAGGGTTCACGAATAAATAGGATGGTACGGTAAATGCGAATACTACTCCTCACGAATATTCAAGGATTTGTTTTCACCGTAATTCGTGATCCGATCGAAGAATCCCCAATCAATTGATCAAGGTATCGAAAGAAAGCCATGCCCCAAAAAATACTTGTTGTCGAAGACGAACCCGCCTTACAGGAGACCCTCAGCTATAACCTGGAACGTGAAGGCTACCAAGTCGAGGTTGTCGGTGATGGCATCATGGCCCTGGATTTAGCCCGTGAGTTAAAACCAAACCTGATCATCATGGACATCATGCTCCCAGGCGTGGACGGCCTCGAGGTCACCCGCGTCTTGCGCCAGGAGATGAACGTCCCCATCCTCATGCTAACCGCCAGAGACGAGGAGATCGATCGCGTGCTCGGGTTAGAGATCGGCGCGGATGATTACCTGACCAAGCCCTTCTCGATGCGCGAATTAGTGGCGCGCGTCAAAGCGCAGCTTCGTCGCGTTCGCATGATGCGCGAAGAAATGGGCAACGGCGAGAAACCAATCGAGGATCGCCTGGTCTTTGACAATCTGGTGATCAGCCTCACCCGCCGCGAAGTCTTCATCGACGACGAAGTCATCCCCCTCAAACCCAAGGAGTTTGATCTGCTCCAATTCCTGGCGGAGCATCGGGGACAGGTGCTCTCCCGGGATTTCATCCTCGAGCAAGTCTGGGACTGGGGGTTCAGCGGCGGCAGTCGAACAGTAGACGTGCATGTACGCTGGCTACGTGAAAAAATCGAACCCGACCCATCGAACCCCAACCGCATCATTACTGTGAGAGGTCTAGGTTACCGCTTCGAAGGTTAAGATGTTCTCAAGTATTCGCTGGCGGATTCTCATTCCCTATGCTCTGCTGATCCTAGTGAGCCTGACGGGGTTGGGGATTTACCTGAACAACGTCCTCTACCAATCACAGTTGCAGAACCTCGAGGCTCGATTATCCGATAGCGCCCAGATCATCAGCGATTCACTAAGCAATGACCTGGCTAACGAGCTTTCGACCAGCGATATCACCGCCCGTGCCGAGCATTGGGCAGACATTTTAGATGCTCGCGTGACCATCATCAGCTACGATGGCACGGTGTTAGGGGAATCTCACACTGATCCCACGTTAATGAACAATCATATCGCCCGCCCTGAAATTCAGAGCGCCTTATCAACCGGGTATGGAAGCAGTTTGCGGTACAGCCAGACGGTCCAATATGAACTGCTGTATGTGGCAGTGCCTATTCTTCGTGATGAGCAGGTCATCGGATTTGCCCGAGTTTCCCTGCCCCTCGAGCAGATCGAAAGCCAACGCGCCCAAATCCGCCGGACGATTATCATCGGGTCCGTGGTGACCATTGGTGCGGCGGTGATTTTGTCCATCTTCATAGCCACCCTTGTGACCCGGCCAATCCGCTCCCTGACCCGAGAAGCCCAACAAATGATCGAGGGAGAAGCCACAAAGTACCTCCCCACCTCACGCCGCGATGAAGTTGGGCAGCTCACCCAGGCATTCAATGCGCTGGTCGAAAAACTGCAAACACAAATCAGCGCACTGCAATCTGAACAGGGCACTTTCACCGCCATGTTGCAGCAAATGACGGATGGCGTGCTGATCGTCAACGAAAACGGGCGGCTTACTTTGTTCAATGCCGCTGCGGAGCGGTTATTTGACACTCGGGAAAGCAGAGCCATTGGCCGCTCCCTTGCCGAGGTCATCCGCCAGCATCAACTCATCGATCTCTGGCAACAATGTATCGATACCGGGCAAGAGCAGTTCATCGCTTTGGAACTTCCCCGGCAGGGCACCTTCGTCCAGAGCATAGCCATCCCTCTGGGGGAGGCTCTCCCCGGACATATTTTGATGCTATTCCAGGACTTGACCCGCATCCGCCGGTTAGAGACAGTACGACGTGACTTCATCAGCAATATCTCCCACGAACTGCGCACGCCGCTGGCATCTCTCAAAGCACTCACTGAAACGCTACAAACTGGCGCCCTCGAAGACCCTCCGGCCGCTCGCCGGTTCTTATACCGCATGGAGACTGAAGTTGATGCGCTGTCTCATATGGTTTCCGAGCTTCTGGAGCTGACACGCATCGAATCAGGCCAAGTGCCCTTGAAATTGAAATCGGTGAAGCCCAGAAAGCTGCTCACAAAGGCCAAAGAACGTCTCGGTGTTCAGGCAGAGCGGAATCGAGTGGTGATCACATTAGATTGCCCAAAGAATCTCCCCCCGGTACGCGCCGACAGGCCCCGCTTAGGCCAGGTGTTGGTCAATTTGCTCCACAATGCCATCAAGTTTACACCCGAGGGAGGGGAGATCAAGCTATGCGCCCGCCAGCAAGGGGATAAGGTCCTGTTTTCTGTGCAAGATACCGGGTCTGGCATCCCCGCTGATGACCTGCCGCGCATCTTCGAGCGCTTCTACAAAACCGATCCTGCTCGTTCCAGCGGGGGCACCGGGCTGGGGTTGGCCATCGCCCGTCACCTGGTGGAGGCCCACGGGGGGCGCATCTGGGCCGACAGTGTGGAGGGGGAAGGCAGCACGTTCTTTTTCACGATCCCGACAGTATAGGATTACTAATATCCCCGATTTAGCGGATGACGCGATAGCCAATACAAACTATCTGTGTCAAAGATGCCATGCGGCATATCCACGTTAAGAATCTGCCCGCTCGTCAAAATAGCTTTCGGCTGTTAGGATGCCCTCGAAGGCCTGACGCGCATCGGCAACCGCCTTTTCTCGCCAGACTCCCTCTTTGGGAGAGAACAAAACCTGAAACTCTGTTTTCACGAGACGCTCATCCCCTGGGTTCAAAGTCCCAAACCAGTAAGCTCGATTTTCAAGGATGATCGCCCTCATGCTGCGAATCGATGCCGTCAGAGAGTCCCCCAAGGTGCCAAATTCAAATGCAGCCGAATACAGTCGCTTGGCGGGGAACTCCACCTCATGCAACCGATACACCCAGTCGACCATATCGCCCTGTATCGTGTAGAACTCATCTGGCGTAGCGGCAATCACCAGGGGATAATCGAAAGCATGCGCCAAAGTTTGAGGAGAGCGACGCTCCAAAGGCGAGTTGACCAGGCTCATCTGGTAACGCGGCCCATAGCCTGTGTGCATATCCAGATGTATGACCTGATCATAATTCTCGAACGCCCCCCGAAAGAGCTTCATCAGCACCCTGGTCTCTTCCTGGATTTCCCCACCACCATAATAAACCCCTTGCGGGTATCGGTACTGCCCCATCAACATCGCTGACCGCAGCACAGATTCCCCTGGGGAGATCAAGCTGCGGATCAACTGGAAGAGAAAAGCCCAATTCGCCGCGGCATACCGCCCGATGGGTTTCTGAGGGTTGAGAAAGTGGTTGAGCAAGGTGTAATTAGGGTTGATCGCCGGGTTCAAGTCGGCCTCGTCCCAGAGGAAATTGCGATTCAAGTCTACATTATGGGGGTTGACTCGCCGCATGTGCTTCATCCCCCAGGGGTTGATGGCATGGACAAGGAGCAGACCGGTGTTTTGGGGGTTCAACCTGGGGAGATATTCCTCGACGAATAAGCGCATCATCGCCGAGCCGACGTGGCCCTCTGCGCCGTGCAGTCCGGTGGTGAGGATGAACAGTTTTCGGGGGTTAACAGCGGCCTGAGCCTGAATCCAATCGATGCTGAGATCATCTTCGGGCGCAATCCAGTGCTGGGCGAGTTCTGCATCCGGCCAGCGACCCTGCACTAGAGAAAGATCACCCCGAAAACGTGCTCGGGAATCCGTATAAGTTTTTGGGAAGAGCTGGGTGATATCCGTTTGCCTCATCACATCACCTGTTGACCATGCTCCACGTGGTCACCACTTTGTTCGTTCGCAGAGCGTCGGCTTTGTACCCCGCCCTGGCGCTCAAAACGGGCCGTAATTAATAGCTACACCAATCCCCAAGAAGACCACCGTGACCACCACCACCCAAAACCACAAGGGCAGCGTCCACCTCAGCCACTTGGGATAACCAACCACCGCGAGGCCCAGTACGATCAGCAGCACCGGATTGGTGGGATAAACCAAATTGGAGAAACCATCTCCAAAACAATAAGCTGTCACAGTGACCTGCCGAGTCACGCCCACCAGATCAGCCAGGGGCAGCAAAATAGGCATCATCAAGAACGCCTTGGCCGAGCCGGAAGCCACGAAGAACTCGATCAGCAACGCCAGGAAATAGATGATCACCGCCGAGAGGAAAGGGCTGGCCTGGGAAAAAGACTGCGCGGCACTATTGAGGATGGTGTCCATGATGCCACCCTGAACAACGATGTGTTTGATGCTGACGGCCATCAAGATCAGGATGATCCCGGGAGCAATCCCAGAGATCCCCTCCCAGAGGGCCTTGAAAACAGCCTTTTTATCACCGCCGCTGAGCAATCCCGCCCCCACCCCACCGATCAGGAACAATATGCCCACCAGAGGCAAAGCATAATCCGAAATCGCCGGGATGAAGGGGCCACCAATCAGCACGAAGAGGATCAACACCATGAAAACCGAGAACCAGCCCACCGCCCGGCCCAGGTGAGGGGTAGCTGCGGCAATCGCGTCCAGATCGAGATCGCCATATTTGGCGCGCCCGGCCTGATCTTCCTCGAAAACCAAGGAATCTTCTGGCTTCCGCTCGACCTTTTTGGCATAGCGCACCAGGAAAAGGGCAAACACGGCGTAAACGGTGATGAAGATGGGAACGCGGAACCAGGTCCCAGAGAAAAGCGGGAGTCCGGCGATCCTTTGGGCGATACCGATGGTGAAGGGATTGGTGATCGCCGCCGAAAAACCCATATTGGTCGCCAGCACACTCATGCCCAACCCCACCAGCGCATCCCAGCCCAAATAATAAGCTAAGGCGATCATCAACGGCACCAAAGGCACGATCTCCTCGAGGATGCCAAAGAAGGAGCCTAAAGCCATGAAAAACAACGAGATCACCAGCAGCAACACATACTTCCTGCCCCCAAAGACCTGAACGATCTTGCCGATCCCCGCTTTGAGTATGCCCACCTGATCCAGCACAGCAAATGCACCGCCGACCATCAGGATGAACACGATGATCACAATGACGATCAACGCATCAGGCCCCCAAAGCACCTCCACCGGAGCAGTAAACCAGCGCCAGATGGGGTAATCAAGGTTCTCGACAAAGTGGAATGACCCCGGGTCGATCATCTCGCGCCCATCGATGAGCGTGCGATCGTAACTTCCCGGCGGGACCACACGCGTCAAGATGCCAGCAACCATCATGATCGCGAACAAGATAATCACAGACTGGATAAAGGCTTTGAAACCGATCTGAGCACCGGCTTTGGATTCCATGATCTCCTCCGATATCAACCAGGGACGCTGGGCGTAATCCCCCTTTTGAATGCACTTTATTCTCAAGTGTTCAAAGTGTAACACAAAGTTCTCACCAACCGGTCGATACCCCGGCGCTGCTTTAGCGTATAATTTGTCGATGAAGCCCAACCATGAAATGCTGTCGTAAATCTGTCCAGATAGTTCAACCATGACACCGAACGAAACAACCGTCAACGCCATCACTCGCATCCTGAGCGGCGAGTTTTTCAATGCCATAGGGTTTGACCCTGAGGGAAGGGTCTCGCGGACTTTCTCCCCGCTGATATGGACTCCTATCAACCGCTTCGCGAAAATCGCCGCCGGCTTCGACCAAATCGTGGAGAACCAAAATTTTAAGGAAGCCTCTCGCTGGATTCTGCCCAATTTCGTCAAGAAGACTGAAGTCGAAGGCGCTGAGGTCGTCCCCAAAGAAGGTCCGCTGATCATCGCCGCCAACCACCCCGGGGCGCACGATGCCCTGGTGATCGCTGCCAACCTGCCTCGCAGCGACATCAAAATCGTGGTCAATATCCCCTTACCCTTTATCAAAGAAATCCCTTCCACAGAACGACATTTCCTCTACGCCCCTCTTGATCCCCACGTCCGAATAGGGGTCATCCGGTCGGCGATAAGGCATCTCAAAGAAGGGGGGGCTTTGCTGCTCTTCGCCAGCGGTGGGATCGACCCGGACCCGGCCTGCATGCCCGGCTCCCAGCAAGAGATTCAAAAATGGTCCGGCAGCCTGGAATTATTCCTGCGCAGAGTCCCTCAAACCAAACTCCAGATCACCATGATCAGCGGCATCTTGCTGCCTAAATATGTCCACCACATATTTACGCGCTTCCGCAGGGAACGCCGTGACAAACAGAGGATTTCCGAGTTCTTCCAGGTGATGCGCCAGATGCTCTCCCCGGGAGAGTTTTTGTCCTCCCCGCAGCTCAGCTTTGTCTCCCCGCTATCCCGGGATCAACTACTCCAAAAGAGGGGCCGCGGCGACATCGGGCCCGAGATCGTTCGACACGCCCAAGAGGCCTTTGCCCTGCATTCATCGAGGCTATTGGGCCAACCTGTCCGTTAGAAGGTCGTCAAATACGGCTGTCACGGCCGAAGAAAATCAAAATTATGGAGACAAATCATGCAAAATGATCCTGATTTACTTCGTACAATGATGGAAGACTTAGGGGATCAAGATGGTTTGTATCGACCAGGACCATTTTGGGAAGGATACTCCTCTAGAATTGTAAAAGCCATTCGCTCGGATGGATTAAATGGGTTTAGAGCAAACAGTCGAATCGGGAAAGGCTATGCCGACACCGCAAATATAAATCCCTTCGATCTAATGACTTTTGATACTTGGAAACTCAAAATCTACAAAATGATATATGAATTCCCATTTATAAGAAAACGGTTGTTTGACCCATTTATCGAAAGTTGTGAGAGGCAATTTCAGAAAACTAAGAGCTTTAGAAGTTTATATTACTCAATAATATTTGGGGAATGGTTTGAGGGGTTTTCTGGTAGATATGCTCTTCCCAACACGCTTATCGAAAACCCGCAAAACACAATATCAATCAATGACCATGAAATTGGGCACAGCTATCTCAAAGCCTTCCTGAGGATTCACAACTACTCAAAGGTAGTCGATTTTGACAAGGTTGAGTCAGTTCTTGAGATTGGTGGAGGATTTGGGTCTTTGTGCCATACGCTCCTACATCTGTTTCCAAATATAAGAAAGTACATATATTTAGATATACCTCCAATACTCTATGTGGGCACCCAATACCTAAAACAGTTTTATGGTGATGAGGTAATCGATTATAGGGAAACGCGGGACTTAGAGAAAATAAAATTCTCCTCAAATGACGCTAGAGAAATACTTGCAATATGTCCTTGGCAAATTGAAAGAATAGATGCCAAAATAAACTTATTTTGGAATAGTGCATCTTTCCAAGAGATGACTGAAAAGATCATCATCAATTATTTAAGCCACGTCAGGCGGATGCTGACTATTGATGCCTCAAAACTTTGTATTGTCGTTTACAAAAGTGAAAGCCCTGCGTTAATAAAACCGATAGAGCTTAAGAAAATCATGGAAGATAACTTATCTCTGGAGATCGGCGAGATAGAACCGGAGTATGAAATAATAGATTCTCATTACTATTGGGGGGATTGGAGGACAGAATCAAGTCCATCGCAAGTGAGGCTTAAGTTAGGCCATTATAGCAAAAGGCTATTGAGTGATGAAGAGAATTAACTGGATAAATGTACTTGAACAAGCTTTGGGGGCAATTCTTGGAACTGCCACGATAGCATTTCTCGTCTACCTGTTCAATGTTGTATCAGGTAAAAAAGAGCTTTCTTCTTTGTTGTGGATAGGAGTTGTTGTTCTTGGAATCATTACTATGTTATCTATCTTTTGGCGTTGGTTTAGAGGAAAAATGAAAGAGGTTGGACAGTGGATTATTGCGCGTTGGCAACTTGTTGCAACATTAGTGATAGTTATTTCGGGAGTAATAGGACTGTATTTTGTTACAAATCAAATTCTAATATCAATCTCGATACTTGGCGCTTCGCTATCGATATTCATCCTGACGCGATCCTACTATTTATCTTCGCAGACAGACCTAACAAATATTGCTGAGATAAAAGATGTGGATCAAGAATATCCTGTTAAGGTTGTCTCGGAGAGTGGGCGTAATCAGAAATCTAGTATCGTTCGGGAATGGGTTCAGCCTGTGCCAGGATTTAAACCGATTCCACTTGGCAACACACTAGTGAATGCTACTACATTTCCTGGGGTGAAAGTCGACTTCACTAAACCACGACTTGGACAAGATGGAATACCCTTTGAATTAAATATCGAAGACAAAAATAACCTAATCAAAGGAGTTGAGCATAAACCGAATCACTACAATGATGTTGAAAGATCAAGAGAAATTTCTCCTGGGGCCTATGCAACAGCAGCGTATGTGTTAGTGACTTCCGGTAGTGCACTCCGAATAGTAGAAAATGTAGAATTTGAAAATAGGTTAATAGGATTATTAGAATTTTATTCAGAAGAGTTCGGAGAGAATAATCCATATCAAATAGATTTGGTCTTAGGAAAGAATATTCGAGATTGGTCATACAGAAATCCAAATGTAGTTCAAACAGTTTCAGATCCATCTGTGGAGCAAGTTTGGACTGATTCCTCAGATCAAATTACAATAGATATGTTGAGCGTCACTCTTCCAAGTGTACCTGTAAAGATTGATTATTGCAAAATCTGTTCACATATTCCTGGCTTACCCAGTTATTACAATTTTAATTTTCCAAGTATAAAAATCTCCGGACTGACATATCGAATTGTTCAATAGTGTTGCACTTATAGGAGCGAGAACGGCCTACAGATAAGTCGCACTGTAAAGGATAAGGAAGAACAGCGGGGAATTGCGATGAGCAGCGAAAATTACGCAAAACACGTGATGACCGTAATTTAAGCGCCAGCATATCTCTTGTCTGTAAACACTTTCTGTCCAAAAATGCGCTTCAGGCAACTCGCGCAACTTTTTCCACGTCAAATTGTATAGAATATAGCTATGACCGAACACAGCGATGGTCATCTCGTCCAGCGGACTCTGCGCGGAGAAACTGAAGCCTACGGGATGCTGGTGCAGCAGCACCAACAATCGGTGTTCAATGTCTGCTATCGCCTGCTGGGCGAACGCGGGCGGGCTGAAGACCTGGCACAAGAAACTTTTATCCGCGCTCACCAACGTCTGGACACCTTCGATGTCGAGAGGCCCTTCGGCCCCTGGATCAGGCGGATAGCGGCCAATCTGTGCCTGACCCATCTCAACCGGAAGCGGCCAGCTACCCAGCCCCTCGATGACGAGGCAACGTTCAGCGCAGCCGCAAGTTCAACCAACCCCGAAAGGGTCCAAGAACAGCGCGAACGGAACCAGGCCATTCACCGGGCCCTGCTCGAACTGCCGCCCCATTACCGGGCCGTGATTGAACTGCGCCACTATCAGGACATGAACTACCAAGAGATCGCCGACACGCTGAAATTGCCGCTCAACACCGCCAAAAGCCATCTCTTCCGCGCCCGCAAGCTTTTGGCCAAGGTACTTGAAGAACGCTATGAATACGCATAATTCGCCCTCCCGCCACCTCTCCAACAATGAGCTTTTCGAATATCTCGACCAGATGCTCACAAAGGAGCAGCTTGACGAAATCGAATCCCATCTGGAGTTCTGCCATACATGTGCGGAACGTCTTGCAGGGCATAAGGTCCTTTTCTCTAAGATCAAGGGTTTACCTGACGAACTTCTAGGACGCGATCTAGCGCCCGCGGTCTTGACAGCCATCAAGGAGGGAGATGCTCTGACTCCGATTTGGTGGTGGCTACTGGTCCCTCAGGGGATCCTGGCTTTGGGTTTGATCGCCGTCAGCCTGCCCAACGTGGCAAACAACTCGACGGCCGTCTTGCTGCCGAAGATTGGAGGAGATATCCTGCCTTCCCTCGCCGCGAATTTGAGCTTTTGGCTCCAAAAGTGGAACTCGCTGATAGATAACACCAGCCAACTGCTTACCTTCGATTTCCACTTCTCACTAAGCATCCCCTTGCAATCCATCCTCTGGCTGCTCTTGTTCGCCACGGTTACCTGGGTGATTGGCAATTCGATCCTGCTGCGCCCTCAGATCAACAAAACTGGACGATGAAAACCAACCTCCTGATCCCCGTGATTGCCCTCGTATTCGCCATCCTGGCCTGTGGAGGTGGGCAAGCCCCCTCCGTGACATCCAACCCCACCGTCTCGGTGTTCGATTCCGCTGACACCGCCTACGGCTTCTTCCCCAGCCCTCCCGAATTAACCGCCGAGAGCCTGATCGCCACGTTAGACGGCATCAGCGAGCACGGCGATGTGATCCTGGTGCAGCGGGCCATCCCCTGGGGGGATTTCATCGACAGGCCCGATGGCGAGGCACAAGACCTCCTCGAACTCAAAAACCTGATCACCATGGCCGGCCAGCGGGGCCTTGAGCCCATCTTCGTCGTCGATCCGCTCAACGGGCTGGACCGCCGCCAACTCTCACCGCTGCCGCCCAAACTGGAAGGTGGTAATTTTAGCTCGCCGGGAATACGTACTGCCTTCAAGAACTACGCCATTACCTTGGCGAGAGAGTTCCACCCCAGGTATATCGGCCTGGCCTCCGAAATCAACACCTATGCCGACGCCCATCCAGAGGACTTCCCCAACTTCGTAAGTCTATACCGCGAGACCTATGAGGCGATCAAGCGCGAATCTCCAGAAACCCAGGTCTTCGTCACCTTCCAATGGGATGACCTCAACAACGCCATCCCCTTCGATGCCATCGATGGGGAACCTTTCCAACCCAAGTGGGAGCAGATCGAGGTCTTCGAGCCGCAGCTCGATATCTGGGCGATCTCATCTTATCCCTTCGTGGTCTTCGAGCGCGCCGCTGATATCCCGCCGGATTACTACACCCCCCTGCTGGCGCGCACCGATAAACCGCTGGCCGTGGCCGAGGGCGGCGTGAACTCCCGGCCTATCGAACCTTTCCCCGGAACTCCCCAGGATCAGATCGATCACCTCAACGCCGTCGATGCCCAACTGGGGGAACGGCTGGAATTCTGGATCCAATTGGTGCTTTTCGATATCAACACCGAGTTCTATCGCGATTTCCTGGCCGAGAACGGCATGGAAACCACAGCCGATACCATCCTGTGGTTCGGGGCTATCGGTCTGCTTGAATCAGACGGCACTCCCAAGCCAGCCCTGGAGACCTGGGACAGTATCCGCAACCAATAACCGCTGCATTTCGACGAAAGGAGTGCTCACAATGGAAAGCCTTGGTTTACTACTCGTCATCATCCTCAGCGGCGGCGCGCTGACGACTCTATTCCTGCTGCTGGACGTATTCTTTCCCAAGAGAATCAGACTCGCCAAACAGGCCGCCGAGGCCATGCCGCGTCGTTCTTTCCTGATCGGATTGGTGAACTTCCTTTTCCTGGCCGCCCTGGTCATCGCGCTGATCGCCCTGGGCGATTCCATGATTGCCAGAGGCGCTGTCATACAAGAGGTCATTCATTTGCCTGCCCTGTTAATCATCGTGATTTTGGCAATCGGGATCATATTTGGGCTGTGTGTGATGACGCAAGTGGTTGGTGAAAGCCTATTCCCCGATCTCACACCCCTGAAACAAAAATCCTGGGGGGCGGGGCTGCTCATTCTGGCGTGCCTGACCCCTTTCGTGGGCTGGTTTGGATTGCTGCCCTTCGTCGGCTTGCTCGGTCTCGGCTCGCTCATCGGGAGCTGGTTTCCGCCCAAAGTGAAGCAACCACCTGAATCAAAGCCATGAAACGCTTCCTGCTGATCTCCATTTCTATTTTGGTGTCGCTGGCCTGTGTTCTGGAAGGAGTCACTCAACCGGAGCCTACAACAGTGCCCATTGACCGGGAGAGTCTCATCCCCCCCGACCAGGTGAAGATCCTCCCCGAGACGGATATCTACCCTCCCAGATCGGTGACGGATGAATACGCAGACCCCGTTCCGTTACCCTACCCGGTCAACACGGCCGGTGCGGAAGATTCGGCCTTTATCATGCCGGATGGGAAGACCCTCTATGTCTGGTTCACTCCAAACGTCAGTACGCCCGTCGAAAAGCAGGTTCTGGACGGCGTGACCGGCATTTATGTCTTTCAAAAGGTGAATGGCGAATGGAGTCCAGCAGAGAGAGTGATGCTGCAAGACCCGGGCAAACTGTCATTGGATGGGTGTGAGTTCGTATTGGAGGATAAGATGTGGTTCTGCGCAGCCAGGGAAGGATACACCGGTTTACACTGGTTTACGGCTGAATTCATCGACGGGCGGTGGGGAAATTGGCAGCTCTCCGATTTCGAACCAGAATACGAAGTAGGCGAGCTGCACATCACTGCTGACGGGCGGGAGCTATATTTCCATTCAGCGCGCCCAGGCGGACAAGGGGGGTATGATATCTGGGTTTCCGAAAATGTCGCTGGGGAATGGGGGGAACCGGTCAATCTTGCTATCGTCAACTCCCCCAACACCGACGGCTGGCCGTTCGTCTCGTCGGACGGAACCGAATTATGGTTCACGCGCGGCCCCGGTGCACCTGAATTATGGCGCTCGAAGAGAGTGGATGGCGAATGGCGCGCGCCGGAGCAAATGTTCACTCACTTCGCCGGTGAAGCGTCTATGGACAACGACGGGAACGTCTACTTTACACACCACTTCTACAAAGACGACGTCATGCTAGAAGCGGATATCTATGTAGCTCAAAAACTTGCACCTTGAAGTCTTTCTTTAGGATATTTCTACTGTCTATCTATCAAATTGCTACCAACGAACCGTGTCCCTTGCAGAAACAACCTTCCCAGGGGTACTTCTAGCTTCGATTAATCGTTTAAAACAGATTTTTCGAGATTTTTTCGCAGTTATGCGAGGCGTTCCTGACAACAAATCTTGGAAGTCTAGATAAATCCAGGGTGTGCCATCTCCTGGCAAAAGGCTAATTCGTCAAGGTAAGGTCTCCCCAGGTCATCGGGTGTGTCAGCATACGAGTGCTCACGTTGGAGATCATGCTTTGCTGCACAGTCTGCCCGCCAAGATCATTGTCAGAGACGGAGAAGGCGAAACCGAAATGCTGTCCCGCATAGGGGGAGACACCGAATACACTCCAGGGGATGGCCAGTTCAATGTGGTAGCCATTGGTTGTGCCCAAAACGCCGATCTGCACCTGGGAGCGCGATCCTTCTTTTGCCATGGGGAACCATAAATAAGCCTCAGGGTTGGACCCTTTGCTGGTATAACCCGGGGATACGCCTAACTGGTAATCATCAGCACTCAAAGAATCCAAATAATAATCCGCCCCGACATTGGTATCCAGCAAAATCTCAACACTGTCCCCTTTATACATATTTTTCCCGGTAGCGTTCTGAACATAGGCCTCGTCCTTGACCCTGGCCCCAATGTACAGGTAGTCTTCGTCCCAGCCGACCATCACATTAGCCGTGAGATCGGCCTCATCACTGATCTTATCTGCACCATAAACCTGGTTGGCAGCGGGGTAAATGCCCAAGTCCCAATCGCTCAAATCTCCATTGATATTGGGGGCGTTGTCCATATAAGCCGCCGCAATACTCGTCCCCGGGCGCATACCTGGGCCGGCATATGAAGTCGTAGGTGTCAGCGTGATGGTCGGGGTATGTGTATTCGTGGGATGCGGGGTATCCGTTGGGATGGGCGTCGCGGATGGCTCAGGGGTCTCCGGTGTAGGACTGGCCTCCTCAGATTGCGTGTCAACATCTTGCCCGGTGGCCACGGTGATGGTGGGCAATTCTGAGGTTGCCGTTGGCTGGTTCTCTTGCAAGAGATTGATGATCGCCGTGCGGGTCAAATCCGGGGTGGATGTGAGGATCGGGGCCGGAGCCGTAGAACCGAAGTAGTTGCATGCCAACATACTGAGGATCAGCAACGCCAGGGCCAAAGTTATCTTTTGTTTTGGGGAGTTCATGTGCACTCCTATCGTAAAATCACAGAGCAATCATAATTTCGGTGGCATTGCCCTCTGATTCTAGTTGGATTCCATATATGTTACAGGATTCGTGCCGGAAGCCCCTAAAATGCACTTAGGAACGCAGCAAGAAGCCGATTGGATTGCGGCCCTTCACTCAAAAAGGCGGCCAAATGGCCGCCTTCGAAACTCTGCCGGATGGCAGATACCCCACCATGCCGTGTGCAACTAAGTTTTGAACCTGCTTTCGCAGGTATTGGCCTTCATCGGTAGATCCGCCTTGGCCGAAGCCTATCGCGTCACTAACGTCATATCAGACCAGTTATCAGTAAGTGTTGGCTCAAAACGCATGGGCTGCATCACGAACACAGCAGGGTATGATTCTTATACCATAAAAAAAAATCCATGGGAAGGCACGTTTGTTCTAACCAGGCAATTTTTAACAATTCACGGATACACGCGATTGATCGTGCGCGGGAAGGCGATAGTTTCGCGGATATGGTGGATGCCGCATATCCATGAAACCGTGCGTTCAACGCCCAGGCCAAAGCCGCCGTGAGGGACGCTGCCAAAGCGACGTAGCTCCATATACCATTGATAAGCTTCTTCAGGAAGCTCGTGCTCGTGAATGCGTTGCAGCAGCATCTCTGGGTCTGAGATGCGCTCGCTGCCGCCGATGATCTCCCCATATCCTTCAGGGGCCAGGAGATCGACGCTTTTACATACCTCAGGCCGATCGGGCCAGGGCTCCATGTAGAACGCCTTCACCTGCGTGGGGTATCCGTAGACAAAGACCGGTTTCTCGAATTGCTGGGTCAGGGCGGTTTCATGAGGTGAGCCGAAATCTCCCCCCCATTCGAATGCCAGCAGTCTCTTTTCTTCAGGGTCCTCGGTCTTATCACGGATCTCGGCGATCAGCTCGACCGCCTCGTCGTAGGAAATGCGCGGGAAGGGTGGAGTCACTTTTTCCAGGGCAGAGGTATCCCGCTCTAATGAAGCCAGTTCCGGAGCACGGTCTTTCAAAGTGCGCTGGATGATATGAGAGACAAACTGTTCCTCGATCTCCATCAACTGATCCAGATCACAGAAAGCTATCTCTGGCTCAACCATCCAGAACTCCGTGAGGTGGCGACGGGTCTTGGATTTCTCCGCCCGGAACGTAGGGCCAAAACAGTAGACTTTCTTGAAGGCATAGATATTGGCCTCGTTGTACAGTTGCCCCGTCTGGGCCAGGTACGCAGTTCCCTCATCGAAGTAAGGAGTCCCGAAAAGGGTCGTCGTTCCCTCGGCAGCCGCGGGGGTCAGGATCGGGGTATCCATGTTGATATAGCCGTTGGAATCCAGCCACTCCCGGATGGCGCTGATCACCGTCGAACGGACGCGCAGGATCGCCCACTGGCTGGGCATGCGCAACCAGAGGTGACGGTTCTCCAGCGCGAAATCCGTGCCATGCTCTTTGAGGGACATGGGGTAATCCTCGTCCGCGATCTGGACGATATCGATCCCGGTGATGCCGATCTCGAAGCCGCCAGGGATGCCAGGGGCGCGGCTATCAGCCCGAACCAGGCCGGTGATTTCCACCGCCGATTCTTGCGTCAAGCGCACGACCTCTTCGAAGATCTCTTCTGGAAGATCGTTCTTGAAGGCCACGCATTGTACAAAGCCATAGCCATCCCGGACGAGCAGGAACACCAGTTTCCCCTTGCGGGTACGGTTATAAATCCAGCCCTGTATGGTAACTTCTTGATCGATATAATCGCCAATCTGCTCAATGCGGATTTCTCTTGCCATAGATTCTCCTATAGAACCGTGCACTGTGTCGTATTCGCGTGATAAATTGTAATCGGTTTCCAGCAGTTTGATTTAAGATTTTCGACCTTTTTGAATATCCGCAATGTCTCTCAGGCGCGCACATCGATGTGCAGTTCTTTGAGCTGCTGCTGCTCCACCGGGGAGGGCGCGCTGGCCATCACATCACGCGCATTCTGGTTCTTGGGGAAGGCGATCACCTCGCGGATATTGGGCTCTCCGGCCAGGATCATGCAGATGCGGTCGATGCCCGGGGCGATGCCGCCATGAGGCGGCGTGCCATACTCGAAGGCTTCCAACATATGGCCGAAGCGCTCCTGGGCGACTTCTTTTTCCAGGCCAATCAACTCGAATACCTGGGCCTGCAACTGGCGGTCATGGATACGGATCGAGCCGCCGCCGACTTCATAACCATTCAGCACCATATCGTACTGCTGCCCTCGGGCCTCGCCGGGGTTGGTGTCCAGGAAAACGATGTCCTCCGGCATTGGCGAGGTGAAGAGATGGTGGCTGGGGTCCCAGCTCTCTTCTTCGGCGTTGTACATCACAAAGGGGAAGTCTATCACCCAGCAGAAGCCCAACACATCGGGCTTGCGCAAACCCAAACGCTCCCCCAGCAATTCACGCAAACGACCCAAACTCTCGAAAGTAACTTCAGGGCTGGCAGCCACAAACAGCAGCAAGTCACCGGGTTCTGCCTCGAAGCGCATGATAATCTCTTTCAAGGTACCCTCTGAAAGATACTTGGCAAAGGAAGATCGTTGTTCACCATCCGAGGTCAGGGCGACATATGCCAAACCCTTAGCCCCATACTGGCTGACAAACTCAGTCAGCTCCTCGATCTGTTTGCGGCTGTAATCGCCCAGTCCTTGAGCCTTGATCCCGCGCACGTGACCACCGCTTTCGGCAACGCTCTCAAAAACGCGGAAACCGCTCTGAGCAGCCAGGTCCGTGAAATCGACAAGCTCCATGCCAAAGCGGATGTCCGGGTTATCTTTGCCAAACCGGGCCATGACTTCTTCGTAAGTAAAGCGCGGCCAGGGCGATTGGAGCAATTTCATTTCGGGCACGATCTCGGCGACCAGCTTGGTGAACAAATCTTCCGTCACATTCATCACATCTTCGCGCTCCACGAAGGACATCTCCAGGTCAAGCTGGGTAAATTCAGGTTGACGGTCGCCGCGCTGGTCTTCATCCCGGAAACAGCGCGCAATCTGGAAATACCGCTCCACGCCAGCCACCATCAATAACTGCTTGAGTTGTTGAGGCGATTGAGGCAGAGCGTAGAACTCCCCGGGGTGGAGCCGTGAAGGGACCAGATAGTCACGCGCACCCTCAGGGGTGGTCTTGAACAAGATCGGGGTTTCAACTTCCAAAAATCCATGCTGGTCCAGATAATCGCGGATGAACTTGACCACCTGATGGCGCAACTCCAAGTTCCGGCGCATGCGTTCTTTGCGCAAATCAAGGTAGCGATAGCGCAGCCGTACCTGCTCGTCGATCTCTTCTTCTTTGTTGATATAGATAGGAGGCGTCTTGGCAGGATTAAGGATCTTCACCTCTTGAATCTCAACTTCGATCTCTCCCGTGGATATTTCTGGGTTGACCATCCCTACCGGGCGCTTGTGCACCCGGCCTTTCACCTGGATGACCCACTCAGAACGGACAGGCTCCATGTCTTTATGCGCCTCGGGATACAGGTCGGCGTTGGTGACCATTTGAACCACGCCAAAACGGTCGCGCAGATCGATGAAAGTCACGCCGCCATGGTCACGACGGCGGTGCACCCAACCAGCCAGGGTGACTTCTTGTTCGGCATGTTTTGCGGTCAACTCACCGCAAGTATGAGATTTGTACATTGGGGCCTCCGATGATAATTTCAGGTGTCAAATTTTGATATGTTTATGCTAAATAACCAGTTTTATATCTGCTGTTTCTGGTAGGCGACGATACCAAGTGCCCTGATTACGCCTGGCATTGCATCCATCTGCCGGAGCGAGGGGAATACGGCTTTCATGCATCCGCTTGGGCGAGGGAATACGCCCTTTGGCTCAAAAAAAATCGCCCTTTGCTCGAAGCATCGGGCGATCCGGTTCGAAATGATCTGGTTCAATGATCTGACAGCCTGCACCGTACCGCCCGACGTTGATCGTCGGTGGCATTAGCATCATTATTGTCGTTATTCAGCAGGTAAGCCAGAATCATCGCTCAAAACCTTGAGAATTTCACCGGATTATATCACAGGAATTTTACACCTGGGACGAAATCCCCTCCACAGAACTTGCATTTTAGTTCCTTGCAAACGGCTGAGAGGATGAGAGCCAGTTTTCGGCCTACAGTGGATTACCCAATGACAGAAATTTGCTGAAACGCGATTTTAGCTCTAGAGACCAAGCGGTAATGTAATTTATACTCCTGTTGTCACATTACATCTGTTACCCCCTCTTTGTGATGGATATCACTACTAAGAGCATCCTCCGCTATGTTATATTCTTCACAGATAAACGTATACGCATAGGCGCATATCTCAATAGCTACAGCGCCCTACCACAAGGATTACAACCATGACCGACTTACGGGATGAAATCAACAAATTACACGCCAATATTTGCAGTGGGTTGGCAGACCCTACTCGGATTCTGATCCTGTACACTCTGCACGACCACCCTCACAACGTCAGCGAACTCGCCGAAAGCCTCGAACTGCCCCAACCAACCGTTTCTCGCCACCTGAAAGTCCTGCGCGAACGACAAATGGTAGTCGCCGAACGACACGGTCAGGCAGTTAATTACTCCCTGACGGATGCGCGCATCATCGAGGCCATGGATTTGCTTCGGGCGGTTCTGGCCAGCCGTCTACAGAATCAAGGTGAGCTGGCCGTATCGGTAAGTCAAGAAAAAATCTCATCATAGGTTTTTGATCACATCAGGAGAGCCCTCATGAAAACGTTTTTGATCCTCGGCGCCGGCACCGGCGGAACCATGGTCGCCAACAAAATGGCCCATGAACTCGACCCCCAAGAATGGCGCATCGTCATCGTCGATAAGTTCGAGACCCATTACTACCAACCCGGTTTCCTGTTCATTCCCTTCGGCATTTATACCCCCAGCGACGTGACCAAACCCAAGCGAGATTTCATCCCGCATAATGTCGAATATATCTTGTCCGACATCGAACTGATCGAGCCAGACAAAAATCGCGTCCTACTCACCAAAGAAGACAAAGTCATCAACTACGATTATTTGGTGGTCGCTACCGGAACCCAAATCCATCCCGAAGAGACCGAGGGGATGGCAGAGGACGGCTGGTACGAGAACAAATTCGATTTCTACACCATTGAGGGCGCTACAGCCCTGAGCCGTTTTCTAAAGTTCTGGAAGGGCGGGCGCATGGTGGTAAACGTCACCGAGATGCCCATCAAATGCCCTGTGGCTCCCCTGGAATTCCTTTTCCTGGCCGATTGGTTCTTCCACGAGCGCGGCATCCGCGATAACGTCGAGATCATTTTTGCGACGCCTCTGGATGGTGCCTTCACCAAGCCGCGTGCTTCAGCCATCCTTGGAGATATGCTGGACCAAAAAGGCATCCATCTCGTCCCAGAATTCAACATCGGCTGGGCAGATAACGACAAACAAGCCATCGTCTCTTGGGATGAGCAGGATGTCGAATACGATCTCTTGGTGACGATCCCCACCAACATGGGTGCGGAAGTGATCGACCGTTCTGGAATGGGTGATGAACTCAACTACGTGCCCATCGATAAACACACCCTGCAATCCAACAAATGGGAAAACGTCTGGGTGATCGGCGATGCCGGGAATGCCCCCACCTCCAAAGCCGGCTCTGTGGCTCACTTCATGCTGGACGTGCTCATCGAGAACGTCCTCCGCCATATGGAAGGTCTGGAGCCGCTGCCCAAGTTCGACGGGCACGCCAACTGCTATATCGAATCGGGCTTCGAGAAGGGCATTTTGATCGATTTCAATTATGACGTCGAGCCACTGCCGGGCAAATTCCCCTTGCCAGGGTTTGGGCCTTTCTCACTGCTCAAAGAATCAGCGGCCAATCACTGGGGCAAGATGGCTTTCCGCTGGATTTACTGGAATATCCTGCTCAAGGGCGGCGAAATGCCCTTCGAGTCCCAGATGACCATGGCTGGCAAGTGGGCCTAAAGGAGTACATCATGGCAGAAGACCTGGCCCTGCTCCACCAAAAAGTAGACCTGCTGACCGAGCAAGTCGCCACGCTGACCGCTCACGCTGAAGTCCAGCAGCGCCGCCAGCGCGAGTTCGATGAGCTCAAGGATGACGCCATCCCCATCGTCAACCACATGATCAAGTTGAGCATCGATGAATTGGCCGACATCGGGACTGAATTCGAAATTGAGGATCTGTTTTTCCTGCTCAAACGCGTCATCCGCAATACCCACATGCTCCTGGCGATGTTCGACCGCTTCGAGGCCCTGATGGGTCTTGCCGATGAGACCGAGCTTTTGGGCAAGCAAGTGTTCAATTTCACCGTCGAGCAGCTCGATAAATTCGAGCGCGAGGGCTATTTCGACTTTGCTCGTGAGGGCTGGCTGATCGTGGAGAGGATCGTGACCGAGTTCTCTGAGGAGGATGTGCGCGCCCTCGGCGATAATGTGGTCACCATTCTGAACACAGTACGCAATATGACCCAACCTGAAATCATGGCCCTGGCGAATAATGCCGTCGGCGCCATTCAAGAAGACATCCCTGAAACGGAAAAGGTATCCACCTGGGCGTTACTTCGCCAGCTAAGCGATCCCAAAGTTCGCCGCGGCATGGCCCGCATGATGAACATATTAAAAGCTCTTGATGAGCAGGCAGATTAATCCATCAACCCAAGATATCGCAAAGGAGTTACAAAATGTCTCTATTAGAAACCGTAGCACTCAACGATGAAGGCTTCATGACCAACCCCGACGAGTGGACTAAAGAGCTCGCCATGGAAATCGCTCGAGGCGAGGGCATCGCCGAGCTGACCGAAGATCACTGGAAGATCATCGAGTTCTGCCGCGCCAATGCTGAGAGCTCGGGGGCCGCGCCAACCCTTCGCCAGATCACCAAAGGGACCGGCATTTCCACCAAAGAACTTTTCGCGCTTTACCCCAAGGGCCCTGCCAAGAAGGTCGCCAAGATATCCGGCCTGGGCAAACCTGAAGGCTGCGTGTAAGAGTCTTTGCCATCCAATAGAAAAGGATAAAGTATGTCTGACGAAAACCGCCACATAGCATTTATCTGCTCCAAAGGGGACCTCGATATGGCCTATCCTGCGCTGGTAATGGGCTGGGCTGCGCTGGGCAATGGCATTGATGTGACCATTTTCTTTACCTTCTGGGGAATGGATATCATCAACAAAAAACGCCAGAAACGCCTTGAACTCTCACCCATCGGGAAAACCAGCATGAAGATGAGCATGATGGGCCTGCCAACCGGAAACCTGGGCATCCCCAATATCATGAGCGTCATTCCAGGCATGACGGCTTTTACGTCCTGGTTCATGAAGAAGAAGATCGAAGAGGTTCATGCTCCCCCGGTGGACGAATACTTGCAGATGCTCGTCGATGCGGGTGCCAACCTGTATGCCTGCAAGATGTCTGTGGACATGTTCGGCCACACCATGGACACCTACGTCGATGGCGTCAAGGACATCGTCACCGCCGGCGACTTCATGGATATGACTGACGGCGCCCAGATTATCTTCATCTAGCCGTTAGAAACACAAAAGGCCTCGATGTGCGCACATCGAGGCCTTCTTCTGTCCGTCAACTGACATCAATTGCGCTTCTTATGTTCCTGCGGTTTCCTCTTTATCATCGGACATGCCGCCGACAATATGGAATTCGCTTGGGCTTTCACCCTCCTCGAAACCCGCTAAAACAAATACCGCGTTGGTGACCGTGTTGCCCGGATTACGCCATTGATGTTTGAGTTCGGCAGCAAACAGCAGGCTGTCGCCCGGTCCCAAAAGGAAGAGCTGATTCTCCACCTGATATTCTAGCTGCCCCCGCAAACACAGCACAAATTCATGACCGGTATGCACCATGGGAAAACGCCCGCTATGAGCACCGCTCTCCAATGTAAGCATGAAAGGCTCTACCCGCCCTGAGAAGAACTCCCCCCCCAGGCCTTCCCAAAGGCCGCGGTGAAATGGCACCCGCGTGCGTTCGTTCCCTTTTCGGAATACGATCTCTTTCTGAGGGGTTTCAACGCGGAAGAAGGCCGTGATCGGCACTTCCATGGCCTCCGCCAGCTTATAAAGCGTGCTCACCGAAGGAGAAGATTTGCTGCGCTCGATCATGCTCAGTGCGTTGGCCGAAAGTCCACTCATGCGCGCCAGCGCCCGCATCGACAGGTTGCGTTCCTCACGCAAATCGCGCAGCCGCACGCCAACGTCCACAGAAATGGCCTCACTGTTATAAGGTTCCATGGGGACCGCCTCCGATCAGTTCAAAGTATCCGCATCCGGCGACTCAAAAGTCAACTAATATTTATATTGTACCAAATAACTCCGAATTTGGCATATGATCGTGTAAAATTCATTGCAATCACGAAGTTTGCTTTAGGGAGTTCAATAGAGGCCAGGTCTGTACGAACCAAAAACCTCGCCAATTCAACGGTCGCGTGTGAATCATTGCCTGTTTTTATTCAGTTGACCCGGCTGCGCATAACGGCAACATACCATCTGGCTGTAATGAGGCTGGCGTGGTATAAATTACACAAGTCATCTTTATTTGTAAGGAGTATTCTATGGGCAAGCGTCTGGCAAAATGGTTCAAAAGGTTTTTCTTTCCTCCGGAGGGCACTCCCCTTTGGCTTCGCGCGCTACCCTACGCCATCCTCGGGTTACTCACCCTTGTGCTGTTGATCTCTGGTGCTTATGCCTGGGAATACACCAACTCCCCGGAGTTCTGCGGGGAAGCCTGCCACACCATGCCCCCTGAGTACACCGCCTATCTGACTTCTCCTCACGCGCGCGTTGACTGCGTGGAATGCCATATTGGACGGGGGTTCATCGCCACCCGCATCACCCGCAAAGCCGGGGATTTGAAACACGTTTTCGCAACAGTTTTTATGACGTATGAATTCCCAATCCATGCCGATCAGCTGCGACCTGCGCGGGAGACCTGCGAACAGTGCCACTTCCCTGAAAAATTCTCCGATGACAGCCTGCGAGAGATCACCCGCTTTCAAGATGATCCGAACAATACCCTGGAAACAACTTATCTGATCATGGAGACGGGAGGGGGCAGCGAACGGCTTGGCTTGGGACGAGGTATCCACTGGCATATTGTCAATAAAGTCGAGTATTACGCCCTTGATCAGAGCGAGCAAGTCATTCCATATGTCCGGGTTGTCGAAGATGACGGCACGATTACGGAATACCTGGATGTCGAGTCCGGTTTCGATCCCCAATCTATCGCTGCCTCTGAGTTGGTCGAGATGGACTGCATCACCTGTCACAACCGCATCACACACCTGGTGGCCACCCCGGAAGACACTGTCGATCAATTGATCACTCGAGGATTGATCTCGCGAAAAATCCCCTGGATCCGTAAAAACGCTGTCGAAGCTTACAGCCAGATTTTCGCTACTACCGGGCAGGGGTTAGATAACATCGCCAAGCTGGTGGATTATTACCAGGAAGAACATGCTGATTTTTATCAAGCCAACCAAGACCTGGTTGAGGAGGCGGTAAAGTCTCTGCAAGAAGCGTATGCGAACAGCGTCTATCCCGAGCAGAATTCCGATTGGACTACCCACCCGAACAACGCCGGCCACAAGGATTCACCTGGGTGTCTTCGCTGTCATGGCGGCAAACATCTCAACGCAGAAGACGAGGCCATCCGCCTGGAGTGCAATATCTGCCACTCCATCCCAGTCGTTACAGGCCCAACCGATTTCCTGGCAGACATTGAGATCAGCCTGGGCCCTGAGCCCTCCTCACACCTAAATCCCAATTGGATCAGCCTGCACCGGGATGTCTTTGATCCGACCTGCGTCAACTGCCACACGGTGGATAATCCCGGTGGTGTAGATAACAGTTCGTTCTGCTCGAACAGCGCCTGCCACGGCAATGTCTGGGAGTACGCCGGTTTCGACGCCCCAGAACTCCGCCGGGTTCTGATCGCCCAATTACCCCCCACGCCTACACCCACCCCCATCCCTACCCCAACCCCCACACCTGACCCCAAGGAAGAAGCCTCTGATACCGAAGTTGGGGATGAGCCAGAGGTCGTCGCTTCAACGTATTATGGCAGTACCATCGCTCCCCTTTTCGAAGCCCGCTGCGGATCATGCCACGGTTCCAGTTCTGCGATCATGGGCCTGGACTTGACCTCCTACCAGGCAGCCATGGCTGGGGGTGAGAGCGGCCCGGCCATCATCCCTGGTGAGCCGGATAACAGCCCGCTCATTCAAATCCAGAGTGGCGAGCAGACCCACTTTGGGCAATTCACTCCTGAGGAGTTGTTGATCGTCAGCGACTGGATTGCCGCCGGGGCCAGCGAAGAATAGCAAAATATCTCCATCACGAATTGCTCCTCAGAGATTAGCCCAACTCGAACAACACTGAAACTCCCCACGTAAAAGCCGGGCGCTTTCGAGCGCCCGGCTTCCATTTACCCAAAACTGCTATACCATTAAAGGTACTATGGTCGGGTCAAACCAGAGACATCGCCACCCACGGCTACGATGCTGTCGTAGAGCAGTTGCAGCACGTATTTGCCGTTGTGGGTGAAGCCACCCGGGTCCTTCAACGCATACTGATAGTTGTAGGCCGCCTCGAGCAAGTTCGGGGTCCAGGTACCATAGCGGTTGCCATAGTTGGCTTCGTCCGGAGTCGCCTCACCATCACCGTTAAGATCAGCGAAGAAGTAAGGATAACTGTGAGATTCGTAGACCACCGGGAAGCCGATCCCTGCCGAGTAAGCCTTGATGGCCTCGTAGAGAGCGGCAGCCATGGTTTCGACTTCGCCAGCGATTCCTTCAGCGACATCGCCGTCACCATCGTAGTCCACCTCGGACATGCGGATGTCCTTGACATCTTCATAGCCCGCGTGGCAGGTGAAGCACTCAGCCGTCTTGACTTCCAGCTCATGCGCATCGTGACATTCGGTGCAGGCATCGTAGCCTTCCACATGAGCGAAGAACCCAACGTATTCCTTACCGTCGAATTCATATCCACCTTGTACCTCGGTGCCGTAGCGGGACGCGCCAGCCGCGAAGTAGTGGATATTGGTGAAGCGCAGGCTATCCGCCACCTCGTTGCCAGGCAGACCGGCAGCCATGCCATTCACCGTCACGGTGGATGAGCGCCCTTGGTGGCACTGCATACACAGGCTGCTCTCATCACCCTCAGCCACGGTAACTGTGGCACCACTGGGGAAAGCGACCGACTCGAAGGTGAACCGACCAGGCCATTCGCCAGAGTGGCAGGTCTCACATTGCAGACCGTTGGAAATCTCAGCCGAGATATTCACTCCCTCTTTAGCGAAGGTCGGCAGACCGGTAGCAGTGTGGCACTTGGCACAGGAGCTCGATACCTCACCGTCTTCATCCCAATGGCGGAAGGCATCTTCAGAGCCAGCAAAGTGACCGTGATCGTTGCGATGCAAGCCAGCCACCTCACCACCGAGGTCCTCGATGGAATCGTACAGCAATTGGATGATGTACTTGCCACCATGCGCGAAAGCGCCGGGGTCCTTGGCGGACATCTGGTAGTTGTAGGCCGCTCGCAGCAAGCGCGGTGTCCAGGAAGCATACTTATTGGGGTAAGCTGCCTCGCCCTCGGTCACAGCGCCGTCGCCATCGCCATCGATGAAGAAGTAGGGATAGCTGTGGGAATCATAGACGATCCCGGTGCCGGCCGTGCCAGCAGCATAAGCCTGAATGGCAGCGTACAAAGCCTCTTGCAAGCCGGCGATCTCGCCCGCGATGCCCTCTTCGATGTCACCATCGCCGTCGTAGTCTACCGCGGAGCCTTCCAGACGGTAGCCTGCGAATTCACCCTCGCCGTGGCACTTCACACAGCCTTCAGCCTGAACTTCCAGGGTATGGGGGCTGTGGCACTCGATGCAGGTGTCGTATTCTTCAACGTGAGCGAAGTTGCCATCGTAGGACTTGCCGGCGTACTCATAGCCGCCTTTGGCAAAAGTGCCGTACTTGGTAGCCGCGGCCGGGTAGTAGTGGATATTGGCAAAGCCAAGTTCTTCGAAGATGGTGTCGGGATCGACCTCAGCGACATCCTCCACGCCCGCAGCGCCGGCTACAGCACCGTCCACGCTAACCGTGGAATGGCGACCTTGGTGGCACTCCATACATCGGGCCTCGTCACCCAAACCGGTCAGTTCCAAACCGGAGGGCATAACCACACTGTCTTTCGCGATAGCGGCCCGGTTATGGCAAGCCTCACAGGTAATGCCCATAACATCAGTGGCAACAGGTTCAGATGAATTCTCACCGGTGGTGAGGAATTCCATATAACCTTCAGCACTGTGGCACTTGGCACAGAAGGTGGGCACTACTGCAGGATCATCCTCATCCCAATGGCGGAAGGCCTCGGCCGTTGCATCGGCGTGGCCGGAGCCAGCCCAGGCGGCCTCGATGCCGGGCAGCATTGCCTCATACTCCGGGCAGGGTTCTGCCTCAGGGCATGCGGGGGCTTCCGGGCACTCCGCCTCGGGACATGCCGGACAATCCGGACATTCGACCTGCCCTGCAGAGCCCGCGCAGCCTGCCAGCAGCAGGCTAATGCCGGACAACAGGGCTATGATCAGTATTCTTTTATGCATTCTATTCTCCTCTACATTGACTTCATGCAAACTGTAAATTTGTGCACAAATTTCAGCGGATTCGCCTGTTTGGCGAGACTGTTCGGTTCGATTTGCCGGGCACCACCTCCTTCCTATCCGATCACAACAAAGAAATCATGACAACTTACCCACCCCGCTCACCAAGAAGATCAAGCAGATCACGCACTTCGTTAAGTTGGCTTTGCTGGCTGGTGATCAACTGGACGGGGTCATGATCAATCGACAGTCGGATGATCCTGATCGCAGGAAAAGCTGTTATGAGATCACATAATAAGCATTGTTCCTTCATTTCAGCTTCACTTGCATCCAGGATCACTACATCCGGCCCAATCGCCGCGATCTGATCGAAACTATCTCCCTCTCGAGGATCGACAAAGTGGAGGCGCACGCGCTCGGGGTACTGTTCAAATCGACTAGCAACCCCTTGAGCAAAAAGTGAATGGTCAGAAAAGATCACGACTTGTTGACACATGCGTAATCCTCCAATCCTCAACAATCCAGGGGGTTCCCTCGCTTGTCGAGCGGATAGATTTACTGAGAATAATATTAACAAAAGATGAGAGAGAACCACACACCCCTATGGGTAATTCATGACACACCTTCGGATAGGAAAAAGGAGACAAACACCTATCAATAAGGATAGGCTTTCTGCCTCCCCATTAATGGCTGTCTATTCGACGTTTGGCGTGATCCCGAAGAGCCAGGGCGAACTATCCCCTAAGCTCTACTCCCCCACTTCCTGAACGATCAATCCCTTACGCATAGCTTGGGCAACCGCCTCGGTGCGATTCTGCGCCCCAAGCTTTCGCAAAATGTTGCGCACATGATACTTGATGGTATTCTCACTCACAAATAGCCTCTGCGCAATGGCCCGGTTGGCTAATCCGTCGCTCAGCAGCGCCAAAACGTCCAACTCGCGCGCCGAGAGCGCATCCTGGTTGTTCGATCCACTCTGGGCCAAATCTCTTACCCGGTACATCAAACGGGTGGCCATTTTCCTGGAAATTGCCGCTTCGCCCTGACCCAAACCATTCAGCAGCTCCAGGAATTCTTGCGCGTCGATATCTTTGAGCAAATAACCGTCTGCACCCAATTCAATCGCAGTGAATAGATGATCATGTTCGTTTGATGCCGTCAGCATGACCACACACATTTCAGGGAACTCCGTTTTGATGCGCTGAAGCACTTCAAAGCCGTCCATTTCTGGCATACTGACTTCCAACAGCGCCAAATCAGGCTTCAACCGTCGCGCCGCGTCCAGCGCAGCCCTGCCGTCTCCCTCCTGAGCAACGACCTCATGACCAGCCGCCTCCAGCAGGCTGATGATGCCATCTCGAAAAAGTGAATGATGATCTGCAATTACAATCCGCATAGATACCTATAACCCAATTAAACCATAAAGAGATCAAATCGGTCTACTTTTGCCTAAAATATGGCCCATTGAGAATTAGCTCGTACTCCTAGAAATTAAACAGAAAATCCTGGCCCCCCGGTGAGAAGGGGAGCCAGGACGACGTAATTGGCAATCAGCGATGGGGAAGATCAGGGAGCAGCATACTCCGCAATCGGGTATTCAGCCTCGGCCCAGCCGTTGAAGCCGCCCTTCAGGCTGCTGACATCCGTATAGCCGTAGCTCCACAGAATGGTCATAGCCATCGTCGAGCGGTGGCCGCTGCCGCAGTAGATATCTATGTGAGCACCTTTCTCGGCAGGCCAGTTTTCCATCTGGGCGATGAACTCTTCCAGCGGAATGTGAACCAGAGCAGCTTCGCCGGTGTCGATGACGCCTTTTTCTTCCAGTTCCTCAGCGCGACGCACGTCGATGACGATCATCTCAGGATCTTCGATCAGCTCCGTGTTGAGAGTATCAGCATCGATGACGCCGTAGGGTGCGACACCATAAGCGCCCAGGGTCGCATCCGTAAACACAGCAACCTGAGGGTCAACTTCAGCGACATCCAGAACCATCACCTCGGGAAGGCCTTCAGCGACGGGGTTGCCAGCCTCTACCCAATCGGCAAAGGTGGTCTTGAGGGCACGCACGTCGGTCCACCCCATGGCATGCAGAGCCGTCATGGCGATAGTCGCACGCCAGCCGCTGCCGCAGTAGGCCACAATCGGGGTGTCGAAGGCAGGCAACAGGTCAAGGTTAGCAGCCAACTGGCTCAAGGGGATATGAACCGCCCCTTCGATATGGCCTTTCTCTTCCAGTTCTGGGGTTGTGCGGACATCCAGCAAGAAGGGAGGGGTATCCTCAGCCATCTCCACCAGCAGCCCATCGGCCTTGGCGGTATTGTAGCCCACCATATTTTCCAGCATAGCTGCATAAGGCGTACCCAGATCAGGTGCAGCGTATTCAGCAACGGGGTACTCAGCTTCTGCCCAGCCACCAAAACCGCCTTTCAAGCTGGAGACGTTGGTATAACCATAGGTCCACAGGATGGCCATGGCCATTGTGGAGCGGTGACCGCTGCCGCAGTAGATGACGATGTGAGCGTCCTTATCAGCGGGCCAGAGCGCCTTCTGAGCGACGAAACGCTCCAGAGGAATACTGATGAGTTCGACATCGCCGGTGTCGATGATGCCTTTATCGGTCCATTCACTGGTGCGACGTGTATCCATGACAACCATCTCAGGGTCTTCGACCAGCGCGGTATTGAGACCCTCGGCGTCGATGACACCATAAGGTTTCACGCCATAAACGGAGAGCGCCGCATCCACCGTCGCGACGGCGTCGGCATTGGGCTCAGCAGCATCCAGGGCCACAGCTTCGGGAACGCCCTCGGCAACTGGGTTGCCTGCAGCGACCCAGTCGGCGAAAGTGGTCTTGAGGGCGCGCACATCAGTCCAACCCATGGCGTACATCACGGTCATGGCAATCGTGGCGCGCCAGCCGCTGCCGCAGTAGACCACAATGGGGGTGTCGAAGGCAGGCAGCAGAGCGGTGTTCTTGGCCAGGTCGGCAAGCGGGATGTGGACAGCGCCTTCGATGTGGCCATTCTCTTCAAGTTCGGGAGTGGTGCGCACATCCAACAAGAAAGGCGGCTCATCTTCAGCCATCTCGACCAGCAAACCATCCGCCCTGGCGGTGTTGTAGCCCACCATGCTTCCCAGCATAGCGCTGTAAGCAGCATCTAAACCCGCCGAATGCGCATCCGCAAAAACAGGCATTGCTGCAACCAACATGCTCATAAGTACGAGCAGCGAAACTAATACATGTAGCTTTTTCTTCATAAACCTTCTCCTTTTTCTATTTTTTAGTCGATCATATTGCGAGTACAGGGAATTTATGGGGTTTCCTCAGCCTCGGTGTCAGAAGCTACTGCTGATCCACCGTGGCAAAGTAAACAGTTTTCATCTGTGTACGCCTGATGGGTGTTGGGCATACCGGGGACGTTCCCACCACCTTCATGGCAGGCCTTGCAAACGATATACTCCTGATGGTTGTCTGGGATGGGGGTGACGCCTTCGGTGACCGACCCAGGAACCACATCTACCACCACGCTTTGGTTGGCAATCAATTCCTCTTCATAAACTTTGTCGGCCGTCAAGAAGATCTCAGCATTGCCATGACACGCATCACAAGACTCCGTTTGGGGCGTATTTCGTTGTATGTTGTGGGGAGTGGCATATACCCAGGTCGGTAAGGCATCATAATTCACAAGAAGGTCGTCTCCGTAGTATTCAAAACTTGTTCTGGCCACCGGCACATGCCGCACAGGGACGTAATCGTAAGGGCGGTCAAAGCTCTTGCGAGTGTTTTGCCCGATGAAGAAGCCAATATAGGAGCCTTCTGTTTTGAAAACTGGGTTACCGGTTTGCTCGCTGAGCGAAACATGGCAGCCATCACAACTGGTATAGGCCACCGAGTGACAGACCTGGCAGGAAAGCGTTGAGCCATGCTGCTGGTGCATGAGAATATCATCCCCCACAGCGACATTCATATGACAAGTTTCGCAACGTGGAGTCTGCACACCCTCATAGCGATGATCCGGTGGCGGCAGGACGGCACTCTCAGGCCCAGGATGACATTCCTCGCAGTTGGAAACCTGTCCGTGCATCTCATGCCCGGTATGGCAATCCACACATTTCATACGCCCCTGTCGGAAATGGACATCCGCTTTCAAATCTTCGTGTTTGCCCAAGAACTCATTACCCACACGACTGCCGTGACAGGCCGTGCAGTTGCGGGTCATAGAAGGCTCAGCGTTGAATATATGCCCATCGATCAACCCCCCACCAACAGGCACCGGTTGGCTGACGTGGCATTCCCCGCATGTGGCATGACAACTGGCGCAGTGGTTGCCGAACATCTCTTCGAGCGCCTCATGACCTGCCGGCGAACTGCGAGCATCCAATACGGTCCAGTACCCGGTCAGGTTAGCGTGCAGGCTGTTCTCTTCCATGGCCACCACATTGGGATGGCATTCACCACAGAAGGTTTCCGCGTCTTCACTGGGATTGGCTACCAGGCCAACATGCGCGGCCTCTTTATCGAGCGTCTGCACACCGCCATGACACTCCGTGCAGGGGATCAAACCGTGAACTGTTTGGGGGTATACCTCATTATCAACCAAGACTTTCTCCCATGGCTCCAACGGAGCCACCTCACCCCCTCAGCCCTCACCTTCGCTTTCGCTCTCCGTTTCCTCCTCGGGGTCCGCTACAGCCATCAAGGTCTCTTGATCACTATGACACTGGAGGCAATAATCCGGTTCGGCCTCCTCCGGTAGAGCCTCCCCTTCATCTTCAGCAAGACCGTCGGGAACAGCCGCACCGCCCAAATCGTCCTCGGCGGGAGCAGCAGCAACCTGAGCTTCAAGCGGAGCTTCAGCTTCAGAGGCGGCCGAAACCAGCTCAGCCTGGCCGCATCCGCTCAAGCCTAAAGCGATGAGCAGAATCGCAAATGTCAGGGATAAAAGATATTTATGCTGGGACATAACGAGGCATTCTCCAAAAAGTCTAATTTGCCTTTGTTATCTTTTTCACTAAGCGATTATATATAAGCATATGTCATAATCTCAAGTGACGAAGATAATATTTTCTTATTGGAACTTCTTATTTCACACATAAGCAAAAACTATCGGGACATGATATATGTCACTTGTTTTGATTATGGCATTAGTGCTAGTATTCACAAGGAGGCCTCATTATGCTTGATGCGCATCAGCTTAATGTATTTCTTGTGGCGGCTGAAACGCTCAATTTCACCCAGGCCGCGCAACGCCTGAATATGAGCCAACCTAGCGTCAGCCAGCATATTCAGGTCCTGGAGCGTCACTTCAATACGCCCCTTTTCCTGCGCTCCGGGCGTTCCTTGCAATTAACCGACGCTGGTTTGGCCCTGATTCCATTGGCGCAAGAGTTAGTCAACCAATCCATCCTGATCGAAGAGACCATGGGGTCATTGCAGGGCGAGATCTTCGGACATTTGCTCGTGGGGTGCAGCACCACGCCAGGGAAATATATCCTGCCCCACTTGTTAGCACAATTCCACCACGAACATCCCAAAGTAAGGGTTACCTGCCAGGTTTCGCCCCAGGCTCACGCAATTGAACTGCTCAGCGAAGGGAAAACCCATTTCGCACTGGCCAGTTTTGGTCAGAAATCATGCCCGGATGCAGAATTCAGGCAATTCATCTATGACCCTATCGTCCTGATCGCTCCTTTGGATCATCCTTGGGCAATCCGGGGCGAGATCGATGTCAGCGAATTACTCGATGCCACTTTTATCCTCCGAGAAGAAGAATCCGGAACTTACAAAACCATACAAGATGCGCTGGCGACCACTGAAGTCCCTATCGAATACCTGAACACACTGCTGACGCTTGGTAATTCTGAAGCCATCGCCTTAGCCGTGCAAGAGGGTCTTGGGGTCGGTTTTGTATCCCAGGTTGTGGCCGTTGGCATCGGCAGGGGACATGTCGCCACAGTGAATATCGCTGGTGTCGATATCATTCGGGCAATCTACATCGGTCGCCACACTCGCCTTCCAGCAACGAAGGCTCAAATCGCATTCTGGAATTTCGCAACAAGCCTGGAGATATCTCCCATTGGCGTATATGCTTAACACATTAGATTATCTTTTCGAGATTTTGATGAGGTAGAAAGCAACTATGAACAAATTGGCTCCTTCTAAACCTGTGTACGCTTTCCTCATAGCTGTCGCCTTGATTGGTATTGTAGCCTTAGGATTTGCCTACCACCCAGCCGCAGCCCAGGAGGAAGAACCAGAACCCATTCCTGAAGTCAAAGATTGTGGAGAATGCCACATCGATGTCGCAGAGAGTTGGTCTCACAGTCCCCATGCGCACGCGTACGATGACCCCTATTTCCAAGAACGCTGGCAGGGAATGGGTACTCCGAGTGAATGTCTGGCATGTCATACAACCAATTACACCCCCTCAACGGGTGAATATTCCGCCGAAGGTGTCTATTGTGAAGCATGCCACGGCAAGGTTTCTGGAGACCATCCACCCGAAGTCGTCGAGATCCGTGCAGACACCGAGTACTGCGGCACCTGCCACACCACGACGCTGAGCGAATGGCACCAGACAGAGCACGCCGCGGTAGGTGTCGGCTGTATGGACTGCCACGACCCCCACAGCCAGCGAAACCTTTTTGCGAATTCAGATGAGATGTGTATCAACTGTCATCAAGAAGAGGAAATGGGAGAATACCTGAATGATCTCCACGTACAAAAGGATATCGGCTGCGTGGACTGCCACGCATTGGTCATTCCGCCGGAGATAATCCCCGATGATGGCATCGTGCCCACAGGCCACGCCTTCAATATCACCCCGGCAACTTGCGTGGCCTGTCATACGGACGCCTTACACGCCGGTTTCTCACTGCCAGGCTATGAGGAAGGGGCCAAAGCTGCCAGTAACGAAGCCGGTGAGGGCGAAGAGGAAGTCGCAGCCGCCGCGCCCCCTCCAGCCGAAGAAGAGATCCCCCCTGAACAACAGGTACAAGCGCTCGAGGCCGCCCTTGCCAGCCGCAACCTCACCAACCTCTTCCAGGGCGGCGTGACAGGCATTGTGCTCGGCGGCACAACAGCCTGGATTATCGCTCGCAATATCCGCCAACACCCAAGTGAGAGACGTGCCACTGTGGAGGACGAGGATGACGAAGAAGAAAGCTAAGAAGTCCAGTCTCCTTTCCCGGCGTGATCTCTTACAAATCCTGGGCGCAACGGGCGCAGCCGCTGTCGTCACCCAGATCATCACTTCCGGCCCACTTTCTACCGAGGCCATTCAAGAAATCGGGGAACCAACCCATGATGGTGAAAGCTCAAGTGAGCATGAGTGGCATATGGGCATCGACTTGGCTGAATGCATCGGCTGCCAATACTGTGTGTGGGCTTGCCAGGCAACCAACGATGTCCCAGACGACGAGATGCGCTGGAACATAGGCTTCCCAGAGCGCACCGAAGGCGGTACGGACTTCTTCATGACGCGTCCGTGCTTACACTGCCGGGAAGCACCCTGCGTGAACGTGTGCCCGGTGGGGGCTACCTGGGTGCGCGAGGACGGCATTGTCGAAATGGACTATGATCGCTGCATTGGCTGCCGATATTGTGAGGTCGCCTGTCCGTACGATGTCCGCCGTTTCAATTGGAAGGTTTCCAGCGAGGAAAACGCCTATCAACCTACCTGGGGAGTGGCCGAAGTCGAGCGCCGCCCCCGGGGTGTTGTGGAGAAATGCACCTTCTGTGTGCATCGCATCGACCGCGGCCTGGAACAAGGGCTCACCCCCGGCGTCGATCAAGCCGCCACTCCTGCCTGCGTGGTTGCCTGCCCTGTGAATGCACGCGCTTTTGGCGACATCAACGACCCTGAAAGCCCAATATCCAAATTCCTCGAAGAAAAAGAGTCCTTCCGCCTGCGCGAAGATTTCGGAACCGAGCCGAAAGTCCACTACGTGCGACCGGAAAAGGAGGCTTAACATGGCGTTGTTCAACTTATCACTTCCACAACAAAACCGCGAACGCATCTGGTGGGCGTGGATCGCAACAGCCAGCGCCATGTTCATCGTTGGTTTATTCGGCATGGGGCAAGTCCTGATCAAAGGGTTGCAGGTCACCGGCCTGAGCGACCGCGTCCCATGGGGTTTGTGGATCACCCAAGACCTGAGTTCGATTGCCATGGGCGCGGGAGCTTTCACGCTCTCGGCAATCGTGTATCTCTTCCGCATCGAGCGCTTCAAGCCGATTGCCCGAGCAGCCGTGTTCGTGGGCTTCTTGGGGTATACCTCCGCGATGATCGCCCTCGCTATGGACATCGGTCGGCCCGACCGTTTCTGGCATCCCCTGGTATATTGGAACGTGCACTCAGTGCTCTGGGAGATCACCTGGTGTGTCGTGCTTTACTCTGCGGTGTTGGTCTTGGAGTTCCTGCCTATCTTGTTTGCCACCCCCTTCTTCGCGCGCTGGCCCTGGCTTGAGAAGTTCGGCCATATCCTTCACAAGGCTTCCCCTGTGTTTGCCGTCATCGGTTTAGGGCTGTCTCTGCTCCACCAGTCATCCCTGGGGGCCACCTACGGCGTGCTTTCCGGGCGGGCGATCTGGTTCAAACCCACCCTGCCGGTGATGTTCATCATCTCAGCGGTGGCGGGCGGCATCTCAATGACCCTGGTCTTGACCATGATCGTTGGGAAACTGCGCAACCAGCGTGTGATCAGCCGCCGATTGCAGTTCGACCTCTCCCGCCTGGCCGGGTACACCTTGCTGGCCTATCTCTACCTGAAATTATGGGACTGGGCCTCTACCTCCTACTACAGCCATGCCCCGGGCACCGCCGAAGCCCTTACCCGCCTGCAAGCCACGACACCTTATACACAGACATTCTGGTGGTTGGAGATCATTTTGGGCGGGATCATCCCGGCGATTATCTTACTTTACCGCCCGCTGCGACGCAACGACCGCTATGTGATGATCGCCCTGGCCCTGGTTGTGATGGGCGTAACCGTCAACCGCTGGAACGTGACCCTTTCGGGGCTGGTAGCACCTCCCCAATGGTCTCCGGGCGTTTTGGGGAACTACATCGCGGCCTCATATTTCCCCACCTGGACTGAGATAGCCGTTTTCATCGGCATCCTCGGGTATGCGCTCTTGGCATTCAGCCTGGGTGTACGCTACTTACCCATTTACTCAAGCGATAGAGAAGCCAGCGAAACTTAGGCACCCAAAATTTCGTTAGCGATCACAAAAAAGGGTTCGAGCAGCACTTTGCGCTAGCTCGAACCCTTTTTTGCGAAAATCAACACTGGCTGATCCGCGGCAAATCTTGATGTTCTACACTCTAGCTGATGCCCTCATTGACGAGCGCCGCATCCACCAACGATAAAAGGTGTATAGAATAGGATTATAAACACGATCCCAGGGGCCTGCGTCACGCAGTAATTCCCCACCAAAGCCGCGCTTAAAACGGTAGACCCCCCACAGCTCATCACTGCGCTGGGTGAAATCCGTTTCCAGTTCCTCTTCCTCATAATCCGGCACGCCCCATAAGTCGTATTCTCTACAGCAGCGCTCCTTGGCCCAGCGCATGGCCTCCCATTGGAGAAGATAAGTGGGCATGCGGCTGCGCTCCCTACCTGAGGAAGCGCCATACAAATACCAGGAGCGCTCACCATAAGCGAAAACCATCAGGGCTGCCAGGGGCAGCCCCTGGTATTCCGCCTGGAGCAGTTCGCATTGGCCTAACGGGTGGAAGATTTCATAGGCGCGGTGATAATACTCCGGGCTGTGCACCCCAAACTCGGCACGCTCACCGGTAATATCCATCAGGCTGCAGAAAGTATCGACGTCATCAGATGGGTGAACGACCACATCCTTTTTAGCCGCCAGGCGGATGTTATAGCGAGTCTTTTGCTTCATATGAGCCAGGATGGTCTCTTCATCCGGGCGCAGGTCAACGACCAGGGTGCGCAGGGGCTGGATCGCTTGCGGGCTGAGGCGGAACCCCGGGGGCGGCGCGCCACCCCAAAGGTCGTCCGCTTTCTCCTGCCAGAGGTCGGGTTCCACCTTCAGGAACACGGCTCGACGCTCCCGGCACAGGGCATCCAGCGCGGGCCAGAGTTCTTCCCAATCCCCATTCGCGCCCAGCGGCCCTTTGGGGATATAAGCCAAAGAAAAACCTAAGGGTAAACGCCGAAAAAGCACCTGAGAGCCGATGTTACCAGCGATGACGTGGGCAACCTGCCAACCAAAAGCTGACTTCAATTCTCCCCAGGCGGAAGTCTGCAAAAGATGCGTATTGGGATATTGGCTGAGAAAGCGGTCCCATTCAGGAATGGTCAACGGAGAACCTTTTCTACCCACTGGGAGGGTCGTTAGCTATATTAAGGCCGTAAGGTCTGGAGGCGGGGTATCCCGCACCGATGCCCCTGGGATAAGTACATCCAGAAGTTTGAGGATCGCTGAGGCATCTCCCTCTCGCGCCAGGTGAACCAGTTCATCCACAGCGTGATGCAGATCACCACCGCTGAGGATATCCTCTTCAGATAGAAGCAGAATGTCGGGATGGTTGGTTGGATCGAAGGTGGCCCATTGGTCCCATAATTCTTCACTGAGCTTCTCACCGGGGCGCACACCGGTGTAAACGATCTCGACATCTTTGCCGGGTTCTATACCAGACAAACGGACGAGGTCCTCAGCCAAATCGAGGATCTTAATTTGCTCACCCATCCTAAGTACGAACACTTCTCCACCCTTCCCCATGGTGCCGGCATGCAAAACCAGGTGAACCGCCTCGGGGATAGTCATAAAGAAGCGTTCCATCTCGGGATGGGTAATCGTGATTGGGCCACCCTCTGCAATCTGTCGTTGGAAGCGCGGCACTACGCTGCCCCGGCTGCCCAGCACATTGCCAAAGCGCACCGCCGAGTACGCCAAACCCGCAGAATGGGCCGCTTCCAAAACCATCAATTCCGCCAGACGCTTGGTGGCGCCCATCACACTGGTGGGGCGAATGGCCTTGTCGGATGAAATCATCACCAAGCGCCCAACGCCATAAGTAAGCGCCGTTTCCACCAAATTGCGGGTGCCCAGTACGTTGTTGGTAATCGCTTCTTCAACATTGACCTCCATAAGAGGAACATGCTTGTGGGCAGCCGCGTGAAAAACCACCTGAGGACGCAACTCATCGAATACTGCGGTCAACCGGTCACGATCACGGATATCGGCAATGACCGGATGCATGGGCAGCCCAGGGTGAATGGCATTGAGATCGAGGTATGCTCTGAAAATGCTGTTCTCCCCGTGCCCGAGGATGATCAATGCCGACGGCCCCCATCGAGCAATTTGCCGGCACAATTCAGTGCCAATTGACCCCCCCGCGCCAGTGACCAACACCCGGCGTCCGGCAATGACCTTGCCAATACGGCGATCATCGGTCATCGTCGAGGCGCGGCGCAGCAAGTCGTTGATATTGACATCACGAAGGCGGCTAACGCTGACTCTGCCCCCGATCAACTCATAAACCCCCGGCATGGTGCGGAAGGTGACTCTTTCCTGGCGGCACGCTTCCGCCACCTGACGGACTACATCGCCAGGCGCGGTGGGAATAGCGATGACGACCTCCTCAATCCGGCGAGATTTGATAACCCGCGATAAATCCTTCAATTGTCCCACCACGGGCACACCATGGATCTGACTATTTTGTTTAGCCTGATCGTCATCCAAAAAACAAATCGGCGTTAGATTGAGTTGGGGGTTCTTCTGGATTTCACGGACCACCAGGGCGCCAGCGTCCCCAGCGCCGACGATGAGGACGCGGCGGGTCGTTGAAGATGAGCGACTACCATTCACCGTGGCTGACCGGCTGTCTGCAACGATGCGCGAGGTAAAACGTAGACCCCCTACCAGGAACAACGACAGCAGCCAATCGATCACCAGGGTGGCGCGCGGGAAACCAATATATCCTGGAGAACGGGCCTGGATAATGGTCATCAAGGTCACCGCCACCGAAAGGACCACCGAGGCCGTGGTGACCGCCGAGATGATCAATGTCAGTTCACGGGTGCTGGCGTAAGCCCACAAACGCCGGTAGAGGCCAAATCCCCAATACACTAACGGTTTGATGACCACAGCCAACAACGCCATGCGCAGGGTCTGGGGGAAAAAAACTTCAAAAAGCGGTCCCAACTCAAATCGCAGCGCGAAACTCCCCAAAACCGAGACGACAATCAGGAAAACATCCCCGGCCAGAAATACCCGGTTCCGCAAAGGAGCGTTGGCAAAGAGCAGACGCAACCAGGGGAAGAACTTCTTGGTCATCGACGCATCCATTCGACGGTCTGCTTCAAACCGTCCCGGAGGTCCGTCTGGGCTTCGAAAGCCAAAACTTGGCCAGCAAGGGTGGTATCTCCCAAAGAACGGTAAATATCGCCTGAGCGGGGCGAGTCAAATTTCGCCTCGGGCGTGCCTGGAAGGACTTCCCGAATTGTGTTCACTAAACCCTCGATGGTGATCTCCCCGCCCGTACTGACGTTGAAAACGCGACCCCCGGCCTGCGGCGACTCGGACGCCAGGAAATTGGCACGGACGACATCATCCACAAAGACAAAATCTCGGCTTTGCTGTCCATCTCCGAAAATGATGGGCGCCTCACCTTTCAGGAGTGATTTGATGAAAAGGGGGATGACAGCGGCGTAATCCGAGTCTGGGGATTGGCGCGGGCCATAGACATTGAAATACCGCAGGGCGGCGACATCCATGCCGGTTGTGCGGGTGTACAAATCAGCGTAGATTTCATTGACCCGCTTAGAAGCGGCGTAGGGAGATAACGACATGGTTTCACCCGCTTCTTGGAGCGGGTAATCCGCTGAATCCCCATAAACGGCGCAACTGGAAGCGAGCACAACCCGTTTGACCCCGGCATTTTGAGCGGCCTGCAGCAGATTCAACGTGCCTTGGACGTTGATATCAAAACATGTTTGGGGATCTTCCATGGAGAGCGGCACCGAGACAAAAGCAGCCTGATGGAAGATCAAATCGACTCCCTGGACGGCCTGAATAAGGCGATCAGTCTCTCGCAAATCGCCCTCGATGATGGCAACAGCATCCTTCAGGGGCTCCAGGTATTCCCACTTGCCTGTTGAGAAGTTGTCCAGCACCTTTACGTGGTCACCGCGTTCCACCAATCGTTGAACGATGTGCGAACCGATGAAACCCGCGCCGCCCGTTACCAAACTGACCGTCATCTATTGTCCCTTTCCCAACATGGTGGCCGGTGTCCGCAGCAAGATCAAAGCATCCATAATGATGTTGCGATGTTTGATATAGTAGAGGTCGTATTCGAGTTTCATCATGGTTTCAGCCAGGTTAGATGCATAGCCGTAGTTGATCTGCGCCCAGCCCGTGATACCCGGCTTCACCAGCAGGCGCGCCCGATAGAACGGTATCCGGCGCTGAAAATGATTGACCAGCTGCGGGCGCTCGGCGCGCGGGCCCACCAGGCTCATATCCCCGCGCAGGACATTGAAAAACTGGGGAAACTCATCCAAATGAGTCCGGCGCAGAAAACGCCCCATGCGCGTCACCCGAGTATCATCTTCAGTAGCCAACTGAGGCTGACCATCTGCCTCAGCGTCGCGCAGCATGGTGCGGAACTTGATGATTTCGTATATCTGCCCCCCCTTCCCCAAACGCTCCTGACCATAAAAAATCGGCCAACCATTATCGATCAGGATCGCCAAACCGATCACAGGCAAGATCAGGCCCACAAACAAGACCCCCACCAGCCCACCCAGGATATCGATAGAGCGTTTGACCACCTCGTAAAAGCCTCGGATTCGAAATTCATCTACGAATGAACGTAAAATCCAATCTGCTTCTAAAATATTGATCGGCACGCGGCCGACCAACTCTTCATAGGCCACCGGCATGCGAGTGATCTCCACGCCGCGTTCCTGGGCATCCAGCAGGGTTTGAAAGGTGCTCCCCATCATCGTACCAGAGATAGCTACGATGATATCCGTGATGGCTTCACGCTCGATCAATTCCAAAAGGCTGTCACTATTCGCAATGATCTGGTGCCCCTCGACTTCAGACCCTAATAGTTCAGGTGCATCATCAATCAAGCCCACCAATTCGAAGGGGTTAGGTTCCAGAGCATTGACCACTTCGAGGATCGTTCGACCGGCTCTACCCGCTCCCACCAAAAGAACCCGGCGCATAAATCCCGGCGCTGTAAATACCCGGATGTAGAGCAATCGCCAGACCAAAGTCATCAGGGAGGCCAAACCCAAAAAAGCCGCCACACCCCGGCGAGGCAGGGGGTTTTCAGAAGCAAAGTAGACAAACAGATACAGCACAAACCCAATGACCGTGGCAGTGAAAATGCCATTGATCACCTGACGACGATGCGCAGCCCGGTGGACATCATACAACTCCACAATCAGCAGCAACCAGACCAGGGGAAGCAGATAAAACCAGAAATCTACGCGTGCCCGGATGAAAGCGAATGACAGCCCTAACCACTCCTCGCTCAGCCCCCAAATGATTAACGCAGCTACCATGGCGGCTGCCCCAATCAACAAGTCGCCAAGCACTAAGAGGGTGCGGCGTCCCCTCAAATCTAAACGCCAGAGCGTGGATGTCGTCTGCTGTCTAGCCATAGATGACAAATTCTACTTTTTAGAACCCAGATATTCGACCAGACTCCATAGAAAAGCGGTTCCCCAGGAAAAATGCATCACTACGATTGCCAGGGGAACACCCAATATTAATGAGAGATCGCGCTTCTCGAAGGCTGATTGCAGCCCAGAGATCATCAACGCGGAGAGATAGATAACCGCCTCAGCCAACAGCAGCCAACGGGCGAAAACAAACCAGATCGACAGCACGCCCAGGACCAGCCAGGTCAGCACAAACGCGCCCGAGAGCTGTCGCCAGCGGAAAGTGTGGGGATATCTCAACAGCATGCGCAGCTTCCAGTACCCATAGCGCCAGTATTGTCGGGCGAGATCGGACAGATTAGCACGCGCGAAATAGACGGATCGAATAGCAGGGTCCAGCCATATCGTGGCACCAGCCTGACGGGCCCGGACGTTGAACTCATAATCTTCATTGGTCAGCAAGTCTTCATCAAAGTACCCGATCTGGTTCACCAGGGCTCGGCGGAAAGCACCAAAGGGCACAGTATTCACGGCTCCAGCCACGACTTCGCCGCCTACCCGGTAGCGAGCGTCGCCTACCCCCAGGGGATGAGCAGCAGCCACAGCAATGGCACGCGCTAATCGCCCCGGGCCGCCGGGGCGAATCTCCCATACTCCTCCTACATTATCACCCAATCCAGCTTCCAGGGCCGCAACACTACGGGCGATGTAATCAGGCCTGGGCATAGAATGGGCGTCCAAACGGACAATGATCTCTCCCTGCGCAGCGTCGATGGCGCGGTTCAGTGCAGCCGGGATGGTGCGCTTGGGATTATCGATAATCCGGACAATTGATTGCGGATGCGCAGATCGAAAATTGGCGATTTGCTCTCTTGTTCGATCTGTGGACATGCCATCCGCAATGATGACTTCCATCTCTTGCTGGGGGAAGGTCTGCTCAAGCAGAGACTCCAGCAGCAGTTGGACAGTATCCTGCTCATTGTAACACGGCACAATGACCGAAACCTTGGGGGTGGACATAGACTCCATTCAAGAATGGCGCTGAGCCAGTCACATCCGACGACGTTCAGCTAAAGTCGTATCATCGGGAAGCGCAAGGGGAAGTTTTACCACAAAAACGCTGCCTTGTCCTGGGCGACTCTTCGCAGAGAGTCCCCCCCCGTGAGCCAGGATGATCTCATTGGCAATGGCCAACCCCAACCCGGCTCCCCGCCTGCGGCCGCCAGGCCGGGATTTGTCCACCTGATAGAAGCGCTCAAAAATACGCCCCAGGTCCTCTGGGGGAATCCCTTCCCCGGTATCGATGACCGAGATTTCTATCCCACCGTCGACGAGCTGCGCGACGACCCTCACATCGCCACCCGCCGGGGTATGTTTGATGGCATTATCGACCAGGTTGGTGAACACCTGTGCCAGCCGGTCGCCATCCCCAATGACGCCGGGCAGCGAGTCGACCCGCGCGGTCAAAGCGACCTCGGCTTGCGTCGCTTGCGGCGTTAGTTTAGCAACCACGCTTTCCAGCATGGCAGAGATGTCTACGGGGGCGCGCACGAATTCAACGGTACCGGCATCCAGGCGCGCCAAATCCAACAAATCCAGCACCAGGCGATGCATGCGCCCGGCTTCATTGTAGATCACGTCGGCAGCGCTGCTCAACTCATCCGGGCTTTGCGCAGTGCCGTCCAAAATCGCCTGGGCAAAACCTTGAATGGAAGTCAAAGGCGTTCTGAGTTCATGCGATACATTGGCGATGAAGTCTCGCTGAGATTGTTGCGAGGTGTGCACCTGCTCCGCCATCTCGTTGAAAGTCCGGGCCAGAGATTTGACTTCGTCAGGCCCCTCAGGTTTCAGCGGGCGATAATCCCCCGAGGCCACAGACCTGGCAGCCTGTGCGATGCGCTGAAGCGGTCCGGCCACCCAACGCGCCATCAAGACCGCCAATATCAGGGAAACAAACAGGGCGACCAGCCCCCCTTGCTGCAACGGCCTAGCGATATCGTCTGCGCGCGACCGCAACGCCACCAGGATGGACACGTTAGGGCGCGGCGTAGCCAGGACGAACCAATACTCTGAGGATAGAGACTGCGCCAGATGCAACCACTCGTCCCCTTCGGCATCATCCACCGAGGTAATCACGCTTGCCAGACGGATCAACCTCTGGGTGGGTCGCAATTGTAAGGCGGGTTCTGTCTCCTGGCGTGAATCGATGATCAACTCGCCATCGCGCTGATAGAGCAGCACGCGCAAATCAAAAGTCTCATCAAGACGTGCTACGGCAGTTTCCAATCCGGGCTCGCTCAAGTCTTTGAGACTCTCGGCACGCTGCTCGATAGCGTCAGCAGCGCTCTTTAGCCGCTGCCTGGCCTGGACGGTTTGAGCAGGATTACGCGCAAAATATACCAGGGCAACGGCAGCCACAACGCACAAAGCCACCCCGATGACGATGGTATAGGTGAGCAATAAACGGGAACGGAGGGATGTAAACATGGTTTACAAACGCACTCAATCGATCAAGAGCTTATACCCCACCCCGGTGACCGTCTCGATCCGCAGGGAACTTCCCTCCAGTTTCTTGCGCAACTGCCCGATATGAACATCGACGGTGCGAGTCTGGCCCGCGAAATCATAACCCCAAGCCAGTTGCAGCAACTGCTCACGGCTCAAGACCAGACCTTTATGTTCCACTAAAGATAGCAAAAGCTCAAACTCCTGCGTGCGCAGATCGACCCCCACCCCCTCGATGGTGACTTCCCGGCTCCCCGGATCGATGGTGATTTCACCGAGGTGCAGGGGCGTCGATGCGGGTTTGGCTGCGCGATCACCACGCCGCAGCAGGGCCTTTACCCGGGCAACCAATTCGCGCGGATTAAAGGGCTTGGTGAGATAGTCATCTGCCCCCATCTCCAGGCCGACGATCTTGTCGATATCATCGTCCCGGGCGGTCAGCATCAGGATCAAGATCGAGTTGTCCTCCGCCCGCAGCCTGCGGCAGACTTCCAGGCCATCGAACTCAGGCAGCATAATGTCCAACACCACCAACGCTGGCCGCAGACGAGCGATCTCATCTAATGCCGCCCGGCCATCCCCCACAGCAGCGACGCGATACCCCTCCCGCTCCAGATACATGCGGGCCAGTTGAAGGATATTGGGTTCGTCGTCGACGAGCAGGATCAGTTCACCGGGCATGATCTAGTTTTCTGCATCCCGGACGCGGTGTCCAGCGGTTTACTGGTCAGCGATGACCGCTACGGCTTCTATCTCCACCGCGGCGTCCTTGGGCAAACGGGCCACCTGTACCGCCGACCGAGCCGGAAAATCCTCGGTGAAGAACTCAGCGTACACGGCGTTCATGGCCGAAAAATCATCCATATCTCGCAAAAATACCGTGGTCTTGACCACATTTTCCAGCGCAGTGCCGCCCGCTTCCAAAATGGCTTTCAGGTTCTTCAGCGCTTGCCGGGTCTGCTCGACGACCTCATCAGAGACGAATTGTCCGGTCAAGGGGTCGATGCCCAATTGGCCCGCTGTGAAGATAAAATCCCCCACGCGCACGCCGGCAGAATAGGGGCCAATCGCCTTGGGCGCGTCTTTCGCTACGATGACTTCCTTTGTCATATTTCACCTCTTCTGGTATATGAAACCCGCCCCGAGGCGGGATGATCAGACTGGGGTTGAAGTTGAGTGCCGAGGAAAAAGGGGCAGCCACCCCAAAAGGGAGTCCCGCGGCCCCATTTTACCGCAAATGACCCCCAGGGATTCGGCCGCATGCCTTTCGGGTGTCAGGCGAAACCCACGCGAGGGGATCATTACTCAAAGTCCAGCATATGGATCACGTCCCCCAAAGCTGCATTGAAAATTTCATCCATGATCACATCATCAACGTGATATGGCCCTCCAAACACCCCATCCCCATACACTTGACGGGCCTCCTCCGCCCCCAATAGGCCCGGAATGTGAGGGGGTGTTTTCTCCCCATCGGGAAGCTCGGCCACGCGCGTGAAGTTGAAGGCCTCGATCCAGCTGGCGTGATAAGATTTCAGCTCATATTTCCTGGCAACGGCCTCGACGCTGTGCGAACTCCACCAAGCATACCAGGCAATGCGCAGGTCGGAGAGTTCGCTGACTAACTCGAACAACCGCGCCCGCACCGGCTCGTTGCCGCCATGTCCATTGAGCACCAAAACCCTGCGGAAGCCATGCCGGTAAACCGAGCGCATGATATCTTCCACCACATCCATCAATGTGTCTATGCGCAGTGAGATAGTCCCCGGATAAGCCAGGAAGTACGGCGAAGCGCCGAAGTTGAGCGATGGAGCCACCAGAACGCCAGTCTTCTGGCTGGCGGCGTCGGCCAACGCCTGAGGGATTTTGGCGTCTGTGAGCAGACTGAGATAGCCGTGCTGCTCGCAAGAACCCAGCACTATCATCAGCCGGTCGTCATTCTTAAGATAGCTTTCCACATCGAGCCAGTTAAGGTCCGCAAAGCGCATTGCTGCTCCCGAAATTACTCATTGCCCTGAGAATAGCTGCCCCCGCTTGATAGCGTACGATAAGATATTTTCTTCCTCACCCGTTTATATAGTCTCTGGACGCCATCGATGGGCACCTGCCAGGCCTTCTCTATGCCCAGGTCAAGTTGAAGGTATTTGATGAAACCAAAGGGATAAAACCATCCTTTTTGATTGGCTGCTGCTCGCTTATACCGAAACCAATACAATTGAAGATAATCCATCCACCCCCGAGAGTGCGACATGACCCGGAACTCACGTCTTTCAGATCGTGAAATCGGCGCTCTTTGAAGCTGCTCAACAATTGCGGGGGGCATGTCGATCTCTAATAATTCCCGGACGTAAAACAGCGCTTCCCTCAACGGCAAGGCCAACCGCCTCTTCTTGGCTTGAAACAGCAGCCGATCCCAATCAAGTTCCGGAGTCCCCCTCAGTATCATAAACGCATCGGCGATCCAACGCAGCGGAGGGGAATCATTCCAACCTACCCCGTGCATACAGGCGTGAAAGAGGTGATCCGCGGGGGCCAATGTCAGTGTGTCCGCCTTCCCAATTTTCAGAGGCATCGCAGCATCCCAAAAATCGTCGTCCGCCCTGGGTTCGAGGTTTTCCATCAATAAATGCCAGTGCAAATCAAACTGGTTCCCGTCGGGATCGACGAACATATACGCGTGTCTGGTCCTTAAATAGGCCGTCAGGATCTTCTCCGACTCCGCCAACGACCTCCAGTCCAAACTTTTTAACAACTTGATCGCCTTTGGGGCTTGATCCGTAGGGATCAATAGATCGAAATCGCTCATCGGGCGCAATCCAAAGTCCTTGTAATACAGCAAGAGTAACGCGGCACCCTTTAGAATGATGGTTCTGATACCATGTCCATTCAACGCCCGAACGAGGGGCTCCATTATCTTTAGAAGGACCGTATTTTTGTACCAGGTTAGCCGATGAACTCCTTTCAGCCGGTCGATCGTGATGTGATCAACCCCATGTTTGGTCAGGTTTCGATATAAGAGGGGCAGTAAACGATGCGAGCCATAATCAACATCATCGAGATCAATCACGGCATTCCATTTTTCCCAGGCCTGGATCGCCTTCGATCCATCGAGGAGCGCAGCCTGCAACAATAATTCCTGGTGTTCGTTCGGCCAACTGCTGCGTTTAGTAACCATCGGAATGAAGTTCCTTGACGGACGAATAAATCCCGCCCCCATCCGCTTCCCGTAATACAACAGCCGGTTCTCCGCTCGCTAGAATTAGGCCCTGTTCGCTTAAAACATACACCTTTTGCGCTTGGTGAGCAACATCCATCAGATGAGTGATCATCAGAATGGCCGGCATATTTTCCAATCCATTCAGGTTGTGCATCAAACGCTGGATCGTGGCTTCGTCAAGATGATTCGTGGGTTCATCCAAGATGAGCAGACTGGGGCGGCGCAACAAGGCGCGCGCAATGGCTATCTTCTGTCGCTGGCCCCCAGAAAGCAGCACACCGCCCTCGCCGGCCATCGTTTCGTAGCCTTTCGGCAACTCGTGAATAAACTCGTCTGCCATCGCGAGCCTGGAGGCCTCCTCGACCTCCTCATGACTCGGCGAAGACATACCATAAGTGACGTTTTCCCAAATCGTCCCTGAGAAAATTACCGGGTCTTGTGTCACCACCCCAATATGCCTTCTCAATTGGATCATATCCAATTCATCATAAGGGCGCCCATCGGCATAGAGACTGCCGGACTGAGGCCGGTAGAAACCAAGAGTCAGGTAGGCAATCGTGCTCTTGCCGGCACCATTCGGGCCAACCAGGGCCACAAGAGAACCCGGCCTGAAGACAAGGTCAATCGACTGTAAAACTGGTTCGTCTTTATACCGAAAACTCACCCCCTCGAATGTGACCTCACCGCTGAAATGAATCTCACCCTGCCCGCGATACGGCGGAGCGTCCTCCACCTGCAAGATACTGTATAGAGAACCGAGGGATTCGTTCCCTTCAATGACCAGAGGGATCGAAGAGATCACCGCTTGCAGATAACCATGCATAAACGCGACAACAATATAGAAAGACAAAAGCGATCCCAAGGTCATCGCCTCGGTGCTGACGGCTATTCCACCAACAATCAATATCAGGATTCCAGAGATCGCTACCATTCCGCTCATCACCGATCCATATACGGCATCCTGCCACACCACAGCGAAACTACTTCTGCGCATATCTTCATGGCGCTTCATTTGGCGTTCGATCTCAAACTGTTCTGCTGTTTGCACCTTCGCCAAATCAAGCATTTGTAAGATGAATAAAATGCCCTTGCTGAACCCTTCCAAAGTCCTGTGATAGGCGCTAATTCGTTCCTGTAAGTTTCCCCGCAGCATTCTGCTGATCGCGAACAGGGGCAGAATGGTCAGGATCATTACTAGAAAAAGGAGAGGATTGAGATACAACAAAACACCACTAAGACCGAGCGTGATAACCAGGGCTGGCAGTGATTTTGCTACCAAGGCGTTGTTCATCACATCCAATCGCTGGGTATTTTGGACGATGTTGGCGTGTAATCTGCTCAAATCGGCTTCGCTATAATAAGATCGAGAGAGTGAAAAACACTTCGTCAGTAATTCATTGCGCAAATCGTATATCACCATCTTGGTGGTCTTATTGGTGATATATCGAGTCCAAAGCGTGATCAAATTATTGATCCCTATCACAAGCAGCAATAAGAGGCCAACCGTAATCAAACCTTGAACATCGCCGTTGACGATGATTTGGTCAAAGGAATAACGCACAAGATAGGCGATCAAGAGGAAAAGAGCGGATTGTCCGGCCGAAACCAGTACGACAAAAACGACCCTCTTGATCGACCCCCGGTAGAGTTTTAGATAGTACTGCCAGGCCTCTAAATTCAAGGAAGTCCCCCCAGAAATCGCTCTTCATAATCCACGGGGATCATAACGCTTATGAGATCTTTTGCTCTCATCTCAGATCCCAACCCGTTTTCGATCTAAGGACGCTTTTACGATCCCCAGAATAGCCTGCTTTTTCTCCTTCCGAAATTGTGTGCTGAAGTTTCCCTCATGAATTCTCCGCCGGGCAACCAAGTCTGGAAGCAATTCGATATTGAGATTCATTTCCAGGGCTCGTGCAAAAAAACTGATCACTTCCCCCACATGAACATCAGCGTGAAACAGACCGACAACCTCGAAGAATTCACGTCTCACCAACATCGCCGTAGGAATATACCCCCGGAGCGGCTGGGGATGAAAGTGGTAATTCTTCATAGCCTGGAAATCCAACTCTGGGCTAATAAACTGCTCGACATATCCAGTGACGATATCAAACGTAGGATCAGCCCTAAAGGCCGCCATTTGTAAGGTGAGTTTTTCCGGCATCCAGAGGTCGTCTGCATCCAAAAAGGCCATATACTCGCCTTTGGCGGCTAGAATACCCCGATTCCTGGCCTCCGCCTGCCCAGAATGCTCTTGATAGACGCAATTTACCTCAGGGTACGTTAAGGCAACATCCCGGCTTCCATCGGTGGAACCATCATCCACAACCAGGATTTCAATAGGCCGGTATGATTGTGCTAAAACGCTATCAATGGCTTCCGCTAAATATTTCTCGCCATTATAGACGGGGATGACAACGCTTATCAATGGGTTTTCAGTCATTGGACTATCTAATATCCTGCGATTCTCTTTGGCGCATAATGGAGGCTCTGGTCATTTTGATCAAATTTGTACGAAATGACATGACATCTCTGGACGTATTACTCGTATGAACTCGTCTCAAGACCACCACTTCAGGGAATTTAGCTATCTGATAACCCATATCTTTGGCCCGATAGAATAAATCCAAATTTTCCATGGTTTGATATTTCGGATCAAAGCCGCCAACCTCTTCAAGAAAGGTTTTCTTTGCAATCAAATAGCCAAAACCAAACTGGGGGTTTTCCAGATGCTCAGGGGTGATCCAAAATGGTATTTCAACGCCCGGCTCTAAAAATGATTGGTGCTTGGCAATGAGACATTGAATCTCAGGGTGAGCACTAAGATAGTCCATTCGGCCCTGCAACGACGCAGGCAGCATGATGTCATCATGATCCAGAAAAGTAACCCACTCACCGCTCGCCGCCTGGACCCCTGAATTGCGAGCCCCAGCCACACCCCGATTCGCCTGAAAAACGTATTGGGCTTGGGAATAAGATCTAGCGATCTCAGCCGTGCGGTCTTCGGACCCATCGTCAACCACCACGATCTCAATAGGTTGGTAACTCTGCGATAAAACACTTTCAATAGCATGGGCTAAATACTTTTCCCCATTATAAACAGGGATAATTACGCTCACTAAGGGATTGGCTTTCATGCTTTGAAATCCCACAGATTGTTTGGTATCAACCTCGATCACGCTTCACAGATGATCTGACAACTCGCAGTAATTCAGACAAATTGGCTTTGGCTTCGTAAGACATATTTGAGCTGTGCAGCCGTCTATATACCAAAACATCTTGTAAGACAGCCATTGGCACACCGGCATCTTTCGCTCGAAAGAACCAATCACTGTCATTAGCATGGCGATAACCTGTGTCAAAAGTTCCAATTTCGCCAAGAACATGCTTTTTGACCACAAGCGTACTTGGCAAATATCCTGCTGGATCACTGGCAAAGTATTCCTCATCCAATTGATAAGGCCACCTCGCGCCAGGCTCCAGGAACACACGCATCCTCGAGATCACGTAGCCGATTTCGGGATTCTCGATCAGGAAACCGATTTGTGCCCTTAATTTATGGGGCGCCCATAAATCATCCGCATCTAGAAAAGCGATGAATTCACCTTCGGCAACAGAAATTCCCGTATTTTTGGCTGCTGCATGGCCCTGGTTGCTCTGGTAGATATAGCGCACATCATCTTTATACAATTTGGCGATATCTGCCGTATCATCAACCGAACCATCATCTACAACAATGATCTCGAAGGGGTGATAGTCCTGAGCAAACACACTATCGATCGCTTCAGCCAGATAGCGCTCGCCATTATAAACAGGAATGATAACACTTACCAGCGGTAGATCAACTTCCTTTGATTCAGCCATCTTATCCACGCTCATTTCTGATTTGATTGAGCTTTCCTTCTTCGATCGAGTAATGATTTTATCGCATACACATAATCCGATTGATGCTCGCGTTCACGAATACCGATATTATTGAAGTGAATCCTTCTTCTGAAAAGGATTTCAGAGAGCATATGGCCTTTTAATCCCCTCTCTACTGCTCTAGGGTACCAATCGATAAAATCTCCAAAATGCAACTTGGGCTCGAACAGCCCCACTCGGAAAAATGATTCCCGTCTTACCAGTATCGCACTTGCAATATGTGCCGGCATGATCTCTGCAGCATATGTCCATTTCTTTCTTACTTCATCTTCTATTTCAGGACTGTAGAATTGCCTTACATGTCCAAAGACCATATCCAGTTCGGGGTCTCTGGCAAACGCTGCCATCTGGAGTTCAAGTTTATTTAACATCCATATGTCGTCACAGTCTAGAAAAGCGAAGAACTCGCCCCGCGCCAGATCTATCCCATCATTGCGAGCAGCAGAAAGTCCTACACTTTTCTGAATGTAGCAAGCAACGTTCGAAGGATAACTGCGGGCAATCTCCTCACTCCGGTCGGTTGAACGACTATCCAAGATGATGATGAGTTCGAGGGACTGGTAAGTTTGACCAAGCACACTATCAATGGCCTCGGTCAGATAAGGTTCGCCATTGTAAACCGGCATGATCACGCTGATCAAGGAGTGGCTTGTTAGATTACCCATTGTTCATCCTGTCGTTATCTTATACACATGCGCTATAACCCGTCACAAGCTTTTGCATACTGCTCTAAGAGAAATCGAAATGGATCACATCCAGTTTGAATCGTTTTATAAGATCAAGGATTCCGTTGCGGATATCGAATTTTCAAGAAGTATCATTGTTGATCAAAGCCGACCAAAAAGGAACTCAACATCTGAAACCAGTGACCTGCGTCGGTCCAGCGATTTTTTCAATGCCCGTAATAAATACCTGTTATTCAATTGCTTCTCACGTGTGATATTGTCCTCATGCTGTCGATAATACTGAACGACATCTTGGTGGAACAAAACGGCGATATCTGTCTCTCTAGCACGCAAATACCAATCGATGTCATCGCAATATCGCAGCGACTCATCAAAGCAGCCCACCTTGGCAAAAACTGACCTGCGAACGAGAGCACTTCCTAAGCTTGGAGCAAAGAACGGCTCAAAAGACGGTTTGAAAGAGATACGGCCAGCTTCATCTTCAGATAACATCATCAGTTGAGTAAAACCATTAATTAACTCCAGGGAATGATTATCTAATAGATGAGCCAATTGTAATCCGAGTTTGTTAGGAAGCCACAGATCATCAGCGTCAAGGAAGGCAATCAATTCGCCTTGCGACAAATCTACCCCGGCATTGCGTGCAGATGCTGGGCCTTGGTTGGTCTGATGAATATATTGAACATCATCAAAACTCTTAGCAACTTGAGGGGTGTCGTCTGTCGAACCATCATCGACCACAATGAGTTCTATTGGCTCATACTGCTGGGAAAGCACGCTCTCAATGGCTTCAGCCAGAAAACGCTCACCATTGTATACAGGAATAATGACACTGATCAGGGGACTCTTTTCCATATATTATGATCGCGTTTTCTATCCATCCATTTGGGTAGTCTGACCAAAATCACTGCTAATTACGCGATAGCCAGTCTGATATTACGCCAGGGATTTCTTCTATATCGGTACCCAGTTCAAGTACATAGCTGGGTACTTTTCGAGTAATCTCACCAATACTTTTATGGATAGTTTTTCTCACCCCTCGAAGCTGAAATATGGTGGAGGGCGCCATCGCCAGGAAGCCTTCTACCGGCGAGACTGGTTTCAGGTGCGTTTCGGAACTGCCAGCGACACGCGGTATAAAGATAGCGCGAATGGGAAACTCCCTGACCACAGTTTCAGGGAAAACCTGATAAATGAAGAAGAGCGCTTTTTCTGTCGCCAATCTATCAGCATTGCTCAAAGCGGATCTTAATTTGGGAAATCGATAGGCATCTTCGGCATTTAGCTTCCCTGAGTTGAAAATACTATGTGCACACGGAGCGGGGGAATTTGAGATCATACAATAATCATCACCAGCATAGCCTAGCTCCGAGCCAATGCAAGCCAAAGCAGTCGTAGACTTTCCAGATCCCCCTTTGCCAGTAAGCAGAACGCCGCCATGAGGCGTTCCGACGGCCCCTGCATGAACGAGTTGATAACCATGACCGCTCATCCACCAATGCAGGACCATTCGTAAAGGCGCGCCACTCTCATAATAGGGGACTTTGGAAGCATCTTTTATCCAAAAAACCGCCTCATTTCTTGACCGATCAAGCAGGCAAAGTGTGTTGTTGGCAGGTTCATAAAGGGTTACCATCTGATCGCTTTCCCCACTCCAAATATCACCTCGCGGCAGGTAATCTCCCACTATCCAAGGTGGCCTGGGCAAATTAATGCTGGTTGAGGCACTATCCCATAGATTAATCGTCAAAGATGGCGTCAACACGCTCCCCGTAGAGAGGTGGTCAAAAGCCGGCAAGATGCGAGATTCCAGCGCAGGGCCGGCAAAGGACAGTCGAATGATGAATTCACCAAACTGAATACTACGATCAACCTTACCGCCGGTACTTTGAGCCGCCTTCTCAAACGCAGAATGAACTTGATCGAAATAATCAGTCTCTTGAGCTTTCAATGGGGAATCTATAACATTGATTTGAGCTCGAGGATCACCCATCACTTAAGGAAGCAGGATCAGTCTTTGGGTTAGGCCATCCCGCCTCATCAACCTCATGAATGGGGTCTAGTAAAAGCAAATCCTGCATATCGGTATAACGGTTTAGTTTTGGTGGAACGAAAGGTTTCTCTCGTGCATCACCCTTGTGTACAGGTTTTACTTCTTTCCTCTCATGGCCTTCTGCTTCCATTCCCTGATTTGGCCGAATTAATTCATCTTGGATAAGCTCAGAAATAAAGGCGTTTACGGCTCCTTCAATGTCTTCCTCTCCACCTTGGTACAATTGAGCCATTTCATTTACAATATCATCAACTGAATAACCCGCTTCAATGAAACTCCAGACTTGCGCGGCCGTGTCGGCAATACTGTAATAGTTGCCATTATCCAAATTGATCAATACGACCTCATCATCAAAAGTTTCATAGATCACATCACGCTGATTAATTGTAAGTTGATTAGATTGCACCATAAATTCTCCTAAAAATGGGAATCAACTCTCTCCCAATCTGTGAAATCGTCTCACAATTATAACCCATTCCCAAACTGCTCACAGTGTTTTATGAAAGATTGGGAGTGCTGAAACTCGTGGATGTTTTCTGCGTTTTACGCTCAGATGAGGCAAACTCTCACTGGAACTGTACTATCTAGTTTGTGTCTGCGCGTTTCAACGCCAGTATCTTCATCACTCCCGAATGTGGTTCAAGACCCTCGAAAGAAGGCTCTCGTGCCCCAGAATATCTGCGCTGGATAGCTTTTTATACCATTCAGGGGTCCAGGAATGGTGAAGGCCTATTGCGATTGGTTTCTTCACGAAAACATCTTCGACATTCCTATCATCCTCGAACCAAAACTTGACGTATTTTTCCTTGGCAGTCAACCGCTTCGTCCGATAGTAGCGCGCTTCCATAATATAACCATACGCATCGCGATATAGCATATTGAGGGTTCTCTTGATATAAAACCTGAAATATAGTGATCTCCACCTGCGGACAAAGGCGTTCAAGATCCGGGCATTTCGACCCATGGCGCGCTCAGCATGATCGTTCATCTGATCCAGGTATCGAATATCGATCAATCGTCCCATAGCAGAATCTTTATAGATCTCATCCATCACATCTCTCAGGACGCCATTCCCCAGGAAATCCCAACTGTGAGGGACGGTATCATTCTCTTTCCCGACGCTTGACAGCCTCTCCTGAATACCCTCCAGCCACAAAGAAAGGATTCGAGCACCCGCCTTTGCGGCCACAAAGGACACATGCGTATCGAACATCACAACTTCGGATCGGTTTAGCTTCTTTAGTACCGGCGCAATATCTCTGAAAACGAGGGTATCGATATCCATGAACACCCCCCCGTGCGACTTCAAAACGGCAACCATAATGGCGTCCTTCTGAATCGGGAGTGTAAGCTTCCTCAACGCAGAAAAATCGAATACCCCCTCCGCAACATAATCATGGATATTGGAATAATCCAGGGTGATGATTTCATAGCCCGGAAGGTTGACTTCCCAAGTCCACCTGCACAATTCAAGATAGTGGGGGATTTTCCCCCTCGGTTCCCAAAATGTGAAAATCGTCTTATCGGTTGATTTCATTTTCAATGAATATAAAAAGTCGGAGGGGGTCAATCCTCCGACTTTTCGGGTTACACGACGATATTCACCAGCCTCCCCGGCACATAGACCACCTTGCGGAGTTCCTTGTCACCGATGAAGCGCTGGGCGGCCTCGCTGGCCAGGGCTGTCTGTTTAGCGACTTCCTCGCTGACATCCGCGGGGACAGTGATGCGGTCGCGCAGCTTGCCGTTGACTTGAACGATCAGCGTGATCTCCTCAACCTGCGTGGCTCCTTCGTCCACTTCGGGCCAGGGCTGGGTGTGTACGGAGTAAGGTTTACCCAGCTTTTCCGTCCACATTTCCTCGGCAATGTGCGGAGCAACCGGCGCCAGCATACGCAGGTAATAGTCCCGCGCCTCGGCCCATTCTGGGGTGCCTGCTACGCCAGCATCTTTCACCGTGTTCATCTCGTTCAATAATTCCATCAAACCTGAAATGATGGTATTGAATTCGAATGTCTCAAAGTCCTTGCTGACCTGCTGCAATGTCTGATGCACCTTGCGGCGCAGCGATTTCAGCACCGCTGGGTCCGGCTCTCCCTTCTTGGCCTCATCACTGAAAATCGACCAGATGCGGTGCAGCCATCGAACCACCCCCTGGATATTCTCGGTGTTCCAGGGTCCGCCATCCGACCAGCGATACCCAAACATCAAGTATGTTCGCACGGCATCGGCGCCATACTGCTGAACCTGCTTATCTGGGTCGATGACATTGCCGCGCGACTTACTCATGCGCTGTCCATCAGGGCCCAAAATCTGCCCTTGATTGCGTAATTGGGTCATGGGTTCATTCCCCTCCAAGATACCCATGTCACGCCCGGCTTTGTGGAAGAAGCGCGTGTAGATCAAATGCATCGTGGCATGTTCGACGCCGCCGGTATAAGTATCCACCGGCATCCAGTAGTCATACTCCTCAGGGTCGAACAACCCTTGATCGTAATGAGGGCTTAGATAACGTAAGTGATACCAAGAGGAACACATGAAGGTGTCCATAGTATCTGTCTCACGTTCGGCTGGGCCGCCACATTCGGGGCAGGTGGTGTTCTTCCAGGTGGGGTGCAGCTTTAAGGGGCTCTCCCCGGTGGGCAGCCACTCGACATCATCGGGCAGCAACACGGGCAGTTGATCCTCGGGAACCGGGTGCCAGCCGCACTCTTCACAGTGGACCATCGGGATGGGGGAACCCCAATATCGCTGGCGAGAGATCAGCCAATCGCGCAACTTGTAGCTGACATCCGCTTTGCCAATGCCTTTTTCTTCCAACCAATCGTTGACCGCTTTTATGCCGGGGTTGGCCCAACCCTTGGCGTCGCTGACCTCGGTTCCATCGAAGTGAGCGCTGTTGATCATCACGCCGGGGCCGATATAGGCCTCTGTCATCGTATCCCCGTGGAACTGTTCTCCTTCAGGCTGAATGACGGGGATGATCTCCAAGTTATACTTGCGGGCAAACTCGAAGTCACGCTCATCATGCGCAGGGACAGCCATAATGGCTCCGGTGCCGTAACCCATCATCACGTAGTCAGCAATCCAAATGGGGATGCGCGCCTGGTTGACCGGGTTGATGGCGAATCCACCTGTGAAGACGCCCGTCTTCTCTTTGTCCGTTGCGCTGCGCTGGATTTCATCCTGGCGGGCAGCTTCTTGTTTGTAGGTTTCGACTTCCTGACGATATTCTGCCGTGGTGACCCGGTCGACCAGGGGGTGCTCAGGGGCCAAAACCATGAAGGTAGCGCCCCACAATGTGTCCGGGCGGGTCGTGAAGATTTCCATGGGGTCTCCCTGCTCAGTGTGAAAAACCACTGAGGCCCCCTCAGAGCGCCCCACCCAATTCGTCTGCATAGCCACCACTCTGTCAGGCCAATCTATGCCCGTGAAATCTCGTAATTCCTCAGCGTAATCGGTGGTGCGGAAGAACCACTGATCCAGGTCTTTTTTGATAACGGGGGTACCACACCGTTCACAATGGCGGTCTTCTCCCCAGACCTGCTCGCGGGCCAGCGTGGTGTTGCAGTTGGGACAGAAATCCACCGATCCCGGCGCACGATAAGCCAGGCCATGCTTGAACAACTGAATGAAATACCACTCCGTCCAATGGTAGTATTCAGGATCGCAAGATGCCGCCTCTCGCCGCCAGTCCCACATGGCACCCATGCTGCGCAGTTGACCCCTCATGCGGTCGATGTTGGCGTAAGTCCAATCCTTGGGATGGATGTTGCGGCTGATGGCCGCATTTTCCGCCGGCAACCCAAAAGCATCAAAGCCGATTGGGAACATAACGTTGTAGCCCTTCATGCGCAGGTAGCGGGCACGCGCATCGCTGGGGGTCATGGCATACCAATGACCGATGTGCAGGTCCCCGGAAGGATAAGGCAGCATCGTCAAAGCATAGTATTTAGGTCTGGAGGGGTCAATATCCGCATGATACAGACCATCAGCTTCCCATTTTGCCTGCCATTTTGGTTCGATCTCGGCAGGAATATATTTCTCAGTCATTTTTTTATCTCCTCACAAGATTTGTTGCTTGTTTTGTTAAAAAAACTGTCTTGTCCGTGAGGCGGAGGCGGGCGAGAAGGCGCTGCACGCTTCCATAGACACATTTTCGGACAGATTTCTTCTTCATCTCGAGCCTCCTTTCAACAAACGTCTCAAGTTTTCGAAACAATCACGGCATCATCAAACTTGACGCCGGGACAAACAGAACTTTAAAACAAAAAACCTTCGCCGCTCAGGGACGAAGGGCCTCTTAGTCTCCGTGGTACCACCCTGATTGCGCTGAACGTACTGTCTGCCACGTTCACACGCCTCTCAGTTTCGCTGTAACGGGCTTACCCGTCGCGGTTACTGTGAGTTCACCGACGATTCCTGCCTATTTACGGCAGCAGGCGAGTTTGGTCCTCATCGTCCCTTGAAATCGCTTTCGCAGGACTGTGCTCTGCGGGCACCAATGCCAGGGCTTGCACCCGGTGACCCCGGCTCTCTGGCAGATGACCTATTACTCCTGATGTGTTGTTCTATCTCCGAGACCCGGCTTCTTTAGCGAAGGAAAACCGGGATTCTCGTTGTAGGTGGACCCAGTGGGATTCGAACCCACGACCTTCTCAATGCCATTGAGACGCGCTCCCAGCTGCGCCATGGGCCCCTGCTAAGGTGGCTGGATTTTACCATAAAAAGATGGCCCGTCAACATTTGGGGCTGATCCAGGATAATCAAAAGAACAGCTCTCTACACTAACCAATTCTACGCTGGGGGAGAAAGCCGCCTCAGTGCCTTGCTCTGAAATCTCTCTGAACCCATTGATCCCCCAGCCATTGATTGAAGTCTGGATCAGTCGTCGGCGTATTGAGTTCCCCCGCTTCAGGATATAACGACATCTCACCCAATACGATCCCCTTCGAGGTGTCATACAAGTCTATCCGTATAAAATCGAACCCTTCTCCTAACTTTTCTGCTGTTTTCACGATCTCATCGAGTCTTTCAGGCTTCTCTGGGATGGGATCAGGGGCCACCTCATAATGCCGCGGCAGATCAAAAGGTTTCCAGTTGGCATCAACGAATAAGTCTATCCCCATCTTATACATCGGAGAGTCCTGATTGATCACTTTCACTTCGCCATCAAAAACAAAGCATCGGTAATCGATAACCGCCAAGTCATCACGGGGTTCTAATTTCTCTTCAACCATGATCAAAGGTTTGATATACCGATAGGCCCATTGATCCCGACTATATGTCGTTCTCAGCCATTTCTTACATAGTCTGATGCTTTTTTCACGCGTCACAATTGACTTTGACAAGTCGCGCTCGATCAATGCCTCTCCGCTTACCCAGTTATAGTATTTCCCTCCTTCATACAGAATATTCCATCCGCATCCGTGGCTGGCTTTTATGAAATATTTCTCTGGAAGCGAATCGAATGGGATCGTTTCGGGCTGATCTGTTACGTAATACACCTCTGCTGTTTCCACGCCGCGTTCTTGAGCATATGCCTTGGCCTTGTATTTATCTTGAACCTCGATAAAAAGCGGAGTGTGATCATATTTCATTCGCTGTCTCAGCTTCCAAGAAAAATCCTTCGGGGACAGATTGAGTGCATCCAGTATTCTTGTGTATCCATTTTTGATATACAACTGCATACTTTTCCATGGATATCTTGGATCAAGCCTCATGTTTACCACCTTTGCCAGGAAATGAGAGAGTTGCAAGCGACAGGATTCTATCACACAGCCCTTTGCAAATCTAATGAGATAGAGTGGTACAAAATTGGAACGCCACTCAGTATTGAATGTTCATCAACTCGGCGATTTGAGGGTATCTCAAGTCATGCAAAACACCGGGCAAAAATCACCCAGTGCGGCGTTGTGGAAAATGCGAGAAATGCCATATGAGATTACTTCACCAGGAGATGGCATAGTTATATTTCAGCTATCCGGTGCTCCATCGCCATCCCCAGCCGTCGTACACCCTCATCGATATCCTCTGGCGTCTGTGTGGCAAAGTTGAGACGCAAAAATCGCTCCCCTTCCGCTGGCTCAGGGAAGAAGCGACTTCCAGGAGCAAATTCTACGCCTGCCTCCATGGCCAGCGGCAGCAAATCCATTGCGGAGAGATTTTCTGGCAAGCGCAGCCAAACGAACAGCCCTCCCTGGGGAGGAACAAGCTCCACATCCGTAGGAAGATGCTGCCTGATAGCTGCTAGCATTGCATCCCGTCGCTGGCGATACAGGCGCGTTGAGCGCCGCAAATGAATTTGATAGCGTCCCACGGTGACATATTCATGTAAGGTGCGCTGGATCAGCGTCGAAGTGGCCAGGTCACTGACCTGTTTGGCCTGCACCAGACAGTTGAACACCGGCCCATCGGCTATCAAGTAACCAACCCGCAGACCCGGCATCAACATCTTCGAGAAAGTGCCCACATAAATCACTCGTCCACCAGAGTCTAGCGCTTTGATTGCCGGTAGGGCTCGTCCGTCGTAGCGCAAATCGCCCACAAAGTCATCTTCTAAAATTGGCAGGTTATAGCGGTCTGCCAGCTCGATCAACGCCCGGCGGCGCGGTCCACTCAGGCAAACCCCTGAAGGATTTTGAAAATTGGGAATCGTGTACAACAGCCGCGGGTGATGCTGCTGTAAAAGGGGTTCCAGCAGCTCAACCCGCATACCATCCTCCCCCACCGGCACCCCGACGATCTTCAAATCCAGGGAGCGGAACAAATCCAGCGCCAGGTTGTAAGTCGGTTTCTCCACCAAAACTACATCCCCTGGCTTGAGCAAAATCTGGCAAACCAGGGCCAAAGCCTGCTGCGAACCAGACGTAATCAGGGTGTTCTCGGGACGTGCCTGCACCCCTTGGCTGGCCAGCACATGCGTGATTGTCTGGCGCAGCGGTGGGTCCCCACCGTCAAAATCGCCATATCCTAGTGCACCGACCCCATCGCGGCGGATGACTGTCTGGAGCGCTTTATAAAAATCTTTGATCGGGAATTGGCGTGGATCTCCAACCCCCGTGAATGAAATCAGACCCGAGGCGGATGTCCGGGCGGGTTTTAGGGTTGGTACGATTCCCAAGGTTTGGTCTTCCCCATCAAGCAGGTCCTGCTGCCATAGAGGCCAGGAGATGGTGATATCATCTTGGGAGGTGGTCGGTAACTGGATTGGCGGCATCACATATGAACCGCTGCCCTCCCGGCTGCTGATCAGGCCCTCGCTTTCCAAATCCGCATAGGCGTTCTGCACCGTGATCCGACTAACGCCCAAATCCTGCGCCAGTTTGCGGGTGGCAGGTAAACGTGTGCCTGGCAAGAGTTGGCCTGACAAAATATACTCTCGCAGGTGGTCTTGGATTTGCTGGTACAGCGGGGTTGTGCTCTGACGATCGAGTGGTATGCGCATGATCAATTCCGAAGTGGCATTGAGAGTATATCTCTGTATCGGAGAAACAGCAATACCAATATGAATAATTTAGAAATTGGTATTAAGAGAATCGGTAAATAGTGGTTCTACTAATAAGTCCGCGTTTCTAATATAATATAGCTGAAATAACGAACCAAGGAGAAATTGTGATGAAAAGAAAATTAGGACTAAGTGGCATCGAAGTATCGGCCGTTGGCATGGGGTGTTGGGCAATTGGTGGTGTCTGGAAGTATATGGGTAGCCCTGCCGGTTGGAGCGATATTGATGATGCTGAATCCATCCGGGCAATCCATAAAGCAGTCGATCTAGGTGCAAATTTTTTCGACACCGCGGCCAATTATGGTTGTGGTCACAGTGAGCGAATCTTGGGCCAAGCTGTCAAAGATCGGCGAGACCAGGTCGTGATCGCCACAAAATTTGGGCATAAGGTCGATACCGCCAACAAAGATGTCCGCTTTTACGGAGAAAGAGAAGAAGAAAGCGATGTGCTTTCCCATATGCGCGCAGACCTTGAAACCAGTCTGAAAAACCTGGGCACTGACCATATTGATCTCTATCAGTTGCACACTTGGGGCTTGTCCATCGAACGGGCTTTGCAGGTGCGTGATCAACTGGAAGAATTCGTCAAGGAAGGAGTCATCCAGACCTATGGATGGAGTACCGACCGTACTGATGCGGTCAAAGCCTTTTCCAGTTTGCCGAATTGCGGTGCTGTCCAGCAGCAGTTGAACATCTTCGACGGCAATATGGAATTGCTGGTGTTGTGCGAGCAGATGAACCTTGCCAGCATCAACCGCGCCCCCTTGGGGATGGGCATTCTGACCGGCAAATTTACGCCCGAAACGACGTTCAGTGATGAGGATGTCCGCAAGTACGTTGAGTGGTTCCCCGGGTTCAAAGGTGGCAGACCTACCCAAGAATGGCTTGATGCATTGGAGTCTGTGCGCGATGTATTGACCAGCAACGGCCGCACCCTGGCTCAGGGTGCCCTGGCCTGGATATGGGGCCTGAGCCCAAACACCATTCCGATCCCCGGGTTTAAAAACGTGGCTCAGGTGGAAGAGAACTGCAGAGCGATGGAGTATGGTCCCCTAACACAAGAGCAGATGAAAGAAATCGATGAAATTTTAGGTAGATAGGGAAAGCCTGAATTGGAGAAAGGTGCATTGGGGAAATATCTCAATCTATCATTCCGTCGCATCTTCAGGAGAAAATCATGAATTACAAATCTTTAGGCAATAATAGAAGTAGTTTCTAATACCTTTGCAGCCAAATCTTGATCTCCAGAGATTTGAGCCTTCTTCCTGGCATGTTTGCGCAGACGATCTCGCTGCTTTTCAAGCAAGAAAGAAGCTTTGCAGAATGCGGTCAAACCTTTGTCTATGCCTAAAATCGACGTCAATTGTACAAACGCCGTTTTCCTCGCTACAACCCTTCCCTGGTGAGCTTCGCAACTCCCTCCTAGCAATCGATTCAAGGCAATCTATGGGTTAAAACCACGTCCATTGCATCTGTTCTCTCGACAAAATATTGGTATTTACTCCACATTATCCACTGGTTCCATAATTTTTCCCTTTTACACCCATACTGCGCCTGGAAAAGCAGTATTATTCCTTCGTAGTTGATTTAAGATTCTTGTCAATAAGCAATCCTATGAATAATCAGGCGTCATAGGTAGTAGATGTTACATCGCCACCAGAACCTGTCCAATTGGTGTGGAAAAACTCGCCGCGCGGCTTATCAATGCGCTCATAAGTGTGGGCGCCGAAGTAATCGCGCTGCGCCTGCAGCAAGTTGGCTGGCAAGCGCTCCATGCGGTACCCATCGAAGAAGGCCAGCGCGCTGGAGATAGCTGGTACAGGGATCCCATGCTCCACTGCCAAGGCAGTCACTCGCCGCCAAGCCGCCTGGGCACCTTCGACCTCGGCCTTGAAGTACGGATCAAGCAGCAAGTTGGTCAGGCCTGGATCCCGGTCATAAGCATCTTTGATCTTACCCAAGAATACAGAGCGGATAATACAACCGCCGCGCCACATCAAGGCGATGCCGCCGTAATCTAAATCCCAATTGTACTCCGCCGCTGCGGCGCGCAAGAGCATGTAACCTTGGGTGTAGGAAATAATTTTGGCTGCATAGAGTGCCTGGCGGATATCCTCCACTACTGCGGACGCATCACCATCGAATTGCACTTGGGGGCCGGTGAGCACTTTCGAGGCAGTTGACCGCTCATCTTTGAGCGCGCTCAAAGAGCGCGCCAGCACTGCCTCACCAATCAAGGTCAGGGGGATTCCCAACTCCAGGGCATTGATCGCCGTCCAACGACCGGTGCCCTTTTGCCCGGCCGAATCCAGGATCTTTTCTGCAAGAGGCTCTCCATCTTCATCAATATAGCCCAGAATGTCCGCTGTGATCTCAATCAAATACGAATCCAACACCCCTTGATCCCATTCAGCGAAGACAGCCTGCATTTCCGGGTAGCTCATCCCCAACACATCTTTCATCAGATGATAAGCCTCGCTGATCAACTGCATATCGCCATACTCAATGCCGTTGTGCACCATCTTGACGAAGTGCCCGGCGCCATCCGAGCCAACCCAGTCGCAGCAAGGCGAGCCGTCCTCCACTTTGGCAGCAACACTCTGGAAGATCTCCTTGACATGCGGCCAGGCTTCGGGCGCGCCGCCCGGCATGATCGAAGGGCCAAAGCGTGCCCCTTCTTCACCGCCGGAAACCCCCGCCCCGACAAACAAGATGTCTTTCTCACCCAGTTCTCGGGTGCGGCGGATCGAGTCTGGATAGTGCGAGTTGCCGCCATCAATGATGATGTCGCCTTTGTCGAGCAGGGGCAGCAATTGTTCTATGGTGGCGTCCACCGGCCAACCGGCTTTGACCATGATCATGATCTTGCGCGGTCGTTTTAGCACAGCCACAAACTCTTCCAAGGAATACGTTCCGATAACATCACGCCCGACAGCTTCCCCCTCCATGAAGTCGCTGACCTTGCTGGTCGTGCGGTTGTACACAGCCACGGTGTAGCCGTGATCATTCATATTCAGAACCAGGTTCTGGCCCATTACTGCCAGGCCGATCAGACCAATTTCTGCCTTATTTTCCATACCAAAACTGCTCCTTATAAACTTAGAATTTCAATAATCTCTGCAACGATCTGAGGGATAGATTGATCAATATCGATTACTACTGCGTCCTTCGGCTCTTCTAAATCATCAAACTGGCTCTTTAACATTTTTGCCTTCATGTAGTGCCCCGTACGAGATCGCATTCGAGACTCGATCAGATTTTTGCTTCCCTTCAGATAGACAAAGACCACCTCTGATCTATCACCCACCAAAGTGCCTCGATACTGATCCTTGAGCGCCGAACAAGCCAATACGAAAGATTTGCCTTCTCGCAGGTGGTCACCAATTAATTGATGAAGGTTTTCTAACCAGGGGGCGCGATCATTGTCGCCCAGTGGTATGCCTGAGCTCATTTTCTCCACGTTCTCTGGGGGATGATGCTCGTCCCCATCGAAAAAGGGCCAACCCAATTTCTCAGCCAAGGCCATGCCCACGCTGGTTTTGCCACAACCCGATACCCCCATCACAACAATGGCCATCACTGCACTCATCGTTTCACCCGATATAACATCTCACCCGCTCTGGGGACGAATAGCAGACCTTCATTCTCCCGATTAGCCCATTGGGAGGGATCAATCTCGGCAGGATTCCTGTACCCCAAGGCGAGATTCTTGCAAACCTCGGGCGTGATCCTGCTCGCTAAGGTTACCTTCACTCGCGGGTATTCCACACCCTCGGTAAAATTCCCCGCACCGCGCACGTGCGTGGAATGGGCCAGCACACCTAAAGGAATGTGCTCGAAACGCTGCCACTGGTCGAGAAAATATGCCAGCACGTGATAGCCAATTTCTTCAATATAGGCGCCATGCACATGACTGACAGTATTCAAATGCGGCGCGTAGATTATCACTTCACCACCGTCAGCGACCACCGGCTCGATTTTGTACATTGCCTTGGCCGCTGTCCACAGCTCATCATACATCGGTGGCGCCCAGGAGAGTACCTGCTGGAAAGGTTCATCGTACCAACGGATATGCCGCTGCGCCGAGAGTTCGGCAGCTGAACCCCAGGCCGAGATATGATCGCCGATGAACATACCAGCTAAACCATCCCCCCCTCTAATGTTGGGATCAACGACAAGCGCGATCAGCGTGACTGGCGTGGTGAGATGTTCTGCCGCGGCGTGGATTATGTCCCGCACGGGTGTATCTTCCACGCCTATCGTATCGATCACCCCGGCCAGCGCGCCCAGCCAGTGGGTCACGTTGATCATCTCCGGGCCGGAGATACCAGGGAAGAGATATTTGGCTCCACCCGACATACCGACCACTTCGTGCGGGAAGGTCGGCCCCAGGATGAGAATGTGATCGTACTCCAAAGCAGCTTTGTTGATCCGTACCGGCACGTCCCCACCCAGAGTGGGATGCCAGACATCCCCGGCGATGTCCTTGATTTGAGCCTGCGTCAGGACTCCGATTTGTGTCAGGGCATCTGGATCATCCCAGGTGTGGTTGAGTAGGCCGATCTGTTTGAAGACAGAACCGCGCTCCTCGGGGCTGATCCCCACCAGGTTACAGAGTTTCTCTTCACTCAAGGGGGGATGAGTCCCCAAGGCGACCATGAAGTCAAGCTGGCGGACATCATGAAACACATCCACCAACAAGCGGAAGATTTGGGATAGCGGCAGACTGCGGGTATGATCGGGAATTAGTACCAGTACGCGCTGGTTAGTGAATTCGCCCGACAAATTTTCATGAAGAATCTGAACAATTTCGTCCCGCGATAGATTTGTACTCATTTCTTGATGATCTCTCGAATCACATCAACCACACGCTCGTTTTCGGCCTGACGAGCAATAGTGATGCGAATATGGCCGGGCAAGCCGAAGGGGTCTGTTGGGCGCAAGATCACTCCGCGTGTCATGGCCTCATTGCAGATGTAATTGGCGTCCATTGGCAAATCAGCCAGGAATATAAAGTTGCTCTGTGTGGGCAAATACCGGATACCAATTTTATCAAAAGCCTGATAAAAATAGCGCCGTCCATTTTTCACCATTGCTAAACTTTCTTGAATATGCGCCTCATCATCCACTGCCGCCGCGGCACCCAGGTAAGCCAATCGACCGCTGTTGAAGTGCAACTTGTGTTGACGAACTTGATCCATCAGGTCTATGCGACCAAAGCCATAGCCCACCCGCAAGCTGGCTAAACCATGCAGCTTGGAAAAAGTACGCGTGACCAAGACATCATAACCAGCAGTAATGAACTCTGTCATGCGCGGGAACTCGGGATCGTCAGCAAACTCCATATAGGCCTCATCGAAGACAGTAATCACACCCGCAGGTATCTTGGCTAAAAACTCGCCTACTTGCTTATGCATTACGAAGGTGCCGGTGGGATTATTGGGGTTACACACAAAAACCAGGACGACATCACCATCCCCGGCTTTGATCATGGCGTCCAAATCTACCGTCAAATTATCCAGTGGTACAAATATCGACTCGCCGCCAAACATCCCGGTTAGCAGCTCATACATGCTAAAAGTTGGCGCAGCAATCAGAGATTTCTTACCCGGCCTGATAAACGTCTGGGTAATCATGCGTAACACATCACACGAACCATTACCCGAAAGAAAATTTTCTTTCGTTAGGCCATCCCCAATGCGCTGGGCCAGCTTCTCCAGCAGGGTATCTTCATGTCGATCTGGATATAGATGCGCGTCAGCCAGGGCAGCAACAACTGCCTCCTTAGCCTTTGGCGAGGGGCCTAACACATTTTCATTAGAACCAACTTTGAGAATATCTGACATACCTGAAATCCTTTGTGCGTCTTCGATGGATCTTCCTTGAACATACTTCTTAGCCATTTTTTACCTCGCTTCCCCAGGTCCATCCCCAGGGGATTTCGATCACAGTTGGCTTATCTGCCTGTAAGGCGCGCGCCAACGCATCTCCTAGCTGTTCTGGCGTTGTGGCCAACTCGCCGTATGCGCCGAATGCCTGGGCTAGTTTTACAAAATCTGGATTTTGTAGATCCACTGCCATGAACTGCTCGTCGAACTGGTCGCGCTGTTGAACTTTGATCATCCCATAGGCGTTGTTGTTAGGCACAATAATGGGGATATTAAGTTTGTATTGCACTGCTGTGGCTAATTCAGTCCCGGTAAACAAGAAGGCCCCGTCGCCACAGATCGCAACGACAGGGTGATCGGGTTTTGCAAACTTGGCTCCAATAGCCTCTGGCACAGCAAATCCCAAGGTGCCAAAACCCCAGGGGAAGAGCATTGTACGTGGTTCATAAATGGGGAAGAAGCCTAGCATATCAGCCCAAAAGAGGGACATATCGCAACTTAGAATGGTTTTGCGCGGCAGCGAGGCGCGCAAAGCCTGCATCCAGGGTGTTGTACCACCGACTTTGGCAGTGAGGGCCTTGCGGAAATCAGCGCGGGCCTGCGCCAACGTGGGATGCACTGCACCCCGATGGTCAATTCCCAAGGCGGCTAATTTTTGTTCAATGGCATTCATCGTGACTTTAGCATCCCCGACAATTTTCTGCCTCATGGGGATATTTCGCTCAATTTCCGCAGCGTCAATATCGATACGAATGGTCTTCTGGGGAAGCGGCAAATCCCAACCATGAGTCATCCCTTCATTGAAGCGCGTACCGACGGCTAAAAGCACGTCGCAGGCCCCAATCAGGGGACGAATATCCGCTGCGGCGATCCAGGCGACCCCGCAGGCCAGGGGGTGATCGCCGGGGATGGCGCTTACCCCCATCCCTGTGGTCAAAACGGGCGCGCCCAACCGCTCGGCCAGGCTGACAAGCTCAGAGCTGGCCGAGCTGCTCACCACGCCTCCCCCCGCAAATATCAGGGGCCGCTCAGCCCTGCTCAGGGTCACGGCTGCCGCTTCTATCTGGTCATCCGCTGGCGATGGACGTTCCCAGTGGGCTGCCGGTTTCGTTGAAGCGTCATCAGGCCAATCTACTATTTCTACCTGAACATCGCGCGGGATTTCTATTTGCACGGGGCGGGGGCGGCCATAGTGCAAAGCCTGCATTGCTCTGTGGAAAACATCGGAAATATCGGCCCCATCATCGACGCGCTCGCCATATTTGGTCAGCGGAGCGAGCATCTCGAACTGACCGGTCATTTCGTGCAGCAGCCCGGCGTCTTTATTGATGAACTCGCGGTTGACCTGAGTAGAAAGCACCAGCACTGGCGATGAGTCGTAAAAGGCTTCACCCAAACCAGTCATGGCGTTAGTCAAACCAGGGCCGGGAAGGGTCAGGATGGCGGCTGGCTTGCCGGTGGCACGCGCATAACCGTCAGCCATGAAAGCCGCGCCCTGCTCATGCCGCACGGTGACGGTTTTGATGGTGGGATGGCGGTATAGGGCATCGAATATGGGCATATTGTACAACCCCGGAATGCCAAATACCATTTCGATTCCTTCGCGTTCCAAGCATTTCGCAATCGCTTGCGCACCATAGATTTTGGTCATAATTTCTCCGCAATTCCAACTTCAGTCAATTTGCGCGCCGATGGCCTGCCGTTCGCGTCCAACTCGCGCTGGCGATAGAACTCAGCCATCATCTGGTCGAAATCAGTCAGCGAGGCCGCACTGGCTTCAATCTGCTCGATAATTCGCCGGGGTAAAGTGTCCGCTTCGAGGCCTACGCCGAGGCGCAGGTTGAAAAGACGCCGCAGATACCAGGCGCGCTCCCCAGCGCGGTATAAATCTTCTGGGGTGTAGGGAATGCCAGTAGCGGCGGTCAACAACCGGGCAGTATAGTCGGCGTTCAAAGCACCCGCCAAGAACTGGCAATAAATCATCGAGTTATTGGCGCCTGACAGGTTCATATGACCAATGCTCTCACCCACCCAAGTTTCATAGGTGCTTTCTTCCCAATCCCAGGCGACGCCTTCTTCGTTATGGGTAGCGCCACGTGGGATGGTGGCATACGCGATCTCAAGACCACGCAAGGCGCGAGGGTGATGAAAGGGCAGTTCTAACCCTTTGACTTGAATAGCAAATTCTTCGCCCGCACCAACGATCTGGGCCGCGCGGCGGCTGCCTTGGGCCAGAAGTGCGCCCAAGCCAGGACGATTTTCCCCGATACGCTTCACAAGTTCCAACACAAGCCCGGCATCACCCCAGCGGAGTTCCAAATCGTCGTCGATTAATTTGGCGGGGAATATTCCTTTCTCGTGGGCTTCCAACGCCCAGGCGATGGTCGCACCCACGCTGATAGTGTCGATACCTAAGCGATTGCACAGATCGGCTGCCTGAATCACCGCCAGCGGATCGCTGACCTGTGCCTGCGCTCCTAATCCCGCCAGACTTTCATATTCTGGTCCGGCCATGTGGCCCTCACTACCGTTTATTTTGGCAGCGGTCACCGTCCATTTGCAGGCCACCGGGCAGGCATAACAGGTATCCTTTTTGGCCGGGAATTGGGCCTGCATTGCAGGGCCGGTGATTTTGCTTACCTCATTCAGCCCCCACTCGCTGACGTCCAGATCCCAGTTGCGGGCTGTCAGGTCAGCCATTTCGATAGCGATGGGAGCGGCCGCGGCAGTGCCGCCACCCCTGCGAATGACCTGTATAAAATCATTTTCATTGAATAATTGGACAGCTTCTTGCTTGAGCTGCTTGAACGCCTGTGGATCGGCGATGGGCACTTCGCTTTCCCCGCGGGCAACAATAGCCTTCAAACGTTTACTCCCTGCCACAGCTCCCAACCCACAACGAGCGGCGATATTGTTTCCACGATGGTGGACAAGCGACGCCATTGGCACAAGCCGTTCCCCGGCAGGGCCGATAGTGATGACTTCCGCATCGGGATACTGTTCAAGGAGGAGTTCTTCAGTTTGATAGGTCTCCTGCCCCCAAAGATGGTCAGCGGGACTCAGTTCAGGGTGATTCTCATCAATGAACAGGGTAACTGGCATTGGGGAGGCACCCCTGAAGACCAAAGCATCATATCCACATCGTTTAAGATGGGTTGCGAAGTAGCCCCCCAAAGATGCTTCTCCCCAAATGCCTGTCAAAGGAGATAGCCCCGCAACTACCAGACGCCCAGTGCCTGCCCAAGTAGTGCCGCCGAGCGGTCCGGCGACAAAGGCTAGCACATTCTCAGGGCCAAGTGGGTCAACATCTGGAAGCACTTCATCGTAAATCAATTGTGCCGCCAGACCAATACCGCCGATGGTAGTACGTAGCACCTCAAGCGACATTTTTTCAGCCTTGATTTCTCCGGTGGTCAGGTTTACGTCAAGATATCGTTCTCGCCAGGCGTAGCTCATAATATTTCTCTCAAGAAACACTCTGATGGTTTCGCAAGCGCTCGTTGACGTCCAGTAATTCCAATGCCATTGTAACGCTGTCAGCAGCGGTGGGATAGCGTGACACAAAGTCCTGTAACTGCGCATGGACTTCGTTTCGATGCCCAAGGCCGCACAGAGGGATAAGCTGGACAATCAGCATCTCAACAACATGTAATGGAAACTTCTCGATTTCGCAAAGATGCTCTCGGAACCAGCGCCACATCCAATCAAGAGCGGAAGGATTCTGTGCCGCAGCTGCCAGCATATAGTGTTTGAAACTGCGAGGAATTTCATCTAAGTTAAAGGCCAGCGCGTTCCGCAGTTCTTTTTCTGTACGAAGATGTCCCAACGCTTCCAAAGCCATAATGCGTTCGGCTTCGGATAGATTCTCATCAAGGGCACGCTGGACAAGCCAGGACTGCGCGTCAGGGTGTACTACGGCGCCAATCTTCATCACTGGGGTCAGGATGTCAGGGTGAACGAACTCGTCATCCACAAGGAGTTGAAATTGGGCATTCCCAAAGCCTGCTACTGCATTAGAACCAAGTAAGAAGGCTGCAACGAGAAGCGCGGCGCGCAGTTCCGTGGTGAGCAGGGGTTCGTCTTCATCCGGTTGGTAGCCTATTGCTTCCAGCACCCGTTCGAAAATCGGGGCTCCCAAACGGCTGATTCCAGCGCGCTTCGTCTCATCGACAAGATATATCTGCGACAGATTCTTGGCAATGTCTGTGAGGGGCAGGTAGCGATTTTCACCCCAGCAACACTCGTCGATAAATCCCAGATATTCTTCAACGGAATACACGCCAGCCTTGACGAGGGCAAAAAAGTCATTGAGTACGTTCAGACTATCTATGTTAGAAAGTCGTTTGTCGCGCAGCATTTTACCCAAGCGTTGCCAGTTTTCTCTCGGGTAGTTCACTCGATAGAAGCCTGTGAGGCCAGTATTTAATTTATAGGTGACCATTCCCTCGGGGGCAAGAATCTCCTGGATATTTTGATCCAACACAACCTGAATAGTCCTGGTTTCGCCGCTCTCAAGGTAGAAAGTCACATCCACTGGGATGATCCACAGGCTTTCAGAGACATTATCAGAATAGGAAAATCTTCTTTGCGATAGCTGAAGAGAATCCCCGCGCAGCGTCACATCCACCAGCGGATACCCAGGCTGATAGATCCAGGTTTCGGCAAATCTGCTCACCGGTACACCGGTCGACTCAGCAATGGCATCCCAAAACTGCTCCGAGGAGGCGGCATCGAATTGATACTGCGCCAGGTAGTCATAAATCCCCTGGCGGAACAAATCTTCACCCAAATAGGCTGCCAACATACGGATCACGGCGGCGCCTTTGTTATAGACGATGGGCGCAGTGGAAGGTGTGGGTGCGGGATCAGCATCGGGATCGTCGACATTGGGCAGGTCAATAGGGATGGTTCCTGCAAGGGCGTCGCGCTCTAACCCTGACAACACACGCTCCGGGAAGAATTGCTCCCATACACCCCACTCAGGAGAGAAATGATGGGGGATCACAAAGGTAAAGTAAGTGGCGAAGGCTTCATTGAGCCAGAGGTCTTTCCAGGCTGCCGGGGAGACCAAGTCGCCAAACCACATGTGGATGCCCTCGTGGGCAATGATCTTGGCGATCAATGTCCTCCTGGCCTTGGGGGTGGAGTCGGGATATACAAGCAGCACATCCTCAGCGTGGCGGATGGCACCGTAATTTTCCATCGCCCCTATCGAGTCTGGAACGGCGATATAATCACACTTCGAGAGAGGGTAGGGAATGCCCGTGTAATTCGCACCAAATTGCAAGGACTTACGCGCCATTTCCAGGGCAAATTGGCCGTATTGGGTTTTCCCAGGTGTGGTCACGACTCGGATCAACGGCACAGCGAAGGCGTCTTCGATGAACTCAAACTCTCCGATGCCAAAGAATACCAAATAGGTGGACATCTTGGGAGTGCGCTCGAAGCGCACTAGTTTTGTGCCGTTGCCTAAATCTTTTTCCTCAGCAAGCGCTGCATTCGAGATGCCGGTAAGCGCAGTAGGGATTACGTATTCAATATCGAAGGTAGCTTTCAGTCCAGGTTGATCGAAACAGGGAAAGGCGCGGCGGGCGTCTTTAGCTTCGAATTGCGTGGAAGCCAGATATTTCTCCCCCCCGCTGTGTACATATTTGCTGCGGTACAGCCCAGCGTATTGGTCGTTTATGAGACCAGAATATGCGATAGTCAACGCGAACTCACCGTGGATGGGTTCGGGAAGTTGAATGGTCGCTTCTTGCCGGACTGCATCGAGGATGAAGGTGCAATCTTTTTCATCTCCATCCTGTAATAGCGTACAGCGTTGGAATTCCAGTTCGCGGGCATGCAGCAACACTTCATGAGTAGGATGATTGGCTTGAATTTCAAGTGTAACTTCACCTGAAAAAACAAACTGCTCAAGATCGGGTTCTAGATGAATATGGTAGTGAAAAGGTTTCATAGTAAATGTATCTTCTCAAACAACTGCATTTTGGCGCAAGAGTTTATTTGAGCCACCGGCAATCAACCACAGACTCCACAAGATTGCTGGCAGAAGAGTCAGGCCAGCCATAATCCAGGCCACGCCGGAGATGCCCAGCGGAGAATCCAGCCCACTGCCGACAATTGCCGCACCCGCTGCGCTGACCAACATCGAGAAGGCAAATTCGGTAGCAACAACACGGCCGCGCACATGTGTAGGAACCAGTTGCAACACCAATTGGGTCGAGAACATCCATACCACACCATTGCCAATACCTCGAAGAAAAGTTCCTATCAGCGCAGAGCCAAAGCTAAGCAGGGGTGCGGTCAACGCCAAGCCTAAACTGCCAATCAGATAGCCAAGGGTAATCGCCCAGACAAGTTGGGGGATACGGTCTTTTATCACCTGGCGGATCAACAATGGGCCAAGGGCCAAGCCCACCCCCGTAAAAGCAAACATCAACCCCAGGCTGATGCCCCCACTTTCCCCAATGGTAAATACTTTTTCCGCAATCGCGACCTGTACAACTTCAAACGTAGAACCCAATAACAGGCCGATAAAGGCTTTGTGAGGAGCTATCACCAATAGATAACGATGATGGTTCATATATCGCAATCCATCGAGGTATTCTCGTAATACCTGTTTTAGAGTTCTGAGGTCCTCATTTGGGGACGAGGGACGATGGAATCGAATTTGAACAAGAAAGATAGCCGCAATTAGATAGGTCAGGCCATTAATGACAAACGCCGGGTAAATACCGATAGAACCCGAAACAAAACCACCCAAAGCAGACCCTATTGCCAGCATCGCTGAAAACGTTGCCCCAGTGATGACATTGGCTGTACCAATACCATGTTTGGGCACAATGTCAGGCAGTAAAGCTGTGCGTGCCGGGAAAAAAATCCCGCTGATGAAAAGCTGCAAAGCGGTGAGGCCATACAAAAGCCATATATCACCAGCATCTCGAACCCACAGGAAGGCTAAAACTACCGGTGCTCGCAGAAAATTTGTGATTAAGATAACGTTGCGACGGTTATAACGGTCGGCGATCACACCACCAATAGGACTGGCAAGGAAAGGAGCCAGAGTGCGGATCATGAACAGACCCCCAACGGCCAGTCCGGACTCGGTAAATGTGGTGATCAGCGAGGCTGAGGCGATCAAGTTGAACCAGTCACCCAGGTTGCTGACGATTTGTCCAAGCCAAAGGAAACGGAAATCCCGATAAGCGCGTATTAGCGCCAGATAGCCGATGGGAGCAGGTACAGCCCTCTCAGTCATCCAGATGACCTTGTTGATGCAGGATTTCCCCCGAGCGCATAACCAGGCAAATGGCGCGCATTGCAGTGATGTCTTCAAGGGGATTACCATTCAGAGCTACTAGATCGGCTATTTTTCCAGGTTCCAGCGTGCCAAGCTCATCTTGCAAACCCAGTGCTGTTGCCGCGGTTTGAGTACAGGCTACCAATACTCCCATTTCTGAGATGCCAAGTTCTTTGACCATCAATTCCGGGATCAAAGCGTAATCATCATAGAACATATCCTTGACTCCTGCATCGCTGCTGGCCGCAAAATGCACACCGTGATCCAGGAGCTGTCGCCAGATGCTATTCAACTTGCCTCTAGGTGTACCCTCTCCACCCGCCTGGATACGTCGGTAATCGATCACATTAGTAGGTGAAACGATGATATCTCGTCGGGCGATCTCTTTTGCGACTTGTGCGTCGAAATCAAATCCTCTTTCTCCATTGTAGAAGGTGCAATGCTCGATACGTTGAATGCCCGCTGCCACGCAGTCGCGGATGCCGCCTGTACCATGGGCATGCGCGGCGACAATCAGGTTGTGCCGATCAGCTTCGCTGCGGATGGCAATTAGCTCTTCAAGTGAATAGTGACTCACCCCAGGTTCTTCGCCACCCCCTGCCGTCGCCATGACTTTGATGAAGTCAGCCCCCGCTCGGGCTTGGGCACGCACAGCAGCGCGTACTTCATCGACACCGCTGGAAATTACTCCAAATTTATCCGCACCGTGCCCCCCGGCAGGAACCAGGGCAGCTCCCGAGGCAATGATGCGCGGACCACTTATCTGCCCGGCATTGATGGCATCGCGTACGGGGAAGATGATGTGATTTTGCGCGCCACAGTCTCCCAAGGTGGTCACACCGACGCGCAGTGCAGCCTGAGCATTACTAACAGCGCGCAAGGTAATTTCAACCGGGTTCTGTTCGGGATTATAAATATCCTCTGGATTTCCGGGATCCGCAGTGATGTGCAGGTGCGTGTCGATGAACCCGGGGAGGAGCGTCGCATCGCTCAAATCAATGAACGCACTTTGCGAATGATGCGTGTCTTGCCAGGGGGTTATGGCTCGGATGCGCTCATTTTCGATGATAATGGTCTGATCGAGCAAGGGATCTTGTCCCGTTCCATCAATCAGCCGTCCGACACGAAGAGTAACTTGGGTCATTTTTCATCGGCATAGAGATAGCATGCCGCCTGATGAGAACTTCCGTTGATTTGATACAACAAGGGTTGAGTAGTCAGACATTTCTCCCAATGATGGGTACAACGGGCATAAAAGCGACAGCCGCTGTCGGTGTGAGAGCGCATCAGCTCATCATCGGGCAGGCTGATTTCGGAATCCCACTTTTGGTCTGGGTCAGGCACTGGGATAGAGCCAATCAACTGCTGCACGTAGGGGTGCTTGGGGTTTTCGATCACCTCGGTTGTGCTACCTGACTCCGCAATCGAGCCCTGATAGAGCAGGTAGATATCATCGCCAATCTGATAGGCAGTGCTTAGGTCATGGGTGATATAGAGAAAGGAAATGCCATAATCATCCCGCAGGCGCAGCATGATATCGAGGATCATGGCCCGCAGAGAAGCATCAACCATAGAGACCGGTTCGTCAGCTACTATCAAATCAGGTTTGAGCAAATAGGCACGCGCCACCATCATGCGCTGACGTTGACCACCACTGAGCTGGTGCGGATATTTGTGCAGCACTTCGTCCCCTTGCATCCCCACTACATTGAGGGCTTCTTCAATCAGCTCTCGTCCTTCTTTTTTGCTCTTCGCTAATTTGAAATTTTTGATGATCAAATCGTAGATATGCCCCACTCGATAGAAGGGATTATATACCGCATAGGGATCCTGAAAGACAACCTGTACATGACGCCTGTAGATGCCGCGTTCCTCTTTGGTGAGCTTGCTCAAATCATGCCCCGTGAAGGTAATTTTTCCAGATGTCAGCGGTGTAAAGCCGAGAACGAGATTCGCCAGCGTCGACTTACCGCTGCCACTCTCACCAGCAATGGTAACAATTTTTGGGGTATCCGCCGGGATGGTCAGGTTGAAATTCTGCAAAGCGACCACTTTCTTACCGCCTTGCAGGAAGCCACCACCATAGATCTTGGTAGCATCGGTGATTTCAAGCAAAGGCGTGGTCATGCGGTTTCCTCCGGTTTATACAAATGACAGGCCACCCCGTGACGCGTTTGGATTTCAAGCATGGGTGGTTTTTGGGTTCGGCAAGTTTCCGCTACATGCGGGCAGCGGAACTGGAAGATGCAACCCGGTGGTGGGTTGCGCAAATCATGCGTCAGACCCTCTGTCAGCTTTAGCGGTTTGCGCTCCTTGATGGAAGGGATCGATTCAATCAAGAGTTGCGTATAAGGGTGCATTGGAGCTTTCATCGCAGCTCTGACAGGAGCAATTTCCACTAAATTGCCTGCGTACATCACCGCGACTCGGTCAACCATTTGCGCCATCAGGCCCATATCGTGACCAATCATAATCATCGAAACACCCAGCCGCTTTTTGATATCGAGCATAGTCTGGGCAACCACCCGCTGCACAATCACATCCAAGGCACTGGTGGGTTCATCAGCGATGACCAGGATCGGGTTGAGAACAATGGCCATTGCAATGCAAACACGCTGCTTCATGCCACCACTTAACTCGTGAGGATACATATTGAAAGTGCGGCTGGGCAACCCGACCAATGCCAACAAATCAAGGGTGCGTTCTTTCAGAACCGCTTTAGATTGACGGCCTTCATGGGTTTCGATGGCATCCTTGATCTGGTCTTTGACGCGCATAGTCGGGTTGAGTGAGTTCATCGCGCCTTGAGGCACCAACGCTATTTGCGTCCAACGCGCACGACGGAGTTCTTTGTTACCGAGATTGATGATATCCATATCGCCATCAAGCATAACCCGCCCCCCCATAATGCGCCCTGGAGGCTGCACCAGGCGGAGGATACCCATCGCGGCGGTTGTTTTTCCACAACCAGATTCGCCCACTAAACCGACCAATTCACCTTTATACACCTTGAAGCTGATACCGTTGACAGCGATCACATCGCCTTCGGGGGTTTTGTAGTGGACACGTAAATCGCGCACGTCCAGGGCGACATCACTATGTCCGTTATTATTTTGGGTTCCACTCTTCGGATTCGTGCTCATTGCTGTATTCCTCGTAAACGCGGGTTGGCAATTTCATCCAGGCCGATGGTCATTAAAAAGAGTGCCATGAAGATTGTGACCAACATAACGATGGGGAAACTCCACCACCACCACATACCGCGCAAGATGGCGGAGGCGCGCAGAGCGTTGTTGATGGTCATCCCAAGGGTGGGGATGCGCGTTGGCCCTAGACCCAAAATTTCCAGCCCAGTGGCTGCCAAAATCGAGCTTGATACCGTGCTTGTGAAGGTCGCTGCCAAATAGGGCAGCAAATTGGGCATCATTTCCTTGAACATGATGTCAATAACAGAAGAACCCGAAATTTGCGCCATCTGCACGTAACCGCGCTCGCGCATACTCAACACCTGCGCCCGGATGATGCGCGTCGGACCAGGCCAGGCAAACATGGCAATGACCAGGGCCATTGAATTGATGTCAAACTCTCTCACGTAGCTGGCGATCACGATCAAAACGGCCAGTCCAGGGATCGTCATCCAGGCATCAGAAAGGATGCGGATGGAGCTATCGAGCCAGCCGCCCAAAAAACCGGCTGCAAACCCCAGAATGATCCCCGTTATGGTGCCAAGGGACGCAGCGATCAAACCGACTTTCAAGGAACGTGGGGTGGCAACCAGCACCAATGCCAGCATCTCGCGCCCGTTGCTTTCTGATCCTAAAGGATAATCAGGTGAACCTTCTTTGAAACCCAATGATTTATCAGCCTCGACCCATACTGGCACCATATTTGTAGGGACAGAGCCAACTCTTGCTAACTCAGTATCCCAGAATACCGGGCCGACGAATTCCATCAAAATCATAAGAATCAGTACCCCAACTCCCAATACCAATTTCCAGTTCAACCAGGGTAATCTTAGAATTACCGCCATTCTTGAGCTTCTGGTCCCAAAGACATTTGTGGCTGCTGTCATCATTAGCTCCTTTGGTATGTAATGCGGGGGTCAATCAGGGGATAGGTCAGGTCCAAAATTAGAACAGCGATAGAGACCCCAACAATCACATAAAACACGATTCCCTGGATCAAGGTGAAATCAGAATTGAGAATACCTTGATAGAGCAAATACCCCACCCCGGGATAGGTAAAGATGATCTCAACCAGCACTGAGCCGCCTGCTAATGCGCCTAAAGCAACCCCAAAAGCCGTTATCTGTGGCAGGATGGCATTACGAATACCATAGCGCCAGAAAATGCGCATGGGCGTCAATCCTTTGGCATCGGCTAAAATCATGTAGTCTTCGCCATCGGTGGTAATCATCATGCCGCGCATTCCCAAAGCCCAACTGCCCATACTGACCATGATGATGGACATAGCAGGTAAAAAAGCATGTTTGATGACACTACCGATAAACTCTAAATCCCAGCCAGGGTTCAGTCCGCGGGCATAGTTGCCTGCATATGGGAACCAATCCAGCATAAACGCGAAGAAAAACAGCAGCATGATCCCGATCATATAGGCTGGAATGGATGTAAAGGTTAACGAAATGGGCAGCAACCAGCGGATCATTTTTGGCGTGCGCCGCCAAGCCAGAAGCGCGCCTACTGCATTCCCGATGATGAAAGACAAGATAAGGGCAACAAAGAGCAAACCAATCGTCCAGGGCAGACTGCGGGCGATCATATCGTCTATACGGCTGGGAAAAAAGGCCAGTGAATACCCTGTGTTAAACGTAGCCGAGTTGTATAAGTATTTGAAGTATTGCACGTGAACTGGGTCGTTCAGGCCAAAACGTTCACGATAGGCTTCGACGATTTGATCAGCGTTCTCTACGTTAGAACCTTCCGTTAACATCCGGCCAATCATAGCCTGGACAGGGTCACCAGGTGCCATGCGGGGTACAATGAAGATAACCGTTGTTCCCAACCACACAGTAAGCAGAAACATACCAAGTCGTTTGATGACATATTCTTTGGATAAGCCACCCATAGAGTTCTCCTTTACTTCAGGACTGGCAGCCCCGAGAGGACTGCCAGTCCTGATACTATTCCACTTGCCGTATAGTTCCTAAGCCATTCTCAGACTGATTAGGGGGTTACCGGTTCCAGATTTTGCAAAATCACATGCGTAACCTGCCACCAAGTTGCCGGGGCAATGTAGGGGTTATCAGCGGTGGGCCAGCCCGTCCAATAGGTCTGATCGAAGGGCACTAACTTGACAGCTTGGGCAATGGGCAGAGCCGGTTTCTCGGCCAGCCACAACTCCATCGAATCGAGGAACAACTGCTCCAGCTGAGGATCGCCAGGGGGCACGTCAGCCATCTGCGCAACAAGGTCGGAGTAAGCCTGGGCGGCTTCACCATCCCAACGCTGGGTATTGGCATAGAAGCCTGAGGAAGTCTCACCTTCTGCAGGGATGTGGCGGGTGCTAAAGGTATCCATCTTGGCCCACAAGTCGATGGGGCCGCAAACGAAGAAGTAGTAGGTGTCGAAGCCTGCCCCAGTCAGGTTTTCGATGAAGGCGGGAATGGGCTGGATATCCTGGACGGCATTGACCCCGACCGCCTGGAATTGCTCGACCAACAAGGATACCGTGCTGTTCATCTCTGTAGCGTCGAAGTTAGCAATCGACATGGCCAGTTCAACGCCATCTTTCTCATAGTAGCCTGTTTCAGCATTCATCGTGTAGCCTAAGGCCTCGAAACCAGCTTTGGCTTTTTCGGGGTCATAGGTATGGAGAGGGTACTGGTCATACAACCCTTCATCTACAGCTGACTGCACATAGCTATTGAAGACATTGTAAGCAGGCAGCCAGTGCTGAGAGGCTGATGATGTGCTCTCATAGGCAATATCGATGATCTGGGCGCGATCGATAGCATAGTTGACTGCTTCGCGCATGGCAACATCGTTCCATGGCTCCTTTGTCAGGTTGAAGTGGAAGTTGCGAGCACAGGGATCGATCCAGGCGTATGGCAGGTCAGCGTGCCAAGCAATGGTGGTGCCAGTCATTTGCTTCAAAGCCAGGTAAGAACCCAGGTTGACGCCCATCAAGCTGTCCAATTCGTTGCGTGCCATGGCAGCAGTGCGGGTTTCTTCGGAGCCGTAAGCTACCCAAACTAATTTTTCAGGCGCAGGCAGCTTAAAACCAGCATCGACGCCCCACCAATCATCATTGCGGACATAGGTAAACTCAGTTTCACTAACACTTTCCAAAAGATAGGGACCAGAAAATACGGGCCAACCCTGATCAGGATCGTAGTTGGTGAAGGTTACAGGATCTTGATCAGCCCAGATATGCTCAGGGACGATGAAAAAGGATGAAGTTGACGTGACCACAAAGTTGGTGTAACCAAATCGATAGTCAGTCGCGGTCAGGGTGAATTGTACTGTGAGATCATCGACTTTTTCAACGCTAGCCACATTCTCAAAAGCAGGCATGGTCATAAGATCAGGCGTATTCATGCCCATATTGACGGTGAACACAAAGTCGTCGGCGTCCAGGGTTTCAGCATCACTCCACTTGATGCCTTCACGCAGTTTAATCGTCCAGACGGTGGCATCATCATTGGATTCCATACTCTCACCCAACCAGTTGATAACCTCACCGGTGGGGCTTTCCAGGTTCAGGATGAATAGTGGTTCAATCATGGCCTGGAAAAAGCCATGTTCAAGCCGACGACCGGCGGCAAAGGGGTTCCACAGTTCAGGATCAGCCACCAGGCCTTCATCGATATCAAAGATGACGGTCTTGCGGCGTTCGAGTTCGGCTTCATCGACTGCTTCGACTTCTTTGATAACTTCCTTTTCTACCTCAACGGTAACGACAACTTCTTGGACTTCACCTTCGACAACCACCGTTTCGACAACAGTGATCGTCTCCGGTTCTGGTGGCGCGCAAGCGGCCAAAGCAAGGGCCAAAATTGCGCATACAGCCAGGGTGGCAAATAGTTTTTTAGACATGTAAGTCTCCTCCAAACACTAGATCATTTGATTATGATATATTCAGGGGATGGCATATATGGGCTATTTGGGGAAGGTCACCTCCTTTTACTCATCAATGCTGTGAGTATCTGGTAACTGGGACAGAACGGTATTGGCGAAAACTTCTAAACCGGCAATATCGTCAAGATCTGTCCATTGCAGCATTACCTTTTGAACGCCCACTTCTGCCAGTTGACAGAGTTGATCGACAATCTGAGAGGGCACGCCAGCAACAAGCCCACCTTCCTGCAACTCAGATACGGTACGCCCGTTGAGCCGATTCTGTAGTTCGTGTTGGTCTGCTCCGAAAACAAGACCTTTCATTTGTGATCTGATGACATAATCAGGAGAACGCCCGGACTGAGCGATAAGTGCATCTAAACAACCGTTGAGTTCTGCAAATTGAACTGGGGTGCGGTAGACAGCGTTCCATTCGTCAGCGTATTTCGCAGCCAGGGGAAGCACTCGTTTTGGGCCATTGCCACCAATCATGATGGGCGGGCCACCTGCTCGCTGGGGACGGGGCAGCAAACTGGCATTTTCCAGCCGGTAATACCGCCCTTCGAACGTCACAGGCCGGTCGCTGCGCAGCAGTTGGCGGATGATGGTTAGACCCTCCTCGAAGCGTGCAAAACGTTCGGAGACAGGCAGCAACTCAAACCCAAAGCTGCGATGCTCCCTCTCTCCACCACCCCAGCCAGCCCCCAGGCCCAGAACCAGGCGTCCACCGGAGAGGTCATCCACATCTTTCGCCATCCTGGCAGTGTGGACAGGGTGGCGGAAAGAAAGTGGCGTCACTAAAGGACCAAACTCGATGCGCCGGGTATGGCAGGCCAGCCAGGTTAGTGATATCCAAAGTTCCAATGAATCCTGGTCGGGGGGTTGCGCATCCAGGAAATGATCAGAGCGATACAGCCCGGCAAAACCTAGTTCCTCGACAGCCAACACAATGCGCTGCCAACGTGGCCAGGTCAGGCCTCTTTGCCCCTCGACTGTGACCGCAACCTGCATAACTATTCCTTCTGTTCAGCTTTGGCCTGGCGATATAAGCGGGGCAAGGCCAGCACATATTTGATCACCGGCCAATTCAGCCCAGCACGGATAAACAGCCACAAATCAACGGCGTCCATGCGCACTTTGGCGGGCATAGTTGAGTCAGGGTGGCTGTGAATGATCAGGTATTGATCTTTTCGTTCGATCTTGCCAACCACGAAATCCATCTTGACGAGCTTGCTGGCAACTTTCATTTCAATCCTTCCTTAGCCTGCCTGACTCTTGAGCATAGCGGACGCGCTGCTCGAAGAGTTTAGGCATATCTTCGACGGAATATTCCGCGGGTGGCGTAAACTGTCCCCGACCATAGAGAGTGCTCAATACCTGCTTGGCGCCCTCCATCTTGTCGGCCAGGTTGCGGGGCGGCTTTCCTGACGGGAATAAGTTGGGAGGATAGATGGACTTCTCGTACATCTCACGAAAACCTTCGGTACGCACATCAATCCACATGTTGTGGTTGGCGATGGTGCGGTGATCCCGCAAGGCTTCGATATCAATGGTGGCGGCGATGATTTGCTCCTCCGGGTAAGGGGCATAGCGCATCACCATGCCGGTGTAATCGATAATGAAAGAATGGCCGGGGCAGAATGCTTTGGGATAATAGTCGTAGTGAACCTTACCCCAATTGGAACCCAGCAGATAACACATATTGTCGTGCGCCCTGGTGCGACGGGTGAACAGCCAGAAATCCCAAGGGGAGCTCACACCTTCCACTTCCTGGATGGCTCCCGGATGGCAGATCACTTCAACCCCATTGAAGCCTAATGCACGGGAAACCTCTGGGGTGGCGCCATCATGACAGGTCATCGTCCCCAATTTGCCGATGTCAGTATCCACAACTGGGAAACGAGTCTTGATACTGTCCCCGAAGACTTTGTTGTACTCATCGAGCATATCGTGGGGGCTGGTTCCCAGGCCAATCGAGGCGGGGATATGCCATTTGTGATAGCGTAAGATCACCTTTCCATCTGGGCCGATGATGAAGGCGGTGTTGAACCAACGGTCGGGAAACTCCGGAACCTGCTCGACGACGCCGCCCCCGGCGATATAAATGCCATACTCCTTGCATTTCTCACCGAGCACATCCAGTTCTGGCCCAGGGATGGTGATGGCTTTCTTCATGAAGGCTTCTAGACCATCTTCGCCCTTGCCCGGCGTCGTGACCCCCTGTAAGAAGTATTCGGGGAAAACCACCAGTCGTACTGGGCGCTCGTAAAAATAACCCACGCCAAAATCGATCAGCTTGGTATAACGCTCCAAATTGCGGTAGATGTCATCACGGGTGTTAGCTACATGTACTTCGGGCTGGACGACTAAGGCGGTGTATTTCTCAATCTTTTTGCTCATCATCACTTCCTAGAAATCGAATTCGTCATCTTCTTCTTTCATGCCGAACGAACGCAGCATTTCATTAGCCGTCACTGTACCCATAGCAGTGATCCCATTTCCTGGATGTGTTGAAGGCCCTGTCATCCAAAGATTCTTGATGGGAGAACGATATTGAGCATAACCAGGGAAAGGTCTGAAATATCCCATTTGTGCCTGCGTGCGTTCCCCACCTGTGGTTGTGCCATCAACGAGCGACCAGTTATCACGCTCTAACTTCTCTGCATGATCGATATATTCGGCGAGGATGTTTTCGCGGCTCATGTTGGTCGTATGCCTTTGCAGCACAGGCAGCATGACCTCATCGACATATTCTTTTGCTAATTCATCCGTCCAGCGGCTGCCATCCTGGAGGCGGTTGGAGACGAAAGTATCCATAATTAGCGTATGCTTGCCATCTGGCGCGCGGCTGGGGTCATGCAGTGTCCAGGCCGCTGTCCACAGGAAGGGATTGCTGGGGGGGACATTCCGCCCCATCTCGGCATATTGGATCTCGATATCTTCCATCGAGCCGAAGATACGTTGGAAGGCTGTATAACTCATCTCCTCCCCATTCTTGAATTGAGGTAATTCGTTGAGTGCATAGTGCGCCCGAACGATACTGACTTTGCCAAACGAGAAATTTTCGACCATCCGGCGGAATTTGGGCGTCAAGTGCTGTGGTTCAATACACCTCAAGAAGGTTTGTTTGGGATCCAGGCTGGTCACGACAGCTTGCTTTGCCGTGACCTCTTGCCCGTCCTCAAGCTGGATACCTTTGCATTCTCCATCTGCAACAATGAACTTCGTCACAGTCGATTCCGTCATCACTGTGCCGCCCCTGGCCTCGATGTATCTCGCCAGGGCGTTGGGCATTTCAATGGTCCCACCTTTCGGAATGGATTCGCCAAAATAGTGGATAGCCGGGATCATCACATAAAAAGACTGTCCCACACCTTCCTGGAAGGGCCAATTTTGCGGAGCCATGGCCCACCCCAAAATAAATGACTGCACTATGGGATGTTCAAAGTTTTCTTTGACCCAAGCTTTGGGGCTAAGCTGATAGTTACGCAGCATTTCTAAACCAGCTTCGCTGTTTTCCATTACGGAGGTCATTAAACTGGGCGGCTGAGGGGAGTTGAACAGGTTGGAGACGACACCGTCCTTGATCTCAATAAAACCATCGTAAACCTCACGGTAGCGCCTGGCATCCTCTGGCGAGTATTGGGCAATGCTTTCACAAGTTTTATCGACATCTTTGTAGACAATGATCCCCGGTCCTTCATGATTGGGATGCCCGGTGATTAGATCTTCTGACCAGATATACTCCAGGCCATATTGCTCCAACTCGGGAAGCATTTCTTTATAGTCAGGGTTTAGGTGGATCCAGACATGAGATGAACCGTACATATCATGCTTGAATCCGGGTAAAGTAACTTCCCTGGTTGTCACACATCCCCCTAGCCAGGGGTTGCGTTCAGCAACCAAAACTGACATCCCTTCACGGGCGAGAACAGCCCCGCAGGCCAGCCCGTTGTGCCCACCGCCTGCGATAATTACATCAAAATCCTGATTCGTCATTGTTGGTCCTCTGTAAACCGTTTTGTAAATGGTTAAATTGATGGTGGGGTTTTCGCAACCACCATGATTACATCTTCTTCGCCTATATTTGCACTGCGGTGGGGGAGAGTGCTATCGTGGTAAATGGCATCGCCAGGACCAAGAATAAAACTCTCATCCCCAATCCATGTTTTTAGTTGACCTTGGAGAATGACACCGCATTCCTCCCCTTCGTGTACAAACGGCGTTTCACCGCTATCCGTTCCTGGAGGCATTACAATCCACGTCATCTGAATTTCCCTGCGCAAATCTGGTGTAAGCAACTCATTACGAATCCCTGAACCAGGGTAGATGAGCACCTTTCGCCGATCAGAGCGTACGATCCTTATTGTCGATTGAGAATCGGACTGTGGTTCTGCTTTAGTTCTTTTATCTGGTACATCAAAGAATGAAGCCATAGATACGCCAAGCACTTCTGTAATTGCATATAGTGTGGTTACAGATGGGTTGGCTTGATCGCGTTCTATTTGGCTAAGGAAAGAGGGAGAAATATTGCAGCTTTCAGCTAACTCAACCAAAGTGAGTTTCTGGACCTTACGATGTCGACGAATTTGGGCACCAATTGATTGTACCTTTGCCATCGATTTAGAGTTTTCCTCTGGCTGCTATATTCTGGCCATTTATTTCGACCCCAGTGAAATAGCCAGACGTTTTACAGACGATATTTTGATGTGATAACAATTATTGTCAATAATAGTAAACTATTCTGTTGATGTCAATGTTAAAAACCTTAAAACTTCACTCCTGTCAAAATTTACGGGGGATAAATGTTGCCACACTTAAATAGACAGAGCCCTAACGTTTGGTTAGAGCTCAAAAACAAGTAGCTTGTGAATTCCAGGTTAGAACGATGGTGGTGTAATAGCAACCACAATGATCACATCTTCATCCCCAATATTTCTACTGCGATGAGGTATCGTACTTTTCTGATAAATGGCGTCACCAGGCCCCAGAACAAAATGCTCATCCCCCGCCCAAATCTCCACCTGTCCTTGAAGTACAACACCACACTCCTCCCCCTCATGGATAAGAGGCTCATCCCCTGTATCTGTGCCCGGAGGTAGAACCACCCACATCATTTGGATATCCCTGTTCAAGTCAGGTGAAAGTAGTTCATTTTGAATACCTGATTTAGGATAGATCAAAGTTTTGCGCCGATCAGCTCGAACAACATGCACGTCAAACTTATCAAGAACCACCCTGGCGTTATTGATTCGTTCATCGGGCTCGGCGAAGAAATATCCAACGGTCACCCCCAGCCCTACCGCGATATCATGAAGTGTTGAAATGGATGGGTTGGCTTGATCGCGCTCGATCTGGCTTAGAAACGAGGGGGAAATGTCACACACTTCAGCCAACTCAGCAAGAATCATTCGCTGTTCTTTGCGTCTTTTACGAATTCTTTCCCCTAGTGAACGCTTCGTCGGTTGCGTATTGTTCTCGTTTTGACTCATTTTCCGTGTTGTCCTCTCTCACATCGATCAATATTGTACGATGGTCAGTTAAGCTTGTCACTATTAAATCAGGTATTACAAAATGCAATAATCATACCCTTCGAATCGAACGGATTCGAGCCCAATCCATCATCAGCACATTCGAAAAAAGAGCGAAGCCATTTTCTGCCAAACAAAACTTCTAATGTCCGCTTGACCTTCAAAAGGGGTGCCAAATCAGCCCTTGTTAAATAGTCCCAGGCTTATAACCTGTAAGTTATGAGATATATCCAGTTACCATATCTAATGAAGCAATTGGTAGAATAAAGGGGAAAATTAGAGCGTTTGTTCTGGCTAATATAATCGCTGCCCCCCTATATGCAGTAAATTTGCAGTAATAGAGATTGAGATGACGCGTTGGAACTCGAACCCTCGATCTCACAGACATGCCCGTTAGTCGAGGGGAGACACACTTTTCTTGACTAGAAAATGAAATATGGTTATGCTATACAATGTGTTAGGTGGTGAGATGTTTTATCGCACAAAAACGAGACAAAATGCCGCGTATAAGTATTTATGAGGCAAATTGTCTTTTAAAGCAAGGGTTAGGCGCATTACTATAAACTCATTAGGGATTATGAATGTGAAATCACTCCAAAACATTGCACATCAACTTTGGGATAAATTACTGGTGATTATTGGAACATTGTGTGTTCTGTTACCCACAAGTCCACTGAACATGCAATACACACATCGGGACTCAGGGGTGTTCCTCTATATGGGATGGCGGATTTTGAATAGGGAATTGCCATATCGTGATGTGTGGGATCATAAGCCCCCGGTCATTTTTTACATAAACGCCTTTGGGCTTGCTATTATGGATGGTTCACGATGGGGTGTTTGGCTGCTTGAAATCTTAAGTTTGTCTATTGCAGTATTTGTCGGATTCAAAATTATTCGGAAATCACTTGGCACCTCTCCTGCAATTTTCAGCACGTTGCTTTGGTTGTTGACACTTATGTTTGTGATTCAGGGTGGGAATTTAACTACCGAGTATACCTTGCCCCTACAATTTGCTGCTTTGTGGCTTGCCAAAACTACATTTGAGAAACCAAATTTCCACTATTGGCGTTGGTTTTTGATAGGTTTACTCGGTATTATTGCGTTTTTTACCAAACAGACTACCGTCGGAATTTGGATCTCAATTATTCTGTTTCTGGTTGTCTATAGGGTGAAATTGCGTCAATTCAAAGAGCTTATCTTTGAATTCTTGTGCTTCTTGGGCGGCGTTGTTGCAGTGTGTATAGGCTGGATACTATTTTTTAGCCTGCAAAGTGGTTTAGTCCAGTTTTGGAGTGCCGCTTTCGAATATAATTTTGTTTACTCATCGTCAAATGTTAGTTTTTTAGATCGACTAAAACTTGTAATTGTTGGTATATCGCCACTTACTCAGGTAGGTTTGTTGCAGTTAGCTGGGGTTGGATATCTGCTTGGACTGCTATTGATTTATTTTAGGAGAGATGTTATCCGTGGTTGGTTGCCATTACTGGTTATTGGACTGTTTGATTTGCCAATCGAGTTAATTTTGATTAGCGTATCTGGCAAAACATATCCCCATTACTACATGACCATTTTACCGATATTAGCTCTTTTTGCAGGAATTACATTTTGGGTAATTCTCTCATCACGGTTTTTCTCTGAGACTCCACATACCGTAAAACATGTTTTGACGGTAGGAATTATTGGTGTATTTTTATGGACATCTTTCAACCAATACAGAATCCAGGTGACCTCTTTCAGAAATGCAAATAGACAACATCTTATAGTGGAGGAAATAAAATTGAATACCAACCCTGAAGAGACAGTCTTGTTATGGGGGGCAGAAACAACAATTAATTATTTTTCAAACCGGGCAAGCCCTACTCGTTTTGTCTATCAGTACCCACTTTACAAACAAAAATACGCAGACGAACAGATGATTATCGAGTTTTTGGACGACATAATTCATATAAGCCCTCGGCTGATAATTGATACTCATAATGCAAAAACACCTTTATATGATTTCCCTATCCAAACCCGCGCGATACAGCAACGGATAGCATATCTGCAATGCCACTATCGTAAGGTCGATGAGATTTTGCTTGAGGATTGGACAGTTTACGATTACATGACAGGTGATTGTGCTCCATAAATTCAATGCACCTAATCCCGCGTCGAGCAGACAGGCGGGGTGGAAATCCTCGCTCAGCTCGGACTTCGCTACGCTTCACCCACTACGCCGCATTTGCACCTACGGCGCAATGTAGCTTGGGGCTCCGGTCAGCATCGCGCCATTAGACGCACAAAACCCCGCAATCATGCGGGGTTTTTATATTTGTATGTTTGATAAAGCCAATTATCGAAAACTAAAGATGTGTAAAGGGGTATTAATGATTCATATAGGTTTCAGTCTTTTTTTTCTTCAATCCCTATTTCTTGAATATCAGGATTTTCAGGCGGCGAGGTTGTTTTTTCTAGATGTGATAGAGCTTGACACCAAGCTTCTACACCTACTTTGGTTACCGCAGCAAGTAGAATTGCTACTAATGGCACACATATTGCTGCAGCAAAACCGATATGAATGGCAATGATATTTGAAATTGCATGAACGGCCACATTTGCCGCTGTAATTCTTTCTCCCGTGAATTTTTCACGGACTGATGAATACTTTTCATCATCGGTGCAAATTAATGTATAGAATTCCAATATCAATTTTTTACCAATATCTTTTGGCCATGCTACCCCACCTTTAGCAACTAGACCAATTCCAGGCCGTTCAGCAATATGGATAACTGCATTTTTTAGATTAATATTATTGCCAAGTAATGATATGGCATATTCTTTTGTAGCTTGAGGCAGAACTTCTAAGTATTCTTCAGGGAAACATGAGTAGTGCTTTCATAATTGAAATTCTCCAATCTCAAATGCGCTTTCGATTAGATCAGGAATAATATGCCCACTTGTAACGAATGTAATGTTAACCTGAGTTTTGTTTAGCAAATGATAGCAGGTAAAGTAGCTACCAAATTCAAAGCCGGTTTGCTTGGTTGCAGAGCATAAGCGATCAAGCCAGAGATGAGATTGATCAAGAAGTTAATGAATCTTCGATGCCTTGAGTGTTCGATCTGAGAAATATTCTTCAATCGGTCATTGATCGTTTCAATGATAGAGCGCTTTCTACGAAAGCGCTTATCCTGCAAATCCATGAGTTGGTTTTTCATATTCTTGCGCAAACCAGTAATCAATTGGATGTTCTCTTGCAATAGTTTGGCAAACAAATCTTTCGGAATGTACCCTTTATCGCCAAAGACTTTGCCAAAAAGCCTTGCGAAAAGGACAGGAACAGGTTTTCGGTCATCAATATTACCTGGTGTCAATTGAAAAGATAGGGCCTCACCATGCTCATTGACAACTAAATGTAATTTGAAACCATAAAACCAGCCCATGCTCGTCTTGCCACGAGCAGCTATACCTGAAAAGACTTTGTGTCGCTCAATACGTTTGTTATGGCAGACTTTGAGCGGGGTGGAATCTACAAAAGAAATCCCGGTGCAGTTTCCTCGCTTGGAGAGCAGATAGAAAGTCCACGGCACCAAGGCACGCGCCATGAGTATCACAAAACGACTATAACTGACCAGATGTGGAAACTCTCCCACTAAATGCTCATGAACGTAGTTCTGGTAATAGGCTTTGAAAAAGCGATAGCCAGATTGATGAAAGTGTATCGTGATCGTCATGATCTCACTCAAAAACAATTGTGTGGCTCGCTTCCGTTGGCGTAATCCATTTGCCAATTGAAAGCTTGTCCAACGAGACTCAAATATCCTGCAGAAATCATCGACATCCACGAATAGTTTGACTAAACTCATGGTAGGGCTCCTTTTTAGAAGCTATTGTGTGGTGGCTTTAGCTTTATTTTAATCAGGAACCCTCCCTTATCCAAAACTCAGGTTAATACTTCCATCGACTATTGGAACACCACTTGACCCAAGAAATATTGCCAAGCATTTTGAAAATTTGTTGAAAGAAAACAAAATACCCAGAGTACGGTTTCATGATCTAAGACATACTGCTGCAACCCTCATGCTTCAGCGGGGAATACATCCCAAGGTAGTTCAAGAGAGATTAGGTCATTCATCTATTAGTTTGACATTGGATACATACTCTCATGCTATACCATCAATGCAAGGTGATGCCGCAGATGAAATTGACGATCTTTTGCAGTAAAAATTGCAGTATTTGATTTTCCTATGTTACCCAATACCAATAAAAACCGCCTACAAAACAAAAATTCCCCTTTATTCAAGGGGAATTTTCTTAGGTAGCGGGGCCAGGACTCGAACCTGGGACCTTCGGGTTATGAGCCCGACGAGCTGCCACTGCTCCACCCCGCGTCGTTGGCGTGCTCAGCGCGCCTTTGGCCTGAGCGGACGGGATTATAGCACGCTGACCATCGTGCGTCAAGGCAAATCTTGATCGCCGAAGAATAAGGCCGCCCAAACCTGCCAGTTCTCCACCGGCTGCATATTTTCTACAACCTCTGGAGCGGATGGCGCCGGGGTGGCATTGGGGTCAACTAGAGGGACGATCAACTGATCCCCTTCATGATCCCGCACCATGCGCATATCCTCTAAAGCATATCTTTCAACCGGCGCATCCGAAGTGGCATAAGCCATTTGGGTTTCAAGATAGAGCTTGGTTAGCTGTAAGCTCTGCACCCGCTCCTCGACGCGCAGAGCCTCTTCTGAAAGCAGGCGCATCTCTGCCAAGCGGTTGTTGAAGCCTAACACTAAGAGCACCAGGACAACCACAACCACCAGCAGGATCACAAAGCGGCCGCTGCGAAGGGTATCGATCATGATCTCATCTTACCGCGACCCTACCTCCGTCGCAAGCACGAATCTTGCATACCTTAGGTCAGGAAAATAGACGACACAAACGGGCAGCCAAAGAACGGGTGAAATGCGCTCTTGGGCACAAAAAACTCCCGACTTCTCAGTCAGGAGCTCAGTGCCGAAGGTGGGAGTCGAACCCACACTCCCGTAAAGGGAACTACGCCCTGAACGTAGCGCGTCTGCCTGTTCCGCCACTTCGGCTGCAGGCGATATTTTACTCTGATTCGTTGGTTTGTCAACGAGAATTGAAGTTTGCCCCATATCATCCCCATGCTATAATTTCCTCGAGGGCACGACGTCATGGGCAGTACAATTCAGCAAGTTCTGACAGCGTTAACCACTTTTCCGGGCAATTTGATCTACCATATGGCCCTGGCCTTTTCGATTGCCGGCGCCCTGCAGATGGCCGTGGGGCTTTGGCGCGACAGTGCACTCCCCCAGGGACGTCGCATGGTGATCGGCCTCGGGCTGATGCTGGGATTGCGCTTCTTGCTTTTCCTCTGCGCGGGACTCGCTCAATCAGGCCTCTACAACCCTCGCGTCCTGCTGCCCATCTTAGATCGCGCTGCCACTACCCTGAGCCTGATCGTCATCCTCTGGTTGTGGGTTTTTCCCGAACCCAGGCGTCTTGCTGACGCTGCCAGCAGCCTATTGGGGATGCTGACGGCGGCCATCGCAGCCATCAGTTGGGCGTGGTGGTTTGGAAACTATTCAGCTTTGTCTTTCAATGCCTCCTGGCTGGATTTCGGGTGGGAATTCCTCGCCATCGCGCTGCTCGGCTTAGGGTTCGCTCTGCTCATCCTCCGCCGCCCCAACGGCTGGGAATACGGCCTCGGTATGATGATCGTCGTTTCCCTCGGGCACCTTCTGCACCTGATCGTCCCCCAAACCGAGAGTGACTACCCCGGTTTCGTCCGTCTGGCCCAAATGGCCGCCTACCCGATCTTGTTCTCACTTCCTAGGAGATTTAGAACCCCCCAACCAGAAATCCCGGCCGTCGAAGCAGTGCCAGCGCCAAGCGAACAACCCGCCCCCCAAGAAAAATCCCGCTCTGATACCCAACCTGAATATTTCAAAGCACTGCTATTCGCGCTGGGTGAATCTACCGGGCCCGAATTATGTAAAGCCATCGCACGCACGCTCGCCGAAACGATGCGATCAGACATCTGCCTGATCGTCTCGCCCCCTGGCAGAAGGGGACGATTCCATATCCAGTGCGGCTACGACTTCATCCATGAAGAGACTCTCGAGAATTTGTCGCTCGACCAGGGTAAATTGCCCCTGCTGACTTCGGCGATGAAAAAGGCTCAATCTCTACGTTTACCGGCAAGAAGCACCTCGCAAGACCTGACCAACCTGGGGGACCTCTTAGGCCTGGGCAGCACTGGACACCTTTTGGCCGGGTCCGTGCAAAACCTGAAGGGGGAAACGGCCCTGGGCATCATACTGCTCTCGCCTCACACCGACCGGCGTTGGGCCCGGGAAGATCAAGATTTCATCGAGGAGATCAGCAATGGATTGGCCCCCATTCTGCACCAGGCCAGACGCTGGGAAGCGGCTCAAAAAGAGCTGGAGAAAACCCAAAATAGCCTGCATGCTCTCCAGGAGATTCTGGAAGAAGTCCAGGCTGAGAACCAAATCCTGCTATCCGAAAGAGACACCATCACAAAAGAAGTTCTCGGCGAAGAGGGATCGAAAGAGCTGGACTCTCTGAGAGACGATCAGCAGCAATCCCAGGACACCATCGCCCGCCTGCAAGTTGAAAACCGCCGCCTGGGCGAGATGGTCGAAAGCCTGATCGCTGCGGCTGATACCCACGAACTGACGACCTCGGGTCAGCTCAAAAAAGAGCTCCGTGAGGCGCTGGAAGAGATTGCCAACCTCAAGAATCAGTTGATAAAGACCGAGCAGCAGGCGCTGGTCAACGCCGGGGTGCTCGAAACAGCCGACACCGTCTCGGAAGAGCGGGCGGAAGTGTTCGCATCCATCGCGCAAGACCTGCGGCAGCCCATGTCCTCTATCGTCGGCTACACCGAACTGCTGCTCGGCGAGTCGGTAGGCATCCTCGGCGCGTTGCAGCGCAAATTCCTGGAGCGCATCCGGGCATCGACCGAGCGGCTGGAGAGGCTGTTAGACGATCTGCTGCGCGTCGCCACCCTTTTGGCCGGAGACCAACTCCAGCTCAACCCAGAAGCCGTTGACTTGGGCAACGCTTTCGACAAAGCCATCGCCAATACCTCTGCACAGATGCGGGAGAAAAATATCATTCTGCGCGTCGATCTCCCCGAGCCGATGCCCCACATTCATGCCGACCGTGACGCCTTGCAACAGATCCTGATCCACCTGCTGAAGAACGCCGGGACCGTCTCTCCGGTTGAAGGGGAAATTTTCCTGCGTGCAGAGGTCCAGGATGTCGATGACGGGCAGAACTATGTGCTCATTCAAGTCGCCGATCAGGGTGGGGGTATTCCTAAAGAGGACCTGCCGCGCGTCTTCTCCCGGCTCTATCGCGCCGACAACCCCCTGATTGAGGGCATCGGCGACACCGGTGTGGGGCTTTCGATCGCCAAAACCCTGGTCGAATCCCAAGAGGGGCGTATCTGGGTGGATACCGAGACGGGCAAGGGCTCTGCCTTCAACATATTGCTCCCCCTTTATAATGGAGAAACCACCCCTCAAAGCGGGGAAGGGCATTCTGGATGACCCAACCCCGTGAACTCGTCCTTGGGCTGGTCACTGCTTTGACCTCTACAGTGATCCTGGGAGGGAGTCTGGTGCTCGCTTTGGCCGAAGACCAGGCATCCATCGCCCAGGCACCTGCAAGTGCGAGTACGGCCACCACCACACCCTCACCCACGCTCTCTCCAACTCCCCTGCCGACCCAGGCACCTGGAGAGCCTACTTATACGGCCTCGGCAACCTCTTTACCGACAGACACCCCATCCTCAACGCCGGAAGCCCCCTCACCGACCTCCTGCCCGCCCCCCTCTGGCTGGGTGCAGACCACGGTCAACCAGGGGGATACACCGGAAAGCCTGGCAGCGCAATACAACACCACGGCTGAGAAGTTAATTGAAGCTAATTGCTTACTGATCAGTAATCTCTCTCCTGGAAGCATAATTTACGTCCCAAAACCGCCTCCCACCCTGACCCAAATCCCCTGCGGCCCGCCCCTCGGATGGGTGTACTACACCGTCAAATCAGGCGACACCCTCTACCAGATCGGTCTGGCGTTCGGGGTGAACGTCTATCAATTGCAGCAGGCCAACTGTCTCGGCTCATCGACGTATATCCGCGCCGGTCAACAGCTCTACGTGCCCAACGTGCCCACGGCAACATTTACATCCAGCGCGACCGCCACAGCCACCGCGACAGCGACCAGCACGCTGACACCAACGCCGACAAACACGCCCACAGAGACCCTTACACCAACGGAAACGGCAACGCCAACCGACACACTGACGCCGACGGTGACAGATACACCCACACAGACCTTCACGCCCACGGAAACGCCCACCCCTTCAGATACTCCTACCCCGTCGGATACTCCCACGCCATCGGAAACCCCCACCATTACACCCTCGCCGACCTCCACGTAATCAAGATCCGGGCGATCCAGCAAAAGCTCTCCTCAGCACACGAAACCTATGACTCTGCGCACCCGCTTGCTCTGGATACTCCTTATCCCCACACTCATTCTGGTCTGTGTTTCTCCAGCGCTGATCAGCGCAGTCTCTGCCAGCACCGCGCTGGTTGACCCCCAGGCGACCGGGAAAGCAGCCCTGGCAACCGTCCCCGCGGATGCGACGCCCACCCCAACCCCCTTCCTGCCTGTCCCCCCAACACCGACGTATATCCCCACGGCCTTCCCAAGCCCGGTGCCCACCGCCACCCCCAAGCCCACGGCTGAACCTCCACCACCGTCCAAAGGCGGCAATACAGTCCATGTTGATCCCAGCGACTACTCCCAGGATCAAATCAATATCCTTTTGTTGGGTTCAGACCAGCGCCTAGGCGAGGTTGGCTTCCGCACCGATACCATCATCCTGCTCAGCCTCAGCACCCGCACCAAAACAGCCAGCATGGTCTCATTTCCGCGCGACCTGTACCTGTACATCCCCAGCTACGGCTACAACCGCATCAACACGGTGATGTATTACGGCGGTTTTCCGCTGATGGCCCAAACCTTGCAGCACCACTATGGCATCAGAGTCGACCACTATATCCTGGTCGGATTGCAGGCTTTCACCGAGACTATCGACAGCCTGGGCGGCGTTAACGTCCAGGTCGGTGAAAAACTGACCGACCACCGCACAGGACATGGAAATTTCACGGTCAAACCCGGAGAGGTACTGATGAACGGCGAGATGGCTTTGTGGTACGTGCGCGCCCGCTACACCACCAGCGACTTCGACCGCACCCGCCGCCAGCAAGAAGTGATCCAGGCCATTGGGGCGCGCTTACTGAGCATGAACGCCCTGGAAAGCGGCGACGAACTCTATGATATCTACAAAAAATACGTCAGTTCAGATATGAAGTGGGTTGACGTCGCCCCCATCGTCCCTTTAGCGGCACGGCTTGGCAACCCATCGAACATCCAGCGCTACGCGATTGGCCGCGGCCATGTGGTCCCTTGGACGACTCCCGGCGGCGCTCAGGTGCTGCTCCCCCAGGAAGGGGCGATCCTCTCGCTGCTGCAGCAAGCCGTTGGAGGGGCAAAATGACCCATTTTGCGACCGAGAACACCCCTGCGAAAGGCGGCGGTGTCCGCGCTTGCCTCGCCTGCATGGCCAGTGCAACGAGATTTGAAGCCGAAGCGAAATGTGTTATAATAGAACAGGTGTTCTTATCATAAAACAGGAGCAATTATGACCCTGAAAGGCAAAGGTTTTTATATCTGGAAGATACCAGATTGCGAAGGCGGTGATGCCAACAAGATCGCCAACGTAGCCAAAGCGGCCGGTCTCAGCCACGTGCTTATCAAGATCGCCGATGGTATCTACACGTATAACTACGATTGGAACAAGCGTGTAGACCTGGTTCCCCCGGTAGCCAATGCCTTACGCGCCCGGGGAATCCAGGTTTGGGGCTGGCAGTTTGTATATGGAAGTTACCCCAGCAAAGAAGCCGACATCGCCATAAAACGCATCAAGGAACTCAACCTGGATGGCTTTGCCATCGACGCCGAGCATCATTACCGGGAGTCTGGCAAGGCCGCGGCCGCCAAAACCTATATGCGTGAACTGCGCGGGGGCGTTGGCAACAATTTCCCCCTTGCGCTCTCATCTTACCGCTTCCCTTCCCTGCACCCCATCCCCTGGAACGAATTCTTAGAGAAGTGCGATTACAACATGCCGCAGGTCTATTGGATGGGCGCGCACAACCCTGGGGCTCAGTTAGCCAGGACATTGAATGAGTTTGAAAGCCTGAAATACCGCCCGCCGATCATTCCCACCGGGGCGGCTTTCACGGAGCACGGCTGGACCCCAACCACGCAGGATGTGGAGGAGTTCCTGATCACGGCCCAGTCATTAAATCTCAGCGCAGCCAATTTCTGGGAATGGTGGAATACCCGTGAAGTGCTTTCCCCAAAGCACAAAATCTGGGATGTCATCGCCGAATACGAGTGGGATGGGGGTGGGGGCGGGCCTCAAGACATCACCGGCAAGTATATCGAAGCCCTCAACAGCCATGATTACAACAAGGTCGTCGATTTATACACAGATGAAGCGGTCCACGTCACATCCGAGCGTACCATCGTCGGCAAAGGGAAAATCCGCGCCTGGTATCGGAATTTCTTCTCCAGCCTGTTGCCCAACGGCACATTCACTCTGACCAGTTTCTCCGGCTCGGACAACTCCCGGCATCTCTCCTGGACGGCCCGTTCCAGCGCCGGAAATGTGAATGATGGCAACGATACCTTTGGTCTCATCGACGACAAGATCACTTACCATTATCTCCACTATACGGTCATTTAAAACAGATATCCCCTGGGAGTAGTGCAAATCCCCAGGGGATCATGCTATTTTGGGGGAGAATCAACCCTACCTCCCGCGTGGCACCTGATTTTCGAGAAGGGAACATGCCCCTATTTGGATTTTTTCAAAGGGCGCGGCACATCCCAGGGAACGGTCATCTCCAAAATCTGATCGCCAGGCCGGACATCCAGCACCGACTTGCCGCGCACCGCCACCCGGGTCTGCACGGGGGCATCGCCAAGGTCGGCCATCTTGGCGGCGTATTTCTTCAAATGCAAAGTGACCTGTTTGGTCTTGGTGCCGATCACACAGCCCATCAAGCCGGCCTCTGGCGGCAGTTTCCAGGCGATCACGCCCTTGCCATAACGCCCCTGGATGGGGAAGTCCTCCTGTTTCACCCGCTTTGCCCTTCCGTCCGAAGCCAGCAAGAACACTTCGCCGCGTTGAGGGATCAACTCGACCCCAACGACTTCTTCCTCCTTGTCTAGCTTGATCCCCATCACGCCCGCAGCCACCAACCCCATCGGGCGGACATCCTCTTCAGAGAAGCGGATCGCCATGCCGCTGGTGGCCGCCAATAAGATATCTTTCTGACCATCGGTCAAACGGATCCACCCTAAACGGTCGCCATCATTGACGCGCACCAGCGTAAAGGGGGTGGCCGCCGGCCCCGGCAGCTCCTCAACAGCCGTCTTCTTCACCATCCCCTGACGGGTAACCGAGAGCACATACCAGCCCTCAGCCAGCTGATCCTTTGAGGGCAGCGTGAAGATCACCGCCACTTTTTCTTTTTCTCTCAATGGAGAGACTTGATTGAATGGAACTCCATCATCGGGTTTGTCCGCTTCAGGGATCGAGAGCACCGGTAAGGAGGCTGCCTGACCGCCCTCGGTGACCAAATACAGGGTATCGCGCGTATTCACCCTGATCAAGCGCTTGGGCGCGGCGCTGCCGCTGATGCGCGGGCGGGCATCCTTCAACGAGCGTGAGATCAACCCCTGGGAAGTCAGCGAGGCCCAGACCATCTGGTCAGGAGCCAGGCTGCTCAGGCGCACAGGGATATCCTCTTTATCCCCCTCAACCGAAATGATCTGCGTGCGGCGCATATCGCCGTATCCCTCTCTGACGGCCCCCAATTCATCGGCGATCACTTTGCGCATCTTGGTGGGTGATTTCAGCAAAGCGACCAAAGCCTTGATCTTGGCCTTGACCACTTTGTACTCCTGCTCGATCTTTTGACGTTCCAGGGCGGCCAGACGGCGCAGCGGCATGTCCAATATCGCCTGGGCCTGCTCATCACTGAGCTTGAAACGACGGCACAAGTTCTGTTTGGCCGTCTCCACGCGTCGCGATTTGCGAATGACGTCGATAACTTCATCCAGATTGGCCAGGGCGGTCATCAAGCCAGACAGGATGTGTTCCCGCTTACGGGCGCGCTCCAATTCATATTCGCTGCGCCGCCGAACGATCTCTAAACGATGGTTCAGATAAACCCGCAGCGCCTGCTTCAGGTTGAGCAGGCGCGGTTCGCCCTCCACGAGGGCCAGCATGATCAAACTGAAGGTCGTCCGCATGGTGCTGTACTTATACAGGTCTTCCAACACCTTTTCCGGGTCGGCGGTTTTGGTCAGCTCGATCACCACGCGCACACCCTGACGATCCGACTCATCGCGCAGATCGGCAATGCCCTCGATCTTCTCCTCCCGCGCCAGGGTGGCGATCCGTTCCAGCAAGGTGGTCTTGTTGACCATATAGGGGATCTCCGTCACCACGATGCGATTTCGGCCCCGGCTCATCTCCTCGATATGGGCACGCGCCCGCACCATAATGCGGCCGCGCCCCGAGCCGTAGGCCTTTTGCAGACCGCCGTTCTCCATCTGGTCGATGACAATGCCGCCCGTAGGGAAATCCGGCCCCTGGATGAATTTCATCAGATCGGCCACGCTGATATCGTCGAGGCGCTTCCAGTTCTCCAGCATGTGGATCAGGGCATCGATCACCTCTCCCAGGTTGTGAGGCGGCACGCTGGTGGACATGCCCACCGCGATACCGGTGATGCCGTTGACCAGCAAATTAGGCAGGGCCGCCGGGAGCACATCCGGCTCATTCAGCGTGTCATCAAAATTGGTCGAAAAATCAACCGTAGCCTTATCGATATCGGAGAGCATATGCGTCGCCAGGGGAGCCATGCGGGCTTCGGTATAGCGCATGGCTGCGGGGGAGTCCCCATCCATGCTGCCGAAATTGCCCTGCCCATCCACCAGTTGGTAGCGCATGGAGAAATCCTGCGCCATGCGGGCCATGGCATCATAGACCGCCATATCCCCATGAGGGTGGTACTTCCCCAGGACTTCCCCGACGATGCGGGCCGATTTCTTATAGGTCGAATCCGGGCGGATACCCATATCGTGCATGGCATACAAGATGCGCCGATGCACCGGTTTGAGCCCATCGCGGGCATCCGGCAGGGCGCGCGAAACAATCACGCTCATGGCATAGTCCAGGTAGGACTGCTGCATTTCTTCATCGATGTCGATTTTGCGAATTAGACCGATCTCCATGGAACGCTCCGAAATTTATAATTGAAACATTTGTGCGAGGATTATAACATGGCAAAAAAATCCCCTCCCACTTCAAAAGCAGCGGGAGGGGATCAATTTCTTGACTAAATACCCCTAATCAGCAGCCGGCTCAGCCTTGACTTCCAGGGGTTCACCCTCAGAGACTCCTTCAACCTCCTCTTCAGCCACACCGGCCACCGGAAGGTCCTCATAGGTGTCCGTGGGTAGGCTGGGGGCGAAGGGACCCTCGACAAAACCTGTGCCAGCCGGGATCAGCTTACCGATGATCACATTTTCCTTCAAGCCATACAATGGGTCTTCGCTGCCGCCGGCAGCCGCGCGCGTCAACACCCGGATGGTGTGCTGGAAGGAGGCCGCCGAGAGGAACGACTCTGTGCTCAAGGATGCCTTGGTGATGCCTAACAGCACCTCACGATATTTGGCGGGTTGTTGTCCTTCAGCCAGCAGCACTTCATTGCCCTTCAGCAGCTCCAGGCGATTGACCATATCACCAGGTAGGAACTCGCTGTCGCCAGGATTGCTGACGATCACCCGGGACATCATCTTGCGGATGATCACCTCGAAGTGCTTGTCATGGATATTCTGCCCTTGAGACCGATACACATTCTGGACTTCTGAGAGCAGGTACATCTGCGTGGCCTCACGGCCCTGAATCCGCAAGAGATCATGGGTATTCAAAGAACCTTCTGTGAGCGACTGGCCCGGTTCTACCCGTTCGCCGTTCTCCACCGTCAGGCGGGCGTTGCTGGGGATTTCATATTCCTCTTCGTCCCGGATTTCGCGCGAGACGATCACATGGCCGTCCTCGATGCGGACCCGGCCGCTGTGCTCCGCCAGGACGGTCTTCTCTTTGTCCTTCTTGTGAGCGATGATCACATCGCCGCGGTTGACCTCGTCTTCATCTTTGACGTGGGCCTCCCAGCCTCGGGTGATCTTATAAGAATTGCTGAGCATCTCGCTGTGCACCACGTGCACAATCCTCAGTTCATCGTAACGCTCGGACTGCTCGACTTGAACGACGCCGGCGATCTCGCTGACCACAGCCTCACCCTTAGGGTTCTTGCGGGCTTCGAAGATCTCTTCGACGCGCGGGAGACCGGTCGTGATATCCACACCGGCGGCAACACCACCCGTGTGGAAGGTTCGCAGGGTCAATTGGGTGCCCGGTTCACCGATAGATTGGGCGGCAACGATCCCCACCGCCGAGCCGATATCGACCACCTGCCCGCGGCCTAAATCCATGCCATAACATTTGGTACAGACACCATACTCCATCTCGCAGGTCAGCGGAGAGAAGACTTTCACCTCCTCGATCCCCGCGTTGGCAATTTGACGAGTTTCCTCCCGATCGATCAGGTCGCCAACATCGACCAGCACCTCCCCGGTTTCCGGATCGACAACCCGTTCAGCAGCGTACCGGCTGTATAAACGGCTGCCCATCGACTGGCCGGCCACGTCATCAGACTTGCGGATGGTGATGCCGTTCGCGGTGCCGCAGTCTTCGGCGTTGATGATGATATCCTGAGAAACGTCCACCAGGCGGCGGGTCAGATAACCGGCATCCGCTGTACGGAGCGCGGTGTCCGCCAGACCTTTGCGAGCGCCATGGGAAGAGAGGAAATATTCCAGAGAAGTCAACCCCTCCCGGAAGTTCGACCGGATGGGCATGGGGATGATGCGCCCGGAGGGGTCAGCCATCAAGCCACGCATCCCTGCCAACTGCGAAAGCTGGCCGAAACCACCTTTGGTCGCTCCCGAATCAGCCATTGTAGCCAGGTCACCGTGCGGGTCCATAAACTCACGCACGGCATCCCCAACCACCGATGTCGTGTTCTGCCAGATCTCGATCACGCGCTCATTCTGTTCCTGGTCTGTCAGCAGACCCCTGCGGAAGTTGCGCTGCACCTTCTCCACTTCTTGCAGCGCGTTGGCGATGATCTCCTCTTTATTCGGCGGAATGGTGATATCGCCGACGGCGATGGTGAAGCCCGAAACGGTAGCGTACTTAAAGCCGATATCCTTGATGTTATCAGCAGCGCGGACGGTCTCTTCCTCCCCGCAGACCTCATAAACGTCTGCAATCAAGTCCTTGATGCCGCCTTTCTCCAGAGTCTGATTGACGAATCGAACATTCTCAGGCAGCACACGGTTGAAGAGCACCCGGCCCACCGTGGTATCGATCAAGCGGGATTGGACTTCTCTCATCCAACTGCCGTCTTCGTCATACCAGGTCTCTGTGGAAAGTTTGATCTCAGTCGGGATCTCAACCTGACCGAGCCGGTAAGCCATCTCAACCTCATCAAAGGATGAGAATACCAGGCCATCCCCTTTATGTTCCCGGTCGTCCATCTTGGTCAGATAATACACCCCCAACACCATATCTTTGGACGGGCTGACGATAGGTTCGCCGCTGGCCGGTTTGAGCAGATTCTTGCTGGAAAGCATCAGGTGGCGCGCCTCCTGGACGGCCTTGTCAGACAGGGGCACATGCACCGCCATCTGATCGCCGTCGAAGTCGGCGTTGAAGGCCGTACAGACCAGGGGGTGAAGCTGGATCGCCTTACCTTCGATGAGAATAGGCTCGAAGGCTTGAATACCGAGACGGTGCAGGGTGGGAGCGCGGTTCAACAACACGGGGCGCTCCTGGATGGCTTCTTCCAAAGCCTCCCACACCTCGGGACGGCCGCGTTCGATGAGCCGTTTGGCGCCCTTGACGTTGGTGGCGTAGCCGTTGCCCACCAGGCGAGAGATCACAAAGGGGCGGTAGAGTTCCAAAGCCATCGACTTTGGCAGACCGCACTGGTGAATCTTCAACTTGGGGCCGGCTACGATCACAGAACGGCCGGAATAATCCACGCGCTTGCCCAGCAAGTTGCGGCGGAAGCGCCCTTTCTTGCCTTTGAGCATATCGCTGAGCGATTTCAACTCCCGGCGGCCCCGGCGCGAGCGTGCTTTGCCGCGCTGCGAGTTATCCACCAGAGAGTCGACGGCTTCCTGAAGCATGCGCTTTTCATTGCGCACGATAACGTCTGGTGCGCCGAGTTCCAGCAGTCGTTTGAGGCGATTATTGCGGTTGATCACCCGGCGGTAAAGGTCGTTCAGGTCTGAGGTGGCAAAACGCCCGCCATCCAGTTGCACCATGGGGCGCAGATCAGGGGGGATCACCGGCAGCACGGTCATGATCATCCACTCCGGCTTATTCCCGGATTGGCGGAAAGCCTCAGCGATCTTCAAACGCCGGGTGGCTAACCTGCGTTTCTGCTTGCTGCCCGAAGTCCTCAGCGTGTGCCGAAGTTCCTCGGTAAGCTGGTCCAGGTCTAAGCGCTTGAGGATGTCGAGAATGGCCTCGGCACCCATATCGGCCTGGAAGACCTGCCCCCAGCGAGACTTTAGCTCGCGATACTGCAACTCGCCCATAAATGTCAGCGGCTGCAAATCCATCAGCTCATCGCGCAATCGACGATACTCCCCCTTCGAGGCGGCGATTTCGCCCTCCAACTCTTCTCGCTTCTCGATAAGCTTCTGCTCGGTTTCGGCGCGTGCACGCGCCATGTCCAGTTTGACGTGCTCCAACTCGCGCTGACGCTGGTCTTGAAGCTCCGTCTCGATCTCCTCGAGGCGCTCCTTGACAACTTGCTGAACGCTGCCTAAGTGCTGGTTGCTGACGGTGTCACCCGCCTCGACAATGACGATATCCGTTCCAGGGAAGGTAATCGCCCGACGAGTGGACTTGCCGGTTTTCTCCTGCAAGTCCATTTCCAACTGCTGGCCTTTTTTCATCACCGGGTCCAACTCGGCAGCCGTCTTCTCATCGTAACTGGCTTTGATCTCTTCCTCTTTCTGGGCCAGAGATTCCAACAGTTCATCACGTTCCAAGAGGAGATTATCAAGCTCGGTGTTGGTCTCCTCTTTGATATCGCTGTCGCCGCCGGCGTATTCCTCTTCCAGGCGGCTCAAAGCCCTCTCGCGGGCATCTTCGTCTACGTAGGTGACCACATATTGAGCAAAGTAAAGCACGCGGTCGAGATTGCGCCGAGAGATATCCAGCAATAAACCAAGATGTGATGGCAGGCGCCGCGCATACCAGATATGCGCGACCGGAGCGGCCAAATCGATATGCCCCATGCGCTCCCGGCGTACTGATGACTTGGTCACCTCTACGCCGCACTTATCGCAAACAATGCCCTTATAACGAACGTTCTTATACTTCCCGCAATAGCACTGCCAATCACGCTGAGGGCCAAAAATGGCCTCGCAAAACAGACCGTCTTTTTCCGGTCGTAAGCGCCTGTAGTTGATGGTTTCGGGTTTTAGCACCTCACCATAAGACCAACTGCGAATCGTCTCTGGTGATGCTAACCCAATCCGTAGGGATTTAAGTCCCTTAGTTTCCACGCGTGAGCCTCCTGAGGACTACCTGATACTTTATGAACACATACCTACACGCGGTAAAGCCCTTGCGCAGTTGCGCACAAGCCTTGCCATGAGGATTCAAATATTCACAGAAGAATTAATCGAACAAATGTACTATTAACAAGACAAACGAAAGCAAGCGCATGAGTCCTCTCACCTCAAGCGCTCGCTGCATTTGTCTATTCCCTTTCTAGGTTGCATGCGGGGGGTATTATACAGGAGACCAAAAACCCAGTCAAGGTGAAAATTTGGAGTTTTTGCACTAATTTTCAGGGAACTATTTATTCAGCTTCATGCCGGAGCGGAATCTCGATGAAGAAGGTGCTCCCCTCCCCAAGCTGGCTCTCCAGGCTCATATTGCCGCCATGACGCTCGATGATTGATTTCACGATGGTCAGGCCCAGGCCTGTGCCGCGCTGCTTTTGGGCTCTCCGGTCGCTGCCGCGGTAAAATTTTTCAAACAGGCGCGGTTGATCGACCGGCGATATGCCGATCCCTGTATCCTCAACGCTAAAGAGTATCGTGCTTTGCCGCGGTTTCACCCTGACCCATACTTTGCCCCCCTCACTCGTATATTTAATGGCGTTTTCCACGAGATTGAGCAACGCCTGCTGGAGCAAAGCCTGGTCAGCTTCGATCAGCGGGGGGATGTCCTCGGGGATATCAACGCGTAAGGCAATCTTCTTTTGCTGAGCCTGTAATTGGAACGACTCAACCACCACCTCGACGAGATCACGCACAGGCAGCATCTCTAACTGCAAGCCCACGCCGGCCTCGATGCGGCCCAAATCGAGCAGGTTGTTGACCAACCGCGAGATGGACTCAACGCCAACGACGATCTTGCGCACATATTCGGTCTGCTGCTCATTAAGATCCCCTACCATCTCCAGCATGGTGGCATAACCACGCATGAGCGTCAGCGGCGAACGCAAGTCATGACTTACTGTGGAGACGAACTCCGATTTGAGGGCATCAAGTTCTTTGAACTGGGTCACATCTTTGAGAACGCAAACCCGACCGATCACCAGTCCATCTACTCTAATGGTGGATGCCGAGGCCATGAAGAAGCGCTCTCCGGGGAATTCCACTTCCACAAGTTCGGGCGCTTCCCCCGATAGGCGCAGCAGGTCGATCAATTCAGCCTGGGCGATCACCTCTTCAATGGGCTTGCCAACAGCATCATCGCCCAACCCCAGAGTCCTACCCGCCTCGGCATTGACCAATAACAAGCGGTCCCTTTGATCTGTGACCAAAACGGGGTCCGGGGTGGAAGACAGGATCGCCTCTAACCGCTCACGCTCGAATTCAGCCGTCATGAACAGACGGGCGTTGGCAGTCGCTAAAGCCGCCTGGCCGCCCAACGTGGTGATGAACTGCACCTCCTCGCCGGTAAAGGTGTGATGCTGACTATAAGCCACCCACAAGACGCCATAATAGCTCCGTTCATGGTACAGTGCCACCGCGACCAGGCTGCCCAGGCTTGGCGCGTCCGGCCCAAAGCTCAACAGCGGAGTGCGGGCAGGGTTGGAAAACACCACTCTGCCCTTATCCTGATCCTTCATCAGGGTCAGCAGTTGCGTGTCAAAGTAAGCAAAAGCCTCGGCGTCTTCCCCAACGCCATAACGAGAGGGGATCTTCCCATCGACACCGTATCCGGGGAGGATATCGGATGCCAGGGCAATCCGCGCAGAACTTGCCCCAATCGTCAGCGCCGACTCGATGATCGGCTGCAAGGCCTTGGCGATCTCCAGGTTCGAAGCCACCCCCTGGCTGACCAACAGCAAGCGGTTCAACTCATCCAAACGGGCTTTCAAGCTGAGGCGCATCTTCTCGAAGGAGTTGCGCAGCCGCCCGACCTCATCGTCGCCCGCCCTTCTAAGCGAATGATCGAGCTGCCCCTGCGAAATCCGCTCCGCTTCCCCCGTCAGGGACTTGATCGATGAGGTAATCACCCTCAGACTCAGCCGGATCATCACCGCCAATACGCCAATGAGGGAGAAAATCATCACCAGGGGCGGCGCGGCGATGTTTAAAGCCAATTGTTGAGCCTGCCTGGCCGGAACCATCAAAACTACCCCCCAGGGCCGGCCCACCGTTGGCTGCGAACAAACCAACATACGCGTCCCATCGGGAGACACCCCATTCAGGATGCCCGCATCACCCTTAATCGGGGGAGAATATTCCGAAAAGGCCCATTTGGACTCAGAATGATAGAGGATATTGCCATCTTCATCAACCAACAACCCCACGCCCTCGATATCTGAGACGCTGTTCAAACTGGTCAGAATGGATTGGGTGTAGGGGTTGCTGATCAAATCGGTTCTCCCGATCAGCACGCCCCCAACGCCCCCTTCATCATCGAAAACCGCTGCCAGGAAAGTGATTTGAGATGAATTCGAGCCATCCAGGGCGGGAATGGCATACACTTGAACTGGGAGGCCCTCCAAAGCCAGCGTAATACCGTTCTGTTCTTCCAGGGAGGAGTAAACATCTTCAAAATTTCCGGAGGGGTATGCGGCAATCTGGTTGACCTGGGCATCAAACACAAACAACTGCCTGAAAAACGGCACCGACTGGTAGCTCTCAGACAGCACTTCCTCAAGCCCGACTGCCGGGTCCCCAGCGAGGTCCAGCCGAGAGGCAATCTGCAAAACCAGATTTTGCCCTGTATCGAGAAAATAAGGCACCTCATCAGAAGCGATCTCGGTGGCCGAAACCATGCGCTCTTCCAACATCTTCTGGGCGGCATTCCCCGCGATCACCCAATCGCCGATCACGAAGAAAACGGCCAACAGCACCAGCGCCGGGATCAAGTAGTAAGAGAAGCGCGCTTCCATGCTTCTTTCAGCCGGCGAGGGGAGCCAGGGCGGTCGCCCACCCCAGGCCGTTGGGAACACAAACCTGGCGATTTCTACCAATACCCCAGCCAGGAATAAAGGCCCCACAACTGCCAGGGTCACCATCCCCATGAGATTAACCGCATAATCCAGTTTATCGACGATAGGCCCATCGACCAGCAAAATCGAGCTGATCATAAACAAAAACGGGTAAACCAGGCTCACCGATATCGCAGCAAACAGCGGGTGGCGCAATACCTTGAACCAGGCCGTGCGATATCGCTGTTGGCTGGCTATCGAGACGAGGATCCCCAGCGTAGCCATCTCAAAGGATGTAAAAATCGTATGCGTGCCCCAAAGACCGAGGATCAACCCGGCCAGGAAAGCCAAAATAGCTGCCGCTGGCGGCCCCAGGAACCCGGCTGCCAACACCCAGGGCAACGCCGACAACACCATTAGCGGCAAACCGCCGGGGTCAAGCTTATCGGCCAGGAACGAGGTTGTTTCCGAAGGCGGGACGCGCACACCGATGAAGCCGCAGACCAGCGGTGTGGCCACCAACAAGGCGATAAACAGTCTCCTCTGATCCCTCTCCCAGGTCTTCCCAGATTCCCGCCAATGATAGAGAAGAACCCCCATGACACCAAGCCAGATGACGAGGCCGATCCATCCTACCCAATCGTTTGGAAAGACAAGAGAAGGCGTTCCTTGGAAGAGCGTGAAGATCGGAGACATGGAGTTGACCGTACTACGGCAATCTTGCAATCTTGAATTCAGGGGGGGCGCAGTTCAAAACTTTTTCGGATGCAGACCCCCAATTCTGGGGGCAGATAATCTGTTACCCCCATGTTTAGGGGAAATTGCCTAAATTATAGCACTTCTTAAGTAGATTAAGGCAGATTAATAACTGTTTGAGCCAGAGCTGCGGATTCCGAAATCTCCCGATTTCGGTGTGGAGGGCCTTGCCCCCCCTAAAGCCATTCAATCGTATCTTGGGTCGCCTCCCCAAGGTCGGCATATTCCCCACGACGATGCTCAGGGAGATATCCTGCCAGCACAAACATGGCCTCATCGGTCATCTTGTGCAGGGATTCGCCCTTGGCTCTGTGATATTTGGGCTTGAACCGAAACGGGCTCCCAAAGCGAATATGCGCGCCGGGCTGTTCCCATCGCTCATGAGTGCGGAAAACAGGGAAACCAACCGTGCCTTCGATAGCAACGGGGACGATGGCGGCCCCCGTCCTGGCAGCCAGATAAGCCGCGCCGTCTCTGCCTTTCTGCAGGGCTTCACCCCGGGTGCCCTCCGGAGCCACAAGCAGACACTCGCCTGCCTTCAAAACCTCGAGGGCTTTGCGGATTGCTTCGCGGTCGATCTCTTCACGCTTGATGGGGATCACCCCCCACAAACGGGGAAAAATCCCCACCAAAGGGTAGTTGTAAACCTCGACTTTCGCCAGCGGCACGATATCTCTGGATGCAACGAATAACACCGCGATCGGATCGACAAAGGCAATGTGGTTGATTAGGAATATCACCGGCCCTTTTTCGGGGATATTCTCAAGTCCCTCGACGCGGTCCAGGCGTACCAACAGCGTGAATCCAATCGTCTTTAATAGAAACCGCAAAAAAAGGCGCATCGGCACCCACGCCCGGTGTTGATATCGCTGAAGCCTCTTGCTGTTACCTGCTTGAGCCAAAGTGATCTTTCTCCATCGACAAAGAATTGCGGTAAACTCCCCGATATTCGGGGGGCAAAAGCTGAGCTAATGAGTGCATCAGTCGATCGGTGCCTTCCTGGAGCACCTGCCGCCGATTGCCATCGGCCGTTAACCGGAAAGGCGCACCCACATTTACCGAAACCACTGTGCGGCGCAAATGCTTCAGGTTGCCATAAATGCGCCAGTTTTCTGTGCCTGTGATCGCAACCGGCAAGATGGGCGCTCCCGCTTTGAGCGCCAGATAAGCTGCCCCTCGGGTGCCTTCCTCCAAAGTGCCCGTAAGACTCTCGCGTCCTTCCGGTGCAATCGCAATTATACGTCCTTCGGCCAGGCGTTGCAAAGCCGCGCCCAATGCTCGCCGGTCTGGATTCCCCCTGTGCAGCCAGATCACCCCATAAGACTCTAGCAGCCACCCGACGATGGGGAGATCGTACAACTCGATCTTCCCCAAAAAATCGAGCGGGACCATCGTCAATGCCAAGCCAACGACGAAATCGGCATCGCCAAGATGGTTCGCCACGACGAGCAGCGGCCCGCGTCCGGGGAAATGCTCCCGGCCGCGCACTTCCAGCTTGATGGCAAGCCCAACCACGAAACGTGCCAGGACGTGCAGGAGCCAGCGCACGAAGCGCCTTTTGGACGTCAGCTCGGGGAGACGCACCAATTCCGGGCGATAGATGCTACTCCTCGGTTTGGAGGGAGTCTCCGACATGATCAGCGTACACGCCTCGATACTCTGGGGGCAATAAAGCCGCGATCTTCGCCATCACCAGATCGGCGTTGACCTGGCGGGCCTGGCGGCGGGCTTTTCCCCGCCCCATCACCGGGGGCAGATCAACCGGGGGGCCGATGGACATTTCGATAGCAGGGCGCTGCCCCTGCAGGGCGCGTTCCAGGAAATCATCGGTGCTGCCCACTACGCCGACAGGCACAACCGGGACTTGCGCTTTATCCAGCAGATAGGCCACCCCGGGCTTGGCGCGCCGCATCCCCGGTTCGTGGGAACGCCCGCCTTCGGGGGCCATCAGAAGAGGCCGGCCCGCGCGCAAGACCGACAGCGTGCAATCGAACATGCGGCGGTCGTATTGGCCGCGGCGTATGGGGATGCCCCCATAGAGCCGCGCCAGCAAGCCCTGCCCTGGCCGATCCCAGACATCCGCAGCGCCGGCGATTTCGAAAGGCACCGGCCAGAAGGCGGTCACAAAGGGGGCTTCGAACAATGAGATGTGGTTAATGGCGATGATATAAGCGCCCTCTTTGGGCACGTTCTCCAGGCCGCAGACCTTAACCCGGCTCAAAATGTGAAACACCCCCCGGAATAAGGCCCGTAAAGGGGGCCTGAATGCCCGCACGTACAGGGGCGGTTGATACGCCGCGGACATCATTCTGGCAAATGACGCTTCGCGCGCGCCAAAGCGATGCTTTTCTCGAGCACTCCCTCGATGCTGAGACCGTCGGAATCGATGATCACCGCATCCTCAGCCGCGCACAACGGAGCCACATCCCGGGTGGAGTCGATCTGATCGCGCTTGCGCAGGGCCTCCAGAATGGATTCCAAAGTGATTGACTCTCCGCGCGCCATGGATTCCTCGTAGCGGCGGCGGGCGCGCTCCTCCACAGAGGCATCTAGATAGATTTTCAACTCGGCATCCGGCAGCACCACCGTGCCGATATCGCGCCCCACCATGACCACCTGGCCGCGCATGCCGATGCGCCGCTGCTGAAGCGTCAGGGCCTCCCGTACCCCGGCGTAAGCGGACACCACCGATACGTTGGCCTCCACCTCCGGGCGGCGGATCTCCCAGGTGATATCGTCACCATCGGCAAAAACATCATACCCACGCCCGTCATCTTTGGAGGGCGGCTGGACGTCAATCCGAACCTTTTGAGACACCTGGGTGATCAACTCCTCCTCATCCATCGAAATCCCCTGGGAGAGAGCAATCCAGGTGACCGCCCGGTACATCACCCCGGTATCGAAATACAAATAATCAAGTTCTTCGGCCAGCCGCTTTGCAAGAGTGGATTTGCCCGAAGCAGCCGGGCCGTCGATGGCAATCGTGCGGGGTAGATCACTCAAAACTCATCCAATCCTTTCTTTTCAACTCTGATCGTCACTCCACTTCATCACTCTCTTCTTCGAGTCCCTCCACAGATTCATCCCCGGTGACGGCTTCTTCCGGGAACAAGTCCGACCGGGCCCAAAGTAAGATGTACTCCGTCTGCACGGGGGCCTCGCGGAACACCAGCCAGTCCACCCAGGCCTCCGGTAAAACCCCTTCCCAGCCCGGATTCAGCCGCCAGGCGAAATCTTGCCCGCGATAAGCCGCCGACCAGGCCCGGGTTTCGCTCCCCAGAGGGGCAACGACGACCGCCGGCAAAAGGTCCTCGTCGAGCGAAGGAGGGAAACGCGCCTCGGAGTAATCCCGCAAAACCCAGCGCAGCGCGGGCGAATCGACGATGGAAACCACTTCCAGCGCATGGGCATCTCCGGTGTGCGAAAGAGATAACTCCCTCAAAGTATCCCCCAACAACGCCGCCTGGCCCGTCCGAGGCGGCGGCTGCCATAACTCAGCCGGGTTTTCAGCATGGACCTGCGATGCGCCCAGCATGGCCGATATCGTATACACGGCCAGCGTCAGGCTCACGCCCATCACAGCCCCGTTCAGGGCGATCTCCCGGCTCCAACCCAGGGCGACAAACACCGTGGTCAATATCGCTAGCATGAAAATCCCCAACACCAGCCACAACCTTAAGCGAATCGCTTCGACCACCGTCAGGTGCAGCCCGGCAAGCGTCAGCCAAACCAGGGCCAACAAGACCACCAGGGCAGCCGCCTGGGTGATGCTGATGGGGTTCTTCAACCCCTCCCCCAGGTAGGCCGACAATCCCACCGCCGTCAGTGCCAACAATGGCACTATCACCCAGGCCAGGTCGCCCACCCCCCTGCCGGGGAAGGCCGCGCTCAACACCAGGGCGGCCAAAACCCATAACCCCAGGCTCCATACCAGCGACCGGTCGCGCCTCCAATCCCGCACCACGGCGACGATGCCGAAGATCAACGCCAGGGGCTGGTAAAACGCCAAAGCGACCAGCAAGCGCCCTGCCGGGATGCCCGAGGGCTGCACCCAGCCGCGGGCGAATGTCGAGAGCGAGCTGGCCCAGGCCCCTAATCCGGCGGGAAAAGAGAAGAACATGGTCCCAACGATTAAGATCGTACCGAAAGTAAAGCCGACCCAGGTTCGGCGGAATCCTGGGGACGCACTCGCGGGGGGTGTGGCTGATCGGCCACCTTCGAGCTCGCCCAGCCCCCAGGGCAGGCCCACCAAACGTACCCCACCCCAGGCGATGACCATCCCCAGCAGCCCCAGCCAGATCGACGGGCCGGAGAGCAGCGCCAGCCCAGTGCAAATTCCCGCCCCGGCCGGTTTTCGGGCATAAGCCAACGCCAGGGCTATGACCGCAAATCCGATAGCCATCATCCGCCCATCGGCCAGCCGTGACAGCGCCACCAACCCGGGGTCGAGGGCCAGACCAAAGGCCATGATAAGGGCGGCTTTTCTCCCCAGCAGGGGGCGGAAGGCGAAAGGGGCCAGCACGGTAAAGCCCCCCACCAGGGCGGGCCACAGGCGCGCTAAGAGCTCGCTGCTTCCCAAAAGGGCGAAGGTCGCGCTGGTCAGGGCCAGGTAGCCCGGCTGAGGGGCTGTCGCAGCCGCGGCCAAATCCCCTCGGGCCAGATCGAATGCTTGCAGGGCCAGACCAGCCTCGCTTTCAGACAGCGGCACGCCGCCCAGATCGAGCAGGCGCACTCCCAGGGCCAAAACAAAAGCCAGGATGTAGAGCAGGTCTTCATTGGTGAGATTTCGCATTTTCATCGCCAACCGACGTATTATATCGTCATTCCTGCCAAGGGGCCTCGTAAATGATCACATCCCCTTGCTCGAAAGCCGCCGGAAGATGGCGCATGAACTTCGCTTCACTCAAACCGGTTGGGCAAGACGCGCTCCCTTGGGCATACTCGATGCGCTCCTTGAGACCCACGACCACATAGCGGATTTCATACTGATCGAGCACCAGCCGGGCTTCGGACCAACTGGGGGTGCAGTACAGGCGCTCGATATCCGCCCGGCGAGAGCCCAACAGTTCAGAGCCGCCGCGCCACTGCATCTCGTGAAATTCCCAACCCAGCACAGCCGGCTGACCGCTGTGCGCGGATATGCGCCCAAAGGTGGTAAAACTGCCCCCCACGGCCTCGGCGACCACCCCCGGAGGGGCCTCGCGCAGCCAGTCCATCGCCGCGGCCTCGTCAGGGGAGCTGCTGCGCAAATAGGCGGTGCCATCCAAGGTCCACTGCGAGGGCTTGAAGCCGTTGGTCTTCGTCCATAGGCCCAGGGCAGGGTAGATCAGCGCCAATCCCAGCAGCAGGAGCATCCCCCCGCGGAACACCAGCTTCCAGGGAGATCGCAGTCCCTCCCACAAGGTGATGGTGGCGTAGGCAGCGACGATGCCCCACATCAGCCAGGCGATGAAATAGAACTTGAAGATGGTGTTAATGCGGTAGCCGAACATGTCGCGCAGGAAGACGAACTCTGGGATCAGCACGAGCAGCCCGCCGATCAGCGTCAGCAGCATGAGATATATCTGCGAGGGAGTGGGGAAATCCGGGGGATCAGCTTCGATATCCTCTTTTCGCTTCAAAGGCCATAAGTTGGCGATGGCAAATGTCAGCAAAACCACCAATGTCAGCAGAGTGCCCGGCGCGGTCAGTCGGCGGACGAACCCTTCCCTGAGCAGCGCGCCCCAGCCCGGCGCGGCTACTGACCCCAAGAACGTGTTGGCAGCCGCGGCCGCTTCCGGGATGAAGTTGTTGAGCAGGGGTAAAGCGGCAATGATCCCGGTGATCGCCAACGAGATCAGCCACAAAGCCAGCACCGCCCCCAAGGTGACCTGCAAACCGCCTTTCAACCCCTCCCGGTTCCGGCGGACGCGCCATAAATGGATCACAAAGGCTAAGATGGGTACTAAAAACGGGGCGAACATGATCCAGGTGTAAACGCCCCGCGTGACGTAGATGATATTGGGCAGCGGCCCGCCCGCCTGGGACGAGAAACCGAGGTAAAAGGGGAAATACAGGCCGATCGCCGCAATCCCGAGGGCCAACCCGGCCGTGAAGAAGTCCCTCAATAAGGCGGCCAGGGACCCTTTGCGGCCACCTGCCCCCCTCAGCCGCCGCAGAGCGTACACTCCGGCAAACAGCGCCACATAAAAGGGGGCATCCCAGGTATTCAGGAAGGCCATCGCGCCCAGAACGATCGCGCTGAGGGTGAAAAACGCCGGGCTGAGGCGCAGGCGCGGCCAGGAAAGCCTTTCACCCCCGCGATCAAGCAGCAAATTGAAGGCCAGCGCCATCACCAGGAAGGCAAAGGGCATCGCTAAGACATGGGGGTGCAGGTCTGCCAGCAAATAGGAGAAGAAGGGGAACTCGTCGATGACATCGCCCTTGTTGACCCAGTTGAAGTCGAAATCCTGGACGACGCGTGAGGCCTGCCACCACCACCAGTGCGGAAAACGCTCAGCCGGAGGAGGCTCGCTGAACCTGCCCATATCCAGCCAGGCCCATAGGGGAGATACCAACGCGCCGCTTTCATCCGTCCGCCAGAAGATGCCCCCCAGACGAAGAAGGTGCAGCAAGCCGCCCAGGTTGCTGACGATCAGCACGAAAAAAGGAGCCAACAGGGCGGTCAACGTAGATCGGCTTGCCGCTTGCAGCTTCTTGCCGCTTACAGCTTGCCACTTGCTTCTTGCAGCCAACAGGTTATACAGCAGCCCATACGAGCCGACCGCGCTGAGGGCAAAGACCAGCGAAACCCCTAAATTGAAAGCTACGCCGCCAGAAGTGCCCGCCAGTTTAGCCAGCATCGCCACCAGCACGTAGCCAAAGTAATAATAAGAGATGGCATACCCCGAAAGCCAGGGATCGAAGGGCGGCAAAGTCGGCGAGCGCAGGATGGCATTGATGAAAGCCAGCTCCATCGGTTTTTCAGTGCCGGTGATCTCCGGGTTGGCAGCCCGCACCACGGCCCAGGCCGCAAAAGCGATCAAGAAGAGCAGCTCCACCGTCCACACCAAACGCCGCTGCGTTCTGAACCAGGCCGCGATCTCCCGCCAGCCTCCACGGCGCGCAGACCAGAATACCACTCCCGCCAAAAGGAGCCCTGCCAGCAACTCTCCGCCGGCATCGTTCTGCAAGACCCCCAAAGAGCCGAGCAGCCAGAAGAGATAGCCCCACAGCAGCCATCCCAGGGCGCGGCTGAAGGCGTAGCCGCGGTCGGCCAGGGCCGGCAGCAGGCGGTAGGCCAGCGGAAAGGCCAATAAGCCGAGCAGGGATATCAGCAGGTACCAAAAAATGAAATCGAGCATACGTGTTTTCGGTGGTTAGTCGTCAGGTGCGGTCAGCGCCTCACTGTCCACCTGGTAGATCACGGTCTCACCGTCCCGGAAGACCTCCGTCCACAGCGTGCCTTCATAAGCGGGGAACTTCTCCAACCCGGAGCCGGCGTATTTGGCGCGTTCTAACTGACCCAGGACGATATAGCTGACGTCATAGCGCTCCAGGAAATCACGCACCCACTGCATATCCCCGGTTTGATAGAACTCGTGCACCCCATCGACGCGCTCGTAAACCCAATCGTGGGGCACGATGGTGCGCTGCTGGCGCATATGCCAGTTCCAGCCCACCACCCCCGGCAGGCCGGTATAGACCGTGTAGCGCGTGCCCCAATGGTATTCAACCTGGTTGGCTTCCACGATCACCGGCGATCCGACGATGTTGTCCTGCATCCAGCGGATGGCATTGTAATCCTCGGCCAAATCCAGATCAGCGCCCTCATCGTAATAGTGGGCATACTGCATGTAGGTCATGCCATCGAGGGTGTGCGGCGCGTCCCCCGCCATGCGGTCTTTGATCTTGGCGAAGCCGCCCAGGAGTGGGTATAGGGCCGCAGCAGCGACCAGGAAGATAAAAGCGATCTGCCAGGCCAACCGCCAGCCCGCTCTCCATGAAAACCACCCCGACAACAGCCAGCCAAAAGCCGCCGCCGCGCTGACCGAGAGGAAAGTCCAGGCTTGCAGGTAGAACTTGAAAACGGAGTTCATGCGGCCAATATCGCCAATCACATAGACCACTTCGATGGTCAGCGTGAGCACCAAAGAAGTGCCTGTCAGGAAGAGCACGAAACGCTTGGCATCGGGCATATCAGGCCGCAAGAGCAGCACACCGGCCCAAAGAGCCAGCGGCAGCACAAACCAGACGATGTTCACCCCCCGCCCAAAGGGGAATTGACCATCACTTAAGGCTTCACCGGGCAGCTTGATCCCCAGAGCGAGGATCAGGAACACCAACCCCAGCAAACCAGCCCAAATCAAGCCCCGGTACGGTTCCAGCTTGCGCAAAGCCGAGACCGGGGTCTTAGCCATCCAATCGACCGTCTCGTAGAACATCCATGAGACCACCAGGAACAAGAACAGTCCCCAATGAGTGAGATAATCCGAAGTTGGGGTGTGCGAACCAAGCCAGATTTGCAGTTGGCTGTATCCCTGGCTGTACCAATGAGCATACGGCTGATAGATTCCGTTGGACAAAAGCAGCAGCAACCCGACCAGAACGATAGGAAAGGAGAACTGCTTGATGTTCCTGAGGGGGTCTGAACCCACGGGAGGATCTGCCCCCCAATAACGCCAGGCCGCGTAGCCCAGGGCGACGGCCCCCAGGGGCAAATAGGTGTAGATATCGGAGAGGTTCACAGGATACATGGCCCCGATGGCCAGCCCGCCTAGAAATAGACCCAGCCCCACTTGCAGCGCAGAACGCCCTCCGTTTCGGGCCCAGGCTTTGCCCAAGACAGCCGATAAAGCCCAGGCGACCACCAGCAAGGCAATTGGCAGGGCAATCATGTGGGCGTGCAGATCAGCGTATAAGAAGGTGAAGAAGGGGAACTCAGTGATCGGGGTGCCATGTTCGGCGGCGATCACCCGGCTGGGGTTCCAGTACCACTCGTCCAGGCGGTAAGGCAGGGGCGTCCCAGTCAGCGCTTTGAACAGGCCCTGGATGGACCAGATCAATTTGCGCACCAGACCGGCCCCAGCAATCTCCTCCGCGGACACGACCATCCGCTGATAACCCTGGACGATCATCCGCAGGATGCCCAGGTTACCCAGCACCACCATCCCCAGCGCCCCCGAGAGGCCTCCGATGAACTGGCGCGAAGAGAACCTGACTTTCGACCCAACGCCGCCAGAGGCCGCCCCCGGCCCGACCAGATTCCAAACGATGGAGAAGGCCCCCATGGCGACCATCGCAAACAGGGTCGGCAGGATCAGGTTGTAGGCGAAGGACGGCACGATCCCCAAGAACTTGACCAGGACACCCACGATCAGAAAGCCGTAGTAGTAATAATTGATATACCCGCCCGCAAACCAGGGATCATAAGGCGGGAAAGAAGTGCTCTTCAACACGGCGTTGAAATACGAGAAGTCCATCGGTTTCTCGCCGCCCTTCCAGGGGTGCCACAGATCGGGGTTGCCCAGGCGGATCAGCAGCATCACCACGAAGAAAACCAGGAACAAGCCTTCCACGATCAGATAGTAATTTGCCCGCTCGCGCCACTCACCCAGCAGTTCATCCTTCTGGCGGTAGGCCAGATAGCCGCCCAGCAGCGCCATCAGGGAGATCGCCGCCCCAATCGTCAAACGGCTAAAGGGGATCCGCGCCGAACCGGCCAACCACACCAGATAGGCCAGCACCAGCATACCCACTGTACGCGCCAGGGGATAGCCGCGATCGCTCAGCCCAGGCAGGGCGAAACGTACCAGGGGATAGCTGATCAACCCCACGATGAAAACGCTCAGATACCAGACCAGCACGCCGACAAATTGGTTGCGGTTATGCAGGGCCTCAGGATCGAACAGCTCCGACCAGGTGCCCCCGGCACGCTGCTCCGCTAAACGTTCGGTGGGCAGCATCAGATTCCCGGGGAAAGTATCCGCTTTACGGGGGGTGACCCGCACCACCTTCGAGAGGTCAACAGCCCCGAGCAGCGCTTCTACCCTGGCGGGGTCGAAATCGGCCGATTTTTGGAAAACGAATACCTTGGGGTGGTCATAGACCGTGAAGGCTTCTTCGGCGAATTGATCGTTGATCTCAAAAGGCCCCAGCGATGGCTTGGACTGGAAGACCTGCACCAGCTCGAAACCGAGATTCCCCTCGAAAGTGCCCGGCTCGGCGACGTTGTAGCACCACTCGATGCTCCGCTCAGCCGGGCAGCCGATCAACTGTCGGTAATACGCCGATGTCAGCGGGTAGCGTTCGGGCACGCGGGTAGTCGTGCCCCATTGGCGGCTGGAAGTGATCAGCAAATAATCCGCCTGAGCCAGGGTGCTGGTGAAACGCCCCAACTTCTCTTCGTTATCATCCCAATACATCTCGAAATTGAGACCGCCCTGATAAATGCCCCCAAAGGGATCGTAGCCATCCATGCGCAGGGGCAAGCCATCGTCCCAGGTGCTCTCATTGGCAATTGCCGTTCCCGAGAACGACAGCTCCCCCTCTCCTTGCAGCGCGAAGTTCAAATAATAGGTGTCGCCTTGAACCAAGGTCACCGGCGGATCGAGCTTCAAGGTGTACCCCTCACCGCGGGGGTCGCTCAGCGCGGCGAATCGAGAGGTCACCACAGCAGTGGCCACCGGCTCCCCATCCAGCCGGAGCGTCAGGCCGAGCGAGAGAGTCTGTTCACCTTCCGCCAGACCCCCAACGTCCAGGACATGCGGCAAGGTGATCTCAGCCAGGCCGCCGCTCTGCTGGGCTACAAACGGGGTCTGATAAGGGGCATCGGCGCGGATCGTCGAACCTTGCGAGAAGGGCAAAGGCTGGTGGTAAACCCCCTCCTCGCCCTCGATATTCAACGTGATCGGCCCAGGGAAGTTTTGGAACATCCAGCGGGTGGCTTCCACCCGCGGGTGGGGCTGGGTATAGATCCTGGTGAAGGAAAACGCCCATCCAAAGGTGGCAACCAACACCAAACCGCCCAAACCAAAGGCCAGCACCCGCCGTACGTTGGCGCGCTGCGGCGTTCCCACGTCCAAACGCGCCAGGGCAAACACAAACCAGGCCGCGAAAATCGCCAGCGTGGGGTAAATGGGCAACTGGTAGCGCATGGTGCTGTTCCACTGCAGCGACTGCCAGACGAAGTACAGCACCGTCCAACCCCACAATAGGATGTGCCGCCGCCACTCGCCTTTCCAACTGCGCCAGCCCATCCACAGGAATCCCGCCCAGGCGGACAATCCCAACGGCAGGCCCAGCCCCCAGGTGACCAGGTTCTGCCATGAAAACCATACCGGGCGGCGGGCCCACTGCAACGCCGGCGGGAAATCCACATCGCCGCCAGCCTGGGCGCGCAGCGAGGTCAGATTCTCGATCCATAGCGGATTGGGCTTCAACCCCAGGAAACCCGGCCCGGAGAAGGCATACGGCTGCATCATGCGGAAGGTTAAAAGGCCGACCAGGCCTGCTAAAACCACGTATAGCATCACGCGCCCTGCTTCCCGTTGGCGTTCCCCAGGGGTGAGTCGCAGCAGATACAACGCCGCGGCCCCGGGCAAGACCACGGCCACCGGCGCGGCGTTGACCTTGGAGGCCACGGCCATCCCCAGGACCAACCCAAAGAGCATACTCGGCCAGAAAACCGGGTGGGACCATAATCGTGGCGCGTGGCGCGCGGAAAGGGGCACCTCCTCGCTCCCCGCCCCTCGTTCTCCGCTTGTCAGCACCTCGACGGCGAAGTAGATTGCCAGGAAAGTAAAGAAATTGGTGAACGTATCGACGGTGAAGAAGTGCGACTGCTGGATCGGCAGCACAGCGAAGGCATAGAACGCCGCGCCCAGAACGCCTACACGCCGGTCGTAAAGGCGGCTGGCCGTCAAATAGACCAGCCAGACCACGGCCAAATCCGTCAGGGCCGAAAGCGCCCGTCCCACCAGATACACCTGCCCGTACCCCGTATCCCCTAGCCAGTCCGCCACGTAGCGCACGATGAAAATCGGCAAAGTGCCGTACACAAAGAAGCCGTGCCCGCGGTTGTGGGGGTTCAAACTGGACTCGGCGGTGTTGAAGTAATCCCCCAGGCTCTCCACGGGGACGATGCTGGTTTCCACCATGGTCAGAAAACGCTCGTCCGGGTGCAGGTGCTGCTCCTCGTCCCAGTCCAGCCCCACCAGGCGCAGGTACGCCCCGGCTATCAGGATATAGGCCATGAAAATAATATAAAGCCAGCGGGTGCGCGATCTCTTCTTGGGGGTCGGTTCGTCGATCATAAGCCTGAACGGTATCTAACGCTCAACCGGGGGTACGAAGTAGATATAGAAGTCCTTGCCTTCGATTTGCGAGTCGTATAAACCCAGCGAGCCTGTCGGATACAAATCCCGCAGGGTCTCCATCGCTGTGGCGTCCTCGGGCTTGAAGAGGAACATCTTCGTCCTGGGATCATCCAGCGTCTCAGAGAGCTGGTCGGGCCACAAAGCGTAATCCCGCTGCGGTACCCCGGCCCGGATTCCCACCAGGCGCGTGTCCACCCAATGGGGATAAGGCACCACCCAGGCGCTGTCTTCAGCCCCCACGGTGTCGGCGAACTGGCGGATGACCGCGCCCAACTGAGAGGTATTCCATGCCCCCAGGGCAAAACTATCTCGATACTGCCTGAAGACGAGATCGTAATTCTGGGCACAGGACCACGCCAAAAGCAGCACGCCCACGCCCCAGGCCAGCCGCTGCCCCCAAACAGGGCTGCGCAGACTCCCTTTGAGGGTGGTCAGCAGTCCATCGAGCGCCATCCCCACGATCAAGAATACGGGGATCAACGCGCCCCCGGTGCGGTTAAGCGAGGGGTTCTCCCCCGGGAAAGCCAGCGACAGCACCGAGGTCATCATCAGCAGGGGGATCGAGACCAGAAGGAACAAGTCCAACCACTCTCTGCGGCGCAGATAACGCACCGTCAGCATCACCCCCCCAATGAAGAGCAAAGCCGCCGAGACCACCCCCAGAGCCGGGCGGTGAGTCACCGAATGCACCCAGATCTCGCCATTATCCCAAAAGAACATCGTCATCGCATTCCACAGGTTCTTGAAGAAGGTCTGCCAGGCCGGGTCTGAGAAGGGCTGCTCGACCTGGGTCATGCGCGTCATCATGCGGTAGGAAAACGAGCCCATATTCGCTAGCGCGAACCGCAGCAGGGGCAGGAAGACCAATAACGATGCCGAAATCAACACCACCAACCCCGAGAACGCACCCTGGCTAGCCTTTCTCTCGCGGCGGTGTGCTAAATACAGCCCCACAGCGACCAGCACGAAGATGGGCACAAACCGGAAAGGGCTGTAGCCGTGCAAGCCCAACCCCAAGAAAAGCCCGGCTAATAAGAAATCATTGTGGTTGCCCCGGCGCAAGCCGCGCACCAGGAAATAGATCGTCGGCGCGGCAAAAAAGGGATAAAGCGTAAAGCGCAAAGCCACCCGGGAGATCACGTTGGGCCAGTAAGCGATCCCCGCGAAGGCCATCGCCAGCAAACCCACCCGGCGATTGGCAACTTCCTTCCCCAGCAGGTAGATGAAGGGTATGGTAAACAGCCCTGCCAGCGCGGTACCGATCTTCAGGCTCAGGAACGATAGCCCCGTACCAAAGACCTGGGCCACCGCGGCCGTCAAATACATCTGGAAGGCTTCGCGCCCGGTGTTGCGGACGAAGAAAATGCTGTGTTGACCGTCGAGCACATCGCCTACATCCAGCAGCTTCTCAGCGTGATCGCTGAACATCTCCGGAGGCACACTGTCCAACTGATAGAAGCGGAAGAAGGCCGAGAGCGCAAAAACACCCAATACCAGCAGCGACCAGGGCGAAAAAGTGAGCCCCTTTTCCCGCAGCGACCCAATGGCTATGCGCATCCTCTGCGGCCAGGAGGGGCTGTCGCTTGAGGGCCTCCAGACGGCGAGGATGAACAAAGTCAGCGATAGGACCCACAGCATAAGATTCATCTGTGTGAAGCGGTTGCCCCCAAAAGCAAAGAATGCCAGCGCACCAAAAAGGGCGCTCCCCACCAGGGGTGGCAATCGCACGCCGAACGGTATCACTTCTAATGCAACGCTCGCGGTTTCGGGCAATTTCAACCGGCCGCGCAACTGCGCCCAGACGATTAGCCCCGCGGCAAGCGCGTACAGCACGATGCCCGCGGTGAGGCCCCGCTCCGGGGGCTCTAAAGCGCGCTGAGCGAAGAGGGCCAGTCCCAGGGAGAGCACCGCCCACCAGCCGGCCCAGCGGATCAAATCGAAGGCGCTGCTGAGGTCCCGATCGATCTCTTCGGGCTGAGCAGAGGGCGCTTCCGCGTCGAGCGGCAGCCCCTGGACGATCTCCAGAAAATCATCCGTTTGTGGTTCAGCATCCGGCCAGGGAATCTCGACGACCTCGTCTCGCCAGAAAAATATCTTCGATTTAACGTAATCAAGGACGGAGGGTTCTTTCATACCAAGGGATAATGATACTCGATCTTATGGGCGGGGGCAAACGCCTGGAGCTGATCCCCTACGTCCGCCTGGCGATGTAGAAGGTATACACCCCATCTTCGGCAGCGGTCGGCTCATCATAGTGTCGCTGAACCAGCCGCTTGGTCAGCGTCAAATTCCACCCCGCCGACGAGAGCATCCAGCGACCAGTGAGCAGGTGGACGATCCAGGACGGCAGGCCAAAATAATGCCCCCACTCCAGGGTGCGCAGGGCCGCCGGGGAGAAATAATGCCACCAGCGCTCGATTTGGAAGCCCGCCCGCGCCAGGCGCTCCCCCCAGACCTCGGGTGGGTCACAGTGATGATGCCGGGAAATCCGGTTGAAAAAAGCCCGGTAGGCATTCCCTAAGCTAGTCCATCCAATGCGATCAAAAGCACGCCCGAGGGAGAGACCAGACAGGAAGCGGTAATTGGGCACGCAGAAGATGAACGGCGCACCTGGCCTGAGCACCCTGGCCGTCTCATCCAGGACAGCATCGAGATGGGGAATGTGCTCCAGAACGGAGTTGCTCACCGCGCAGGCGAAATAGCGGTCGAGGAAAGGCATCCTCGCGCCTTCGGCCTGCACCAGACCCCGATAAGCCCCTCGTCCGCCGGCCTCCCGCAAAGGCTGCCACCAGGGGTCCAACCCCACATCGATGGCTCGCTCGAAGGCAATCGAGGCAAAATGGCCGTCTCCGCAGCCTAAATCCAGGCTCGGCGATGGCAGGTCGATGCCCTCATAAAAACGCGCTTCCACAGCCCGCAGCAGGGCACGGAAGTAGGGCAGGTCGCGCAGGTGGGGCCAGAGATAATCTTTGGACGAATGGAGATCGGATTTTGGGGTTTGCGAATTCGATACCATTTCGATGATATAATGACATCACTTTTTCGAAAGTGATTACACTTTTGAGGAGTTCAGCGATGATTCGGACACAAATTCAACTGACGGAAGAGCAGCATAGATTCCTGCGTGAGAAGGCCGCCGAGTACAACGTCTCTATGGCCGAGTTGGTACGCCGGGGCGTGGATTTGTTAGCCCGGCAGCAGACCCAGCCCAGCCGAGAAGAACTGGGACGCCGGGCGCTGTCCATTGGCGCATATGATGATCTTGAAGGCGCCGTGGATGTCTCCATAAACCATGATCAGTACTTAGCTGAAATCTACACTGAAGCTGGTGGCGATGATGATCCTGATTGATACATCTGCTTTACTCGCCATATTGTCTCTAGGAGATGCTTTCCATCACAGAGCCAGACATACTTGGCAACGTTTAGTCCAGGAAAACGTCTCCCTGTATCTAAACAATTATGTGCTTGTTGAAACCTATGCACTGATACAAAACCGCCTGGGAATGGGCGCTGTGCGCGATTTGCAAGAAAAGATCATTCCCTGGCTTCATATCGAGTGGATCAATGTCCAACGACATCAAGAGATCGTCGACTCATTCATCACAGTCAACCGTAGGCAGATTAGCTTGGTGGACTTCGCCAGCTTCGCCACCATGCGCCGCCTGGGGATCAGGACGGCTTTCACCTTCGATCCTCATTTCGCGGAGCAGGGCTTTGAAGTGATTCCGTAAGACAGGCCGTCAGCCCATCCTACCTTAATTCCTCCATCAACTCCCGGTACAACTCCTCATAGGCTTCCGCATTGGCCTGCGGATCGAATTTGGCGCTGATCTCATCAAGATCGCCCTGATATCGTCCTGGGTCGGCGAAGATCTTCAACAGCGCCTCAGCCAACGCCCCGGCATCCCCTACCGGTACCACCTCACCCATGCCCGTCATCAGCGGGGGTTGGCGCACGCCCGGCAAATCCGAGGCCACACATGGGACGCCGTTGATCATGGCCTCGATCTGCACCAGGCCGAAGGTCTCTGTGGAGTTCAGGCTGGGCACCACCAGCACATCCAGGTTGGGGTAAAAAACCGCCAACTGGGCGGAATCCAAGTTACCCAAGAACTGCCACCGTCCTCGGGTCTGATAGTGCTGAATCACCGGGAGCAGCCGCTGCAAATAGGCCTCCTCTCCCATGACATCTTGATATTGCCCGGCATAGAGCACCACCGCCCCGGGGTGTTTTTCCAGCACTTTAGGAAAGGCCTCCAAAAGCACTTCTACCCCCTTCTCCGATGCAAAGCGCGTCGCCATCCCGATCACCGGACGCTTCTTTTCAGGGTTGTGCACCTCTCTGAAAGCATCGATCTGCGACGCGCTGGCCCGCGGCAGTTCCACCGGCGGAAGGATCACGCACATTTTGGGGGCAAAGCGCCTCAGATAGGGCGAATGGGCGGCGAAATCTGCCGTGTAAGCGCTGATCCGGTGGGTGAACACCCCGGCGATGTGGTTCATTAGGTGCACGACCCGGTTTACGAAGCGGTTGAAAAGCCCCGGGGGCAATTTGAGATCACAATGATAGGTGATGACCGTCGGTTTGCGCAGCAGACGACCGCGCAGGGCCACGCCAGCGGCATCGAATTGGGGCAAATGCAGATGGATGACGTCATTCTCTAAGGCCAGCTTCCAAGCCAGGAAACCGAAGGTGGGCATGATCACGCCCTTGCTCACACGGAACAGCACCGGCGCTCGCACTACCCGCACCCCCTCACGGACCTCCGTACGCGGCAAGCTTTTATCATACTGAGACGTCAGCACAGTGACCTGATGGCCGCGCTTAGCCAGGGTCCTTACCAGGCGTTCAACATAGATGGTCAGTCCGCTGGTGTGGGGCCGATAGTAAGTCAGCACGGTGAGGATGCGCATGGGAAAATCAGGTTGCAGGTGGCAAGTTAGGGGCTAGACGGCGAAAAGAGATCGATGTTAGATTTGACCCACTCGAACAAGTGGCGAACGCCCTCCTCGACACTCGTCTTCGGCTGCCAACCCAGCAAACGTCCGGCTTTGCGGATGTCAGAGACATAAATGTGCTGGTCGCCAGGGCGCCAATCGGCGTGCTCTACGGGGATTTTGTGTCCCAGCAGGCTCTCTAACAGCGGGCCGAACTCCCACCAGATCGACATCGTATTGGCCGGGCCGCCGCCGATGTTGAACGCCTGCCCCGCGGCCTGGTCGATGCGCTCGACGGCCAGATCATACACATCCAGGAGATCATCGATGAACAGAACGTCCCGAACCTGCTTGCCATCGCCATAGATCGTGATCGGCTTCCCCAGCAGTGCCGCGATCACAAACCAGGCCACCCAGCCCTGATCTTCGATCCCGAATTGGCGCGGCCCGTAGATGCAGCTTTGACGCAAAACAACGCTCTTGAGACCGTAAATGCGGTGATAGTCGCGCACATACTGATCCCCGGCCCCTTTTGAACAACCATATGGGGAGTGGAAGTCCAGCGGCTGCGCTTCGTGGACGCCATTGGGCAGGTCGGCGTATCGGTAGCTAGTGCGCCCCTCCTCGACGCGGGCATCTTCCATCTCGCCATAGACTTTATTAGTAGAGGCGTATAAGACCACCGGCTGGCGCTCGGAATGGCGAGCGGCCTCGAGGACATTGAACGTCCCCAGGGCATTATTCTCGAAATCTTCCCGCGGATGGACAACCGATGTCGTCACCGCCACCTGACCGGCCAGATGCAGGATGACATCAGAATCCTGGGTCGCTAAGATGAGCTGGTCCATATCACGGATATCGGCGACGACCAGCCTGAAAGAATTCTCGCCGTGGTTGACCCGCAGCCAATCGATATTGCGCTGTGCGCCGGCCCGCGAGAGGTTGTCGTAGATCGTCACCCGTTCGCCGCGCCCTAACAAACGGTGGACGTAATTCGAACCGATAAAACCGGCCCCTCCGGTAACCAGGTAATGATTGGACATCGAATTCTCCTAAACGGTCAACGGTGAACGTTAATGCGCTTTAAACTCTGGAAGATTTGACCCAAACTAATCCGACTCACAGCTAAACCGTAAACGCCAAAAATGCCTGTAATGAGGATATACATCAAATGCAGTGTGATCGCGTTGGCAAAAGCGACCGAGAAGGGGATATCGAACAGTGCCAGGGCGCCCACAATGGCCGCTTCGAAAACACCGACATAGCCGGGCGAGGAAGGCAGTGCCACCCCCAGGGCGGAGACCCCTTGCGTGGTCGCGGCATGTAGGAAGCGCGCCTCAGGATAGAAAGAGCGCAGCACCAGGAATTGAATGGATATCGCCAACACCCAACTGGATGCTAACAAAACCAAAACCTGTAGAAACCGCCCCGGGGAAGTCAGGACGGCCAGCCCCTCCAGGAAGGATTCCAAACGGTTTTTTCCCAGGCGCAGCACCAGCGGCCAACGCGCCCCGAGCCGCTCGAATTGGGATAAGGCCCACGCCCGGTAGCGCGCCAAAAGGTAAAAGACCAGCAATCCTAAGACCACAATCCCCCCCACAAAAAAGGCCACCTGTTGAGAATTCGACGAGATCCAAACCAATGGCAATATCCCCAGAATCAGGCCCACTGCGATGATCATGTCAAAGGCGCGTTCGATCAAAATCGTGGGGAAAACACCCCAAAATCCAGGGCCGTCCCTCCCCAATAAATAGGCGCGCCCCAATTCCCCTAATCGAAACGGCAGGATATTGTTCAACAAATAGCCGATATGCATGGTCAGAAAAACTTTCCAGAAGGGCAGGGCTTTTTTCAAGATCAGCCACCAGGCAGAGGCGCGCAGCACATAAGATAGGGCGTAAACCGGCAGGGCCAGCAAAAGGTAAACCCATTCCGCCCGGCGCAGCGCCTCCAGGACATCGTCCCATTCGAAAAGGCGGAATAAAAAGAACAGCAGCAGCAGGCTGATCAGAAGCCCAGGGAGCATTTGCCAGAAAGTAGATTGAGCCTTTTGCTCTTTGCGCTGTTCAGTCATTTCGCAACCGCGACGCCACCAAGAACGCTTCCGAAAACATCTCTACATTCCCCGCATGCTTCATACGTGTTTGTCTTTCTTAATATATGTGATCGATCTAAAATGACAGATGTACTCAAGACCCATAAGCGGGGCGTAGTATACCCGATTTTGCGCGTGGGTGGAGGGTGGAGAGGGCCTGCTAAGCCTGTTGGGGCTCCCGCACGCGCAGGAAGAAGTAAAACATCAATGTCCCAGCGCCCAGGACCGCCAATGCCAGGCCCACGCCGAAGGCATCCGCCAGCGCGCCGAGGATAGGGGCGAACACTGCGACCAGGATGGTCGTGAATTGGGCTTCGACAGAAAGGCCAGAGGCCATCACCCGCTGCGAAATCTGGTCGCTGATATAAGCCACGTTCATCGGTTTTCGCAGGTTTTGCAGCACATAGAACCCCAAGAAAACCAGGATGGAGACGACCACCCTCTCCCCCCAGGTCGTCAGCCCGGCGATGAAGAGCAGCCCCACGCCGACCAGGAAGGTCATATTGATGGCGCTGGTCAGACTGCCGAAGCGCCCACTGGCCCGATCGGAGTGCCGGGAAGCGTAGCTGGTCAGCAAATAAATGAAGAAATAGATCACCCCGACCACCACACCGCTGCGCTTGACATCATCCACAAAGAGTAAGATGGGCAGGCCCAAGGCAAAAGTCTCTAGGATGGGTTGTAGATAATCCTTAGTGATCTTGAACAAGGCCGTAAAACTGGCGCTGTTGAGAATACCTCGCATGGCCTGCCCATCGCGGAACAGGCCCGTGAAATCGCCGAAGGTCTCCTTGGCCTGACCCCACAAAGTCCCCCTCTGAGTGACAATCTCTCCATCGAGGAATTTCGGATACGTCGCCAGGTTGAAGAGATCAAGCAGATACGGGATCGTGGCCGCCAGGAACATTGTTCGATAATTGCCCGTGGAAAAGAGCAGCCCGGCGGCGATCAACGAATTGAACGCCGAGCCCAGTTGCGAAGCGCCCCGCGTCCGCCCATAATAAGAGACCTTCAAGTCAAGCATGTCTTGGTGCTTCAGATATTCCAGGATCAACGCCTTATGGGTCCCAGAGCGAAAGGCCTCCCCCAGGCCGAAAAGCACCATCGCCAGGGCATAAATCGAGAAATCGTCAAACTGGTAGAAGATAAAGAACGAGAGGATATAGGATGTAAAAGCCAGCACCATGGCCCTGCGCCGGCCAAAGGTGTCTGCTAACACGCCGGTGGGGATCTCCATCAGGTTGTTGGTCAGATCTCGGATCGAATACAACAAGCCGATCTGTAAGAAACTCAGCCCACCGGCGCGGAAAATCAAAATGATGAACGGCTCGAAGAAGCGCAGGTTCTTGAGAAAGCCGTACGCCGCGAAGCGGTAGAACATGCTGTCTTTCTTGATCATCACATATGCTGTGTTACAGAATCACCCTAACCTGAACTCACATTCACCGACACAACCGTATTCACCCAATCACGCCACTCCTCCGAGGGCGGTCCGCCCACGCCCAGCCAGGCCAGGAACTCCACATTCCCCTTGGGCCCCAAAAGCGGGGAGCGCACCAACCCCTTGACGGCAAACCCCTGCTCCTGCGCATACGCCAGCACGTCCAACAGCACCCCCCGCTGGATTTCAGGGTCCCGGATGACTCCTTTACTGCGCGCCGCCTCTCGCCGGCCAGCTTCAAACTGGGGCTTGATCAGGGCCACGACCTCACCTATACCATCCCAGCCCCGCACCACCGGCAAAAGCACCTTCAACGAAATAAAGGCCGCGTCGATGGTCACAAAACCCACCGCCTCAGGCAAAGCCTCCACATAACGGGCGTTGGTGCCCTCCATCACCACCACGCGGGGATCATTGCGCAGCTTCCAGTGCAAAATCCCCTTGCCGACATCAATAGCATAGACCCGTTTCGCCCCGTGCTGAAGCAGGCAATCGGTAAACCCGCCCGTAGAGGCCCCCACATCAGCGCACACCCGCCCGTGGACATCCAGATCAAAGGCCTCGAAAGCCGCTTGCAGCTTCACGCCGCCCCGCGAGAGGAAGCGCTCTCCCGGTTCGAGGGCCAATTGAGCATCCGTTGACACTTTCACACCCGGCTTGGGCACCACCTGCCCATCGGCGCGCACCTGCCCGGCCATCACCAGCCGTTGGGCCTGAGAACGGCTCTCTGCCAGTCCGCGTTCCACCAGCAGCAGGTCAACGCGCATTTTTTTGGACATGGGCATATTGTAGCATGGCTGCAAATGAGCAAGGGCGCATATGAGAAAGGGGGGCAAGGTGCTCTCCGCGCCTTTGCGTCTCTGCGTGAGCCTCCCAGCCCCGATTCCAGATTGACTAATCCCTCAATCCCTAATATCATTTCCCCATGTTCATCGCCCTCATCAAAACCTTGCGCCCCAAACAATGGGCCAAAAACATCTTTCTCTTCGTTGGCCTGGTCTTCGACCGAAAACTGACCAACTTCCCGGCCTTCTCGCATATTTTGGCCGGTTTCGTGCTCTTCAGCCTGCTGGCCAGCGTTGTCTACATTATTAACGATATCGCCGATGTCGCCGCCGACCGCAAGCACCCCAAAAAGCGCTTCCGCCCCATCGCCGCCGGAGACCTTCCCATTCCAGTCGCCTGGGCAGCCGCCGTCATCATCCTCGTCATCGTCCTGCCGGCCGCCTACCTGCTCTCTCCAAGTTTCGCCGTCATCGGGATACTGTATCTGGCCCTCAACCTGTCCTACTCCAAGTGGCTGAAGCATATCGTCCTGCTGGATATCATCGTGCTGGCCTCCTTCTACGTCCTGCGGGTGGCCGCGGGGGTCGCCCTGATCGATGTGGAGCGCTTCTCGCCCTGGCTGTACATTTTCACCACCTTCCTGGCCCTGCTCATCGGCGCTGGCAAGAGAAGGGCAGAACTGGGCCTGCTCGCGGAAGGCGATAATACCCATCGCCGCGTATTAGATGGCTATACCCTCCAATTCCTCGATCAGGTCATCACCTCGGCCGCCAGCCTCACCATCATCACCTACAGCCTGTACACCTTTTCGGCCCCCAACTTGCCGGGGAATCACGCCATGATGCTCACCATCCCCTTTATTATCTACAGCATCTTCCGCTACCAATACCTGATTCAGGTCAAAGACAGCGGCGGCGCGCCCGAAGACCTGATCCTTTCCGACCGCCCGCTCCAACTCGCCATCGTGCTCTACGGCTTCAGCGTTCTGCTCATCTTCTACATCTTCTAAATTCCTCGGCCCTCATGCCCCAATTTTCCGCCCATGCCCCCGGCAAGATCATCCTGTTCGGCGAGCACGCGGTCGTCCACGGGCAGCCTGCTATCGCAGTTCCGATCACCCAGGTGCGTGTAACGGCCACAGTGACCCCGGATATCAGGGGGAAAGCCGGAACCGTGCGCATCCAGGCCCTCGACGTGGACCTCGATGCCCGGCTGGACGAACTCGACCGGGACCATCCGCTGGCTGCCGCTGTTGAGGGGGTTGCTGCCACCCTGGGGATATCCCGCATCCCGGCCTGCACCCTGAGAGTCACTTCGACCATCCCCGTGGCCTCCGGGCTGGGCTCCGGGGCCGCCGTCTCGGTGGCTGTCGTCCGCGCCCTGGCGGGATTCCTCGGCCAACCCCTGGCCGACGAGCAGGTTTCCGCCATCGCCTTCGAAATCGAGAAGATCCACCACGGCACGCCCTCGGGCATCGACAACACCGTGGTCACCTACGCCCAGCCGGTCTACTTCATCAAAAAATCCGCCGCCGCCCGCGCGCAGCCTAGGGGCGCGGCCCTCATCGAGACTTTCACCATCGCGAAGCCCTTCACCATCGTCGTCGGCGACACTGGCATCGCCAGCCCAACCAGGCAGACAGTCGGCGATGTGCGCGCAGGCTGGGGGGCCGACCCCGGACACTATGAAACTCTCTTTGCCGCGGTCGGGAGCCTCACGAAATCCGCCCGGCAGGCCATCGAAAGCGGGCATCCCCAACGCCTGGGCCCCTTGATGGATGAAAACCACGCCTTGCTGGGCGAAATGGGCGTCTCCTCCCCCGAACTCGATCACTTGGTATCAGCCGCTCGCGAGGCCGGTGCGCTGGGCGCCAAACTCTCCGGCGGCGGGCGCGGCGGCAATATGATCGCCCTGGCCCCGCCAGAGCAGGCCGACCAAATTGCGTCCGCATTGCGGTCATCCGGCGCAGCGAGAACGATTGTGGCCCGAATTGAGCGTTAAGATTGGAGACGGGCATGTCGGTATCAACTCTGACGGTTCTCATTGCCCTTTCCGCCCTGGTGCACATGTGGGCAGAATATAATGGCCCACCCATCCAGAGATATACATATTCAAACCCCTGAACGCGAACCTTTTCCCGTAGAGCGGGAATGAGCAATCCCGGCTTATATTAGAAATCAATACTCGAACCAATTATTTTTAGAAACGCTTCCACAACATCAGGGTCGAAATGCTTTCCCGCATTTTCCACAATGTATTCCCTCGCTTGCCCATTTGTCCAGGGGTCGCGGTACGGGCGGTCGGAACGTAAAGCATCCCACACATCCACCACAGCAAATATCCTCGCCACCAAGGGGATTCTCTCACCTTTCAACCCGCGCGGGTATCCTGTACCGTCCCATTTTTCGTGGTGGCAGTAAGGAATGTCAAGCGCCGGGCGTAAGTACTCGATGGAGAAAAGCATTTCGTACGCATACTGTGGATGCTGACGCATGATGTCCCACTCTTCGTTTGAAAGTTTTTCGGGCTTGTGCAGAATGCTGTCGGGTATACCTAGCTTGCCCATGTCATGCAGCAGGCCACCTCGACGGACGTGAACGATTTGCTCTTCACTCATGCCCATCTCCCGCGCCAGTTGGACGACCATTTCGGTGACTCGCAGCGTATGTCCTTTAGTTTCACGGTCTCGCAGCTCTAGCGCATGTGCCCACCCTTCGATGGTCGCGTCATAAGCCACCATCAGTTCATTGCTGGTGCGCAGGGAACTCTCAAATAATTGAAGACTGTCGATTGCCATCGCCGTCTGTCCCACCAATAGTTCATAGAAATCAAGCCAATCTCGATCAGCTTGGAAAGGCTTGTGAAAGTAGACAGTATAAGTTCCAATCACTTGTCCTTTGGTGATAAGCGGTGCAGAATAAATAGCTTTGATTCCCTCTCTTTTCCAAAACGCTATCAAGTCTGCGCTGATATACCCTATGGCAGATACCTTTTCTTCATCGTCGATGTTGTGGAGGGCAATAATGCGGCGTTGTAAAGCAGCTCTGCCCGCTATGCATTCGCCTAAACGTATAACAGTGTCTTTTGTCGTCGCCGAGCGGTAGCCAAGGGGATTGGCTTCTTTCAGCATTAAGCTGTTGGGATCAAGAAGATGAATAGCAGCGTCGTCGATGAGCAAACGGCTTCTCGTCTCATCTATGATGGTTTTGAGTACTATCCTCAAGTCCGTTGTATTGAGTATGGCGAGGTCGATTTCACGAAGCGATTTCAAGCGAGCAAGTTGTTCTTCAATCTGTTTTTGTGCTTGATAGCGCCTGGTGATGTCCTGCACAGTACCCACGGAACGCAGAGGGGTGCCGTCATCAGAATAAACCGTTTCACAACGTTCTTGTATCCATTTTACACGCCCATCTTTCATCAGCAGGCGGTGATCGATAGTGTACGGAATCTTACTCTTAACCGAAGCAGTATAGGCGTTATCGACCATCTCGCGGTCATCGGGATGCACCGCATCAAGAAACGCCTTATATGTCTCTTTAAATCCGTTCGGATCTTTCTCGAATATACGGAAGACTTCGTTCGACCATTTAAGTTCGTCTTTGACCAGGTCAAGATCCCAGTGGCCCAGACGGGAGATGCGCTGTGCTTCCTCATGGCTTTGCTGAGATGCTATAAGTTGCGCCTCGATCTTTTGGCGGTCAGTAATATCTCGAATGGTGGCGATTACTAAATCATTATCATTGAGGGTACTGAGCATGATATCCAGGGGGATTTCGCGATCATCCTTACGACGGCCCCAAAGAATTTCTTTCCTTCCCATCGGGCGGCGTACGGGCGCATCCATGTATGTTTCTCGGTGGCGGATATGTCTTTTTTGAAGTCGTTTTGGGATCAGATTTTCGACAACCACTCCAGAAAGTTCACCCTGTTGATAACCGAAAAGAGTTTCTGCTTGCGCATTGCTGTTTACGATCTTCCCGGTGTGGTCGACCACCAGAATGGCATCTGGGGAAAGCTCGAGTAATTTACTTAGCATTTTTTCGGGGAGTGTCATACCAGTAACTCCTTCTAATATTTCAGAAATGGGCAGACATTTACCATCTCAGGAAACCACTATTCTTCAAACAGTCACAATTGCAGGGAATATGGCGATTGGTGCATCGATAGCTTTCGTTCTAGAAATCATTTTCAATACCTCCTATGCGCTCAACAAGTGCGTGACCATGAGCCCAAACCTTGATATACACATAGGCAGGTCAACCAATGTGGCCGCATTGAGCCAATGAGAAGGTATGCGATATAAACCGGGATGAAAAGGACGAAAGTCCCCTGTATGAACACAATCTGCTCTTGACTTTTCCAGTTCGAGAAAGCACTTCGTGCAGATATTGCAAATTACCTATACCTTATATCCCTTTATACCATATTTTTGCAACAAACTTGGTGTTACGTCGTTGTCGGTAACTCATGAACTTTTGACGAAAAATCCGTGTCGATCCGTGTCCAATTCTTCGCAGCGTTTACTCAGAAACTTGTCTAATACGATCCGCCTTAGGCAGTACTTATCCCATCCCTTCCTTAGGACGGTGCTCGCTCAGTCTGGATATATTCTTCGACGACTTCCTCCAGGATCGTCAACGGCATACCGCCGTTCTTCAAGACGACATTGTGGAATCGGCACAGATCGAATTTCTCTCCCAATTCCCTTTTCGCCCTGGCACGCAGTTCAAGGATTTTCAATTCCCCAATTTTGTAGGCACACGCCTGACCAGGCATGACGAAATAACGTTCCACCTCGCTGACGATGCTCTCATACGCCTGGCCGGTATGCGCTTGCATATACTCGATGGCTTGCTGGCGCGTCCAACGTTTGTGGTGAATGCCGGTATCGACCACCAGGCGCACTGCCCGGAACAGGATCGAGTCCAGGAAACCCAATTCCCCATAGGGATCATCCCGGTAGGCCCTCAACTCACGAGCCAGGTTCTCAGCATACATAGCCCAGCCCTCGATATAAGCAAAAAAGGGGATCATCCGCCGGAATAACGGCAGCCCCTTCAGGTTCATGGTAATAGCGATCTGGAAGTGATGCCCGGGAATGCCCTCATGGTAGGCCAGGGTCTTCATGCCAAATTTCTGCGTCTCCTTCATATCACGCAGATTGGCATAGAAAACACCCGGGCGGGAGCCGCTCAAATCGGAGGGTTGGTAGTAGGCACCGGCCATGGTTTTTTCGCGGAATTCAGGCACCCGCTGCACTTCAAGTCCGGCCTTGGGGCGGATGTCGAAGGCCTCGGCAACCTTCAGGTCCATGTCGTCGAGGATGCGCTGATATTCGGCCAAGCAATCGGCGCGGCCCTCATCCGTGTTGGGGTAAAGGAAACGTTTTTCTTCACCAAAAACGGCTAACTGCTGGGTCGGATTGCCTCCGTCGTACCCCAAATCCTCGAGGATAGCCGTCATTTCCCCCTCGATACGGGCGACTTCTTGCAAGCCGATCTCATGAACCTGCTCCGGGGTCAGGTCCGTGGAAGTCGCCGTCCTTAAGCATTGCGCATAATAGGCCTCGCCCTCAGGCAGATTCCAGACCCCATGATCCTCTACTGCTTTCGATTCTAGTTCAGAAAAATAGGCGATCAATTGCTGATAAGCGGGATAAATCACACGCTCAATTTCCCCCTCAACAGCCGCAAGGAGTTTATCTTGACCTGATGGATTGATTTTTAGCTCCCCAATCTTCTCTTTGAACACAGTATAGAGCGGATTTTCTCTGGGGGGCTGATCGATAAAAGCTCTCATCTCGTCTAGAACATGCCGTACTGTGAAACTTGGGGGCAGACAGCCTTTCCCCTCGCGAACTCGCAACCCCTCCAGCACCTGGCCGATCTTGACCCCAAACTTGTTCAGACGTTTGACATAGGCGCGCGCGCCGCGTTTGTTATTCAGCGGGTGCATGGTCATCATCAAGTTGGGCAGTTCCGATTGGATGCCGAACATCTGGTTGACAGGGTAAGTATTGTGCCGAAATGGCTCCAGGCGCAGTTGGTCGTCAATATACCAATCCAAGATATGCGTTGAGAGTCTTTGCGATTTACTCACGCGTCCCTGGTTGTAGCTGCGCAGCATCTTCAACGTCCGTTTCATCCTGGCAAGCATCGCCACTTCATGGGCCTCAGAGACATCAGCCAACTTGGTATTATGCCTGTAAATACCTACACGCTCCAGCATACCAACCATGGTCAGGATCTCTGGATTATCGAACAGGATTTCCAGGAAAACCCGCGTAAAGAAATGGTTGATGCTCCACGGCCTGCCCCAAATCAGGCAGATCAACCACCACAGGAATACGAGGACCAGGATAGCGATGAAAATGTATAGCAGGGTTGGCATGTCATTCTCCTCATGAAAGGCGCAGCGCGCTTATCTGACAGGATTTCCGTCAAAAACCTATGCCTAAGTGCGCCGCACCTGGGTTTTAGTACAAGCGCCCCAATTTTACAACATCCTGCACTGATGGGTCGCGCGATCTGCTTGACCACACTACTCTCGTCAACTAAAATGCATCTAATGTCTAATTCCCAACCTACAACCCGCCCAGGGCGTATCCACTTCCTAAAACTGGGCGGCTCACTGATCACCGACAAGCATACTCCCAGCACACCGCGGCGGGATGTGATCGGTCGGCTGGCGCAGGAGATCAAAGTGGCCTTCTCTGAGGACGAGGATTTGAGACTGGTGTTGGGTCACGGGTCGGGGTCATTTGGGCATATGCCGGCCAAGAAATATGGCACCCGCCAAGGTGTGGACTCAGCCGAAGGGTGGCGCGGCTTCACCGAGGTCTGGTATCAGGCCGCCAGGCTGAACCACATCGTCATGGATGCATTGCGCGAGGCCGGGCTGCCAGCGGTAGCGTTCCCTGCCTCGGGGGCGGTAACCGCTTCAAACGGCCGGGTGACCACCTGGAACCTGAGTCCGCTGCACCTTGCCCTGGGCGCAGGACTGCTCCCCGTGGTTTACGGCGATGTCGTTTTCGATGAAACCCTGGGGGGCACGATCCTTTCCACCGAAGATTTATTTGTGCATCTGGCTAAGGAGTTGAACCCCCGGCGCATCTCCCTGGCAGGGGTCGATGCGGGGGTGTGGGGGGATTATCCCCAATGTACGCAACTGATCCCCGAGATCAGGCCAGATCACTGGGATCAGGTTGCAGCGCACTTAGCGGGATCGGCAGCCACGGATGTCACCGGGGGGATGGCCGGCAAAGTGGGACAGATGTTAGATTTGGCGGCGGCGATGCCCGGGCTGGAGGTGGTGATCTTTTCTGGAACCCAGCCCAATAATCTGATTTCCGCGCTTAAGGGGAATACGATAGGGACGAGGTTATTTCAGTGATCGAGACGTCCCGCCGGGGCGTCTCTACTTATGCCTCTTCAAAATATATCTGGACAGTTCTTCCAAGGCCTGACGTTCCTGGGTATCGGGAAATACCGCCAGGGCCTCAAGGCCACTGCGGATGAAAACCCGCGCTTCGGATATCGATTGATCGATAGCATCGCTGTCATTGATCGCAGCGATCAGCCGGTCGAGACTCTCCTGGTCATGGCCGTTGCGCCTGATGACTGAAAGCATATCCGGGTCATCAGGGCAGTTTTCATGGTAGTGCAGCGTGGGTAAAGTGATCGTCCCTTGACGCAGATCATTCCCCACCGGCTTGCCGATGTCGGCCTGCGCACCGGTGAAATCCAGCACATCATCCACAATTTGGAACGCCATGCCGATCTCCCGGCCAAATTGACGCGCCGAGGATATCTCTTCTTCCCTGGCCGAGCTCAAGATCGCCGCGGCGCCCGTCGCCAACTCGAACATCGAGGCGGTCTTGGCATAGATCCAGCGGTAATATGCCTCCCGGTCAAATGCAGCGCGATCGTCAAACAAATAGGCGATCTCACCATTGACGATGACCGCCAGGGTCTCAGCGAACATCTCCATCACGCGAACGGATTTTGTATCAGCGGCCAGGTTGGCGGCGATGGCGAAAACCAGATCCCCGGCTAACACGCTGGCCGCAGGCGGCCAGGTGGCATTTATCGTCCTCGCCCCACGCCGCAGCGAGGCATCATCCACCAAATCGTCGTGGATGAGCGTGGCCGTGTGCAGCATCTCGATGGCCGCGGCCAGGTCGAGCAGGCGATCGAAGTCAGCGCCAAGCATCTTTCCCACCAGTATCGTCAGGGTTGGCCGGACTCGCTTGCCGCCCAGACGGACAAATTGATCCAAAACGGTGATGAGTCCCGATGGGTTCCCATTGAGACGCGAGCGCATACGCGCCTCAACTTCTCCAAGCTGTTCTTGAACGGGGTTGATGAATTTCGTGACCATCATTCACTCACTTTATCGCTACGACTAAAAATCTCACCATATAATCTGTATGATCTGTTATTTCTGTAAAAACCGAAATTCAATGACAAAAAAAGAGCCTATCACCTATATCCCCGCAGCCAGATTCAATATTCTGCGGATGGTGTCTCGTTTTTTGGCCATTCGCACCAGGGTCTCCGTTGGGAGCATCTGAAACTGCTCGTACAATTCCGTAGTTGTCTCGAAGAAATCAAGCAGTTCAGTCATCTTTTCGTGCACAGCAAGCGCGACTTCGTCGCTGGTTTCAAATTCAGCAACCGTTTCACGCAGAATGCTCAGGGCGGGGTCCAGTTCGCGGCGTTTTCGTTCATCTAAAACCACCCGGAACATCTCCCAGACATCCCCGATGATCTCAAAGTGATCGCGCCGGTCCCCAAGCACATGCACCACTCTGATCAGCCCCCAGCTTTGCAGCTCGCGCAGGCCTGTGCTGACCGTTGATCGGGCCACAGCCAGGGTCTCACTGATCTCTTCAGCAGTGAGTGCCTCGGGAGAGATGTACAACAAAGCATGGATCTGGGCAACAGTGCGGTTGATGCCCCAGCGGCTGCCCATCTCACCCCAATGGACGATGAACCTGGTAACAATCGGATTGAGGTCAAGTGTTTTTTCAGTCATTTCGGTTCTTTCCGATTATACTGTATTGGCTGCTTAGTGTCAAATTCTGTCAGGTCTCTAGGATTTTCCGTGGTAGTGTCTAAATTTGGATGCTCATCCGTGGGATTCGTGCTCGTCCGTCCCGATCTTTAGCTATTCCTTCATAAGGCCGCGTCCTAGCGCCTCATCGCCGAAGCGCTCTTGCAAGTGCGTGATGGCCTCCTGCAGGCGGCGCTCCTTTTCCCAGTCGCGATCCCAAAGGCCGAGCTGCAAAGGGATATTAGTGAAGCCGCTGACCCCCATGCCGATCAGTCGCACGGCCCTGCCGCGCGCCCAGACCTGCTCAAACAGCTTCAGTGCGGCTTGGGCGATGACCTGCTCATCGGCGGTGGGTTCCCCCAATGTGCTCTGCCGGGTCAGGGTGGTGAAATCGGGCCAACGCAGCTTGATTTTGACCGTACGAGCCGTAAGCCCGTGCCTTCGGAGCCGTTTGGTAACTCGCTCGGCCTGTCTTCTCAACCGCTCCCGCAAGATTTCACCGTCGCTCACATCTTTTGCGAAGGTCATCTCCTTGCTGATCGATTTGGCTTCTCGCTCGGTGACGATGGCGCGCTTGTCAATACCCCGGGCGCGCCTGGCCAGACTCCAGCCGATTTTGCCGAAGCGTTTTGCCAATTGGAAATCGGGAATGGCGGCCAACTGGCCGACGGTTTGCACTTCCATCTGGGCCAGCTTCTCGGCGGTTTTTGGGCCCACTCCCCACAGCATCTCCACAGGCAGCGGGGCCAGGAATTCGGCTTCTTTTCCGGGGGGGACCACCGTCAGCGCATTGGGCGGCTGACCACTTTTGGCGGCAGCTTTGCTGACGTCATTGGCCGTCTTGGCGACCAGCTTATTGGAGGCGATCCCCAACGAATTGGGCAGCCCCAGCTCATCTCGGATTTCGGCTTGCAGCCTGCGCCCAATGGTCTCCGCGTCCTCGGGAAGACCGCTGACATCGATAAAGGCTTCATCAACGGAGATTTGCTCCACGAGTGGAGTGATCGCCCGCACCCGGCGCATAACTTTGCGGGATGCCTCTCGATATAGGTCGAAATGGGACGAAACGATCTTGAGTTCCGGGCACAGTCGGACGGCCCGGGCCGTTGGCATCGCCGAACGCACCCCTCGTACCCGCGCCGCATAAGAACAGGAAGAAACCACCCCGCGCCCCTCGGGATGCCCGCCTACGGCGAAAGGCAGGCCGCGCAGACTGGGGTCACGCTGCTCCTCAACGGCGCAGTAGAAGGCATCCAGATCGAGATGGATGATCTGACGAGGCTTCGTCAAGTCTGATTGATTCATGATTAGCTCAAATGTTCTAATTATACCACGATTAATCACGCAAAGTCGCAGAGTCGCAAAGCGGGAGTGGCCAAATAGGTGGTGATTGGATTAGAATCGTCGTATGAAATGTCCACGATGTAAGGCAGATGAAAACCAAAATAAAGACGGCTTCACGA
>JANQED010000150.1 GCA_028278545.1 Anaerolineales bacterium
ATTCGTGAAGCCGTCTTTATTTTGGTTTTCATCTGCCTTACATCGTGGACATTTCATACGACGATTCTAACCCAATCACCACCTATTTGGCCACTCCCCCTGCTCATAGTGTAACATCGCATCCACAAATCGCTTTAAGTCTCCCAAATTGGCCTGCAACCCACGCAAAGCTTTCTTATGTTCTTCACCATCCCTTTGACCTTCAGCCTCCATGATCACATCGATCTGTTCTTCGATTTCCGCGAAAGGAAGCCTGGAAAATTGACTTGCATATCGAAGAAGATTATTTCTCAGCCAATCGTCTTCATAAGAAGAACTGACTGAATCCTGTGCAGCCCGAGCCTGCTCTTCCAACGCATGGAACAGACGAGCATTGACAAGAGAAACAGAGACATAGTCGGCAACAGCTTCCAGCAAGGCCTGATTGCTGGGATCAAAGGGGGCCGCATTCTCCCGCACAGTCACCAGCAGGCCAACGACCTCTTCTTGGGCTTTCACAGGAACAACCAGGGCCGATTTTCCCAACTGGGAAACTTTAAACCGTTTCAGGGCTTTGCCGTGAATGGAAAAAGTCTCTCCAGAGAGGGCTACCAACGAGCTGATGCCATCATCCCATTCCTGCCCATGCTTAGCAGCGATCTGTCCCGGCAAATTCTTGGAAGCCCGTAAGATAAATCCCCTATCATCACCTTTTCGTAAATGCAACCAACCCTTGTCGGCCTCGGTAACAGAAACTGCGCCTTCTACAATGCGATCGAACAGGACTTGATGATCGGTGATCGATGTCACCGCTTTGCCGATGCCAAAAATGGTGGTCAGATCGCGCACACGCCTTTTCAGTTCCCGATTAGTCTGCTCGAGTTTGCGCGCCAAAACCCTGCGTTCGCGCTTGGCCCGAACTTGTCTTAGCACCCGTTCAACAGCCGAGACGATTTCGGCCTCACGCAACGGACTCTTCAAAAAATCTGTTGCTCCTAACCGGAAGGCCTGAATGACATCTTCCTCGAAGCCCTGTTCAGCGATCACAATTATAGGAATTTCCTCGCCTTGAAACGATAATGCCACCAGGAGGTCTTTGCCGCTAAGCTCGGGCAGGTTTAAGTTCACGATAATAATATCAGGAGAAAAACGGGGCGCTGCTTGTATTGCCGTTGGCGCACTCGTTACCACCTTTGCCCCGTATCCTAAGGGTCGCAGTACCTGCCGGGCGATCAAATCACCAACTTCAGGATCACTCTCGACGACAAGGATGCGCTCCAAAGGGGTGCTCATGTCAATATAATAGCATGGTTACGGCAAAAGAGGGAGATGGTCAGATCGTCTGCGAACTGCTCACTGTGATCACACAAGAAAATGGCCATAATCTCTCATCAATTGTTAGAAACATCTAAATATTCTGCAAAACCGCTTGACGTAAGATACCGGCTACAAATACAATCGTAGTATAAAAGGATCCGATATCCTCTCTCAAGCGAATAAGATCAACCCAACCTCAAATTGCCCCCCTTCAGGCATACCCACCTTTCGCACTCGTTCAGCCCGAGCGCACGACCCTGTGTTGGGGGTCTGATTCATGACGAGGAGCGATATCCTTTTACTCTCACCAACAATGAGGTAATTCCACAATGAAAAGAACATCCCGATTATTGGCTTTGATGTTGATCATCCTTTCCCTGGTGACAATCGCTTGCGTCGCTTCTTTATCCACACCTTCCCCTCCAACCGCAGAAGCGCAAGCCACGACAATCGTACCCACAATCGAGCCTACAACCGAAGTTGTAACTATTAACTTCACGCAGGAGGAGCTGCTCACAGCGCTTTACCAACGGGTAAACCCCGGCGTGGTAGCCATCCGGGTGCTCTCTGATGAAGTAACGGGGGGAGACTCCCTGGGTTCAGGGTTCGTGCTCGACAGCGACGGCCATATCATCACCAACTTCCATGTGGTTCGCTCTGCTACGGAGCTAGAGATCGACTTCCCCTCCGGCTATAAAACCCGGGGGGAGATTATCGGTACAGATGCCGATTCGGACATCGCCGTCCTCAAAGCAGACGCGCCGTCCGAGGAACTTTTCCCCATTCCATTGGGCGATTCGGGCTCCCTTTTAGTTGGACAGACCGTTGTTGCCATCGGCAACCCCCACGGCCTGTACGGAACGATGACAGCCGGCGTGATCTCGTCGCTGGGGCGCACACTGCCCTCCCTCCACGAAGCCCCAGGTGGCAATTCATACTACACCGCCGGCGGCATCATCCAAACCGACGCCGCGATCAACCCCGGCAACTCAGGAGGCCCGCTGCTCAACCTGGACGGCGAGGTTATCGGTGTCAATGTCGCCATTCAGAGTGCCAGTTTCGACATATCTGGTCAGCCCGTCAACTCAGGAATCGGGTTCACCATCCCCATCAATATCGTCAAGCGAGTGGTGCCCCATCTCATCGCCGAAGGGCACTACGATTATCCCTTCATCGGGATCGGCAGCCCTCCAGGAGGGGATCTCAGTCTATTCCAACAAGAGGCGCTCGGTCTGCCCCAATCAACGGGGGTTTATATCAGTGATGTATCGCCCAATAGCCCGGCATCGAGAGCTGGACTACGAGGCGGCACTGAGGAGAGCGGCCTCCCCTTCATCCCAGCAGGCGGTGATCTGATCATCGGTATCGATGGCAACGAAGTGCGCAACTTCAACGATCTGATCTCCTACCTCATCCTGCACACCATCCCCGGTGATACCGTTGTCCTCACTGTTCTACGCCAAAACGAGCAAATAGAGGTCGATCTAACTTTGGCCGAACGCCCGTAAGCGGGTCTTTGGTTGTTTAGCAGTTTCCTGAAGTTATCCGATTGTTTTCAATCCGACATCGCCTCTCCACACCGAGATTTGTGGGCCATTCACAACTCAATAGAGAGGAGCTATTCATGTTGACGTGGGGGCGATTTACTAGACTCATTTGAGTTGGCACCGCCCCCAAAATGCCCGGCTTATTCTCTCTATGGCGTACGGTCGTATAGATTTCGATAGATCGTGAAAATCTCATAAATCCCCCGGATGTAGGCGCGCGTCTCGCCGAAGCGAATGACCTCCAGAAATAGATCAGGGTCTTCTCCGGCCAACTCTTTCCATATCGCCGCATTGCCTGGACCACCATTATAGGCTGCCAGGGCAACATAGAGATCACCATCAAAGTAATCGCGCTGGTCGCTGAGGTAATCCGCCCCAAAGGTGATGCTCACTTTCGGGCGATACAGGTCATCTGCCGTGTAGTTCTCCGGCCATCCCGCTTGAGCAGCAATACTCGCTCCCGTGCTGGGGATAATCTGCATCAACCCGCGGGCGCCGGCCGAGGATTGAACCCGACTGGCGAACAGACTCTCATGGCGCATCACGCTAAACAAGAATAGCGGATGAAAACCGTACGCCTGGGAAACCGGGACCACTAAATCACGATAATAACTGCCAAAGCGCAAATGATTAAAATAGATCGGTGCGCTCATGGTGGCGGCATCGTCCATTTGATTCAGGTTGAGGACCTCACGGGCGGCGAAGACCGCTGTGCGATAGAACCCCAACTCAACCAGATAATTCGCCAGGCGATAGTTATCCATAGGGTTCACACGGATATCCTGCCACAAGGATTCGAATTCCAGGCGAGCCTGCTCGTACAGGCCCAGGCTCCACAATTCGGTTCCCCGGATCATCCGGGGGTCGTTGTAAAGCGGCCCCGGCCCAGAGAGATCGACACCTTCAGGGATGCCAAATACGTCCCGCATCCAATATTCAGCCTCCGCGCGCTCGGATTCGGGATCGAAGCCCAAATCATAGACCAGCGGCGGCGTGAACGGCTCGTTGCCCAATAAAATATCCCGGGCGCGTTCACTGTAATACCCGGTAGGGTCTTCACTGACCGCCCGATTGAAAGCCGCATCAGCAGAGCTTTCATCTCCTAGAGCTTGATAGGTTTTCCCAATCCAGAACTGCGCCGCGGCCTGTTCTCCTGATCCAGATGAAGCGTTCGAATAACGTTGGAACACTGCCAGCGCAGAATCGAAATCACCCACCCGGTAATAGGATATCGCCGATAAGAACAATGCCCTGGGCACATATTCATTGGAGGGATATTCGGAGGCAACCCGCTCCCAAATAGCGGCAGCCCCGCTCAAATCCCGGTCACGCTCAGCCACGCGCCCGGCATCAAACAAAAACTCGGCGGCGCGCGGATGCCAGGGATTCTGATCTACAAAATCCACCAGCGTCTCTTCGGCAGGATCGAATTGCTCTAGATAGGCCCATTGAGTATAGGCCTTTTGCTCCCAGGCATCATCCCAACGGTTTGCCTCTGGATATTTTTGAATGACCTCATCCCAGATGGCAATTGCGGTTTCAGGATCGCCCAAGGCTCGAAAGGCCAACCCGCGATAATAATGCGCTGTAGCTGCATCTTCATCTGACTGGCTGAGATAGCGATCAAATGCGGCAATCGACAGGCTGTACTGGCCAGCATAATAATCCACCAGGCCGCGGCCGAACTCGCTTACAGGGTAATTGGCTTCGACCAAAATGATCAGGGCCTGATACGCATCATAAGAGAGAGGATAATTTTCGACAGCCTCGAGATAGATTTTATAAGCCTGATCCATTTGCCCCAGGGCGGTGTAAGACTGCCCCATCAAGTAATCAAGATAGGCTTTCGTAAAATCATTATTTGTGCGGCTGAAAATATCTTGATACGCCACCAGCGCGGTGTTGTGATCTCCCAGGGCAGCATAGACGTTGGCGGTTTTGATCTCGATGGGCAGGGTATCTCCGACACGCGGAACGGCAAGAGCGGCCTGATAGGCATCGATAGCCGCCGGCATGTCACCCGCGGCGACCAAAGCATCACCACGCCAATCCTGTACGTAGGAGTCAATGATGCCCGGACGTAATCCCAAATAAGCTGCATAGGCTTCAGCAACTTCGCCGAAGAGAGCCATCTCCTGATAGGTTTGCGCCAGGGCGATATAAGCCCCAGGCACATGAGCAGATTCTGGATACTCATTGACCAAAGTCTGTAGAGATTGCAGTGAGAGTTCATAATCTCCCAAAAGGTAATAAGTGCGCCCAAGCCCAAGCAGCGCGGCGCTGCGTAATTCCAGATCGGCATTATTCGCAAGCACAGCGGCATAAGCATCCAAAGCAGCTTCCCAGTCCCCATAGAACACAGCCTGGTCACCTTCTTCGACACTGACAAGCTTTTGGGGGGTAGGCAAAGGGGTGGAAGGCGGTGCCAAGGTAGCCTGAGGAACAGCGGAAGCAGAGATTGGCGTTTCGGGTGCCTGTGTATCTGTGGGTGCAGTTGGGGCGCTGCCTGGAAGATTACACGCCCCTAAGACACCAACGATGAGAAGAAAAAGGGTCGCTTTTCGGTACATAAAGGGATTTTGGTTTCTCCGGGGCACAAAATGCGAAGATCGAATCGCTCTTAAGATTGCACGGCTCTTAAAGAATCGCCGAAACGCGCTTGACATCAAGGCCGCTATGTTATATGGTATAATCAACTGGTTTACGGGCTGCCAATCGCTTGCAGATAGTTATCGATATCTCAAGCAGCTTACTTCGTTTCAGGACGTGGAGGTTTCCAACCCGCCATATCTTTGAAGACACCAAGTCTCAGGTTCAGCACACAGCACTCGGTTTGCGTCCGTAGACGTTGGCCGGGTTTTCGTTTATCTGCCTTCAGAGAACATCTCGTAAACCCAGTGACAACTACAAGATATCTTCGCGCTCGACAACACCGCGGAGATGATGTGAAGCTGTGCAAGACGATTGGCGGGGTTGTACACTGCCAATAAGGTGAATTTTATCTTAGAGAAAGGAGTGACGCAACTCGGTCGAGGTTACATACGGCCTGATGAAATCGAAAAGCAATTACGATTGGTGTCATTAGAAAGCTGTTTCCATCAAGGAAAGAGTGAAACCAAGCGCTTTTAGTACTATCCAACAGCGCTGGCGACAATGTAACCGAGATGCGTATGTCAAAGAGGTTCTATGGCAAAAGCAGAAGACAAAATTAGAATAGACGGCACAATTATTGAAGCCTTACCGGGTACACAATTCAAGGTCGAACTGGACAACGGGCACGAGATCATCGCTTACTTATCAGGTAAGATGCGAAAGTACTATATCCGCGTTCTACTTGGTGACCGGGTCACCATCGAAATGTCTCCTTACGACATGGCTCGGGGGCGGATTGTCTACCGCCATAAGAAATATACCCCGCAGTAACCTCCCGGGTTGATATCCGTCATTTATGATTACTAAAATCAACGATCAACTACTAGATTCGCTGGAAGACGGCGATAGCCAATATTCTGCTCTTGGGAAATTAGTCGAATTAGGACGCCAGCAAGGGTTCGTCAGCTATGACGATATCCTGGGGCATTTCCCTGACGCCGAACAAGATGTCAGCCAACTCGAGGAAGTGTTTGCGGCTCTGTTGAACGCGCAAATTCCCTATGTGGAGGACGATGGGGCTGACGTTAGCGAAGCAGATTTAAGAGATGATGCTCAGGAAGAGAAGGAACGCCGCGTCACTCAGGAAAACCGTCTGGCGAATATCGATACCAAAGACCTGCTTGGTCTATACTTCAAAGACGCAGCTCACGTTCCTCTACTGACTGCTGATCAGGAACTCAACTTAGCGAAGCAAATTGAACGTGGGCGCAAAGCCCGCAAGAAATTGGCCCTAGGGAACCTCTCTCAAGACCAACGTTTTAAACTTCACCAAGACATTCGCGGAGAATGGGAGGCCGTGGAGCACCTGATCACGGCCAACACCAGGCTGGTGATCAGCGTGGCTAAAAAGCACATGGGCCGGGGGGTGCCTTTCATCGATTTGATCCAGGAGGGCAATATCGGATTGATGAGGGCCGCCAAAAAATTCGATTACAAGCGTGGTTATAAGTTCAGCACATATGCGACCTGGTGGATTCGTCAGGCGGTAACGCGCGCCATTGCAGATCAAGGACGAACCATCCGCATCCCCGTTCATATGGGCGACCAAATCTCACGCCTTTTCCGCACACAGCACAAACTAAAGCAAGACCTCGAACGTGACCCCACTGTCGACGAACTTGCCAAAGAACTCCAGATTTCTCCTGACAAAGTCCGCTACATGTTCCAGGTGGCGCGCAGGCCCCTCTCCCTTGAGATGCCCACCACGATCGAGGGCGACGCCGTCTTAGGCGATTTCATCGAGGACGGCGAAACCCCCTCACCAGATGAGACAACGACGCACCAAATCCTGCGTGAGCAATTGGAACAGGTCATGGAGGAGCTACCCGCGAGGGAAGCACGGATTCTGCGGCTCAGATATGGCATCCCTGACGGAAAGAGCCACACACTACAAGAAGTCGGCAACAAAGTTGGGGTTTCGCGGGAACGCGTCCGCCAGATCGAGGCGCAGGCTTTGCGCAGGCTGCGCCGCCCTGGTGTGCGACGCAAATTGCAGGATTTCTTAGGGCCTGTCCCAACGAGTTCGACCACCTCATAAACGTTAACGACATCTGCTTTCGATTTGAGGGGCAGGTCTCACAATAGCACTCCGATACCTGCCCCCTGACAATCTTATTCGTTTCAAACATAGTATCTTCACAAAATCAGGGGGCGCAAGTCAGATCGCTGTGTGTGCCTCTGAATTAGAAAGTTACGGTAAACAGCATGAATAGCGACCCTTTAGAAGAAATGCAAGTCTCCAGCAATCCAGAAAACAACCCAGACGAAACGCAAAGACCCCAGGCAGTAGAAACCACCCCACCCCAAGAATACCAAACACCAGCAGAAATATATCGAGAGGAGACTGCTTTCATTGCCCCTCTCAGTGTAGGCCTTGAGGAAGAAGACTGGGCCAACGCAGAAAGCTATCTCCACAACGGTGAAATCATCGAGCTAGAAATCATCGACCAGAATCGCGGCGGCCTTATCGCCTCGTTCGGTCAACTGCGGGGCTTTATACCAAACTCACACATTCCCGAACTAAAGCACAACCGGCGTGAAGATCAGGCTTTCGAGATCAAGAAGCAGAAGATCGGCACATGGCTGCCTCTGCTGGTTATCGAAGCAGACAAAGAAAGCAACCGATTGATCTTCTCGGCCAAGCCGAGTCATGAAGATCAACCGTCACGTCTTCTGGGTGATTTGAGAGTTGGAGAGACGATCACCGGTCAGGTGGTCAATCTGGTCAAATTTGGGGCCTTTGTTGATGTCGGCGGCGGCATCAACGGGTTGATCCATATCTCAGAGTTATCGTGGCAGCGCATAAACCACCCAGATGAGGTGGTGCGCGTTGGCGATGAGGTCACTATTGAAGTTCAGGAGATCAATCTGGAACGCGAGCGCGTAAGCCTGAGCCTAAAAAGCCTTCAGCCCAACCCTTGGGATTCCATTGAAGGCCGCTACAAGGTCGGGAACCTCGTCGAAGGCGTTGTCACCACAGTGCGCAGTTTCGGCATCTTCCTCGAACTGGCGGCTGGGGTTGAGGGGCTGCTCCATGAGAGTGAATTCACCAACGGCGGCCTGATTACGTCACCGGAGGCAGCCAAACCTGGGGATAAGCTGCTCGTACGCATCACCAGCATCCAACCAGAGCAACAACGCATCGGACTAAGCCTGCAGCAGGTTACGATGGAAGATCAACTCGCCTGGCTGATGCACAGGGATCAGAATCAACAGGCAAGGGAACAACCCTCTCCGAACACCTCGACAGGGGACGAAGATGCCCCTGAAATCAAACCAGATGGACGCGAGGAGATACCATGAGCACACCGGGATCGACCCCAGCCTTTGGGCAGTGGATGATCGGTTTTATCGGTTTCCTGATGCGTCTGTTGCTTGTGCTTATCCTGGCAGTGGGCCTGGGTGCCGGGATTTACTACGCAACTGTTACGGGTGTTCCATGGTTGTACCAACGCTACGTGCAGCCCGTTGAGGATAACACCCTGCGACTAGACGATCTCGAAGCCCGCCAGGTCCAAGAACTGGAACTGCTGAGCACGCGCATTGAAGCCCTACAAGAGCGGCTGACTGATCTTGAAATCCAGGATGATTCTGACCAGGAAACCATCCGCAGGCTGGAAACTCAATTGGCTACGGTTGAAAGCGTACAGGCGACCCAAGCAGCAGCTCTGGCCACACTGGAACCGCTGCCCACGGCACTGACGCAAACGCAGTCCGGCCTGGAAGCGCTCCAGACCGCGTTGGACGATCTGACAACCACCGTTGACGCTTATGACCAGCAAATCCAATCCCTGGGTGAAGGTGACCAGGAGGAAAGCCTATTGTTGGTCAGCCTGCATGAAGAGCTTCAGTTGCTCCGAAGCATGGAATTTTTGACGCGAGCGCGATTTTTCCTCTCACAAGGCAATTTAGGGGAGGCTGAAGCCAATATTCAAGCGGGACTCGAAGTGCTGACCACCCTGGGGGCTGAGGTCCCTGACCACCAGAAATCGGCTCTCGAACGGATCACGGCCCATTTAGGGGAAGCCCTGCGGGTCTTGCCCGATTCACCTGTCGGGGCCGCGGATCAACTCGAAGGCGCCTGGAGTCTGCTCGTTCAAGGGCTGCCGGAAGAACCTCTCGATACGCCCACGCTCACACCTACCCCCAACGACTGAAGTTTATAGCAAGTACACCATTATTTTATAGGGGTTGTGGGAATAATTAAAGCGAATCGCGCATAACTGAGATTGAAATACGGTATGATTAGGTCTGCACGAACATCACAGCTCACAAAATCAATCATGAGGAGTGTTGCTCATGTCCGGAATCGTCTGTGCCATCCGAGGCGGGCCAGCCAGCCAGCCGACCATCGAAAAAGCTATTACGGTAGCCGCGGAAAATGAAATTCCTCTTTTCTTTCTCTATGTAATCAATTTACAGTTCCTCACCCGCACATCGATCAGCCGGACCAATGCACTCGTTGAAGAGCTGCACGAGATGGGAGAATTCATTTTATCGGCAGCCCAAGCCCAGGCCCAAGCCCGAGGCGTATCGGCAGAAGGGGTGATCCGGGACGGCCAGGTCCTCGATGAAATCATCCAGTTATGTCAGGAAGTCGAAGCGGATTATGTCGTCCTCGGGCAACCCAAAAACCAGAAGGACCAAAACGTATTCACCCACGAACGCCTGAGCGCATTCGGCCAACGTATCGAACAAGAGAGCGGGGCAAAAGTCGTCCTGGCCGAGGGGAAAAGTGAATAAACACAAATCATGAAAGCGACAACCCGACGATCTTTCATCCTGGCGTTATTGGTTGGCATCGGACTGGCCTTCTTGTTGCCGATTCGCCGCTCACAGGCCCAAACAAGCGCTGATGCACCTTGGATCACAGGGGCTATCTTCGATAGCCAGAACCAACCTGTGGAGGGAGCGAAAATCAGCTTGATCGAGGGAGAGCAGACGCTCGCCGAGGGACTATCTCAGGCAGATGGACGTTATTCGCTGCCCGTGCCCAATCAGATTCCAGCGACGCTGACTCTCCACATCGAGCGCGCTCACTTTGGGGGTGTCAGCATCGAAGTCCCTGCCGAAGAGATGCAAAATCTGCGCATAGGAGAGGCCATCGTCATCGCCGATACCATCCTGGAGCGGCACATCAGCCCTGCCTTTTGGATTGCCACATCCATCTTCATCTTAGTTTTAGCGCTGATTGCGACAGGCTTTTTGCATAACACCCTGGCCGCTTTGGTCGGTGTGGTGGTGCTCTATTTAGTCAGTTACCTTGGGCACCCGTTCTATAAAGAACTGTATATCTTCGATTTCGCTCGCTCACTACTCTATATCGACTGGAATGTGATCTTTCTGATCATGGGCATGATGATCGTCATCGCCGTGGTAGAACACTCGGGCATTTTTCAATGGCTGGCGTTCTTCGCCTACCGCACCTCGGGTGGGCGCATGTGGCTGCTGCTTCCCATTCTGATGTTGATCACTGGAATCGCCTCAGCTTTCCTGGACAACGTCACCACCATGCTGCTGATGACCCCTATCACAGTGCAAATCGCCATCTCAACAGGCATTAATCCCCTGGCTCTCCTCATTCCCGAAGTGATGGCATCCAATGTCATCGGCGTCAGCACGCTGGTGGGCACACCTACGAATATCTTGATCGGTTCATACGGGGATATCTCCTTCAATGATTTCTTGCAAAACCTGACTCCCGGCGTGCTGATGGCTTTTGTGGGATTAGTGGTCTACTGCGCGCTGATCTATCGGAAAGACCTCGCCGTAGCCCGCAGCGCCTCAGACGACCTGATGAAAAAACTGGCCGAACGCGGTCAAATCACCGATCCAGAGAATCTCAAAAAAGCTGGCTGGGTTGGGGCTGGCATGCTGTTGATGTTCATCTTCGGTGAGCAAATCCATCTGCTGCCTGCCGTAACCGCCCTGATTGGCGCCACCGCCCTGATGGTCTGGATCAGGCCAAATATCGAAAAAATGATCGAAGCTGTTGACTGGACCACGCTGGTTTTCTTCATATCGCTGTTCATCGTCGTCGGGGCCATACAGGAAGTAGGGCTTATCAGCATCATTGCCGGCCTCATCGGGCGTCTGGTCGGCAGCAGCCTGATGCTGGCAATGCTGAGCGTCACCTGGATCGGGGCAATCCTTTCCATGGTGATCGCCAATATCCCCTTTACGGCGGCTATGTTGCCAGTGGTCGGCTTCCTCACTGCCACAGTTCCCGGCGCAGAGAGCAAAGCCCTGTTCTTCTGCTTATCGGTCGGCTCTGCGATGGGCGGCAACGGCTCGTTGATCGGTGCTTCGGCAAACATGGTCACAGCCGGCATCGCCGAAGGCGCTGGCTACCCGATCTCATACACCTACTTCTTGAAGAAAGGTCTCCCGGCTTTGCTGATCACTGTTGGGTTGGCCAATATCTGGTTATTGATACGGTTCTTATAGATTCGATAACGAGGCACTTATGGCTAAAAACAGCCCTCCAACCACCGCGCTGATCGTCATCTTGCACAACCCGGATTTACTCCCTAAGCTGCTCAAGGCCTGGGATCGCGCCGGGGTTCCAGGCGCGACCATCCTCCCCAGCATGGGGGGATATCAAGCTCAGAAACATGCCCGGCGCGGGGGCATAAGCGCCTTGATTAACATGTTCGCTCAAGAAGAACCCGGCCAGCGTACGGTGATGAGTCTCATCGACAAAGCCGGGATCCTCGAAAGAGCTATCTCCGAGGCCGATAGGGTCGTCAAAGGATTTGACAGCCCGCGCAGTGGCATCCTGTTCACCTTCCCGATTGAAGATGTGCTTGGGGTGCAAAAATGGCGTGCCTCCCAACCCGCAGAGGAGCCTGAACCCACTACCAAGAAGGAACCAGCCAACCTGTTGAAATGGTTCCAGGAAGACATCAAGGAGGCCTACGGCAAGAATGCACTCACAGATTGGTCCCGCCAAAGAGGCATCCAGGTTTCCAAGATCATCCAACAGCTTTCTCTTGAACCGGTCGTCGTGGCCGTTGACACGCCCATTGAGGCCCTGTTGACCAAGCTGCTCGAAACCCCAAATGTGTCCAGCGCTTGCGTGGTCAACACCGAGAACCGGCTGATGGGCATCCTGGATATCGCCGCCATCGCTGAGGTGATGATGGCACCCGTCGTGCCAGAGGCCTATATCAACGATCCTGATGACTATGACAAAGCCCTGAAGTTTGCCCAGCCAGATCAACAACTTGTAGCCGCAGATATCATGAGCGATCCCGTTTACGCCATGCTGGATGCCACCCTCGAGGAGACCTATCAACGCATGAAGAAAAAAGGCCTGACGGGTCTGCCCGTAGTGGATGAGCACTATCATGTGAAGGGGTATATCACTCTGCTCGAACTGCTGACAGTGTGTTTTCCACCAAAGGACATTGCAGCAGAATAGTCCTTGTTAAACTCAGCAATGCACAATGCTGGGCGGAGCGAGCAAGATCATCATGCTTTCCCAAAGAAAATCCATCTTTCTGCTTCCTATTAGTCTGGTCTTTGCTTTCATGCTGGTTGGCTGCATAGCAGCAGATGGCAGCGACGCTGCCACCAATGGTTATGATCCTGTTATTGAAGTAAAGCCAAACAGTGCATTAATGGATCAGCCCGTTCAAATTGTGCTATCGAACTTTAATCCCGGCGAGAACGTAACCATCCAAGCACGTATGCGCTATACATCAAACGAAGTATGGGAATCATGGGCCACGTTCTCAGTGGATCAAAACGGACAAATAGAAGTCGGTTCCCAAATTCCACTTACTGGAACATATCATGATATTGATGGGATGGGGTTATTCTGGTCCATGGAAGAACGGCGCGATATCGATGCATCATTTTCCAGAGCACCCCTTGACCCAATCAATATTGAGTTCATTGCAAAGAACGATGACGCAACGCTAGCAATTGCGCAAATCGAACGATTATTGGTTGATCCCAAAGTCGTTAGGCAACCTGTACGTGAAAATGGGCTTATCGGAACACTATTTCTTCCCTCAGCAGATGAAACCGAATATCCAGTGATCATTGTTTTGAGTGAATCAGTTGACTCGATTGGAGAAAGCAAAGCCGCACTCTTCGCCTCACACGGATATGCCACCTTGGCGCTCTACTATTTCAGAGGGACACCCCATCCAGGTGATTTACTGAATGTCTCGGTGGAATATTTCGGAGACGCGATTGCCTGGCTACAAGCACACGACAGTATTGACGGCGAAAAAATAGGCATTGTAGGAGCTTCACGGGGCGGTGAACTGGCATTATTACTGGGGTCATTTTACTCAGACATCAAGGCCGTAGTAGCTTATGTGCCTAGTGGTGTCGTATTTCAGGGAATAGACAGCAAAAGTTGGGAATCGCAACCAGCATGGTTGTACAAAGGGGCGCCAATTCCATATATTCCATTTGCTTTTGGTGATTTCCAGATTCACATAACCGAGCAAACTCTGAATGTCGCCCCAATAGCCTATGCTCACTTGTATCGCGATAGCTACCACAAAGTTGATGCTATTGATGATGTCACCATCCCTGTGGAAAATATCCAAGGCCCAGTCTTGCTCATCTCAGGCCGAGACGACCAAATGTGGCCTTCAGCTCTCTTGTCGGAACTGGTTATAGAGAGACTTAGGAATAGAAATCATCCATATTCTTATCAACACCTAAGTTATGATGGGGCTGGTCATGGGATCTTCCCACCATATTGGCCTACAACGAAAAATCAGTACTATCAGCTATCCACAGGTCAATTGATAACGATTGGTGGTAATGCAAGAGATGATGCTTTTGCATGTGTAGACTCGTGGGATAGTGTTCTGGAATTCTTCGACAGCAATCTTATGGACAAACAATAAATCAATTCGCGAAGATCGGATAAAATACTTGGTAGGCGATAACTTTGATGCCAATATTTCCGCAGAAGAAGAAATGACCAACTTCCAATCCATTTACGATCGCTAATACCAAAGGATTCCCCATGAGAACCGTAGAATGGAATTACGCCACCTCCCAATTTCAGATGATCGACCAGCGGCTGCTGCCGGGGGAGTTCAAAGTAGCCGTATTCGATGACTACCAGGAGGTCGCCCAGGCCATCACCGACATGGTGGTGCGCGGTGCGCCGGCTATCGGCGCCGCGGCCGCATTTGGTTTGGCATTGGCCGCCCAGCAATCCGCGGCCAAAGACGCCGCGAATCTGCGCGCCGATCTCATCGCCGCATCCGACTATTTAAAAGAAGCCCGCCCCACCGCGGTGAATCTGGCCTGGGCATTGGACCGCATCTTGGGCGCAACCGCCGATATCCAAGGCGGCGCAGATGACCTGCGAGAGGCGGTTCTCGCCGAGGCGCAAAAGATCGCCGATGAAGATGTCGAGATCAACAAACGCATGGCAGCACACGGTGCGGCGCTGATCGATGATGGCGATACAGTCATCCACCACTGCAACACCGGTGCACTGGCGACCGTTGACTGGGGTACCGCCCTTGGCGTCATCCGCATGGCCCATGAGCAGGGCAAGAATATCCATGTGCTGGTGGATGAAACCCGCCCGCGCCTGCAAGGCGCCCGGCTGACAGCCTGGGAACTGACCCAATACGGTGTACCCTTCGACATCATCAGCGACAACGCCGCCGGATCGTTCCTGAGCAGCGACCAGGTGCAGAAGGCCTTTGTCGGCTCGGATCGGACAGCCGCCAATGGCGATGTTGCCAACAAGATCGGCACTTATATGTTGGCGCTCGCCGCCCATGACAATGATGTGCCCTTCTACGCGGTGGTGCCTACTTCGACCATCGATCTATCGCTGGCGTCCGGGGAGATGATCCCCATCGAGGAGCGCGACCCCGCTGAAGTCCTGGATCTGACCCTCTTAGGACGCCAGGTCTCCCCAAAGGGCGCGTCCGCCCGGAATCCTGCCTTCGACATCACACCAAATCGGCTCGTTACGGGTATCGTCACAGAAAACGGCGTCGTCTATCCCCCCTATACCGATAATTTGCGAAAGGCGGTAAACGTCACAACGTCCTGACGCCGGACGTGTGACGCAACATTATGGACATTGTACTCACCGGTTCAGTCGCTTTCGACTACCTGATGACTTTTCCCGGCCTGTTCAAGGACTACTTCCTGCCGGATAAGCTCGATTCAATCAGCTTATCCTTCCTGGTTGATTCGATGGTCCGCCGACGGGGGGGCATCTCTCCCAATATCGCTTATACGCTGGCACTTTTGGGCGGCAAACCGAGGGTGATGGCCACCGTGGGGGAAGATTTCAGCGAATACCGGGCATTCCTGGAAGGCGTTGGCGTCGATACAACCCTGATGAAAGTGATCCCAGGCGAATTCACCGCTTCCTTTTTCGTCAATACCGACCAATCCAATGCCCAAATCGCCAGCTTTTACCCAGGGGCTATGGATCGCGCCGGAGAACTCTCCTTCCACGATCTCGATGCCAGGCCCGACCTGGTGGTGATCTCGCCCAACTCCCCAGACGCCATGGTCAAATACCCCCGGGAATGTCAAGAATTGGGCATCCCTTACCTGTATGACCCCAGCCAGCAAATCCCCCGCATGAGGGGTTCGGATCTAAGGAAAGGTGTGGAAGGCGCTCACGCCTTGATGGTCAATGATTACGAATTCGAGCTGATCAAGAAACACACCGGGATGAGCGAAACTGAAATTTGGGCTGGGCGGCATTTTACGGTGATCACGCGCGGCGGGGAGGGTGCTTTCATCTATGTTGACGGGGATGAATTTCACACCCCCGTGGTAGCGCCGGAAAAGATCGCCGATCCCACAGGGGTAGGCGATGCCTTCCGAGGCGGCTTCCTGACCGGCTATTCTCATGGCCTGACCTGGGACGTTTGCGGTAAAATTGGAGCTTTGGCCGCCACATACTGCCTGGAAAGCATCGGCACGCAGGAGCACCGTTATACACCAGAAGAATTCGTGACCAGGTTCCGGGAGCATTTCGACGATGGCGGCGTGCTGGAGGTGCTCGTTGGTTAGTTGCGCGGCTGGGTGGCCCTGTAAAACTATCGCACGACCCAATTAACCAACGATCAAACTAACATACTGGAGAAAGCAATGGAATACGATATCAAAGACCCTAAACTGGCCGAAGGCGGTCGCCGCCGCATTCAATGGGCCGACCGAGAGATGCCTGTTTTACGTTCGATCAAAGACCGCTTCGAGAAGGAACGCCCCTTTGAAGGCATCCGTATGTCAGCTTGCCTGCATGTGACGACTGAAACAGCCAACCTGATGAAAACCCTACATGCCGGCGGCGCGGAAACCGTCTTGGTGGCCTCCAACCCGCTCTCCACGCAAGACGATGTGGCCGCTTCGCTGGTCATGCACGATGAAATCCCCGTGCACGCCATCAAAGGTGAAGACAACCTCACTTACTACAAGCATATCAACGCCGCTGTGGACCACAAACCCCACATCACCATGGATGACGGCGCCGACGTGGTCAGCACCCTGCACAAAGACCGCCGCGAGATGCTTGAGCATGTCATCGGGGGCACCGAAGAGACTACTACCGGGGTCATCCGCTTGAAGGCAATGGCTGCTGACGGCGCGCTGGAATTCCCCGTTGTGGCTGTAAACGACGCCATGACCAAACACTTCTTCGACAACCGCTACGGAACCGGCCAATCCACCGTTGACGGCATCGTCCGAGCGACGAACATCTTGTTGGCCGGCAAAACCTTCGTGATCGGCGGTTACGGCTGGTGCGCCCGCGGCCTGGCGATGCGCGCTAAGGGGATGGGCGCCAACGTGATCGTCACCGAGGTAGACCCCCTCAAAGCCCTGGAAGCGGTCATGGATGGGTTCCGGGTGATGCCCATGATCGAAGCCGCTCCTATCGGCGATATCTTCTGCACCCTAACCGGGGATATCAACGTCATCGACAAACATCACTTCGAGGCCATGAAAGACGGCGCGATCGTCTCGAACTCCGGGCACTTCAACGTGGAAATCAACATCCCTGCCCTGGAAGAGATGGCTGCTGAGAAACGACTCGTACGGCCCTTCGTCGAGCAGTACGACCTGCCCGATGGCCGCCAGATCCATCTGTTGGGAGAAGGTCGCCTGATCAACCTGGCCGCCGCCGAGGGACACCCGGCCAGCGTGATGGATATGTCCTTCGCCAACCAGGCCCTCAGTGCCGAGTACATGGTCAAGAACGTCGATAAACTCCAGAAGACAGTTTATCCCGTCCCTGAAGAGATTGACGCCGAGATCGCCCGCCTGAAGCTGGCATCGATGGGCGTGGAGATCGATGTGCTTACGGAAGAGCAGATTGCTTACCTCAACTCCTGGCAGGAAGGGACATAATCGCGGCCCGTTACAAGGCAAAATCCCGTCCTGAAGAACGAGACCATTGAAAACCGTGTTGCCACATCATAGAGCAGCACGGTTATCTTTTCAGGAACTCCTGGAACCATTAGGGTTTGCTAAAAGTTCCCTTATGCCCCTTCGCACATGATACAATCCGGCTACATTTGACTGGCCCAATGATCCAGGTCGGATGGCCTGGAGTTTTATTTAACATAGGAGTATGACGTGAAACAACCAACAAAATGGATTGTGTGGGCTTTGGCACTCACCATTCTCACTTTCGCAGCAACTTCCTGCCAGCCTACAGAACCAACCACCGTTCAGACCACAGAAGAAAGCAGTTTGGTTGTAGGGCTTGAAGGTGAAACAGAAAACGCCAGCACTGAAGCTACCGCCGAAATCGCTCCGGAACCCACCCAAACAGCGCCCGCCACCCCGGAACCGGTTGTCTTAGAAAACGCGCTAACCACAGAGAGCGGCTTGCAATACCTGGAAGTGGAAGCCGGCGATGGCCCAACCCCGCAAGCCGGGGATATCATCCTTATGAACGTCATCGGCAGCCTGCCAGATGGGACAGAGATCGTCAACACACACCAACAAGGTCAACCAGTCTCGGCAATCATGGGCAGAGAGCAGTTGCTGCCTGGCTGGGAAGAAGGTGTCAGCCTGATGAAAGCTGGCGGCTCGGCCAAGCTGGTGCTGCCGCCCGAACTGGCCTTTGGCGAGGAGGGTTACGGCATCATCCCGCCCAATTCCCAAATCGTCATGGACGTTGAACTGCTATCGGTAGAGCCCCCCCCAGTGCCCACCAATATCTCCGCGGATGACCTGAGCACCACGGAGAGCGGTTTGCAATTCTTCGACATAACGCTTGGTGAGGGGGTTGAAGTTGAGGAAGGCAGTACGGTCATTACACATTACACCATTTGGGTCAAAGGGGAACCCGAAGATACCTTCATTGTCTCCTCTTCGAACAACCAGCCGATTACCTTTGTCGTGGGCAATATGGATATCGTCTTCCCCGGCTGGAACGAAGGTGTTGTGGGCATGAAGCCGGGCGGGAAACGCCTGCTGGTGATCCCCCCGGAGCTAGCCCTCGGTGAAAGCGGCGGCGGAGATATCCCACCAAACGCAACTCTGGTGATGGAAATCGAATTAATGGAGCAAACCTCGCCCATCAAGATGAGCGAGGTCAACGAAGAAGATTACGTCACTACGGAGAGCGGATTGAAGTATTATGATCTCGAAGAAGGGGATGGGCCTACACCCGAAACCGGACAAACCGTCGTGGTGCACTACCACGGCTGGTTGCAAGACGGCACGATGTTCGATAGTTCAATCGAGCGCGGCCAACCCTTCTCCTTCGTGTTAGGCGAAGGAAGCGTGATATCCGGCTGGGAGGAGGGGCTGGCGACCATGGCGGTCGGGGGGAGGCGTCAACTGGTGGTTCCCCCAGAATTAGGCTACGGTGAGGCTGGCGCCGGGGCGATAATCCCCCCAGGAGCAACGATAATCTTTGAGGTCGAACTGCTGGAGATTCGAGAATAACCAGCCAACAGACCCGATTCTGGTCTAATGCATCGTGCCCACCGGGAGAACAGATGCCTCGGTTTCTAACCCGCCTGAGAGGGCGGGTTTTCGCTTGACGAGGGGAGAATATCCCCTATACTATACTGACCGTGAAGCTCCAATTTGACTATTTGGCCAATCACCCCCATCTGATGCCCGTTCTCGCGTCGTGGTTCTACGAGGAATGGGGGCGTGGGGATCCCGCCAACGCCATCGAGAGAGTCGAGCAGCGCCTGCGCGGAAGAATGAAGCGGGATTCGGTGCCCATCACGCTGGTTGGTTTCATGGCCGGGCAGCTTGTGGCAAGCGCCAGCATCAAAATCCGCGAGATGGAGACACATCCCCAATATGAACACTGGCTGGGCGCTGTTTTTGTCGAGCCGCCTTATCGCGGTCAGGGAATCGGTTCTCAAATCGTGCAATATACCGTTTCGGAAGCCCGACGGCTGGGAGTCGGGCAGCTTTACCTCTACACCCGCAGTCATGAGGCCTTTTACACTCATCTCGGCTGGAAGCCCATCGAACGGCCTCGATATCAAGGGCGCCCGGCAGTGATTATGAAGCTCGACATCATTGACGCACTTTGAGGATGACGTCCAAACTACCGGTGAGGCTGCCCGGATCACAGGCGTGCCGTGATTCGGACGGCCTTCTAAAGACCTGAGAAGTCATTCCAAGTTTCTGGAGGAAGTATGGGAATGCACGGTGGCGGCTGGTGGGCCTACATCAGCCACAATGAAGAAGTAGATCAACCCAAGATCACCCGCGAATTACTTTGGAGGGTGTGGGATTTCGCTGAGCCTTACCGCCTGCGCGTCGCAGGGCTGCTGGCTACCATTCTCCTCATTTCAAGCATCAGCCTGATTTCACCGCTGCTGTACCGTGACCTGATCGATAACGCCATCCCCAACAGGGATTTTACCCGTCTGAACTGGCTGGCGTTAGGGATGATCGCCATCCCGATCCTCAATGGCATGATCGGAGTCTGGCAGCGGCAACTCAACGCCACCATTGGCGAAGGCGTGATCTACGATCTGCGCCGGGCGCTGTACGCACATATGCAGCGCATGTCGCTGCGTTTCTTCACCCAAACCCGCACCGGGGAGTTGATGTCGCGCCTCAACAACGACGTCGTCGGGGCGCAGCGGGCTATCAGCAACACCCTGGTGACGATCATCTCCAACTTCGTCTCCGTGATCGTCACGCTGGGCATTATGCTGGCCCTGGAGTGGCGGTTGACCCTGCTGGGATTGGCCATCCTGCCGCTCTTCATCCTCCCCGCCCGCCGCATCGGTCGCGTGCTGCGAGATCTCAGCCGCCAATCGATGGAGCACAATGCCGAGATGAACGCCACCATGAACGAGACTCTCAACGTCAGCGGGGCGCTGTTGGTGAAACTCTTTGGCCGCGAGCGGCGCGAATATAATCGTTTCAGCCAGGATAGCGCCGAGGTGCGCGATATCGGCGTCAGATCGGCCGTGGTAGGGCACTGGTTCTTCATGCTCCTGGGCGTGGTCAGCGCGGTGGGTTCGGCGGTGGTCTTTTGGGTCGGCGGGCACCTGGTATTGCGCGGCGAGTTCACCATCGGCACCATCGTGGCCTTCGGCACCTATCTGACCCAGCTTTACGGGCCCCTGATGAACCTGACCAACGCCCAGGTTCAGTTCGCCCAAAATATGGTCAGCTTCGAGCGCGTCTTTGAAGTGCTCGATATCCCGGTGGAGATCGTCGAGGTAGCAAATCCCAAGATATTGCCCCAGGCTAAGGGGCAAATCCAGTTTGATAACGTGTCTTTTGCCTATGCTGGTTTGGGAAAAGACGAGAAAATAGGGTTGGACGAGATTGCCCGATTCAGGTGGGGAGGCAGTGAGGCGCATCTCAAACGCGGGAGACGGAAAACAGACGAGGGTTCAGGTGTCACCCCAGAGGGAGGTGAGTCCCGTCCCCAATGGGCGCTGAAAGACATCAACTTCGTCATCGAGCCTGGTCAGCTGGTCGCCTTGGTCGGCCCCAGCGGAGCAGGTAAATCAACCGTCACTTATATGATCCCTCGTCTGTATGACCCGACTCACGGACGCGTGCTGATCGACGGACAGGATATCCGCGAAGCCACCCTTGGCTCGCTGGCCGACAACATCGGCATGGTCACTCAAGAGACTTACCTTTTCTACGATACCATCCGGGCCAACCTGCTCTATGCCCGTCCAGATGCGACCGAGGCAGAAATGATCGCCGCCGCAAGGGCGGCCAATATCCATGACTTCATAGTCAGTCTGCCCGACGGCTATGATACGCTGGTCGGCGAACGAGGGTACCGGTTGAGCGGTGGTGAACGCCAGCGCATGGCCATCGCCAGGGTAATTTTGCGCGACCCGCGCATCCTGGTGCTCGACGAGGCCACATCCAGCCTGGATTCGCTCTCGGAAGAGTTGATCCAGCAGGCCTTGCTACAGGTGATGAAAGGGCGCAGTAGCTTGGTGATCGCCCACCGACTCTCTACTATTCTGGCTGCTGATGAGATTCTGGTATTGGAGGAAGGGCGCCTGGTGGAGCAAGGCCCGCACGAAAAACTGCTGACGCAGGGTGGACTGTACACGACTTTGTACGAGACTCAATTCAAAATTACCCCTGAACTAGATTTTTAACCGAGTGGATTTTTACACTGCAATGGGGCTTTTCCCGCCTGGGAGAAAACCGCAGGGGTGATTATAGCCTTGCCCTCAGCGCATAAATAAGCCCGATCGTAGCAATGATCACGCCCACAGCAGTGCCGACGATCTGCTTGGGGCCAAACATGATATAAGGCCCGCCGAACCCAATATAGTCAGCGATGACGGACACAATACCAATCAGCATCCCAATTTGGAATACCCCAACCCCGACTGCCCATTTTCGTTTCATAGTACTTTCCTATTCCCAGTCTTGAAAAACTGCTTTCATTATAGCAGAAAGTTCCCAGGTGATATACGCACTTACCCGGTCACATTAGCTTCCTTAAAGCCGCGCGAAACCATATACTGATCGCTGAGTATGCAGCGTCCGCGGAGATTATTTTAGATTCTCTCTGCGTCCCCAGCGGCCTCAGCGGTAACATTGCCTGTCTATTTCGACTCTATAAAAGCCCCGGCAATCCGCAACAACCCCTGTAAGATTAGTAATCTTCAAGGCCGCCAGAGGATCGCCATCTTGCCCAACACCCCCCAGGAATCCAGAAAATAATCTTTCGAGCGAGAATACACCCGCTCGCCGTCCAAGATGGTAACCGTTTGGTCAGTGTAACCGATCACCATCACAGTATGCTCGAAGCGGGCTACGGTCGTGCGCTGACCACCAGAGGAAATATATGGTACGGGCGTGCCGCGCACCACATGGCCCACAACCCAAACGATCACGGGATGCCCGGCATTGATCTCACCTTGCAGCGTCTCCCAGCTCAAGTGAGATACGGCCTGCGCAGGCAGCCCGTAGGACCGCAGCAACAACGCTACCGGTTGGGCATGAACACCATAGGGTGAAGGGGGAATTTGCCCCCAGGAACCCTCCACATCCCCCACGAATCCTTTCTCCGGGTTGTCGGAGAGGGGCAAACGGCTTTGAAAATCCAATTCATCGATCTGGACGCCGAAATAAGCCGCCCAGTCCACCGCCGCACTGGCTTCACAACTCAACGGCAGCGACTGTGAATGACCCACAACGCTATCGATGAACGCGCTGCTCCCAGCTGTTGGAGAGACAAAACGAGTCGGCACGGGGACGGGTGTATTGGATGCAGTCGGGGAAGCGGCGAGGTAAACCATGCGGGCAGCAGCAACCGCAGGGGATGGTGTGACCATTTTGACAGCCATCTGAGTTGGCAGGGGTGTCGATGTGGGGAAACGGGTGGACGTGGAAGCAGTTTCGGCGGCACTGACGGCGGTATAGGCATCATCCCCCGTCGAGAAGCCCCTCGTAATCATCAGGATAAAGCCTACGAGCAGGATCAGGCAAAAAACCAGAGCCACCTCCAAAGTCAATAGACGCTTATCCCCCCTCACTCGATCTGCATCGTTCGCCGCGGAGGTGCGCCACTGGGCAATCCTAGTCATCCCAAATCACCGCCATATTCCCTAATGCCGCCCATGAATCAAGGAAATCTTCCACCGAACGCTGATAGACCCAATCCCCATCCAACACAGTGACGGTATGCTGATCGTAGCCAATCAGGATGACAGTGTGCTGGAAACGCACCACGGTGGTCTGGTGCCCATCGGAAGAGATATAGGGGACGGGTGTCCCGCGCGCCACCCTGCCCACCACCCAAACGATGGCCGGTTCGCCAGCAGCGATCTCCGCTCGCAGCGACCCCCAATTGAAGCCATGCACGGCATCGGCCTCCAACCCGTATGCGCGCAACAGCTTGGCGACGGGTTTGGCATGCACGCCGTAATCATAGGGCGGAATTTGTCCCCAGGCACCATGCACGTTGCCCACAAAACCCTTATCCGGGTTATCAGAAGCGGGCAAAGCGTTGAAAAAAGTCAGCTCATCAATTTTAACGCCGAAAAAAGCCGCCCAGTCCACCGCCGAGCGTGACTCACAATCCAGCGAGTAAGCCGGCCAGCGCCCTGAAATGCCCTGGATGGAAGCCGATGAGGGCAGGGTGGGCGTTAGGGTCAGGGTTGGGGTAGCCGTGGCGGTAAAGGTCAGCGTGGGTGAGGGTGTAACGGTAGGCGTAGGGGTAAATGTGGCTGTGGGGGTATAGGTAACCGGTTGAAAAGGGGTTGCCGAAGGGAAATTCTGTATGAGGTCAGTTTCTTCTTCAAAGGAGGCGGTCAGAGAGGGGATAACAACCTCTTGCCTGGCATCAGAATATCCTCCCAACGCACGCACCTGTACCCCTTTGCGAAACAGGACGTTCAGGGCCACCGCCAAACTCAAGATGACACCCACCCCTAAGAGAAGGAAATAAAGACGCCGCATCGTCGTGTACGAACGCTTCCTAATGGATAGAGACCACCATTCCCCCTGTTGCTTTGACTAAATCATCGGGGGTTAAACGGAACACTGCATGAGGTGTGCCAGCAGCAGCCCAAATCCCCTCATATCCCATTAAATCTTCATCGATAAACGTCTCTACTCGCTCGATATGCCCCACCGGCGGCACGCCGCCGATCACAAATCCCGTCCGTCGGCGGACGAAATCTGCATCGGCTTTGCCAATCTTTTCCCCCAACAAGGAAGCAATCGTCTTCTCATTGACCCGGTTGACCCCGCTGGCAATGACCAGCACCGGACGGTTGGTTTCCTTGGCTCTGAAGATCAGTGATTTGGCGATCTGAGCCACCGTGCAGCCAATCGCCTGGGCCGCATCAACCGCAGTGCGAGTGCTACCGGGCAGCTCGACAACCTGTAGCACCAAACCAAGTTGATCCAGGGCTTCCTGCACTCGCCGGGCGCTGGGACTGAGTTCGGACATCCTTCACCTCCACCCTGATTGTAATCGAAAAAACCGGGAGTCTCCCCTATTCTTCCGTCACCACAATATCGATGAAAAACGGGTCGCCGAAGGGGTCGCCATGCGGATCGAAGGCCTGCCAGGCGCTGCGATACGAGCCTGGCTCTTCGGGGGCGATAAACACGATGCGGATTTCCGCTTCCGTTCCGCTCAGAGCAGGGAAAAGGGCCTGAGTGATGGGCGCATCCATGGCAGGCCCGGCGATCAACTGCACTTCATACTCCAAACCCCAATTACAGGAACCGGCATTGAGCACCTTCCAGCGTTTATCCAATTGCTGACCAGGGGAGACCGCAGAGCCATCTTCAATAGTCACATCTTCGACGAATTCAAGCCCATTCGTACAGGCTGGGGTCTGCGTGGGCAAACTCTGTGCAGTGAGCCTGGCACCGGCAGTTTCCTGGAGTTGGGTAGCCAATGGATCAGCGGTAGGAGGCAGGTAAACGGTAGCCGTCGGTGTAGTGACCTGCTCCTGACCAGCACAAGCGGTCAGTGCCATAAGGATGAATATGAAGATCAACAACCGAGATTGCCGCATCAAAGTCTATTCTTCAAGAACATCATCTTCCGAGCCAGGGGGCAGTTCATCGCCCATGGCCTCTTGCCGGATGAGATCCTCGATCTCTGCTAACAGATCAGGGTTCTCACGCAAGAACTCCTTGGCGTTCTCCCGCCCTTGAGCCAATCGTAGATCGTTATAGGAGTAGAACGAGCCGCGCTTGGTGATGATCTCAAACTCAGTGCCCAGATCAACGATATCACCAATTTTGGAGATGCCTTCATTGTACATAATATCGAATTCGGCCGTTTGGAAGGGCGGCGCAACCTTATTCTTGACAACCCGCACGCGGGTGCGATTACCGATCACTTCTGAACCAACTTTGATCGATTGGATGCGGCGCACATCCAGGCGCACGGAGGCGTAGAACTTGAGCGCCTGACCACCGGTAGTGGTCTCTGGATTGCCAAACACGACGCCGATCTTCTGACGCAGTTGATTGGTGAAGATCACTGCCGTGTTGGTCTGCTTGATAACCCCGGAGAGCTTGCGCAGGGCCTGGGACATCAAACGAGCCATCAGACCCATATGCGCATCGCCCATATCGCCCTCGATTTCCGCCCGGGGCACCAACGCCGCTACGGAGTCCACAACGACTACATCGACCGCACCAGTTCGCACAAGGGTTTCGACGATCTCCAAAGCCTGCTCACCCGTATCAGGCTGAGAGATCAACAAATTATCGACATCGACTCCGCAGGCCGCGGCATACTTGGAGTCTAAGGCGTGCTCCATATCGACGAAAGCCGCAGTGCCGCCCGAGGCCTGCGCCTCTGCAACGATATGCTGGCAAATTGTGGTCTTGCCCGAAGCCTCCGGTCCAAAGATCTCCGTCACCCGGCCGCGCGGGATACCCCCCACACCAAGAGCGAGATCAAGCGAAAGTGATCCCGTCGGGATGATATCTACCACCAAATGCTGCGCCTCTCCCAACTTCATAATCGTGCCTGCGCCATAACGTTTTTCCAAATCTCCCAAAGCTTTATCCAGGGCTTCCTGACGGGCTCCCTCTTCATTTTTGGCCATCATCTGCTCCTTGCGTATACTGACAGTCTCTAATAGCTATTTCCAGCATCACCACATCCCAAACGCGGGTACATCACCATTCTTGTATCGCTCGATTTGTTTTCTGCTGCCCGGAGAAATATCATCAGGCAGCGCATCCACATCGAAGAAATCCCAGCGTTCGATCTCGCCGTCCGAATGACCGTTGAGCGAAAAATCACGGGACAGAAAAACAACCACATGATCGCTCTTGCCACGTTCGAAATTAGTATAAACACCGAATAGGGATAAGTCTTGCAGGATAGCCCCAACTTCCTCTGCGGCTTCACGGCGAACAGCATCTTCGACCGTCTCACCACGTTCGATTATCCCCCCGGGCAAAAACCACTGATCTTGATAGATATGTTTCACTAATAGTATGTTTTGGTCTCGAACCATCAAGATGCGGACGCCAAAAGAAAGCGGCTTCAATATAAGCCAAAGCGTCCGGGATATCATGTAAAAGTACTTTTTCAAAGACGACATCAACGAGTTACCCTAAGTTTAGCACGAATGTTCTAATTGTCAAGAGACGGCGCGGGCCAGAAATCTGCCCCAGGCGCAGTGGGTTGATCAAAGCGAAAGCCATCGCGGCCGTGAAAGGTCAAGAAACTCACCCGGCCCGGGTTGATCTCGATTTCAGTAGTATAGGACTTGCCAATATAGGAGGTCGAAACCTCGTACAACCCGGCTGGCAAATCACTGACCACCAGGTTTTCCTGATAATACGGGTCTTTGTTGACCGCCCCATCGGCATAGGTTCTGGCCTGCCACACCTGACCAGTGTATATCGACGTGATGCGCACATCATGCTCTTGAAGGTCGCCACCGCCCGTGCGCAGCATGCGAGCTACCAACACGCCCCATCCCTGAGGAGGGACCAGCCATAATTCGGGATTCAAGGTGGAGAAGAAACCCAATCTGCCCCAGCGCACCTCCATATGTAAGTGCGGGCCGGTCACTTTCCCGGTATCGCCCACCAAGCCCAACAAGTCTCCCGTTGAAACGTACTGCCCGCGCGGCACAAAAACTTCTTCCAAATGACCATAAACCGTATAAAGCCGCCGGTTTTGATAACCAAAATCGTGCTGGATCATCACCGCCCGCCCGTAGGGATCGCTGCGGTCCCCCGGCACACCCCGATACAGCCCATATCCAGCCCAAATGACCTTGCCATCAGCCGCCGCCAGCACCGGTGTCCCCAGGGGCGCGGGGATATCCACGCCGGTGTGCACCACCCCCTCGAAGAAAACCCCGCCATACCGGTAATCGGCTGCCGGCCAGTTGACTTCGTCGGCAGCGATGGGGCGGGCGAAATAGAAATGGTCGTAGGGCGTCGGCGCCCAAGGGATTTCATATAAGGGTGGTCGCCAGGCCGAGACCGGAGCAGGCTCGGGATCAGGAAAATCCAGGATCAGCGGGTCCGGCGCGGGGGTGGGGATGGGAAAATCCGCCCTGGGGACAGAATCCACTTCAAGGGGGGCAACCACCTGCGTGGGAGATGCCGCGGCCGAGGGTTGGGTGGTGCCCGCTCCCTGGGCGATTTCCGCCTCCTGACCAATCCCACCTAGTTCAAAGGGCAGAACGCAGGCCCCCAGCACAAGCACCCATCCCAAAAGGATAAGCACCTGGGGTCGCCCAGCCACAGAACGGACGATCCCGTATGGTTGAGCAGTTAGAATCACCTTGAACAATGTCATGGCGACGGTGTCGGGAAAAGGGTATCGGTTGACGTTGGAGAAGAGGTGATCTTCGGGCTGAGCGAGGGTGTCAGGCTGGGCTGACCTGTCAGCGTAACCGTTGGCGTTAGGGTGATCGTGGGGGTTTGCGTTACGGTGGGGGTATCCGTGGGGGTAAGCGTCGGAGTCGCCGTGGGGATGGGTGTAGGTGAAAGCAGCACCTCAGGTGGATACAATTCCATCATAGCGGTAATCCATTCCAAACCATCGGTGTTCACAAATTCATTGAAACGCGCCGCCGAAAGCACCGACCGCCAGGTCAACAGCGACGGCAGGCGCTGCCAGCCATAAGCCGCTGCCAGTTGAGTCATATCGACCCAATACCCCGGCAGAACACCCTGCGCTAACTCACCGCCTTGCTCGTAAGGAATCGGCTCAGCCCGATAACGGGCATCGAAATCCCAGGGCAGGGCGCGCAGCGGGCGGCCTTTAGAACCATCCTGAAAGCGCTCACGCAGGTAAATGCGCCAATATGTCTCCTGACCATAATCTTCGCGCACCACCGCCATCCAACCGGCATTGGTAGGCAGCGTGTTGAGCGCGAAGGCGCGCCCGGTATAGAGCCAATCTCCCTGTAAGCCCGGTGAAAGTGGGGAAGTCAGCGGCACGTAGGCATTTTCCAGGGTAGCCAGTGCGTCCCAACCAACCTGCTCGGACAGTTTGGCGCGCAAAGCCATAAAAGCCTCGTCCACGCGGTCGTGCAGTTGCGGGTAGGGAACCTCGACGTCCAGGAGATCGACCAATCCCCAACGCCCCCCCGGCACCTCGGGGTCAAGGGTCATATTCGGGACCCATAGCGGGGTCGGAGAAGGGCTGATGACATCGGGCAGCACATCATTTGCCGAGTAATTGACCCAGGCCAGCCCTTCAACCGCACCGGGCAAGGCTATGGGCGGCAGCCAGACCAGATTGGGCTCCCTTAGCGTGAAAGCGGTCAGGTAGCTCTGGTAGGGAGTCTCTAGCGTAGTATACAGAATATGTCCATCCCGACTCCAGACTGGACGGTCACCAACGCTAATCTCTTGAGGGGGGTGTTCCGGTGTAGTGCTGTCCCAACGATAGATCTTGTGCCAGCCATCTTCTATGACCGCGCCCCAGGCCAGGTAACGTCCATCCGGCGACCAGGTTGGGTGCGCAGCCCTGGCTTCGCCAATATTCTCAATGGGGACAATGCGATCTTCCCCGCTTTTATCCAGGTCCGCCAGCCAGACTCCCTCTCGTCCCCCCCTGGTGGAGATAAAGGCGATCTGCCGTCCGCCCGGCGACCAGGCCGGAGAGAAGTCAGCGGCCAGATCGCCCGTGAGCCGGACCGCTTCAGCGCCCAACTCGGCCTGCTGAATGTATATTTCGAGATTATTGTCGAAATACCGCTCATAGGCCAGCCACATGCCATCCGGCGACCAGGTGGGGGAGGCCTTGTACCCGGGGGCATCGGTCAGGTGTGCGATCGCCCCACTTTCCAAATCCCAGACATAGATCTGCCAATCGCCATCCCGGGTGGATGCAAAGGCCAAGCGATGCCCATCAGGGCTGAGCGCGGGGGTGATATCATGCCAGGGCCCATCGGTCAGCCGGGAAAGGGGAACTGTCTCCCCATCTCCTTCGGGAGCTATGGGATTGTAGGCGAAAAGATGTGTATCCAGCCCCTCTTGCATCGAGAGGATCAACAGCCCGGCTTCATCGGGCGGTATTGGCGTACGCGTGGGAGCTGGCGCATCCTGGGAGTGCTCTGCCACCCTCGGAGAGGGCGTTGCTTCCATCCCACCTCTCCCGCCCGCCGAGAGGTCCAGTCGAGAAACCACTGTCGGCCAAGCCAACACCATCAGAATAACCAAATTGACGGTCAATAGCAGGATAAATGTGGCCGGGGAAAGGGTAATGCGACGAGGATTAGGTTCGTCGTTGGGTTCTCTCAGGTCGTTTTCCCCATCGGGGTCAATGGGCAGGATCATGGCTTGATTTTAACACGGGATTGTATGTCAGCAGGGATAGCTTGATCGGCAGCAACCAAATCTGAACAATGGGACTTTCTCCTTCAGAGAATTTACCGATGCAATATTCGAACCCGACTCAAAACTGTCGTAGCCACTTGGGTAAGTGAGTCTTCAGCCGCCCCTGAACGCGTTTTCCCCACCCCAAGGGGAAGCCATCAATCGTAACCAACACCCAACCCTTCTCCCCAGGGGAGGCTAGTACTTCGCCACGCAGATAACTGTCTACCGAGGGGTCATCAAGCTTCAACGGCAAGGTGTGGTGGACATCCTCAGCCCTTAACCCCATCGCCAAGGCGTGAGATGGTTCGAAGCGTTTCTTCTTCATTGTGCCCAGCCACCACCCCCAGTGGATCACTTTCAACCCGTGCAAATCGGGGCAATCACTGGGGATTTGGTAGAGATGTGAACCAAACAGGGCAAGGCGGTCTTCGAGAGGTCCCCAATTCAAAGTTTCGTCGCAAAACCCCTGGAAGTATTGCCCTGCTTCTGGGGGAAGGGTATGAGGAATTGGGCTCATCGATTTCCGATTCCCCGTATCTTCCTTCTTGAGCAGGGCGATGAAGTGTCCTTCGCCAGGGGCTTTGTGCGGCCACAGGCGGACAGTGCGCTGCAACACCTGAGAGCCCGTAGCACGCTCGCCCAGCCAATCAGGACGCCCAGAAGAGAATCCTGAAAACTGGGGAGAGGCGATTAACTCAAATTGGGGGTGGGAATCCAAAAAGCGGGCAATCGTCCCTTCATCTTCTTCAGGGGCGAAGGTGCAGGTAGCATAAACCAGGACACCCCCCGGGCGGACCAACTTTGCCGCATCGAGGAGGATGGCATCTTGCCGTACGGCGCAGCTTTCCACCAGGCGCGGCGTCCACTCGGCGCGCGCCTCCGGGTCTTTGCGGAACATGCCCTCACCTGAGCAGGGCGCATCCACCACCACGCGATCGAAATAAGCGCCGAAATGCTCCACCAGGCGCGGAGGGGTCTCGTTCAGCACCACTGTATTGCAAGCGCCCCAACGCTCCAGGTTCTTAGCTAGCACCTGCGCTCGCCGGGAATGGATATCGTTGGCTACCACCAGACCTCCGCCACCCATCAACGCGGCGATATGGGTCGTTTTCCCACCTGGGGCAGCAGCCAAATCCAGGACGCGTTCAGCGGGGCGCGGGGACATTAACTCCGCCACAGCCATGGCCGAGGGGTCTTGCAAATAATACAATCCCGCGGCATGATAAGGGTGTTTGCCGGGGCGCGAGTTGGGGGGCACAACAAATCCCGCCGGGGCCCAGGGGATAGGGGTCAGTTGAAAGGGAGAAACCCTCTTAAATTCTTCGGGGGAAAGCTTCAGAGTATTGACGCGCAAACCCACGTCAGGGGGCTGATCGTAGCTGACAAGGAAGGCCGCGTATTCATCCCCGAGTTGGTCCTTCATGCGGGAGAGGAAGAGAGGGGGGAGATTGGGCATTGGAGGTTGGAGATTGGATGTTGGAGGTTGGAGGTTAGAAGCTAGATATTTGAGATTAGATATTTCCAACTTCTAACCCCTAACTTCTAGCCTCTAATCTCTAGTTGCTAATCTCAAAAGTAACCTGCGCTTCATCGACGATCATGCGCTGAGGAGGGAGCAGCGGTTCCTCCTCCGGCTGATCTTCGTCGATATCCTCAAGATAGAACAGCACCACAGTAGCCGTAAAGACGCCTTCGGAAACAGGCCCCCGCAAGTGCATATTGATCTCCATCCTGGGATCGATGGTCTCGATGATGTTGGCAGTCGCCACTGGTTGGCCGGTGTGATCGGTGATCAAAACTTCACCGCTGGGACGCTTTTGGAAGGGCGTCACTTCTAGGAAAATTTTGACCCGACGGCCATCTGGCCAGGGATCAGCCTTAAATTCACGGATGCGCACCTCCTCGGGAGGCAGCGGGACATCATCAGGGTCTGCAAAGAAAATATCCATACCTAGATTTCCCAGTGGTATTGAACCAAGAATGCGATATATGGCTGACCTTGATGGTAAGCAATCCCCACTGCCCAGGTGCGCCAATCGAGCTCTTCTCCCGGAGCGGCAGCCCGGTACAAGGCAACATAGTTGATGTTCTGATACTCGTAGGGCCAAATGATGAACCCCGCCGAAGCGCCGCTGCCGTTCTCAAGGTCGTTGCAATGCCGGCTGAATTCCGCATTCAGCACATCATCCAACCAGGGGACGATTTCATCGCTAAATGAGCCCTGAATGGGAAAGCCGCTGCCATCCTGGATACCCCAATCATAAGCCTTGGGATCAGCAAAGATGTTGGCAACCTGATCTGGGCCCCTGAAGTTCACTTCCGGGTTCCACCAGCTCACGCGAATGGATAAACCATGCGCCGGACTGACGAATTGACCCAGCGCGCCTCCATCACGAGCCTGGAGCGCGGCGACGAATTCATCCAGGAGCACGGCGACTAAGGGGTCTCCGCAAAAGTCATCATGATCAACGACCTCGGTCAGGAAATGCGCATTCACCCAACCCGCCGTCCCTGAAAGGGTATCAACTTCCACCCACACCGAGTTGCCAATTTTTTGGCGATCCCCCGTCATGCTGATGCCTGTGGCATGAGGGGCTAAGGTATCAGTAATCTCATGATCCATTCCTGGGCCAGAGCGCACATTGAGCACATCCTCCTCGGAGACAAGGATGACCCCATATTCAGGTGCCCTCTCCGAGGTAGCCGGTGGCTCCCTGGTCGGGGGCGGGGCAGGTGCTGTCTGCTCATCAGCCGGAGGGGAAGTTGGCGGGAACTCAGCCATTCCCGGGGACGAATCGGTGGTAATCGGAGGGGCTTCGGTCTCGATAGGTTCTCCCGTGACCAGGCTGCAAGCCAGCATAGCTGCCAACATCGCCAGTAGAACGAAGAAGAATCTCGGTTTCGTCATCAGCTACCTCTACTCATCAAACAGATAAGTGGCTTCGGCATAATAACGCACCCGCTTCTCAGATAAGCGCTCTTGTATCCAGCCCTGTAATTCGGCGTTCATCTCTGGCAAGGGTTTCTGAGTAGCCAATTTTTCGAGGGGATAATTGAGATGCAAGGCCCGCGGTGATATGGTGAGGCGTGTGCTGCCCGGCGGCATAAAATGCCCCTGCCCGACAACATGCAAAACCTGATCGATGCGGAAAGGGGGCAGTATTAGCAACCCGCTGAACTGGGGATACAGTTTACAAAGTGCTTCCACACATTTCAACTGAGTACGATCCATCCGCGCCCGCTCCTTGTAGCTATCGACGATGGCGTTCAAGATTTCGATATGATGTGAGAACATCAGCCTGGGAGTGCGCAGGTTATAAGCATCTCCATCTGGGCCGCAAAGCACCGCCAGGGAATGGATATCCATCAAAGTTCTGGAAGCATTTTCGCAATCAGTGGGCTGCAAGACCAAATTGGGGAGGTCCATAAACACATGCAGCAACTCATCCGGCGATATCCCCCAAATGACGTGATTCCACGAGGAGAGGCTCAGGCCAGGATCATCCGAATCCACAACTTGCGCGAGGATATTAGACACATTCAGGCTTTGGATCGCTGTCGTTCGATTGGCGCCATCCAACACCACATACCGGTCAGAGCCATCCTGCAACGGCACTACAACCGGAGGGTTTCTCAACACGCCGCTGCTCTGAATGCTTTCTGCAATCGGAGGGGTGCGTTGAGCGTCATGGTGTTCGTGCAACACCAATTTATCAACAGGCAAGATCGCCAACCGGGGCAAATCACGAAGTTCCGTCAAGCTTGTCCTCAGCAATATACAGGATAGGTCGTGGAGCAGGAATAAAGCATTAGCGTACCACGATTTTAGGCATGCGTCAAAAATTCGATAACAAAAAACTCCCGCAAGATCGGCCTGCGGGAGTTCACTTCAAACACTTTGAATGGGGTGTTTTTTTAGTGCGTAACCATGTAGGCCAGCCCGACTGTACCAGGACCGGCATGGGTGCCCACCACCGGGCTGACTTCGGAGAAAATCGACTCGTCCACGTTGCCCAGGCGCTGCTCTGCTTCGCTTAACAATACCCGTGCGTCTTCCAAAGCGGAAGCGTGGAGGGTCGCCAATTTCACGGATGTGCTCCCGGCAGTGCGCTCTTCAAGCAATTCAAGCAGCCTGGCATGGGCTTTCTTCTTCGTGCGCACCCTTTCGATGGCTTCTACGCGGCCTTCCAAAACCGTCAGGATAGGCTTCAATTGCAAAGCAGTCCCCAAGAAGCGGGAGGCGCCCCCAATGCGGCCGCCACGATGCAAGAACTCTAAGGTGTCTACGGCGAATACCACGCCGGCACGATCTCTGGCACTTTCGGCGATGGCCTTGCATTCTTCCAGGGAAGCCCCTTTCTGAGCTGCGCGGGCGGCTTCCAAGGCGCAGAAGCCCAATGACATGGCAACGCTCTCTGAATTGACAAAGTCGATATTCGCATCGGGGAAAAACTCAACCGCCTGAGTATAGGAATTGATCGTCCCGGACAGCTTATCTGAGATCAAGACGGCCAGAATATCTTTGCCCTCCCCAACCAGCCGCTCAAATATCTCTTTGAAATCCGCCACGGTAGCTTGAGAGGTTGTCGGCATAATATCAGCCGTCTTCAAGCGTTCGTAGAACTCGGCAGGTTGGATGTCAACGCCATCGAGCAGAGTCTCCTCTCCCCAGATCAGTACCTGGGGAATAACCGTAATTTGACATTCTTCAACGATCTCGGGGGGAAGATAAGCCGTACTATCGGTGACAATAGCGACTTTGGACATGATGCCTCTCCTTTGAAATGAATGAAATCGATAATATTGAAAATAAACTCTCGATTAACTTACAACCCCTTTCATTTATCAAAGTTACGAGACAAGAAGATTCCCCAAAAGAGCAAACCTGCGGAAATAGCGCGGGCTGGGGGAGAGTGCCCCAACGATGTTTTCACCCTATGGCTCGACCGAAAGCACGCTCCCAAAGGTATTCACTTCTAGATGCCAAGTGCTGCCAACCTGATAGCGGAGGAACTCATCGAAATCGTCGGCATCATAAGAATAGGTCTCATCACCGGCGGCAAAGATTACAGTATACATTTCGTTTCTGGCTGCTCCTAAACGCTGGTCGTTGTCCAGGCTTGGGTCCGGCCAGACCGGAGAATAATCATTGCCAGTCAATACCGCTGTATCGGCAACATACCACTCCATGAGGGTGTAAGAACAGTAATCTTCATAGATCTTGTACTCACAGTCCTGCACAACTTCAGCAAAACCGCCCCCTGAGTCAACGCTGTAAGGCGTGCCGCATACTTCTTCGTAGTTGCCCACCGGCTCACTGGCGGTATAGCGATACTCCTGCTGGCAAGAGATACTTTCAGCTTCGTCGGGCAGTGAATCAAACCAGTCTTCATGCTCTACCGGCCCAAAATCTTCAATGGAAATGGATCGCTCCCACTGAACATCCCGAACGACGCCGCTGACCGCGGTTGTCCTCATCGATAGGACAGCAAGCACCACCCCGCCGACGCACAAGAGCACCGCCACGATGACCAAAACCAGGGGGACTCGTCGGCGGGGTTTCGGTTGAGCACCTGGTGCCGCATCTTCCTCTCCTTCATCGCGCCCCATGGAACTGCCGCAATTGGAGCACACCCGGGCAGACTCGGGGTTCATCGACCCACAAGATGGGCAGGCCGTTTCACCTTCCGGGCCAGTTCGAAATGCGCCAACAACTCTGCCGGATTGGCGTTGAGTTCCCTCAGAGATATCCGAGCCGCACTGCGAACAGACCTCGGCGATGGCAGGGTTGCGCGTTCCGCAATAGGCGCAATGGATATCAGCCCCAGCCTCCGCCTGGGCAATGAGTTTCTCGTCCTTGAGCAATTCCTGGCGGGTAAACTGTTTGAACTCTACATCTTCAGGTTGAGGAGCCCCACAACTCCCACAGGTTTTCTCGCGTCCAAGGTTGATCCCCTCACAGTTCGGACACTGCCAATGCAATTCAATATGACCCAGTTCTTTACGCGCCATGCCGCTACCTCTAAAGCATACAACTTACCAAATCATTATTCCTCGAACATATAAGCCAAAACCACCGTCCCAGGGCCAACATGGGTGCCAATGACCGGACTGAGTTCTACAACGAATGCCTCACCAACATCCACACGTCCCGCAAGCTGATCCAGTAATTTTTGAGCGTCCTCCGGCGCATTGGCATGCATCGCGGATGCATAACGCAACTTCCGCCCCTGAGAACGCTCTTGGATCAGTTCTAGCAGGCGCCCATGAGCCTTGCGGCGGGTACGAACTGAATCCAGGGCTTCAACTTTGCCATCGATCACTTCGAGGATAGGCTTGATATTAAGCACAGTGCCGAGCAAACGTTTCGCCCCACCGATCCGCCCACCTCGGTGCAGAAATTCTAGGGTGTCCACGGCGAAAACAATGCCGCTTTTTTGGCGCGCACCTTCGGCTCGGTTTTTGCAAACCTCCAGGCTTTCCCCTTCCGCAGCCGCGCGCGCCGCTTCCAACACATGGATGCCCAATTCCATGGCCCCGGTAAGCGAGTCGACAATTTCAATGCGTGCCTCGGGCAGCATCTTTTGCGCTTGAACAGCGGAAGCGACGGTCCCGGACAATCCGCTGGAAATCACGATCGCAAGAACGTCTTTTCCCTGCGCGAGGAGCTCCTCGAAGACGCTTTTGAACTCAGCAGCCGAGGGTTGAGAGGTGGTCGGCATTATTTCAGCAGTCTGCAAGCGGGTATAGAATTCACCTGGTTGGATATCCACCCCATCTTTGAAAGTCTCTTCCCCCCAGATCAACTGCAATGGCACCACATGAATGTTATATTGCTCAATGATTTCTGGCGGCAGATAAGCGGTACTATCGGTGACAATGGCGACTTTCGACATGGAAACTCCCTTCGGGTGACTGGAATAATGCGGGAGATTATACCATTCAGCCATTTAGATCCATTAACGCTCGCCGTGGCTTCCTAAGAATCGCCGCCCAAGTAGTCAGAAATCTAAAAATTGCCCTGGGAAATCCCAGAGACCCCTCATCGTGCTATACTTATCGCAGTACCCATTGCACAAAGACCATGAAACACGTCGCCAAATCCACCATCATCGTCGGCGCATTCTTCGCCCTTGAAAAAGCGCTGGGATTCATCCGCCAGGTGATCATCGCCCGCACATTTGGCCTTTCTCCTGAGCTGGACGCCTTCAACGCTGCCAACAACCTTCCTGACCTGCTCTTCGCCCTGATCTCGGGGGGTGCTCTGGCGATGGCCTTGATCCCAGTGCTCAGCGAGCACCTGGAAAAAGAGGGCGCGCGCGCCGCCTGGGATCTCTTCTCGCGCATGGGCAACCTGCTTTTCCTGGTCACCGGGGGGTTCTCGATCCTGATCGCCATCTTCGCCAAGCAGATTGTCAGCTCTGGATGGGGCATCGCTCCAGGTTTTGATCCCGAGCAGCAATCCCTGGTCGCCGAGCTCATGCGCCTGAACCTGATCGCTACCATGCTCTTCTCATTGAGTGGATTGGTGATCGCCGGGTTGCAGGCCAACCAACACTTCCTGCTTCCAGCCTTGGCCCCCAGCATGTATGATGTGGGAACGCTGTTCGGCGTGCTGATCCTCGTCCCCGACAAAGGCATCACCCTGGGGGGCGTCACGCTGCCTGCCTTTGGTTTGGGGATTCACGGTTTGGTGTATGGCACTGTCCTCGGAGCGGCACTCTTTTTTGTGGTCCAACTCCCCGGGTTAGTCCATTTCAAGTTCAAGTGGACGCCGCGCATCAATCTACGCCACCCCGGCGTGCAGCAGGTCATCCGCTTGATGCTCCCCCGCATAGGGACAGTCTTCTTCATTCAGGCGATCTTCATCGCCCAAGATAACCTGGCCTCTGGACTTGTTGCCGGTTCGGTGACCGCCCTGGTTTATGGCTGGCTGTTCATGCAGGTCCCAGAATCGCTGATCGGCACAGCCATTGGCACCGCATTGCTCCCCACCATCTCCGAGCAAATCACCCGCGGAGAAGAAAACGCCTTCCGCCGCTCCTTGAACGCTACCGTGCGGACAATCCTGGCCCTGACCATCCCCAGTGCAGTGCTGTTATCCATTGGTATCCGCCCCCTGGTGGGCATCCTCGGCTTTGACAGCGCTGGCACGGAGTTAGTAGTCTGGACTGTCCGAGCGTATATGGCCGGATTAGTCGGCCACTCCCTGCTTGAAGTCGCCGCGCGAGCATTCTACGCCCAGCAAAAAGCCGTCACACCACTTCTGGCTTCAGGAGCCACAGCAGGGGTATTCATTCTGCTTGGCATAGCCCTCTCCCCGACTCTGGGCGCGCCGGGCATCGGTTTAGCCAACACCATAGCGTTCACCGGGGAAGCCATCTTCCTGTTATGGCTGGTGGGGCGCAAATTCCCCGCGTGGCTGGAAATTGGAAAACCTGTCTTTCGCATCAGCCTGGTATCGATAGGCAGCGGTACCATCGTGTATTTCCTGCTTAAGATCGTACCCCTGACAACGCTTTCCACGATGCTAAGCGCGTTGGTTGGGGTCGGTATCCTCGGACTGGGCGGCTTGCTGGTGCTGCCCTTCATTTGGCCCGAGGTCAAGATGCTCGGTAAAATATAGACAGCAAGATCGAAAGAGATTCACCATGGATCAAACACGCTTCAAAGATTATCTGATTGAATATACCAAAACGGCCCTCGACAGCAGCGACGGCACGCCCTCGGGCGCGGAAAACTATCTCAGTTCGCAGAAGAAACCCGGCTTCCTCGCATCTGCCGAGAAAAAAGAAGCCTTTCAGAGAGCCCAAAAAGTGTTCACAGAAATGCAAGATCGGCCTCTCTGGCTGGTTCTTAAAGCCTTGGGATTAACGGTTGAAGATTTGGAATAATTAAGGAGTCGACAGATGTCTATGACACCGCGCGAACGCGTGCTTGCCGCGATCAATCACGAAGAGCCCGATCGCGTCCCCATTGTGATCGGGGTCAGCAATGCAACCGGATTGAAAATGAAGCCCTATCAGGGGATAAAGGCGTTGGCCGGCATTGAAGCGCCCGACAACTATATCTACGAATGGCCGGAACTGGGCACAGCAGAAATCGACGAAGCCACCATGCTGCGTCTGCACAGTGATGTGCGCGGTGTCAGGGATCTAGAACCGGCAACGGTGTTAACACGTAATCGTGAACGGGAACCGCACGCCCCTTTCATCGATTCTTGGGGCAGCGGACAGAAGGAAATTGAACCCGGCGTGTGGTATCCAGGGGTACACCCTATCGCGGAAGCGACCGCCATCGAAGAGATCGAGGCTTATCCAGGCTGGCCCGATATGAGTGACCCTACCCGCGTCGCCCACGTCAAAGAGACGGCCAGGCGCCTAGCCGAGCAAAACGAGTATGCGATCATTGCCACACCCTGGTTGTTGTTCCCATTCGAGCGCGCCCATGCCATGCAGGGGTTGGATGTTTTCCTGTTAAACATGGCCATGTATCCTGATTTTGCCAAAGCGCTATTGAGCAAGATCACCGAGGTCTGCAAATCCCTGATGGGACCCTTCCTCAGCGAACTCGGAGACAATGTCGATATCATCAAGATTGGAGATGACTTAGGAACGCAAGACAGCCTTTTGATCTCTCCTAAAATGTACCGCGAGATTCTAAAACCACTCCATGCTGACTTCATCCAGTTCATCAAGCAGCGTACCAAGGCCAAGGTTTTCTTTCACACGGATGGCGATGTCTTCCCCTTGATCCCCGATTTTATTGAGATCGGCATAGATATCCTCAACCCGATCCAAACGACAGCTGGCAAAATGGCTGATCTCCCTGCACTGAAGAAACACTATGGTGAGAATATCGTCCTTTGTGGGGCGATCGACACACACCGCATCCTGCCCTATGGCACACCAGAAGAGGTGCGCCAGGAAGTGCGCAGGGTCATGGAAATATTGGGGCCGGGCGGCGGGTATATGGTGGCATCCGTACACACCATCATGAATGATGTCCCCCCCGAAAATGTGCTCGCCATGGTCGATGCTGTGGAGGAATTCGGGCATTACCCCCTGAAGTAATCCATCTAAAAAGAGAGCACCTGCAAGATGCGGGCGCTCTCTTTTCTTTCGTTCCAACACTCTGGCACGGAGATTTTGGTATCACTCCTTTTCGTAAGGCTGGCCGTCTGCGGCGGGCATCTGGCCACGGCCAACGACTCCAGCCAAGGCCACCATCGTGGCAATATAGGGGAACATCAACATCACTTCTGAGGGGATGGGGACTTTCAAGATCGCCAGTTTAGCCGAGAGAGCATCGAAGAAGCCAAACAAGAGGCCCGCGCCAAACGACCCAACGGGATTCCAGTTCCCAAAGATCATGGCTGCCAAGCCGATGAAACCGCGTCCGGCAGTCATCACCTCGTCGAAGCGCCCCACCGAGCCCAGGGTGAAATAGGCACCCCCAAATCCAGCCATACAGCCGCCCAAAATCACCGAGAGATAGCGTGTGGCAAAAACGTTGATCCCCAGCGTGTCCGCCGCTTTAGGGTGTTCACCCACCGAGCGGGTCCGCAGCCCCCAACGGGTGTAGTAGAGGCCAATCGTCAGCACAATCAAGAAGATATACAAGGCGTAGACGAACATATTGTGCTGGAACATGATCGGCCCGATGAAGGGGATATCAGACAAAACCGGGATCTCAATCGTCGGGAAACGCCCAGGGTCGTTCAAGTGCTGGTATTTCTGCAGGAACTTAGCCGAGAGGAAGGATGTGATCCCGGTTGAAAAGATGTTGATCACCGTACCAGAGATGATCTGATCGGTTTTGTATTTGATCGAGAGGACAGCGTGAATCGCGGCCAGGAGCGCCCCAGAGAGCACTGCGGCCAAAAGACCGATCCAAATATTAGTCACACTGCCAATGAAAGCGCCCGTAAAGGCCCCGGTCAGCATCATGCCTTCGATGGCGATGTTGACCACGCCTGAACGTTCACACAAAACCCCCGATAAGGCACCCAGCGTCAGTGGGACGGCCTTGACCAGCGCGCTGCGCAACAACCCCGCCAGGTTCAACGTGCCACCGGAAGTGGCCCAGGTCAAGAAGCCAAACAAGAACATCGCCACGACCATACCCAACATCAGGTTGGTGCGTTTGCCAAAGCCGCGCGCCAGTTGATAGCCTCCCACCACAGCGCTGAGGACAGCCAGGACATTGAGCATTGGCAAGCTGGTGAAAATCCAATTGGGTAGCTCCTGCGCCGAACCGCCAGGTGTCAACCTGAAGGTAGTCAGCGCATCCGGCTCAAGGTTGCGGGCGAAAAGCGCCCAGATCAGCACTGCCAATCCCAAAAAAACAAATCCCATCACTCGCCGACGGGTCGGGGATACGAATTCCATGTGGTTATTCATCGTTGTGGTTGCCATGGTTAGTTGCCTCCCCAGCCGCGCAGTGTTACGGCCTCAATATCGATGTCAGGTTCCCTCAACCGATATATCGTACGGATAATTGCCGGCGCAGCGATAAAGGCCAGAATAGCCGCCTGAAGGACGGAGATGATATCGATGGGAATGCCAGCCGTCAACTGCATTTGGATAGCACCATTCCGCAAGAAACCGAACAGAATGGCTGATAGAACTACTCCGAAGGGGTGACTCTTGCCGAGCAATGCCAGGGCGATGGCATCAAAACCATATCCAGAGGAGAATGCCACCGCCAGGTTGTGGTTCACACCCAAGACCTCATTGGCCCCGGCCAAACCCGCCAGTCCTCCGGACAAGAACATAGCCAGCACCGTGCTCTGCACAATGCTCATCCCGGCATATTTCGCCGCCCTGGGGTTGGCGCCGACTGTGCGCAAACTGAAGCCCCAGGTAGTTTTGAACAAGAGCAGATAAACCAGGTAGGCAAACAGGAGTGCGATGAAGAAACCGATATGAAAGCGGATCGGGTTTTCAAAGAAACGCAAAAGTTTGGCCGAATCCTGGATTTCGGCGCTTACCGGGGTGAAACCATCGGGGTCTTTGAGAGGGCCACGCAGCAAGAATTCGCTCAAGCGGAATGCTATGTAGTTCATCATGATGGTATTGATCACCTCATGCCCGCCCGTAGCAGCTTTCAGCCAGCCGGGAATGAACCCCCATAATCCGCCGCCAATGAACCCAGCCAATAAGGATACCGGCACATGGATGATGGCCGGAAGCCCTTTGAGGAACAGCGCTGCCACAACTGTCGTCGTCGCGCCGATAAAGAGCTGTCCTTCCGCACCGATGTTGAACAGTCCAACCCGAAACCCCAAAGCCACGGCCAGGCCAGCGAATATATAAGGTGTGGATTGAACCAAGCTCTCGAAGAATGGGTTGACCGCCCGACGGATGGTTTCTGGATCTCCCCCTCGGAACGCCTCGACGATCTTAGCCGGGTTTCCAACAGAGCCATTGAACAAGGCCTGGTAGGTTTTCCAGGCGGCATTGGCACCAATCTTGACCGCTTCCCAAGGCGAATCAGGAAAGGCCGCATAAACATCTTCCGACGTCACCGCCACCAACAATCCCCCCAGGAGCAGGCCGGTGACGATCGCCAGGATAGTGACTGTCAGCGGGCTTTTTGAAACCTCTTCCAGAAAGACCCTGCCAGCATCCTTCTTTTTGGGTTCAGTTTTTTCAGTTTCGCTCATAGACGATTCCTCATTCCAACGCTTCGGCTCAGCCGTCTGCCTTTTCCGATACTACACCAGCCATCAGTAACCCGACTTGCTCTTTGGTAACGTCTTTGGCATTTACCACATCGATGATCTCGCCGCGATACATGACTGCGATGCGATCCGATAACTCCATGATCTCATCTAATTCGGTAGAAACCAAGAGAACAGCGCAGCCAGCATCGCGCTTCTCTATCAAGCGGTTGTGGATATACTCAATGGAGCCCACGTCCAGTCCGCGGGTAGGTTGTGAGGCCACCAGGAATTCGATAGGGCGCGAGAATTCCCGCCCGACGATCACCTTCTGTTGGTTGCCACCGGAGAGAGAACCCACGGGGATGAGCGCGCTGGGCGTTCGGATGTCGAAGTTGTTGATGATTTCTGTAGCGTTCTCAAGGACTTTGTCCTCTTGAATGATCACCCGCTCTGCAAACGGCTCTAAATAATAGGTGTTCAGCACTAAATTGTCTGCCACTGTCGCCGTTAGTACCAGGCCATCTTGCTGACGGTCTTCAGGGATATGTGCCGACCCCAACTCGGTGATCTCACGCGGGGAAGCGGCAGAAATCTCTTCGCCCAATAGATGTGCCGATCCGCTGAACGGGTGACTCAGGCCAGTCAGCGCTTTCACTAACTCAGTCTGACCATTGCCCTGAACCCCCGCAATCCCCAGGATTTCACCAGCACGCACTTCGAATGAGACGTTTTTGACCGCCACCTGATCGATCTCATCGAGCACAACCAAATCTTCAACTTTGAGCACCACGTCTTCCGGTTCGGCCGGGGATTTATCCACATGCAAATCAACATCCCGCCCCACCATCATCGCCGCTAGTTTATTCTGATCTGCCTCTTGCGGTGTGGTAGAGCCAACCACTTTACCACCACGGATGACGGTAATCCGGTCAGCAAATTCCAGGACCTCGCGCAGCTTATGGGTGATGAAGATAATCGATTTGCCATGATCGACCAGCGAGCGCATGATGGAGAATAGCTCATCCACCTCTTGCGGCGTGAGCACGGCCGTAGGCTCATCCAAAATCAAGATGTCCGCCTCCCGATAAAGCAGTTTGATGATCTCCACTCGCTGCTGCACCCCAACCGGCAGGTCTCGAACATAAGCATCAGGATCAACTTCCAGGTGATATTGCTCTGAGATCTCCCGAATACGCTTCGCGGATGATCTCCGATCTAAGAAACCGCCGATGCTGGTAGATTCGTCCCCCAGCATGACGTTTTCGGTCACGGTAAAGACAGGCACCAACATAAAATGCTGGTGCACCATCCCAACGCCCGCTGAGATAGCATCGCTGGGGGATTTTACATCGATTTTCTCTCCCCGGACAAAGACATCCCCCTCATCCGGGTCATACAATCCATAAAGGATGTTCATCAGCGTGGTTTTCCCGGCCCCGTTCTCCCCCAATAACGCATGGATCTCACCTTGCTCAAGGGTCAGATCGATATGGTCATTAGCCAGCACACCCGGAAAACGCTTCGTTATACCACGTAGCTCAAGGATTGGCGACATAAGAACCTCTTTGCTATTTGATTAAAGACTTAACCTGATTGTCAGCACTCTTCGTCGATTATGATAAGCAATACACCCATAACCATTTTCATTCTGGAGCACTGGCAGATCATTATAACACGTTGATCACACTGCCGTATTGCCATTTGACATAAACTTCTAACTTAAATTCCCCCAATCGGTTGCAAATCCCAGGGAGGGCTGGCACCCAATTTATCAAGAACGGGAGGACAACAATGTTGCCCTCCCGTTTGATCATTTAAGTGGAACTATCAAGCAAGTTCACTTGAAACGATGACTAGAAATCCGCAGCGGAGACACCAGCCGCATCCAGCACCTGGCGGAAGGCGTCATAGAAGGTGTCGTCGTGAACTTCCAGAGCATTCCATTGGTAGGCAGTATCGAGTGCTTCTGCGCCTTCTTCAGTCTCAGCGATAGCCAGCAGGGCATCTACGATCTGAGCTTTCAGATTGGCATCGAAGCCGGTGACGAACTGCACACCGTCGTTGGGGATGTCAGCAGAGATCTCGATGACCTTGACC
>JANQED010000151.1 GCA_028278545.1 Anaerolineales bacterium
CTATTCGTACTGACATTGACCATAGCCATCACTACTGCCAGCGTGGAAACCGTAGGCAGTGGAGAGACGCAATTCTATTTTATGATCCCGGTGTTGATCGCCAGCGTGTTGATCCGTCCATTTGCCAGCTTCATCATGGCGGCCTTCAATAGCCTGATTTTCATCGTTGCCGCCAGTGTTTTCAATCTGGAACCCGATTTTTATATCAGTATTACGGGGATGTTCGTCATTGCGTTCATTTCCTGGTTGTCGGCCCGCAGTTTGGAAAACGCGCTGCGGGATTTGCGTGTGATCAACCTGGAACTGGATCAACGAGTAGCTCAGCGTACGAAGGAGTTAGCTGACGCCAACGTGCAATTAGAGCAGCAAACCCGTGAATTGGCTGAGGCAAATGAGCTCCTGCAGGAACTCGATCACCTGAAATCAAAGTTTATCTCCGATGTATCTCATGAACTGCGTACACCGATCAATAACCTGTCGATTTACCTTGAAATGTTGGAAAGTGGCGATACAGAGAAGCACCGACGATACTTGGACGTTTTAAGAGAGGAATCAAGTCGTTTGGAGGATCTTGTGGCTGATGTTCTGGATCTATCGCGTTTGGAAGCCGGCATCACGAGTTCAGCATTCAAGTGGATTGATTTGAATGAGGTTGTCGAGCGCGTGGTGGTTGCTAACCGTCTTCGGGCAGAGACCAAGGGTCTGGAATTGATCTTTGAACCTGAAGATGGATTGCCGGAGGTCTTGATCGACAGGAAACTGATCAACCAGGCCCTGAACAATTTAATCGCTAACGCCATTAACTATACATCCAACGGTCATGTGAAAGCGAAAACACATTGCCATCCTGAAGAGTATCTGGCCGTTTTGGAGATTTCTGATACGGGTATGGGGATCCCCTCTGAAGATTTTCAGCACATCTTCAAGCGCTTCTACCGCGGTAAGCATGCCAGCCAATCGAACATCCCAGGGACCGGGTTGGGGCTTTCCATTGCACAGGAGATCATTGATAAGCATGGCGGCAGCATCGAGTTGCAAAGCGAAGTGGGGGTTGGCTCGACTTTTACAGTTTGTTTGCCTGTCACCACAGATGATGGTGCCGATTAGGGTTCAATTCTTACGTTGATGAGTGAATTTCCACCGCCCAGTTTGGACGAATTCTTGCAAAGTAGTCTGGAAGATGTGCGGAGGGTCGCGCCGAGTACTTTAATCTATGCCGCCTCAGGCACGCGCCGTGCTGCCGCCTTGGCGGGTGTTGAAACCTCCGGGGATAAATTTGCCCAATGGAGTAAAGGGGAATTATTTCGCTGCATCGACCTGATTTTCCAACACGGGGTCGAACACCTTTTCATGCCCATGCTGGGGCCGAGTCAATTTCAGGAAAATACTGCCAATTATCGCGAACACCTTTGGCGATGGTTCATAGATGGGCTGGCCGGCCCTGACGCCATAGCACATTACCAGCGCGCTGGATGGCGAGTGCGGTTTGCCTTTGGAGAATTCATTCCTCCATTGCAAGAAGCGACTGAACTACTGCTTACCAAATCTCCCACGGATGCGAGACATACGCTGTGGTGTTATGCCGTGCCGGATTTTCAGCGAGTCTGGAGTTGGGTCATCGAGGCCGTGCAGGGAGCCGGGGCGATGAATTACGCTGATGCGGTCCAGGCTATCTATGGAGAGCAGATCCCGCCCGCTGCGATCTATTTAGGGACAGTGAAGCCGCTTATTTCCGCTTTCCAATTGCCGCCCCTGCTGGTGGTTGACGAAGTGGAGTGCTATTGGAGTCAACGGCCAGGGTACAGCTTGGACGAAAAGCAACTGCGTTCGATACTGTACGATTATGCGTTTCTGCGCAAAACCTGGCTAGAAGATAAAACCGACCGGGCCGAGCAGGCATTAGCTGACCAGGAGATTTGGCGGCGAGGGGATGTGTTGGGATTAGGCGAACGTTTAGGACCTTTCTGGCATCCAAAATAAGTTGCCGGTGCGCACTTCCTCCGATTTGCGCGCCTTAGAGAATTCAGGTAGGATTGGGGCAGAGGAGCGCAGCGCGAATGCCTACCGAATTTCGACCCGCTTACCTGCAATTGTTGAAAACCAGTCAGCTCAACCAGCGTGTCGCCCAGGCTTACGAGCGTCTTTCGGACTGTGAAGTCTGTGCACACGCCTGTCATATCAACCGTCGTGCAGGGGAATTAGGCACCTGCCGCACAGGGGAGCGTGCCCGCATCAGCAGTTATGGGCCGCATTTGGGCGAGGAGAATCCTCTTCGGGGTTTCCGTGGTTCCGGCACGATCTTCATGACGCGCTGCAACCTGCGCTGCCAGTATTGTCAGAACCACGATATCAGCCAGAGGGACTCGGGATATGAAGTCGAGCCTGAAGACCTGGCGATGATCATGTTGGAGCTCCAGCAGCGTGGCTGCCATAACATAAACATTGTCTCCCCCAGTCACGTGGTGCCCCAGATCCTGGCGGGGGTACTGATCGCCGCTGAGGCCGGGCTGCGCATTCCGCTGGTCTACAACACGGGTGGTTATGACTCTCTGTCTACGCTCAAACTGCTCGATGGGGTGGTCGATATCTATATGCCCGATATAAAGTACGCTGACCCCGCCCTGGCTGAGCGTTACTCCAAGATCAGGGATTATCCCCAGGCCAACAAAGCTGCTGTCAAAGAAATGCATCGTCAAGTCGGCGATTTGCAACTCGATGAGCGGGGCATTGCCACCCGCGGGTTGCTCGTCCGCCACCTGATCCTGCCCAACAACCTGGCTGGCACCGATCAAATCGTCGAATTCCTGGCCCAGGAAATTTCCAAGGACACTTATCTCAACCTGATGGATCAATACCGCCCTGCCTATCGATCCCATCACTTCCCTGAACTCACCCGCCGCATCACCCGGGATGAGTTCGATGCTGCCGTCAAAATGGCTCACGCTGCCGGCCTGAATCGCCTGGATACAAAGAGAGCCTCGATATTTTTGTTCTGAGCATGAGCTTTTTCAAGCCCAGGGTATTGCGGCTAAGTGTGTTTGCGCTGGTTGCCAGTGCGGCTGCGCTCATTGCTGTCAATGTCAGCCTCGCCTGGGTCTATGTCTCGGCCCTGACTCGGCCGGGCTGTTTCGTGCCGACTTATTTGGAAGGAATAGCTCCTCCCGAGGAGCATTGGTTGACTACAGAAGATGGACACTCGCTCCGGGCCTGGTACTACCCTTCGGAAAACGGCGCGGCGGTCCTGGCCCTGGGCGGGGTTGGTGGTTCCCTGGGGGATGCCTTGCCTCCGGTGAGACCATTGATCGAAGCTGGCTATGGTGTTTTACAGATCGATAGCCGTGCCTGCGCACGGCCACCCGCCCGCGTCACTCTGGGGGCGGATGAAATCTACGATGCCGTCGCGGGGTTGGATTTCCTTCTCTCGCGTTCTGATGTCGAGCCGGATAGAATCGGTGCTTTGGGGTTTTCTATGGGGGGCGTGACGATCATCCGCACCGCCGCCCAACGCCCCGAGATCAAGGCCGTGATCGCCGAAGGGGGTTATGACCAGCTTGGGGCGCACATCATCCAGCCTAGCGTTCCGCACTCCCTCCCACGCAAAATCTTCCTTTACACTGTCGCAGGAGTCTTTTGGCTCCAGACCAACATCAATCCCTGGGCAGTCAGCCCCTTAGATGATCTCCCGGCAATCAGCCCGCGCCCGGTTTTCTTGATCTATGGGGAGTATGAACTTGGGCGAGGCAACGGACAAGCGCAGTTCGACGCCGCCGGGGAGCCAAAATCCCTGTGGGTTGTGCCAGATGGGGATCATGGAGCCAATTATCGAATTGCGCCAGAGGAATACGAACGACGCATGATAGAATTTTTCGACCGAACATTGCAGAAGTGACATTTTTGAGACGCCTTGTAGTGAGTTTCATAACTATACATTTGATGTTCGTAGGCTATAATCGGCGGCGTTGCGTGTGAGCGTAGTTGTTACTGGAAAGATACGTGGAGAAACATCATGGATCAGAAAATACAAGATTTCGTTGAGAGTAAACGCATTGCCATTGTGGGTGCATCCAGTGTCAGCGAGAAGTTTGGCAACATGGCCGCCAAAGAGTTGGGTGAGCGCGGCTATGAGGTCGTTTACGTGCATCCCAGCGCTGAGGAGATCGACGGTCAGCCTGTCTATGGCGATCTGGCTGCCGTCAAGGATAAGGCCGACGCGGTCTGGGTGTGCATCCCCAAGGAGGGTGGCGAAGCTGTTTTACGCGAGGCCGCCGAAGCCGGCTTCAAGAATGTCTGGCTCCAGCAGGGAGCTTCTTCCCCTGAGCTTATCGAAGTAGGTGAGCAGCTGAACCTTGACCTGGTCGCGGGCAAATGCATCCTGATGTACGCCGAGCCGGTTGGCTCCTTCCATAAATTCCATCAGGTGATCTGGAAGTTGATCGGCCAGTATTAGGAGATGAGGTTGCCCAGATGCAAAGGCGAATTTGTCATGGTTCTGGTCGCCTTTGGAAGGCTTATCAGAAGGCCTTAGCCGAGGCCGGGTGATTTGCCTCTGATTGACGAGACCGTATCCACATAGATCAATTCCCCTTCAGGCCTCTTCATTGGCTGGAAGAGCAGACTTTCGCTTCTGATTCCTTCGAGGAGTTTGAGTTCAACCTGTACTTGCCGATATCCGAATAAAAATCTCAGAATTGCCCTGTGGAGGGCTACCAAAATCGCAGAGACGCCGAGGCGCGGCGTCTCTGTTTTTCTGTGTCATCACAGGGTGGGTAAGACTCGATGCCCGCCTACGGAGCGCGACGAGGTTGCTCCTAAGAGTATTTTGAGAGGCTATGCTACTCCCAATATTCTCTAATCCAGGGGATGGTTTCTTTCAAAGGCTCCACAAATAAATGAGTCTCATAGTGCGTGACCCCTTCCAGGATTTTGATCTTGATATCCACCCCTTGGGATTGCAGTTGTGCGACCGCGCTGAGGGTTGGGTCGATGGGTAGGACTTCATCGTCCCGCCCGTGCATGACGTAGAGGGGCACATCCCATTCGATCTCTAGGGCATTATCTGGGGGCATGCCAGCCATGACCACTGCGGCGGCAAATCGCTCGGGGTAGCTGGCAGCCAAGTGCCAGGTGCCCATGCCTCCCAGGCTGTACCCGGTGACAAGCACTCTGTTGGCGTCAATATTGTGCTTGGCCTGGATGTTGTCGAGTAGTTCGATGACAAAGGCCTCACTTTCAGGCTGCGTCCAGTCAGAGGAGGGGCAATCTGGGGAGACAATGATCGCGTCCAGGTCACGCAGGGCCGGCTCGACCATATCGGTCAGCATGAATTTGCCGTAGAACGGTGATCCGTGGCCGCCATAGTGCAACGCCAGCACCAAGGGGACGGCCGTCTTCCCGGTGTAGTTTTCTGGGATGGAGAGCGTGTATCTGTGAGAGGAGTCTAGCTCGATTTCGTAGACCCCGGGAGTCACCGGCTCGAATTTTTGGGCTGTACAAGAGGCTATCATGGTCGACAAGATGATCGTAGAGGATATCACAGCGGTTGCATTCATGTTAATTCTACACGATCACAGGATTTTGAGGTTCATGGGACGTAGTTGATGCGCAAAGTAAGAGGATCAACTTCACCCTCGAGCCTGTTTCCCGAAAGAAGACTAAGTTCGGTATAATGGTGCCAATTATATTCAAACTACACAAAGACTTTTTGGTCATTATGAGAAATCGCCAACTGACTGCCCAGGAAAAACTGGATCGTTTGAAATGGAAGGTCTATGGTTTATCCCTTTTATTTCTGGCGGGTATCGAGTTCTACAATTTTTTCCGCGGTCTTCCTGTACTTGATAATGTCATCGACTTGTTGTTGGGCGCTGGGGGAGTGGGTATTCTAGTTGAATTTGCCTTTTGGAACGCCAAGCAATTGCAGCATCAACTAGACGAGGAATTGCAAAACAGCCAACGCCATATACGGCAAATGGTTTCATTACATACAGCTACCACAGCTCTGGTCATGACTCATGATTTGCGAGAGCTGATAGAGCGCATTCTCGAAGCCACAATGAATGCTATTGATCGTGCCGACACTGGATCGATTTACCTTATTGATCCTGACACGAAGCAACTCAACTTGGCGACATTGCGGGGGACTGACTCTTTGGAATTGGAGAGTTCTAAGGATTTAGAGGCTTTTGCCGGCGCGTATCAGCGAGGTTACGCGGATCGAGTTATCCAGACGAAAGAGGCCATTTTGATTTCCGATGCTCATCTCGATGATGAAGATCGAGAAGTTCAGGACTCTGAGCCGAAATTTGCTGTGCGGTCGATGATCCTGGCCCCATTATTGCTAGAGGATCGAGGGGTGGGCGTGTTGGCCCTGAACTCGTTCTCTCCAGCGGCCTTCAGCAACATGGATTTGGCTTCGCTGAGAACCTTCGCTACCACAGCAGCCGCCGCAATTCTCAACGCTCGTTTGTATGAAGAGACCCATTATCTGGCGGTTACGGATGTCCTGACTGGGCTGAACAATCGCCGTTATTTCTTCGAACTTGCCAGGAGTGAACTTGGCCGCGCTCGGCGGTATCAGCGTTCGTTGTCCTTGCTGATGATGGATTTGGATCATTTCAAGCAAGTCAATGACCGATTTGGGCATACCGTGGGGGATCGGGTGCTGCGTGCTGTGGCTCAACGCTGTAAGGAAATCGTCCGTGAGCAGGATATCATTGGGCGTTATGGAGGAGAGGAATTCGCGGTGATGCTGCCCGAAGCGGACTCGCGAGCCGCCTTCCAAACCGCCAATCGCATTCGAGAACGCATCGCCGAGGCCCCCTTTACCACCTCCAATGGAGATCAGATCGGTCTCACGGTGAGCATTGGCGTGGCTACACTTGATGAAGACACTCGCGACCTGACGACATTCGTCAATGCTGCTGATACCGCCCTTTACAAGGCTAAAGAGTCCGGCAAGGATTGTATCGTTGTAGTATAAGAATTTCCGAATACATCGAAATTTAGAGTAGGTACGTTTTGTTGCTTGAGGGGATTTTTTCAGGTATATTGTGGGTATGAACCTAGAGCTCAAGTCCGTGTTGCAGTATGGTGTAGACGAAACCCTACAGGTGCTCAATCAGGGTTTTTCAGATTATATTGTCCCTATCCATATTGGCAGAGAGCAATTCTTTAATATGTTGAAATGTGACAGCATCAATGCCGATAGTAGCCGCATCGTCATTCGGAATGGGGAGGCTGTCGGGGCGGCATTAGTCGCCCGGCGTGGCTGGAACAGCCGCTTGGCGGGGATGGCTATCGTCCCTGGTGTGCGGGGGCAGGGAGTTGGCCGCTGGTTGATGAAACAGCTGATTGATGAGGCCCGCCAACGTGGGGATCGTCGTATGGAATTAGAAGTCATCGAACAAAACGGCCCGGCTGTGAGCCTCTATAAAAATGCTGGCTTTGTGGTCTTGCGTCGCTTGGTTAGTTTTGTTATCAAACAGCCCGAAGGCGAATCGTACCCCATTAAGGAGATCGATCTGCGGATGATGGGACGATTGGTGAGCGCTTATGGCCTCTCGGACTTGCCCTGGCAAATATCCGGTGAGACAGTGGCGCAGCTAGGCCCACCATTTCAAGCATACTCGCTTGACGATAGCTATGTAGCAATATCTTCACCTCAGGAACCGAGCATCTCCTTGCGATCGATGTTGTTGATGCCCGAAGCCCAGAAAGGGAATCAGGTGGAAAATCTATTGCAGGGGCTGTTTGCGCGTTTCCCTGGTAAAACCTGGCAGGTTCCGGCCATCTTTCCGGAAGAATTTGGGGACATCTTCGAACGGTCGGGGTTTGAAGAAGAGCAATTATCGCAGTTGCAGATGGTTTTGGTGTTGGCGGATTAATTCTCTATCAACAGTCTCTTGACACTCGTATATCCTTTGGTAAACTATCTTTCGTAATGAACGCTATGTGCTTCTCCCCAGCTCCCGCCCCTAGCAGCCGCAAGCCACGATAGGCTTTTGGTCTCTTGGGGTTGGTGGGAAGCCCGTCCACCGTACTAAACCGCCCTCTGGACTGACAAGCCAGAGGGTTTTTTGTGCCAGTGGACGGGTTCTGCTTATCCACTCGCCGTAGAGATATCAAAAAACGCAGTCAACGGAGGTTCCCATGAAAATGTCGCTTCTCTTCAGCCAAACGTTACGCGAAGCGCCAACGGATGCTGAAATGCCCAGCCATCAATTATTAGTCAGGGCTGGTTTCATCCGTCAACTGGCCGCGGGGATCTATACCCTGATGCCTCTGGCAAAGCGCTCGATTACCAAGATCGAAGATATTATGCGCGAAGAGATCGATGCCATTGGTGGACAAGAGATGACTATGCCTGTCGTCCATCCCGCAGAATTGTGGCAGGAGACCGAGCGCTGGTACCAGATCGGTTCTGAGATGGGCCGCTTCAAGGACAAGAACCAGCGGGACATGGTGCTGGCCATGACCCATGAGGAGGTCGTTGCCGACCTGACCCGCAAGGAGATCCATTCCTATCGCCAACTGCCCGCGCTGATCTACCACATTCAGACCAAATGGCGGGATGATCCACGCCCACGCGCCGGCCTGATCCGGGTGCGCGAATTTACCATGAAGGACAGCTATAGCCTGGATAGGGATTGGGAAGGCCTCGACCTTCAATACTGCAACCACTACCAGGCCTATTTCGACATCTTTCATCGTTGCGGAATCCCGGTGATTGCTGTCAAGTCGGATGTGGGCATGATGGGCGGCAAGATGGCCCATGAGTATATGTATCTGACTCCCTTTGGTGAAGATACGCTCTTGATTTGTGATGATTGTGGATATGCCGCCAACCGGCAGGTGGCTACCTTCAAAAAGGAAGCCCTCCCAAAGGAAGATGCCTTGCCGCTGGAGAAGGTCGCCACGCCAGAGTGCAAGACCATCGCTGAGTTGGCTGCCTTTCTCGACGTCCCCGAGGCCAGGACGGCCAAAGCGGTCTTCATGGTGGCCGATATCCCCGAAGGTCAGTCCAGCGTCCAGAAGTTTGTCTTTGCCATCGTGCGCGGCGATATGGACCTTAATGAGACCAAGCTGACCAACGCCCTGGGAGCGATTGAGCTGCGTCCCGCCACCGAGGAAGAGATCGAAGCTATTGGGGCCGTTCCGGGTTACGCCTCACCGATAGGATTGCCAGAAACGAACGATTATCTACCGGTTGTGACCGTAGTCGACGATTTGATCCCCGCGTCGTTCAACCTGGTGGCAGGCGCCAACGATGAGGGGTACCACGTGCTGAACACCAATCTAGGGCGTGATTATCAGGCCGACATCATCACCGATCTGACTGCGGCGCGTGCCGGGGATGCCTGCCCGGAGTGTGGCGGTTCCTTCCGGGAGATACGCGGCGTTGAAGTGGGCAACATCTTCAAATTGGGCACCCGCTACAGCGACTCCATGGGCTGTACTTATCAGGACAAAGATGGCGTAGAGAAACCAGTCATCATGGGTTCCTATGGCATAGGCAGCGGTCGTTTGCTGGCTTCGATTGCCGAGGAATATAATGACGAACATGGCTTGATCTGGCCGATCACAGTAGCTCCCTACCAGGTGCACCTGGTTGTTCTGCCTGGAAAGAAGGACGGAGGTCAAGTGGAAGACACCGCCACCCGGCTTTACAAAGATTTACAGGCCGAGGGCGTGGAAGTGCTCGTGGATGACCGCGCCGAGAGCCCAGGTGTGAAGTTCAACGATGCTGACCTGATCGGTCTTCCCATCAGGCTGACCGTCAGTGAACGTGGTTTACGAGATGGGCAGATCGAGTTCAAGCGTCGCGACCAGGATGAGAAGCGCATGATCCCCCAGCAGGAAATCATCGAGGCTGTCAAGGCAGAGATTGCTGCTCTCGAAGCGGAGATTCAGGCAAAAGTGGTCGAAATGCCCTTCGAGGAGTGATTCTTCCTTGTGAATGATCGCAAAAAGAACTGCGAGTGGAAGTGAAATGCGCTCGCAGTTCTTTTTTGCGCTATATTTCACCCTTGACTCTCCTCCTACCGGAGGGTCTATACTACAGACACTGAAGGCCTTCGTACTCCACCAAAGGTAGACTCATGATCAAGATTGGCGATTTCTCCAAGCTGGCCCATGTCACGGTCAAAACCCTGCACCACTATGGTGAGTTGGGCTTGCTCAAGCCGGCTCATATCGACCGCTACACAGGCTACCGCTACTACCGCCTCGAACAGATGTCTCGACTCAATCGCGTTCTGGCGCTTAAGGATTTGGGATTCTCACTTGATCAGGTTGCGCAACTGATCGATGAGAACCTTTCCACAGCAGAGATACGCGGTATGCTGCGCATGAAGCAGCTGGAGTTAGCCGAGAAAGTCGAGTTCGAACAGACACGTTTGGCTCGAGTGGAGATCCGGTTGCGAGAGCTTGAGCGGGAGGGTTCATCCCCTGACCGCGAGATTGCCATCAAAGAGATCGGTTCCCAGGTTGTGCTGTCGGCACGCGGTGTTGCAGCCAGCCAGAGCGCCCTGCTTCCAGCACGAGAGAGCTTGCGGGAGTTGCTGCTGCTTCACCTGGATCGTGCTGGGTTAAAGCCCTATGGGCCCTGGTTTGCAATGATGGACGATCTGCCCTATTCCGAGGTTGATCTCGAAGTCGAGATGGCAGTGCCGGTCAAGCCTGGCGCACGTCAACGTGCTGGTGATTGGCAGGGTACACCGGTCAACCTGCGGGAGCTGCCCTCTGAGAGCAAAATGGCCAGCGTGATCCATGAGGGTGAATATGCAGACATCAATCATGCTTACACTGACCTGTACGCTTGGTCTCAGGCTAACGCATTCAAGATCGCCGGGCCTTGTCGAGAAGTCTACCTGCCTGAAACAGGAATCAGCACGAACGTAGATTCCGATATCTGCTCCGGATTCATCGAGGTGCAATGTCCTGTTGAACGGGCCAGCATCCCCATATCAATCTATACACTTGCATCTGATCGAAAGGAAAAACTGATGGAACCCAAAATTGTAACCAGACCCCCCATGATAGTTGTTGGCATATCCTATGTGGGCAAGAATGAGAACAACGAAATCCCCCAAATGTGGGGGCGATGGATGGAACGCTCCGATGAAGTCAAAAACAAGACTGGTTTCTGTAGTTACGGAGTCTGCTACGGTGAGCCGGAAGGCGTTGATGAAGGCGAGTTTGAATATGTGGCTTGCGTGGAAGTCAGCGAGGCGTCCGACATCCCTGAGGGTATGGTCATGCGCCGCGTCCCGGAGTACAAGTATGCCGTCTTTACCCATCACGGCAAACTAGATAATCTGAATGACACCTACAAGTACATCTACGAGACCTGGCTGCCCCAAGCAGATGTCGAACTCCATCCCGACAAGTTCGATATGGAACTCTATGACAAGCGTTTCATCCCTGACTCGGAGAAGTCTGAGTTTGACATCCTGGTAGCAGTGAAATAAGTCTTCAAAGCGAGAAGTTCAGCTTTCCCCGGATGCTATCGACGCCTCGAAGGGGGAAAGTTGAACTTCTTTGCTTTTAAGATTCTATGGCTGATAGATTTCGCTTTCGGGATAAAAATCCTCCCAGGCCCAATCGAACGAGGTCAGGCTGGGGATGGGCTGCAGCGCTCGACCTTCGAGAGGGCCAGTAATCCCTAAGCCTAGACTTACATCCCAGGTGGATTCTGTTTCCACATCCTTCAAGATCCCCTCTTCCCATCAGAAGGTAAGAGTTTTTCCGTCCACAGTTCGCAGGTAGGTGCGATAGTCATCGTTTGCCGCCCAAATCAATACCGGGAACTCGCCAATCCAGTCGTTGAGCATGTTCTCGCTGGCGACATCTTCGTAATGATAGGCTTTGGAGAGACCAGCGACCACCAAACCGATGACGAAATCCGTGTCGAATTTCTGACGTTGAAATCCGAGCTGAGAATAGCTGTTGACCATGGCCAGTGTGTAGGGGTAAGTCGTTCTCCAATTTGCCCAAGAGGTCATTTGCGAAGGAAGAAGGCCCAGCTCAGTGCCTTTCAGCGGGCCAGCTAGAGCGCGTCCCGTTGGCTGTGACCAGATGGAGATGGTTTTGTGATCCCACCAGGTCATCGCGTATTTGTACAACCCACCTGCATTGCCGAAGAGATGAGTTTCATCATCAATGCGCCGGTCGTGCACGAGACCGGTGTAACACAGCGGTCAGTAAGTAACCAGTGTGGGGATGCCAGCTAACTCATCGTTGACCATTTCCCGAAAACGCAGCACTGTAATCGGGTAAGCCTTGGCCTCGCCGTCCCAGGCTACCCCTAAGACGAGTTCCTCGTCATCAAAAGGGGCTTCCTCAGCGCTGACGAAGGCCGGATGATAAACCGGGTAAATGCCATCAAAGGGGATGGACTGCTCATAGCCTAGCGGCAGCTCAGAGGGTGTGGGAATGGCCGTCGGTTTGCTTGCTGTAGGCTCGATTGTTGGTATAGGGGATGCCGGAGTTGTGGGGGTGGGGGGGATTGGGTTCTGTTCGGGGGTAGCCGTGTGCCGGGGGAACGGCGCATCAGCCGAAAGGCCGGACGACGCAGCACAGCGGGAAAGGGAGATCACTCCCAGGGCTATCCAGAGGCACAATCGGAGGGCTTTTCTCCTGATCATGCTGATCTGACAACCCGCCAGGGATGATTCTTACGGGATAGGTAGACAACGTAAACAGAGTATACGGAGGAGTCCTTCTGGGTCGCCTGTATACTCTGTTTACGTGATACTTAGCCCTGTAACTCAGCCCATCTTGAAGAAGCTGGTCAATTTCATGGCCAGGTTGAGATCACCCGCCAGCTTGAGCTTGCCCTGCATGAAGCCCTTCATGCCGTCTTCTTTGCCGAGCAGGACATCGCCAAAATAGCGCCCGTCGGCGGTCAGGGTCATGGTGGGGCCATCGGTCGTCCCCTCTTCGACGGTGCAGGCGTCGTCTTTGATGTTGATGATATAGTCGCCGCCTTCATCGCCGGTGAGGTGATATTGGATCACAGCCTCGACCCCGGCAGCTTTTTCTGGGCGGAAGGCTTTCTCGTGGTTGAAGACCAGTTCTTTAACAGTATAGTCGGTCATATTATGCTCCTTAGTTTGGGGTGTGTCGAGCGGGGAGAGTATGCGCCAATTTTGGCGTTCAGCGCAGACCGCTTTCAACTACGCCCATAGCTAGTTCAAATTCTCGAAGATGCCCGCAGCGCCCATCCCACCGCCGATGCACATACTGACCATGCCGATCTCCAGGTCGCGCCGTTTCATTTCGTACAGCAGTTGCACAGTCAGTTTGGCACCCGTAGCGCCGAGGGGGTGGCCGAGGGCAATCGCGCCGCCGTTGACGTTGGTGGTCTCTTCGTCGAGGTTCAGCTCGCGCATTACCGCCAGGGATTGGGCAGCAAAAGCTTCGTTTAGCTCGATCAGTTGGATATCTTCTTGGGACATCCCGGCGATCTTGAGCGCCTTGGGGATGGCCTCCACCGGGCCGATGCCCATGATTTCGGGCGGTACGCCAGCCACACCAAAGGAAACGAAGCGTGCCAGGGGCTTGAGGCCCAGTTCTTCAGCTTTCGCCAGGGACATAATCACCACCCCGGCCGATCCATCCGACATTTGTGATGAGGTCCCGGCAGTGACAGTGCCGCCTTCTTTGAAGACCGGGCGCAGTTTTGCCAGGGCTTCCAGGCTGGTGTCGGAGCGGGGGCCTTCGTCACGGGCGAAGGTGAAAGTGCGCGTTTTTGGGCTGCCATTCGAGCCGGGTTCGACGATCTCCACTTCCAAGGGGATGAGCTCAGGGTCGAAGCGCCCCGATGTAACCGCCTCGTCTGCCAGAGTATGGCTACGCAGAGCGAATTTATCTTGATCTTCCCGGCTGATGTCGTATTTCTCAGCGACATTCTCCGCGGTTAGGCCCATACTGGTGAAAGCTTCAGGGTAATTAGCCGCTAAGTGGGGCGTGGGGGCAAATTTATAGCCGGTCATCGGCACCATCGTCATCGATTCGACGCCGCCAGCAATAGCCACTTCGATCCAGCCGGCCATAATGGCTTGAGCGGCGTGGGCGATGCTCTGCATGCCCGAGGAGCAGAAGCGGTTGATGGTCTCCGTGGGTACTGAAACGGGCAACCCGGCTCGGAATCCGATCAGCCTGGACATATTCATCCCTTGTTCGCCCTCGGGGAACGCGCAACCGATAATGACATCGTCGATCTCCTCAGGCTTTAGGGGCACAGCCCGCTTGAGCAACTCCCTGATCACCGCTGCGGCCATATCCTCTGGCCGCATAGTGGCCAGACTGCCGCGTTTAGCCCTGCCTATCGGTGTGCGTACCGCCGCAACGATTACGGGGTCGTATTTGGGGTCTCTTTTGGTCATGGTTTATCTCCTTCAATCGTACACGGAATACCAACCTTCTCAGAAAATCCAAAGCCTAATTCTTTGTGCACTGCGAAGAACGCTTCAATGATTTTCTCTGTTAGATTGCTATGCTTTCCCGAAAAAGGCCTCTGTTTGTTTTGCGTCTAAAGAATTCCGTGCAAGTTAGTTCCTTAGCACCTTATTATTCTGCAGCATATGCCACATGCGTTCCTGGGTCTTTTCCTCGCCGCACAGGGAGAGGAAGGCCTCGCGCTCTAAGTCGAGGATATACTGCTCGCTGACCCAGGCAGGTTTGCTGAGTTCACCTCCGGTCATCGCAAAGATCAACTTCTCGCCTATGTGAGATTCATATTTGGTGATATAGCCGCCTTCAGCAAACATATGTAGCCCGGCGCGCAGCGCGGCCAGCGTGTCTCGCCCAGCAGCGTAGATTTTCTCTGGCGCGGGCGGCACATAACCGGTATCCAGCATGTGCAACACTTCCTTCTTGGCCTGGGCCAGTAGGTGGTCGCGGTTCATCACGATGCGGTCGCGAGGACCCAAGAAACCATGCCGGCGAGCCTCCACAGCGCTGGTGGCTACAGTAGCCATGCCGATCAATTCAAAAACTGTCTGCATAAAGGGCAGCACCGACACATCTTTGGTGCGCATGGGTGGGTTGACGATGCGGCGCAACAGTTCTTTGGTGCCGCCACCGGCTGGGATCACCCCGACGCCCAACTCGACTTGGCCGATATACAGTTCTGCAGCAGCCACCACGCGGTTGCCGTGCATGGTGATCTCGCCGCCGCCGCCCAGGGTCAGCCCAAAAGGAGCAACAACGACCGGCTTGGGGAAATAGCGCATGCGCATGTTGGTGTCCTGGAGCAACTTGACCACCCCTTCAAGCTGGTCCCACATGCCGTTCTGAGCAGCCATCACCACCCCGAAGACATTCGCCCCGGCGCAGAATGCCCGTTCGTCGTCATTGCCGATCACGATGCCCTCGAATTCGCCGGCCTCGGCGCGATCCATAGCTTCGTTCATCATCGCCATGATGTCGTCATCGATCGAGTTCATCTTGGTCTGGAATTCAACACAGCCCACCCCATCACCGATATCAACTAAGACAGCTCCGGGATTTTGAGCGACGATCTTGCCAGCGTCCTTCTCTTCCTTGAGGACGATCAGGCCCGGGGTGCGTTCGATAGCCTCATAAGCTCCTTTGCCGGGGTGATAAGCGCCGATCTTCTGATCGCCATCATAGTGATAAAAAGTCTCGAAGCCCTTCGCGACCATCTCCTCGACCCAGGGAGCGGGGGAGAAGTCAGCCGCTTTCATGGCCTCGCTGGCCTTAGCCACACCGATCATGTCCCAAATCTCGAAGGGGCCGGCCTGGTGACCAAAGCCCCAGCGCATGGCGTCGTCGATGGGCTTGGGGGTGTCTGCCACTTCGGGGATGCGCTCCGAAGCGTAGGCCAGCCCCTGATAGATCATGGCCTGCACCAGTTGCCCGGCGCGGTCATCGGCGGCCAGCAACACTTCCAGTTTCTCGGCCAGAGTCTCTTTTCCCCTGGCTTCACCAATGGAGTCGAACCGGGGTTTCTCCCCTGGCGGTTCATGTTCCATCGTCTCCAGGTTGAGAGTCCAAAACTCTTTTCCCCCCTCCTTGCGCACCATTTTGTAGAACCCTTGCTTGGTCTTATTGCCCAACCAGCCTTTTTCCACCATGCTGTGGATGAGCTTGTTCGCGCGCTCCGATCCAAGGTAGCGCATGGCGTGTTCGTCGTAAGGGATAGCTTCGGCCAGGTTGGTACCGACATGCTCCCAGACATCCACGCCCACCAGGTCAATCAGGCGGAAAGTGGCGGTTTTGGGGCGGCCGATAGCTGGGCCGGTGATAGCGTCCACCTCGGCGACGGTATAGCCGTGCTCGAGGATATAATCCAATGAGAAGGCGCCGCTGCCGAATCCCAGGCGATTGGCGATGAAGTTAGGGGTGTCCTTACAGGGGACAATCCCTTTCCCCAGGCGATACTCGCCGAAATGGCTGATAAACTTGATCACCTCGGGGGTGGTATCTGGCCCTGGGATGATCTCTAACAATTTGAGATAACGCGGCGGGTTGAAGAAATGCGTCCCCAGGAAGTGCTGCCGGAACCCTTCGGAGCGGCCTTGAGCAATATCTGCAATAGGGATTCCCGAGGTGTTGGTGCTGATGATGCAGTGCTCTGGGCGAATCTCATCGATGCGGGCCATCAAGTCCTGTTTGATCTTCAGGTTCTCGATGATGGCTTCGATGACCCAGTCGGCCTCGCCGATGACTTCGAAATTATCTTCCAGATTGCCGACGGTGACCATATCGGCCAGTTCCTTGGCGAAGAAGCTGGCCGGACGGGATTTCACCACGGCTTGCAAGCCGGTATTGACGATGCGATTGCGCACTTTGGGGTCTTCCAGGGTCTGACCTTTTGCTTTTTCCTCCTCGGTCAACTCCCAGGGGATGATGTCCAGCAGGGTCGTACGGACGCCAGCATTCGCCAGATGAGCAGCCAAAGCCGCCCCCATGGTACCAGCGCCGATGACCACTGCATAGTTGACTTTGTAGGTCATAACAGCCTCCTAAGTTGGGTGTTCGGTTGATCGTGTGTCACAATGCCATTAGCGTTTTCCCTGAGTGGAATGGATTTCACACAGTCATATTGAGCCGCTCTGCGTGCAAGGCTATCTTGTTGTGTTGTGATCTATTCACCCTCAGGAGTGACAGTTGCTATGGTGTAATCCGCTGGTCCCCAAACTTGGAAGTTGTCGATATGTACCGTAACGTTTTCTTGGTTGTAGGTTGTTCCCGCCATCATGCCTGCATAGCCAGAACCCAAACCCTCCACTTCTTCCCTGGCAAGCAGAGCGCCATTGACCCATAAAGTGAGCGTGTTCCCGCGGCATTCGGCTCGTAAGTGATTATTTTGATTTGTTCTGATGGCGCCAGATGGCGCATAGACCAAGAAATTCACTTTGTTGTTGAGCGTGTGCCCTAAACCGTAATACCCTTCTGAGGTAATGAAGAGGGTGTAGTAGCTGCTGGTGCCTTCACGACAGTTGAAGCCAGCGTAGCCGCTCCCCTCGATGAAGCCAAAATCAGCTTCCATGCGCACCTCGGCCAGTTTCAGCCAGGTGCGGGAACTGGTGATCTCCACATTGGGCATGCTGACTTGCATGACGTAGACGCCATTGCCAATGGCTGTGGACCAGTTGGTGCCGCTGCTTTGCAGCCAGGCGTCGGCAGTGCTTTCGAACTGCTCGTAAAGGAAGCGGAAGACTTCGGGTGTGTCGGTTGGGGTGAGGGTGATGGAGGGTGTCAGGGTCAGTGAAGGAGTCCAGGTAGGACGTAGGGTGCTGGGAGGGATCGGTGTCCAAGAAGGCCGCAATGTCTGCGTTGGGAGAGGCGACAAAGTGGGTTGCCCGGCTGCGCCAGTGGGCGTCGAAGTCCAACGGTTGAAAGTGACCATCGTCTTGGTTGGAGTCACCGTGTTGGTCGGTAAGGGAAGGGATGTGGTTGTAGGACTCGCCAGGAACGGAATGAACTCCGCCAGCGCGCTGCACCCTGAGGTAAAGATCAGGATGAGAGCGATCGCGAGCCCTACTTTCAGTCGATCGGGAGCTATTCTTGAAGTGCTGAATTTCCACATCATGATATTGCACCCTTAATACAAGAACATGGGCTTACCCAGCATGTCCTTCACTCTTGGCTTGTAGTTTTCCGGGTCGTAAAGCGCAGTCACATCGACGATTTTCTTGGCGGAGATGACCATAGGGAGGGGCACCGTCGTGTAGTTGCCCTGCTGTAGAGCAACCATCCGTCCGGTGTGACCCAATACCACCTGGTCTAATGCCAGATTGCCGAAAGAGACTGCTACCATGCGGTCGAGGGAGTCGGGCGAGCCAGAGCGCATCAGGTAGGCCAACTGCTGATAGACCGTGTGCATGCCTGAGCGTTTCTTGATCTCCTGAGCGACAATTTGACCAATGCCACCCAGTTTCTGGTGTCCGTAAGCATCTGCTTCACCGGATTGTACGATCTCACCACCTTCCAGGTGTGCTCCTTCAGAGATGGTCATGATGGCATAGTGGGAAGGATTGTTCTTGCGATCCTGGACGAGGAAAGCGATCAGATTATCAAGATCGAAAGGCACCTCAGAGATAATAGCGCGATCGACATCGGCCAGGTAGGCAGCAAAGAGGGATGTTTCACCGGAGTTGCGGCCGAACAATTCCACCACACCGACGCGCTCGTGCGAACCACAGACTGTACGTACAGCAGTGATGTTTTCTACTGAGCGAGTGACCGCTGTCGAAAAGCCGATGCAGTAGTCCGTCCCAAAGACATCGTTATCCATAGTTTTGGGAATGGCGACGACTTGGAAACCTTCCTGGTGTAGCCGGGTGGCGTAGCTGAGCGTGTCATCACCGCCGATGGGGATCAGAGCGTCCAGATGGAGAGCTTCCAACACTTTCAAGGCGTGGCCGGTGATATCCACACGACCGTCGTCCTTGACGACACGGTCTTCCTCAGCGACAAAGTCTGGGATGTCCTTGGATTTCATGTTGGACGGGTTGGTCCGCGAGGAGTGCAGAAAGGTACCGCCGGTGCGATCGATCACGCGTACACGGGCACGCGACAAAGGTTCGGTCAACTCTTTGGTCGTCTCTGGGTCATCGGGGTTGATACCCACAACCGACCACCAGCCTCGGCGAAGGCCGATGATTTCGACATCATGGTCTTGAGCCCGGTTTACTACCGCCTTCATGGCGACGTTTAAACCTGGTACATCACCACCGCCAGTCAAGATTCCTACGCGGCGCTTACTCGTCATTGGGAATGCCTCCAAGAAGTTCGTTTACATTGTAAGGTGTCAATGTTTGGATGGTTTTCTTCATAACAGATTTTACCGCGTTTGTAATCTTTGACCGGGGTGATTTGGGGACTTGCACGGAAGGGCGTGTTCCAGTTGCCCTTTCGACATGCCACTTCAAATAAGAAGTGGCGGAAAGATATTAGTTTACTCCTTGAATTTGCTCCGGGCTCTTGCGCGGCCCAGAGTGGTTGTTTGCTGGTTGCGATGCAAATATTTCAGCCAGCGGGTTAACGTAGCTGGCTGCCGCGATAACCGAGCATGTTGCGGGCTACCACCAGGCGGTTGATCTGGCCTGTGCCTTCATAGAGATCGGTGATCTTGGCGTCGCGAAACCATTTTTCGAGCAGCAGTTCCCGGCTGTAACCCAGCGGGCCAAGCAGCTCGACGGCTTTTTGGGTGATCTTGACGACGATGTCGCCAGCGTACACCTTAGACATGGAGGCCTCTTTTGGATTGTGAATCTGGTTGTCGGCCATCCACAGCGCTTTGATGGTCAAGAGCCAGGCTGCGCGCAGCATGACTTCCATATCAATGACCTCACGCTCGATGTTGGTCAGCTTCTGGCGGGGCAGGCCGTAGCGGATTTCGATGCCGTTCTCCGCCAGCTTCTCCTTGACCAATTCCACCGTGGCACGGGCGATGCCCACGGCCTGGGAGGCGATGATCGGCCGAGTAGCGTCGAAAGTAGCCATAGCGCCCTTGAAGCCTTTGGTGGTCTTCTCCACCGTGGGGCTGCCGAGGATATTCTCAAAGGGCACGCGGCAATCTTGCAGATGGATCGAGACCGTATCGCTGACACGGATGCCCAGCTTGTGCTCTTGCTTGGTGACCTTGCAGCCGGGGGTGTCGGCCTCGACGACGAAGGAACGCATTCCAGCACGCCCGGCTTCGGGGTCGATGGTGGCCCAGATGACGCAAAAGCCATTAGATTCTTCCAACGCTTTTTGGCCGGCGGTGACGAATATCTTCTCTCCGTTGAGCACCCATTCGTTGGTCTCTTCGTCTAGCACGGCGGTAGCGCGGATGGCAGAAGTGTCCGAACCTGCCTGGGGTTCCGTCATCGCCATGGCGTCGAAGACAGGTTTTTCACCCATGAAGCGGCTCAGGAAGCGCTTCTTCTGCTCGGGGGTTCCGGCAGCAGCTACGGCTGCAGACCCGAGCATCCCGCCTGGGATGCAGAGGTACATGCCGGCATCGCCCCAGGAGAGCATCTCAACAAGAAAAGCCAGTCGCTGGTATCCTATCGGCGGGCGCTTTTCTTTCTTCTCTTCAGCCTTTTTGTCACCGTTCTTGCTATCAGGAACCATGGACGTGCCGCCCATGGATTTGATGGCTGTGTGCATGAAGTTGATGAAGTCCCAGGGGATGGCGTGCTCGTTCTCATCCATTTCCCGCGATACCGGGCGCATCATGTTGACCGCCACGGTCTCGACAACGGTTTGAAGCTGTTGGATCGGTTTGGGGGTTGAGAATTCGATCATATGTATGTTTTCTCCTATCTATCCCAATGGAGCCTGATATCGACTCCTGGACGACGACTTAAACCATTGCCAATCCGCTGAACGTCGCGAAGCCGCGACCGTTGCGCATCCACATTTCGACGGGGTGCTCACGGATATACCCGTGCCCCCCGAGGATTTGAACGGCGCGGTCGGTGACCATCATGGCCGTGTCGATGGCGCCAGAGAGGGCCAGATAGGCCCGTTTGAAGGCCTCTTCCATGCCCTGGTCGATCATCCAGGCGGCCTCCCAAACCAGCAGGCGGATGGCCTCGATGGTGGTGCCCATCTCGGCGATCAGGAAGGCAATGGCCTGCTTCTGTGCCACTTTGACCCCGAAGACCTCTCGGTCTTTGGCGTATTCGATGGAGTAATCCAGGGCGGCCTGGGAGACGCCGATGGCCATCGCCGCCAGGGCCACGTTGGAGGCGGCCATGATGGGAGCCATATCATGGCCGGCGTCACCGCCCAGGCGGTTGGCCTTGGGTACGCGTACACTCTCAAGTTTAAGCGGGTAGAGCGGCAGGGCATTGAGACCCAAAAGCTTTTGCCGCTCGCCGACTTCCAGACCCTCAGCATCGCCGGGCACGATGAAGCCCTGCGTAGCGCCATCCAACGCAGCGTATACCAGGAAGGTCTCAGCAGCGTCGGCATAGGGCACGTAGGTTTTCTCACCTGTGAGCACGTAGACATCACCATCTCCCTCGGCAACAGTTTCTAGATCATTGGGATCGAAGTCGAGGCGGTGCTCCATGAGGGCAGCGGTAAAGGGTTTCCATTCCATCTCGATGACTGGCGGAATGAACTCCGCTTTCTGTTCCTCGGTGCCAGCCAGCAAGATCGGCGTGGTGAAGAGGCCGGGAGTCATCACGGCCAGCGCGCCCGACAGGTCGCCGTAGGCCATTTCTTCGGCCGCCAGGACGCCCGTCACGGCGGAGCGCTCACCGAAACCGGTATAGTCTTCGGGGATGGAGGCTTGCAGGTAGCCCAGTTCCCATCCTTTCTCGATCAGTTCGGGGGGTAGCTGGCCTTCTTCGTCGGCATCGCGGGCGGCCGCGCGCAGGTCGTCCACGGCATAGCGCTTGATGGCATCGACCAGCATTTGCTGCTCTTCAGAAGGCTGAAAAGAATACATAGGGACCTCCTAATCTAATGGTTAATGGTCAATAGTTAATTGTCAATTTTTAAATGGTTCTGTAGCGGATGGGTGCAAGGCCTCCACCGTTATCAACTTCTTCTAAGTTGGCGATTTCCAACTGGCCGCGCTCGTAGAGATACTCGATGTGAGCGCCGGCCTCCTCCAGGGCCAGCAGGACATTGTAGCCGTGGGTCTCGCCGAAATATCTCCTGGAGATCTCAGCCACAGTATGCGGTTCTTCCAGGATCTCTAGAAATTCGGCCAACCGTTCTTTATGGACCTCTTGGATTTCGTGGATGCGCGCTTTCAAGTCCCTGACCGGCGGATTATGACCTCCTAAGGAAAGGCGGATGTCCTCGGACCACTTTTGGGTTGCCTCCAGGGATTGCAGGTAGTGACTGAGCCCGGTGAACAGGGCGAGCTGTTCGGGAGCCTGGTGGGGGCTGATCTCAGAAAGGATGTGGTCGCCGGTGAAGAGAACATCCTGCAAGCGGATGACAACCTGCCCGGCACAATGCCCCGGGACATGTAGCATCTCGAAAGGGCCGACTTTCATACCAACGGCTTCGAAAGTGAAATCGACCTTCACAGGACGATAATCGAGTTTGGTCATTTTATAGATATTGACCAGTTCCCGGGAAGTCTGCTCATCAAGTCCAGCTTCGGCCAGGTATCTTTCTAAGCGGCGAGCGATGATCGCCAGGCGCTCTTCCGTGTGGGTCAGGTTGTGCTGGTCAAGCTCGTGTATGCCGATGGCTGCGTCGGTTTTATCGCTCAGGAAAGGGAGCCCCCCAAAGTGATCGATGTGCCCGTGGGTGATGAAGATGTGGGTCAGGTCTGAGAAGCCGATGTCTTCACCGAGCAGCGATCCCGCGGCCTGAAAGCCCTCTTCTAGATGTCGGTTGTTCTCATGGAAGCCCGAGCCGGTGTCGATCAAAACGCGGTAGTCATCCACCAAAACCAGATAAGCATAAACCCAGAAATCGGGGAAGGCGTTGAGGGGCAATTGGGCAATGCGCCCCCCAGCGCTGCTCTCGAAGAGTTGCACTTGATGATTTTTCGGTTTCTGGCGCACATCGACTACGGTGCTATAATCCACTGTGCGCCTCCTGGTTGTCTATGCCTCGAGCGAGCAGTCCATGAAGTAGTAGGTCGGCGTATTGGTCGGCGATCTCGATGGGGGAGAGGAGGCCCTGGGGGCTGTACCACATGATGGTCCAGTTCATCACCCCCAACAACGCGCGCGCAGCCTGCGCCGGGTCAGGGCAATCAAAAAGCCCTGTGTTCCGACCCTTCTCAATCAAGTCTCTCCAAATTTGTTCAAAACGGTCGCGGCGGGTGATGTGAGCTGCGTATTGGTCGGGATCGAGAGAGCGATATTCGAGAAGGAGAACGGCGGCCAGGTCGCGGTCAGAGGCCAAGGTGCCGATATAGATGCGCATAGCCACCCGAAGCTGCTCTGAGATAGGGACGTCTTCCTCGATAGCCTGGCTGACCTGCTGAATGACGAGGTCCAAAGCGCGGTCAAGCAGAATCAGCAGGATATCTTGCTTTTTGTCGATGTGGTGATATAGACTGGCCTTCTTCAACTCGACGGCGTCGGCAATATCTTGCATGGAGGCAGCATGGTAGCCCTTTTGGCTAAAGATTTGGGCGGCAGCTTCGAGAATCTGTTCTTTAGACATGGCAGGGTTCGTCCCTCTGCGCAACTCGCTTTGTCGGTGGATCTTGTGATTGAATAACACTTATCCTACCGACCGGTCGGTAGGATAAGTGTAGCATATTTCCTCTCTGCAAGTCAAGGAATCGGGGTAGCAGCTAAGGGTGGAGGAGGAGATTAGCGTCTGATATGGGATGTGGAAAGGGAATATTTAAATTGGACGTTTATGGTAATATTTCAAAGTGAAATTTGTTGCAGGGATCGGTTGTATGACTACCACAAATTGTGCCGCAACCTGCTGATAACGGTTTTACGCAGCTTAACTGATTGCAAAATGACCGCAAAAAATGTAACTTTGCCAGGAAACGCTGCCGACGAAGCAGCCTCCGAATTTTCCGAGAAAAGCCCTCGCAAAGGGAATGTTCTCCTGCGAGAAGTGAAAGAGGGCGATCTTCCCATATTCTTCGAGCATCAAAAAGACCCTGATGCCAATTATATAGCCGCTTTCACTGCTAAAGACCCGACAGACGAATCCGCTTTCGCAAAACACTGGAACAGGATTTTGACCGATGAAGGCATTGTCACCAGGACCATCCTCTTTGACGGACAAGTGGCCGGTCATGTCGTGAGCTTTGAGCAATTCGGCGAACGCGAAGTAAGCTATTGGATCGGGAAGCGGCATTGGGGAAAGGGGATCGCTACTCACGCGCTGGCGATGTTTCTGAAAGAGATGAAGATACGGCCCCTTTATGCCCGCGCTGCTAAAGATAACCTCGCTTCTATCCGCGTGCTGAAAAAGTGCGGGTTTGCGGTTATTGGTGAGGACAAGTGCTTTGCCAATGCGCGCGGCGAGGAGGTTGAGGAATTCATTTTGAGACTCAATGCGGCTGAAGAGGGGTAAACGCTTTCTGGTTCTGTGCGTAAGAGAACCTCATCCGGTATATTTATTGCTTGCATTTATGATTATCGGTTAAAACATGAGTGCGCCAGCATCAATGGCGCACTCGAGTAATTTGGATGGATAAGCGGGAAGTTCATTCAATATACAGGTGGATTACGATTTCGTTATTGTTCTGATCCTCGTCGTTTGTACCGTTGCCCGTGTCGTCGATATTGATGGACTCGATTAACTCCACGGCTTCTGGAACAGAGATTTTTCCATCTTCGACCAGATCAAGAACTAGCAATCTGTCTTTTAACACTGTTCACTCTCCAAAAATTAATCTTCCAAGAAACGTACTAAAGCGTCGGCTGTATTGTTTATGCGATCGTAGTTGATGCTGTAGTGTTTGACGCCCTCCAGCCGCCGGAGATGCAGAAATCCTGTCGCAAAGAGTTGTGTCAGGTGCCTTGATGTGGCAGACTGGGTTAATTCAAGTTCTCTCTGAATATCGTTAGCATTGTGTTCACCTTCTTTGTGTAATCGTTCCAGTATTCTTAACCGGGTATCATTCGAAAGGGCGGACAGGCGCATCAGGAGCTCGGAGCGGGTCAACGATGGTGAGGTGATCGCCGCTCCCTCGGGGATGTGAGCGCGAACCACAAGCCACACAGTCGTATCGCTTTTGTCCATCGTCATCAGGAAAGGCCCGATATGCGCGGAAGGGACGATGACCACCTCTTCAGCTGTGGAGATCCAGTGATCCCAGACTTGTGGCATTTGATCCCTGCCGGTGATGCGCAGGAGGGCCTCCTCGGTGGACATGCCGGAGAAATCGAGCGTTTCGAAAGCTCTGATCGAATCCTCCAGCATGGGTTGGATGCGCTCCCATTCTGCTTTCAGGTGTTCCTCCCACATTCGACGGAAGTGAGAAATGATCTTCTCCTTTGCAGCAGGCGGGTCGGTGAAGAGCTGATACTCTTTCAGGTGAATTTCTCGATCGTATTCGTGGCCTTTTTTCTCGTAGACCTTCTTATACGTGGAAAGGTATGCTTCTTCATCCGCCATGATCTCTTCGGGGGAAGGCAACTGGTCCGGAGAAAGATCGAGCATATCTGCAGAAGCTTTCAAAAAATCTTCGATCAGCCAATCGCGCATTTCTTGCGCATCGCGTGATGCCAGATCATCAAGCCAGGCTGGGAAGCTGGGCCAATCTTGACCGCCAACAAAGCGGGAGGCGATCCCGGTGAGGCTTCTATTCTCTTTCAGTTGATCTTTAGTAAACTGCCCGACCATTTCGGTCACCCACTCGGAGATCTCATCCTTGTTATCGGTGAGTAGGAAAAGGCTGCACAAGAGATTATGCACTGGCGCGGTGGAGAACCTGAAAGTAGCGATTTTTTGTGGGGCGATCAACTCGAGATTAGCCATTTTTTGCTCCTGAATTTCCGATGTACCCGTTAGATCGGGTGGATTGACTGTATCATAGCAGAATTTTTTAGTCTTGTCAAGCCTTTTATGCGATTTACCCACAAAATCGGGTATCTGCTCTTAAAAGCCACCTGACGTCGCACAAGAAGTTCCCCATATTAATCTCGGTGAGTAAGGGTAATTGATGATTATCCGTCAGCTATGGAGAAAGCCAAGAAGGATGAAAATGAATCGATTGCTTACCCCCTTGCATAATCTCCCATCGTCTCAGATGCTCTGGAATATGCATACTATCTTTGATAAACCTGGCGGTTTAGTTCTGCCACGAAGGGCAGCGTGCGGTGAGTGTCGGCGAAGTCCAGCCCGTAACCGACCACCCAGACATCAGGAATAGTGAAGCCAAGATAATCGATGGGTACCTCGAGGCTCTCCCGTTTTTTTTCAAGCAGCACGCAGGTACGTAAAGAAGCCGGGTTGCGTCCTTTGAGGGTATGATTGATGTAATCCAAGGTGTGGCCGCTGTCGACGATATCTTCGACGATGATGACATGTTCGTCGAGGATGGGGTCGCGTAAGTCCAGCATCAGACGCACCGCGCCGCTGATGGAGCCTGCTTTGCCGTAGCTGGACACCGACATAAAATCTACCGTGTGGGGGATGGTGAGGTGTCGGCAAAGATCGGCCAGAAAGATAAACGCCCCCTTGAGGATGCCAATCAGATAGATTCTTTCGGCGCTGGCATAGTCTGCTGAAATTTGCTCGGCCAGGGCTTTGACCCGGGCTTGGATTTCAGTCTCTGATAGGATGACGCGCGCTAAATCGGGGTGTAGGCTTTTCATTCAGGCTCCTGCGTGAAAGGCAGTAATATCGATAGCAAGTCTAAACCAGGAGGGATAAAATCACAAGGCTTGGACCAAAATCTTGCCCAACTGATCGGCGATTTCTTCGGGACTCCCTTCCAGGAATTGGCGCTTGCGTGCTCGCTCCGGAGCTTGTTCTAGCCCTGAGACAATCGTCGGCGAACCGGGCAGCCCAATATGGTCGTCTTCGACCTCGACATCCTCGGCTCCCCAAACGGTGATACGGCCCTCCTCGAAAGCCCAGGGCTTGATGGTGTAATCCATGAAGCGCGGCTCGTTGCTGGCTGTCTTGGCGGAGACCACCACGGGGAAGGGCACTTCCAGGCTGATATGGCCTCCTGCGATCTCTCGCTTCCCTCGCGCAACCTTTCCCCTCAGATCGATATCGACTTCGTCCATCTGGGTGAGCTGGTTGATACCCAGCCATTCAGCCAACCCCGCGGGGACTTGCCCGGTTGCGCCATCAGATGATTCTTCTCCACAGATGACCATATCGACATCGCCGATCTTGCGGATGCCTTCGGCCAGGGTGTAGGTGGTGGCTAGCGTGTCGGCGCCGCCGAAGTTGCGGTCGCTCATCAAGTAGATATGATCCGCGCCCATCGCCAGGGGTACGCGCAGGTAATCGGCGAAGAAGGGCGGCCCCATGGAGAGGATCGATATCTTCCCACCGTATTTGTCCTTTAGCTTCAAGGCCATCTCGATGGCGTTCATATCCGGTGGGTTGATCTCAGATCGAACACCATCACGGATCAGTAGCATGGTCTCCTTGTCCACAGCGATCTCTTCGGGCTTGGGGACGACCTTGATACAAACGACGATATGAAACTTATCCATAGGCGGTCTCCTTGGAGACTTCCGAAGTCTTGAGAACCTCGATCAGGGCGGGTACGATCTCATGTGTATCGCCGACGATGCAGTAATCGGCATGGTCGAAGATCGGCGCTTCAGGGTCGTTGTTGATCGCGATGACCACGTCGGCATCCTGGACGCCGACGACAAAATGGAAAGCCCCGCTGATGCCGCAGCAGATGGCAACCTTGGGGCGGCAGATCACACCGGTCTGGCCGATCTGACGTTCGCGCTCGATATGCCCTTCATCAACGGGGGGGCGGGTAGCGCCGACGTCGCCGCCCAGCAGCTCAGCCAGCTCGTACATCCACTCGAAATGCCCGTCGATGCCGCGCCCGCCGCAGACCAGGGCCGGAGTCTGGGTCAGGTCGAGGCTCTCACCAACGACCCGCTCGGTGATTTTCGTCTGAATGGTCTCTGGAGGCAGGTCAAACTCCGGGGATACCACTGACCCCGTTCGGTTGTAGTCCGTTTCTCCTGGTAAGAAGACGCCGGGGCGCACCGTTGCCATCTGCGGGCGATGGGTCTGCATCTCGATCAGCGCCAGCACGCCGCCGCCAAATCCAGATACCTCACATATCAGAATGCCGGTCTTGGGATCAAGGCGTAGGTCGGTGCAGTCGGCATTCAGGCCGGTGCGCAGACGCACCGCCAATCGCCCGGCCAGGTCGCGCCCATCCGGAGTAGCTCCTAACAAAAAGATGCTGGGCTGGTGCCTCAAAAGTACCTGGTCAGCAACATGCGTATAGCCGTCAACTGTGAAGTGCTCCAGCAAGGGGTGTTCCACCAGGAGTACCTGGTCAGCGCCCATAGCGATAGCCTCATCGGCCAGAGCGGCCACCTGGTGACCGATCAGCAAACCAGTCAACTCCCAACCTATGGCGTCGGCCAGTTCGCGGCCCTTGGAAAGCAGTTCCAGGGATACTCCTTCCAGCACACCGTCTTGCTGCTCCAACAAGACCCAGATGGAGGGGGTTTCATTTTCGACGTTGTATAACGATTCGACCATCAGGCAGCTCCTCAATACTCGATGAACTTGACAATATGCTCTGGGTCTTCAGGTTGGGCGTCTTCCAGGCACTTATCAGCACCTTGTTCGATCAGAAATGTTTCGAATTCCTCGACGTTTCTGAGGCACCGGCTTACAGCGCTGGGTGATCGTTCCCCTCGTTTGAGAAATCTCTCAAAGGCTTCTTTATCCATCAAAGTGTATTCTCCCGGTATTTCACGCAAGGTGTCCACGATCCCAGGGGGCGTTTGCAGCCTCTGCAAGTGCTCAGGCCCTGACGCTGCAAGCAATAACTATCGACAACGTACTCGAAGATGCGGGCGTTTCGGATGGCAAAAGCGATCTCCTCGGCGATCATCATCAGGGATAGGCGCTCATCCTCGGTGAAATCGCTTTGATCGGCTTTGTTGAGCACCTCCAGCACACCGACTTTTTCCTCGCCAGCCGTCAATGGAATGGCGATCATGTTGCGGGTCTGGAAGTCTGACTTGGCGTCGAATTTCTTATAGAAGCGCGGATCAAGTTGGACATCGTTGATGATCTCGGGTTCCTGGCTCTCCAGAACCGATCCGGCGATGCCTTCCCCAATCGGGAAAGTGGCCGCGTCCAGGACCGGCTTGGCGGGGCCTTCCACCTGGTAGAAATGGAAGTTCTGTTTATTTTCGCCTAACAGCAGCACCGAGGCTGCCTGTGCCGAAGTTGCTTCCATGCAGCAATACAAGGCGGCCTCAAGCATGTCATGCAAGCCCAAGGGTTGGGCCAGCGTAGAACTGACCGTGAGGTAGTTGTTGAGTTGCTCGATTTGCTGCTTGAGGTGGGTGCGCTCTGAGAGATCACCAACCAGTCTCCCAAGACATGCCAAGAGCCTTTGCCATTGGTCGTCCGCAACGGGAAGCTGCTCTTCCTTTTGAAGCAGACCGATCAGGCCCAGGCATGACCCGTTTTCCCGCATAGGGTGCAGGGTCAGTTTGGCCTGGGGTTTCCAATAGTCCGAAGAGGGCACGGTGGTTTTTTGGAAAGAGCCCTGGCTGGATAGTTGGTCGTAGTGCTTGGGGATCAAAGTGTTCAGCTTGGAGACATCCCCCTCGGGGAATCCCCAGGGCTCGAAGTACTCATCAGGATGGATATACACCAGCGCCTCGTTTACATCTGTAAGACTGGCTACTTCAGGCAGGATGCCCTCGGCAAACTGAGGCAGACTCTTTGCCCGAATAGCCTTTTCCTGGATTTTGAGCAGACGGCTGCTCTGGCTGACCTCTGGGGTGGTTCTGTTTTCGATAGACATTGGCTCTCCTTGGAGAACGATCAGGTTTGGAGGAGCCTGTGTGAATGAAATGTAGTGCTCTGGCTGCGCGATTTGCTCACGCTGGATTTGGTCACTCGTGTAAAACAAGAAAGCTAAATGGCTAAAGCAGCGATTTCAGCTACGTCCATGACAACGAGATCTTTGATAACCCGGGCCTTGACGCTGTCTTCCAGGCAGGCGATGCAGTAGGGGCACGATGTGGCTAGAATTTGCGCGCCGGTGGTAAGGGCCTCTTCCACGCGCAAGTCTGAGAAACGCTCACCGGCCTCGGTCTCCAACCACATGCGACCACCACCGCCTCCGCAGCACAGGGTGTCCTCGGCGATATTGGGCATCTCGACCAGGTCCACACCGGGGATGGCGTTCAACAGTTTGCGCGGAGCCTCGATTTCTCCATTGTGGCGCGACAAATAGCAGGGGTCGTGGAACGTAATGGGGCGATCTAGCGATTGGCTGAATTTGAGTTTTCCTTCTTCAAGAAGTTCGGCAAAATATTGAGTGTAATGTTTTGGTTTTATGGCACCTTGATAATGGTTTTTGAAGGCATCGTAGCTGTGAGGATCGGTAGTGACCAATTGAGTGACCCCCGCCTCTTGGAAGGCTTTGGTGGCATCCTCGGCCATCTCCCGGAAATAGTGTTTGTGCCCCACGCTGAGCACCTCCTCACCTGAGCAGGGCTCGTCTTCACCCAGGGTCCCAAAGGACACTCCCGCTGCATTGAGCAATGCTACAACCGCATGAGCGACTTTCTGGGCACGCGTATCATACGAAGCTGTGCAGCCCACATAGTATAGGATATCGTGTTGTTGGGAGTCAAATATAGGCAGGTTTAGGTTCTTGGCCCACTGAGTGCGCTGAGAAGGGGGCTGCTCCCAGGGGTTGTTATTCCAATATACGGACCACAACAAAGTCGGCAGGCCTTCGTGGGGCTGGTTCTGCTTCCAGGTCAGGTAGCGCAGCCCGCGGAATACGTCGGCGATATTTACGTCACGGGGACAATAAGCCTCGCACTGGGCGCAGGTGGTGCACAGCCACAAGTTGTCGTTACCGTTCTTCTGCAAACCAAGTTGAGCGGAGCGCATATAAGAGCGTACTGAAAGCGTTTCCTCTTTGACCAACCCCCAAGGGCAAGAAGCAGTGCATACGCCACACTGAAAGCAGACCGCTGCAGCGCCGTGGGTCAATTCGATGAGTTCTTCCCAGGTGTTATCGTCGACAATGGTCCTATTCTGAGGCATGATTACCTCCGTTGGCTTGCTGATACTTCATGATCACATCATCCATCTCGTGCAGCTTTTCGGCGAATTCCTTGCCTTCTGCGGCTGAAATCCAGCGCAGTTGTAAGCGTTCAGGGTCAACGCCTTTGCGCCCCAGTTTCTTCACCCAGCGGTTGAAGCGTTTTTCAGTGAGCTTGTTGGCATAGTTATAGTGGCAGTCGGAGCCGTGTTCGGTCAATCGGCATCCCGTGACTAATACTGCTCCTACCTCTTTTTCGAAGGCGTGGGTGACGAAATCTTCCTCGAAACGCGCCGAGCACATCGTGCGGATGATCCGTGAAGAGGGGGGATACTGGCGTTTCTCGATACCGGCCAGGTCAGCCCCAGCGTAGGAGCACCAGTTGCAGGTGAAGACCAGGCACTTCTCTTGGGGATTCTCCTCAAGAGCCGCATCCACCTGAGCGATGATCTGCTCTTTGGTGAAGTAGGGCATGATGATGGCGTCGAAGTTGCACTCCGCCGCGCAAGTGCCGCAGCCCATGCAGGCCGCATCCAGGATTTTGACAGCGCCGATCTCACCGGGCTCGCCGATCTGTTCGATGGCGCTGTAAGGGCAGATGCGCACGCAGCGCATACAGCCTTTGCAGAGCTCGGGGATCAACTGGGCTGTGAGTGGTTCCTTTTCGATCTTGTCACGCGAGATCAGCGCGCCGGCCTTACCCGCCGCCGCCATGGCCTGGGCCATGGACTCGCGCACATCTTTGGCTCCCTGGGCAGCACCTGCGAGATAGATGCCCTGTGAGGCAGTTTCAGCCGGTCCCAGCTTGGGGTGGAGTTCCATGTAGAAGCCGTCTTCGCTGCGGGAGAGCTTCAGTTGTTCGGCCAGATTGTCCTCGGAGGGGGTCAGGCCGACGACCAGCACGGCCAGGTCGGTGGGGATAGAGATATCCGCCCCCAGCATGTGGTCGTATAGCATGACGTGCCCCTCTTCAACACTGAGCACATCTTGGGGCGGCTGGTCCTGGTCATAGCGGAAGAATTGCACCCCGGCGCGCATGGCCTCTTCGTATAATTCCTCCGCCTGGCGGCTGTAGGTGCGGATATCCTTGCCAACCACGCGCACTTTCTTGCCCATTTGACGCAATTTCATGGCCTGGCTGATCATCGAGGTGCAGCAATAACGTGAACAGCCCATCTTTCCTTGCCTGGAGCCGACGCAGGCGATGAAGGTGATGCGTTCAGCGTCGATGGGGTGGCCTTCTGCAAGGAAATGTTCGAGTTCAAGGTTGGTGATCATCTTGGGGTTGTCGGGGCGGCCATTCCCATATCCGAATTCGTTCGGTCGATAGGCATGAGAGCCGGTTGCCATGATGACAGCACCCACTTCAATGTCGGAACCATCGCTGAGCTTGGCGTGGAAGTTCCCCACAACGCCGCCAATGGTCTCGATTTCGGTGTTCATGTGAATCTTCACCCCGCTGTCCACCAGATCCTTGCCTTTGGCTTCGACCAAGTCCCTGGCTGGTAAATCCGCGGGGGCAAGATAATCTAATTCGTTCAGCATGCCCCCCAAAACCCCCGTCCGTTCAACCAGATGGGTCTCGAATCCCTGACGCGCCAATGTCGCTGCGGCTGTCATGCCAGCAATGCCTCCGCCCACCACCAGGGCGCTTTGAGTCAGAGGCAAATGGGCCGCTACCAGGGGTTCCAGCAGGCGGGCATGTTCCACCGCCATGGCGACCATGTCATTGGCCTTGATGGTGGCAGCTTCTTTGTCGTGCTTGTGCACCCAGGAATCCATATTGCGGATATTGGACATTACCAGCAGGTAAGGATTCAGCCCGGCGCGGGTCATCACACCCTTGAAGATGGTCTCGTGAGTCTTTGGGGAGCAGGCCGCGATGACCACACGGTTGATATCGTGGTCGATGATGGCCTGCTCGATCTCGGCCTGGGTGTTGCCGGCGCAGGAGAACATCTGGTGGTCGGCGTGCACTACGTCTGGCAGGGTCAGGGAAAATTCGACCACACGCTCCACATCCACCACCCCGGCGACATTGCTGCCGCAGTGACAGACAAAAACGCCTACGCGTGGCGTGTCGATATCCGCGCGAGGCTCGATCTCGGGAGGCTCAGGCCAACAGCGGCTGGTCAGGTGTCCGAGGGCCAGGGCGGCTGCGCCGCTACCCTCAGCGACGCTGTCGGGAATATCTTTAGGGCCGCTGGCGCACCCGGCTGCGTAAATCCCTGGTCGAGTGGTCATCACCAGCCCCCCTCGAGTTTCAAGGGATTTCAGGAAGCCATCTTCATCCATCTCGATGCCCAGGCGTTCTGCTAGGTCGGCCAGACCAACTTGGGGAGTGACCGCGTTAGCCAAAACGACCATGTCGAAATCCTGTTTGATGCGAGCCACGTTTTCGACGTCTTCGAATGTCACCTGAATGGAGCCATTATGTCCCTTGATGCGCGATGGTCGCCCGCGCATGAATTTAGCCCCCAGTTCAGCGGTGCGTTGATGGAAGCCGTCGAAACCCTTGCCGTAAGCGCGGATGTCCATATACAACACGGTGACATCCGCGACTCCGTGATCTATGGCCTGGTAAGCATGTTTGATGGAGTACATACAGCAAAAGCGCGAGCAGTAGCGGTAGTGACGATGATCGCGCGAGCCTACGCACAGCACAAACAAGATATTGTGGGGGTGCTCGCCGACGGAAGGGCGGATGATCTCGCCTCCGGTGGGACCTGCCGAATTGACCAGGCGTTCAAACTCCATGGCGGTCAGGATGTCGGGGTGATTCCCGTACCCATACTCTTTCATCTCCCGAGGGTCGAGCATGTCGTAACCCACAGCCACGATGATCGCACCCACCTCTCGAGTGACGATGCTCTCAGGGGGCATTAAGTAGTCGATGGCATTGGGCGCGCAGGCTTGCTGACAGCGTTCGCAAGGGATGTAATTGGGCGGATCATTTAGGCACGAGCCCATATCGATCATATACGGCCCGGGCGTCGACTGGGGGATGGGGGTGTAGACGGCTTTGCGGATGGCCATACCGGAGTCGTATTCGTTAGGTAAGACCACCGGGCAGGCCTCCGTGCAATCTCCACAGCGCGTACACTCGTTGGTGATGTAACGTCCTTGTTGGCGGATATTGACCGTGAAATCCCCCGGTTCGCCGGTGATGGACTCCACTTCAGCGAGAGAGAGAATCTCGATATTGGGGTGCAGGTCCACCTCAGACATTTTTGGGGCCTCGATACAGATCGAGCAGTCCAGGGTGGGGAAGTTCTTATCCAAAACGGCCATGATGCCCCCGATGGTGGCCTGTTTTTCTACCACGGTGACCTTCGCCCCAGCCTCGGCGAGGTCGAGCGAGGCCTGGATACCAGCAATACCGCCACCGATAACGAGAACGGAATCACTCATAACGCTTGCTCCTTAATAAAATTCATGCAAGAACGGCAACTTGGCAGGGAACATATCCCGCATGGTCTCTTGAAGTTCCGTTGGTGGGTTTCCCCAGCCCCGGATGGGGAAGTCGCTGGGGCCATGTGTGCATAAACCAGGGCTGAGAGGGCGTTGGTGTTCAATCATTTCCTCGCCGACAACCGGCCTGATGGTTACCTTCGACATCTCAGACTTTTTCTTTGGCATGTTCGAAGCCAGTTGCGAAAGCCTTCAAATTTAGATCGATAAATTTCTCTTTGACGGAGGATTTGATGGCCTCCTCCATCGCTTCTCGGCTGACGGCAGCGGTCACCGCGGTGAAGAAGCCCAGCATAACCATATTAGTGACGATGCGACGACCAAGCTCCTCAGCCAGGCGAGTGGCAGGAATCCCGTAAGGTCGGTCGTCCTCAAGAGGGGTGACCAGGCCATTGTCGATAAGGATCAGAGCATCAGGTTTGGCCTCAGGACGGAATTTTGTATAAGCTTCTTGCGAGAGGGCGATCAAGATGTCAGGATGCTGAACGAAGGGATAGTCAATTGGTCGATCTGAGGCCACGATGTTGGCGCTGGATGCACCGCCGCGGGCTTCCGGTCCATAAGCCTGGGTCATCACGGCTTCTCTGCCGTCGAAAATAGAGATAGCTTTGCCCACAATATTCCCGGCCAGTCCCACGCCCTGGCCGCCAAAACCGCCGATTCGGATTTCTGTTCTCATGGTGCCCTCCGGGGAGTATCAGGTAAACATGGAGACAAGTAAACAAGTAGATGGGTAACTGAGTGACTGGACATATTTCTCGTTTATTCCATTTGGCAATTGATTTCTTCCTCTGAATCATCGGTTGAATATTCTGCAAGTTGTTCTTTTATCGTTCGAACACCATACTCCTTGTGCCCGCTGCGTTGTTTCCGTACGTAAGACATGAAGCCGTTTAAGGTTGCTTCTGCCTGACGAGCAATTTTGTACACTTCTTCAAAGTAATCTTGTTCTATATAATCTAAAACGCGAGCGTTGATGAGATGAGCTATGGTTTCATTAATCTCCCCACGGGCTATTGAATAGAACCTCAGACTGTCGAGGTAATGGTAACGGCCATATCCTTCTGCTATGTTTGCCGTAATGCTTTTCGATGAACGTCGAATCTGGGCTGCTAAATCGTACTTCTCCTCCGGTGGTAACATTTTGGCGACTTCGTGTGCCTTGACAACCAAATCCAGCGCCAGTTTGAAGCAATCCAAATCTTCAAATCCTCGCTTCCCAGGTTGACTTGGTGATTTGTACTCAGCACTTTGTAGTTCCATCGTTTCCTTGCTACTTGTATACCCTATTTACTTGTTTACTTCACTCGTTTACTTTCACACACTCAAAAATGGGTCTATCCCTTTCAACAAATTCCCCAATGTAGATGGGCTTGTCTTCACGAAGATCAATGCTGAGCACGTCCAAATCGACTTCGCCGTTGTCGATGAGCAGACAGCGTTCACGGTAGAGTTCCATCTCTTCGAGGCCATCGGGTATATCATTTGATTTACCAAAACCGATCGGGCAGGGAGAGAGCACCTCGATGAAGTTGAAACCGGGGCGCGTGAAGGAAGCCAGGATGTCTTGTTTTAGCTGGCGGACATGCAGCGTTGTCCAACGGGAGACGTAATTTGCCCCCGAGGCCCCAACTAGGCTGGGCAGATTGAAGGGCTGCTCCGGGTTGCCGTATGGGGCGGTCGTACCGCGAGCGGTATAAGGCGTGGTGGGGCCCACCTGACCGCCGGTCATGCCATAATTGAAGTTGTTGACACAGACGACTTTGATGTCCACGTTGCGCCGGGCGGCATGGATTAAGTGGTTGCCGCCAATCGCAGCCAGGTCGCCGTCGCCGCTAAAGACGGTCACCATCAGATCGGGGTTGGCTAATTTCAGGCCGGTGGCAAAAGGAATCGCACGTCCGTGGGTGCTGTGATAGGAGTCCAGGTCCATATACCCGGCCACACGCCCGGTACAGCCAATCCCAGAGACAACGACATGGTTATCAACGGGGATGCCAGATTCCAGGATCGCCGCGGCATAGCAGCGCATGGCAATACCGATCCCACATCCCGGGCACCAGATATGCGGCATTCGGTCTTCGCGGATGATTTCGTCTAATGGATGTTTATCAACAGTAGTTGCCTGAGGCACGTGTACCTCCAGAATAATTGTTGATGGTTAATTCTCAATTGCTAGTTGTTAAGTTTTCATTCTGGCTGTAGTGATGCTGGCATTGATGATGCGAGCCAGTTCGTTTCTCGTAATGATCCGTAACCATTCTCGCCACGGATTTCTCCTGCATTAACCATTCGCAATTGATCGTTGACAATTGGCAATTTCTTCTAGAATTGGCTCGGGCGGGATCATCGCGCCTCCGGCGTGATGTACGCCAGTTACGGGTTGGCTGACGAAGCGTTCTACCTCACGGCTGATCTGTCCCAAATTCATCTCGGCCACGATGAAGGCCTTAGCCTGTTCCCCGAGCGATGTGATTTGCTTCTCCGGGAAGGGCCAGATAGAGATCAAGCGTAACATGCCAACCTTGATGCCTTGCTCCCTGGCTTCACGGACGGCCCGACGAGCGGAGCGGGCCGTACAGCCGTAGGAGATCACCACGATCTCGGCGTCATCCAGATAAATTTCCTCGGTGCGGATGATCTCATCGGCGTTGCGACGGATCTTCTCTACCAGGCGGGTGACCAGCTTGTGATGGGTGTCGGCATCCATGGCAGGATAGCCTAGTTCGTCGTGGGTCAATCCGGTGAAGTGGACGCGGTAGCCTTCTCCGGCATGGGCCATAGCAGGCACGAGATCGTCTTCATCCGGCAGGAAGGCTTTGTAATCCCCATTATTCCCTGGAGATGATTTTGGGCGTTTGCGATCCCATAGCACGATCTCATCTGCGGCGGGGATTTCCACGCGCTCCATCATATGTCCAATGACCTCATCGCCGAGCAAGATCACCGGGGTGCGGAAGCGGTCGGCGACGTTGAAGGCCAACACAGTCAGATCGAAAGTCTCTTGAGGCGAAGAGGGCGCGTAAGCCACGATCTCGTAATCTCCATGGGAGCCCCATTGAGCTTGCATGACATCCGATTGACCGGCCATCGTTGGCAACCCTGTGGAAGGAGAACCGCGTTGTATATCGATGATCACGCAGGGGGTCTCCAGCATCACCGCCAGACCTAAGTTCTCCATCATCAAGCTCAGGCCCGGCCCAGAAGTAGCCGTCATTGACCGGGCACCCGCTGCCGAGGCACCTATGATGGCGGCCATGCTGGCAAGTTCGTCTTCCATCTGTATGAAGGTCCCCCCAACTTTTGGCAATCGGTAAGCGAGATGTTCGGCTACTTCGGTGGAAGGGGTGATGGGATAACCGGCGAAGAAGTTGCAGCCTGCCGCGAGGGCACCTTCCGCGCAGGCATGGTCGCCGTGCATGAAGTATTTACCAGTGCGCACTCTGGCATCGTTCATTGTTCTACCTCGAGGGTGTAGATGGCAAACTCCGGGCAGACCATGGTGCAGAATTCGCAGTTGACGCAGGCGCTTTCCATATCAGCCACAATCTCAGGGTAGTGATATCCCTTGGCATTGGTGCCGGGGGATTCTTTCAGCACTTGTTTGGGGCAGAAGTGAATGCACAGATTGCACCCTTTGCAGCGCTCTGGGATCAAAAATACCTCTCCGAGAGGCAGTTTCACTTCATCAAGGTCAATCGGGGTTCGTGCAAAGACTCTCATAAGTCGCTCCACGATGATCGGATAGATTAATTGGTAAAATTACATTAATCCTATTTATTATACTTGCATTGCCATGAGTTTCATTTGATATGTGATGAATCTCACGCCTTTTGCATGTATTAAGTCATAGTCTCCGTAGTCAGGCTCGATTCATATCCCCAGCTTAAGTTGTGCAGGAATTGTCCGCTCTGTCTCAACCCCCAATCGTCAAATTCTTCACGTAAAACGGCCACCGGATTGGCAATAGGTCTCTGCTGATCGAGGGCCATGGAGCTGTTCCAGTTTGACAAAGAAAAGATTACAATAAGTTCAATCTTTCACTTACTCACTGCATTGTTATAGCAGGTAGTGCCAGGGCGATTTTGAATATTGTGCTAGAATAACCTTATCCATTCATCACTTCTCAAGTTCCCATATGTGGGAGGGGAGGTTCCCGGTGAAATTAAGCAAATGCCTTTCTTTGTTCTTGATTGGATTGTTGGCTGTCGTCATCCCAACAAGCGCGGCTTTCGCCGCTGCTCCAGGACAGGATGAGCCAGAGACTCCTGAAGAGATTGTTCAGGTGGTGCTGGTTTTGGATGTTTCCAAAAGTATGAACGAGCCGATACTCTCTGATGATCTCCCTGAAGAGTTGTTGGCGCTGTCTGACCAGATCAATGCCATCCAGGACGATCCGGAGTTGCAACAGATCGATGATCAGATCAATGAGATCTGGAATGACCCTGAGGTGGTTGCAGCTCGCGAGGCTTGGCAGGAGACCGTCGATGTACTAAACGCCTGGGTCATTGAAAAGGAGTACGGGGAGAGTCAGGAAGCGATTATGGCCGATATTGGTGGCGCGCTAGCAGCCCTGAACTGCAATCCCACGTTCGCCTTCCCGATAGCCACTGCTATGACGCTCGATGAGGTCGATTATTGGATCGAGCAATCGTGCGCCGGGGCAGGCATAGGCTTTGACGATAAGCAAAACCTGCGCGATATGGTTCCCTATCTCGGCGATCCAGAGTTTGCGCCGCTTCAACAGACCAGTGATGATGCTTATCAAGTCTATTTTGATGCCCTCGATGCCCGTAATTATAACGAGATCGTTGGACAGCGCGAACAATGGATTGAAGATGCGAATCTGGCTTTGTTCACCGAGGAATTCGATACCATGATCCTCGACCTTGGGATTCCCCGCAAGCTAGACCTCGCCAAGCTGGCTGCCAAGACATTACTAGACCTCTCTCGGCTAGACAGCGTTGCCGGTAGGCGAATCTCGATCGTCGGTCTGGTGAGATTCTCTTCGGACTACGTATTGCTGCAGTCGTTGACCGATGACCTGGATGTGATTGAGAACAAAATCAATGTCTTGGAGCCGCTGGCTATGACGAATATCTATGGTGGCCTGGATGAAGCGCTGAAGGAATTGGAGCGGGACAGCGATCCCACCCAGCCAATCGTGATCATCCTGCTCAGCGATGGGCACATCACTGTTGGGCCAAGTTCTGAACAGGTTTTGACGGATATCCCGCCTCGCGCGGAGGAATTGGGCGCGACCATCTGCACGGTGGGCATTGGGCCTACGGAGGCCCATGTCGATTGGCCGCTGCTCAGGAGTTTGGCCGAGGAGACAGAGGGTGAATACCTCTTCGCCGAAAAGGGTGAGGAATTGGTGAACTTCTTCATCGCCTGCCGCCAGGAACAACTCGGAGAAGTCACACAGTTTACCGGTTATGTGGGCCCCGGCCAACCATCAGCAGTGGACCCAATCACGGTAGGCAGCAACGTTTGTGAACTTAGCCTGGCGCTGAACTTCGTCACTGGTGGCCCCCAGCTCGATATCGTTGATCCCACTGGAACGCCTATCGAAGTTGGCTATCCGGGCTTCACCCTACAGTTGGGGAATAACCTCACACTCTATACCCTGCTGACTCCCCTTGAGGGCGAGTGGGAGGTCACGGTGAACAGTGGCGATGCGCCCGATGAAGATGTATTCTACAATATCGTGATTACATCGAACGAATGTCAATATACGCCTACGCCGGAAGTGACTCCGACACCCAGCCCGACCCGCACCCCCCTGCCCGAACCCAGCGTTTTCGATCAGGCTACTCCCATCCTCCCGCTGGTTGTTCTGGTGATTGTGGTGATGGGCGTGTTCATTGTGATCACGCTCCGGAGAAGATAAGCTGTTCTATAGCGGAGGTATTCATAAAAAACTGGGTGTGAGAAGCACTTCTCACACCCAGTTTTCATGTAAGGAGGTATACTTGGTCATCACCACTATCAAGGAGAAAATGAATGTCAGATCATAAAGCCAGTTGTGTACATTGCGGACGCACCAGTGAGCAGGTGCCGCTGCTCTCGATCACTTTCCAGAGCGATCAATATTGGATTTGCCCGCAGCACTTGCCCGTCTTGATCCATAAACCGCAAATGTTGGTTGGAAAGCTGCCCGGTGTAGAAAACTTGAAAGCCGAGGGGCATGACCATCACTAGGGGTCAAGAGCACGCCCAAGGGAGATATGGATAATCGAAAAGCGGCAATGGCCCCCCAGAAGCGTATTGCCCTGGTCGCCCACGACAATCAAAAAGATGACCTTTTAGAGTGGGCACACTACAACCGCGCTTTGTTATCCGGCCATCAACTTTATGCCACCGGCACGACTGGCGGCGTTCTCGAAGGTGAACTGGATTTAACGGTCAACAAGCTGCTCAGCGGCCCCCTGGGAGGGGATCAGCAAATGGGCGCTAAGATAGCCGAAGGGGAGATCGATATCTTGATCTTTTTCTGGGACCCATTGGAAGCACAGCCTCATGATCCAGATGTCAAGGCCCTGTTGCGCATGGCCCAGGTCTGGAATATCCCTGTGGCGACCAATCGCGCTTCAGCGGATTTCATCGTTTCGTCACCACTGATGGGGGAGGCTTACGACAGACGCTTGCCAGGGTATAAACGCTAATCTCAGCGAGACCTTTCTTTAGAGAAATGCTCTGACACCGTGGGCGATACCTGGGCCGACGGTGTTTTCGTGGTGGCATCTTCTACAACTGCTGACAATTGAGGTTGGACTTGTTCAAAATAGCGCGCCCCTAGATTCAGGTGGAGCGTAGAATAGGAAGTTCCACTTCTTCCCAGTGTTTTGAAAAGATAAAGTGTCTATATTTCTGTATTCTGCAAGAAAAGTTCCTGAAATCTTACAGCCAATTCGCCTCTTATCTCAGATGGGGTTGCGAATGTGGCACTCAACCGACGGCGCAGGTTTTCGCGCCCGTAATAGAGGCGCGATTTGACAATGCCGAGGGAACACCCCATGATGCCCGCAATGTCGTCGATCACCAGTGAGTTGTAGTAATACAGCACAATCACAACCCGTTGGTAGAATTCCAAACCTTCAAGGGCGTTAATCAATTCTTGCTGTGGTTCCTTTTTTCTTGTTTTCGAGCGGGGAGATGGGCCTTTTGGATTCCGGTGGCGCCAATCCAACGAAAGAGGCCAACGCCGTCGTCGTTTTACACAGGCATAGGACAGCCTGACCACCTCACGATAGAGCCAAGACTTCAAAGGATGCGATGGCTGCAAAGAGTGGATGCTTCGATTCAACCTGAGGAAGCATTCTTGGAGGACCTTTTCGGCCGAGTCGTGGTCACAGGTGATGGCCAGGGCAGTTCGATAGATATCGAGGTGGTGATGATCGTAGAGTTCTCCTAAAGCCTCCAGATCGCCCTCCCTAATCCGCAGGATTAGTTTTCCATCTTCTGTTATGGTTGTCATGACGCATCCCTGTTTATGTGTGTGGCGTTTAAGGTGACAACTGTTGCCTCCATAAATGATATTCGTGAGCCATGCGTCTTGACACGACCCCCTGGTGTTGTTTGGTGCCCCTCTTGAGTAGGGTATGGAGCTGAAATTGCCCCAAATTTCCCCATAATTCTCCCCCAGACTTCGGAAGTCTTCAGAATTGTTATGAAAACAATACTATTTTGATCTCTCCACTATTTGATTAGGAGCGGCTCATAGACTTCCGAAGTCGGTCATTTGTCTATCTAAAATCTGGCGCGCTTTCCTGCTCCAGGCATGATGCGTCCGGCTCGTTCATTGGGTCATTGATGAACTGCAATCCGATGTCCAATCCGCACAGGTTGTCGCGCATTACACCATGTCCGTTAGCGGGGAACTCATAGAAATAGCTGCGGCCCAGGGTTTCGGCAGCCAACTGACTCCATGAAGGTGGCGTGATGGGATCATACCGCCCGGCGAATACCAGCGTCGGTACGTCACTGGCGACAGGAGTATGGTCGATTGGATCGGCGATCCCCGATTGCCAGTTCTCGCATACCATGACTTCGTGAGGGGGCCAGGAGTTCCATTCCAGGATTTGAGAGGGCAGACCCTCCCTGAGAGCCTGACTCTCGCTTTCGTCTTCGAAGGGGAGCTGTTCCCGGCATTGGAAAGAGTGGAATACACCGTAAGCGATAGAGTCGGCCTCTTGGTGGTACGAATAGAGCCATTCCATGCGGCTGACATCCCCCTGACTGGCCTCGTAAATATATTGGGGGATGTCGGGAATTTGGCTAACGATATAGAAGAGCAGATAGACGGTGTCCAAAAAAACATTCCCGTCTATATACATGGTCGCGTTGGCGTGTTCATAGCTTATGGGAATCGGGTTGGCATTGAGGCTATCGATCGCCTGATAGAAGACGTTCTCTAAGTTTGGGTATTTGGCATTGCACTCGGGGTTTGCGGCGCAGTCGTCGAAAATAGCTTCGAAAGCGCGCACGGCGTTGGCGGCGAACTGGCCGTGATAATTGATCTGCGGCGGGTAAACCGCGTCGATGATTGCGCTGCGCACACCCTCCGGGAAATAGCGTAGGGTGTACAGGATCAGCCGCGTGCCGTAGGAGGTGCCGTACAGATTGACCTGCTCATACCCTAATGCGATGCGCAGGTCGTTGAGGTCGGCGGCGTTGGTGGCTGTGCTGTAGGTTTCCAGGTCGATCCCCTCGGCGATGAGGTTGTCATGGCAGTTCATATAGAAGTCTACTAGGCTAGATTTACGCTCTTCAGCGCTGACCTGCTCTTCCGCCAGGCGCCAATTCAGCCTGGTTTGCCCAGGGCAAAAAAGATATGGAACGCTGTATTTTGCGCCGCGCTGGTTGTACATGATGTAATCGCGCTCTTTGATGATCTCCGTGCCGCCGTCACGCATATAGCGGAGGTAGTTGTCCAGGTGGTTGGCTCCACCGCCGCCAGAAATATAGATCACCGGGTCGGGTTTGGGGTCGGGGCTGGTGCTTTTGATAATCACCACGTGCAGCTTGACGGTCGCTCCTTCAGGGTTGGCGCGGTCCTCAGGGACGATCAAATAGCCGCACTCCATCTCATATTGGTACGCGTCGTTGAAACGGCAGGTGACCGGCTCGAAGACTGGATATGCCGATTTATCTTCAGAATGCTCAACTGTGACCACTTCCGTTGGCGAGTTGGTGGGGGTTTGAGTTTCCGTAGGCTGGGCGGACTCCGTCGGGGTTGGCGCGTGGATCTCGGTGGGGACACAGCCTCCGAAGTAGATCAAGGCGGTAAGGACCAGGCTGATTGATTGCATTCTGCGCATGGATGGTCTCCTATGATTTGTGATGAAGGCGCATTGGGAAGATTATGCCCGGTGAGAGAGCATAGCCCAGGTGTCAAGGAGTTTCTGGCATGGGATGTGCGGCGAAGAACTCCCAAATCAGGTCATTGACGGTGATGGTTGGTTCGAAACCTCCTCCTCCAAAGCTGGTCGCCGGCCAGTTATGGCCGTCCAGGGCCAGGGAGTACAGCATCACATCGGCGCCGGCATCGCAACTGGCCCAATGATCCAGGGTGATCACCCCGCCGGTGGAGTGTGTTTCTGGCTCTGGGGCACAACCGTTTCTCTCCGCCCAGGATGCGGCCCAAAGGGGGATTTCAGGCACGTTAACGTACCCTTCGTAATCCGTGCCCTCATAGGGAATGATCTCGTCGCGCAGTCCGTGGAAAGCCAGTACGGGGACGGGTCGGCTGGGTTGGCATTCCTCCCAGAAGTAATAAGCTCCGGCTACCGGAGCGATGGCGGCGATCTTCCCCGCCAGGTTGCAGCCCAGACGATTAACCATGCCGCCGCCATTAGAGAAGCCCACAGCGTAGACGCGTTGAGAGTCGATGCTCAACTGGTCATTCAAGTTTGCTAACAACTCGTCAACAAACCGAACGTCATCGACCTCCGACTCGGACTCACCATCTGGGAGGTCTTCCCAGGTCGTCGGGGAGCCGCTTGCCTGGGGATAGGCGACGATGAAACCATTTTGGTCTGCCAGAGGGTTGAATTCAAGATATTTCTCTGCATCGAAGGCGTTAGAACCCCGCCCGTGGAAGACGAGCACCAGCGGCACCGCCGTGCCGGGTTCGTAACTGGGGGGAACGTGGAGCTTGAAAGTGCGGTCGATACCGCCCGATTCGATCACCGTGAAATAATCCCCCGGGGCAGCGAAGTCGGTTTCGGCAGCTGCCACTGTAGGGGTGGGCAGTTGAACCGCTGCCAGGCTGGTTTTGGGATGTGCTTCGAAGAACATCCAGATCGCCTCGGTGGCATCAATGGCCTGGGTGGTGCCATCAAGTTCGATGGCGAAATCCGATCCCGGCCAGGTGTGCCCGCCATCTGCGATGGAGTACAGCGCCACCAGAGTGTCGCCGTTACAGTCTCCCCAAAATTCAAGGGTAAGGGTATCCATGGGTTGATTGGTGGCGGGGGTGCTGGCGCAGCCATTACGTTCTGCCCAGGCCTCCACCCAATCGTAAACTTTGGGGTTGTACTGGTTCCCCCAATAGGGGATGACCGAATCGTTGAGCCCATGGATGCCCAGCACTGAAACCGCATACTGCGCTTCACAGTCAGAGTAACCCACGTGCCCGCCGGAAACGGGCGCCACGGCAGCAAAAACATCTGAGTAAGCGCAAGCCAGCCGATTGGCCATAGAAGCCCCATTGGAAAAACCGGTAGCATAGATGCGGGTGGGGTCGATGTTGATTTCAGCTTGCAAGTGTGCCAACAGCGCATCAAAGAAGGCCATGTCGGCGTCGCCGATCTCGGCGGGGACCGCGCCCCACCAGGTAGGGGGATCGTCGATAGCCTGGGGTGCCACGACCACAAAGCCGGCTTCATCGGCTTTGGCGTTCATTTGGGTCATCTCTTGTTGATGAGACGCGGTATCCGTGCGGCCATGGATGTTGAACACCAGGGGTATCGGGAGATCGGCCTGATAGCCAGGGGGGATGTGCAGCAAGAAGCTGCGCTCTGTGCCGTTGACGTCGATGGTCTCACTGTAGTCGCCGGGCTCCAGATATTTGCCTGGGGCGGGGGTTTGGGTAGGCTGAGCGGTGGAGGTAGGGGCAGCCGTAGGGGTGGGGTTGACTGGGGCTGGACTGCATGACGGGATTACTATAATGAAGACCAATATGAATAAAGGGAAGTGTTTCATGAGTTTTGCTCGCGTTGCTCTTGACGGATTTTTGGACGGGCTTCAAAGAATCCCCAGATGGCGTCGGTAGCGCTGATATCCGGCTCGATCAACGGGTTTCTGTGGGGAGAGGGGGTGCGTCGCCGACGGGCGATAAGCAACCTCACTCTCCCCAGGACGAGGAGGAGGAACAGCTTGAAGGGTTTGATGTTTGATGACTTCATCTTGTTGTCGTCGATGTTAGGCGCTTGGCACTTCCTGCGACACCCCAAGGTCACCTGCACAACGAATCATCCATTCTGTTATGCATACCAGGAAGTTGCCTTGGATGTTCAGAATCGGGCACTTTAATAATTCGCGACGTGCGGCAGTATGGGTGATTAGAAGGAAGTATACAATGCGAGGCTTGTGAATACTTTGAGACTTTTTGACTGATCCTGCGTATACATCAGCGAGGATCACAATCAAGATACCAATGGAGACGAGAATGCAGAAAAAACATGCTTTGGTGATCGGTGCCGGGATTGGCGGCATCGCCTCGGCGATCCGTTTGGCCCAAAATGGCTACCAGGTTACCGTCGTCGAAAAATGTCAGCGCGCCGGGGGGCGCTGCAACATCATCGAAAGGGGCGGTCACCGCTTCGATACCGGCCCGACCCTCTTCTTGATGCCCGAGTTATATAAACAGGCCTTTGCCGAAATCGGTGAACGCATTGAAGATCATGTCGATCTGATTTGCATCGACCCGACCTACCAAATCTACTTCGACGATGACACCACCCTCAGGTTGACCTCGGACCTCAAGACCATGCAGGACCAATTGGAGGATATCGAAGCTGGCAGTTTCAGCCAGTACCTTCGCTATCTGTCTGAGGGGCAAAGTCATTATGAACAAGCTCTGCCTAATATTGTCCAGCGCCCCTTCGATCATTGGTACCAGTTCTTCACCTTGAAGAACCTGATCCTGCTCCTGCGCTTGAAAGCCCTCAAAAAGCATTTCAACCATATCGGGAAATACTTCCGGGACGTACGCTTGAAGGTCGCCTTTACCTTTCAGAACATGTATATGGGGGTCAACCCCTGCGAAGCGCCGGCCATGTTCTCGCTGATGCAGTACACCGAGTTGGCTGACGGCGTCTGGTTCCCTAAGGGAGGCATGTACAGCGTCATCGAAGCGCTGGTGAAGATCGCCCACAAGTGGGGTGTGCAGTTCATCTTCGACACCACGGTCGAAAAGATCAATGTGGAAGGCCGCCGGGCCACCGGGATCGTGCTCGAAGATGGCCGTGAGCTGCGCGCCGACACCATCATTGCCAATGCCGACCTTCCCTATGTTTACCGGGAACTCTTGCCAGACGACGGCACCGCGCGAAGACTGGACGCCAAGAAGTACGGTTGCTCGGCCCTGGTTCTCCTGTGGGGCGTTGACAAGCAGTATCCGCAGCTGGGCCCTCACAATCTTTTCATTGCCGAGGACTATCGCGAGAGCTTCGATGCCCTCTTCGACGGCCGCACCGTAGCGGCTGAACCCAGTTTCTATATTCACGCCCCTGCCCGCGTCGATCCCTCCATGGCGCCGACGGGACAGGATACCCTGATGATTGCTTTTCCCATCGGCCACTTGACAGAGGACGACTCCCAAGACTGGCCGTTGATCAAAGAACAGTGTCAGGCATTCGTGCTGAAGCGGCTGGAGAGGCTCGGTATCACTGATCTGGAAGAGCATATCAAATTCGAGATCAACCTCACACCTCTATACTGGCAGAACCGCTACAACCTGACCAAAGGATCGGCGCATGGATTGAGTCACGATCTGCTGCAGATGGGTTATATGAGGCCTCACAACCGTCATAAGCGCTACCGCAACCTGTACTTTGTGGGTGCCAGCACCCACCCAGGGACGGGTTTGCCCACGGTGCTGGTCTCTGCCAAATTAGTCTCTGAGAGGATCCTGATAGAGATGGAAGCCCCCGAAATTTCTGAGGCTACAATCCCTGTAGCAGCGTAATTCATCTATGTAGGAACACACATGACTGCCAAACTCGCCCGCAAGATCACCTGGAACAGCAGCAAGCAGACTTATTACACCATCCGTCTGATGGTCGATAAGGGCATGGACGACGATTGTTATCGATCCTACAGCTATTTCCGCTGGGCGGACGATGTCATCGACGAAGAATGCCAGACCCAGGCCGAACGGCTGGCTTTCATCCAGCGCCAGACCCGATTGGTGGACGGGCTGTGCAGGAATGAGGGCTTAGTAGATGGCCTGATCTCCGAGGAAGAGCTGATTGCCGACCTGATCGACCACGAGCAGGATGAGAGTTGTAAGCTGCACTCTTATGTACGCAACTTCCTGGCCATCCTGGAATTCGATGCCCGGCGCAAGGGCCGCCAGGTCAGCCAGGATGAACTAGTTTGGTATTCAGAGCGTTTGGGCGTGGCGGTCACCGATGCCATCCAGCATTTCATCGGCCACGAGCATCCTTATGCCGAAGATGATCGCCGTTACCTTGCCGCCACCGCCGCCCACATCGTGCACATGCTGCGTGATATGCTGGAGGATATTCGGGAAGGCTACATCAATATCCCCCAAGAATACCTGGCTGAGCAGGGTATCGCCCCCGAAGACACCCAAAACCTGGCTGCGCTTTGCGATCCGGTTGTATTACGCCCCTTTGTGAAGGCGCAGATTGAACTGGCGCGCCGCTATTTCGCGGCCGGGAAGGAATACTTAGATACCCTTCAAGTCCTGCGCTGCAAGCTGGCTGGCTACCTATATTGTCTGCGCTTTGAGGGCGTCTTGGATGCCATCGAGGGCGATGGCTATCTCCTGCGCGCCGAATATCGAGAGAGGCACAAGCTGAAGACGCTGGTGAAAGCCCTCGGGTTGGTGGTTTCGATTTCTGTGCGGCATCTGTGGCAGCGGTTCGGGGATGTTGTTGGGTGGCAAAATCGAGAATGTGAACTAAAACCCAGCGGCTAGTAAGTTGCCCCAAATTTTTCCCAAACATCTTGTTTCCGAAATTGCTGGGGAAATCATACCCCAGCGAAAAGACCTCCGAGGTCAGTCAACGCTCGGAGGTCTGGTTCCGCCGTGGAAAAAATCACTTCAGGATGGGGATGCTCAAGCGGTATCGGATGGGCTTATCAGAAAGTGCCCGCGAGGCGTTGACTACTCCCTGATAGATCGAGAACATCCCGATTAAGATGAAGGGAAACGCGGCCAGAAGGCTCAAGCCGGTGTAGAACAGATCGCTGGCGCCACGACCGGTTTCTTCTAGAAAAACGACCCCGCTCAACAAGATTATCACGAAAAACAGGGTAGCAAACAGCGTTAAGGTGATTGTGATCTGGAAATTGAGCACCTGGCGGCCATGTTGGTTGATCTTGTAACTGTGTTTCTTCTTCCGAGACCAAATCCACAGCGGGATAAAGACAACGCCCAGGGCGCAGCTGAGATGCAAGGCTGTCAGCCACATGGCCTCGTTATGGGTATTCTCCTCTGTGAAGTCAAATTCCAGGATATTGCTCAGGTTGTTGAGTGTGAAAGCTCGGGGTTCGACCTCGCCGCTTTCGATACGCTGGATGGTGCGCTTGCTGACTTCGCAGTATTCGGCCAGTTTCTCCTGAGTGAGGCCTTTCTGTATCCGAAGGTCAGCAATAGTCATACCTAGATCTGGTTGGTTCATGGTTCACTCCTTGATTGAATCTGTTGATGAACTCGCTCATCATTATAAGGAGCGGATCCCGCATTTCAATGTCGCTATGGCGTCATTTTGGCGACATTGGGCCGTTTTTGTTCGGTGGAACGCTAAAAAATGGAATTTCTCTTGTGTCGAGCATGGCGACGGGTTTGATTCTGCTGTTATTCGGCCCTGAGTGGGCTGATCACGATGATCTCTGTCCCGAAAGGGTCGCTCACCGGGCAGTAGCGGATGGGTACATACATCAATTGATCCGTGGGAGCCTCTCCTGTTCCCCCGGCCTCGATAAAGGCGCGCTGCAGCGCCTCGGCTTCTTCAGGAGTCTCGACCTCGAGGGTGATTTCAACATTTCTGGGCGTGCTGGCTTTTGCCTGGAAGAGGGTCAACCAGCCAGACCCAATACGCCAGCCGCGCGTCCCGGCACCTTCCTGGTAAGCCGGGGGGCCGAGCACTTGCGTGTAGTAATCAACCACCTCGGTGTAATTCTCATAGAACAGCGCCACCCCGAAAGCGCCGGTGAAGTTGTAGCGCAGTTCTGGGGGCGGTTCGGTATAGAATTTTTTCTTGTAGGTTTCGAAATCCATGCTATTCCTTTCGATGAGGAGAATTCAAGCCTGCCTCAAAGAGCCTTCACATTTTCATAAGCCTCCCTGACCACTTCTGCGCTTGCGCGCAGTGCTGTTTCTTCGGTTTTGTTCAGTGATAGCGGCAGCAGGATCGTATCTAGAATACCCTTCCCTCCGACCAGATGGGGCAGTGACAGGGTCACATCTTTTACGCCCGCCACATCCCGAACGGGTGTACAGACCGTTAACAAAGCGCGCTGATCTTTTAAGATCACTTCCACAATGCGGGTCAATGCGCTGCCGATCCCGAACGAAGTGTTGCCCTTGCCCTCGATGATGTTGAAAGCCGCGCTGCGCACGCGCCTTTCAATGTCTGCGCGGACTTCATCATCGGTGCAGATATCCCACTGGCGGCAAAATTCATCCAGGGGCACACCACCAACCGTGACCAACGACCAGGGGAATACTTCTGAGTCTCCGTGCTCGCCCAATACATAGCCATGCACATGGGGTGGATCGACTCCCAAGTGCCCGCCCAGCAAAGCGCGGAAACGGGCCGTATCTAGGGTCGTCCCTGAGCCGATCACACGGGAGCGATGGACGCCATACTTATCGGCGATATCCGCGGTGAGGTGCGTCATCACATCGACCGGGTTTGTCGCCACCAGGATGATTGCATCTCTGGCGTTTTCCAAAACCTGGGGCACGATCTGATTGAAGATGGCTGCATTACGGGAGAGCAGCTCGAGTCGCGTTTCCCCAGGCTCTTGTGCCACGCCAGCCGTGATGATCACCACCCGGCTTCCAGCCAGGTCCGAATAATCCCCCGTCGATACGCGCACCGGGTGAGCAAAGGGCACTGCGTGTAGCACATCATCTGCTTCTGCCTGGGCGCGCTGCTGATTGAGGTCCGACAGAACAATTTCGCGAGCCACGCCGCGCATGACCATCGCGTACGCAGCGGTAGCACCCACTGCGCCGGCGCCGATAATTCCTACTTTCATCTTGATTTTCTCCTTAGAGGTTGTGCTAGAGCAATGCTTGGCATCACTCGCGCAGTAGATCAATGGTCTCTACCGCGTGGCGCAAATGCGGGATGACGATACTGCCGCCGACGATCAGGGCGACATTGAGGGCATCGTAGAGTTCTGCATCGCTCCAGCCGGCCTCGATACACTGATCGAGGTGATAGTCGATGCAGTCATTGCAGCGCAACACCGCCGAGGCCACCAATCCCAATAGCTCTTTGGTTTTACCGTCCAGCGCGCCGTCGCGGTAGGCGGCGCTATCGAGGTTGAAGAAACGTTTGATGCCCAGGTGATCGATCTCGAAGATGCGGTCGTTCATCTTCTGGCGATAGGCACGGAATTCATCGAGTCGGTTTGACATAGAATACCTCTGATTCTGTATATTTTTTGCACATTGTAGAGACGCTCCGGCGGAGCGTCTCTACTAAACAGATGGATTTGCCGCCGAGCGACCTGCCAGCCAACCGCTGGAGAAGGCCGCTTGCAGGTTGTAGCCTCCGGTATCGGCGTCCACATCCAAAACTTCACCGGCGAAATAAAGGCCTTCGACGAGACGTGATTGCATGGTCTTTGGATCGACTTCGCGTGTATCCACACCCCCGGCGGTGACGATGGCCTGCTCGAAAGAGCGGTGGGCCGTGACTTCCAGGCGGAAATCTTTCAGCCAGCCCCGCAGGCGCTTGCGCTCAGTGGCATTAATCTGGTGGCCGGGTTTATCGGCGGGGATGCCGGTCAATTTGATGCAAACCGGGATCAGCGTCTTGGGCAGCAGTTCTTTGAGAATGGTCTGATATTGTTTGTTGCTAAACTCCTTCAAATCACGCAGCAAGCGTTTCTCGAGTTTATCATCGTCCAGGGCAGGCTTGAGGTCAATGGAGATTTCGACGTTCTTTTTAGCTCGTAGGGAGTCCACGATTCCGCGGCTCAGGGTCAAAATGATCGGCCCAGAGACGCCAAAGTGCGTAAAGAGCATTTCACCAAAGGCCCTAGCGGTCTTTTTCCCGTTCGTCCATACGGTAACGGTCACATTACGCAGGCTCAGCCCTTGCAGTTCTCTGGCAACATCCCCGGCTGTGACCAGGGGCACCAGTGCCGGTCGGATGGACACGATACTGTGACCGGCTTTTCTGGCGAATTCATACCCATCTCCGGTGGAGCCAGTGCCGGGATAGGAGGCCCCACCTGTGGCGATGACCACGGCATCAGCATCGAGTTGAGTGTGCTCAGTTTTGACGCCGACCACGCGCCCCTCCTCGATCAAGATTTTTTCGGCAGGGGATTGGGCCCAAAGTTTTGCGCCGTTGCGTGTAGCCCAATTGGCGAGGGCCTCTACCACATCTGAGGAGAGCCCGCTGGCCGGGAAAACGCGCCCGCCACGCTCGGTCACCGTGGGGACGCCTAGATCGTGAAAGAAGGTCAGTAGGTCTTCGGCGAAATAACGATGGAAGGCCTGCCGCAAGAAGCGGCCATTGGGGCCGAAATGCTCGATGAACTCGTTGATGGGAGCGACGTTGGTCAGGTTGCAGCGTCCCTTGCCGCTGATGAAGAGCTTGCGTCCGGGTGTCTCCATCTTTTCGAGCAGGGTCACCCTGGCTCCAAGTTGAGCAGCCTGGCCTGAGGCCATCAATCCAGCAGGCCCGCCGCCAATGACGATAATCTGGCGCGAAGACATAGGGATATTTTATCTTGTTTGCCCAAACCTGAATTGCAGAATTGACGACAAACGTCCAATCGGTTAGTCTCCCCTACCGCAAGTGGGGCGTGTTCCCACCTGAGCCTATTTCTTGTCTTCTTGAATGAGCTCAATCAACTGCCCATCCGGGGCACGCAAATAGGCCGATCTTCCCCAGTAATAATCTTGGGGCTCGACTTCGATGGTGATGCCCTTTTCAGTCAGTTTTTTGCATTCGGCATCGACATCTTCAATGGTGAAGGCAATGTGATCTTCCGGCGGTAACTCCCCTTCTGTAGGTGAGTAGTTCCTGTGGATAAATATCTTCGTTGAGCCGACCATGAAGATGGCCATGTCATCCGATTGCGCCGCTGGATCAGCCCCGAGAAAAGTGCGATAAAAAGCCACCATCTCTTCGACATCCTCAGTGAAAAATGCCAGTTCAGTCAGTTGTTTCATGGGTGCACTTTCTGTTTTGAAGCTTTACCGATGTGTATCACCAGCAAAATGAAGGAGATGGAAATTGTGATTACCGCCAAGATCACAAATGGATTTGCTAAAGATGCGAACAGGGTGTTCTAATCCGATACGTCGCTCCGGGTAACGGATTAGCTCTCTAAAAAGAGATATACCGCGAGATCGACATACCGATTAAAGCGATGGATATCAGGATCGTGGATATGATCCCGTCTTTGCTGAGCCTGTCCGCCAGAGCTTTCATTTCTTCGATCTGTTTGGGTTGAGGCGGGCCGCCGCTGGCGGCGATCTCGTCTGCGATGGCTTTCATGCGTTTGCCGGTGGGCTGCTGGTTGATGAAACCCAAAACCCAGGCGATCACCCCGGCCAAAGAGCCGATGGTGAGGGTCAAGCCGTAGCCAGAAGTGACGAATGCGGCCCGGAAACCCGAGATCATCCAGTAGAGTATAAGTCCTGAAAGAAATGTCAGCGTTGCCGAAGCCCCCATGTAGGGATGAAATCTGGAGCGGGTGTTCAGCTTCTGCATGAATTGTTGGACGGAGGCATCATCCTCAGCCATCGGGGCGATTACACTACCGACAAAAAAGGCTGCGCCAGCCCAAATGACGCCGCCGAAGATGTGAACCAGTCTCAAGAAAATGACTAGAGCTGTCATGGTTTGAACGCTCCTTTTTGACAAATGAGACAATCCATATCCAATTACAGCCCAATTGTAACATCTGGGTTGCGCGTTGGGAAAACGTAATAGGCTATAATTTTGGCAAAGTGAACAACTGCGAGCCTTAGCAGGGCCGAAAAGGATCACAACAATGAGCGATACAGAACTTCGTCAACGCTTAGAAGAACTCCGCCAAGAACTTCGTTTCCACAATTATCAGTATCACGTGCTCGATGAGCCGATTATCAGCGATTATGAATACGACCAGTTGCTGCTGGAACTTCGCCAGATCGAAGAGCAGCACCCCGAATGGATTACTCCTGATTCGCCGACCCAACGGACCGGTGCACCGCCGGCGGATAAGTTCGAAAAAGTGAGGCATCCATCCCCCATCCTCAGCCTGAGCAACGCTTTTGTTGCCGAAGACGTTTACGCTTGGCTAGAGCGCATCGCCAAGGTAGATGAGCGCGCCCTGGAAGCCGATTTCGTCGTCGAGCCCAAACTAGATGGTTTGAGTGTGGTGTTACATTATCGCGATGGCGTCTTCGTGCAGGGGGCTACACGCGGGGATGGCGAGATTGGGGAGGATATTACCGGTAACCTGCGTACGATTAGGGCCTTGCCCCTTCGCGTCCCTGTGACCGATGATACCTCATCCTCCGTACCCCATCCCCCCTCCTATCTCGTCGTCCGCGGCGAAGCCTTCATCCGCCTTCCCGACTTCGAAGAGCTCAACTGTAAGCAGGAGGCCGCCGGGGAAAAGACCTATGTCAATCCGCGCAACACTGCCGCCGGGGCGCTGCGCCAGCTCGATTCGAGTTTGACCGCCCAACGCCCTTTAACCCTTCTCGTCTACCAAATCGTAGCTTGGCAAGATGATCTATCTACCCCAAGCCCTTCGGGGCCTCCGGCAACACAGTACGAAACTATCGCTTATCTGCGCGCCCTCGGTTTCCCCACGCCGGAGAGCACCTATTGCGCCAACTTGGATGAGGCAATCGCCGCGCATCACGCCTGGGAAGAGCGGCGCCAGGAACTGGATTTCGAAATCGACGGTATGGTTATCAAAATAAACGATCATCAGCTCTTTGCAGACTTGGGTGTGGTTGGCAAAGACCCGCGCGGGGCGGTGGCCTTCAAGTTCCCTGCTGAGGAAGTCACCACCCAACTGTTGGATATCGGCGTCAATGTGGGGCGTACGGGTGTGCTGACCCCCTACGCCGTCCTCGACCCGGTGGAGGTCGGCGGTGTGGTTGTGCGCCAGGCCACCCTGCACAATTTCGACTACATCTTCGAGAAGGATATCCGCGTGGGCGACCGCGTGCGGGTCAAGCGTGCCGGTGATGTGATCCCCTATGTGATCGGCGTGGTGGAGGCCGCCCGCACCGGCCAGGAGCAGCCCTACACACCCCCGGCAACCTGCCCCGATTGCGACCAGCCGGTGGAACGCATCGAGGGTGAAGTGGCCTGGTATTGTGTCAACGCCGCCTGCCCGGCGCAGCTGGTGCGCAACATCGAGCACTTCGTCTCGCGTGGGGCTATGGATATCGTCGGCTTGGGGGTGCGGATTGTCAAACAGCTTGTCGAGGAGGGATTGGTGAGTGATGTTGCTGATCTCTACACCCTGGAGCGGAGCGCCTTGCTCAGTTTGGAGGGGTTTGCCGAAAAGAAAGCCGATAATCTGCTCGAGGCGATTGCTGTATCCAAAGGACAACCTTTGAGCCGCCTGCTGACCGCCCTGGGGGTACGCGGCGTCGGAGAAGTGGTCGCCACCGATCTGGCCGGGCGCTACCCCGATCTGGAGGCCCTGGCCGCGGCCTCGGTTGAGGGCTTGGAATCCATTGAGGGGATTGGCCCCAATATCGCCCACGCCATCGTAGACTGGTTCCAGCGACCTGCCAATCAGGGTGTTTTGCGTAAATTGCGGCAGGCAGGTGTTTGGCCCACAGCAGAGATTATAGAGACACAACATGCTGCGTCCTTGCCGCTGAATGGTCTCACCTTTGTGGTCACGGGCACACTCCCAGGGTTCACGCGGCAGCAGGCTAAGGAGTTCATTCAAACTCACGGAGGCAAGGTCACAGGGTCGGTCAGCAAGAAGACGGACTATCTGGTTGCTGGTGAGAAGGCGGGTTCTAAGTTGAGCAGGGCGGAGGAGTTGGGAGTCTCGGTGATTGGCGAAGATGAACTGCGCGAGATGGCTCGATAATCCAAATTGACAACCATAAGACTCTGAACTACACTCTATCGAGCATTATTTTTCGTTAGCAATTATCAGGAGAGCAACATGGATTTGAGCAAAAGCAACGACGCGGTTGCGCGCCGGGTCTCCGCTATGGTGAGCCGGGTCGAGGGGATGAAAGCCAACGACGAGTATTACTACAATATGCCAGTTAATGAGTTGCGCGGCGGCTCCAAGGTTCTGGTAGATGGCCGTGAAATGGGCATGTACGCTTCTTACAGCTATTTGGGCCTAGTGGGGCATCCCCGCATCAATAAGGCTGCCCAGGATGCGGTCGCCAGGTACGGCACCGGCACACATGGTGTGCGTACCCTGGCGGGATCGCTGGATCTGCACCGCGAGCTGGAAGACACCATTGCTGAATTCAAACAGGCTGAGGCGGCGGTGACCTATACTTCGGGCTATGTCACCAATCTGACGGCGGTCTCTACCCTGGTGGGCCGCGGTGACTATGTGTTTTCGGATAAGCTCAATCACGCCAGCATCGTGGATGGCTGTATGATGTCTGGGGCAAAGTTTCGTCGCTTCAAGCATAACGATATGGAGAGCTTGGAGCGCATGATCGCTGGCGCGCCGGCGGATTCGACCAAACTGGTCGTGGCCGACGCGGTTTTCAGCATGGATGGTGATATCATCGACTTGCCGCGCATGGTGGAGATCTGCCAGAAGTATGATGCCTGGCTGATGATGGATGAGGCTCATTCGGTGGGCGTTTTGGGCGAGACTGGGCGCGGCATCGAAGAGCACTTCGATATGTGGGGGACGGTCGATATCAAGATGGGCACCCTCAGCAAGACCATCCCCTCGGTGGGCGGATACATCGCCGGCAAGAAGGATCTGATTACCTACTTGCGCCATGCCAGTAGAGCCTATATTTTTTCGGCTGCGCTGCCCCCAGCGCAAGCTGCGGCGGCTAAAGAGGCCTTCAAGGTCATCCTGGATGAACCCTGGCGTGTGGAAAAGCTGAACGCCAATACTGAGCAGTTTATCGGCGGCTTGAAGGAGCGCGGCTTCGATACCATGTTGACTGAGACGGCCATCGTGCCTGTTCTATGCGGCGCGGATGAGACTGCTTATGCAGTCACTCGCCACGCCCAGAAAAACGGTCTCTTTGTGCTGCCAGTGGTCTCTCCGGCGGTGCCGGTGGGCATGGCGCGCCTGCGTGCCACGGTGTTGGCCTCTCACGAGCCCGACGATATCGAATACGCCATGGATGTGATCGCCGAGGCAGGGAAGCAGGTGGGCATTATTTAGGCATGTGAAATAAGCATCTTACTTTGCTGTCTGGTTCCCCCCAAAGTTTAGGAGCAAGGTGAACTAAGGTGCGCGAGGAACAAAACGTGGAGCGCGAAATGCGTTTCGCGTTTTTCGTTTAGAATAGGTCTATGTCAAATATCTTTCTGAAGCCTGGCCGTGAAAAGGCGCTGTTGCGCCGCCACCCCTGGGTGTTTTCGGGAGCGATTGCGAGAGTGAAGGGAAACCCTGGTGTGGGGGAAACAGTGGACGTAATGGATTCAGACGGCGGATTCTTAGCCCGCGGGGCCTATTCGCCGCAGTCACAGATCAGGGTCAGGGTTTGGTCGTTTGACCCTGGCACCCACATTGACGAGGGATTTTTCCGCCAGCGATTGGGTACATCAATTGCCAATCGCTACCCACTGTTTATTGACGCCCCTCCACAGACCGCTGCCCGTCTCGTTCACGCCGAATCCGACGGCCTGCCCGGCCTGGTAGTGGACCGCTACGCCGACACCCTGGTGATGCAGGTCTTGAGCGCGGGGGTCGAGCGCTGGCGGGAAACCATCGCGGATTTGCTCCTGGTACTGACCAATGCCCGGCGCGTTTACGAGCGTTCGGATGCAGAAGTGCGCAAGTTGGAGGGCCTACCATTGCGTGTAGGCCATATTCGCGGCGAGGCGGGGCCTGAGCGAGTTCAGATCGAAGAGAATGGGCTGGAGTTTTGGGTGGATATAAGCAAGGGGCACAAGACTGGTTTCTATCTCGATCAGCGCCTCAACCGCGCTCGTGTACGGGAACTGGCTGCGGGCCAGGAGGTGCTGGACTGCTTCAGCTATTCCGGGGGTTTCGCCCTGAATGCTCTGGCTGGCGGTGCCGCCTCGATCACGGCAGTGGACTCGTCGTCGGATGCGCTGGCTCTGGCCGATGAGAATCGAGCGCTGAATGGTCTGCCAGCCGATCATGTCCACTGGCTGACCGGGGATGTCTTCCAGGTGCTGCGTTCCTTTCGTGACCAGGCCCGTGACTTCGACTTGATCATCTTGGACCCGCCCAAGTTTGCCCCCACTTCGTCTCAGGCGCAGAAGGCAGCGCGTGGCTATAAGGACATCAACCTGCTGGCCCTCAAGTTGCTGCGCCCGGGTGGCTTGTTGGTGACATTCTCCTGTTCAGGTGGCATCTTGGCAGAGTTCTTCCAAAAGATCGTTGCCGACGCGGCCCTGGATGCAGGTGTCGATGCTCAAATCTTGGAACACCTGGAACAGAGTCCCGATCATCCCGTCGCGCTGAACTTCCCCGAGGGGGCCTATCTGAAGGGGTTGGTGGTAAAAGTTGTGTGATGTTGGGGCTTATATTGTTCAGCTACTTGGTCTAACTGCTGACAAAATCCTTGGCTGCATTTGCCAGCTTTTGCCATTCCGATGCCTGCGAGGCGGGAACCTGCACCCATTCTTTGAAGGGTTTTCCTTTGCCGCGCGGATCAAAGAGTTTTGCTTCCTCTATGTTCAGGGCGTGGCTGTGATCCTCCCCGGATAACTTGAAAGCCAAATCGCGCCCAAATTTAACCACGAAGGCCTTGCCATTGACATTGATACAGGGCTTTCCAAACCATTTGGCTTGTACCACCTGGGGGTCTGCGGATAGGTTTTCAACTAAAGTCTCAAATTCGCTCATTCGGTTGCTCCTGTTCGGTATGCGTACAAGTGTTGAGTGAATTATAGATAAGATTGATGCCCCAGGCAAGGAGCTGCGAATTGGCTGCAACCAAGAAGGTGATAGAATGGAGCCATATCTTCTTCGGGAAGATTGATGAACTGTGACCATCCTAGTTGACGCGACATGAAATCACGATTTCGGTTTACGGGCTCTCTCAGGAATGAGGTTTTTGATCGGATTTCCTTGATGCTATCAGAGCGCTTTCAAATACTTTTCATCGTTCTGATCATCGGTGGAATCGTGATCAATACCACCTATTTGCTGGTCAAATTTGCCCCGGGAGATGATTATGCTATTTACACCTACTTTGCTGAAGCATTGCTGAATGGTGAAAACCCCTACAACCTTTCTGATGCCCATCGATCAGAAATCGTTCCTCAACTCATCTCTGTGGGGAGTTCTACCCAACCCATTGAGGGGGTGGTGCCCCAGCATTATGCCGATTACCCGCCCTTGCTGATGTTGCTTAATGCTTTCATGGTTCAGCTTCATCCCCAAAAAGGCTTGTATTATTTCTATATCGCCTTATTCGGGCTGAGTTTCTTCCTTTTCGCAGTTTATGTATATCGGCAAAGATTAGCACAGCCTGCTCAAAAAGTGATCCCAATTTTGTTCGTTTTGTTCATGGGCTTTAATCCGGTCATGAATGCGACCTGGTTCTTTCCAATAACAGATAAAGTGATTTTCGCTGTATTGATTTTATCCTTGCTCCTTGTACTCGATCGTCCGTACATATTTACGATTGTGTGTGCCTTGTTTGCTGCTATCAAGGGGCTGGGGATTCCGATTTTCTTCTTTTATATCCTGTACAACATTGTGAACAGAAAAATCACCCTCAAGCAATTGGCTGTGATGGCTAGTGTATTTGCGATCATTCTGCTTTTGTCACACCTGCCCTTTTTCCCGGAGGGGATGAATGGGTATCAGTGGAGGGCCGAGCGTCAAAGCTCGGTTGGACATAGCTCCTTATTTCTGTATCTCAGAGGTTTAGACTTGAATTTTGCCGGTTTAGGGACTTTGTTGACATTAGCGAGCTATGTATTTTTGGGGATTGGGGTCATCAGAAAACGGGTCGATAATCGGGCGGTGATTGTCCTGCCTGTAGTGATTTCGATCATCTTCAACACTGAACCCAGCTATGACCGCATCCTGGTTGCCCTATTCGCCATGTTAGTAGTGGTCAGAAATCCTTGGGTGCATTTGGTCAGTTATCTCATGGGGATCCTGGTGACATTGGCGGACAATTATGTGTATTCCAGTGTGTTTCCCCTGCAATTTTCATCTTGGGTGATTATTTGGGGGTGGTTGCTTTATGTTCTGTACGCCTATTTGAACGAGAACCTGGGCAAATATCACTATTGACCGGGTGTTCAAATTGGTGGGACAGGTGGTGCTTAGCGGAGTAGGAGAGAGAAGATGTCTATTCACATGACTGCTCGATTCCAGGTTCGACCAGAATCTCTAGAAAAGTGTAGACAAGCGATTGCGGAATTTGTAGAATATGTTAAGCAAAATGAGCCTGGCACAATACTCTATACCTCCCTGCATGAAGAAGAGAACCAGACGATTTTTCTGCACTATTTCATTTTCGAAAATGAAAGTGCCCGTGATTTGCACCGGGAGTCAGTTGGTGTCAAGCATTTTACGGATGTGTTGTACCCCGAGCTCGTAAATGGTGTTGAGTTCACAGCTTATCAGATGTACGCGACTGCGTGAATAGGAGTTGGTCTATGGCCAATCAGGTCCGAATGGTCACCGTGGATGGATCAAATGTTGAGAGTGAGGGTTTCTTCTGCTATAAGAGCAAGCCGAAGTCTGAGGGATATCAGCGTAAGCTCAGTTGGCTGGAAGAACGCATGGAAGAGGGGCTCAAGATCAAGATCATCTATGAGGGCAAGCGTTCAATGGCCTTTATCGAATACATTCCCGGGGAATACACCTGGAGAGTGGTCGATGCGCCGGGATACCTGGTGATTCACTGCCTCTGGGTGGTTGGAAAAGGGAAGGGAAAGGGTTATGGGAAGCAGTTGCTCGATGCCTGTCTTCAAGATGCGCGCGAGATGGGTAAGCTTGGGGTGGTGATGGTCAGCAGTAGTGGGAATTGGTTGGCCAATGAAAAGGTATTCCTAAAGAATGGCTTCGAGGTCGTCGGGGAAGCCCCTCCCTCATTCAAGCTTTTGCTGAAAAAGATCGCCGATGGGCCCTTGCCAGCTTTCCCACAAGATTGGGGGGAGAGGGCTGCGCGATTTGGCAAAGGCATGACGGTTGTCTATGCTGACCAGTGTCCTTATATCCCCGATGCCGTGAACCAGGCGCGCGAGGTCTTTGAGGCCCGGGGCATCCCCACAGAAGCCATCAAACTCGAGAACAGCGCGGAAGTACGCGATAAGTCGCCTTCTCCCTACGGGATTTTTGGCATCGTATATAATGGTGAACTATTCACCTACCATTACATCGGCAAGAGGGAGTTGAGGATCCTGGACGAGGAAATCCTGGGTTGACTTCAGAAGGTCTTTCGAGCTTTGGAAACGGAGGCAGAGATGGATGACCAAAAGATCGCCATTGTGACGGATAGTTCGGCGTATATTCCTGAGAGCGCTTTAAAGGGCTTGGATGTCACGGTGATCCCACTGTGGCTTTTGTGGGAAGGAGAGAGCTACCGCGACGGCGTAGACATCGATCCGGCCACCTTCTATAAAAGGCTGAGAGAGGCTAAATCACTGCCTACTTCCTCCCAACCGACCGTTGAAGAGTTCGAGAATTTGTTCAAAGAAGTGCTCTCTAGGGCAGATGTGATCGTCAACGTGCTGGTCTCGTCGAAGATCAGCGGTACGATTGACAATGCGCAGAAAGCGATTGCCAACATGCCGGGAAGCGACATCCGTTTAGTGGATGCGCTGTCGAGTTCAATGGGCTTAGGTTTTTCGGTGCTGGCGGCGGCCCGGGCAGCCGCGGCGGGGGAGAGTGTGGATGGCGTTGTGGCGGCTGCGGAAGCTATGAGTAAGCGAGTAAACTTCCTCTTCGTGGTCGACACCCTGGAATATCTGCACAAAGGTGGACGCATCGGGGGCGCAAAACGTTTGTTGGGCACGGCCCTGAACGTCAAGCCGATTCTGCAGTTCATCGATGGGCAAATTGATTCTCTTACCCAGGCGCGCACCAAACGGAAAGCCCTTGCACAAGTCCTTGAGATTGCCGAAGAGCGCTTAGGCGGTAAAGAGATGGTAGAAGCGGCCATTGTGGATATCGACAGCCCAGATGAGGGGGATATCGTCGCCAATATGGTCGATCAGCGCTTCATGCCATCGATCATCCATCGCTCGACGGTCAGCCCGGTAGTGGGGACGCACGTCGGCCCTGGAGCAATTGGGTTCGCCTTCTATGCCAAGGAATAGTATCCGGTCAGGACGTGAGGACCACCTTTGAGGTAGGTCTGCGCTGCCAGCGTCTCACCCAATTACGACATTTTCGAGTACAATTGCCCCATTGGATAAGATGGTGGTCAGGATTCCATCATTAAAACTCAACAAGTCTACGAAAGGAGTTTGTTATGGCGTTCAGTTTTAAGAATTCAAAGGGCACGACCTATTATTTGCACGCTACCACCCGCACCTTGAAGAGTGGTAAAGAGCAAACGCTTTATTTCTTTGCCAAGGCAGTCAAGGACGAGGGAGCGCTTGATGCGGTCCCGGCCGGATATCAGGTTGTTGAAAGCAAGAACGGGTTGCCGGTGCTCAAGAAAGCTGCCTAGCAGGAGAACTAAAACCAGGTTTGTCCTTAAAGATCAAACCAACACCCAGGAGTGGTTAAGGGATAGATACTATGCCCCGCTCCTGGTTTTGTTTTTGGGAGTGCAAATGAATACACCTGATCGCAATCAAAAAATTGAGGCGTATGGCAGTGCGTATGACTTGTTGGTGACAGCCTTGAAACGCTTCCCCCAAGAGATGTGGCACTTCAAGCCGGCCACAGATCAGTGGAGCATCCACGAGATCATCATCCACATCACAGATAGTGAGGCCAACAGTTATGTCCGCTGTCGGCGTTTTATCGCCGAGCCTGGGGAAGCGCTGATGGCTTACGATGAGAATAAGTGGGCGCGCGATCTGGATTACGACGGGCAAGACACCGCTGAAGCGTTGGAATTGTTCCGCTGGCTGCGGCAGAACAGTTATCGTTTAATCAAAACCTTATTCGAAAGCGTCTGGGGGCACCAGGCTTACCACCCAGAAAGTGGTATCATGTCTATGGAGGATTGGTTGGATACTTATACGCGGCATGTGCCAGACCACATCGAACAGATGGAGCGGGTTCACGCCGCTTGGCTGCGAGAGCAGGCTTGATTTCCGATAAGTTAGAGATTTGATCCATGCGACGACTCGAACAAGCATCCCGGTAGAAGGCTGTTGAGTTCATCAAGAGCCACGCCCGCCGTCTGGAACGAGTTCTCTATCAGTATCGTTTTGAAAACGCATCTGTGGAGGATGTGGTTGCCGCGTTGTTCAGGTATCAGAATGCTGGCGGCGGGTTTGGTCATGCCCTGGAGCCGGATGTTGAAAAGTCTCTATCGAGGGCGGGGGCAACAGGCAACTGCCACTTAAATTACGTTAGCAATTCTTTGAGGCGGGGGTGGTCAGCATAGACGCCATGATAGCGTGAGGGCAGTAGCGCTGCAATCTGGCACATGATCTCGGCGGTGTGTTTTTTCAGCGATGCTTCCCTATTTTTTCTGTCTAAAGTCGGTAAACTGAATGGCTCGCCCACTCGGATAGTTACCGGGGACCTGCGCAACTTCTTAAGGCTGTCGAGCACAACTCGATCCTCGGTCCCCGTCAGGGCCACGGGGATGATCGGTGCCCCGGTCTTGGTCGCCACATAAGCCGCGCCCGGTTGACCCTCCATCAGGGCCTCCGATTTGCTGCGGGTCCCTTCGGGAGCGATGACGTAAATCTCTCCTTGCTGGACGCGCTTGAGCACCGCGCGCAGTGCGCTGATGTCGGCGTTGAAGCGATCTAGCCAGATAGCGTTGAAGGCCCTGGCTGCCCACCGGAAGAAGGCCACCTTTTGGTATTTTTCAGCGATCGTGAGGATGATATCCGCGCGTGGGATCAGTAAATAGGTGAATAGCGCATCCAGCCGCCCCAGATGATTGGAGACGACAATACCGCTGCCTCGCGCGGGAATTTTTTCTAAACCGCTGACCTCGATTTTGCAAGTTGACCGCAAGATCAATGCTATCAGGCCGCGGAAAAAACTTCGTGCGATCAAAATTCTCGTTCCTCCTTGGTTCCGACGAGTGAGCAATGTCGTTATAGTATATCTTATCACCATTGTTTCTGAGCGATATCTTTGTTTGTGGCGCGCAATGGTATGCAAATTGCATCCCATTATAGTTGTGTCTTCTCAGAGAAGTGATCTCATGTTCGGGGGTTTTGAAGGACAGGTAGCCGGTGATGTGGCTTTGGTCTCCGGTGATGCTTTTGATTCGAGTGCCAGTCCGATCATTGTCGATCTCGACAGCGAAGATATCCGAGCGATTGTCCAAAACCTACGGAAGGCAGGAAAGGGTATTTGGGGATGTCAAACTGTTCTTGGAAATGATCCAATCCATGAAGCTCGTGTATGCAGCAGAAGTCTAAATGAATATGGCCTGGATGGTTTGGTCATCAGGGCGTTGGCGGAATTTGAGCTGCCAGGCAAAGGTCATCAGGCGGCGAAATTCATGGAGGAATTGCGCCGGGTGTTGCCCGATACCCCTATCGCACTGAGTTCATTCAAATTACCTTCCTACCATCAACGGTTTCCGTGGGGGCAATTCTTGGCATATTGCGATTTCAACATGCCTCTGCTAGATAGTAGTGATGTTGACAACTTCCGTGCCCAATTGATCCGCTGTCAACGCGAATTTCAGGAGCTAACCCCCAGCAGACCGGTGATCCCGATTTGCCCTCTCTCCGGGGAATCGAATGAGATTTTGGCAGCGATACCACTTCCCCAGGAATTCGACCACAAAGAAATCGACTGGTTGGGTATTGGGGAGGGAATCACCGACCGATTGGGGGAGTTTTGGGCGTTAATTCAGGATCATCCTTGGCAGACCCTCTTTGCTGAAGAGGATATTGTCTACCAATACTTCAAAGCATTGAACACCAAAGACCCTGACCAGGTGATCGAGCTATACCACCCCCAAAGCGCGCTGGTTACCTCGGCCCGAACCATTATGGATGTGGAGCCAAAGCGCGCCTGGTATGCAAATCTGTTCACTCAGGTGCTCCCTGATGTAAACTTCCTTCTGACGGGCCATTCGGGTACGGGTAATTCGCGAAACACTCATTGGATTGCTCGTACTAAGAGGAGCATCTTTGATTCTGGTAACCCCACGAACTTAACGGGGTTGTTTTCAGGGGCCATCGAGATATTTAAGAGCGTCTATTATACGAAGATCGTTCGTTCGGCGCCGCGAGTGCATACCGCGCATATCGTCAGCATCGACTTGAACGACTCCAGTATCGATTTAATGGTCACGCCCCCTGAGGGCTTGGGGGCTACCACATCGGACTTCATGGCTAAGTATGGGTTGCAGCTGGCGGTAAACGGGGATGAGTGGTTGAGTTGGACCAATCCCAAGGGGCTGGCTGTCTCTGAAGGAGTGATGTACTCAGCTCCCTCCTCAGAACCCACGGCCTATATTTCGGCGAGCAATCGAGTTCAGGTGGGGGGTAGGCCTCCTTCCGTTCTTTGGGACGCCATCTCAGGTTCGCATACCCTGGTCAGAAATGGGGCCATGAGCACAAAACTGCGTACTTGTTCCAAGCCGGAGGTTTATTGTATGAATCTGGCGCCGCGCACCTCGCTGGGGTTGACGCGGGACAACAGGTTGATCCTCATCGTTGCGCAAGGTCCTGAGGATTCCCTGCGGAAGGCATTGACCTTGAAAGAGCTGGCTGCCTTGAACCTCGAACTGGGCGTCCAGAATGCCATTTGCCTGGACGGTGGTGGGTCGAGCACGCTGGCGGTGGACGATTATGGCATCCCCAAGGTGGTCAATTCGCCCAGCGATGGGAGTGAAAGGGCGGTATCCAACCATTTGGGGATTCGCGCTCAGCATCTAAATCGAGATAGCGCCCTGAGAGTCGATGATGGCAGCGACACTTTTGGTCTGCTGGATGGGAAAATCATCTATCATTTCACATCTTTTACGGTCAAAAGTGTACCGTCGGCACTTGATAGAACTTAAGTAACATAGAATTCCCGCTCGACTATCACTATACTTATATTGCCTGTTCACTATATTGTTTGGTGATGGGCCTTGACTTACTGGCCAAACGAAAATACTCTCTGGATGGATTTTTCTTATGGGCGATCTGCTTCAGCAGGTATACTCAGTTCTGACTGCATTTCCTGGGAACATCGTTTATCACCTCATCGTCAGTTTTTCGATTCTCAACGCGCTGATCTCAACCGTATCAACCCAAAAGCTGCCAGGCAGTTCCATTCGGGAAAGGACCATCGTTGGATTAGGTGCCTTAATGGGGATAAGAATCCTGATTTTTTTCTACTCGGTTGTATTTGGTCCTCTGTTCGACAATTCAAGCGCTTTTCTCCCCATTCTTGATTGGATTTTGACGACGTTTAGCGTGATCGTCATAATTTGGCTGTGGCTGTTCTCGGACGGGTTCACGATTGCCGATGCCATCGTTCCCGGAGTGGTGGTGCTGACGATTGTTTTGGGGATTTTTAGCGGATGGTGGTGGCGAAGTATTGATGCAGGCCTGCGTTTCAATCAGAGTCCTTTGGATGATCTGTGGAATTTGTATGATTTCACGCTGTTAGCTGTTGGCATTGTACTCATGGTGATGCGAACGCCGGTCAACTATGGCAGTGGGTTGGGGATGCTGCTGACCTTATTGATCGGACACCTGCTCCATTTGATCGCGCCTAATGTGAATGGGAGTTTTCCGGGCGGCGTGCGCCTCTTTCAGATGGCAGCTTACCCTCTCTTGTTCACATTATCTCGCCGCCTGGATGTGCGCGATGAAGTAACAATTGAACATGACAAAGAGCCCTTCATGATTGAAGTTTCAGAGCCTTACAGCATCGAACCGGAAGATTTTCGCCATATCATCTCCCTTTTTGATGCTTTTCATTCTCTGGATGATGGGATTCAGCAACTGACCCGCATTGTGGCCGAGATTATGAAGGCGGATATCTGCTATTCGGTTAAGCGCTCTGCTGACAGCCAGTTTATCTTTTGGGATGGTTATGATCTTCATCACCAGCGGGATCTTGAGGAAATCAGATTGCATGAGGAACAGTTGCCTTTGCTGGCCACTTCATCTCGTAAATCGGTATCGATACGCCTGCAAGCGAGCAGCACTTCGCCAGACCTTGACGCCCTTGGCAGTGCCTTGGGCCTGTCTTCTACCGGTCACTTGCTGGGGGGATTCTTTTCAGCCATGGATAACGCGGGCATCATTCTGCTGACTCCTCACTCGCAGAAGCGTTGGGATCAAGAAAATCAGCAATACTTCATCGAAGTCACCAACTCGCTCTACAGGGTCTTCCGGAGAATCGAAGATAATTATCTGCACGCGGAAGACCGGGATATGGAAATCCTCCCCGACCCGGATGTTGGACTTGAGGGCGGGATTCGAAAGGAAGCACTGCTTAAATTGATCAGTTTCTTGAGGAGGCAGGCTGCTTGAGCATTTGTTGGCAGTTTTCGTTTTGCCATGGTGAGGCAGATTTCTCGGCATTCACAAAAAAAGCGCGCTCCGTTATCGAGCGCGCTGCGTTTTGACCTGTTTAGATAGCCTGTTTATCCAAAGGGAGAGACGGATTTGCCCCTGGGTTTATCCGTATCAATGTCGTTCAGCCACTCTGGCAGCTCTTCTTCGGTTTCTTCCTCTTCTTGTTTGAGGGGTGTTTCTTCTTCTTGCGGCTTCCCCACTGTCGGGGATGGCCCCGGTGACCATTCGCGAAGTGTAGCCTCTTGTTCTGGACGTGGCGCGATCTCCTCGGCGTCTTGCTTCAGTCTGTCCTGCTGTGGGGGTACATCCCCTGGCCAGGTTTCATTTGCCAAATTGTCTACCCAATCGGGGAGGTCAGCGCTGTCCTCTGCGAGTTGCGGAGGAGGGGCCTCGGTGTTCATCTCCTCGTAGGCTTCTGTGGTGAGTTTTTTGGTCCATTGAATCAAGGATTCCCTGGCTTCGGGGGAGATGAACCTCGTTCCCTCTTCGCTAAACTGGTCACTATGATCAAGTTCTATCTTTTCTGGCTTGGTGTCTTCATCGAACTGATCCTGAGCTATTTGCTCTGGAACTGTTTGCCCGGAGGTTTCTTGTTCAGTCCCGCCCCCGTCTTGAACAGGTGACGGCGGCTGCTCGGTTACACCGGCATCCGTTTCTGTCTGTTCTGCCAATTCGTCTGTAGAAGCAGGTTTGATCAGATCGAGCCTGGATTGGGGAAGAGTTACCTCCCTTGCGGGTTTGCCTCGCAGTCTTCTCTTTTTCCTTTTTGGAGGTGGGGCTGGTTTTCGTTCCGGTTTTGTTGATGGGGCACTTTGTTTAGGCTTCTGCCCTCGCTGGGAAGGTGTTGGCGAGGGACGGCTCTTGGGGATTTTGTTGTTTTTGGGACGATATTTCCTGATCAGACCTTGCGCGAACCCCCTCCTTTGTTTGGTACTTCCTTTGAAAGGGCTGATGCCAATCGTATCAAATTGCACCCCTTTTTTGACGAGTTTGGCAAGCTGGCGCTTGATGTCCTTGCTTTCACCGATAAAAATAACTTCCTCCTCCTGGATTAAAAAGTAGATCCCCGCTAATCTGGGCTTGATCAGCGCATAGTTCTTTGCATCGAATTTGACTTTAATCTCATTCATCCGCAGTTCTCTCCAGGAATTGTCAGCACCATTATTGTTGTGTATTTTCTGGATTGTGTCAATACGCAATTAGCGAAGCCGCGAAAGAAGTGAGGCCATTTTAATCAAAAACCGCACTATCGAGTAATTGATGATCCCGGTATTTAGGTATGCAAAAACTGTGCCCAGATTACGCTTTCTTTGGGCGTATTTTTGATATACAATGAAAGGGAACATGATCTCGTCACGCCTTCATTAAATCAGCAATGTATTGTAAGGAGGCCTGATATGTCTGCTCAGATTGGATTGGTTCTAACTCTCTCTTATCTCTTAGGCGCGCTGCCCTCTGCATACTTGGTGTCTCAATTCGTGGGTAAGAAAGAAATCTGGCGTTTGGGGGACGGCAATATGGGCGCTAAGAATACCTTCCTGATGGTCGGTAAATTGCAGGGGCTCTTAGTCGGAGTCGTGGACATCTTCAAGGGTGCACTGGCCGTTGAATTGGTGCGCTATTTCAGTTTGGCGCCCTGGGTGGCTTACCTGGCTGGTGCCCTGGCTGTGTTGGGCCATGATTTTTCTTTATTCGTGGGCTTTCGCGGCGGTCAGGGAATGGCTACGCTGGTAGGGGTGTTTTGGATGATTGTGCCTTTGCAGACAACCATAGGCTTTATCTTGTTTGTCATCTCCTTGGTCGTCACGCGCCACTGGAATATGAGCTGCGCGATTGGTTTTGGCGTTTTCACCGGGTTGGTTTGGATCACTGGCGGACCGGTATGGTATCCTGTGGTGCTTTTGCCGACCATCGGCTTGAAGAAATGGCTTCAAGATCGGCGCGCACGACATGCGTTGGCTTGAAAAGTTTGACCGAACAACAATCTAGCGCAAGACCGACTCATTGCAGGTGATTAGCGTGAACTCCACCCAAAAACCCCTTCCATTCTTGCTGCCCAGCCCTCAACGACTCGAAATCCAAGATGGTGAGTTCAAAATCCCTGAAGCAGGGATCATCCTGATCAACAACCCTGAGGACCAGGACATCTTCTTCTCGGCACGCCTGCTTCAAGAAGGTCTCGGTGACGGTTGGCGTCTTGGCGCGGGGAGTTCCGCATTGGAAGGGAGAGCCGTCATCGCTCTGAACTTGATCCCCGGTGCTGTTCGGCATGAGCAAGGGTATCAACTAACCATCGCAGCAGGACGAATTGATCTCACTGCCAGCCAACCGGCGGGGATTTTCTATGGCGTGGGTACACTGCGGCAACTTCTCGCCCAGTGCGAGATGGGTTTGCCGATCATGCAGTGTAACGACTGGCCTGATTTCCCCAACCGGGGCGTGATGCTGGATATCAGCCGCGACAAAGTCCCCACCATGACCACTCTTTATGAGTTAGTGGACCTGCTGGCTTCCTGGAAGATCAATCAACTACAACTGTATACCGAGCACACTTTCGCCTATCGTCAGCATAGCACGGTTTGGGCTGAAGCCTCACCAATGACCGGGGAAGAGATCCTGGCTTTGGATGCCTATTGCCGGGAGCGTTTTATCGAGTTGGTGCCTAACCAGAATTCCTTTGGGCACATGCAGCGCTGGCTGAAACACCCTGAATACAATCATTTGGCGGAATGCCCGGATGGATTTGTTACCCCGTGGGGAGAGGATTATGGGCCATTCACCTTAGACCCCACCAACCCGGGCAGCTTGGCATTAGTGCGAGAACTCTACGATGAACTGCTGCCTCACTTCACCAGCAAGCAATTCAACGTTGGCTGCGATGAGACCTTTGATCTCGGTCAGGGCAAGAGCAAGGTGCTTGTTGAACAAGTGGGCGAAGGACGCGTGTACCTTGATTTCCTGCTGGATATTTACCGCGATCTGGAATCCCGGGGGTACACGATGCAGTTTTGGGCGGATGTTCTGATGAGTCACCCGGGGTTGGTTCCCGAACTCCCCAGGGATGTGATCGCTCTCGAATGGGGGTACGAGGCCGGCCATCCCTTTGCCGCGCGCAGTGCCATTCTCGCCGCCTCCGCTGTGCCCTTCTATGTTTGCCCAGGGACATCTTCCTGGAATTCGGTCGCTGGACGCACCGATAATGCTTTGGAAAACCTGCGCAGTGCAGTGAGGGATGGCTTGGAATATGGCGCGATGGGAGTTCTCAATACCGACTGGGGAGATAACGGCCACTGGCATCCGCTACCGGTAAGCTATCTCGGTTTTGCTTATGGGGCGGCGCTCTCCTGGGCTTATGAAGTCAACCGCGAGATCGATCTCGCTGGTGCGGTCAGCAGATTCGCTTTTCAAGATCACGACGAATTTGTGGGGAAGATAGCCTACGATCTTGGCAATGTTTATCAATTGAGCGAGCTTCAACCTCCCAATGCCTCGATCTTGTTTCGGATTCTGCAATCCACGCCCGAAGACCTGGCTATCCATGTTGATGAATCTGATCGGCGCATCGCTGAGTTTCGCGCCATCTTGACGCGCATCGATGAGATCATGGCACCCCTTCCTCAAGCTGTCATGGGGCGAGCGGATGCTGGCCTGATCAAGAACGAATTTACCTGGTCGGCCGATATGCTGCGTCACGCTTGTTGGCGATTGATCTGGGCCTTGGGTTTGGCCAGGGGAGAGCAGGATAGAGCATTGCGCAAACGTCTTGCCCAGGACGCCGAAAACCTCACCGAAGCCTTTCGCCAAATCTGGCACGCTCGCAATCGCCCTGGTGGTTTCAAGGATAGCCTGGCGCGCATGGATGAGATGCGTAGCCATTATTTGTGATGGAGCAGCCACGATATATGTATATGGAGGCACTTGTGACCAATCAAATCTTGCTGTATTTTGGGGCATTCTTCACTGTCGCCTGGGGAGTGGCTCATCTCTTCCCCACCAAGAATGTCGTCAAAGGGTTTGGCGACATTTCCGAGGACAACCGCCAGATCATCACCATGGAATGGATCGTTGAGGGTGTGGCTTTGAGCTTCATTGGAGTGCTGGTTGCAGTGGTGACAATGATTGATCCTGTGGGAGTCGTTTCCACCACGGTCTATCGTCTTTCGGCCCTGGCTCTGATTGTCTTGGCAGTGGTTTCGCTTTTTACCAGCTTCAAGGTGGACTTCTTGCCTTACAAACTCTGCCCGGCGATTTTCAGCCTCTCGGCGGTGCTGTTCTTGCTGGGTGTCTACCTTTAGATCAAACACGAAAATTCATCATCTAAATTGCGGGTCGCTGCACCCGTGCTTCACAAAAGTCGATGCCATCATTGATTCCCTGATAGAGGTGATTTATGCCCGGTGAAATGCAATTTCTCTACAAGATCCAACCCACACGCCCGGAAATGTTATCCGAAGGGTCTACACCTGAAGAAGACCGGATTGTCTCTGCGCATTTCAATTATCTGAAAGACTTGAAAGAGCAAGGCAGGCTGATCTTGGCTGGCCGTACGCTGAGTGTTGACCCAAGCAGTTTTGGCATTGTGATCTTCAAAGCCCAATCTGAACACGCGGCCCAAGAGGTGGTGGATAACGATCCGGCTGTCAACCAGGGCGTTATGCGCGCGGAGCTATATCCCTATCAGGTGGCGCTGATCACCAATGAGCGAGCGTTGTAAGCTAAAGGAGGATGTGACACCCAGCCGACATTGATCTTACAGGTTGGTATAAACTTAGGGATTAAACCTCTTCCACCGAAGTTTTAATGTACAATGAGTGATACTAATGATGCCCTTTCTGCTGTTTCTCTCTGAAGCTATTCTGATCTCCCTCTCCGGCGTGATGGCGCCGGGGCCGATCACCGCGGTTGTGGTCGGTAAAGGCAGCGAATCTCCGTGGGCCGGGGCGCTGGTCGCCATCGGGCATGGCATTGTGGAATTCCCTTTGATGGTGGCGGTCTTTTTTGGGGTGGGGAGCCTGGTAGAGGCCCCTCACGTAAGAGCTGGCATCGGTATTATAGGTGGGTTGTTCATCCTGTGGATGGGAATTGGGATGCTGCGCAGCATGCGCCAGGAAGCCATCGAACGGCGCAAGGATTCTCGTTCACCTGTTGTGGCCGGGATCCTGTTCAGCATTGGGAACCCCTATTTCCTGGTCTGGTGGGTGACGGTTGGCGCGGCCTTGATCCTGCGTTCGGCGGAGTTTGGCGTGCTTGGTTTCATCGCTTTCGCTGTGGGGCACTGGTTATGTGATCTTCTGTGGGATTGGTTTTTGTCGGTGCTCTCCTTCAAAGGTGGGCAGTTCTTCGGGAATCGATTTCAGCAGGTTGTCTTTGCTTTGAGCAGTGTTTTGTTGTTATTCTTTGGCGGCCGTTTGGTGATTGATGCGGTTAATGAGCTTTTCGCATAGCCGCAACAGCAGAAAAAAGAAATGAAACTCGCACACCTTTTTTCCCAACCTATCAATGCACCGTTGAATGTGATCCCTATTTTGCGTGGGGTAGCCCCAGGTAGAATGGCGCAATCGGGCTTGGAGAGATTTATGATATCTCTGCTATAATGGGCATGGAGGCTCGACATGGAAGAACGCAGAAAACTGAGACGTCAGCATATCATGTTTTATTCGCGCGTCTTTGACCGTCAAACCGGCACATTTATGGGATATCTTGGCAATCTGACGGAAACCGGCGCTATGATCATCAGTGAAGAAGCGCTGGAAACAGAGAAAGTCTATGATCTGCGAATTGACTTGCCAGAAGATATCTATGGTCAGCCGATATTGAACTTAACGGTGCGCAGTGTCTGGTGTCAGCGCGATATCGATCCAAATTTCTACAATATTGGGTTTGCCATGCAGGACATTTCTGAAGAAGATGGTGAACTGATTACGCAGATCATAGAAGATTATGGGTTGCAGGGGTATGAGGATAATGAGTAGTTAAGGATTTCGCCCTTGAGCGTTTTCTTGGATGGCGAGATGCTCTAAACGATAACGCATGACGCTCCGACCTTCGTGATCGGAGCGTTTTGATTCGGGAGAGTTCTCAATTTTAGTAATCTTCTCGCAGAGAGGGGGAGGCAACGCGGTGCAGGCCCCTGGAAACCAGGTAGAAACCTAAAGCGAAAAGTGAGAAGCACGCTGCAGCCGGGATCAGCATGTGCCAGGGAGGGCCGTACGAGCCGGATATATTCCCGTAAATGAAAGCATCGTAGATGATCGTGCCCCAATTGCTGACCGTGCGCGTGATCCCGAAAAATGAGATGAATCCATCGGCTACAACCGCCCCGGTAACGGCGATCATCATTTGCAGTGCCGCTAATGGCATCACAGAAGGGATCAAATGCTTGGTGATGATATGCCAGGGGCCTCCGCCAGCGATATGGGCGGCCTCCATAAAAGGCTTGGCTGCAATTTGAATAGCCTGCGCGCGCATAACGATGGTCGTAGCGCCAGCCCCTGTGACCAACCCGTAGAATAAGCCTAGCTGTAAGGGGCCTAAATCGCGGAAACGAGCCCCGATGATTACCATGATGATTGGCGCGGGGAACAACAAGAAGACATCCGCCATATTTGTGATGATGGTATCCACCTTGCCCTGGAAGTAAGCCGCCGTGACGCTCAGGATCGTGCCAATGATGGCCGTGGTCAGCGCGGCCGTTATGCCAACAATGAATGTGGGTGTGGTGGCTGCCAGTATCATGCTCAGCACATCTCTCCCCAGTGAATCTGTCCCCAGGATATGCCCAGGCACAGGCGGTGAGGGGTGAGGGAAAACCATCATATCGAAGCCCGTTGCCGGGTCGTAAATACCTCTTGGCCATACAGTATTCATTAAGATGGGGTGAGCAACGGCCAATAGTGCAAAGAAGGCGATCAAGATCAGCCCGATGATTGCCAACGGACTTTGGACGAAAATCCCCCAGTTCATCTTGGTGCGCTGCCACGATATCGTGGCGCGAGTTTTAATTTGCTGCCAAGGGCCATAGACCTTAGCAGGTTTAGGTATTTCGTAGGTTGTGATTCTTGGTGCGGGTTTAGGAACAATGCTTGGTGGTGAGACTGCTCCGGCTCCTACACTCGATTGGCTACCAAGGTCGGGGGTCGCCGCTTTCAGTAAGTTCCCCTGCATAGATGGTCGCAGCTCCGCTTTGGGCGCAACCGGCTGAGGGATCGGCCCTGGATGAGTTTCGGCTTCTCGCTTTAGCGTAGGTTTATAGGCTGGAGAAGATATTTTTTCTAAGCGTGCTTTGACATGTCGATTCGTGGGGTTGATTTGCAGTGCGCGCTTCAGAACATAAATCTGTCGGTCTTTGTCCCCTATGGCGTAGCTCAAAATATGCCAGGCATGTTCATTGAGTGGGTAGGCCTTGATGAATCTAGCCAGTAGGACGCTGGCTTGATGGCGCTCACCGGCTTGAATCAGCTCGGTAGCCTGTTTCAGTGTGGGGTTTAATGTGGGGTCCATAAGGGCGTGACTCGATTCAGTTAGAGGGAGTTTGCCTTTCGCCGTAGCGGATGCGCGGGTCCAGGTAAGCTGTAACCACATCCAGGAGCAGGCGGGCCACCAGGGAAAGAACGCCTACGATCAACAATGTATTCATGACCAATGGCATATCCTGCCAGTAGAGTGCATTCCACATTTTGGTGCCCATTCCCGGCCAATCTGTTGAGCTTTCGATGATGACCACCCCAGTGATCAAATAGGGCAATGAAATCACCAATCGGCTGATCACAGGAAGCAATGCGTTACGAGCAGCATGCCTCTCGAGCACCACAGAATCAGGTAATCCCTTGGCCTTAGCAGTAGTGATATATTCGGACTTCATCACTTCATCCATGCTGGATTGCATGATCATCATCGTTTCCCCGAAAGTGAGCAAGATATACGTCGCCAGGGGGATCCAGGCCAGCTTCATAATGTCGAAAGCCAGCATTTGCATATCCAAGAGATACCAGCTGCCTACTGTGCCTGCGAGGATCAAACCTAAGAAGATGATCCCAGGCGAGGAGCGCCTGGTGAACTCATCGACGACATTCTTGACCAGATAAAAGAACAGCGCGCAAACGGCTAAGGTCAGCACCATACGAAATGCGATGACGCTGGGGTCGATTTCGACATCTGCCCAAATATGGCGATCTAAACCGACAAAGGCCAGTTGGACCAGACCCCCAACTTCGCCCATGACCACGAAGCCAGCCCCCTTGGTGAAAAGGTACGTGAGCAACCAGGTCAACCAGGGTGGAAAAGTGGTGTATAGGGTCAGGCCGCCGAGGGTGGCGGTCCTGGATAGGAGAGCAGACCCCTGCCAGGCGGTGCGTTTCCCAAGCCATAAGCCGATCAGGAAAGCGATGATGGTCCCGGTCACAAAGACTAACAGCGTTGCGGGGATGACCAGTTTTAGCGTCTGGATGATGGGTTCACCATGCAGTGATATGCCTAGATCAAGCGTGATGATTTGGCGCAGCCATTGCAAATATCGCTGCCAGATAGGCAGATCGAGGCCAAGCTGCGCGCGCAGGTTTTCCCGGCATTCTGCATTACAAAATAGGGAATACTGATCGATGAAGTCGCCCGGCATCATGATCTGAATGAAGAAGAACATGAAACTGATGAAGACAAATAACTTGATGATGCTGAGCAGGGTTTGGCGAATGAGGTAGCGTGTCATGATGACTTCACTCTTGTGATGAAATTTAAAGAATGCGCAAAAGATTTTATCACTTTCCGCTTAATCAATAATTTTGTTGTCACCTACTATGATTACCCCATTTGTTCAGTGTGGTTCATTCCTTCAGGAGCTTGGTTTCGTTATTCTCTTTATGATTGTTGTTGATGATTTCTTCAATATTCAACGGGGGTAGCTGCTCAAGGGAGATCAGGCCGAAATGGCTGAGGAATTCAGGAGTGGTGCTGTACAAAATGGGGCGGCCTGGCCCCGGGGCGCGCCCGATTTCCTGAATTATTCCCTTACTGAGCAGATTTTTCATAACGCTGTCGCTGTTGACTCCGCGGATGGCGTCCACATGAGGACGGGTGACCGGTTGTTGATAAGCGATAATTGCTAAAGTCTCCAATGCGGCGTGGCTCAAATGGGTAATAGCCTCTAGGCCCAAAAAGTGTTCGATGAGCGGTGCAGCTGCGGGCGAGGTCGTGAGTCGCACACCTCCTTCGTGGCGTTGAATACAGATGCCCCGGTCTTGATAGGAAAGCTCGATCTCGTTTAGGCTTTTCTCGATTTCTCGAGTGGTGACTGCTAGCACTCTGGCTATTTGCCCCGGGGTGATCGGCTCCGATGCCACGAAGAGCAACGCTTCGATGCATGCCGTTAGGCTTGGTTGAGAATCCGGCAGCGGCCGTATTGAGTCGCTCATGCTATAATCTGGCTCTAGATTTGCTGTTCTGAGTTTCCTTTGGATAGAACGAGATGAGATTATACCATTCTATTCTTTTGCTCTTTTTTGCGATTACTTTGTTGATTGCTGGCTGCGATTTGGCTCCCACCGAGCAGCCCGCGCTTCAGGTGCAGATCGTCGGAGACGGGCAGACCTTCACGGTGCAGGTGCCCCCCGGGAGTACCGTCCAGGATGCCCTTGAAATCGCTGACTTGACCTTGGGAGCCTTAGATCGCGTCGATCCGGAACTGCATGTCACGCTGGTCGAAGGGGATGAAATCGAGATTACACGGGTCTATGAAGAGTTCGAAGTCGAGCAGGTTGTGATTCCCTTTGAACAGCAGCTCCAGCCCAGCGAATTCCTGGCTGAGGGAGAACAACAGCCTTTGCAACTCGGCGAAAATGGGCTTAAGGAAATCACCTACCGCGTTGTTTATGAGGATGGCGTTGAGATCTCGAAAACCGAGATCAAAGTGGCGACGATCAAAGACCCCCTGCCTCAGATCATGCTGGTCGGCGTGCAGACCTCCTTCGCACCGCGCGCCATCCCAGGTCGGCTGGTTTACCTCTCCGATGGCAATGCCTGGATGATGGAAGGGACGACCGCTAATCGAAGCCCCCTGGTCTCAACAGGTGATTTAGATGGCCGGGTCTTTGTGCTCTCCGATGATGCCGAGTGGCTGCTGTTTACCCGTCGCCATGACGACGATGACATCATCAATACCTTGTGGATTGTGCAGCTTGATAATCCCGAAGTTGAGATCGATCTGCAAGCGGCCAATGTGATCCATTTTGCGGATTGGCAGCCGGGATCGACTGCGTATGCGGCCTATTCGACTGTTGAGCCTCGCCAGGCAGCCCCAGGATGGCAGGCGAATAACGATGTCCAGATGGCTAACTTCAGCGTCAATGGCTGGGTGGATCCAAGCCCCTCGGTGGTTGTCGAAACCAATTCCGGTGGCGTTTATGGCTGGTGGGGGACGGATTATGTTTATGGAACGAATGCTCAGTCTATGGCCTATGCCAGCCCCAATGAAGTTGGCTTGGTAAATATCGAAGAGGGCACCCTTGATTCTGTGCTGGAGATTACGCCCTTAGAGACCCGTAGTGATTGGGCCTGGGTGCCAGGGATCAAGTGGGGGCCTGATGGGGTGATGTTGTTCACCGTGCGCCATGCACCCCCCTCCGGCGCGGTTTCCCCCGAAGAGTCCACCATCTTTAACTTGACTGCCATCCCGCTCACCGGCGGCGAACCCGTGGATTTGGTTTCTCACGTGGGGATGTTTGCTTACCCATTGCCTTCGCCAATGCTGCCTCAGCCCACCACCGGAGAAGTAGCCTATCAGGTAGCTTTTTTGCGGGCGATTTTTCCCGATCAAAGCGATTCCAGCCGCTACCGGGTGGTGATTATGGATCGGGATGGGTCGAACCAGCGCCAACTTTTCCCGCCCCCTGAAGCGCAGGGCATCGAGCCGCAGCGCGATTGGGGAGTCTGGTCCCCTCAACTGGTGGAGGGGGATACTGCCTATACATTGGCAGTGCTCTATCAAGGGAATATCTGGCTGATTGACAGCGAAACCGGCGAAGCCTGGCAAATCACCGGCGATGGGCGTATCAACCGCCTCGATTGGCGCTGAATGGGGCCTTTCGGATATTGATTATTTGGCCTGATCTAGATACACTTGTACCGTTTTCTAACCAGTTTCATGATACTTGATTGAGAGTCAAACTATGCGAATTCTCATCACTGGCGCGGCGGGGTTTTTGGGATCACATCTCTGTGACTGGCTTCTTAAGAAAGGCCATGAAGTTGTGGGGATGGATAATTTCATCACAGGCAGCCCGGAAAACCTGGCCCATTTGGCGAATGAAGAGCGTTTTTCTTTTATTCGACACGATGTCTCAAACTTCATCTTTGTGCCCGGTAAACTGGATGCCGTCATGCACTTCGCCTCACCGGCCAGCCCGAACCCTCATTCTCCTTATGGATATGTCAATCTGCCGATTCAGACGATGAAAGCGGGTGCACTGGGGACTCACAATACCCTGGGAGTTGCCAAGGCCCATAATGCCCGCTTTTTGCTGGCCTCGACCAGTGAGATTTATGGAGACCCTCTTGAGCATCCTCAAACAGAATCTTACAGGGGGCATGTTGACCCCATTGGGGAGCGATCGGTTTACGATGAAGCCAAACGTTTTGCTGAAGCCCTGACGATGGCCTATCACCGCTTCCATGAGATTGATACTCGCGTTGTGCGTATCTTCAACACCTATGGCCCTCGTATGCACACCGATGATGGGCGCGTAGTGCCGAATTTCTTGAAGCAGGCGCTGAGGGGGGAGCCTTTGACGATCTATGGGGATGGACAGCAGACGCGCAGTTTTTGCTACGTAGATGATTTAATCGATGGCATTTATCGCCTGTTGCTTTCGGATGAGCACCGCCCGGTCAATCTCGGCAACCCGGACGAGACCAACATCCTCGAATTCGCCGAGACCATCAATGAGATTACCGGCAATCAGGGGACGATCTTTCATCCTGATCAGCGGGGAAATGGCGATCCACAACGTCGTCAGCCGGATATCAGCCGCGCCCGAGAAGTGCTTGGCTGGGAGCCAAAGGTTAGCTTGGAGGAGGGTATCCGAAAAACGCTCCCTTATTTTGAGGAGAAGTTATCCCAGGAATGATCATGACAGATTTCCTCACCGACCCCCAAGAGCGGACTCGCTTTCTCAAGTTCGCTGTGGTGGGCTCCATTGGCGCGCTGGTTGATTTTGCGGTATTCAATATTCTGACCAAGTTTCTACATCTTGACCCCGTCCTGGCGAGCGTGATCTCATTCATGGTTGCCGTTTTGAATAATTTCACCTGGAATCGCTATTGGACGTACCCCGATTCGCGCTCCAAACCTCTTGCCAATCAGTTGACCTCATTTGGCGTCATCAATCTGGTCGGTGTGGTGATCCGTACGCCGGTGTTTGCTCTTCTAGATGGGCCTCTGCAAGTGCTTTATGGGCGTTTGCCGTTCTTGAAAGTCTTCGCCTTCATGACGCCGGAGTTTTTGGGACATAATACTGCCCTGGCGATCGCGATCATCCTGGTGATGTTCTGGAATTATTTTGTCAACCGCTACTGGACCTACAACGATATTGAGTGAAATAGAGGTGAGTGCGATGTTCCGCGTCGGAGAATAGCTTGGGATTTCGGTATAATAAACCTATGCAAAAGAAGCGCCGCTTGATACCAATCTATACAACCTCCGGTGATGTCGGGGCTTATCTTCATTATCCATATTTATACAATCAAATGGGCGAGTGGGTGGGATGGATTACCCCTGGGCGTGAAGTTTATTCTGTGTTGGGCCACTATGTTGGCTGGCTGACCGACGACCCCCGCATCTTTCGTAAGCGATCATATGATTTTTCTCGTCCTCGGCTTACCCCGCCGCCGCCACAGCCCCGCATCCGGGTGCCCGCCTCCGTGCCATTAGCTCCGTTGATGTCTGAATTGACCTACACGACAATCGATGTGTTGGAGGAAGAGCCCCACCTCTTGAGCACGGTGGATTTCGACGAACTGCGCGAGGATATGGATTAGAGGCAGCATCTACTATTTCTGATTTGTATGGACGATCTTCAGAACGGAAAAACTGTTGGAGAATCGCGCGTCAATCTGGCCCAATTGATGCAGCCCGAACACGCCAACAACCACGGCAATGTGCACGGCGGCTGGATTATGAAGTTGATCGATGAGGCGGGAGCATTGGCGTGCATGCGCCACGCCCAGCGCCGCGTCGTCACCGTGGCGGTGGATCAGATGATGTTCCGCCAGCCCATCCGGATTGGCGATTTGGTGACGCTCACCGCCGAAGTGAGTTATGCCGGGCGCACTTCTTTGGAGGCACGCGTAGAAGTGATCGCTGAGAATCCCGTTACCGGGGAGTATGTTCACACCAACACGGCTTACTGCGTTTATGTAGCGCTGGATAATGATGGTAAACCAACCCAGGTGCCGCCCCTGATCCCCGAAACCGATATTCACCGGCAGCGCATGGAGCGAGCCAAGCAGCGGCAGGCCTATCGTTTATCCCGACGAGAAGACGACTGATTACCCGGAGAGAACCTTTTCTGAGTGAAACAGTGTGCATGACCAACTGAATTTGTTCCTTACGCTACACAGAAAATGAGCGATCAAGACCAAATACCCCCAGGCGAAGATTTCAACCAATCCGAGGGAATCCCTCCGGTGCGCTCTCTACGGGAATTGATCGATCGCGTTACTGGCCGCAGCCTGGAAGCAGCTGCGCCTCAAGAAGATGCTGGAATCGCTGATATTGTGCCCTTTCCATTTCTGGCGCTGGTCGGCCAGCAAGAGATGAAGCTGGCGTTGCTTCTGGCGATGATCAACCCACACATGGGAGGCGTACTGCTGATTGGCCCGCGCGGCACAGGCAAAACCACCGCAGTGCGCAGTTTGCCGGAACTTCTCCCCCAGACCCCTCGCAGCCTGTGCTATTATGGCTGCCTGCCTGAAGACATCGAAGCCGCCGGGATCGACGCGGTTTGCCCTGATTGCGCCAAAAAATACGCTGAGGGAGAGCCTTTGGCGGTATTGGATCAGGTGCGCTTGGTTGAACTGCCCCTCAACGCCCGCCTGGATGATGTGGTTGGGGGCCTGGATGAACGCGCTGCCATGCAGGGGCAGGTACGGCTGCGTCGTGGCATCCTGGCCCAGGCTGATCGCAACTTGCTATATGTCGATGAGGTCAACTTGCTCGATGACGAGGTTGTCGATGCTATCTTGGACGCTGCCGCCCAGGGCTACTACCTAGTCAGGCGCGGCCCGATGTCGGCGACTTACCGGGCGCGCTTCGTGTTGGTCGGCTCGATGAACCCCGAGGAAGGCCGTTTGCGCCCCCAGATCATGGATCGTTTCGGTTTGCGGGTGGTTGTGCGCGGGCTGGGTGATCGGGGAGAAAGGCTGGAAGCTTATCGCCGTGCCCGGGCACATCTTGCCAATCCTCGCCAGGTCTCCGCCGAGTTTTCCGACAGCACAATGCTGGCTCAAGAGGATATCCAGGCGGCCCGCGACTTGTTGCCCCAGGTGGAGATCCCTGATGACGTATCTCAGCAGGGTCTGGCCCTGGTGGAACGTTTGAAGATCGACTCCCTGCGTGCTGAGATCACCCTCTTTGAGGCAGCCCGTGCCCACGCGGTGGCCGATGCTCGTTTGACAGTCACATCCGAAGATTTGCACGCTGTAGCACCGATGGCTTTGCGTTTGCGGCGCTCAGACTTCATCGATAGTTATTTCAACCAGCAGGAGAGTGAGGATCAACAGCTTTTTACCATTCTGGATGAGATCATTTCCCCCCAGAAACCCTAGAAGAAATAAGGAGTATCACCTTGAGCACCATTACCCACCGTCAACGCCTCGAGATTTGTCTGTCCGGTGAGAAGCCGGATCGCCCGCCGGTAGCGTTGTGGCGGCATTTTCCCGTCGATGACCAGACTCCCGAGGGGTTGGCTGCTGCGACCCTTAACTTTCAGCATCTTTACGATTTTGACTTTGTCAAAGTGACCCCGGCATCATCTTTTTGTCTGCTTGATTGGGGTAGCCGGGATGAGTGGCGCGGCGCAGCTGAGGGGACGCGCGCTTACACCTATCGCGTGATCCGGCAGCCCGAGGATTGGACTCGCCTCCAGGCCGTGGACCCCGCGCGCGGGAGTCTGGGTGCCCAGTTGAAGTGTCTCTCTATCATAGAAGCAGAGCTGGGCCCCAACACGCCCATCATCCAAACGATTTTCAGCCCCCTGGCCCAGGCCAAGAACCTGGTTGGTGGGGAGCAGTTGCTGGTGCACATGCGCCGTTATCCCCAGGCGTTACATGAGGGCCTCAAGAGCATCACCGCGACGACCCAGCGTTTTGTGGAAGCCGCGCTCGAGACCGGAATCGCTGGAGTGTTCTACGCCATCCAACATGCCCAATACAGCCTGCTGTCGGAGGGTGAGTTTGCCGCCTTCTGTCTGCCTTATGAGTTGCAGGTGCTGGATGCCGTGAGGGCAGCACCGGGGGCCTGGTTCAATTTGCTGCACCTGCATGGTCAGGAGGTCATGTTCGAGCAGGTTTTGGATTTCCCCGTGCAGGCCATCAACTGGCACGACCGAGAGACCGCGCCGTCCCTGGCGGAGGGGATGACCCGCTTCCCCGGTGTGGTGTGTGGCGGTTTGCGCCGTCATGAAAGTATGGTGCTGGGTACGCCTGAATCCGTGGCCGAGGAGGCCGAAGACGCTATCCAGGCTACAAATGGCGAGCGCTTCATCCTGGGCACGGGCTGCGTCACCCCCACCATTGCTCCCCACGCCAACATCCTGGCCGCGCGGCAGAGCGTGGAGACCACCCATTGATCGTTGGGGTCAACGGTGAGCACATTACGCGTCATCGCCGGATCGGCTCGGGGGCAGAAGCTTAACGCCGTTCCCGGTGACATCACCAGGCCCATCACTGATCGCGTCAAAGAGGCGTTGTTCAACATCATCGGTGCCGACATTCAGGACGCGGTGCTGCTCGATCTTTTCGCCGGGACTGGCGCCGTGGGAATCGAGGCGCTCAGCCGGGGGGCTAAATGGGTGCGTTTCGTCGACCGCCACCATCAAGCCGTCGAGACGGTGCATTCTAATCTGGGCAGTACCCGACTCGCAGACCGGGCCGAAGTTCTCCACATGGATGCTTTCCTGGCCCTAGAGCAGCAGATCGACTGTACCTTTGATTACCTTTACATCGCCCCGCCGCAGTACAAAGGGTTGTGGAAGAAGGCCTTGCAGGAAGTGGATGCGCGCCCCGAATGGCTGACCGAGTACGCCTGGGTGATCATGCAGATCGACCCTTTAGAGCTAGAGCCGGTCGAATTACGCAATCTGCAAGAGTTTGATCAGAGGCGTTATGGCAGCACCTTGTTGGTCTTCTATGTTTTGCCCTGCTAATTCGACGATATTTTTACTTCTTGCTAACTCATTGCTTACTCACCAAAGCTAATATTGAGTTGATTCTCTTGGTCGTAAGCGTACGAGATCGAGAGCGGAGGGTCGGTTCTTTTGAAGGCAAGTACCTTGGGGAGCAAAATGTACAGATCCTCCACCAGGGGATATTTTTGGATATCTTTGATCGGGATCCATTCAACCAAACCCTCGGAAGAAGGTTGCGGATCGCCACTGGGACTCTCCCCTCGATATAAAAAGATCCCAATCCCAGGACTGGCCCCTGTGTCGATGGTGATCGTCCCGCACAACCACAGATTTTCAACTTCCAGGCCCGTTTCCTCCCTCAGTTCTCGTCGGGCAGCCGAGAGCGGGTCTTCCCCTTGTTCTACGTGCCCTCCGATGCCGTTGTAGCGATTAGCCCATAAAGGCTTGTCCGCTGCCCCTTTGATCAACAAAACAGAATCCCCGCGCGTCAGGAAAATCAACGTGCGGGGAATGAGTGTGTAGCGGTCTTGAGTTGCGCCTTGATCAGAGGAAGGCATGGCTGTCCGTTTGTTTAGATTATGCTGCGAGCAAGGCTCTAACTTCCTCCAATTGTCCGGCGCTGCCCAGATATACGTTCTTCTCGGCGATGAACTTGGCGTATTCAGTCATAAAGACCTTTCCCGGCGGGCGCAGGTCGAAGTTCTCGGGCTTCTCGGTGAAGAACTCGCGGTGTACGCGCGTCCACACCAGGCGGCCATCGGTGTCGATGTTGATTTTGGTCACGCCGAGTTGGGAGGCGCGCTTGAATTGACCGGCGTCCACGCCCTTAGCGCCTTGCAGGTTTCCGCCGGCCTGGTTGATGCGGGCGACTTCCTCTTGCGGAACAGAACTGCTGCCGTGCATCACGAGCGGAAAGCCAGGCAGGCGCTTCTGGATTTCCTCCAGCACGTTGAAATGCAGCCCTTGCGTGCCTGAGAACTTGAAGGCTCCGTGGCTGGTGCCGATGGCGCAGGCCAGGGAGTCGCAGCCGGTGCGCTCGACGAATTCGAGGGCCTGGTCGGGATCGGTCAGTTTAGCATCTGCCTCATCAACCTGGATATGCTCTTCGACGCCGCCCAGTTGTCCTAACTCCGCTTCGACAACGACCCCTTTGGCGTGGGCATAATCGACCACTCGCTTGGTGATGGCGATGTTCTCCTCGAACTCCTCGTGGCTGGCGTCGATCATCACCGAACTGTAGAAGCCGCTGTCGATGCAGTCGTAGCAGGTTTCTTCGTCGCCGTGGTCCAGGTGTACGGCGAAGATGGCTTCCGGGAAGATTTCGTCTGCGCTGCGGATCAATCCCTCCAGCATGGTTTTGTGGGTATAGGATCGTGCCCCTTTGCTGATCTGGAGGATAAACGGGGCCTGGCTTTCTATATTGCCCCGGAACAACCCCATTGTCTGTTCCAGGTTGTTGATATTGTATGCGCCGATGGCGTATTTTCCATAAGCGGCTTCAAATAATTTCTTGGTTGTGACGATCATTTCAGAACTCCTTGAGTGCGGTCATCTCTCAGCGATGCTTGGCAATTAATCCACGGTATTATAATTCAAAAAGCGCTGGTGTCCTGCTGGGATTGCCAAACTTGGAGCATATCATTCTTATATATCTCTATCCCTTTTCCTGCAACACCCGCTGACCTGAATCGTATATGGAAGTGAGAGTCGTTCGTTGCCTTTTGGATGCTCCGCGACTATAATCAAGTTCCGTGAACGCCTTTTGTGAGTTGTGTGAAACTCGAGGAGGAAAAAATGTCCGATTTGTTTGAGAAAGTCACTGGTGACCAGGATGTTTTTAAGAGGATAGCCAGTAAAATCCCGGGTTTTAGTGGCTATGTCGAACGGCAGAACCGACGCGCAGCGGACAAGTTGCTGCGCGAGACCCTGGCGGATCGATTCGAGGAGCTGTACCAACGCATTTCCGCAGTCCAGGCGGATTTCGTCAGTCAGGGCGATATTGCCTATGTCGATGACCTGGAGAAAGCTGCCCTTAAGGTGCGTACATTCATCGACAAAGTGCGCAGGGCATCTTATGGTTACTCTGGCTTCTTCGATGCTGTCAAGATTAATGAAGAAGAACTGGCCCGTGTCTATCAATACGATAGTGCCATGCTCGATTTTGCCGAAAGCGTGAACCGCGCTATCGACAATGTCGAGGCTTCTGTAGATAGTGATGGACTCCCGGCCGCGATCCGCAATCTGGTGAGCACTGCGCAAGAATGTTTGGATGTTTTCAACCGCCGCGACGAGGTGATGACTCAAGGATGAAGACGCTAGATGGATATGAAAATTTGGAGGATGAGTAATGGCTAGAATTTTCGATGTTATTGAATATGCAGATGAGATGCGTGATCGCCTCGTGCAACGTTTCCCTGAAAAAGGCTCTGGTGATTTCCGCATTGGTTCGCAGGTGATCGTGCGTGAGTCTCAATCGGCGGTTTTCTTCCGGGATGGGCAGGCCCTGGATGTCTTTGGCCCTGGCCGGCACACCATCGCGACGGCCAACATCCCCCGGCTGATCGACTTCATCGGCAAGGCCTTCGGCAACCGTACTCCCTTCACCGCTGAGGTCTATTACGTCTCCATGCGCGAGTTCGTCGATAAGAAATGGGGCACTCCCCAGCCGATCATTGTCCGCAACCCGGGGATGGGGCTGGGCGTCGCACTTTTACAGGGTTTTGGCACATACAGTTTCCAGGTCTCCGACCCGCAGCAATTCGTCACCCAAATTGTCGGCTCTCTCGGCGCTTATCGCACCAGCGAGATCGAGGATCGTCTGCGCGGCGTGTTGCTCTCCGATTTGACCGACCTGTTGGGAGAGACCGCCGCGGAACACAGCGTGGTTGACCTGATTGGCCTGGTCAACGAGATGAGCGCTGGCGTGCGCGCCAAAGCCCAGGATCATTTCAACTCCTTAGGGCTGACGCTGAAATCTTTTGTCATTTCCAACCTCAAGCCCTCCGAGAAGTCCGCCGAGGAGCTGCGCAATATGGGAATGCTGGATATGAACACCTACACCCAGTTGCAGGCGGCTGATGCGATGCTGGCGGCTGCCGAAAATCCCAGCGGTGGCGCGGGCCTGACGGCTGGCATCGGTGCCGGTTTAGGGGTGGGCAACGTGCTTCAGCAGTCGCTGCAAGGCATGACCGGTGCACAGGGCCAGCAGGCGGCAGCCGGAGCTCCCGCAGGTGGCATGCCTGAAGTGATGACCCCGGCGGAAGCAGCCGGCTTCCTCAAGGTCGCCGAGGAGGATGTCGTCGCGGCGATAGAGGCAGGCGATCTCAAAGCCAAGAAACTTGGCAGTGCCTACCGCATCAGCAAGAAGTCCCTGGAAGATTTCTTGAGCGGATAGAATTTATTCAAAAGGGAAAGAAAAAGATGGGTGCAACCAGCACGGCGCGTTGGTTGCACCCTTTTTCATTGTTCCCCCAGCGCGTCTTTGATAACTTGCACATCCGTTGCCGAGACGGGTTTTTCCTTGGCAACTTTGCGCAGATGATCCTTCAGCTTTTTGGCAGACAGGGTTGGCGTAGGGGCCTCATCGGCCTGTATGTCCACCTCGGGGTGGGTGAACACCAGGGCTGCCTCAATCGGGGGGACCGCGTAATCCTCAGGCAAAAGCTTCTTCAATTGGCGTCTCAGGGCATCTGTCTCTGAAGCGATCTCGAACTCTGGGCGTCCCAAGCCCTCTTGGGCGAAGAGGGCCAAATAAGCCCCCAGGATACCCCCGCCGCGTTTGCGCCAGCGCTTCCTGGTGTATTTGATCGTGCCGCGCTGGTGCTTGGGGATCAGCACCCACAGGCCCGCAGGCCCCACCAGCACATGGGAAGCGCGCGTAGTGTAGTGATACAGGCTGTATTGCTTGCCGAACCCTTTCAGGGCCGCGTCGATTTGTTGATCGGGGCGCGGGCTGCGTCCCCAGCGGTTGGTGTAGTAAATGCCCATCTGCGAAAGGATGAAGCCCACCAACAATGCCGAGAGCGACAGGCCGATCTGTTCAGGCTGCCGGAAGGTGATGAACATGCCGGCCCCTAAAATGGCCAGGCTGACGATGCTGACTACCCTGCCAATCATCGCGTTGCGTTTGATCAGTTTCTCATTGCGGATGATATTCATTGATGTCTCCCAATCTGTGTAGAGACGCTCCGGCGGAGCGTCTCTACCCGTTATAACGTTTCAAAACCAGGCAGGCGTTCTGCCCGCCCAGGCCAAATGAGTTCGATAAGGCGATATCCACCTGGTGTGGACGCATTTGGTTGGGCACATAATCCAGGTCGCACTCGGGGTCGGGGTTTTCATAGTTGATCGTCGGGTGCAGGACGTTCTCCTGGATCGACATCACGCAGGCGATGGCCTCCAGCGTTCCTGAGGCACCCATGGCGTGCCCGATCATCGACTTGGTCGAGTTGACGGGGATCTGGTAAGCCCGCTCGCCGAACACCGTCTTGATGGCCTTGGTTTCGATAGCCCCGTTTAGTGGGGTGGACGATCCGTGAGCGTTGATGTAATCCACCTCTTCGGGCTGGACGCCGGCATTTGTGAGTGCCCAGCGCATGGTGCGGATGGCGCCTTCGCCCTCGGGGTGGGGTGCCGCGATATGAAATCCATCTGCCGAGGAGGCATGACCCAACACTTCCGCGTAGATCTTCGCACCGCGGCTCAAGGCGTGATCAAGGCTTTCCAAGACCACTGCTCCAGCGCCCTCGGAGAAGACAAAGCCCTCCCGCTTGGCATCGAAAGGACGCGAGGCCATTTCGGGTTGATCGTTGTAATTCACTGGCAGCGCTCGCATGGCTGAGAATCCGGCAATCGAGAAATCGCGCACCAGCGCCTCTGTCCCCCCCGAAATGACCACATCTGCCAGCCCCCGTCGGATGATCTCGGCGCCTTCGCCGATGGATTGGGTTCCTGTCGCGCAGGCGGTGGTGATGGTGGCGTTGGGGCCTAGGCATTGGAAGCGCAGGGCGATCAGGTGGGCCGATAAGTTGGGGATTCCGCCGGGCAGCACAAAGGGGCTGACTTTCTCCAGGCCCTTTGTTTTCAATACTTCAATGCCATCTACAAAGCTGTCCAGGGCGCCGATGGCTGTGCCGAAGAATACACCTGTGCGTTCGGATTCGGGAATTGGCTCTGGCAGCCCGGCATCTTCGACAGCTTGCGCGGCGGAGGCCAGGGCGATCTGGGCGGCGCGCGGTATGCGTCGGGCCAGCTTGCGGTCCATGAAATCCTTGGCGTCGAAATCGGGGATCTCTCCGGCGATCTGGCAGGGCATTTCGCTGGGATCGAACAAAGTGATGCGCCGGACGCCGGATTTTCCGGCCTGGAGGCCCTCCCAAAATTTCTTGATCGAACTGCCCAGGGGAGTGACTGCTCCCAGGCCGGTGATGACTACTCTGAGGCGGCTCATGCCTGTTCGGTCTCCTTCGATTTCTTGAGCTGTTCCTGAATGGAATCGCGCAAGGCGTTTAGCAGGTCGGCTTCGACGGCTCTGCGGGCGCCTCGGATGGCGCTGACCAGGGCGCGGGCGTCCGAGCGGCCATGTCCGACGAAGATCAGCCCATTGATGCCCAACAGCGGCGCAGCGCCTACTTCGCCGGGGTCCATCAATTTCTTCACGCGGCCGAAAGCTGGCTTGGCCAGCAGTGCGCCGAGGCTGGTTACCGCGCCGCGGGTGAGTTCTGTGCGCAAAGTTTCGATGAGCAGTTTGGCAACGGCCTCGCTGGCCTTGACCAGCACATTGCCGGTGAAGCCGTCCGTGACCACCACATCGACTTCTCCACCGAAGACTTCTTTGCCCTCCACGTTGCCGATGAAATTGAAGTCCGCGGCTTCCATGATCGGGTAGGTCGCCTTGACTAGGTCGTTGCCCTTGCCAGCCTCCTCACCGTTGGACAGCAGCCCCACCCGTGGACTCTCCACCCCCAGCACTTTCTCGGCGTAGATCGATCCCATGACAGCGAATTGTCGCAGATATTCGGGCTTGCACTCCGTATTCGCCCCGATGTCCAGTATCGCGCAAAACCCGCCTGAGACGGGCAGCATCACGGTCAATGCCGGGCGTTTGACGCCCCGGATGCGCCCCAACCGGAAGAGGCCGTTGGCCATTGCGCCGCCGGTGTTCCCCGCGGTGACGAAGGCGTCCCCCTGACCAGTTTTGAGCAGGTCCATGCCGACGGCCATCGAGTTCAGGGCTTTGCCGCGCGCCGAACGGGCGGGCTTGTCTCCCATCTCCAAGACCTCGGGAGCGTGGATCAGCTTCACTTTATCCGACCCTCCCAGGGCTTCCAGGCGTGGTTTGATCTGCTCCTCGTGGCCCACCAGCAAGATCTGATCGCCAAATCGCCCTCCCGCTTCGACGGCAGCCTGGACTTCGGGGTCCGGGTAGTTGTCGCTGCCCATGGCGTCCAAAACGATGCGCATTATTCTCTCCTTATTTTTCTTGACAATTACAACCCCCTGATTATAATACGGATACTCAGGCGCTGGTGCTGGAACTGGCAGACAGGCGTGGTTGAGGGCCACGTGCCCCTAGGGCGTGCGGGTTCGACCCCCGCCCAGCGCATCTCTCTTTCTCAAAAGCGTACCATTTTTATTTGGCTTTGGATGGGTAGAGCCAAAAGGAGGTGTTGCACGCGATAGACAAGCTTGCGACAATTCATATAGGGATATCATTTTTAATTAGGAGGAGAGGTCATGGCCGAAGTTAATCAAGCAATGGCGTGGACGTTTGTGCGCGAGGTGCCGGTTCCCGACGACATCAAGAGCATCCTGATCGAGGGAGAACAGGCGATGTTGGCCTACGCAACCGTACGAGACACTGCAGTGGTCACTAACAAGCGCATCATCATCGCCGACAAGCAGGGTCTCACCGGCAAAAAGGTCGAAATTTTTTCCATACCCTTCAAATCTATTGTGATGTATTCTTCAGAAAACGCCGGCAACATTCTTGATTTTAATACTGAAATTGAGATCTGGACCTACATAGGCAGTATGAAACTCAAGCTAAAGAAGGGAGTCGATATCCGCAAGCTCGACAAACTGATTGCTCAAGGAGTATTGTAACAATTTTTGCGAGCACTTCTCTGGGTGCTCTGCTAGCCACCTTGGTGCTGCTCCAACCGACTTCCGATAGAGAGTGTCAATGGCCTTTAGGCGAATAATCTTTCGCAGGAATAGGTCTCAACGTCACTACCGTTCCCACCTCTGGAGGATACGGAATGTTAGAAAAAGAGATTTTCCTTGATAATTATGACAATTCCCCATTTATCGAGATGCGGGAGCGCAATGCGGTAAACAAGGATGCCAAAAATTGTTGGGAATTCAGGGATTGCCCGGACGTCATTCGGGAGAAGTGCCCGGCTTATGTCTTCGAGTCTGGTCGAGAGTGTTGGATGCTTGCAGAAGATTTCTGTTCCAAGATGCTAAACGGTCATTTTAAGAAGTGCTTTGATTGTCATTGGTTTAAGAAGTTAAATCCCTGACGGTGGGAGTGGATATTTATTCCTCAAAAGACCTTGAACGCCAAACGCCCTGACTTCCTAGTTGCCTCGCCATAGCAAAAGACCTCCTGTGTCATTTTTTCACATAGGAGGTCTTTCTTTTTCCTGTCTTGTTTTATGGAGTCAGTTCAGACCCAAGATGCTCATGTTCAATAAGGCGTGTTAGAACCATGGGTCGTCGGGAGTCGGCGTGTGCTGCTGGCCGGCAATGCGCTTGTTCATAAATATGGCTATTGAGCGGCCGTCGCTATACCACGCTATCCATCCCCACCAGTTCTCAATAGCATCTGGCCCAGGAAGCCTGGTTTCATCTAAAAGATAAGCCTGAAACTGTTCTCCTGCGTCGGAAATTGACTGTCCATCGAGGGTGATCATCTCCTCACCTCGGGTGAAGAATTGGTCGAAAATCATCCTGCTGAATTCCTCCGCCTCATCGACATTCCCCTCGAACGCAGGGCTTATGACCACGACTATACCCCACCGAGTCTGAGAGACCTGTATGGTATGCCCCTGGGTTTGGTAGCGCCCGATGACCATCGACCATTGGGCAGCCTCCGCACGTATTGGAATCAGCCTTTCCCTCAGGTCATGGGGGATCCATTCCTCTTTGAGGATTTCTCTGAACCACCATTCGGCTTCTTCTACGGCTGCTTCGGGCGAGACACCTCCCGGCACGATTGGTTTGGCATCTTCCATGGCGCGCTCGGGGTACACGGGTGGAAGTTGATCTGAGATGTCATCTGTCGCATAGTGTTCGTCGATGTACTCGCTTGAGGGCCATACGACCATCTCTTCTATTCCGTATGGCAATTCTATCTCCAGCCTGGGTATAAGCTGAACATCGTCGGGTAGACTCTCAAACTCGTATTGCGATTGCAGGCTCTCAGCTTCTGAAACAGCGTTGGGCGTGTTCTCGGGGGCACTGACTGATTCCGCACTTCTACATCCACTCAGCATTAGCACAGTGCATACACCACTCAAGGCAAACCCCAGAACCAGAAATACTTTCCTAGAAGGATTCTTTGATATTTCAGCGTTCATTAGTTTGGACCTCCAATAATTTTAGGCTTATTGGCCAGATTGCCCGCAGGGACTGGCACCGTCCCGCTCGTTCCACATGTCCCCGTCCAAAACTGTACGTGGCTGCTAGCGTACCATTGCAGCAGTTCTTTGGCATTGTTATGCTGTTTCAAGGGCCATATCGTCCACCAGGCATTACCGTCATCGGTGCTGCCATCTTCCACCCTGATATTCCCTTCGAAATTGTTTCCCTGGAATATCTCATCTTGTATGCACCCACTTGAGAACCTGTATTTCTTCCGACTGTCAGTGTAAGTGCTCACATAGTCATTGACCGTTGAGTTGGGCGACCATCCTGAAGGGGCTGAAGGAACCGGGTGGACGGTTGGATACACCAAATGTACATGACCCTTGATCCCGACGATTCCGAAAGCACTGGCGGCCAGGGCTGCTCTGTGATGGCAGTCTACGTTGTCGTTTGTACGAGCATAGAACAGCCAGCGCGGGTTCTCGAACATAAACCCATAGGAGCTGCCCGTTTCCTGTCGCACCTTTTTCGCAATTTCATTGGCTGCATCGACCAGATTGCTCTTGCCCGCCGCAGCGCCGACAGCGAAATCCAATCTCTTGGGCGTCAGCTTATTGGTCTGACCTTCGACGTTCGCAGTAATGGGTGTGTCGTAGATGACGTAGATTTTGTGCGTGGATGTGTCCAAGGTATAGGTGCCGCCTGCCTGCCCCCCCGTCAAGATCACTTTCCAGGTGAAAGTCTTCGTCAAGATGGAGACGCTTGTCGGGAGGTTCGCAGAACCGACCATGGATACCTTCTGGTTGGCTCCTGTTGCCTTGATGTTGTCCTTGCGAAAATATTCAGTGGTGCCATCCATTCCCACAAGGCTAAACTGAGCCCCGGCCGGATTGATTTCAACCACTACGTCCACCCTCAGTTTTGAAGGCGTACCAGGTTTCGATCGAACGTAAACGACGGGTTCATTCTTGTCTGGGTCGGTGTCGTTGTCAGCGCCGTCAGCAATCCAGACGGGATCGACGATGGCTGCGCCGTCTCCCCACCCACTATTATTCACACTATTTTGAAAAATTGGATGTTCATTGTCGCCACCGTTACCTTGCCCGGCATCGACAAAACTTATTTGCACCAACTTCCGGCCGGGAGCACAGCCGGTGAGCATTGTTATTGCCAAAATCAAGATCATTATTTTGAACAATTTTCGATTGGAAACCATAGTTTTTCTCCTTTTTTCTTTGGAGCCTATCTGTGCCGTCAACAGGTGTGCTTCGCTCAATATGCGCTGTTCAGATGTCCTCCTTTCTTCCACCGCAAATCGAAAAATAAAAGCCGCCCACCGTGTCGCGAGCGGCTTACCCTTTGTTTTTATCAATGTTGCCCCGCGCAAATGTGTGGTTGAAATCTAGATTTTCCCACTGCACTTGCAGTCCACCCGGTAAGGATATGTAGAATAACACAATTGGGGTTTAATTGCAATAGGATTTTTGATTAATATATTTGGAAGCGAGAAGGGGAACATTCGCCTGACTGGGAATGTGGCTCATTGTAGGCCCAGGCAGCTTCCTACAAATCGGCAAAACATGGAGGGCCTGTTTGTTAAATCCCTGTTAAATCTCGTTACCGCGCCACATTGATGGGGTTAATGGTATAGTGGAGTGAATATGAAAGATTTCAAGAATAAAATTGCTCTCGTTACCGGCGGTTCGAGTGGCATTGGGCTGGCCGTGGCCCAGGGGCTGGCAAAGAGTGGTGCTCATGTCTGGTTGCTGGCCAGGGATGCAGAGAAACTGGGGGCAGCTCTCGAAGGGGTTGAATCTGCCAAGACAAATCCCAGTCAACGCTTTGGGATGGTTCCCGCGGACGTTGCTAATGTTGGAGAGGTTCGAAAGGCCATCGCGCACATCTGCGAAACGGTGGGCCTGCCGGATATCGTGGTCAATTCCGCCGGAGTGGCGCACCCGGGGTATGTGCAAGAACTTGATTTGGAGATCTTCCGTTGGATGATGGAGGTTAACTATTTCGGCGCGGTGCACGTCACTAAAGCCTTGCTGCCGGGGATGATCGAGCGGGGTTCTGGTTATCTGGTCAACATTTCATCGATTGCCGGCTTCCTGGGTGTTTTCGGGTATACTGCCTATGGGGCCTCCAAGTTTGCCCTGCGCGGTTTTTCTGAGGTATTGCGGGCCGAGATGAAGCCTCATGGTATCGATGTTTCGATTGTTTATCCACCCGATACGGATACACCCCAGCTTACATATGAGAATCAGTACAAACCGGCAGAGACCAAAGCCCTAGGGGGCGGTGCCGGGTTAATGAGCGCATATGCAGTAGCCGAGTCGGTCCTAAAAGGGATGTCCCGGAAGCGATTCGTGATCCTGCCAGGCTTCGAGAGCAAAATCCTCTACCGTTTGAGTGGGATTTTAGGAAATATGGTTTACCCGCTCATGGATAGGATGATCACGGCAGCCCAGAGAGAATCACACAAATAAGCGATACAGCATCCAGTTCATGGCTAAATGAAGGGATGAAGTGTAGGAGAATACGATGGATATATTCGAGAAATGCCTTAATTATACAGACGCCAAGGACGCCATCACGGCTGGAATTTATCCTTATTTTTTACCTTTGAGCGAGAACGAAGGCACCGAGGCTTCTTATCAAGGCCATCGGCTGATCATGTGCGGCTCGAACAACTACCTGGGGTTGACCACGCATCCCACAGTAAGACAGGCAGCCAGAGAAGCTATCGATCGCTTCGGTACCAGTTGTACGGGTTCGCGTTTCTTGAACGGTACGCTTGAACTTCACGAACGCCTGGAAGCGGAACTGGCTGAATGGGTGGACAAGGAAGCGGCACTGGTATTCCCTACGGGGATGCAGACGAACTTGGGCACGATCAGTGCCCTGGTTGGTCGCGGCGATGTGGTCATTCTCGATAGGGATGATCATGCCAGCATCGTCGATGGGGCGATGCTGTCTTTTGGGGAGATCAAACGATTCCGGCACAACGATGCGGAAAGCCTGGAGCGCGTGCTGGAGGCCCTGCCGGAAGATCAGGGTAAGCTGGTGGTTGTGGATGGTCTCTTCAGCATGGAGGGCGATATCGCTCCTCTGCCGGAGATCGTGCCTATCTGCAAGCGTTTTGGCGCCCGCCTGATGGTCGATGATGCCCATGCCATGGGGGTTTTGGGTGGCGGACACGGCACGGCAGCCCATTTCGATATGCCCGACGAAGTCGATTTGATCATGTCGACGTTCAGCAAGTCTTTTGCGTCGTTAGGAGGCTTCATCGCCGGGGACGAGGATGTGGTTCATTATATAAAACACCACGCCCGAGCCCTGATTTTCAGTGCCAGTATACCGGCTGCCAACGCTGCCACTGTCCTGGCGGCTTTAGAGGTAATGCGTCAGGAGCCAGAGCGTATACAGCGATTGAATCAAAATGCTGAGCGTATGAGGATCGGTTTCCAAGAGCTAGGGTTTGATATTGGCAATTCCCAGACCCCGGTGATCCCCATCATCGTTGGCGATGATACACAGACACTCCAATTTTGGTGGATGCTGTTCCATGCGGGGGTGTTCGTCAACCCGGTGCTCAGCCCGGCCGTTCCTCCTGGGCGCCAGTTGTTGCGCACCAGTTATATGGCTACCCATACCAACGATCAGTTAGACCGTGTTCTGGAAATTTTTGCTGATGTTGGTAAGGAGATTGGGTTGACCTAAGGGGAAATCAATGCGTTGTTTTGATGGGGTACAATTGGGGAGCAAATTTCCCCCGATTGGTTCTTAGAATTTGGATCAAGTCGTTGGTAAGGTGAAGCGATGAAGAAGATCCTGATTGTTGAAGACGAGCCCGATATTCTCGATATCATCACATTGACCCTGGATATGGGTGATTATGAACTGATCACAGCTTCAGATGGTGATCATGCCTTAGAACTGGCCAGGAGGGAGATGCCAGATCTGATGCTGCTCGACATCATGCTCCTGGGGGAAGTCGATGGCTTGGAGGTTTGCAGGCAGCTTAAGGGCGACGAAGCTACCGAGGGGATCTATATCATGATCGTGACCGCCAAAGGGATGCAAAGGGACCTGGAAGCGGGTTTCCAGGCGGGTTGCGATCGGTATATCGTCAAGCCTTTTATGGTCACGCGTTTGCTGGGAGAGATTGAGAAAGTATTGGGGTGAAGGGGAAGTTTCCCTCCGCATGGTGGGGTTTCTTTGTAAAAAACAGGCTGCGAGCGGCGCTTTGCGTCAACTCGTAGCCTGTTTTTAGCGATTTCGCCTCCCAAAATTAGTGTTGTAAGATTTGCGATAGGAAGAGTTTGGTGCGGTCGTGCTGGGGGTTGTTAAAGAGCCCATCGGGGGTGGTGTGCTCGACGATCAGGCCCTCATCCATAAAGATAATTTCATCCGCGGCTGAACGGGTAAAACCCATCTCATGCGACACGCAGACCATGGTCATGCCAGCGCTGGCCAGGTCGAGCATCACATCCAGTACTTCCTTGATCATCTCAGGGTCCAGAGCGCTGGTAGGCTCGTCAAAGAGCATGATCTTAGGGTTCATGGCCAGGGCGCGGGCGATAGCCACACGCTGTTGCTGACCACCCGAGAGCTTCCTTGGGTAGGAGTCGGCTTTCTCGGGGATGCCCACTCGCTGGAGTTGCTGCATGGCGATTTCCTGGGCCTCCTCCTTGGAACGCCCGCGCACGACTTTTTGTGCCAGAGTGACATTCTCCATCGCCGTCAGGTGGGGGAACAAGTTGAAAAGTTGGAAAACCATGCCGATCTCAGCGCGGGTTTCGTTGAGCTGCTTGGGGTTACCAGTCATTAGCTTGCCATCGATCCAAATCTCGCCGCTGGTGGGCTTTTCCAGCCAGTTGATGCAGCGCAGCATGGTTGATTTGCCCGATCCGCTGGGGCCGATGACGACCACAACGCTGCCGCGGCTCACCTCTAAGCTGATCCCGTTGAGGGCTTTGACGTCACCAAAATATTTAAATAGGTCTTTGACGACGATGATATTGTCCCGTGTATCAGTCATTGCTGCGCAACCGCCTTTCGATGGCTTGGACAAGCAGGGAAAGCAGAACCGTCATGGTCAGGTACAAAACTGAGAGGGTGACGTAGGCTTCTCGAAATCGGAAAGTGCTGCCGGCGTACAGACGAGAGACCTGAGTAATGTCCCGGACGGCCAGCACAGAGACCAGGGATGAGTCCTTTACCATGGCGACAAAGTCATTCCCCAAGGCGGGCAGGACGTTGCGAATGGCTTGCGGCAGGATGATATAACGCATTGCCTGAGGGTAGCTCATCCCCAGGGAACGCGCCGCCTCCATCTGCCCATGTTCGATGGATTGGATCCCGGCCCGAAAGATTTCGGCCAAGTACGCGCCATAGGTCACCGCTAGCGCCACGATGGCACGGGCATTCATGCTGATGTTTTGATTGTTGAAAGCGGTGAACATGTTGGCCAGGGGCGTGACTCCCTGTGTGCCTAACCACTCTCCAAAGGCATTCAAAGCGTTTACTACGGCGGGAACACCTACGAGGGCGATAAAGAAAATCAAAACCAAAATCGGGATGCCGCGGATCAGCTCGACGTAGAGTCGTGCCAGATTGTTGAAAAACACATTATTAGAGAGACGCCCTAAACCTGCAATAAGACCAAGAATAAGTGCTATTCCGTAAGCGGTAAGCGCAGTCTGTATTGTGATGGTGAGGCCAGCTTTGATGAAATTGAAGGCCTCGTTGTATTCTGCGTTGGTGAGGATAATCGTAAAGACCCAAATGGCAATCAGGATCATCGCCACAAACCACCAGGGAAATTCGTTCAGGCGTTTGCCGAACGATATCTTGCCATCTTCTATTTCGAGGGGGCCAGTCGGGACTAAAGGTTGATCTGCCACAGTGAACTCCTGGTGAACGTAGAACCGGTGTGCAGGGTAAGAAAATCACCTTGCACACCGGTTGATTGCTACCGACGGATGACTGGTCTTCTAGTCATCGTAGGTGTGCGGAATGTGCTTAGGTTTCCACCGTTGATGTTCGACTAGAAATCCGCAGCGGAGACACCAGCCGCATCCAGCACCTGGCGGAAGGCATCATAGAAGGTGTCGTCGTGAACTTCCAGAGCATTCCATTGGTAGGCAGTATCGAGTGCTTCTGCGCCTTCTTCAGTCTCAGCGATAGCCAGGAGGGCATCTACGATCTGAGCTTTCAGATTGGCATCGAAGCCGGTGACGAACTGCACACCGTCGTTGGGGATGTCAGCAGAGATCTCGATGACCTTGACC